>DASYBV010000040.1:0-7830 GCA_036500545.1 Puia sp. | reverse complement strand
ATCCAACAGGCTGTTATAGGTAGTCGTATATTGTTTGTCGGGCGTATTGCTGTACTCATCATAAAAGGTCATCGTCAACCCGATAAAATTACTCCCTGAGGGTTGGGCATTGCCTACCACTTGTATCGTATTCGTAAAGGGGACCCCCATATTGGAAGAAGGCACGATCTCGGCGGTAAAATTCACGGTATCGGGCGTATCAAAACCATTGTCCAAGGTGATCAGGTTCAGGGCCTGCTGGTCACCATTCTCCAGACTGTTCAGATCAAGGCTCTGAGGAAGAGCGGCAGGGACAGTGCCGGAAACGGACAAAGAACTTCCTCCCAGATCACCGCTTCCTTCATTCTCATCCAAATATTGCTGTAACCCACTTTGTGTACCCGAATAAGTGATCATACCCGTAGCAACCGGCCGGTTCTGCCCATCATACAAAGTAGCCATCCATTGGCTCCGCCCCCGCATATTGACATCCTGCGAATAGGCCAGCCGGTCCCGCTGATCATACACCATATAGACCCAGCCTGCACCCGGCACCTTTTTTGCCAGCATCCGCATGCGGTTATCATATTCATAGCGGAAACAAAGCTCGTTGATGGTGGTGGTGTCGGTGGATAGATTCCAACTATTACCATAGGCGATGGTTACGGCCTTTGGCGACAGGACAAAACGCAATTGATTCAAGTTATCATACACATAATAGGTACTAAGCCAGCCATTGTAGCCGGAATAATCCGTAGCCACGTCCCCCACCTGCACTTTTTTCAGGATCACCAGCCCGTCCTTGTCCTTGTATTCCACCACGGCATGCCCTTGCTCATCAATAGTTACATTTTTGTACAATTGACCGGCGGCATAATAACCGGCGGATGAAGGAATATTGGTGGCGATATCGTTGTTGGCATAGGTTAGCGTATCGGCCGCGATGTTCCAGATCGACACACTGTCGAGACTGCTATTCACCAGGTATTGCATCGATACGCCATTACCACTACCCGCCCAGCTATTACCTGGCGCAAGTGTCTTTACTACCCGATTAAGCGCAGAAGCCTCATAATTCGTCTGCCCGTAATACACCTGCTCCCCCGAATAGGCGGGTTGCTCGGCAGGATAGATATTCTGATAGAAATTCTTCTGATCGGTAAAGGGGTCCTGCTTAAACCCCCCATCGGCCGTATTCCCCGTAGACGCCACATAAGGCAGGTATTTGTATACCTCCCGACCAAAGGGATCATAGACCACCGGCGTGACCATATCCATCGGACTGTTGCCGGGAGTGATCTGCCGGTTGACGGTTTGCAGCGGCCGCCCTAGTCCATCAAAGTAATGGGTCGTCTCCTTGACATCCACATAGCCCGCACTGGCAAAAAGAATGGTGTCCATTATCCTTCCCATGGCATCGCGCTCCCGAACATAGTTGACCAGCGGAGAGACTCCACTCACGGTATAACCTGACGGTGTAGTCGCCACCGTACTGTCCGGGGCCGGTACCTGCGTAGTGGCGGCGGGCTTGTTGGACAAGGACTGGGCCCAGCCGGCTGCGGGCAAAACCAGCATCAGCAAAACGGCCGGGAATAATTTATGGATCACAGTATACTGCATACATCAATGGTATTGATGGGGTTTATTTTTCCTTCCGGATCAGTTTCTTAAGCTCGTCGATCTCCTGCTGTTGCTGTTCCAGCCGCGCATTCTGCTCTTTCAATTTTTTATTCTCCTCAATGAGATAAAGTGTCAACTCTTCCACCTTCTGCAACACGGCCGCTGCATGGGCGCCTACATCGATCCCATCCTTTAGCACCTCACCTTCGGTGACGATCCCCGGCAAGTGTTTATACGTCGCAACATATCGCTCCAGCTCCGTCAGATCCGGCAGCACAAACCCCTTCTTGAACACATAGTCCGGCCAGGTCCCCGCCGTCTTGACCCGCACCTTGGTAAAGATGGCCGTTCCATTGACCGCCAGCTTATAGCCCTGCGTATTGCTCGTACCGATCCCGATATTGTCCACACTGTCATAGACCGTTCCGGCCGCATACAGCCAGCGGTTGGAGAGACTGGAAACGTTTCGGTAAAAGAGATTTCCACTGGTGTCGCTGACCAGCACCCGGTTACGGGTACTGTCATTTGTCAGCCCCGCCAGCCGGACCGATCCCGTCGTATGGAATTGGGCGCTCGGCGTAAGGGTGCCGATCCCGATATTACCCGTCGGCAGGATGCTCAGCCGCTCGATGTTCTTTGTCCGGAAGGCCAGCCGGTTGCTGTCTACGGTCCCAACAAAGCTGCTATCGCCGCCCGTGGCGATATTGCCCGTCGTCGACCAGAAATAGTTGAGGGATTCCACCTGGACGGTTACGGTCGCGGTAGTGGCATTCCCCACCCCATCGATCGCCCTTGCTTTTAGCGTGTAGGTCCCCGGATCAGGGCTGGACCAGTTAAGAGTATAGGGTGCGGTAGAGTCTACGCCTATCTTTACCGTATCGGCATAAAACTCCACTCTGGCGATCGATCCGCCGGTTTCAGTGGCGGTAGCGGTTATCGTCGTCACCCCATCTTCCGGTATGATAGTATTATTGGCAGGGTGCGTGATCGTTACCGTAGGATTGACCGTGGCAGTGTGCCCCGCGATGACCTGCAGCCCGCAAATACTGGCCACATTGGACCCACCATAGGTGTTGACATAGATCTTGATATTCCCGCTGCCATCGGGAGCAATATTGGTAAAGATGGCCCCGTTAGCCGTATTAAACTCACAATCCACGTCTACATATCCGTAAACCGTGGCGCCGGCAACGGTATACCGAACCGGGTTTAAATTAAACGGAGGAATGGCCGCGCTATAGCTTCCGGTCATTTTAATCGTATAGACGCTGTCAATCGAAAGACCGCCGATCTGCAACTGGGGCATCAACGCATTGTAGTTGGCCAGGAAATCACTGTACTGGAACCAATGGTTTAATATAACCGCGGCCGGAAAAAAGAAAGAGCTGCCCGTTGTTTCCCCTCCTCCGTCACTGGCTGCATCGCCACTGGTATAAGGCACCCAGTTACTCGTCGATACAGACGTGATGGTGATTCCCGACGATGCCGTTGCGGTTCTTACCCCTGTAGCAGGGTTCCCAAAGACATTGGTCCATCCGCTGACCGATTGCGCGGCTTCCGAAAAATTGAAGCTGGCCGTCTGGGCCTGTGCAGCTTGGAAGCCGCCGATCAGTAAAAACATCCAAAGTGCTCTTTTCATATTATAACTATTTAGGGCGTATGCTATAGGTGTTGTTCTTTTATTGATTTATTCCATCTATGGTAATGACCCATCCTTTACTTTTCAGGAAGGTGACGGCTGTATCGCTGGCCATCGTACGGACGGTACCACCGCTTGCGATGCCAATAAGACCATTGCTGACATTTTGTCCCGCTCCGGCGGCAATCTGGTTAATAATAGTGTCTATTTCGGAACTTGGGACCGGGACGATCGGGTTGCCCGTCCGATCATTCGAATGATTTTGGTTGCTGGCTGCGAGAAAAAACTGTTCTAAATGAGTAAGCCCGGAAAGGTCTTCATGGTTCCAGTGGTCTTCTCCAAAATCCAATAAACGGAGTTTGGGAAAATAAGTGTTCCAGTCACTCTTTAAACGACTCAATTTAAAACTGGTATCCAGGATCGCATCTCCATAAAGGCCGGCGCCAATTAAGATACCTTCCAATCCGAGTTTATTTTGCATAAAGTCCTGGGCATATCCGATATGTTCCCAGGCATTCACCCCATCGCCAACATTGGTCCTGAACTCATTAATCGTAGTGATGGTGTTCCAATTGGTGATCCCGGCAACGCTGGATGCACTGGCCTGTTGATAACAGGACCCTCCCAATAGGCTATCCCGCTGGGGTATATTGCCCCGAAAATTCTTCACCTTTGTCAGACTGGTCGCCGGGGAATTTAGATCGTCAAGAAAAGGATCCTCCTGCGCGTCATTGTGATAAAAGGTGATGGTCTTGAGGTTGGTATCCGGATAACTATGTTCTATATAGATAAGATTATTGAACCGATCATGTAAATAAACAAGAGAGGTGTTGGCGGCGATGCTCCTGGGAGTGTCCACGGGGGTTTTACCCAGCGGCATGTGTGATCCATCCCCGAAATCCACATAGACACCATTTCCATTCCGAACCGCATCCAAATTGGTCCAGGCCAGGTCGTACTGATAATACCGGCACCCGGTAACGCCGGCCGGCATGGTCTGACCACTATTCAGCGTGATATTGAAATGCATCGAATCCTTACCCGCCGCCAGGGTCCCGATCCGCGCATCGGCCGTGTCTGCATTCCAGAGACTGATATAACGGGCCGGCGTCGATGCCGTATCCAACAGGTCGCCATGTACGTTGAACACGCCCACCGGATAGCTCAGGGTATTGGTCCCGGCAAAGGTCTGCATGGCGATGCTGAAACAGTTGCCACCACAGCCACCCGAAGCCTGGTATTGATATTCCAACGATTTCAGGATATTATAATCCTGATCCCGAATGCGTATAAGTCGTTGAAAACCATCATACTCATAGTAAACTATCCGGTTATTAGGATCACATTGACTGGTCAAACCTATCAATGGACTATAAGTATAGGTCGTCATCTGTGCGGTAGCAGGATAGAGCCGCAGTTCATCGATGAGACCGCTGCCGCCGATGGAAACAGTCGTCTCGCCGGTTACCTTGTGTATATACAAAGTCCAGCTATGATTATTAAAAGAAACGGTCTTCCCCTTTATCGGATATCCGGAAATAGTACCCGAAATGCTAAAAGAAGAATTATTTTCCGTCCAATAAGAGACGATATAGGTAGTGGAGCTGTTGAGACCGGACCTAGAGATATCGCTGCTGAGATTATAGGAACTATCTCCCGTTATCCCTATTGCATTTCGCAAGGAACTCCCGATTGTCCATGTACCCGTTCCATCCGCTTCAAACGAAGTATAGGCAATATCGCTGATCCTTGCATTGCTGATGGAGGCAGTAACAAGTTGATTGTCATAATCACGCAATAAACAGGAATAAAAACCTGCCTTTTTATTGATTTCGCTGACACGGCTATTCGCATCGTATCCTGTAATGATTCCCTGTATTGTCTCTGGAAACTGATATTTTTGAGTTAAAACAGAATCCGGCAATACCAGCCCATTGGTCAGGGAATAATTCGTTCGTGTATTTTCCAGCAACAAATTTCCAGTGGTATAATTGAGTGTTTTATTCACCAGCCCATATAAATTGCCGCCGACTACGGCACTGTTTAAAGTACCTGCATTCGTATATAGATAATTATAGACGGTAGAATCCAACAAGCCCTTGCTGTTTGTCTTGGCATCCCCAGTCTTTTGCCAATTTCCATTATAGCTGCTATTTTCGCTCACGTTTAATTTAAGCGACGAATTAATTGCATCGAATTCTGTGGTTTGTACCGTAAGTAGCAACGTTTTCCTCGGCTCCAGCGGCCCATATACTGTCGGAGTTTCATAAATTACTCCGCAGTCTAAATTTTCGTTTAAAATGCCGTCAAGATAGTAGGCTTCTGGTGCCAAAAACGAAAACCCGGGCCTTAACCAATCCACATTCATCGAATCAATTCCGTTACCAGCGTATGGAGTATATGTATATCTTTCAATCCGAAGCGTATCGCTGAGATCATTGTTCCTGAAATAAACTTTTTCGGCAATAGGGAATTTTAACGTCCTGTTATAGCCATTCTCCTCTCCAGTATAATACTCCTTGCTTAATTCCGGCTTATCGGCTCCGGCGCCAATCTTCCTCACCTCGACATTGGTATAAAAAAAAGGAATGGGAAAACTTGACCCGTTAAACAATTCAGATCGAAAGGTTTTTGCCGGACACATGCTGTTATCATTATTCGGCATTATATTATTGACCGGTCCATTAATAAAGCTAATATTTCCGCCGGCGCCGCCATACGTATAGGTTGTTTTGGAAGCCACCGTATTATCCAAATTAAAATAGGCGATCGAATCCACCCTCGCGCCGGGTCCATACGCGTCGCCATCGCGGTTCGGGCTATAGTAAAAAGCCGCTTTTCCACCGGTCGGATACGAAATGCTATCGAGCGTACCGCTCGCAACAGTGAATGGATTTATATCTCTGTCCCCCTTAAATAGAGGATAGGAAGGATCATCTGGGGAAAGAAGCGTTGGATTGGTAGAACTATTGTTATAACCAAATACGTCTCTTGAAAAAGAAGACATTGCTATTAATCCGTCCGAATTATAGTGAAAACCGGCTATAAGTAAACTGTCACCGCTGCTGCTGAAATCCCACACCGCGTCAAGCCTTAGATAATTAACCGTTGCATATTTCCCATACTTAAACCAAATTTTCTTTATTCTGGCATTCCTGACATTATCAGTCACCACGATCGAATCCAATTGGCGCGTATAAACGCCCAGGGTCGGATCTGTATGATAGTAAAATTGAACTCTTTCGTTAGGAGTATAAATATCCTTGACAAGGGAAAGGCCATAGCTTGCTGAAAGATCATTTTCAGAAATGCTGGAAGTGCCGCAATTACAAGGAGTCCCGCTTAGATCTGGGTCATACGCTACCCTGGAAGTATAAGATTGTTCAACAGTTTTATAGGTGGAATAATCAGCTGTATCGTAATCGAACGTTGCCAACTCATTGGTATACGTTTGTAGTTTGCTTATCTTCCACGCCGTTATACCCGAAGGAGGGATATTCGGCGTTGCATAACTGCCGCCATAGAAGACCTGGGTTACATCCTGTCCTCCTGCGAAAAAAGCCTTATTGCCCTTATCATCCGTAATCCGGATGTTATTCAGCGAGAACGGCGTGTCTGTTTCGATACGTGTAGTAAAGGGAGCTTCAAGATCCCATAGTTTATCGTTCCGGAAATAAAAATAGCCGGATTTGTCAAGATAATTGTACGAGTATTCATCCTGTGATAGATCCTTGCTATTAGTGGCAACTTCTGAAAAGAAGGTCTGCACCGAATCCGTGTATAGATTCCAGGTCGAAAAATAATCGTAAGAGTACTTATAGGCATTTTGAAAATAATCCGTCTCGTCAGGTCTGCCATTGATACTCCTGGATATTTCGCCACCGGCCTGAAGCGTCCATTTCAAACCTACAGATGATGGAACGTCGTCAAATTTGATACCGCTGGCGTCATAGCTAATAGTGATGGGTATCTGCAAACTGCCTACCGAAGCAGTATACAAAGTAAACGAAATATTGGGTACGCCGCGGGCCATGTTGACCGTAATCTCGTTGACCCGAACCAACTGATCGGCTTGCGGACTTTTAGGTATAAGATTGGTAATATCGACGCTGGGTTGGCCACCACCGGACAAAGATTGGGCCGTGCCTGTCCTTTGTATGGAAAGGAGAAAAAATATCAGAATGAATTTTACAGTTTTGATCATATTGATAAAATACTTTTATGATATATTTTATACCTGAGCACCTTTGGCAGATGATTTCAATATTCTGCCATATTAGGGCAATACATACCCCACCCTAAACAAAATCGGCTGCGTCTTCGGCACCTGCTGGTAGCTCAAAAAATCCCAAAGCAGCTGCAGCTCCCCCTTCACCTTATTACTGATATGATACTGCTTCGTCACCCCGATCAGCCCGCTCTTCGTCCAGTAATCCAAATTGCTGATCTGGCGAATAGAATAGATGATCTCCTGGTAGTTATATTCAAATCCTCCATACGCAGAGAAGCTTCCCTTTATCTTTGTCTCGATAAAAGAGCGCAGCCCCGCCCCCTGGCTGGTAATGGCGATATGCGAGATATCCTTCCCCCAG
>DASYBV010000039.1:0-18881 GCA_036500545.1 Puia sp. | reverse complement strand
AATGAGTTTTGATACTGACTATCGTAATCTCTCTCGAAATCTGACAGTCTCTATCGTTTATTTTTTTCGCTGATAAACCTTACCGTAAATACTTGATTTACGCGCTGTTGTTTCCATTCTTTCAAAGATCTTTCGACTCTTTCAAGTCACCCGCTTTTTGAACCTGCGTTCGAAAGGGGATGCAAAGGTAAGAGCCTTTATTAAATCATCAAAAACTTTCTGCTATTTTTCAGTAATTTCTTTCTTGAAAAACAACCGATCGTATTTCGAAGAACTTATCCGTTTTTTTATGCGGACGGCAAAGATACGACGAGTATTCTTACCACCAAATTTTTATCCTTCTTTTTTTCAGGATCCTTCTCTCCTTCCCTTCTTCTCGTTTACTCCATTTGATGTGCCGCCTGCAAAGAACTAATCCCGATCTTACCGCTACCTTTTTCACTCCCTGCTACCCTTTCCTCTCTCACCTGCTTCTTCACTTTTCCTCTTTCTCTTCTCTCTTTCACCAGGCCTTTATTTCAAATCGGGTTGCAAAGATAAGCAGTTGTAGATCGCCGCCAAATCTTTTTTAAATCATTTTTGTTAACATACCGTGAAACGCTTTGCTGTAAAGGGTTTGCAGCTTATAAAAAAAGAAAAATGCTTTCTCTCCCTTCCCGCCGGCCCCGCCTCAGCACAGCAAATACTTATAACGTATACTGCTGCCTGTTTGCATGCTTTTCCGGGCCGAAGGCTTCACAATGGCCGGGCTATCGATAAACTAACTGGAAAGTATACACGAAAAAGGAACAGCCCATGCCCCGGAGCAGAAAAATCGGCCAGCTGATTGTCTTTATGACGAAGGATAGCGGCAAAGTCCTCCACCCCTATCTTTCCCCTACCCACCTGCAGCATGGTTCCTACCAATCCACGTACCATTCCCCGCAGGAATCGGTTAGCCTTTACCCGGTAAACCAGACACCCATTCTCCTCCTGCCAGCTGCTCTCCCTGACGGAACAAAGAAAGGTCTTTGCCTGGCTGTTTCGTTTGGCAAAAGAGGTGAAATCGGCATATTGCGGAACCAGGGCGGCGGCAGCCTCCATTTTTTCCCTGTCCAGGGTATACGGGAAGAAATAGGCCCGGTCAGCCAGGAAAGGATCCTTCTCCCGGTAAACATAATACCGGTACTCCCGGCCGATGGCATCAAAACGGCAATGCGCATCAGGAGCAACCAGGTAAAATCCCTTCAGTGCGATATCCCCGGGTAACAGCGCGTTGATATTATAAAGGATTCGCGGCTCTATAACTCCTTCAAAATCAAAGTGGAAAAAGTTTTGCAGAGCATGTACCCCACTATCCGTCCGGGAGGAGCCCGTCAACGAAAGCGGCTGACGGAAGAAAATGGCCAAGGCCTTCTCCACCTCCTGCTGGATGGAGTTGGCATTGTCCTGGATCTGGAATCCACTGTAATTCGTGCCTTTATAGGCGACTTCCAAGAAATATCTGGGCATATACGGTAATGAAGACGCCGGTCGGCGCGGGACAAAGATAGCGGGATGAGGGAACATGACAGAACATGCCCGACCGGAACCGGTGCCTGGCAGTTATTGCTGGCCGGTCATCGCCTTGAATTTGCTGCTATATACCGGATCAGCCAGTGTATTCGCCAGTTCCCGAAAATGATCATCAGAGGCAAAAGGATAAGCCGTTTCAAAGAATTTGAATTTGAGGGCATCTGTCGTGAATACCTCGCTGAGGGCCCTGATCTGCCGGGTACTAAAACACCTGGTCTTAAACACTTTCCGGGCCGCCTGGATACGATCTTCGTCCTTACCGGCCTCGAGCATTTTAACCCGCAGCTTGTCCAGGTCATAGTCCGTGGCAAATTCATGGCAGTCGGAGTTGACAAAAGGCAACGGCGCCCTGGCAGAGGAACGTTTTTGGACAGTATCGGGCTTGTTTTTGGGCGTTTCTGAGGTATTAGCTGTCGCCGTTGCGGAAACCGGCGGAACCGATGCATCCGATCCATTGGTCCTGGGGGATATCCGGTGACCCGTATCGGCAGGATGCAGGTTCTTTCCGGGCGGGGGGACCAGCAAGCCAGCACCGGCTATAGCACCCCTGGTAGTACGCGGACCGGAAACGGCCGGCGTATCCTTCATGATAAACAGAATGACAGTATCCGCCTTTTTACCCGGATTGCGGTCCGAAAAAGCCAGCCGAAGACTATGCGGCAGCTTACGTTCGCTAAGTTTTACGACGGACGGACGGCCCAGAGGCTTTTTTATAAGGGAGTCGGTCCCTGTCGCTGAAGAGCCACCAGCCGGCGAATTATCGACCGGAGCAGTGACCGGCGGGGCCACCATAATGGGAGAAACTGCCAAAACACTATCCGGCTGACCGGCTTGTCTGTCTGGCTGAACGACAGGTTTATCGATATGGGCGACTGCCGCCGTCGTGTCGATCGGGGTAGCGGGTAATGCAGCCGTTAAAGAGTTGGCAACGGCCAGCGTATCGGAATGGCCGCTGGTCCGGGCTATTGGTGAATCCACTGCCATTGATCGGGCAGGTGCGCCGGTCGGCAATATCCCGGTCGAGTCCGGCTGAGTCGGGACGGTAACCGGGCTGGTAATGGGATTAGTCGCATACGTATTATACATAACTGCCGTATCATGCACCACTCCTGCCATGAGACGGGAAAAAGCGTCATCTTTTTTAATGCCCTGAGGCTGCGCCTCCGCTCCTTTGTCCTCTTTCGGATCGGGCGACCTCGTCTCACCCGTCAGTGGATTATACAATACCCACCCCTTTTCCCCCTGATCCTTAAGAAGGTATTGCTGATCCTTGTGTTGGAGATTGACGGAGAAGGGCTGCTCGGGGAAGACCTGACCGGGAAAGCCTATAGTAATAGTATAGGTACTGTCTTTCAACTGGGAAAGGATCAGGGTTCCTTCTGCAGAGGAGCTAAAGGATTTGCTGCCCAGGCGGACATAAAAGGACTGTTTGTTTTCTGCCTGGATCAGAACGAAATAATCCTGCTGCGCATAGTTTTTACCCGCTAGCAAAATCAAAATGATTACCAAACCGATTTTGGACATGGATGGGGGTTATTTTCCAATGTAAACCTACATTAAATTGATAAAATCACAATGAACAGATTAACCGAATAATACATTTGTCGAATAGTTGTCATGCAATAAGACAAAAGAGATAGAAGATTTGCTGCCGGTTCCACCCCGGAATTCAGATCCCGATGTCCCGGCAACTGGGTAGAATGCGGAATAGGCAACCTTTTATCCAATTTTCCTTTTGTTACACAAGCCAACTATTATCTTTAACGACAGAAAAAACATATTATGAACGAAATCCAATCAAAATTCCCTTCCAATCTTGGAAAGTTAACGATCCGGGCCGGAAAACATGTGCTTTTACTATTTGGCTGGCTGGCATCCTGTATGCTCGTCGTCCGGGCGCAACAGCCGGCATCCGGCGACGAATCCTGGCAGAAGGTATACAGAGCCACCGCCACGAAATATAGCGACCTGATCGACACCCGGCTGGATGTCAAATTTGATTACGACAAATCCTATATGTATGGCAAAGAATGGGTAACCGTTAAACCCCACTTCTATCCCAGTGATTCACTAACCCTCGACGCCAAAGGAATGGATATCCATGAAGTGGCTGTCCTGAAAGATGGCAAACGGGTACCCCTGAAGTATGATTATGACGGAATGTTCCTTCGTATCCACCTGGACAAGACCTATAAACACACGGATAAGTATACGGTGTACATCGATTATACCTCCAAACCCAATGAACTGAAGGTACAGGGGAGTGCCGCCATTACGGATGCCAAGGGCCTGTATTTTATAAATCCCAAGGGAGAAGATAAGGATAAGCCCACCCAGATCTGGACACAGGGAGAGACGGAAGCAAATTCCGCCTGGTTCCCTACCATCGACAAGCCCAACCAGAAAACCACTGAAGAGATCACGATGACCGTCCCGGCCAAATATGTGACCCTCTCCAATGGCAAGCTGATCGATCAGAAACAGAACGGCGACGGCACCCGTACCGATCACTGGAAAATGGACCTGCCCCACGCGCCTTATCTCTTCTTTATGGGTGTAGGCGATTATGCTATCGTCAAAGATTCCTACAAAGGCAAAGATGTAAATTATTATGTAGAGAAGGAATATGCACCGGTAGCCCGGAGGATCTTTGGGCATACACCCGAAATGATAGCGTTTTATTCAAGGATCACGGGAGTCGATTTTCCCTGGCCCAAATACGACCAGATCGTAGGCCGGGACTATGTCAGCGGCGCCATGGAAAATACCACCTCGACTCTGCATGCAGAAGCGGCACAGCAGGATGCCCGCGAACTGACGGACGGCAATGCCTGGGAAGACGTTATCGCCCACGAGCTCTTTCATCAATGGTTCGGCGACCTGGTCACGACCGAAAGCTGGAGCAATATCACCCTGAACGAATCGTTCGCCGATTATAGTGAGACATTATGGAATGAATATAAATACGGTAAGGATGCCGGCGATGCCGTGAATTATGCCGGGATCCAAAGTTATCTGCGGCAGCCGGAGAACGCCACCAAGGACCTCGTCCGCTTCCATTACAAGGATAAGGAAGATGTATTCGACCAGGTAAGCTACCCCAAGGGCGGGCGGATCCTGAATATGCTGCGGAACTATGTAGGGGACAGCGCCTTTTTCAAATCCCTCAACCTTTACCTGACCACCAATAAGTTCAAATCGGCGGAAGCACAAAACCTTCGCCTGGCTTTTGAAGAAGTTACCGGCCAGGATCTCAACTGGTACTGGAATCAATGGTATTACGGCAGCGGACACCCGAAATTATCCATCGATTATGCCTACAATGATGCCGCCAAAAAGGTGCAGGTGTTTGTTAACCAGACACAAGAAACGGGCAAGATCTTCCGGCTTCCCATCGCTATCGATATTTATAATGGCCCCGCAAAGGAACGCCATAAGGTATGGATAGAAAGTAAAACGGATACATTCACCTTTTCCTATAACGAATATCCCAGTCTCGTAAATGTGGATGGCGATAAGGTGCTGCTCTGCGAAAAGAAAGACAACAAGACCCTGGACAATTTTATTTTCCAGTATAAATATGCGGGTCTTTATGTCGACCGGAGGGAGGCGATCGACTTTTGCTCGAAGCACCAGGACGATCCCAAAGCGGCTGATCTGATGAAAGCCGCGCTAAAGGACAAATATTTTCGTCTCCGGCAATATACCCTGAGCAAGCTCGACCTGAAAAGGGATGCCGTAAAGACCGCCTTTGAACCAATGATCGCCGATATGGCCGCCCATGACCCCAGCCGGGTCGTAAAGGCACAAGCCATCGAATTATTGGGCAGTTATGGCAACCCGGCCTACAAAGCCCTCTTCCAGCAGGCTACTTCCGATTCTTCCTATTCGGTAGCCGGGAATGCACTGGAAGCTCTGTCGGGTATCGACAGCGCCGCCGCCTACACCATCGCAAAGAAACTGATCAAAGAACCTACAAAAGGCGATCTGACGGCCGCCATCAACCAGGTATTGATCAAATCCGGTGACGAAAGCAGCTTTGATGCGATCTCCGATAATTTTGATAAGATGCCGCTAAGCTCTAATAAGTTCCAGTTCGTAGGTCCTTATGCCACGCTGATAGGCAAGGTTACCAATACGGAAAAGGTAAAGAAAGGAGTGGATATCCTGATCAAGTTCAGGGAATCTATCCCCAAGGCTTACCGGACCCAGACAGACCCCTATATCAATAATGCGCTCAACAGTATCGCCGGTAAGAAGAAGGCAGCCGGACTGCAGGAGCAGGCTGATTATGTAGAATCAAAGATGAAGAAAGGCTTTTAAATAAAAAGAAGAAGAGGGGCGCAGGCCCCTCTTCTTCTTTTTATTAACTTTTTACCAGCTGCCACCGGCGCCACCGCCGCCGCCGCTTCCGCCACCGAAGCCGCCGAACCCCCCTCCTCCACCTCCACCGCTATCTCCACCGGACCAACCACCACTATCCCTGCCGCTACTTCCAAGCATAGTACCCAGCATAAAGGGAAGGATGCCGCTGCCTCCGAAGATGCCGCCACCGCCCCCACCGCCTCTGCCGCGGCCGATAAGGAAGAGTATAATAAAGATGATCACGACCAATCCAATGATATTTCCTCCCCGTCCGGAGGAATGTCGTTGCCCCCGTTGCGCATATCCATCGGGCGCTTTGTATTCACCGGCAGCTGCTTTTATGATCGCATCGGCGGCACCGTCGAAACCCCGGTAAAAATTGTCCCCGTCGCTGCCTTTGAAATTGGGGATGATCTCATTGTCGACGATGGATTTTGCCGTGATGTCCGGTACGGAACCCTCCATGCCATAGCCGGTCGCTATATAGACCTTATGATCCTGTATTGCTGCCAGGATGACTATGCCGTTGTTCGTTTTTTTATTACCCACACCCCAGTCCCGAAGGATCTTCAGGGCATAATCTTCGATCGCATAATCCCCGGTCGTCGGTACGGTCACCACGACGATCTGTATGGAAGTGCTGTCATCGTCGGCTACCAGCTTATGTTCCAGCGTCGCCGCCTGATCCGGTGTCAGGACATGGGCAAAATCGTTGACCAGCCGGGGCGGATCAGGCTTGGCGGGGATCTGCTGTCCATGGACTACCGGCAGAATCGTCAGCAAAAGGAGAAAGGGAAATAGTATGGACCGGATATTCTTCATTACGCTGGTTCAATTTATTTTCGACACATTTGTTTTATGTCCGTATATCTTTTTTAATGGACCTGTTCGATCGTTTTTTCTTATCTCCCGAACACGATATCATCCGGTAATTCATTCGTATCGGTGTCTTTGTCATAAGGGAAATGCGTCCGCAGGGCCTCTCCTATCTCCGTCACTACCCGGGCGATCCCTCCGGCATAATTTGCCCGGTTGAAATGGGACAGGATGAGTTGTACCTGTTGATTCCAGAATTCCCGTCCCACTTTTTCATGGATGCCCTTATCCCCGAGGAGGGCCAGTTGGCGGTCCTTCAACGCTACATAGACCAATACGCCATTGCGTGCGGCCGTCTGTGTTATATTCAGCCCGGTAAAGACCTCTGCCGCCCTGTCGAGCGGGTCTACAAAACGGCAGCGGCTTTCCACAAATACGCGGATCTCGCCGCTGGTGCATCGCTCTGCCGCCTGTATGGCACTGACGATCTGCTGTTTCTCCTCAGCGGTAAACAATTCTTTCCGGGAAAAAAATGGGATATGCAAGACAAGAGATTTAAACGTCCATACAATTAAAATTTGACATCAGGAGCCTTGTCCGATCCGGGCTCCGACTGGAAATATCCCTTTGCGCCAAACCCGAACATACCAGCAAAAATATTATTGGGGAATCGACGAACAGTTGAGTTGTAATCCTGCACTGCGGCGTTGAAGTCATTACGGGATACTTTTATCCGGTTCTCCGTGCCTTCCAACTGGGCCTGCAGATCGCGGAAGTTTTGCGTTGCCTTCAGGTCAGGGTAATTTTCAACCACGGCCAGCAATCTGCTCAAAGAGCTGCTTACCTGTCCCTGGGCTTGCTGGAACTGGGCGATCTTATCCGGGGTAAGATTGTTGGCATCGATCTTTACCTGTGTGGCTTTGGCGCGAGCCTCCATCACATTGGTAAGGGTCTGCTGCTCGAAATTGGCGGCACCTTTTACTGTATTGACCAGGTTGGGGATCAGGTCCGTACGACGTTGATATTCGCTCTGTACATTTCCCCATTTGCCTTTTACATTTTCATCCAGCTTGACCATGTTATTATACCCGTTGCAACCACATCCTCCCAATAACAAAATAAAAACTACTATAACCAGTAAGGTCAGATTCTTCGTACTCATTTTTTTAGATTTTAGGTTAACGCAGTAAAAGTAGCATTTTTGGAATTGCAGCACACCTTATTTTAGGCGTACCGGCGGGTATTCTCACTTCAGACCGGCAAAAGCATCGGCCAGTTGCCGGATATGGCCGGTAGACAAACGCTCCTGCCCCGCGGCTATGACTATCCGATATCGGAAAGTGGCGGATTGTCCTTTTGCCAGATGGAAATTGAGGGTTTGACGCCCATTGCTAAATACTTTCTGTCCCAGGGGATTAGCGGCAAAAAGACCGTATCCCCGTGCATGCCAGTAGGTGGGATAGCCGGGGTTACCGGGATGGTCTATGATGACTACGCTAAGCATATCCTGTTGTTTTTTGCCATAGAGCAGGCACCAGGTGCCTCGGGTCGCCCAGGCGCTATCACCGGTCTTTCCCTCCGAGGTCAGGTAATTACCGTTGATATCTGGGGTATTGCCGGCAGCCACCTTTGTCACATTTCCCTTATCGTCAACAAATTGTCCCGGTGCATTGGACGGGATCTGCAGTTCCTTTGTAACCCGTAATCCCAGGAGTCCGTCTTTTGCATCGTTAAAGGATACCCCGGTATCGGCGACTGCTTTGAGGGTGGTTGTTCGATCGATGATCCTTTCTCCTTTGTTGGCGCTGAAGACAAAGGTCGTGGTCTCCTGCAACAGGACATGGCGCTGCTGATCGGTCCAGTCGGCCGTATATTGCAGGGTGCCTTTGGTGCCGCTGGTCGCCTTTGTTATCTTTTGGGTGCGGATCCAGCCGTATTGATGTTTTTTAGCAGCCGGGATCGCATAGGAGTTATTCCAGAAGTCGAGCCCGCTTACATTTTCATAGTTGAACCAAAGACCGATATGGTGGGGATGATCGACGGGTTCGCCCGAACGGGGGGCCAGTGGGAACCCCCGGGTGATCAACTGTCCGTCGGGTGCATAGATGGGGTAAAGGGTCGGTTTTTCCAGGGTATCCGGATAAATAAAGGTGGTGAAGGGATCGCCCCCGGCTTTGATCGTCACCGTACGCGCCGCGGGGTCGGAGACTACCTGTATCGGCAGGGATTGGGCGGAAGTAGTATACGCAATAAAAAAAACAGGGATCGGAAGGGACACACGGGCCGCAACCTGTAAAACCGTGTATCCCGGACGGAAAAAGGCGTTCCGCGATCCCGGGCGAAAACGTTTGCGTAAATAAGAGACGATCGTATACATATAATAGGCGTTTTAGTGATGAGAAGTCCTAAATTAGTACATTTGAATACGGCAAAAAAATTCTAAAATAACATCCATATGACAACATCCCGCAGGGAATTTATCCTCAAAAGCTCTATGGCCGGCGCCGCCACCTATATGGGCACGTTAGGCCTGAGCGCCAGCAGCTATCGTCGTATCATAGGAGCGAATGATCGAGTGCGCGTGGGCGTGGTAGGCTTCTCCGACAGACATCGCAACGATCACATCCCCGCCTTTTTGAAATCGTACAAGGAACTGAATTTCGATATCATCGCCGTATCGGATATATGGAAGAAACGAAGGGAGGACGGCAGCGATTTCCTGGCTCAGAAAATGGGTCACCCGGTACAGGCCTGCGTCAATAACGATCAGCTTTATGCGAATAAGGACGTCGATGCGGTCATGATCAGCACGGCGGACTTCCAGCATGCCTGGCATACGATAGAAGCGGTGAAAGCAGGGCGGGATACCTATACGGAAAAGCCCCTGGCGGAGACGATGGAAGATGCGCGTGCGGTGCTGAAGGCCGTAAAAGATTCAGGAAAGATCGTGCAGATCGGTTCCCAGCGCCGGAGTGGAGCGAATTATCATGCGGCAGCCGATTTTATCCAGTCGGGCAAATTCGGACCGATCGTGATGGTGGAGCTTACCTGGAATGTCAACCAGCCAGGACGCTGGCGCAGACCGGCATTGGTGGCGCAGTTGAAAGAGGAGGATACGGATTGGAAGCGTTTTCTTATCAATCGTCCCTACGAACCCTTTGATGCCCGCAAACATCTTGAATTCCGATTGTTCTGGCCCTACTCCTCCGGTCTCCCCGGTCAATGGATGAGCCACCAGATCGACACGGTACATTGGTTTGCCGGTCTTCCGCATCCCCGTTCTGCGTCTGCCAATGGCGGTATCTATGCCTGGAAGGATGGACGCCGGAATGCCGATACGATGACGGTAGTCTTCGATTATGGTCCGCTGGAGGATCCCAGCAGTGGTTTCCAGGTGGTATTCACTTCCCGGCAGACGAATTCAGCCGGAGAAACAAAGGAGATCTATCATTCCAATGGCGGTACCATGAACCTGGATACCAATAAGATAAATTCCGAAGGAGGATTGAAAGAGAACTATGCCAAGGCGATGGGGATGGAGGCGAATCTGTTGCCGGAAGTCTCCTTAAAGGAGCTGGGTGAGAAGATCTCCACGGATGCCAGTACCGGTGGTGATCCCCTGACAACAGCCCATGTACGGAATTGGATGGAGTGCGTGCGGAGCAGGAAACAACCAAATGCACCTATCGAGGCGGGCTATCATCATTCGATCGCCGTGATCATGGCGAATGCAGCCTACCGTACGGGAGAAAAAGTCACTTTCGATGAGAAGAAACAAGAGGTAATGGCCGGAGGGAAGGCCTTCAAATACTAGAAATCCGGCGTCGCCGCGGTCTATCCTTTGATCGCGGCGATACCCGGTAATTCTTTTCCTTCAAAATATTCCAGCAGCGCACCTCCGCCGGTGGAGACATAGCTCACTTTATCGGCATATCCGAATTGGTTAACGGCTGCCACGGAATCTCCACCGCCTACAAGAGAAAAGGCGCCTTTTTGGGTGGCTTCCGCGACGGCACGGGCAATGCCCTTTGTTCCGCGTTGGAATTTTTCCATTTCAAAAACGCCCATGGGGCCATTCCAGAGAAGCGTTTTGGATTGGTGGATGATGTTGGTGAATTGCTCGCAGGCGTTCTCCCCTATGTCGAGGCCCATCCAGCCGTCGGGGATATTATTACTTGGAGCCGATGAATCGTTGGCATCCGCAGCGAATTTATCGGCGATGATGCTGTCAGCGGGCAGGTGTAGGCGGACGCCCTTCTTTTCTGCTTTTTCGCAGAGTTCGCGGGCTGTATCCAGACGATCGTTCTCACACAGAGAATTGCCGATCTTGCCGCCGAGGGCTTTGAAGAACGTATAGGCCATGCCGCCGCCGATGATGATATCGGTAGCCCGTTCGAGCAGGTTCTCGATGATGAGGATCTTGTCGGACACTTTTGCTCCGCCGATAATGGCGGTAAAGGGCTTTTGCGCTTCGTGCATTATCTTTTCCGCACTGTTGACCTCGTTCTCCATCAGCAGACCGAACATCCGTTTGTCCTTAGGGAAGAATTGAGCGATCACGGCTGTGGAAGCATGGGCGCGATGGGCGGTGCCGAACGCGTCGTTGACATAGATATCCCCCAGTTTGGACAGTTCCTCCGCAAAACCCTTATCACCTTTCTCTTCTTCTTTATGGAAGCGAAGATTCTCCAGCAGCAGTACTTGCCCGGGTTTCAGCTTGCCGGCGGCGCTGGTAGCGGGTTCTCCGATGCAGTCGTTGGCAAAAAGAACCGTCACATTCGCAGCAGATTTGCCGGGACCCGAAGGCGCATTGAGCAGTTCCTGCAAGTGGGCAACGAGGTGTTTGAGCGAATATTTTTCCGTGGGCCCGTCCTTGGGCCGCCCCAGGTGGCTCATCAGGATGACGCTGCCGCCGTCGGCGAGGATCTTTTTGATGGTGGGGATGGAGGCCCGCATACGGGTGTCATCGGTGATCTCATATTTATCGTTCAATGGAACGTTAAAATCCACCCGGATCAGGGCTTTTTCATTTGCAAAGTTATGCTGGCTGAATTGGCTCATATAATATAAGGTAAAAAGCCCGGTCTGCGGGTAGCAGACCGGGCCTATGCGGTCAAATCTTATTTAGAGATCAATTTGGCAAAATAGTGCAGGCTGCGAACGAGTTGGCTGACATAGCTCATCTCGTTGTCATACCAGCTGACCGTCTTGACCAGTTGATGATCGCCATTGGCGATTACCCGGGTCTGGGTGGCATCATACAGGGAGCCATAACGGATGCCGATTACGTCGCTGCTTACGATCTCGTCTTCGGTATAACCGAAACTTTCGTTGGCGGCTGCTTTCATAGCGGCGTTTACCTCTTCGAGGGTGACTTTTTTCTTCAGGACGGTCACCAGTTCGGTCAGTGATCCTGTGAGGACCGGTACGCGCTGAGCGCCGCCGTCCAGTTTACCTTTCAGCTGGGGCAGGACCAATCCGATCGCCTTGGCGGCACCGGTGCTGTTAGGGACGATATTCGCTGCAGCGGCCCTGGCGCGACGAAGATCTCCTTTGGGATGGGGTGCATCCTGGGTGTTCTGGTCATTGGTATAGGCATGGATCGTCGTCATCAGACCGGTCACGATGCCGTATTGCTTATCCAGTACCTGCGCCATTGGGGCAAGGCAGTTGGTCGTACAGGAGGCGCAGCTAATGATGGTCTCGCTGCCGTCCAGGATATCATGGTTGACGTTAAAAACGATGGTTTTCAGATCGCCGGTAGCAGGAGCCGAGATAACGACTCTTTTGGCGCCCGCGCTAAGATGTGCCATGGCCTTATCTTTATCCGTGAAAAAGCCGGTACATTCCAGGACTACGTCCACGTTATGTTGTTTCCAGGGAATCTCTGCGGGATTCTTCTGAGCATATATTTTTACTTCCTCGCCATTAACGACGATCGAGTTTTCGGTGGCCTTGACCTCTTCGTCAAACCGACCCTGTGCGCTGTCATATTTGAGCAGGTGAGCCAATACCTTTGGACTTGTTAAATCATTGATCGCCACTACTTCTATTCCCTCCAAACCGTGGATCTGGCGGAAAGCCAAACGTCCGATCCGGCCAAAACCATTAATAGCAACTTTAACTGTGCTCATAACTAAGTGTTTGAATTTAAAAAATGAGGTAGCGAAGTTACAATATTGCCCGATTACGATATTGTAAATTTTTGGCTATCAATTGTAAAGAACGTCTAATTTTCTTACAGCCAAGGGCTTGGTCCGGCCAAAAACGGGTTGGACATGATAGAAATGCGTGAAATGGGGAAATCGTGGGCCGGGAAAAGAATTGAGTATCAACCGTAAAAAATTTGGCCATTTTTCAACTTGCCTATATCTTTGCACTCCTTTAACGGAAACCTGTAGCGGAAACCCGGTTAAGGCTACTGAGAAAAACGCCGCGTTGGTCAATCGGTTAAGACGCCTCCCTTTCACGGAGGAATGAGGGGTTCGACTCCCCTACGCGGTACAAATTTTTAATATGAAGCCGGAATCATGCGATTTCGGCTTTTTAATTTAGTGATCACTGACATTTTAGGGTATTCAAAGTCCGCTATTATTATATCCGCCGCATCTTTTAGCATTTTGATCATATCCTCAACACTTCAGCCGCATATTCAAATTGCGCTTAGGTACATCCAGGCGAGTAAAGGGCTATAACCTAAATATTGAAATTACTCACTTCGTTTCCATTGCGATCGGTGATACATCAACCAGCTCAAGAGATTTTACCATGCCATGTACTGCAGTTTTATATTTCAGAAAGTGGGCTGTCTGAATATGAGCTTTATAAGCATTTTCATCAGTGTAAATTTCAAATACTGTTACGTGCGTGGGGCGCTCTTTTTCATAAACCGCTGATAGACTAATCACACCCGGTTCACCTTTAACAGCAGTTGACATTCCTTCTTTTAGAGCAGCGCGATAATTCTCCAATTGCGCGGAATCTACAACTATTCTGGCTAGTCGCATATAGCGACTGGAATTGCTTTGAGACATCAAATGATTGCTTGTAATGAGAGAAAAAATGATGAAAATTACTTTGGCACCATATTTCATATTACTGGCTTTAAGCTAGGTTACGCCTTTAGTTACAATCTATACTGGTCGTCGGACACCTTTTCCATCCAGTCCACCACCTTTCCCTGCAGACCTTCCTGGATAGCAATGTGAGTCATAGCTGTTGCCGGTGACGCACCATGCCAGTGTTTCTCACCAGGCGCAAACCAGACCACATCACCTGGTCGGATCTCCTCCACAGTCCCTCCCTCCCGCTGCGCCCAGCCGAGGCCAGCTGTCACAATAAGAGTCTGCCCTAAGGGGTGCGTATGCCAGGCTGTTCGGGCTCCCGGCTCAAACGTCACGCTGGCCCCTGCGACGCGGGCAGGTGGCTCTGTCTGAAAGAGCGGATCAATCCTTACCGTTCCTGTAAACCAATCTTCTGGCCCCTTCCCGGAAGACCGTGAACCAACCCTTTTAATCTCCATAAAGATTTCAGTATTTAGTCTGCCAAAGTTACCCATTTTCATGAAAATGGCTCCGACAGAGGATGCTGAACCAGTTTCTGCTCAAAGCGGAAAGGATGAAATCTACGGGAAGGTCGGGGACTTCGAACACTTCTCGAAGGGTAAGTGTGGCACAGAAATACGAATTCCACATCAGTTTCATCATCGAGCTGGTTCGATTCCCCTACATCGTTTCGGGCGAGTTCGAACCATAGTTGTCTGCTTAACAGCGATCGCCGAAGCAACAAGTCTCAAAAATTTATCTTCTCTCTCCTGCAAAAGTTCTTCTGCTCGAGGTGTCTGGCGTTAGTATTAGCCCAAGGCTTTCATCTCAAATTCTGAAAACGGGTACCTCGAATTTTTGTTTTTCAATAATAAAATCGGCAGGAGAAATAATACCAAAATAGCTGCCAGAGTAACAGCGGAACCAACAGCAAAGTCGGCTTTGGTTGCCAGATGATGTTTTGTTACATAAGAGATATAATAAGCTCCGATAGGCAAAAATAAGAACAGCGCCGTTGCACAACCGGGATTGTAAAAGCGTTTAAGCAATAGGTTCTCAAGTACGCAATGTGCGACAACCTGAAAAAGACCTAATCCTACGACTGCCAGGCCAAGCCAAATAGCCTCTGGAAAAAAAATAGGAATAATATAGAACGGATAAGTTAAAAACACATTACTAATCATACATTGATTCGCATTTAATGGGTAACGATCGGGTGCATTATTCTCTTTAAACATAGCTTTGTTCGCAATTAAAGGGAAGCCGCCCGGATACAAATATTCCTCCACTTGATGTACCAGCATTGCCATGAAACTATAAATGAGAATTACTTGAATCTCACTGAAACTGCTTCCAAAAAAACACATAGAAAACGACAGTCCTACAAAAAGAATGCCTCCAATGTAATACCAGTGATGGCGATAATATTCCATTTTTTTAAATTAAGTTACGAATTTGCATGGTTTTTAGTCAGGAAACCTTGCTACAAAATCTAAAGCATCAGCATATTTATGGCAGCCAGTACCTAAAACTACAAATCGCATATTTATGATTGCCTGATTGCCCGAACTTTCGTTTTTCCAAAGCCGCCCATTTCAGCTTCCGAAAATGGAAACCTCGATCCTTTACTGCTCATCAATCTTAATGGCAATACCACGGTTACAAAAGCAGCCAATAGAGCGACTACACTGCCAATGATAAAATCTCCGGTCGACGCTAAATGTGCCACATCCATCAGCGAAAAATAGCAAATACCAATTGGGCAAAAAAGACAAATTACGAGCGGATAGGCAAGAAATACGTTGGTAACAAACACCGGTTCGCATTCAGGAGAAACCTCTCCGGCACCAACATAATACCAATGATGTCGATAAAAATTCATACCTCTTGCTTTTACAGGAACGTTCTGAGACTAGTAATATAAATAAAATATCTCATACAACCAATGCAAAGATGATGCGATTGTCTGTGGCAAAACTTCGGATGCCAATAGCATAAAGAGGCAAAATAGCTAAACTTCTCTCTGCTTTTCTAAGTACAGGTAATCGCGGATCATTACCAGAATAGGACACACCCGATTAGAAGTTTCCGCCTTTAGCAGAGTATTATTTTAGAAATTTTTTCAAGAATTTCAAGTGATAATTGCTCCTAAAACGCTCACAATCATTTATTTACTATATTTTCTTTAGGTCAATTTTTGCGAACGACTAGGAGACAATTAGTTTGTTTATGAGGAAGAATTTAAGTTAAATCAGTTCAAAAAACAGTAGTCAGAACAATGACCAAAACCCCGATCTCTCGATCGGGGCTTTTTGCGTTTGGTGCCGATCCTAATAACAGAGTTGCTTAGGGTCTCATAAATATATTTTTTAATCTTTATATTGTAGTACGGTTTCACCAACTAACTTGAATATAAATGGTAGACAGCTATACCAACAAAGTAACCCCAAACCAAGATACAGAAAATATGGAAGTACATCATCACCCCGACCTTCATCATAAACCCAAAAAATGGAAAGAGTATTTTTTAGAATTCCTGATGATATTTCTTGCAGTAACGATGGGCTTCTTTGCAGAAAATATACGGGAAGGGATTGCGAATAAAGAGAAAGAAAAAAAGTATATGCAGAGTATGCTTGCAGATCTGCGAAAAGACACCGCCGAAATAGCACAAATCACGAGTTTGCAAAAATCACTGGTCAGGAAAATGGATAGCGCCTTATCCATTCCCACAGAAAAGCTGCATAACATTGATGTACAGGATACCTTTTATCATCACTTTGTTTATTTCTATGGATGGAATTGGTTTTTTACCCGTTACGACAATACCTTGGTACAGTTAAAAAATGCAGGCGGCTTCAGTATTCTTAAAAATCAGCCGGTAATTGAAGCAATCAGCAATTTGAACTTACTGTATGACCGCGATCTGAATTTTATTGCCGAACATTTTTATGTTCCCCGCTGGCAAAAGCTGGATGAATTTGCCATGCAATTGATCTCTTTGCCTGAAATTCCACTGGACAATAACGACCCGATATACAATACTTATTTGCCTCATAAGGAAATATTATTGCGATACGACAGAGCCTCGCTCGAACAACTTTATTCCTTCATCAGACTCGAGAAAGCCGATATTGTGATCATTGAATATTGGGAAGAGCAATATCGAAATAAAGCTGCCAACCTGATTGAACTTATTCAAAAGGAATATAGTTTAGAAAATTGAAAGCTTACCATTGCCTGACTCCCAAGCGGTAGACTTTATTTAACGACTAAATAGTTTCCAGTGCCCCTCGGAAACGACCTCGACTGTGCCGTTTACTACCTTGATGGCGGTCTGATCGTCTATCGCATATACCGGAACGGGTAGCTTCGCAGCCCATTTTTCTGCATTAGCCTCTGAGGCGTCCGGATGGTTCTCATTATCCAGATGCGGGATCAACGCAAAGTCTACCAGTCCCACTCCCTGAGCCGTTATAACTATCCGGCTGATCACCCCCCCGGGGTGAATCCCAGGTATAAGACATCACCGCCCCAAACCAACAGGACATCAGCCTCCGCGACCGCCGGAACCCAAACCTCTTTATCGATACTGGGCAGCGCAGTAAGTTCCAGCACACCCATTGACGTCCAACCCAATTGGGACAAGGGTGATTTGGGGTTTCCATAGATCGCCTGTCATGCCATATACGCACCACGAGGATAGGGGTATATCGCAGTAGGAATGAAAAGAGCGTTGGACTCGGCAATTGGTTTGCCGAGGAGGTCAACCAGTGCAGTGTGGATACTCCTATTGCTGATACCGGAAGAAGTGAGAAGAAGCTTCATAATATCCTTATTCGTTCTAAAACAACATTAATAGACATTTAATCATTTTGAAAACGACATATCTTTGAAGCGAATATAACTTGTAATAGACACTATTTGATCGGACAATAAGGGATTTTAGTTTTTTAGGGTTAGGATATATTTGTCACGCTGCAGGGGTGGATTGTCCTATCATCTTCTGCCTTGCTAAGATAAGAGATTCCTTAAAAGTTTCCATCGGCGTTTTTCCGTAGCAGTATCTTCCGCTGTGAGCTCGGTCCTGATTGTAATATTTCATCCATTCATCGAGGTCCAGTTGCATTTCGTCCAGGCTGGTATATAGTTTTTTCCGGAAGGCGACAGCATAAAACTCTTCCTGGATGGTCCGGTGCAAGCGTTCGCAGATTCCGTTGGTCTGAGGATGGCGTACCTGGGTCTTGCTGTGCTCAATACCCTCGATCTGTAAATAGAGCTCGTATTCATGGTGCTCCGGCTTTCCCTTGAACTCTGTACCCCGATCGGTTAACACGCGCAGCAGCGGTATCTGGTGCTCTTCGAAGAAGGGCAGAACCCGGTCATTTAGGATGTCCGCAGACGTGATAGCATGCTTAGTTTCATAGAGTTTGGCGAAGGCCACCCGGGAATAGGTATCGATGAAGGTCTGCTGGTAGATCCGGCCCACGCCCTTGATATTTCCAACATAATAAGTGTCCTGGGATCCCAGGTATCCCGGGTGTTCTGTTTCTATTTCTCCAAAGGCCTCCCTCTTCTCTTTCTTACGCTCCATGGCTATAACCTGAGCTTCCGTGAGGACGAGCCCTTCCTTGGCTATCTGGGCCTCTAATGACCTCAGGCGCTTATCGAACACTTCCAGGTCATGCCGGAGCCAAACGCTTCGGATGCCGCCGGCGGATATAAAGACACCCTGTTTGCGAAGTTCATTACTGGCCCGTTGCTGACCGAAGGCTGGATACTCAAAGGCCATTTTTACAACAGCAGCTTCAATAATAGGATCTACACGGTTTTTGAGTATGGGCTTGCTCCGGCTGACTTCCTGCAGGGCTGCCTCGCCGCCTGTGTCGTACAATTCTTTGATTCTGTAGAAGCTATCGCGGCTATAGCCTATCACCTTGCATGCTTGGGAAACATTGCCTAAATGTTCCGCTAAATGGAGTAATCCTAACTTGCTTTTGATTAACTTAGATTCTGATTTCATGATCTGACTTTTGGGGTTGATTAATAAGTGTGGTTACTTAAAGTTAATCCCAATTGTCAGATCAAATCTTGACTATTTCA
>DASYBV010000038.1:0-4422 GCA_036500545.1 Puia sp. | reverse complement strand
CTGGGGGAAGGATATCTCGCATATCGCCATTACCAGCCAGGGGGCGGGGCTGCGCTCTTTTATCGAGACAAAGATAAAGGGAAGCTTCTCTGCGTATGGAGGATTTGAATATAACTACCAGGAGATCATCTATTCTATTCGTCAGATCAGCAATTTGGATTACTGGACGAAGAGTGGACTGATCGGGGTGACGAAGCAGTATCATATCAGTAACAAGGTGAAGGGGGAGCTACAGCTGCTTTGGGATTTTTTAAGTTACCAGCAGGTGCCGAAGACGCAGGCGATTTTGTTTAGGGTGGGATATAATTTTTAGATAAAGACAGCAACAATGTGTAAGAAATATATGCTTTATATGTACCGCATTTCTATATTCCTGGCACTTTCTTTCCTGCAGTATGGCTATTTGAATGCCCAGGGCGGCGTCGGCAACGCTTTGCCGACTATTAGTTCCCCGATGTCTGTCTCGCCAAATGCGGCTTCGCTAGGGAAGTTTGGAGAAATACCGGTGGGTTATTATACGGGTATTCCCAGCATTGGTGTCCCTCTTTATGAGATCAATACCGGTGGGCTGAAGCTGCCTATTTCTTTGGATTATCATGCAGGTGGTGTAAAAGTAGAAGATATCGCCTCGTGGGTCGGCATCGGCTGGGCGTTAAATGCCGGCGGAGTCATCACCCGTCAGGTAAGGGGTATACCGGATGACGCGCTGGGGGGGTATTTACAAACCTATGACAGCATCACAAAATATATAAACTTTACTTTGGGCCCTAACGCAGTGAATTATATAGACAGCATGGCGAAGGGGTTGGCGGATGGTCAGCAAGACCTTTTCTTTTACAATTTCGGTGGGGCTTCGGGTAAATTTATTTTTGATTCTTCCGGAGCAGTGCTGACCATCCCTTCTTCCCGGAATAAGATCGAGTTCGGCCACTTTCTCGGAAAAGACCAGGTCTTCAAGATCACGGACCTGGTGGGCGAGCAATATTTCTTTGCCAGTAAAGAGACTACTACCTATGGATATAGTGTGAACAATGTCTTATCTCCGACAGCTTACATTGCGACGAGTAGCTGGTATCTGACCCAGATCAACAATGCGCTGAACACCGATTCGATCACTTTTAGCTATGGCCTGGTTAGCAGCAATATTCAAACTTTAGGGATACAGACACGTTATATTGAGAATTCTATCGATAACACCTGTGGGGCCAGAACAGATGATCGGGGCACGGGGTCCAATGAGGTGAGTGGCCTTCGGCTGACGGCCATTCATTTCAAGAATGGGAGCATTACTTTTACACCGAGTGCTCAGACCAGGAAAGATCTTACAAGCGAACGATCGCTGAGTTCGATCGTCATACAAAACACGGATGGAGATTTCTATAAGAAGTATACATTTTATCAAAGTTATCCGCTTCCTGCCTTGGGGGATACGAGCGATCCGAACAATAGGAGATTGTTTTTGGATAGTTTATCTTTCTCGGATGGAGCGACCGTTCTGGGTACCTATCGTTTTTCCTATATCACGCCGAATATATTGCCTTCCCGGATGTCCTATTGGCAGGATCTGTGGGGGTATTACAATGGAGAGCCCAATTCCGATCTGATCCCGACTACTATCATCCCGTCTTCGATCTTTGGAACGGATCACGTCTTTTCTGGGGCCGACAGAAGTGTCCATTTCAACAATGCGGAAGCAGGTACCCTGAGCTCTATTGTCTATCCAACGGGCGGCAGGACCGAATTTGAGTACGAGTCAAATGCCGTGAACAACCTGTCCGTAAACCAAAGTGTCGTAGTAGGTTCAGGCCAGTTCATTTTTTATCCAACGGGCGATGCGCCCAGGACCGTCGATAGCAGTTTTGAGCTGACCGACGATTACCAGGGGCAGGGGGGCGTGCCGATGACCTGGACTTATAACGCGATCCCTGGTTGCGGGAGCCTCCTGATCCGGGGGTGTCCGGTTACTATTCTTAGTGATACTACGGGCGATATCGCGACGATCACCGGTAATAGCACCAGCGGCATTTTTGTCCATAAGGGTCCCGTTACCGTCAAGCTGGATATTCGTTCTGTCACCGACACGAGCATACTGCAAAACTATACACTGACCCTGCATTGGCAAAAAACCTCCAATTCGGTTGATTCTTTATTGATGGATGCGCCGGTAGGCGGGCTCCGGGTAAAGAAGATAACCAATTATACGACGGATACCGGGGTGGCATCCATAAAACAATATACGTATAACCTGCCCGATTCCATTCATCATTCGAGTGGTATTATACTTAGTTACCCCAGCTTTATAGGCAATATGACCACGGTCACTTTAGACCCTGATGACGGTCTTGATCATACCTGCCAATTTATAACGATCAGTTCCACTCCGAATGCGACCCTTTTAGCGGATCAAGGGTCTTATGTGACCTATAAATATGTCCGGGAAATGCTTGGACTGAACGGGGAGTTCGGCAGGAATGACTATCAATTTACCGCTGCCGATCAATATCCGGATATTATTTCAGCCTCTTTCCCTTTCCCTCCGGGAGTTTCCGTCGACTGGGAAAGAGGTAAGCCAGTCCATGAAAAGAACTTCCGGTACAACAGTGTATCGGGGCAGTATGAGCTGATAAAAGAAGCGATCCATAAGTATGCACCGCAAGTGACCAGCGAATATGTTAGCTTAAAGGCCGGTACGACGACGATTCGTAATGATGGTAGTACTCCATCCTTATCGGATTATGCCATCGGGCAATATGCTACTGAGGCCGGTTGGTCCCCCCTCATTAACGATACGATCAGGCTCTATGACCAGAATGACCTGACAAAGTATGTGCAAACAACAACCTCCTATACATACAACGATGCACATTTCCAGCCGGTGACCATTACCAGCACCAACAGCAAGGGTGAGACCCAGATCGTACAGAATAAATATCCGTTGGATTATACCGGTCTGACGGCTACGGATAATTTTACAAGCGGCATCCGAAACCTCCAGAATAAGAATCTTGTCACGCCTGTCATCGAGAAGTATACACAGCTTCAGAATGCCGATGGCTCCAATACGCGGACCATGGGCGGGGTGCTCACCTCTTACCGGCCGGATAAGCCCTTGCCGGATACGATCTGGTCTACCGAGTTTGCCGGGCCTTCTACCAGTTTTACTGCAACGAGCGTGAGCGGTGGGGGGATTACCAGGGATGGTGCTTACAAACCGCAGGTAGCATTGCTGAAATATGATCCTGTGGGCAATATCCAGGAGCAACAAAAAAAGGTAGATCATAAGTTGACCTATCTATGGGATTATCAGTCGTCTTATCCCATCGCGGAGGTCGTGGATGCAGACAGTGCCTCCATCGCCTATACCAGTTTCGAAGCGGATGGAACGGGTAACTGGACGGTTGGCTCCGGGAGCCTGGATACGACTGCCGGGATAACGGGGAGCCATTCCTATGTTTTATCCAGTGATATTTCAAAGTCTGGTCTGAACAGTGCGACGACCTATATCGTCTCCTACTGGACGGAAAATAGTTTTCCTTTCAGTATTTCCGGTACTATTTCCGGTTATCCGATAAAGGGGAAGACTGTCTCTTTTAATGGCCATAGCTGGACTTTGTATGTACACAAGGTAACCGGCCAGACGACTGTTACCATCGGCGGCAGCGGCCATATCGATGAACTGCGATTGTATCCGGTTACTGCGCAGATGACGACCTACACCTATAGCCCACTGGTTGGTATGACCAGCCAGTGTGATCCCGGAAACCGGATCACCTATTATGAATACGATGGATTGGGGAGATTAAAGCGTGTCCGGGACCAGGATTATAATATTCTTAAGTCGATGGAATATCAATACCAGGTTTCTGCTGACAAGTGATACGGCCATGGTGTTGCCAAAATGATGGACGATTGCCGGCAATGCAATAGATAAATAATGAAAAAAACTATCATATACGCCCAAAATAATATAGTATGAAAAGAGCACTCTGGATGTTTTTACTGATCGGAAGTCTCCGGGCCGCACAGGCCCAGACGGCCAGTTTCAATTTTTCGCAAGGCGCGCAATCGGTCAGCGGATGGACCAATGTCTTTGGCGATCCTGCCCTTGGGGTAAGAACGGGAACCGCCCCCTCCGGAATCACTGTTTCATCGATCTCCACTAGTAATTGGGTACCTTTTTCCAGTGGAGCTTGCGCTGCTGACGGTGGTGGAGAAACCACCGGACCTTTCTTTTTTCCTGCCGGCGTCATGCTGAACCATTGGTTTCAATACGGGGCCCTTGCCGGTTACAATGCTCTTGTGCCGCAATTGCAGATCGGTGGTCTTTCTCTCGACAGTGTATATACGATCAAAATGACCGGTAGCTTTAGCGCTGCCATTCCTCCCTTCAGCTTAAATCCTATACGCTATGTGGTCACCGGC
>DASYBV010000037.1:0-165656 GCA_036500545.1 Puia sp. | reverse complement strand
AAGCAATTCCTATGATTTGAAACGATTTATGAAAATGAATGATAAATGTCCTGTTTGTGAGCAGCGTATGGAAATAGAGGTGGGATTTTACTATGGCACCAGTTATGTTAGTTATGGATTGACGGTTGCTTTATCTGGAGTTACCCTTGTCGCCTGGTGGCTACTGATAGGTTTGTCGCTGAATGATAATCGCTTTTTTTGGTGGATGGGATTAAATATGGTCGCCCTGCTTGTTTCCCAACCTTATCTGATGCGTCTATCCAGGGCGATCTGGCTGTCGTTCTGTGTTCCATACAACCCCAATTGGCGAACTCAGGAACCTGATGCCCCTGAACGGATTGGAAGCACTTTATCCGGTGAAGTCCCACATTAAAGCCATCAGAATATGTTCAGGCCGAAAATAGTCGATACATTTAAGAATTACGGCAGGGATCAGTTTGGTAAAGATTTGATCGCAGGGTTAATTGTAGGTATTGTTGCACTGCCCCTTGCAATTGCTTTTGCTATCGCTTCCGGTGTCTCGCCTGAGAAGGGGCTGTTTACGGCAGTAATCGCCGGGTTCATTATTGCTGCTTTCGGCGGCAGCCGGGTTCAAATTGGGGGTCCCACCGGAGCTTTCATCGTAATTGTATATGGGATTGTGCAACAATACGGGATTAATGGATTGATCATAGCCACTTTCATTGCCGGCATTATGCTGGTGCTTATGGGGATGGCTGGTCTTGGGTCGGTTATCAGGTTCATTCCCCATCCGCTGATCGTTGGATTTACCAGCGGGATCGCACTCATCATTTTTTCTTCCCAGGTAAAGGATTTTCTTGGACTTACTATGGGTACTGTTCCCGCCAATTTCATGGAAAAATGGCAGGGGTTTGCCGAACATATCCAATCGCTTAACATTTACGCATGTGGGATCGCCGTATCTTCCGTTCTTATCATTATCTTTTGGCCTAAAGTCACTCATCGTGTACCGGGCTCATTAATCGCCATTATCCTTACCACATTGGCAGTGCAGGCTTTTCACCTGCCGGTGGAGACGATCGGTAGTCGATTTGGAACGATCAAGTCCACCTTTCCTTCTCCTGTTTTACCACACCTGGATGGTAATACGATCAGGCAACTGATACAGCCTGCTTTCACGATTGCGCTTTTAGGTGGGATCGAATCGCTATTATCGGCGGTGGTGGCAGACGGGATGATCGGCGGAAATCATCGGTCCAATACGGAGTTAATAGCGCAGGGGCTAGCGAACGTTTTCTCCGCGTTATTCGGGGGAATCCCTGCTACTGGCGCGATTGCCAGGACAGCTACCAATATAAAGAATGGCGGCCGAACGCCAATTGCCGGTATCATGCATGCTTTCACGCTTTTATTGATCATTCTTTTTGTAGGCAAATGGGCTGCCTGGGTACCTATGGCGACGTTAGCAGGGATACTGGTTGTGGTTGCTTACAATATGAGTGAATGGGAGAATTTTATTGCGGTGTTGAAAGGCCCACGCAATGATATGGTGGTGCTATTGACGACCTTTTTGCTTACGGTGCTTGTAGACCTGACCGTTGCTATCGAGATTGGGATTGTACTAGCGACATTCCTTTTTATGCGAAATATGATTAAAAGCACCGAGGTGAATATATGGAAGGGGCAGGCGGGAAGCGAGGAGTCGGATGATGAGGATGGCGAAGCCGTGAGCAAATATCCTGTGCCCAAAGAGGTAGATGTCTTTGAAATTACCGGTCCATTATTTTTTGGCGCGGCTTATAAATTTAAAGATGCCATGAAACAGATCGGAAGGCCGCCCAAAGTGCTGATCATCCGCATGCGCCACGTACCGGTGATCGATGCCACTGGAATAAGGACATTAACAGAAGTGCATAAGGATCTGCAACATCGGGGCATCAAATTGATCTTATCTGAAGTAAAAGATGGGAAGATGTTAAAAGACTTGAAGGGTACTCGTTTGCTCTTTGCCATTGGTAGGGCCAATGTAACAGATTCGTTTGACGAGGCACTGAAAAGATGCAGAAAAGTATTAGAGGAAGGAAGCGTAAAAGCCCTTAAATATAGGGCTTTCTTGTGAATTTCTGCGGAGAGGGGGGGATTGCCTTCGGCGATCCCCAAGATGGGGGCGTCAAACAAAAAGAGAAGTACCGGCACTATCGTGCCGTTATTTTTCATTCCCGTCCACTTTGGCGAACAAGTTCGCCCCGTTCCCGGAAACGAAAAATGCTCCCTATGGGGAGCACTTCTCTTTTTGTTTGCGGAGAGGGGGGTTCCCCAACCCATCCACAAATATCTTTATAATCAATTTGTTGTAAGCCCTTTCAAAAATCACTCACTGAATCACTCATTATCTGATTCGACTGCGCAAATTCAATCATAAAGATACAAAGTTGGCAGTATAGTCAACAATTTTTGATTAAGCTTTTTCCATGTGCTTTTGACATCAAGGCGAAAAACTATAGTTGTACCGTGTCGGGGAACTGGTTCGAACACCTTTCAAAGTTTGTTGAAAGTTTACTTTATGTAAGTCGTTATAAATTGCCGGGTTTGCTATAACAAAAAGGAATAATGTGACAGCGCCGATCCATTTGCGTGTCACATTGAACCAGCGAAAGGTGTTCGATGTCCCCGACGGTAGAACTACCCCTCGCCTCTACCCAGCGCTCCATTTCTTGCACCGCACCCCGAAATTTCCTACTTTTCGTCTATGAACCCCGATACCAAAATAACCTTACTCGGCGCCGCATCCATTCTCGCTTTTGACACCTTCTCTGCCCTTTCATCCGTGCACCTTCATGTTCCTTTTGCCATTCGTGGGCTGGCTACCTTGGCCCTTTATTTTGGCATGGCGTAATGGGCGGCAAGGCACCTCAATCTCCGCAATACGTTACTGTTCGGCGCTTTTCTGGGCCTGGTGGACGGCACCGCCGGCTGGAAGATCTGCTCAATGCTGGGCGCAGATGAAAATTATCGGCTGCAGGATTTTACATTCAGCAGGTGGTGTCAGATGGTTGTTTTCGTAATGGCCTTCGGTGCGTTCTTTGCACTCAGCGCTTATTTGATTGCCTCTTACCGGAATACACGCGAAAGCCGCTAACGGAAAGCATATGTTTCGTTGCATCCCCATTATATTTTACACCCTATCAAAAGGCATACAGTTCCGGGTATTCTATAACGTCCCGCCGTCCGGCCAATTTTTCCAGGCGTTGGTGGGCGGGAGGGTAGGGCGATACCAGCTTACAGCTCCTGTTTCCAGGACCTTGGCAATCATTTGAAATGTTTCGCATTCGCTTGGTTTTTCTTCCGCAGCCAGATCAGGATGAAACCATTCCATTAACCGCATAGCCTGCGGCAGGTCAGCCGGGATCCGGACTCTTAGTTCCTCCTCTGTTGCCAAAAATGCCTGTTCATAGTTATCTTTTATCGCCCTCAAATATTCCCATATCCTTATGTTGGACGGATCCTCCGGCTCAATGCCTCTCAGCCGGTAAAATGCGGGATCGGAACTAACCGGAATTGTTTGGCCGCGTAAAAGCATATTTCCGATTCCAGGATTGAGCGTGTTGCCATACTCTTCGTCAAATGTTGGCCCCTCCCCGCTATCGGCAGTGACATATAGAAAATTGGAATTGTTGGTGCCGGGCTCAAACGGAAGGCAATTGCCAAAAATATGCAGGCAATTATCAATGCCATCATGGCCGCCGGCCCGGACGTTAAACCCGAAAACCTCAATAATCAATGCCCAGCGGTTTTCGTCCCGGTAGGCAGTCAGTCGCGATGACACCGGGTAAACATACCCATTGTCGAGCATGGGGAACGTGAATTCGCCGGCGCACTGATCGAGCTGCAAAAGAATGTCGGCTGTGGAATAGACCATGGAGGTTAAGTTAGGGAACTTCGGCGAAACGAAATACACGTATTTCTGGTTGCATTTAGGAATTACCATCATTCATCCACAACCATCGGTTATGCCCTTTACCCATCTTTGGTTGCTGGCAATTCTCAAAGACCCCAAGCCGAAGTCCAAAGAAGAAAAAGGCTAAAACGGCCAGGGAGCGCAAACAACAACACGATGGATAAGCATCTGATCGCTAAATACGAGGGGTTCGCTGGCAAAGAGGGACATTGGAACTTCAATCAATTGTCAAGGGTTTTCATTACCTTCCGATATGCGTTCGATTAGTTTATTTATCTTAATCTTGGGACAATTATCCAGCATCGCCCAGCAACGTCTCGACACTTCAGTTTATACCATTTTGCCATATAACGATCATGTAAAGATGGCGATGGACTGGCAGTTCCCGAATGCTCACCCTGACAGCATGACGACAGCGCAGGTCGATTCGGCAGAAGAGCTCATCGACAGTGCGTATACAGCCTGTCTTCGGGACACAAACAAGCATATTCACTTGATGCAACCACTTCAGGCGTATCGGCGGCAATATGTTGCGCTTACAAATGATCAGGGCGAGCGGGAGATATGGATCAATTTCTTTTGCTGCACCTTTGGGAACGACTGGAGGCACTACGCAATGGTTGTCGATGATGGAGGTGGATGTTTCTTCCAGATCCGGCTAAACTGGTCAAAGAAAAAAGTCGAGGAACTAATCCCCAATGGGATCGCCTAGATCAAAAAGGGAATCGAGGCTTTTGAAGACTGTTGGAAAAAATATCGCAAACTCGTGCATTCATATCTTCGCCATGCGAAAAACCGACCAGGACATAGAAAATAAATTGCGCTGGAAAGCAGCCCGATATCACTTGCCAACCAGCTTTTCTTTTTATTGGAAGGACCTTCCCACAGATCGCCAAAGCGACGTCGCTAGCCGAATAGATGTCACCACCAGCGGAGAACCGGTTCTGATCTTTACCACGGCAGCCGGGAAATGGACGTTGATTTGCACTCGGCAAGTGATTGGCTTCGATGGACAGGTGCTTGAAACAGTGAATCTGACCGAGATGCGCCAAATAATGCCGCATGGGATTCCCCCGCTCGGGGATCAGCCCAAGGCCCCCCAATTAACTATCAACAAAGCCGAATGGAACCAGCTCGTGATCACGAGTAGCGGTGATACCTCCCGCACCTTGTATGCGCAACCGGGTCCCGATTTCTTTGCCTTGTGGAATATTCTGCAAATGGTCAGACGGTTGTTGAACGGCTAGTTGCTAAACCTACCAAAAAAATCAAAGCCAATGAAGTCGCTTGAAGAAGGCAATATCATCAGTTTCCTAAAGGAGAATGTTGCGCCCCTGAACGACAGTAATTTCGGACCAGGGTACAGAAGTTCTGTGCATCTGACAGATGGCACCTTGCTACCGTGTGTCATTTTCCGTAGCTCGCGGCCTGTCGTCGAATTGGCCATGCGGCGCTTTAAACAGGAGCAATCGGGACGCAGTATATTCGCCAAATCCGCAGGCTTCGGCTATGAGGAAATCGTAAAGACATTTGTGGCGAGAGGAAACTGCATAAACGGATATGAGATTGGGGCGGTCCAAAAAAGCCGTTTTGCCTTCCCTTTTGAAATGCTGCAACAAATAAAGGGCGAAACCACCATGGGATGGACTGCTTTTGTGGCCAGGTTTAGGGACGGCCGCTGCCTGGGCTTTGGCACCAGATGGAGCAATGACTTTTTTGATTTGCCGGAGGGGTACGACGCTGATCAGATTGTAGAAATAATAAGTAACAGCTATTTGTTGAGTACTGGAGAAATCGTGCATCACCGTTCTCTCGATCCGAATATGACGATCGAAGAACTAGGAGTCAATCGGGAAAAGCCCTTTTTTGAATGTTACTTAGACGGACTATAGTGGCGCTCCTTAATTGTTCAAATTTTGCTAAAAGAAGATAGTTCTGACCGGTAGTCATTTTATGTGGAGTGGCACCCCCGTCGGCAAAGTCGAACACTTTACAAAACGCACAACACTCTAAACCATAATTAATTGGAATTCATTTTGGCAGTAATCGAAACTAAATGATTTCGCAACTCATTATTAACGGTCGTTAGATTCGAAAGCAGAAGTGCTTGATAGACAGCAACAAAAAGCCCCAATTTCAACAATTGGGGCTCGCTAATAATCTTAGGTACCGTGTCGGGGAACTGGTTCGAACACCTTTCAAAATTTGTTGAAAGTTTGCTTTACATAGAACGCTTTAAATTACCCGGTTTGACATAGAGGTAAATTGTTATTTGAAAGGGGTGATAAATTTACGTGCTACACAAGAACTCTAAAAAGTGTTCGAAGTCCCCCGACGGGTGTCACCGTCACCAGCCGTTTCATCCTAATAAATTCTTTCTTTCAGCCCGCTTAGAGTGATGAGATAGACGCCGACACCATGGATGCCACTCTCTGGCGACCACCGATTGACAAACTGGTATTGGTCGTTGTGCAGATGTTCAAGGATCCACTCCGACCCGTCCATTCCTGCGTCATCACTGGTAGCGGCCATTGTGACAAATCGAACTTTCTGTAATAATTCCTCAAAATGTTGCCACTCACCAACAGTAATTGTTCGAGTGCTGTCGTAAATAAGATCGGCTTTCCGGTCGGCTTTAACGATCACAAGGGAGTCACCTACCTTTTCGATCGTTTTTCCTTTCAACTCATCCAACAACCCGGGCCATCCTTTGGAAACGTATTTGGTTTCTTCGAATTCCGGCTCACGATCGAGTTTCTTGGTCGTTAGCGTCACCCGGTCGCCGGTTCGGCTAAGGACAAAGACCATAGGCCTATTAAAGGAACGTAACCACAGGAACCGGTAAAGATCAGTTTGGATTTGTTTATCAAAAAGAACTGGCTCCCTAAGACTAAATAGCGAGGAAGAATACCACTTTTCTTTGAATGTGTCTGACCGGGTATGCGAAAAGCCGCGGATACCGTCCCGGCTTTGCGGGAAATAAAAACGTAAACTATCGGCCGGTTTCCATGATACGTCCATCAGTTGGGCATCGGGATGAATCGATCGAGGATGGATCGATGTGGAATGGCAGGAGTACACCAGGATGACCGTTGCAAGTAGAGCGATAAAATATTTGAATTGGTGCATATATGTTAGATGCAAAGTCGGGCGATTTTCATAAGCCGGTGCTGCTCAGCCCGGTTAGGAAGAAGGTGGAGGGGGGTCTGCCGACAGAAAAGGCCCAGGTACCGGACTGACCTGCTGAAGGAAAAGAAAAAAAGCCAGTTGCTCTTCTTTGGAAGGTGGATCGATCCGAACAAGCTGGTCGGTCAGGATAGCCAATGTACACAGAAAGACAACAGTATTTTTGGCGTGTTGCTCATGGAGCGGAGCGTAAATTTCCTCAAAGGGTGTTTCGGTTCCAGCTTTGCCCGCATAGCTGTGTGGCTGCAAGGACGCTATGCCCCGCTTATGCAATAATCCCGTTCTGAGATTGTTGAGCGCGTCCAGATTTTCGGGTCGAATGAACTCCTCAATCCATTGCCAGTACTCCAGGGCGAGCGTTTCGGCGGGCAGTTTCTTTTTTAAGAGAGCTATTTTTTGGCCATGGGTCTTTTGATCTGCCAAATTCGTGATGCCGTGCGTTAAACCAAGCAACGCGATGATTTTTTCAAGGGATCCTTTGAGTAGGCTGACAATGGTATCTATTTCCCGGATGGCATCCACTTCCGCCTTGGTCAAGACCGCCTTATCTTTGTTGAGCCGAGCGTGTCGGACCAGCCGGAGGAATTCATGAAATCCGATCGCTATTTTTTGTTGCACGAAGGCAGCCTCGTACAAATAAGCGATCAGCCCATCGGCTTGCGAATGCCCCGATTTTCGGATGGCGGCGAAGGCATGAAAATAGTCGATATCCAAGTAATACCTAATGGCCAGCACCGGAACCTTAATCACCATGGGAAAAGCAAGCGTGCAGATCAGTGGTGTACGAACGGCCAACTGTAACCGCAGACGGGAAAAGTGGAGGTCCTTGAATCGTTGGCGGGTAGCCTGAGTAAAGACTTGCAGGCTGTAGGCTTTTTGGTCGTCTTCAGGGGAGAGTAAATCTACCAGGGACGGCTGCTGATAGTGCCAGGTCGCCAAGTCAAGCAGTTTATCGCCATAATCTTCCGGTCTTCCGAAAATGTCTGCGGCGAAGATCTCGTCGGCTACTTGCTGTGCCCGATCCGTAGAGGGCCGCCAGTACATGCGTAGAACGGCAGACAATTGACGGGCAAAGCGTTCCCCGCGCCACAGGGGTTCGCTATAGAGGGTGGCCATCGGCATGCCCTTGCGGAGAGGTTCCGCCAAGGGTACAATCCAGTCGGGGGGAACCCGAAGGACATAACGAAGCAGTAGTTCAGACCATCTTTTTTTAAGACCTTTACGCATAAGTGCCCGCCGGGCATTTAAAGGTAAACAATTTCCGAAAAAACATACATCTTCAATATATGGACCCTGCACAAATCGCCGATCGGTATTTTAAGATCGCCTCCATTCTGTCTCCATTTATGGCCGCTGCCCTAACAGGTGCGATTGCCTATTATGTCGGAAAAAAAGGAAAGAAGTGGGATATCCTCTATGCCAACAAGGTTCCTACCTTAAAAATAGGCTATTCAAGTCAAAAGGTGATGATGATGTTATTGTCCGTAGACTTTATCCAATTATGCAAGGAGGCGAGGAGATTGTGTAGGGCAACCACAAATCTGGGATAGTGTTCATCCGGATCCTGAAATAAAAGAAGTCGATCTTTGTTGTATGGCTGAAAGTTTCCAAAGTCGGTCACAACCCCCTCGTTGGAGGTGATTATCTTGAATAATAAGTATTGATTTACGGGATTATTTGGATTAATTATTTGTCCGTCAACAGCTTTGTAACCCTCTAATCGCTTGCTAGCGTTTTTGAAGACCTTGTTTTTTTCGGTAATGCTTTCAAGCAGACTCAGGTTCCGAATAATTCTTACTAGCAAATGAGTATAAGACTCGTGGGCGTGTTGGACAAAGAACGGTTCGTTTATTGTACTTGTTAGATGGTCCTTCGAGTCTTGCCAATCCTTCAATACAGTGAAACCTATGAATTGTCGATTGGATAGTTTGTTATTGAGGTCTATTTGAGTAAGCTGCAGAAATTCCCAAATGTTTTCGTTAGAGAAAGATTCGCCATCATATCCATGTACTATTTTGAAAATATTTCCACATATCGCCAGCACTTCTTTATCGATTTTTGCCTTTAGGAAGTTCCTGACTTCGTCTTTTGCTGATTGTTTGCGTATTATTTCATTTATGGCTGCTTGCAAGCGAGCTGATAATTCCTTTCTTTCATTCACTTTATTATCTGCGGAGGCAATCCGATAGGGGATCGGCCGCCTTAACCGAAGGTCGAATGGAAGGTCCTCCATCTTCCCATACTCCTCGTTGAATATGCAAAGGACATTCTCCCATCCAATGGACTTTGCAGCAAAGCCTAATTCGATCAAAACATTGGGATTGGGGGTTTTCCGTCCAGTGGTATTAGGATTGATAAAGCTTATATCCGCAACGAATACGTTGGCCTGTTCGATCTTTGAAAAAATGGTCGACGCAATATCAGGAGTGCCGATAACTCCCTGCGTATCCCTGTCAATGGCAATTTCCAAGTGGACATGTTGATTTTGGAGTTTTTTGACGGACTTTTCCAGGCAATCCTGTATGAAACCGCGATTTTTGTTAGTGGGTAAATCGGATTGCCAGGAGTAAAAGATCATTTTTTCCATTGGTAGTAATATTGTCTTGTCGTGCAAAAAATGCCAATTCCAAATTCGTGCGCCAAAGCATTACGATCGCAGATAAAAAGCCAATCGACGATTAAGCCTCAGAACAGTACAGTATTTTCCTTTATTCGCTGTCCCGAAAATTGCCATTGTTCTCGGCATCCAATTCGTGTTGTTCGATCTGGTGATTCATAGCCTGAGCGTTGAGAGCATTTATAATATCGCGACCAAGATGCTGCGTGTTTTTCTTTCTCCCTCCAGGGAAGTCTAGCGTGACGCCGAGATGGTAAAGCTCATTAAGCTTCCTCAAAACGGGCTTCACGTCTAACTCCAGAAGGCTATCGTTTACATCAAATATTCGGACCATATTATTCTCAAACCGTCTCAAGAAATAGATCCTTCCGTCAATGACGTAATTAGCAGCAGAGACTACCGCAAAACCATTGAAACTTTGATTTCTTTGACCGCCCTCCTTTTGGGAGTACTCTGATAGCATGTAATCGATAAACGATTTTACAATAAACTGGGTGTTCGGATCGATCGGTTGGATCTCAGCCTCATGCTCGTTTTTGATCAATTTTCTGAGAATGGCTTCGATAGAGTTGTTGGCTTCTTTGGCGTTGGTCCATTTGAGCCAGACCGAATGATCGTTAGCGGCTAGTGCGTTTTTGTGCATTCCGAAGAATCTGTCGCTATCGGCCGTTAGCAGGATGGAATAAATTGGGAGGCCAGGAGTGTAATCCTCGGACTGTTTAAAGAAGTTGTATTGTTTTACAGCCTGCTCAGGGTTATTAGCTTCTTTTTTGATCTTATTCTCAATAAGTAGGTAAGCTATATCATCCTCGTTTTTGTTCGCGACTGTAAGAAGAATGTCAACGATCTGCTTCCTGTTGTTGATGGCGTATTCTACCTCCGCGATAACAGTGTATCGTTTGTTGAACTCAAGGACCTTGTCTCGTAGAGTAGTTTGGCGCAAGTTGAGTAGGTTAAGGATTTTGTTCTCCTGCAAGTTATCGTCGACCAGCAGAAAAAACAGAAGGAGGAAGGAGTTGTTAAGTTCATTCGAGCTGTCAAGCAGATAGCTTAAAAAGGACGTAATGTTCGTTTCGGAGATGCGGCCATTTCCTTTGGACAACGATTTGAAAATATTCATATATTTTAAAAGAATGAAGGAGTTTAATATTGGTGTAAATATCGGGTAATGTCAGAAATAGGCACCTGAAAATACGCAGCCAGACATTAAAACATTCCGAGAAGCCATACCGATTTTTATGCAGATTCTGGATGGTTTGATCACTGCGAATTCTGGTCGAGATATCAGAGTATTACTTTTATTTGGTCGATTACGTGAGGAATCTCCGAGCTCAATCTTTCATAAAGCATTACCAACGTATCTTTTTCGAATAATTTGCTTAGGGCAAGATCTCCGAGTTTTCCGAGTAGGAGTTGTCCAAAATTTTTCTTGTTCAACTTAAGATAAAGGGCCTTCATTTCCTCCATTTCTTTAACCAGCATTTGATTTGCCCCGACCAGGTTGCCAATCTCCAATTTCAGGTCTTCGATCTTTTGGCAGAAGTCGGGATAGTGCTCTTTCCTTTGCTGCTGAGTACGGTAGTTATCAGATTCAAAATCGGTACGATTTATATTGGCCTTCTCGTCGCGATTAAGTGCATCGAGGACAAGGCTCTTCATATTGATAAAACTAATAAAATGGTTGAAGCAGATATTATCCTCTCCCAGATAGATAGCGTTGATGATAAAATTGCCAGGCTCATAGTCGGCACGTTTCCAGAACATGGCGTAATCACTCACTAAATGAAGAGTGGAGCTAATTGCTAAGCGGGACAAGGAAGTGGCATCCTCAATATCTTTTAGCTCGATTTTCTCATTGCTCGGAGCGTTTAGCAAGATGGCTTTAATGGCATGGAGGACCTTGTTGCAATCTTCCAGGACTGTATAGTTTTTATGGAGTGCAATAATCCCTAGGAGTCGGATATTTTCTCCACCACCGTTTATCAACCGACTTCCTATGTTGTCGGGGTTGTAACCGTTAGGTAATTCTTCATATAACCGGGCGAAGATTTCCTTAAAGTTCCCCCTTTTTCCGTTCTTAAATGACTCATAGGCTTCTCGTAGCCAAAGGTAGGCTGGTTGATCTAGCTCGTAAATAGGAATGACAGTGATCATATGATTTTGTTTTCCGAACAAAGATAGACAATGTGACAGGCGGTGGACAGGATCGCAAGGCTAGAGCGCAAATTAAATAAAATCCCAATACGGGAGAAAAATGGGTTAAGGACTCTAAGAGGGGTTTATTTCAGCGTCAAAGTTATTGTACAGGAATTGGATGATATGGAGTTGGAGAGCTAGGATTGTATTCCATAATTCGTCGGAAAGATCTATTTTTTCATGTGCTGCCCGGAAATGGACGATTTGATTTCGAATTTTATAAATATAGCCTGCAAATTTTTTGGTCATTGGATTTTCGGGGTCATCTTCATCGGCGGCATTCGAATTAACGAAAGCTGCTGGGGGCGTTGCCTCGATTTGTTCGGGTACTGGAGCAGATGGGCCTTCTTTCGCAGCCGGCGCTTGAGTCTTTGGTAATAGAGCTTTCATTCGACTTCTTAAGGTCTCGTCACACACATCCATCAGCCGTTTTAATGCTTCTTCTTCTTTCGGGCGCCAGCTAATAGTATTTTCCAAGTTTGAGGCGATTTCCAAAAGGGAGTTGGCAATGCCCAAATCCTGTTTCATTTGGGATAAGTAGCTAATCGGGAACAATCGCTCGATACAGCGGTAAAGTTCAAGATAGCAATGCTTCCAGCTTATGCAAGTCAGGCTTTGAGATATATTTTCGTATGAAATTTTCCGCTGGGTGCTGATGATGACATCTCGGTATGCGGCCTGAAGGAGATGCGAAAATGGCAAGTTGATACAGTCGTCTGTGGATGCGATTAGATAGCACCCGATTTGATACAGGTCTGCCCCAACAAAAATAGAAGACTTAGGAACCTTGAATAAGAATCGGGGTTCAAGGAATTTTGCGATATCGCTGAAATCGTATCCTTTATAGCCCGGTTGGGTATGTTGACTGTATATTTCATCAACGATGGCGAGGGGATGAACGCCCCTTTTCAGGCCTATTGAGGTTTCGGCAAGTAAAATAGTAATCAAAGCTGCATTTTCATCGCAGAAAATAAGTAAGTCAGGATCTACGGCTTCGGCGTTAATGTCCTCGCCCCATGCCATGATATATCTGTTATTGAGGAAGTCGCAAGAGGCCATGGAAAGTCTTGGTGTGAGACGGGCCTGCTCGATGATCTTGGATTTTTTCAAATAAACCTTTTCCTGCTCTGTGGTCGCGATATATTTCGGGCCTTCCGGAACGGTGTAACCATTGAGGGTATAGACCTGGTTGAAGAAACGACTCAATCCATCAATATTGGCTTGTTTCATATTTCTCATACAGCGTCTATTATCAGTATGCTCGCCAGCAGACTTCCATGCTTCCCACGTCGAATTTGAGTTCCACAAGGGAATCAAATGCCTTGGTAAAAAACTCCCTTTCAAAGTCGCCCACCTTTCCGGAAGGCTTTTGCATGCTTTCATTTAAAACGCCAAGGGCAAGAAACACCCCTATTTGATCTGGCGTCATCAAAGTAAGACCTTGTACGTAATCAGCGACTTCCGTTTTTATTGCGTTGGCTTGTGTCTGGCGCTCCCCGTGGGTCCGCTCGACACCGGGGCGACCGAGTATTCTTTTCGCAAAGGCGGTAATAAAGCCGACCCGTAAAGGTTGGCTGGAAAATATGTCTTTGCCGTCAGCAAAACGTACGGAGGGATCGGCGATCCCGGTAAAGCGGGAGAATTGCTTATCGATGGAGGTCATATAATCCAGGCATTCATAAAAGACTTTGGTGAAATCCTTGTCTTCCGTTGCTTCAATGAAGTCTAGGCGAGTAAATTCGTCTGCAAGGCGTTCTTTTGTTTCGACTTTCTCTTTTCTGGCCCCGAAGGCGAGGTAAAGTTCAATGATGTCATTTGCTTGGTATTGACCTCCTTGTGTCCGCCTATTTCCGTCACTTACCGTGAAGACGGTCATCCCTGGAACACTATCCTTGATTTCTTTGATCATGGATCGGAAGACGACCTCGATTTGACGACGTAGGTTCCATGGAACTTGGGCCGCATTTAGTACAAGCATCCGATAAACGAGATTATTAGTATTTGTTGAAAGCCAGACCTCGACGCGGAGCTGCCGGTCCTTGATTTGTATACGGTCGGATTCAAATAGAGCTGTAGTACGCTGCATGCCGTCTATGATGAGCAGACTGGACGGATCGGTCGTTTCGAGCAAGCTACTGAGCATGTCAGTGGTGTACGAGTCATTTATTTTCTCGAATTCTGCTTTCTTGACAACGGCTCCGAGGACGATTGGGGGGAGTATTGCGCCTTTGGAGATGTCTTCAACCATTCGCCTGCGAATGCGAATCGCAGAACTTGTTTTCAGCGGTTCCCTTTGTTCGTCAATACCTCCTTTGTCCTGATATGGTCTTTCGATAAACGTAAGATAGTCGCCGACGGTCAATATGGTCATAACAGAAAAACAATCGCTTCGGTCATCTTTCAGGATGCTTATGCTGGATATTCTCATGAAAATGAATTAATTGGCAATTTCCTATCGAACTGAACTATACGAAGATAATCAATCCGACATACAATTTAAATTTGAATGGCTTTACTTGTTAGTCGTTCGGTGCGGGACTTACAGCCTATAGCCCTGGGGGCCATGAATGACTTGCAGTCGTTGAGTTCAAAATAGAGTTTTCGAATAAAATTCATTTGTCTTCGAAGAGTAGTCAAAATGGCTAATAGTAGGTATTGGAAGTATGTTATATGTAAGTCGTTACAAGATGTCCGGTTCGCAATAGCCGAAAACAATTAAATATGATGACCATCCTAAAAGGCCGTACCACATTCAATCACTGCCGAATTGATCCCACTCCGATGTCTATGTAATCCACTGTAAATCAATATTAAATGAAGAGTAGTGCATATTTTGTGCTAAAAATGTTAGGGTTGGACCATTTCATATATTGTACCTTGAGGGAAGTCACGTCAAGGCTACCTCTGTTATGAGTTTACAAGCAGTAATCGAAACGGAATTAAAAGTCATCAATGACGTTCCGTTTCACAACTTATGCAACGCAATACTGGCAAGAGAATACCGGGTGGAACTCCACAGTCCAGGGACAGCCACGGCAAAAGATAAGTCCAAGCCGGGACGTCCCGACGCCTTTTTTCCCCTGCGACATGATAAGTACGTGCTCGCTGAGTATACTACACAGGACACTAATAGGCGAGCTGACTTCTTAGCCAAACTCGAAAGCGATCTAAAAGGCTGTCTCGACTTTGCCAACCTGGGGATCACTCCGGCACAAGTGGATCGAATCATCCTCTGCTGTAATAGCTCGGTGTCCCTGAAAGAATTCGAAGTCCTGAACGAGCATGTCCGGCCGTATAATATCCCCCTTAGTATCTACGGCATAAAGGAGCTTTCCCGTTTCCTGACCTCTGAAGGACGAGCTATCGCCAAAGAGTACTTGCGTGTGGCGATCCCTGGTGGGTTTCTCCTTATGCGAGGTCAGTTTGTGCAACAATACCAAAGGGGACATATTGCGACCCCACTCGATACTCAATGGGTCGGCCGACCGGGACAGGTCGCTGCGATGGCCACCTTGCTTAATCAAAAAGATATCCTGGTGGTCAAAGGCCAACCGGGGGTCGGCAAAACCCGGCTCGTGCTGGAGGTTATAGACCTGTTTGTGGAACAGCATCCGCAGTATGAAGCCTTCTATGTGTTGAACCAGGCGCAGTCGATCGAGGAAGACCTGGCGATCAATATTCAGCGGGGCAAGGACTATGTCCTTTTTTTAGACGACGTCAATCAACACCCGGCCAACCTGATGCAATGTATCACTAAACAAACCCAAGCGGCGGCCGCCTGCTTGAAGATTGTAACGACGGTTCGCGATTACGCGAAAGGGGGTGTAATCGACCGGGTTCAGGAAATGAACTTTGAACAGGTGACGATCCGGCGCATGGATGACGATGCCATTACGGAACTGGTGTTTCAGGTGTGTCCTGGGATACGGCATCAAGGACTGTTAGAGCGTCTGCTGACGATCAGTGCCGGCAACCCGCGCCTTGCCCTCATGGCAGCCCAAGCCGTCAAGGAATCCCCGAATTTGCAAATTCTACACGATGCGGGCTCTATTTATGCCCGGTATTTTGATCCGATCATCCGGAGTAATGAGATTTTCAAAAAATCAGCAGCATTGAAGGCCATGGGCCTGATCGCGTTCTTCTATACGCTGGATCTGGAAGAGCCGGAAGACCAATTGATCCTGGAGAAGTTCGGTTTCGATCCAGGTGAGTTCATGGACATGGTTCGCGCACTAGAAGCCCTGGAGTTTGTAGAGATCCATGATGGTTGCGTTGTCAAGATCGCGGAACAAACGATGGCCATGTACTTCTTTTTCAAGGTTTTTCTCGAAGATAGGTCACTGCCTTTTCAGGAGATCCTGACCGGCTACTTTGCTTCGCACTGGTGGCAAATGCGGGACGGATTCATGCCTGCCCAGGCGATTTTCGGATCTGAGAAAGTGTTGAATCCTGTTCGAGAAGCCCTTCTGGCTTACTATCGAAGTATTCGGGCGATCCCAGAGATTTGCCAGCGATTTTTAGAGGTGTTTGGACGCTATTTTCCCAATGAAGTGTTTCGCTATCTCATCGAGGAGACGCAGTCTCTGGCCGATGCCACCGACCCATCGTTTGCTCATCGGCGGATTGAGCGCGGAATGGGTTACTATGATCATCACCCGATGCTGAAGCTCTTGGAGGTTCACTTTGAGTCAGAGGAAAAAGGGACGTTCGAGGCGGCGATCAACCTGGCCTTCAGACTCGTCCGCAAAGTTCCGCAATTGTACGAAGCACTTGTGCGAAAATTACAGCAAGCGCTGGCGTTGAGCTCACATGATCCAGTTACTATTGAACGCCTCGGTATAGCCTTCGACTGGATGGAGGCGCGCCGGTCGGATGCAGCACTGATTCAACCGGCTTTTTATGCAATTTTTGGACATTTGTTGTTAGGACACCAAATCGAAATCGGTTTCTTTCGGCACGATAACGGGGCGGTGATTGTTGACCCTTCCATCGGGCAGTACCGTGGAAGGTATTGGGAGACGTTATTACGGGATTTTCGGACTGAACGGGAATTGGTGTTCAAACAGCTCATGCACTACCTGGACGATGAGCAATACCTGCGGCCCATCCTGATCCAATTCGACTTGCCGTATCTCAAGCGATTGATCTCGCCCGAGCTTGATCCGAGGGATTTCGGCCATTGCTATTTTGTGAATCTGTTTAGCATCGTTGCGACTGAAAAGGGAAAAGCCGATGCGGACCTAAAAGCTCTTTGCCAACCTTTCCAAACGGCTACGTGGAAGCTGTTTTTGCTGTACGGAGACGACCCTTTCCTTGGGGCCCGGGAGCGGGTGGGATTTGATCAGTATGAAAAAGCACAACTCGCCAAGGAGAAGAAAGTGAGGAACAGCTTAAAAGACTGCACGGCCAACTATTACCAACAGATCCATTCGGCGCTGGAGGTCATGTCGGCATTTGGAGAAAGCAGCCGATTTACGCTAGGGTGGGCCAACGACGTCGCGATCTCGGAGATCGCGAAAAAAGACCTGGCCGAAGGGCTCAAAGCGCTCCGCTACTATGTGAAAAAGGGCAAGGTCTTCACTTATTTCCCAACTCGGATATTGCGACAATTTTTTTCCGCGGGTGAGCCCTGGGTGGGTAAGAGCCGCGAGCTAATCGAAAAAGGTAGATTCACCGAGCAATTCAAATGGATGGAAGCGTATTTCACCCAGCTGCCCGATGAATACATTCATGCCAATACGATTCAACAACTCCTGAAACATTATCGTAATGCGCCCTCGGGCTATACTCTGTTCGAAAATTCCCTGGATAAATTCCTGGTCGCGGAGCCCAAGGTCTATCAAAAGGTATTGGACGTTTTGTCACGAAAGCGTGCAGCGGACGAAAAATTCGTCTTTCATCTGGGCTATCAGTTTTTCCAACAGCTGGCAGGAAAGAGTATACCGCTAAAGGTGTGTATGGCTGCTTACCTTCAGCAGCAACGTATGCCTGGTCATTTCGATAGCGATAGCGCACAATTTTTCACCCTATTTGCTCGTGACAATCAATTCCTTCGCGAGCTGACGACGTTTCTCGTCGAAGAATCCTCCCTACGATTCAAAACAGACTACCGGCCGCTCGGCCGAATTTGGAACTATCCGACAGCGGAAGACCTCGTGGCGCCGATTTTCCGCGACTTGTTGGCACACAAGGAAAAATGGTGCTGCAGGGATGTGGCGGTTTCGTTGTTTTTCGGGATCAATGCCGCGGCTGAAAAGCGGGCGACGTCCTTTTTGCAGAAGATGCTTCGGGAACATCCGGAGAATGATGTGCTCGTTAACTGGGTGTTTGAGATTGCCTGGAGTTATTTGGTGGCACAGTATATCCCCCTAATGCTTTACGCTCTGCGACAGAACCCGGATCTGGAACGGTTCAAAAGGATGGACTTACTCAGCAGCAGTTTTTTTACTACCTCAAACGAGATCTGGGAGGAGGTGCGGGAGGTAGAGCTGCGAAAGATCCATAAAGAGATATTGAACGATCTGGAGAGAATAACGTACATGGGACATCTGGATTATCTGATGGAATGGATAAATCTGGAGCGCAAAAAAGCCAACTGGACGAAGCGCCGCAGGTTTCGTAAGTTTGAACACTGACCGCTAGTCCAGTTTTTGGCTGATCAATCCTCATTCTAAAGGCTGGTAGCAAACACAAGAGCTGGGGAGCTTTTCTTATAGTTATATTCAGACACAGCCACCGTTAAAACATCCATTTTTTCCATCGCTAAACGGAATGGGTAAAAAAGTGGTATTTTCCCTGGTGTTTTTTTATTGGTCGCAAAGAAATTCCTAATCATATTTAAAAATTTATCGGTAATGGCTAGAAATGGCAACAAGGAAAAGGAGTTCAAGGAAATGGTGGAGATGGGCCACGAAAATGCCAGGATTCTCCAGTCGGTGAAGGACTGGTGCGTGCATCTGGATCTCACCGACATTTCTGCGGGCTTCATCTCGGAGATTTATGGGCTTCCGATCAGATTCCGAATTTCTTGCAAACATGCAAGAGGACCTATAGAGGGGTCGTTCCTTAGTGAAGTAGCTCAGGGATTTGTTGTCGATAGCTGTAGGAACTGTACCTTTCACGAAAAGCTCAAAGACGAGAATTTCGGACAAAAGGTTTTAGTAGAATATCAAAAGAAAATCGAGGAGAAAAATCTTGCTCTTGAAGCGGAAAGGGAGAAATCGGTTGAAATAAGGGAAAAGATTGTGGAGTTACTTTCGACAAAGGCAAGCAAATTGTCTATTCCGAATTTGTCAATATTGAGGTTGGTTAATGAACTGGATGTGGAAACCAAGGCACTGGAGTCGTCCCGACAACTGTTAGAGGCATCTTTAGTGCATGCGGAGTTTTTTTCTTCTGAAGTGATCGATGCTATGTCAATACACTTTAGTAATGAGGCTTTGGGTAACACGCTTTTGAATGCTGTCGTAAATATAACAAAGGTTAGAAGGGCGATTTCTACCTTTTGTGTGGAACGTGTTGTGGAACTCATATTCACGCGTCGGCATATTGAAAGCGCAACCGCCCTTTATGGACTACTGGTGGACTATTCGTCCTTAAAAGACATTGTACCGGTGATCCGTTCGGTGATAGTGTCGCTCAATTATTTGATGCCGTTGTTTAATGGAGGGCCAGGTGACAACAACCACGAAGAAAGGGAACGATTCATCATTCAATGTTTAGAGGCAGACGAGTCATTGGTAACAGGGATATGGATAGAGTATTTGAGCAATGTCAATAAGCAGACTCGGATAAATTGCTGTCGATTGATTGACGCTGTCTATTCCCGACATCAGACCATAGGGGTCACGTTGTTTGAGCCGCTGATGAAGTCTTTGGATTTGCCAGATGACGAATACCTGGAATCTGCTGATCATTCGGCCTGTGTTACGATCTCAAAAATAATGAGAACTGCCGAGTCCGGCATGCTCAATGAATTTAACAGGCTGTGGGAGGAAATTGGGGATGACGCCAGGCAATCGGCTTTGAAAATATATGAATTATTGGCTGAGAATCTGGCCTTTATGAGGAAACATACGGCATTCTCCAATGGTCTGATAAACAATACTTTTAAGTCAATCCTCGATAAGGACTTGCAGGAAGAGGTCCGAACGAAGGCCTTTGATATGTTGAAGATACTGCATACCAGCGGCATACTCCCCGATAATTCGTTTGAAATATTCCTTGGGTGTCTTTGTGAAATACTGGAGGAGGAGAAACTTTTCCAGTTCTATAGAGAGGAATTGAAAAAAGGGGGTGAAAAGATATCGACTTTTAATCGTCTCCGAGGAATGGCATATATCGACATTCATTTGGAGGAAACAAGGATTGAAAGCTATAAAAGCAACATAATAGACTTACTGTGTGATGATTTGGGTCGGGATCCAGGAGATTGCTATGGGAAAATTGAAAGTGTCTTTGTATCGCTGGATAGCAAGCAAAACGGCCCATATAAGATAGAATTGATTAAGGTGTTTACTCGAGGTTTAAAGGGGACTTTTTATGTTGGGCAATTTATACCGCACCTTTATACTGCTCTTTTCGACGCGGATGATGTAAATGTCCGATATGCGGCTACTGACTTTATGAAGAACCTGTTTGACAAGTATCCGCAACTGGTAACGGATGTTTTGATAGGTGTGGTTGATATTTTCGCTGAGGATCTGGATACGGTGCTTCGCGGAAAAGCGAGGGAGATAATGGGGGTAATTGCCAGATCTTCGAGTCTGCAGCTTAATAAGGAACATATCTTGGCCATTCAAAAGGGGTATAACGATGAAAAATTATTTGTTTTAAAAAAGAGCGTAGAGGCTACGAAATACATTATTCCGTTTCTGACCCAGGATGAAGTACTATACCTTAGCCAACTTTTGATAAATATTGAAAGCGTTTACAACAACAAAGAGCACAAAGAGTTCCACCATACAGTAATTGTCGTGTTGTTTGAAATTGGGTTTCTCTATCCAAGGTTAGTGCCATTTCTGATAAAAACGTATGCGATACCACAGGCAGAGAGCGGTGACAAAGGGACCGCCGAGTATTTTGTGAAGGCGTTGGACCGATTGAAGACAAAGTATCCACAATTTGAAGATCAATGGGTCAATCAGTTATTGACTTACTTATTGAAGACGGGTCGGGACAGGTATAACTCGTTTGATGGTCGGAATAGGTATTATAGTCAGCTATTTGCGACACCCCGCCAGGTAATAGATAGAAATAAAAAGGCCATTGAGGGAACTGCAAAAAAGATCATTTCCAGGGATCCGGTGGACAGTCTGACTTTCCTCTTTTTATTGGCGCAACATGAATTCCCGTCAATGTCATTAGCACTAGCTGACGAAATTGATGGCAAAGTGGGAGCGGTTGCAGCGAATGAGGGGTTGCTGAATCTGATCAGCTTGGTCCGACATTGTTCGGAGGTGGTCTTGCAACAATTTGATGGAGTCGGCGTCGCTGATAAAATCACAAATATAAAATATGAACTCTCGAAGTTTGGACAAAGAGAAAATTAGCGGGCAATTGGACTTTGTGGCGGTCCTAAGTCAATTTCGCGACTTTCGTACAGGTGCGTTGAGTCAATTGTTGGGAAAGGAGGTTTGTTCGATAGCGTGTTTAGAGGAGGCGATTAAAGCCCAAAGACAAAGCGAGACAGTTGAGGTCTTGATAGCGCTGTCATTTGTTATCAAGGCGGGTTTTTTTCTTGGTAAGTGGGTGAAGGCAGAATTGGACGCAGAGGTGAATCCGGAGCGATTTCTTCTGGCCGCCAGGGCGCATTTGCGACAGATTACGATCGCCGAAAATGAGAGTCTTCTGGAAAGGCCGTCTGTCAAGGCAATATTGTCTATTGTCGCCAAGATTGAGTTGCTAACGGCGACGACTGAGGTGAGGGCTGTCTTTACATCTATAGGCCAAATAGTTATACCATTTGAATTTACTGCCATTGACAATCCTTTTAAAAGGACAGGCGACCACATTTCGGAAGACGGAGTTATAGGGGCGCGGCCTCCTGTTGTTTCTGTTGTATTTACATTAGATGGGCAATTGTGGGCCAACCCGCAGGTGGTCAAACCTGCCCTGATGTATAAGATTCTAGGTAGGATACGGGTAAATTATTGGCCGGAGGGATACGAGAAATTATTGCTCTTCGCGGTGTCTACCAGTGACAACAGATGGTTCACCTTGTCAATTCCTGAGATAAAGCGGTTTCCGGGAGAGTCGACAGATATAGAGGGAACGGTCACATTCCATCATGCGCAGGCCAATTTTGACCAACCGATTTCTGTGAAGCTATTGTGCCAGGTTGTGGGAAAGGACCTGCCAGAGATAGACCCGGTGATCATCGGTCATTATCAGCTGAAGGTTAAAGTATTGAATGAACATAGCTTTCCCTTTCTAATTCCTTACACCAGTCTAAATATGAAAATGGTCCATATTACGACAGATATAGAGGCGCAAATGACGGGTCTTTTGCAAGAGGAGAAAAGGGATTTCGTACTATTGCTGTCGAATATATTGAACTATCAGGGATATTGTGCGGAACAAGGTACGTACAAGGGTGTAGAGGAGGTCAGCGAAGCTGAATTTAAAGAGCAATTGTTGACGTTTTTGATTGCTGGCATGCGACTACCAAAGCTGGTTAGAAAAGAAGAGGAGGTTGCGGGCGGGCGTGTTGAAATAAATTATAACGGGGTTATTTTGGAATTGAAGGTAGAAAGAGACGTAAGCGACAGAAAAAGGGTCATGGACAAATATAAGGGGCAGGCTGCGTCATATGCTACCGGAAAGGGCAAACGACTATCGATTTTGTGCATTCTTGACCTAACAAAGAAGGTGTTGCCGCCTGCGCCGACGGAGAACAATGTCTTCCTTATTGAGCCGGATTTTCATGGATTTACTGAAATGAGGCCGGACGCCGCGTCCCGATTGGCTATTGTCTTTATTGACGGGAATACGTTAAAGCCTAGTGATTACAAATGAGAGTTAGAAGCTATAGATTTTATTATTGATTCCCTTTGCCAGTCTGTTGTGATTGGGACTATCCTGATATAAATGGAGCTTTTATCAATATAATTACGATTAGGCGGGATCGATGGAAGGGTTGGTACAGTTTCATTTGGGGAAGACCCTGAGGGGCGTAATGGCATGTACGGAAAGTTTCCTTTCTTTCTTCACAGGTTATACAGTTTTACCATGCATTTGCACTTATTACTGTCCTGGCCGCCTTATTTGGGTATATTAATTACCGGTTTATCCGGTTGCCGGATACTATCATGGTCATGCTGATCTCGCTGGTCGCTTCTCTTGGAGTGGTCGCCCTTGGCCTAGTCGAGCCGGCTATTTTCCGCCGGGCCACGGAATTGATCCGCCGTATCGACTTTTATATCGTGCTGGTGAAGATCATGCTGGGTTTTCTCCTATTTGCGGGCACCACTTCGACGAGGTGGCTTGCGAATCTCCTTACAAAGCGAAATTATGTGATATTTATCACTTTGCAAGAGCCCTGACAAATACTAGATTTACAGTGGACGCATGAATAATTTTATCTTAGACAGCGTCTGTCCGGTCGTTGTCGTAAAATGATTTTGTTTCTCATCAAACTATTGACGGCATGAGATTCCATGACAAAAACAATGCTGTTCACCTGCTCGTGGAGAATAGTTCCGGCAAGGTAGGGATCGCTGAAAACTCCACCGAGTTTAAGGAGGCACTTTTCTTCATGAGCCGGGAGTTTCCGGGCATGAGGGACAGATTCCGCCAATCGATACAGTATTTATGCAAACCGTTTTTTGAAGCGTATTTTAAAGCAAAGGATGGCTTAACGGAAGTGCTGAAAAGGGAGCCGATCCAAAAAAGCGGGACGTTAATCTATTCGCCGTCCGCCGGGTACACGCTGACTGAATTTTATGATCTGGATACACGGAACAATGGGAAGGAAATGGTGGTAAATGGACGAATCGCAATCCTGGCCAATTTTTCAACGATCGCCCATCCTCAACTCGTGTTTTATTCCCGGATCAAAGAGAACCAGACCGTAACCTTCGAACCGCTGAGTTTGTATTATGAGGACTTCAATGCTCAGGTGAATATTGATGAAGTTTTACGGTTGCTCTTGTTTATTAAGTATTGCCCTGTTGAAACCAGGGTGGTTGCGAAGGGAAAAAAAGTATCGCTTGCCAAAGAGGAGTATCTTAACAAGACTGTGCTTCCGATCGAAATCCTCGATTCGAGCTGGTTTACTACGGTGGTCCGCAGCGAGGGATTTAGCGTTAACGGACACTTCCGGCTGCAGCCGGTAGGGCCGGGGAGAACGGAGAGAAGGCTGGTGTGGATCGCGCCATATGAGAAAACAGGCTATATGCGAAAGGCGAAGGTGATAAAGGGACCGGGGAATGCTGGCGATTGCAATCAGGATTCGGGTACTAATGAGTAATAGTGAATTGGGTGATAACGCAATTTCATAATCTTCTTCCAATCTGAAACACCCATAGGAATGGCCAGGGGGCTCCATCTCGTTGCAGGCTGTAGCGCCGGTATATAAAATAACCAAGAAATGCCCCGCCTACCCAGGCGATGATCTCCAGCCTCGATGAAGGCACGCCCGGCGACCGTCTGAACTGGTCAACAATAAGGATCTGAAACATGCAAACAGGAATAATAAAGCAGTACAGAAGGCAAATGACGAATAAAAGATACCATAAGGGGTTGCTCCGCTGTTTTATTGACAACTGCCATCCTTTGAGAAAAAATATAATGCATTCGAGTGTGCAGATGGTGCCGCACAACCACCAAAAATACTCCCACCGGGTCATTTTGGTATATATCTTGTGCATCTTTTCCAATATCCAGAAAGAGTAAAGAAGGGAGGGGATCAAAAGTAAAAACAATTGAAAACATCGAAAGAGGGGTCGGAAAACTGCGAGCATGCACCCGGTTGAGGCCCGGTCAGAAGCTTCCTGCATCCGGGCCTGTTCCTCGGCCAGGCCGAATTCATATGGATCGAGCGGATCATATTCATTCATAAGAAAGGTTTATAATTCAAAAAAGGGCATAATGGGTAATTGCACTATCGACAGTCGGGCGGGGATCTCCTAAATAAGGCATCAAAAAGAAAGAGGTCCGCAAAAATTACTATACCGATAAGCAGATTAGGCAGTAAGTCATGCAGTCCGATGATGTTGATTTTACGTAGAAAATAGAAACTAACTCCGCAAAGGCCGAGCAAAATATTGGCAGTACCGAAAAAGACATAGATAAAATTTCTATCCCGGTCAATGCGTTTAAAGATGCGCAGGACGATCAGGATCAGCGCTCCAAAGCTGGCAATAAGGCTACTCAATTTTGTCCAAAAATATAGGGCAGAAATATCTCCTGCATTCAAATCTGCCCTCGCTGAAATGAAGAAGATTATACCTGTCAAGGCAGCTAAGGCTATCAATGAATAGGAGATATTTCTAAGTTTTACCGAACGCATGGGATCTATTTTCGAAAGGGAACCGAGCCAATGCAGTCTGCCAGGTAACCAAGCCATTCCTTTTGAACCGCATCCGGAACCGAATAATATTTTTTATCTGTCTCGTCAAAAAAGAACCCTCCGTAGGAGCTTATGTCGATCTTTCGGATTTTATTGTCGATGACGCAGGATGCGACACGGGCACCCATCCACATCGGTGCCTTATCAGAACGCAGCTCTGATGCCTCAGCAAGAAATTTCCGCATAGAGTCGTCATTTAACAGACGGTTATTATAAGTATTCAGCGAGTCGGTTGGAATTTTATAGAATTTTGACCCGCCGGTATTATAGATTGTCCAGTGGGACGATCGATTCCATGTTGATGATTGTGATCGGCTGGACAATCCGGCCATAATGGCAATCAACAGAAGCGGAATTAGTTTAAATGAATATTTCATAGAAATCAGTTACAGTTATACTCGTTGGGGTGATCGTTGTAGGTCATATTTCTTGACATATTCGACGAAAGCGGCATGCTTCTTATGTCTTCGCCAAGATCGCCGGGATCGTTACCGAATCCACCGTCTGGCCAGGAACCTACCGTTGAAGGCAAAATTACATTGCCGGCGCCCAAGGAATGGATGGCAAACGAAGTGCAATTGTTTGTATTCAGGTCATACATATAGCCGACATTATTTCCCTGGGAAATATAATTCAAAATATTAAAAAATTGACCGTTGTCTACAGTTACTGTAAGGGATATATTATAAACATGTCCATCGTCGTCGTTCAGTTGCCCCTGGGCTGAGGCTGACCAGGGAAATACTTTCTTTAGAGGATAAAAGCCTACATTTCGAACAATACTATGGTCTGAAAAGTTTTCTGAGAGAACAAGAAAAACGTGACCGGCGTCAACTGGATTAGCACCTGAACTGCTTCCTGGCATTCCGTCTGAGTTCAACGTCCATGGAGCACGTGTGCCCGGGGTCGGTTGATCAACGCAAACCATCACTTGGTAAGTATGATCTGAACCGCCATAATTACTAAAACACTTCATATAGTCCTGAATATTGCCAATTATATTTGTTGGCGGAGCAATAATAAGGGCGGGTAACATGTACGGCAGACGAAGAGTATTGCCCAAATCGGCCAATGGAATACCGGAAGAGCCGGGCCCGTCAGGTGAATAGGAGTAATCGCACCCGCCAGATTCCGACCAAAAATATGCATCACTGCCGTCAGCTTCACTATAATTGAAACCATAGATGGTAGAGCACGTTTCCAGGATGGAGTTAATTTCTTTCGCCCCTGTCGATTTAGTGTTTTTGCTGATACCGTTGGCGGATGGGGGATTTGTTTCGGTTAAAGTAATGCCACTTGTCATTTTATACTTTTTTAACGGTGCTCCGTTCCAGGATTCCGTGAAAACAATTCCTGTGAATTGGTTGTTGTTCGGGAACTCATTTGTGCTATCGGGAAAACCGGTGACCAGCTCAGAATAGAATCCGGTGTCGTTCTTGTACATGACCAATTTGGTAAGGTAATTTAATGAATACAAACGCGGTCCTGAAAAATTCGTTCTGATGACAAGATCCTTTTGATAGAAGACTGGAACGACTACCAGGGTTCCTTTAGAGGAATTGGCGGTATAGGCCGCTTTCCAATACGGTTGTTTGCTCGCTTTAGTTCGGGAATTGCCTTCCATTGAGGGCGTGGAGTTTTGAACATGGGATTCAAAAAAAGACCTGGCTGATTGGATTAGGTCCTGATTTGTTGATTCCGATGATCGGATAGGCGTCTTTTTGCATGCCTGTAAAAAGAAGACCAGCAGGAAGAGCGAGATGCTCAGATAAATGTTTCGTTTCATATTCAAAGGTTTAAAATTGACCCGTGTTGGGGTTGAGATGTTTAATTCACAATAAATATAGAAGGAAAATTATATTTTTTCACTCTGGAAAGAAAGATTGTGACAAATATCATTTTAACAATAGGCGGAGAAACATTTGCCGGATGTGGCATGCCCTTGCCGGTTGAATCATTTAGCCCTACGAGTTAGTAAGCATTAACCATTAATACTTTAGTATGGATATTATTTATTATCCCTAGACTGAGGGGGATCGGTGTTTGCAAAGTAACACCAGACCGTTAAATTATGGATCGATCATTAACCTTATTCAAAAAATGGAAGAATTGCTGTTTTTTTTGAACCAGATTGCCACCGCTGAAGGATGGCCGTTGCCAGCCGAATGCTCCGAATACCTCCGAAAGATCATTAAGACTGCCACGGTAAAAAAAGAGGATTTTTTACTTCGTGGCGGCGAAGTATGCAGGAACCTTTATTTCATCAAGGACGGCTTGCTAAAGTGCTTTTACATTCTCCATGATCAGGAGGTGTGTGATTGGTTCTTCGGGAAGTCGGAAACGGTAGTTTCCATCGATAGTTTTTATGACCAGGTTATTGGACCGGACTTTATTCAGGCACTACAAGACAGTGTACTGTTTTATATCACCCACGAAGAACTCAATTATCTCTATAGAAATTTCATCGAATTCAATGTAATTGGCCGGGTGCTTACCAACAAGTACCTCCGGATCTGGCACCGGCAGGCCAGGAATATACGGATGCTTACCGCGGAAGAGCGGTATAAATTCTTATTGGAGACCCAACCGGAGCTGGTCAATAGTATCTCTGTTCGGGATCTGGCATCTCATCTTGATATGTCCCGTGAAACGCTGAGCCGTATGCGCGGACGGATCCATTAGGTGACTTTTGTCATTTGCAGTTAGTCCTTCTCATCTTAGCTTTACTACGAAAGCGAAAATAATCTGATCGACATATGGGCGCCAGGGAAAGGCTGCCCCTACGCATCCTGATCGCAGATCAGCATCGTATTATCAGGGCTGGAATAAAGGCGCTGCTCGCGGAAACGGGTTCCTGGCAGCGATTTGAGACGAGCGAGGCTGAGACCTCAGAAGAAACCATCGCAATGCTGAGGTCTGGCGATTATTCCGTTGTGCTGATGGAATACAACCTGCCGGGGAGAGGGGGTATAAAGACAACGGAAATGATTCATTCGAGATGGCCGGGTCTTTCGGTGATCGCCTTGACTGATTCGGACGACGGAGCGCGGGCAGAGCGGATAATAAAGGCGGGAGCAAGCGGCTGCATTTTGAGGAATGTGGGGGTGGACATGCTGATCCTTGCGATCCGTACAGTGATGGCCGGAGGCCGGTTTTATAGCAACGAGATCGCACAGCAGTTGCTGCAACAGGTCAAAGCTGGGAAGCGGGATCCTCTGGAACGCCTCACCGCCCGGGAGAGTCAGATATTCCGGTCTCTATTGACGGGCCTGGGTGATAAGGATATTGCCGAGGAACTGGGAATCGCGAAACGGACGGTGGACAAACACCGGCAGCATATCAACTATAAATTGGGTACTCGGACACCACTGGGATTATTACAGGCAGGTTTGCGGTTGGGGCTTGTCAAGGTGCCGGAGTAGAAGAACGATAGTTCATTGGATAAGGTTTGGTGACGGTTGGTAGTGGGTTTAATGTTTAATTGTGAGGTTCAGGACGGGGCCCGGTAGTACAAGGCCGGCCCCGTTCCTGTTTGTAGGATTGCCGTTTAACGAAGCTGTAAACACTATTTTTATGAATACCATACCAGAAGTGATTTCCCGGGCCGGAATCTTTAAGCCGGGAGACGTTTACATTTTTTGCCGGTACGAGGACAGGGAATATGAGCCCGATCCCATCGTTGATCTTTTCACGGTCGCCTGCGAAGGTGATATTCTTACCGGTCTTGAAGTGTTCCATTATTTGGGCGAAGAGGAATTGTTGGAAATAGTGGCTTGCGAAACGGTCTCAGCGCTTTGCTTCAAGATTGTTATGCGGATCGTCGCTGACGGGGAGGAAGAAGAACAAAAAGTCTGGTTGCACCGGTTATTGACGGCGAAGGAGCGGATAACCGGAGTTTATGAAAGCTATGAGAAGAAGTAGGTATCCCTCCGGTGAGGGACGAATTTGACGATCTTGTGAAGCCTTCAACCGCCTCGGCTGCATTATATTTTGACATGGCGAGTTGTCTGGTCTTACGGCGGCGAAAGTGAACCAGCACTTTCGTATAGTCTCTCAAAACTAGAGTGAAATTGTGTGCCAAACGCAATCTTGCCTTAAAACCATAAGTTTGAATTGGTTCCGCTTATTCCGTTTAAAGTTCGAATAGTCAAAAATATAAACTCTGGCGTTTTGTTTGTCCCAATAGGCAGATTTATTTCTGATGGTTTTGTTTGGAAATATTTCTTTTGAAATGATTTTCCAATTTTCATTAAGACGCATGGAGCAACTATCATGATTTTCATCTGGAAGATATTGTTGTCATTTAAAACTGGGCCTAAGAGGTTAGAACTATCTGACAATTCAATTTCTTGGCAGTATAAAACTGAATATAATAGCTCGTGTACAATTTTGCTGGGCGTACCAATCGTGTCGTTTAAGTTTAGTGTATTAAAACACATGTTAAGTTCCCGTTCGAAAGTCGTATTTGTCTTTTCTGTACTGGAATTCAGACTATCAAATAGAAAGTTCCAATAATCACGAAATGTATTTGATAAAAGAGGAATGCCATATGATTGTAACTTAGAATTGGTTACCAAAATAAATTGCTGCTTGTCGTCAACTGAATCAGGCTGGGAGAATAATTCAATGCATATGCTGGGCTCTCCAAAGGACACCTTTCGTACAAGATGAAAATCGTTTGATGAACTTTGAGAAGAACCTTTCAATTGAGGAAATTCATTAATTAGCTCTACAAGTAGATGCCTTTCTGAATTTCGTTGTTTGCAGCCGACAATTGTGTAAAAGACAACTAATATGAGAAACATTTTATATAATCGACTCATTTTTGCTTTTATAAATTAAGATTCAAAATGCACTTATTTCCATATCGAGATGGTATTTCAGCCATCTCTTTCAGTGGAGTCAAGTAGGTGATGAATGTTTATGAGGAAGCAGATCCAATATACGCTTCTTAGCCAAGGAATTGTTTCTACGCAAAATTCCGAATACGAATTGAATCATTGAAGTTTGGATTGCTTCTTTTTCCGGGCACCGACCTTGGGGTTGATGATCAGGCCGGCGAGGCTGGGGGTGTTGCGCATTTGGTCGAGTCGGTTTTCGACGATACGTTTGGTCTCGTCCTGCACCTGCCGGAAGGTTTGGTCGAGCAGTTCCCTGGATATATTCTTACTGGGAAGGGGCGGTTCTTTACTGGGCCATTCCTGCTCTATGTGGATCTGGCAATGGAATGCCTTGAGAGGCATCGGCTGATCGGGACTGTCGGCGGTAATGCCAACGAATTCGCCGGATGAAAGGGTGGCGATCTTACTGGCGGGGAGGGCGAGATCGAGTTGCAGGGTTTGGCTGGTGGAAATACCTCGGTCGTTGCTGCTGATGGTGGATCGTTCCTGTAGGATCTTCCCCATGAGTTCGCTGGTGAACTTAGCTGAGTCTCCGGTGACCTGGCTGGTAAGGAGATTAGCCGGAAGATTCATCAGGGCGTCCGCATGGTCGCGACCGTATTCCTTGCGCAATTGGTCGAGGGTCTGGATGCCGAGAACGACCCCGATCTTATGCTCGCGGCAAGTGGCGAGGGTGGTATCCATGTTTAGCGAATGAAAGGTAGGGAATTCATCGATATAGACCTGGCAGGGTACGCCGCCGGGTTTATTGATGGCCTTTAGCATGCGGGTAACAAATAGGCTGATGACGGCGCCGTAGATGTGTTGCTTTTGCGGATCGGAGCCGAGGCAGATGATCTTGGGGGCGGCAGGATCGTTTATTGCCAGGCTGAAATCGTCGGCGGACAGTAAGTAGTAGAGTTTTGGCGAGACGAGGGCAAACAGCGGGATACGGGCGCTATCGAGCTGGCCCTGGAGCTGGTCCATCACGTTGTACTGGAGAGCGTCGGTGTAGGGCTGGATGAGGGTGGCAAGGTCGGAATAGGAACGCATGACAGAAAAGAGACGGGTGTATTCGGTGGCCATGAGTTCGATGAGGTGGGGCAGGGTGCAGTACTGGCCGTCATCGTACCGGCGGAGGAACCAGATGCAGGCGGCGAAGAAATTGACGGCGGATTCGACGAAGAAATCCCCTTGTAGTTTGGCGGCGCGGCGGTTGATGCCATAGAATAGGGTACGGGCGCATTCGATGGCGTCGGACAGGTCCTGCAGCGTGGCGGGAGCCAGGACATTGCAGCGGGTGTCGAGGTTGTCGAAGTTGAAGGACAGGAATTGCGGGGGATTTTTGAGCGTGGACTTTACTCTCTGGTATTCATGGTAGACGAAGCGGGTGAGGCCGTCATATTTGAGATCGAAGACGAACAGGGCCATGCTGCGTTCGACGGACTGGCGGATCAGTTGCTTGAAAACGAACCGGGTTTTTCCGGAACCGGGAGAGCCCATTACGATGGTATGGCGGTAGATATCGAGGTTGATGACGTTTGTCCGCCACTGGTTTTGGAATCGATAGCGGCCGCGGAGGTGGAAGAAGTTGGGATGGGATAGATGGCGTTCCTCCTGCGGAAAACTTTCATTGTACTGGTTGAAAATGGCACGCCGGGAGGGCCAGGTAAGCAGGCCGGTGAGGGCGCGAATGGCAATGTGTAACAAGCTGAGGCCTGCGAGAGTAAGGGCCATGTAAAGGGCTGTCAGGAGGCGGGGATCCGCCTCGATGTACAGTAATAAATAGGAACAGAAGTAGAGAGGAATGCCGGCGAGAAGAATAGCGATCAGCCGCCGGGGTTTGACCTGCGGCGGCGCTTTGGCGCCGAGGGCACTGCCGGCTAACGCCAGGAGGACAAAGGCCAGGGAAAGGGCGGGATGATGGAACAAACCTTTGGCGGCGAAGCCGCCCACCAGGCGGTCGGCGATGGGGTGGGTGAGCGACCAATCAGCGAGACCGAGGTGACAGAAGTAATAATAATGAAGAACCAGGAGGACTGCGCAGCAACCGGCTGCGAGGTTCCGCAGTTCGCGGAACTGTTTGTCATTGGTAGGTTGCATGATGATAATTTTTGTGGTTGGTTACAATTTTCGCCGGGGTCCGAGTTGTTGGCTCTGCCCAAAGTCGTCAGGGCCCTGGCTGCCGGGTTGGGTGTGTAGGAGTGCGGAAAGCATCTGCGGGACGTTTCCGCTGAAGCGGGGGCCTTCGGGGCTTTCGGGTGTCTGTTGGGGGCGTTGCCGCTGGCCGGGCGTTGGGTGGTGATCAATGGCGGATTTGACCGCGGTAGTGGTGTAGGCGGGGCCGAGGGTCTCGCCGGTAACGGCGGTACGGGTGCGGTGATCGACGAAGACCTGGTCGTGGGGGTTACGACCATTGCGGGGTGCGATTATGATCTCGATGCCGTCTGCCTGAAGTTGGAATACGAAGGCACGCAGGGTCGGCGGCTGGCGGTCGAGCGCCCCGTCGATGCGCTGGCGGATGGACGTCAGGTGATCGAGATGGTCGGGGTGGGGATGATGGAACTTGTCGGTCAGCCGGCGAAGGGTCGGCCGGCCGGGCAGTTGCGAGGACATGAGGGGCGGACTGACGCGGTTGCCCTGGTCATCGAGGGCAAGATAGTAGAGACCGTTGTGTTGCCGGGTCTTACTGCCTGGACCGCCGGTCTCGGCAGTGACATTATACGTGCGAAGGATGGCGTTGTATTCATACAGGTTGGTGAAGTGGTAGTGGTGGCTGACGGAGCTGGTGATGTCGTCGATGGACTCGGAGAGGGGTTTGGAGGAGCCGGGAACGATCTTTTGAACTTCGTCAGGGGTGGGGATATGGGATCTTTTTTTGCGCCGGGAGAGAGTTAGCCCGAACTCCTGTTCGATGGCTTTCCGGGTGGGTTCGGAGAGGCGATTGGCGAGTAGATGGGTTTTGACGCGGCTTCCATCGGACCGGATCAGGGAAGTGACGATGTGGATATGCGGATGCCGGGCATCCTGGTGACGGTACACGAGGTAGGGATGATCGCCCATTTTCAACCCCTCCATATACTTGTCGGCGATGGCGGAGAGCTGGTCGTTGGAAAGTTTGTCGGCGGGAGAGAAGTTCAGCGTGGCGTGTAACATTTTCTTTTGGGAACGTGCATTCAGTTCATTGAGCCGTTGGAATCGCTGAAGTTTGTCGTCGTATGTGAGGCTGTCTTTTTCCTGGATAAAATTGGCGACATGAATGAACTGCGCGCGGCCTTGTGACACCTTTTTTTCGTTGTAGGCAAGCGGTTCCGCGACGCTGTCGACGGGTTCTATTCGCGCGACCATAGTTGATAGGCTTGAGTGACGGTGGTGGAAATGGTGTCGATCTGGCGGAAGAGACGGGTCTTGTCCTGCTCGTTGAGGAGAATCCATTGTTGGAGATCTCCGAACTGTTTCAAGGTATGCAGGCGCCGGAGGGCCTGGTTGAAATTGGCGCCGATGGTCTTGAGTTCCTTTTGGAGCGGCAGCATGCCGGTCATAAAGTCGTCGAGCGACTGGTTACGATAGCGGAGGATGACAGGCTTTCCCATGAGGGTCTTGCGGGCGTATTCGCTGAGCGATCCGCAGGCGCTTTGCCGGCAGAGTGCTTCGACCGCCCGAAATTCTTCCTCGGTCATTCGGACGGTGAGCCATTTTGTTCGGGGGGATTGTTTCTGTTCCATGTTTTTGTTCTTAGTTTTTTCTGAAAAATGCCGTTTGTAGGTTGGCAGGTTTTGGGGCGTGTCACATTTACCGTGTCACATTGGTTCATCTAGCGGCGGTCGGAGGGTAAGGCGTTTTTAGCCGTTTAACGGCTGTTAGGCATTGGGGGAGGGTTCGGTAAGGGTGGTAATGGGTAAGGTGCAATTCGATAGCCTGGCGCCGTTCCTATCCGGCAGTTCCAATCGTTGAGTGTGGGATAACCCTCGTAAAGTGACCGGTGATCGTAGCAATTTGTCAGGCTTTGTGCAGCCTGGATGCTAAAGGCGATGCCCGTGGCGTCGTTGGGAAGGAAAAGATGGATATGACGGTAAGATTGGATCATCGCCTGTACGGCGGGGAAGGGAATAGGCGCATTGAGGATGAGAAGATCCGGGAGTTGGTGGATTGGGTCACTGAACAACGCAACATACGAGAGTTGGTCGAGGACATGCCGGAAGATGGCGACGGATGCAGATTGGTGGCTGATCAGCGTGGGGCCACCCGGCGCTACCCGGTAATGCCGGTTGCTGTCGAACAGCTCCCATCCTCCTGCGTCGTTGCGAAAGGCCAACGCATGATAGAGCTGATCCTTCCGGTGATACCAGGCTTCGAGGCAATACTGTCGTGCCACAAGGAGGGGTATGCGTCGTTCCCAAAGGAAGCGTTCGAGGTACGTGGACCGGATGGAATGGGTTTGGTGAAGGGCGACCAGGGGAATGCCGTTGCTGCCTTTGGTAGCATGGATTTGTTGCACGGGGGGAAGGGTGGAGCGGAGTATGCCGGTGAGTTCGCCGATGGTACAGTCGTAAAGGCGAACGGCAAGATCGGCAAGGACGCCGGTCTGTCGGGTGGAGGTCTCCCGCCAGCGGTTCCGGTGGCGATCGACAATAAAGGTAGGCCGGTGGATGGGATGGCCGGCGAGCGGCGATAGATAATAATACCGGTGGTCTTTTCTTTTTTTGGGCTGGATGCCGATCGTAGCGAGGAAGTCAACCAGGTCGATGCGGTTGAGCTGCTCGAAAGAGATTTGTTCCATACTTCACGGTTTCTTTTTCACGGGGTGAAGGTAGCGGGAGAAACATCCCCCGGCAACACTTAGGCGTATTCTGTATAGGTGGAATGTCGTTGTGGATGTTATTTTTGTTGCGGTATCTATTATTCATTTTTTTAAAATCGGAGAGTATGGCAACGGTGCAGGATGGGGAGGAGTTGATCGATTCTTTTCTGAAATTGCGGGATCTCGGCAGGAATGTAAAGGTCGATCTGCGGATCAGTTGTAAGATGGGATTGTTTTTGGCGATGGCGGTGGAGCAGAGTTTACTGTGGGCCGATCCGGCTAATATGATGAAGCGGATCGTGCCGGAGGAGGATAGGGTAAAGTTGCAGGAACTGGCTACGGAGATCTTACAAAAGGCGGAGGCGGAAGAGTTCTATGGGCTGGTGAAAAAGCTGGCGAAGCGGTAGCCAAAGCAGCGGGAGCGTCGAGAAGGCGTTCCCGCTTGCATCAGATCATGGCTTTCTTTCTGATTCTTCCCGCATAATATCAAGGTCGATGGGTTCAACGGCCACGGGCCTAAAGCTGAGTGCATGCCAGCAAGCGCCGCGTCGGTCGCCGCAAGCATATAGAAGTAGGTCTATCCGATAAAGGCTCAGATTTTTCAGAATCACGGTCTTTTCCTTCCGGAAAATAGCACAGGCAAGGTCGAGCACGCCCCCCGTCAGGCTTCCATGACTTAGACGAAACCTGTTGGTATGAAAGTCTACATATAAACGGCCAGCGGAGATGGGAGATGCAAAAACTACATACGCGCGACAATTAACATGGTAATACCCTAAGATTTCCAGGTAGGTTTTTACACAAAGGCTATTGATTAGTTCGGTTTGTTCTTCCAGTGATAGCTCCTTTTTCATGATCGGTTGATTTTGGTAATTAGTCAGAATGGCCCAGGCTGTCGAGGTTGTTTTGCTCGTGTTGTTGTACTATTAGCGGAGAATGCCTTGATCGGCAAAGCTGAAGTAGTCGGTTTCTCCGATGATGATATGATCAATTAATTTTATGTCGATGTATTTTCCCCCATTTCGGAGTTTTTCTGTCAATTCCTCATCCGCCTTGCTGGGGCGGGTTGATCCAGAAGGATGATTATGACTTACAACGATGGATACCGCTTGGTGCGCAATCGCTTCCTTAAAAACGATGCGGGGATCGACGATGGTACCGGTAATACCACCCCGGGAAATAATTTTGAAATCGATAATATGCCCGCGCTGGCTGAGAAATGCTACGATGAATGCTTCATAGGACAGGTGTCTAAGATGCGGACTAAAGAACGCGGCTGCATCAATGCTGGTTTTGATTATATTCCGTTCGGCGCATTTTTCCATTTGCTGCCGCCGGGAAAGTTCCCCGAATGCGACCAGTGTGCTGGCCTTGGCATGACCGATACCGTATACTTTTATTAAGTCGAGGATTGAGCATTTACTTAATTCGGTGAGGCTATCCTTGCAGGCTGTCATTACCTGCTTGGCGAGTTCCAGGCTATTATATTTGGCGTTACCTGAACCGATCAGTATTGCGAGCAGTTCGGCGGTACTGAGGTCGGATGTTTTCTTTATATAGAGTTTGTTCCGGGGCTGGTCTTCCTTTGGCCAGTCCCGGATCGTACGGGCCTTGTCTTCCATATGCGACAGGTTTTACGTTCAGTAGGAGGCGGCGTTGGGTGTGCGTTCAGCTAACCGGAAACAGGAGCGTTAGCTGAACGTGCTGCATCGCCCGCGCCACCGGCGGGCGTCGATGGGATGAGCTCGTCGAAGAGAGAGGATTGAGCTTGCTTCGCCCGGCTGAAGGCTAGGACCCGTTTTTGTATTGGCTTTGGGGCCCCTCCGTATAGCGATGGGTGCGCGGTCCTGTGACGTTCCAGCATGGCAGTTGCAAAAGCCACCTGTCGCTCGAGCTTCTTCTTTTGTAATACCTCCTGCCACTCCGAACTCGGTGCAACGACTTTCATAAGGATGTGATCTTTTTCCAGCCAGGTCAGAGACACCCGATCGCCGATTGTAAATCCCCAAAGACTTAACCAGGCGCCTGTGATGACAATTTCAGGGAAATTGTTGCTGGAAGGGGACAGGCGATAATATGGTGAATCTCGAATTTGAAATTTAGACAACCCTCTTGTCTGATGGCAATATTTGGTGATGTCAGAATCGTCGATTGTGGTGCCGATCCTAATGAGTATTTCTCCTGCCGTGACCTTCAGAAGAAAAACGCGATCGCCAATGTCGAATCCCCAATCGCGGATCCAGCCGCCGGAAATCGTGATCCTCGGATGATACCGGCAGGATTCGGAGACAGTGAGGAGTCGGGGCTTTCGTTTGACGGGATCAATGACAAATGACATATATTTGGTGTTAAGAGATTAATGAAAAAAATCATAGGGTAGGGATGGGTGCGGATTCGTCCCTCACTCTATAAATTTAAGTATAACTTAAATATATTTAAGCTTAAATTAAATAATAATCGTTAAAGAACTGTTAAAACCATATGAGCGAATCAAAAAGACTTAACCGACTTGCCGAAGTGCTTGATGAAAAAGATAAAACGGGAAAATGGCTTGCAGCACAGTTAAGCAAAAGGGAGGAGACAGTCTCCGGTTATTGTACCCAAAAATTCCAGCCCTCAATTGCTGTTCTTTTTGAAATAGCTGATAAATTAGAAGTTGATGTTAGAGAACTGCTATTGCCTAATAAAAACTCACGGCATAAGAATTTCAGATTTTGATATTTATCTATCCCTCGACGTTAGAATAATTTTTTTGTCATTTCCTATTGTTTTATCTTTGTAGAACCTTCACACCTTACTTTCTAACCTTCATTTTTTGAACTAAGACATTCTTGCGCTGGATTACCCACTTGCGCGCGCAAGGCATTTTTTACCATAATGTGAGTTTAATGAAACCGAAGTATGACATGCTCTGGAAAAGTATGATAGAGGAAATAATGGCTGATCTGCTGCTTTTTGTCGATCCGGACATTGGAAAAGAGCTGAACCTGGAACGTGGCTTTGAATACCTTGATAAAGAGCTGGCCGACATATTCCCGGATCCTAAAGCCTCGAACCTCAAAGCAGTTGATAAGCTTGTGAAAGTGTTCCTATGTGATGGTACCGAACGTTGGGTATTACTGCATGTGGAAGTACAGCGAAATAAGGGGAAGGGGTTTCCCGCCCGCATGTTTGAATATTTTATGAGGCTGCGCAGACGCGGTGATCCGGTTGCTGCCATTGCGATATTGACGGGAGAGGAAGGAAAGAATGGCTCAGGTGTGTATGAGGATAGATGCTTGTGGACCTTTGTCCGATATGAGTATAAGGCTTTACGATTGGCGGACTATTCCGATGAGTGGCTGGCCGCCAGTACGAACCCTTTTGCGATCGTGTTGCTGGTGGCGAAGGAAGCGTTGCTTAAGCTGACCGGTTCGGATGACGATAAGGATCGGGTGCTATTGGAGCAAAAGCTGCTGATTGACAGGCTACTAAATGAGAAGGTAGCCGTTTTTGGGGAGCGAAAAACACGGGCCATCAAATACTTCCTTTATAACTATGTGGCCTTTAAAAATCCAGAAACAAATCGTAAATTCGTGGAGGAAAGTAATAAAGATAAAAACAATATTACTATGGGTATTATCGAACAAATGCATGAAATAAAACGCCAGGAAGGCGTAGAAGAGGGCCGCCGGGAAGGCATCCAGGAGGGTCGGCGAGAAGGTATCCAGAAGGGTATTCAGGAAGGTATCCAGAAGGGCCTGGAAAATGCCGTGCAGAAGCTGCTGGTCAACACAGAACTATCGTCCGAAGAGATCGCAAAATTGGTGGAAGTGCCTGTGACACTCGTAAAGAAAATTAAGAAGGAGCTAAACTCAAAATAGCTCTTTCTTCATAACGCAATTGGAGTTTGCGGATAAATCTTCAAGAATTAGATGGGTATCATTGAACAAATGCATGAAATAAAACGCCAGGAAGGCGTAGAAGAGGGCCGGCGGGAAGGCATCCAGAAAGGCTTGGAAAGTGTCGTGCAGAAGCTGCTGGTCAATACGGAATTTTCACCCGAGGAGATTGCCAAATTAGTGGAAGTTCCTGTGGCACTCGTAAAGAAGGTTAAAAATGGGCTAAAAGGAAAATAGCTCCACGTTCATATCGCAATTTAATTTAAGATAGACCTTCAAAGTATTCGATGGGTATCATTGAACAATTGGCAGAAATTAAACGCCACGAGGCTGTTGAGGAGGGGAAGGCGGAGTCCGTTCGCCTTTTTCTCGCGAATACTGAATTTTCGCCGGATAAGATCGCCGAACTCGTGAAGGTGCCTGTAGCTCTTGTAAAGAAGATTAAGAAGGAGCTAAACGGAAAGTAGCTCTTTTTTTAAATAATTATTGAAGCCGGCCGGATCATCCGGGCGGCTTTTTGTTTTTGGCTACGGGCTACGTACTTATGCGTAGCCAACATGAGAACACCTTCGCAGGTAGCGGGGTGATCCTGGCGAATTTATTGGACATTCAGGGTTTCGGGGCGATTGGATGGCTGAGAGACAGGGAGGTGGCATAGTTTCGATGAGTTAATACACGAAGTCATGACAAACCCATTTGATACTTTATTAATACAATTGGAGCGATCCCTGAAGGCCGCGGAGAAGACACACCAGGGCGCCGAAAAATACCTGCATGGGATCGGGTTGATCGGGGATATGATCACCAAACTACAGAGCCAGCGCAGTAAATTCATCAGGAATCAACCGAACGAAATAGTCTTTTTCCGCGAGGTTTGGCCGGCATTCTATGCAAGGCTATTTCTGTATATCCGTATGTACTTGATCGAGATGCGCCGGGACATTCTGCCGGCTGACGCCTGGATTGGGGTGATCGGTGAGGAGGAGGGTCGCGTGACTGCTTTCTTTCAGCAGGAGGCAGAGTTCTGGCAGGAATATCGGAGTGGGGCCTCGGGAATTGACGCTCAGTTTACCAGGGCGTACAGCCGGGGCAGGATCCTGGACCGGATGGCGATGGTGATCGACCAGGAGGGGGCCACGGTGGCCAGCTATCGGGCGGCCTGCTGCCTGGAGATGCAGGGTTATGGAGAATGGCTGCGGGAGGAACGGGGCCTGTTATCGGCAGGGTCTGCGGCGGCGGGTGACCGGGGATACAGTTTTGGCGGGAGCGATGCGGATCTCGCGGAGTGGCTGTTTGGCTTGCAGGCGGTGGAGGCCATCCATTATAAGGGGCAACCGGCGGATATCAGCCGGATGCAGAAATGGTCCCGGATGGCGGTGGGCCGGGAGGTGGCAAATATTTATGATCGGGGTAGAGTGCTGCGCAACCGGAAGAAAGAGCGGCTGGCCTTTACCAAGAAAACCGAGAGTGCGCTGCAAAAGAAATGGGATCAGGCGGAGGGGAAATTCGATTAGGATAATAGCGACCTGTCTGCACAGGGGTTATAAGGAACTTACCACTTTCCCAGCGCACACCTCCGCACCCTGCACCTCGTAGCGACCAGCCCGCCAGGTGCGCCCCATCCGGAGAACAATTTTTGAAACAAAAATTTGCATAGGGACCGGCTTTCCCACGTAGCGGGTAAATTTTTTTTCAAAAACCCGGAGGGCTCCCGAGTGTGCGAAGGGAGGGAACGAGGAGGAGTGTGGCGAAGCAGCTCCGACGAAGTTCGAGCGTAGCGAAGGGAGATTGTTCGCAGGTTGGGGGCACCTGCGAAATTTGCGAAAGAGGTGATGGGGGGCATTAAGTGATCTTTGTCACAAAGTGAATTGAGCAGATGGAAGAATCTCCCTGGCATCCTATCTTCGGATTAGCTAAATCATTTCTTATGAGCCAGGTTAAACTTGTTGTTATAGAAGGACCGAATTATAAACACCTTTCGCTGGGACTAATGGATCTGGAAGTATTTCCCCGTATAGGCGAATTTATCTGGTATGAGAGCGAAGGGGACGATGGGCCGAAGCTTTTCAAGGTAATGAATGTGAACCATTTTTTGAAGCCGCATGGTCCGATGGAGTTATGGGTGGTTTCGCCTGATGATGAGAAATATCACTAATGAATTGGGTAAAGCCACCGCGAAATATTTTATTTCAGTCATGGCTTACCCGTTAAAACACCTATTTTTCTAAAAGACACGAAAATTGTGACTTTCAGACGGCGATATTCAGAAGATATTGCTAATTTAGGAACATACTATTTCTGTATGTCAGATGTCCCTCAGCCCAAATCCTCGGAAAAGTTATTTAACTCAATAAATGCATACGAGGCGGGATCTTCGAAATTGACAACATGGTCTTTGTCCATCGTTGGAGGGTCTCTTTTGATGATTATCAATAACTCTTATTTTAGACCTCCGGAGTCAGATGGGCGCTACTTCTATTTCCTCTTTGTTGCCGGTTGGCTGTTAATTGGCGCGTCGTTATACCACTCTTTTTCAATTACACGGAGGGGAATGGTGAAGGATCTGTATAAAGACGATTTTGTACAATTGACAGAAATTCTAGATAAATGTAATACAGGGTTTAAATGGCAGTTGCGCTTTTTCCAGTGGGCACTACTTATTTTTGGAATATGGTTAATAATATACCTGGTTTGCTGGGTGAATACGGACCCTTCAAATACCTAACTTAAATTAACTCACGATGGCAAACTGCACGTATAATGAGTGTCTAAAAGCACCTATTCCAGAAAAATGCTTTTATTTTTGTATTTATCAAATTTTGCTTAAAGCTAATCCCCAAGAAAAAGTATCTGTTTTAGGCTTTTCAAGAGAAACCGCGGAACGAATTTTCAAGGCATTCAACACCTATCATGCCAAAAACTATGAGCAAATGGTTGAAAACCTTTCTTCTTCACAGATTGAAGAACTTGTGCGAATTTTCAGAACTATAACACAAGCTCAATTGGACTATTTTGCAAATAGATAATTTATTTCAGAATTGACTAACACATTAAATTATACGCAGTATTTAATCGCCAGCGTAATAATCATTTTTTTGAAATAAAAAAAAGTTTGTGAAAAAGTAGAAAATTGTTCTTACCAGGGAAGGAGGTGTGATATGCCCGGTTTCAACGAATCTAGGATCGTCTTTGACAACGTCTCGCTTATAATTCCTGAGGTGGTCATTTCTGTTAGCTTTCCAATGAGAAGTTGCCACCAATTCTTTTTTCCGAGACTATATAAGGATTTCAATTCTTCTATGTCATTCCTTATATCAGTCCAGATAGCCTCCTGTCCGAGTTTCAAAATATTAAATTCTTCTAAAATTTTCTTTATCATCGCATCGAGCCCGGCGTTAGCTGTCTTCATTTCTTCGAACGTGAATGGCTCGGGGGGAATACGATAATGATCGTAGGATTTCGCGACGATCAACTGCTCGATTCCCGGAAAGGTAATGTATTGGTAGTAGACGTCACTCCCGGCACCCAATTCTATAGCCGATATAAATAGGTCAGTGACACCTGTACGGGGGGTTCTTAAAAACTGCCCAAATTCCTGAATGGTTTGAAGAATTAAATGAACCTCTTGTGCCGGCACTCCCGTACCCTGAGCGATCGCCTCCGTGGAAATCAAATCGGTAGCGGGAGCGTTCAGCAGCTCCTGCCGGATCCATCTAATCACTTTGTCAGCTTTCGGCAAGATATCGTAGTTGCTTTGTAAGGCAATGATTCCCAACAACCTGATATTCTCCCCCCCGGCATCGATCAGACGGGGGTCCATCACAGCAGGCCGGAATGTGACGGGGATTCGCTCGTGGAGAATCGGCCAAATGTCTCTTGCTGAAAAACGCTGTCCACAGAGATTGCGTTGATATACTTCTTGTAGCCATAACTTTTCAGGTTCGCTCAAAGGGAGGATTGGTATTTCAGTGCTCATAGTTAGTTTTAATATTAGAGCCAGGTGGTTTAATTCCATGGTCCGCAAAGCTACCGACTTTTTCTTATTTCAGGTCCTTAAATAGAATAAAGCAATTTTAATAGAGGCATAGATGCCTCTATTTTTTTGGGGCCACGAGTTGTTCATTTTTGTCCTGCGATCAAAACGAACGGACATGTTGAAAGGAATAACCTGGGGGCAATTTGGGATTTTTATTTTAGTAGTGACGGGCAGCTATTATTTGTATGTGGGGGTACGCTTCTATAAGAGTGAGGTACTGGGATTGTTTAGGAAGGGGAAACAAAATCTTTCAGGCGGTAATAATAATGTTCCAGGCGGGGCTGGTGATCCATCGAAAGGCGAGTCGGAGCCGAAGGCGGCGGCGAACCAGGCGGAGTTGTTCGGGAGCGGAAACCCGGCACATGGGGGCGACGTGCAGTTTCAGTTAACGCAGCGGGCGATCGGGGTGATAAGGCAGGTGATCGCACGTGGGATCGAGAGTAAACTGGACCGGGAGAATTTGCTGGATCATATCCGGGAGGTGCTCGGGGATTACCGGCAGCTACGGAAGACGGAGTATGCGGAGACGATCAACCAATTTCTAGTGCGGGTATGTTCGTCGGAGTTGTCGATGGAAGTCGGCGAACAGGAACTGGCGGCATTGTGGAAGTAGTGATTTTTTAACCTAAACATAGTGGGATATGAGGAGCAAGGTTTTGTGGAGAAGGTATGTTTTAATGGGGGCGTCGCTGGCGTTGCAGACCTGGGCGTATGCACAGACGGCGGATGGCAATCAAGGATTGACGCAGGCGAACACAATGGTGCGGGGATATTACGACACGGCGACAAATTTGATGTTTGCGATCGGGGCGATCCTTGGGATCACGGGAGCGATCCGGGTGTTTTCGATGTGGATACGGGGCGACGAACGGATGGGGCATACGGCGGCCATGTGGTTCGGGGCGTGTATCTTCCTGGTGGTGGTGGCGACGGTGATCAAATCATTTTTTGGCTTGTAGAGCGAGGACTATGGCGGCGAAGATCTTTCAAATTAACAGGGGCATTAACCGGCCAATCGAGTTCCGGGGTCTGAAGGGGCAGTATATCGGCTGGCTTGCGGCGTGTGTTGTGGGGACACTAGTGGGGTTTGGCGTGTTGTACGCTTGCGGGATCAGTTTATATATCTGTACGCCTTTGGCCCTGGGCCTCGGTGGGTGGGTAGCTTCACGGGTTTTCCAAATGAGCCGGAAGTTTGGGCAGCATGGGTTGATGAAGCGGGGCGCGCGGCGGCGAATGCCGGTGGCGCTATTGTCAAGTTCGAGGAAAGTTTTTATTCATTTGAACCGGCCGTAGGGTTCTACCTGGGGGCAGGCATTAACGAGGGGGAGGGATTATGTACGGACAACTGGATGAACGGCTGCCAATCTGGGAAGTGGCGGATGATTGGATCGTGAATAAGCTGGGTGATGTGTGCATTGGTTTGGAGGTGGAAAAACCGGAATTGTTTACGCTGGGGGAAGCAGATTATGAGACGTTGCATCAGGCTTTCGTAAAGGCGATCAAGGTGCTGCCCGCGGGAACGGTGCTGCATATCCAGGACACCTACCGGCGGGATAAGTACCAGCGGGCTGTAGGCGACGACGGAGGGGATTTTCTGGACAGGGCCAGTGAACGGTTCTTCGAGGGGCGGCCTTTCCTCCGGCACCGTTGCCGGATGTACCTGATCCGCCGGCCGGCGGGACGGCTGAAGGTGTCCTCGGCATCGTCGGGTTTGCTGCGGAAGGTGCTGGTGCCGGCGGATACCCTGGATGAAAAGGTGCTCCGGGAGTTTGAGATGGCGGTGCGGCAGTTTTGCCGCATCCTGGAGGATTCACAACTAATGCGGATACGGCGGCTGCGGACAGAGGAGTTGGTGAGTTCGGCGAAGAAAGCGGGGGTGATCGAGCAGTATTGTTATCTGTTGGAGGACGATGAAACGCCGGTGATCCGCGATATCGGGCTGGAAGGTGCGATGCGGGTGGGTAACCGGGAACTGGTGCTGTATACGTTGGGCGATGCCGAGCGGTTGCCGGGTCAGTGTTCATCCTGGGTGCCGTATGAGCGGTATAGTACGGAGCGGACGAAGTATCCGGTGGGATTTGCGGCGGGATTGGGTTTGCTGTTGCCGTTCGATCATATCTACAATCAATACATCGTGATCGACGATGCGGCGGCGGCGCTGAAACGGCTGGAAAGCAAACGGCTTCGGTTGCAATCGTTGTCGCGCTACTCGCGGGAGAATATGCTGGCGCACGAGTCCGTGAATGCTTTTTTGAACGAAGCGATTGCCAGGCAACTGCGGCCGGTGCGGTTTGCGGCGAATGTGATGGCATGGACGGATCAACCGGCTGAGCTCCAGGAGATCCATAACCGGATGGGGTCGGCGATGGCGGCGATGGATGCAGTTGCGCACCAGGAAACCATGGGAGCCCCGCAGCTTTGGTGGGCCGGTATTCCGGGAAATGGGGGCGATCTGCCGGAGAACGAGTGTTGTGACATTTTTTTGGAGCAAGCCTGTTGTTTCCTGGGGATGGAGACGAACTACAAGGACCTTGGTTGGGAGGCCGGTATCCGGCTGGGCGACCGCCTGACGGGTAAGCCGGTGCGAGTGGATATTGACATTGAGCCACGCAGGCGGGGATGGACGGGCAACGGCAATATGTTTATCCTCTCAGGCAGCGGCGGCGGGAAATCATACCTCATGGCGCATCTGTGCCGGACGTATCATGCGCAGGGGATGCACATTGTGCTGGTGGATGTAGGAAGGTCGTATGAGACGCTGTGCCGGTTGCTGGGTGGGGTGTATAAAACGTACCAGGAATCGGCGCCGATCGCCTTCAATCCTTTTTATGTTCCGCCAGGACAGGCGCCGGATATCGAGAAAAAGGAGAGCATCAAGGTATTGCTGCTGGCGTTGTGGAAGAAGTCGGATGAGGAGCATTACCGGAGCGAGTATGTGGCGATATCGAACGCGCTGGCGGCGTATTATATGATGGTGGCGGACAGCCCGGAACTGTTCCCCTGCTTTGACAGCTTTTACGCCTTCATGGAATTAGATTATTGCCGGATGCTGCAACAGCAGGGAGTGAGGGAGAAAGTGTTCGATATCGATAATTTCCTGTATGTGCTGCGACCTTATTACAAAGGCGGGGAGTTCGATTTCCTGTTGAATGCGCGGGAGGATCTGGATTTGTTGTCGCGCCGGTTCATTGTGTTCGAGCTGAGCAATATCGTCGGGCATCCCATTCTTTTTACGGTGGTGACGATGGTGATCGTTGAGGTGTTCATGTCGAAGGTGCGGACGCTCCGCGGAACGCGGAAGATGATCGTGATTGAAGAGGCATGGAAGGCGATCGCGAATGCGGGGATGGCGGATCATATCCGCAGCTGGGTGAAGACGTTGCGGAAGTACATGGGGAAGCTGGCGTTGGTATCGCAGGAGTTGGAGGATATCGTAGACTCGCCGATCATCAAGCAGGCGGTGATCAATAGTTCGGATTGTAAGATCCTCCTGGACCAGAGCAAGTTTGCAAATCGTTTTGCGGAGATCCAGGCGATGTTGGGATTGACGGACAAACACAAGACGGAGATCCTTTCGATCAACAAGGGGCATGATGAGGGAAGGCCGTATAAGGATTGCTGGATCGGCTTGGGGTCGGCGTTCTCGCGGGTATACCGGCTGGAAACGTCGGAGGAAGAGTACCTGGCGTATACGTCGGATGAGGGAGATAAGCTGAAGATCGAGGCGTATGCGGAGCGGCATGGTGGGATAAGAGAGGGAATCGAGGTGTTGGCGGAAGAGATGCGAAAGAAAGCGAAGGAGGCATGAGTGGAGGGACGGCAGACGGGTGTGCAAATAACCGGGACCGCTGCTGAGCGCCGAAGATGAAGAGCCTGGAGGCGAAGGAATGGGCAGGGTGGAATGGATACCGTAAAAAGCAGGGACGTATGAAAAAGATGAATGTTCAGGATTTGGTTCATAGAGTAGAGAAAGGGAGGTATACTAAAAAGGTGAAAGACAGGTGGGGACGCTGGTGTTGGAAGGTTTGGCCAGCGCTCCTCCTGGCCTGCCTGGCGCCGGGTCGGTCGGATGCGCAGGTGTTCGATATTGCGTCTATCATCAATGATGCCATCAAGAAGGTGATCGTTGCCACGGATCTGGCGATCGAACGGATACAGACGGAAACGATCGATGCACAGAATGCGGAGAAGGTCGAAGAAAATGATATGCAGCAGTCGGAGCTGACCGGTATCGCGGGCTGGGTGGAGCAGCAGCGGGCATTGTTCGCGGGCTATTACCAGGAACTGCGGGAAGTAAAAAGCGCGATCGCGCTATTCACGGAGGTGCGGGCGATGATCGACAAACAGGTGAAGATCGTGGCAGGATATCAGCAGGTATACGCGGCTTTACGACAGGATAAACATTTTAGTATCGATGAGTTGGGTCATGCGTACGCAGTGCTGTCAGGTATCAGTGGACAAAGTGCACAGAACATTCAGCGGCTGACGCTGGTGGTCACTTCGCTGCTGACGCAGATGGGCGACGCTGAGCGGTTGCGGCTGATCGATGAGACGGGCGGCGATATCGACCGGAATTACACGGACCTGGCACAGTTCAGCCAGCAGACGTTCTTATTGAGTATGCAGCGGGCAGGTGACGCGAAGGATGTCGCGGTGACCAGGGCCTTGTACGGGATTCAGTAAAGGATGATAATTTAATAGGCATGAAACGGATCATTATCGGATGTGGGTGGTTGGTGCTGGTGCTACCGGCGAGGGCGCAGACCTTTTCGGAGTGGTTCCGACAGAATTCGACACGGTTGGAATATTACGCGAAGCAGATTGTCGCGTGGCAGGTATCCATCAGGGAGATGGAGAAAGGTTCTGGGATCGCGGATGCCGGGTTGGCATTGATCGGCACGGGGAAGCAAGGCGAATATGATGCACACAATGGGTATTATACTTCGCTGCGTGCTGTCAACCCGGCGTTGAGGAAGATGGCTGACATAGACAGGATAGCAACGTTGCAGATCTTGATCGTCGGTCGCTTTGGCGATGCACTGGGGCGATACCGTCGGGACGGGCTGCTGGGGACTGACCAGTTGACCTATATCGGGAATGTGTACAATACGGTATTGCAGGCAGGGTTGAGGGACGTGGAGACGTTGACGGAGTTGTTAACTGCCGGCGACTGGCAGGTAACGGACGACCAGCGGATGGCGCGGATCATAGAGTTGCGAACGGCGATGGAAGATCGGTATGCGTTTACGCTGGCTTTCACGGATGGGATGGATATGGAGGAACGAAATAAGGCGGTTGAAGGGACGGGTGTGGGAACATTGAAGACGCTGTATGGTGTGCCGTAGGTGGTGTAAGGCGGCAGAAAAACAAGCAGGCTGGTAAAGGTGCCGGAACAGTTGGGTCAGGTCGCATAGATCATCGGCTTAAACGAGCGTACAAAAACGGGAATGTTATGAGGAAGAAATGGTGGGTTGTGCTGGCGATGGTGATACTGCCGGCGTCGGGGGTTTGGGCGCAGTCGGTGGCGGATGATATCGAGCAGTTGGTGCTTGATGTGGAAAAGCTGTCGCAGTTGAAGCAGATGCTATCGAATATGTACCAGGAGTACACAATGTTGAAGAATGGGTATGAGCAGATCAAGGGATTGAGCCAAGGGACATTTTCGCTGCACAAGGCTTTCCTGGATGGTTTGTTGCTGGTGAGCCCGAGTGTACGTACGTATTGGCGGGTGGGGGATATTATCAGCCAGGAGGCAAGGCTCATCAGAGACTACCAGTCGGCGAATGGATATTTCCGGGGCAGCGGGTTGTTCACCGGGCAGGAATTGGATGGATTTTCGACGAACTATACTGTTTACCTGCAACGGGCGGAAAAAAATGTGGAGGAGTTGACGATGGTGATGACGGACGACGGGTTGCGGATGAGCGATGCGGAGCGGTTGTCGGCGATCGACCGTATCGATAGGGATATGGTCAGACAGTTGGGCTTGTTGCATACTTTCAATGATGAGGTGGCCTTGCAGGTAGCCCAGCGGGCGCAGGCGAAGAGGGATATGGGTACAGTACGCGGGCTGTATGGTTTGGGACCTTAGCGGACAGGGTCAAGGAGCGAAGGCAACAGTGATGCAGGAATTAAAATGTGATGTATGACAAAGTGGAGAGTGATCTTCCCGGCGCTGGCCGGGGTGGGGATGATGGTGATGGCGCCGGCAGGGGTTTGGGCGCAGGATGGGCCTGTGACGGGGTTATCCAGCGGGATCGGCGGTTTACAGGCGACGCTCGAGAATGTTTACAATACGATGATGGTGCATTGCGGAGAGCTTCGGGGAATTGGCCAGGGCCTGGCGGGTTTCGGGGCCTTGCTTTACATCTCCTACCGGGTATGGGGACATATCGCGAGGGCGGAGGCGATCGACTTGTTTCCTTTGCTGCGACCGTTTGGCCTGGGGCTGCTGCTTATCTTCTATACCAATTTCATCGGCGCGGTCAATATGATCCTTCAGCCAACGGTTACGGGGACGGCGAAGCTGGTCGATGATGAGAATGCGGCGATCACGACGCTATTGCAGCAGAAGGAGGCGGTGCTGGAGCAATCGACGGACTGGCAGATGTACGTGGGATCGGATGGGGGTGGCAGCATGGACAAATGGGAACAGTACAGCGGGGAGGCCGAGACGGGTGTGTTCTCCGGGCTGACGAATGCGGTGAAGTTCCAGTTGGCACGTATGAGCTATAATTTCCGAAACGGGGTGAAGGTGGTGTTGTCGGAGATCCTTCAGATCGTTTATGAGGCTGCAGCATTGTGCATCAATACGCTGCGGACATTCGAGTTGCTGCTGATGGCGATTCTCGGACCCCTGGTGATCGGCCTGTCGGTGTATGATCCGTTCCGGTCGGCCTTTTCGAACTGGCTGGGCCGTTATATCAATGTTTTTCTCTGGCTGCCGGTGGCGAATATCTTCGGTTCGCTGTGCGGGCAGATACAGGCGGAGATGATCAAGGTGGATATCGCACAGATACAGGCGTCGGGCAGTACGGGCTTTAGTTCGACGGATGTGGCGTATATCATTTTTCTGATCATTGCGATCGTGGGGTATACCTGTGTGCCTTCCATTACCAATCATATTATCAGTGTATTTCCGTACGGCGGCGGGGCCTTGCTGAGCAAGGTGTCGGGCAAGGCGGAAGCGGCGGCTGCGATACCGGGACAAATTGCCGCAGGAGTAGGGGGCGGCATGGGAAAGACCATGGGAACGGGTGAATAGTGTTGAACGATGAGTTGAATGATTAAACGTGAGGTTATGTTTCCGAGGACGAGAAATTTAGAGTCGTCTTTCCGGCTGATCCGGGGGACGTGTGCAGTGGCGATCATAGGTGCACTGGGGTTGTGCGGGTTTGTTTTCTTCACGGCGAACCAAGCGGTGAGCCGGGCGCAGGCAAGGGTGTACATTCTGGCGAACGGGAAGGCGCTGGAGGCGATGGCAGGTGAACGTAAGGACAATGTGCCGGTCGAGGCAAGGGATCATATCCGGAATTTCCATGGATTGTTCTTTACGCTCGATCCGGATGAGAAGGTGATCGGCGAGAATCTGAGCCGGGCGCTGTATCTGGCGGATGGATCGGCCAAGCGGGTGTATGAGAACCTGAAAGAGTCGGGATACTATTCGGAGGTGATCAGCGCCAATATCAGCCAGCGGGTGAAGGTAGACAGTATCCGGTTGGACATGGGCAGCTCTCCCTATTATTTCAAGTGTTATGGGCAGGAAACGATCGTGCGGGCGACGAGTGTGGTTACACGTGATCTGGTGACGGAGGGATACCTGCGGGATGTGCTGCGGTCGGAGAACAATGCGCATGGCTTTCTGATCGAGCGGTGGGTGATCGTGGAGAACAGGGATCTGAAGGTAGAACAACGGTAAATAAAAAAATGAATGTTATGATGAAGATGAGCAATGGCGGGAAGTTTCCCGTTGAGATGATCGGAAAGGCGTTGGTGAACTCGCGGGTGGGAAAATGGATGACGGTGAAGGTAAGGATGATGATCGAGCAAACGGAAGCGAGGCAGTTGCGGGTGCTGTGCATTGTGCTGATAACAGCGATGTTGACCGCGGATACCATCATTCTTTTGCGGCCCGGGAGTTTGTCGAGGGCGGCACCGGCTTATTCGGTGATGCGGTCGGTGAGAACGGAGGGGATGAGAAGTCGGCCACCGGAGGGTAAAGGGTTTGGACCGGTATGGGATAGCCTGATGGCTGAACCCGAGACGAAAGGCCGATGGGATAGTTTACTGCGGGTGCGGCCGGGACTGAAGGATACCGTTCGCTGGTTGGAACGGATGGACTCGGCGGCGGGGAACAGGTAAGGGAATGTGTAATACAAAAACAGGAGGGTATGGAAAACAAGAGTGGAACGAACAGGGAGATCTTCCGTCGGAGGCGGAAGATGATGGTGTTGTTGCCGGTGATCCTGATCCCGCTGCTGACGCTGGGCTTTTATGCGCTGGGTGGTGGACGGCAAAGTCAGGGTGTGAAGGGCATCGCGTTGACAAAGGGGCTGAATATGCGCCTGCCGGAGGCGAAGTTCGATGCAAAGAAAAAGGGCATGAATAAGCTGGGGTTTTATCAGCAGTCTGATCAGGACTCGATCCGGTTGCGCGAGCGCCGGAAACAGGACCCGTATTATGGTTTGAAGGATTCTTCCTTTAGGGCTGATGTTTCGGGTGAGCTTTATCGTGGGAGTGGTTTGCCGGGAAGACCGGCGGCTCACGGGTGGGCTCCGCTGGCGCCGGCTGCGGATACGCAGGCGGCGGAACTGCTGCTGAAACTGGACCGGTTGAAGGGAGTGTTGAGCAACCGGGAGCAGGTGGGAATACCGGAAGCGCCGCTGGCGGCGCCTGGTCCGGGGCAACCAGGATATGGGTCGTCGCGTTTTGGCGGCGGGCAACCGTATCTACCGGCGGCGCTGCCTGTTGCTTCTTCGCTGCCTTTTTCGGGTACGGGCGGGAATGGTAGGAGCGATCCGGACCTGGACAAGTTGAATACGCTGATGGACAAGGTGCTGAAGGTGCGGTACGCCGGGGAAGCGCCTTTGCATGACAGTACGCCCGCAGCGCGGGCGGACCGGCCCGTGCAGATGTTATCTGCGCCGGAGCGGGAGGAAGTGATGATGACGGTGGCGGAAACGGAGAGCGATGGGCTGGAAACTGGCTTTATCGATCTGGATGAGGGGGTGAAGGGCGATTCGCTGGCGGAGCGTATGATCGCAGCCATGGTGGATGGCGCCCAAACCCTGGTGTCCGGGGAAGAGGTGGTGTTTCGCACGGCAGAGGTGGCAAAGCTGGGCGGGATCTCGGTGCCGAAGGGAACTGCTCTGTCGGGAAAGGCAACGCTTTCCGGTGAGCGGCTGCTGGTGACTGTGAATGCAGTGCGGGTCGGTAGCCGGGTGGTGCCGGTGTCACTGGACGTGGCGGACATGGATGGGATCACGGGCATCCGGGTGAAGGGGTCGCTCAACAGGGATGTGTCGAAGGAGTCGGCCAGTGAGGCAGTGGGGGCGCTTGGAGTTACGTCGCTTGACCCAGGCGTTGCCGGTCAAGCGACGGCGGCAGGGATACTGGCGGCAAAGAACCTGTTGAGCCGGAAGATCCGCCTCGTGCGGCTGGGGCTGCCAGCGGGATACAGGGTATTGTTGAGGAATACAAGAGTTAACCGATAATGTGAGCATATGAGTGAAGTATATAGCTTTTTGCGGCGGCTGGTGCTGCCGGGAGCGGGATGGGGGTTGTTCCTGTCCCGTCAAGGGAAGCGGATCTTATGGTGCGGGTGGCTGCTTGCCGGCGTCGGCATTGCGGGGCATGCGCAGGAGCCGGGTTTCCACCTGGAGGGGACGATGAGCCGTTGTTTGCCGGTGACGGGGAGGAAAATGACGAATGTCATTTTCCCGGTGGATATCGCGGCGGGTGTGCGGGTAAGCCGGGATGTGCTGGTGCAAAAGGTCCGGGGCGTGGAGAATGTGATCGAGCTGAAGGCGTTGAAGCGGGGTTTTGCACCGACGAGCCTCGCAGTGTACGGAAAGGATGGACGGCTTTATTCCTTCGTGCTGCACTATGTGGAGGATACGACGGTGCTGGATTTCCGTGTGGTGGCGGATGGGGCGACTTTGTCTTTGGTTCGCCTGTCGGACTGGCCGGTGAACCCGGAACAGTTGCGGATGGATGGCCAGATGTTGGCCGAACGGAGAGGTTTCTTGCACCGGCGGGCAGTGAGTGACGGGCTTTGTTTGCGATTGAAAGGAACGTATCTCCGGGATAGTTTGCTTTGGCTGTCGTTGGAAGTGCGGGAGCATACGGCTATAGGTTTTCAGCCGGGAATGGTGCGGGTTTGGTCGGAGGACCGGAAGAAGGTCAGGCGAATGGCGAGCCAAGAGGTGGAGGTGTCGCCGGTGTATACGGGCGGATCAGGGCCGGTGTTTGGTTTTGGTCGGCGGGCATGGACGATAGCGCTGCGGCCGATGGTGATCGGCAAGGGCCAGCAACTGGTAGTGGAAGTGTTGGATGAGGTGGGGCGGCAGGTGAGATTGACGGTAAAGAGGAGGATGTTGTTAAGGGCGAGGAAAGGGTAGGGAGGTCACTCCTGAATAATGGCGAGGTTATTTAGCGTTACCAATAAAAATGACAGAACATGATTACGATGAGTGAAAGGAAGACGCGGGAGAAAGGGTATTCCGTGATCTATGTGGATGTCCCGTGGGAGGAAAAGAACTGGTCGCTGAATAATACGCGGGGCCTTCCGATACGCAATTGGGCGGCGGAGAACGCGCTGTTGCTCTTGTGGACGCCGAATGCGTTGATCGCCGACGGGTTGTCTGTAATGCAGGAATGGGGATTTGCCTATGCGGGGTTGATTGCCTGGAGGAAGCCGAAAGGAGAGATAGATAACTTATTGCCCAGCAACTTCTGTGAATACATGCTGGTGGGCAGGCAAGGGTTGGTAAAGGGGGACCATTTGTTCCGGAATATGTTGTATGATGGTCCGACAAGCGGGGGCGAGTATAAGCCGCAGGCATTTAGAAGGATCCTGGGCGGGGCGGGCCATTATGCCTTTGGGGAGTCGGCGACGTACCTGGATGTGTTTGGGCCGTATTGGCGAAATCGCTTTCCGCAGTATGAACGGGGGTATTGGGAGGTGTTAGTGGATTTTTGAGGAGAGAACGAATAACAAGAGGGATATGGACAGTGAAGAGGTGCTGATGATCAGTTTCAGCGGTGGAAGAAGTTCGGCGTATATGACCGACAGGTTACTGCGGGAGGGGTGGAAAGGGCAGGTAGTGATCTGTTTTGCCAACACGGGTAAGGAGGTGCCGGAAACATTGGATTTTGTGCATTGCTGCGAGGAGCACTGGCGGCAGAAGATACATTGGTTAGAGTATGATGCGGTGACCCGGTTTCGGGAAGTTACGTATGAGACGGCGAGCAGAACAGGGGAACCTTTCGCTGCGCTTATCGGAAAAAGGAAGTATCTGCCGAATGTGGTTACTCGATTTTGTACGCAGGATTTGAAGATAAGGGTGATCAAGCGGTTCATGATGACGCTGGGACATAAACATTGGATCAATGCCATTGGTATTCGGTATGATGAGCCGGCCCGATGGTCGAAGACGCGAGCCATCGGCGAGCGGGAGCGGTGGGAGACCTGGTTGCCGTTGGTCGATTGGCGGATCACGAAACCGATGGTGTTGGAGTTCTGGCGGGAGATGCCCTTCGATCTCCGTTTGGCGCATTACCAGGGTAATTGTGATCTGTGCTTTCTGAAAGGTAGAAATAAGATGCGACGGCTGTTGCTGGAAAATCCCGCGATGGGCGATTGGTGGATCGAGCAGGAGGATAAGATCGGCGGGACGTTTCGAAAAGGGTTATCGATAAGGCAGTTTAAGGAGTTGATCCAGGCGTCGCCTGCTTTATTCGATTACGAGGATGCGGATATCGAGTGCTTTTGTAATGTGGATTAACGAGCGAGGCAGGATATGAGACACGGGAGCTTGTTTTCGGGGATCGGCGGGTTCGATCTGGCGGCGGAATGGATGGACTGGGAGAACGTGTTCCATTGTGAAAAGGAGGCGTTTTGTCAACGGATACTACGGTTTTATTGGCCAAAAGCGCAATTGTATGAAAATGTCAGGACATTCGACGCAACTGTTTATCGAGGAGCTATTGACGTGCTTTCCGGCGGATTCCCTTGCCAGCCGTTCAGTGTCGCGGGAAAACGAAAAGGAACGGCGGATGATCGCTACCTGTGGCCGGAGATGTGTCGAATCATTAATGAAGTTCGACCGCGTTGGGTGGTTGGCGAAAACGTTCTCGGCTTGCTTAATTGGCGGCGGGGAATGGTCTTCGAGCAGGTGCAGGCTGACCTGGAAGCTGCAGGGTACGAAGTATGGACGTATATTCTGCCGGCTGCGGGTATCGGGGCGCCGCATCGACGGGAAAGGATTTGGATTGTTGCCTACTCCGGTGGCGATGGACGCGGAAGGCATACGGCAACTGCGGCGGTCGACGATCGAGGGGATGAAGAAAGGGTGGAAGGCAAGCATGACGCTGACGCATTATGGTGTGGCAGGATTCCTGCCGACGCCTACGGTCAGGGATGGCAAAAGCGGTTTGCGGGTAGATTCCGAAGCATTTTTGAAACGGCAGGAACATTCCAGGGGAGTACCGCTGCACGAAGAATTGCAGCGCCGGATTGGAATGGATTTCCAGTTGAGTCCCCGTTTTGTACTGGAGATGATGGGTTTTCCGCCGGACTGGACGGTATTGCCTTTCGTTCCTGGCGCTACCAATCCCTTAGGGGAGCGGGCAATGCCATAGTACCGGGGGTAGTATTGCAAATTTTCCGGACGATCGGTTGGATGGAGGAAAAAAGACTATGGGTATGAAAGAGGTGCGGGAAATAACAGATTGGATGGACCGGATGGCAAAGGACGGCCGGTTGGGTCCGATGCATGTGAGTGTCTACGTTGCGATCCTTTATTGTTGGCTGCGGCAGGGTGGTTCAGGGCCGGCCCGGGTGAGTGGCCGGGAGTTGATGCCGCTCGCGAAGATCGGCGGGTTGAGGCCGATGTACCGGTGCCTTCGGGAGCTGCATGAGTATGGATACATTGTGTATCAGCCGTCCTTTAACCCGGCGAATAAAAGCAAGGTGTTTTTGCCTTTATTGGAGACGATGGGATATTGTTGGAAAGGATAAATCGAGGATAATGGAATGGAACCGGGTTTATGTCATTGATGCTTTGTCAGGAGTGAGGGGTTTGCCGGATGAGTCGGTGCGGACGGTAGTGACGAGCCCGCCGTATTACCGGCAGCGGGACTATGGTTGTGTAGGGCAATGGGGACAGGAGGCGGATTCGGAAGAGTATGTTTCCCGCTTGGTGGCTTTGTTCCGGGAACTGCGTCGGGTGCTCCTTCCCGATGGGACGATATGGATGGTGATCGGTGATTCGTATGCCTCGGCTGGCCGGGGTGGTCAGGCAGGCGGAAAACGGTACGGGCAGGATTATGGGCCGGCACCGGGTCCGCAGAAAGGGATCAAGCGCAAGGACCTGCTCGGGATCCCGTGGACGGTAGCGCTGGCGCTGCGTCAGGATGGCTGGTATTTGAGGCAGGATATCGTTTGGTATAAGACTAATCCGATGCCGGAGAGCGTAAAGGATCGCTGTACGCGATGCCATGAATATATTTTTATGTTTAGCCGGAGCGAGGTGTATTATTATGATCATTTGGCCATTGCGGCTCCGGTATCGAGAACAACGGTTGCGCGAATGGGGCAGGATGTACGGAACCAACAAGGATCTAACCGGGCCTGGGGAAAGGCGAATGGGCCGATGAAGGCGGCTTTTACAGTTGGGAAGCAGGAGGGGCATGGGCGCCGGTACGAGGGGTTTAACAAGCGGAGGGCTTCGGCCCAGGAAGTTCCGATGGTTGCTAACCGAAAGAGCGTTTGGCCGATCGCAACGGCCATGTCGAAGGAAGAGCATTATGCCAGCTTTCCGGCAGGGATTCCGCGGCTATGTATTCAGGCAGGATCGAAGGAGGGTGATGTAGTGCTTGATCCGTTTGCCGGTACGGGTACGACCTTGTTACAGGCATCGATCCTGGGGCGGCGATACGTTGGCTTTGATCTTAGTGGGAAGTATGTGGAGATTGCCAGGAGAAGGTTGAAAGAATTGGAAGGCATATTTTATGCTGGAATCAACGATCCTCCGTGAGGTGCTTTGAAAGCCCAGGATAGATTTTGATTTTATGGGCCTGGTGGGCTTTCAAAGCGGCTCACGGGGGTGGCAACGGCGTTAGTTTCGCTGAGAAATGGACAGTTGCTGATCGCCGGCGGCAGTTTGTATGACTGTGTTAGCAAACGTCATGGGTAGACTATCGGGCTGTTTTTAAGTCATGCAGTTGGGCGGAGTATCTTTTTGTTGAGGAATGGCTCCGGTTCCAATTGTCTGGCTGGGTTAAAGTTCAGGAACGTGAGGTTTTTTAGTCGCAGTATCTTTTGGAGTGGCCCGTCCCGGTCCGGGAGGGAGAAGGGGACTGTGACCGGACGGACCGGGACGCCGCCACCACCGCCATGTGGCCCCCCGTGCCGCACCGGGAGGCCGACGAAGGAGGCCGGGGGGCGGCTACCCGCGGTCGACCTTAGTGTTCGGTCGTAGCGTGGCCGCTCGTCCGAGCGAAGCGAGGGTGGAGGCCAGCGGAGGTCAAATAATTATGGAAGCGGGGGGCCACCGGCAGGTGGCGGACGAAATGAGGCAGCGGGTGGATGGACAGATGATGCGGCGGAGCAGACTGCGAAACGAGGGAGCGAAGCGACTGAAGTTTCGCAGCGCATGATCTGGTCATACACGGAGAGCTGCCCGACCGGAGGCCCCTGAAGCGAAAGAACCGTGCCAGATCAGGCGTACCTGCTGAGGACCCGAGCGTAGCGAGGACCGCAAGCAGGCAGGCACTCTGTGCGTAGCCTGCGGAGCCACAGTGTGCCTGGCCCTGGCGCGTGTTCTTGCCGAAGGGGCCGGAGGGAGACCTTTTTTCCTGCTGGGGACAATCGAAGGATAGGGGACACTAGCAGCTTCTATTCCTCGGCAAAAAGGATTTTCAACACTGGTTCTAGCTCTAAAGTTAAAAAGAAGAAAGTAAATAGTTTGATTACATTCAAGTGGGTGCCATAGTCCTTACTTGCTGCGTGAATAATTGCGTGCCTATTAAGTTCGTGGCCCGTTTTAGTCTCCTTTCTAACGTAACCATAGTATTTTGAAGCAAATGTCAAAAAGGAACTTAATGCGATTCCGGGAAGACCTAGTTGTTTTTCTTGGCATTTCTCTTTAAAAACCTTATTTGATTCTTCCCACGAAATTTTCTTCGTGATAGCCAATATGGTCATTTTGCTGGCTAACGCTCCGTGCTTTAAATTGTCAATGTCCCAGGGTTTAAACCCGGCGCCTTTGAAATTTGCCGAGATAAACGATACGTCTTTGGTAAAATCAACTGAACTGCAAAACTCTCTGACTATCGCGTCCAATAAGGGGTACATAGTACAAATACACGCTGCCCAGTTTTTGTTCCGATAGCAATTGTAGATATCGTCAAGAATTTGACTTCGATCTTTCAGTATCGGATTTGCGTAAAGACACGCTTTGATATGCTTAAAGTTTTCCTGGAATAGCTCAATTGTAATTTCATCTACAGAGGAAATATTTAGGTATTCTGTGAGAATTGATACGTTCAAATATTCATAATAATCAACCCAATCCTTTTTGACAAGGGAGAATATCAATTGACTAAGTAAAGTAGGACGTGGTCTTTTGGGTTTCGATGTACGTTTAAACATCCCGACTAAGGTATAATAGTAGAATGGCTCCCAGGTAAAGGATAGCCGAACGTGCTTATTAATACGCCCGAGACGGATATCCTGAGGGTTCATATATAAGGGAAGGGGCCAATTTGAACTTTCGTAACGCCAGGCTGCCATTCGTATGTTGTCCAACGTGGAGGCGCGCAAATACATAAATAAGCTATCCCGAACATTTTTTGGGTATTGAGGTGTATATGTAGAAGGCTTGCTTGGCAGCATTTGTCGGAGCTTTTCCAAGTTTGCTAGTAACTTATCTCTGGTCATGATGATGCAAAGATAATCCAATGAGCGATTTGAACTTACTTAATTGATTATCAACAGAAAAATAGGTTAAATAACGGTGTTTGTGGTAAAATAAGTTAGTTATATTCAGCCAAAAAAGCAAAATATGCCATTGCCAGCGCTATTAACCAAATTAAATAAGGAATTTGAGCCTTATGTTACGTTTTTGACGATGCTTACAGTGATTATTGTATCCACTATTAGTATATACAATTTTGTGATCAGACCTCGGGATCTTTCTGTGTATGTAAAACGCCAGGAAGTTAGCTTTCCTGTAAGCATAAACGAGAAATACATCAAAGTATATAATTATTTAGTAAGCTCTTGTAAAGATACTGCTGTAGATTCGGCTGCCTGGGAAACCTACCGATATTTGCAGAATACCAACGATTACTGGAAAGTTACCTTACATAATGAGACTGGTAGGTCGATAAAGGGGATCACTTTAAGGGTTACAAATGTTTCTTCATTGAGTGCGTGGGCGGTAAATGGGAATTATTTATTGGATGAAGAAAAGGAGACTTTAATGAAAAGCGTCGGCTTTAGGCCAAAGAGTGGCGTGATAATTCTAAACAAGATTGAGTTGTTGCCGCCGCATATGGATATTACACTTTACCTGTGGGGCAAACTTCCTGATCTGGTTTTAGATCAAAACCTTGCTGTACACTATGAAGACGGTGATGGGCACACTGGCCATGAGATAACCGTGTATGGGTTTAAGGCGTTTGTCTGTGAATATCTTTACACATTCGTTTTCGTTATTTTTCTACTTTTTTTCTTAGTGTATCGACGGATAATCAAAAAATACAGGCATGTCACTCCTTAAAAGGTTTTTGGCTGCTATAATCGATCTCACAATTTTTAGCACCCTGAATTTATTTTTTTCGTGGGTTTTAACTCAATGGGGCTTTTGGGATGGTGGGTCGGAATTTGAAGTACCTTTGTGGCTTGCTTTTTTTTGTTGCATCTTGATTCCAACCTTCTTTTTCGAAAGAACACTAGGTGAGAGGTGGCTAAATATGCGGTTCATGGCCTCGGGTTTCGGATCCGTTCGGATTCGGGTGGCGGCTAAATATTTTATTTTGTGCACCCTTGTTACCTTTCAATTATTAGGTTTTATACAGCCCATAACTGATTTGCTGACTTCTTATTCCTATATTCAGATAGGTTGGACCGTACTTTTGCGGTTGGATATTGTCTTGATTCTTTCAAATTGGATTGTTTTAATATGGACTGGAGGTCATAGCAGTGGACTTGATCGCATATTTGGTCTTGAATTGGCGCGGTCCTCCGGTACTAGGAGGCCAATTTCAGAACTGACTATAGGTTATATTTTTTCCGTGGTCATGATAATTGGGATCGCTGGCGAGCGAAGATTCAATGATTTCTTTAATTTTAGGAAGGTTATTAATAAAGCTGAATTTGTCGCAAACGAAATTAGATTTCCGGCAGAAGTATTTGACGCCTATACCGCGCCTGGTCAGATATATTATCAAGTTGGGCAAACAAATTTAATTGTAACAAATTCCGATAGGACCTCTTTTGTTAGCAACGAGTATCTATATCAGCGACAACTTCAGGCACGAGTTCAAGACGATTTAGTCTATGATGCGAGAAAAAGGGAGGAACTATGTGGTCAGTTGATCGACTATTGCAATGGCATGATCGATTTGCAAGATACTAATGCTCTTATTATGCAGACAAAAATAGAACTAGTTCACATCAAATATTATGCACCTTGGTTGGCGGACGTGTCGATATGGATGTACTATTTTGATGACAAGGCGCAAGCATGGGGCTTATATGGAGGGTATAGTGCAGATAGCTTGAATAAGTATTATATACAGACGAGAAAGAATTGTATTGACTCTATTTGTCGTTTTATCTCATCGCGCATGAAAATTCCGATGTCTGATGTGTTAAAAGCAGTTGATAGTAAAAAGGGTGTTGATTGCTTAAAGAATTTGCCCGATGGTGTTCGCAAGGATTTGGATAGTCTAAATTTGTCTAGTATGCTTGATAAAGGGCTTGGTCATTTACAACCGATTCCGTTTGAAAGCGTAAAGGGCAAGGAGCACCTGGTCTTTATGTATCCGATGGTAATGTTTGATATTTTTGGAACCAGCTTTTACGATACACAGTTTATTGGGGCTATGGCTCTTAAAAACACTTTATTCCAGGGCTTTTAAGTTCGGAACTGACTTTTAATGTCAAAGGAGTTTGGAAGGCTGCATGAGCGTTTACTATGATTTTGTATTATTTGAAGTTGCACCCATCAGGGAATAGGCCCAGTAAAAAGAAAACGGGTAGATTATTGGGTGGCAGAACGTAGGACGAGTCACCGTATCACCCACTTACCAGGCGCTGATACGTTTTTTGGCAAAATAATGATTCCCGAGCGACACGAAAGGAGCTAGTTATGGCTAACAGGCTTGTTCGCTTTCTGGCACATATGTGGAATATCGAATTATTCAAGACTTTGGTTTAGAGGTCGTTAATTTATTGAGGAATAAAAGGAGTGTGGTCAAGTGTTCGATTGGAATCCCCTCACCTCCACGAATCAATTTGTGCCTCGCTCCTGAAAGGAGCGGGGCATTTATGTTTCCGGTAACGGGCAAGCTTGCTTGTCCAAGCGAACGGGAATAAAAATGCGAAGTGCGAAGCGCTGGGGCAAAAATTGATTCGATGCGGCCCCCATTTGGGTCCGCCGAGTACGGCCGGAGGGCGGCGGAGGCAATTCCCTCACCTCCACCTGAGGGGGAATTGTGAAGTGCCTTCAGATCCTTTAAATGTGTGCGTGCATGTCTTCTATTTTAGTAGAGGCAATATTGTCTCTATTGGTAGCGGTGGAGCAATAATCCATTTTTGTCCTTCGGAAAAATGTAGGATATGGGAGTTGAAATTGTGACGAAAGATGATTTGCAGACGCTACGCTTCCAAATTGTGGGGGACATTAAAGACCTGCTTGATCAGGCATCGCGACCAGGGGAAGGAGATATACGTGGTTTCCGAAGTAAGGAAGTCAGGTATGTGTTGGGGTGTTCGCCTGGCAAGTTGAAGTCGCTATGCGCTGCGGGCAAAATCAGGACGAAAAAGATAGGTGGGACAATTTATTATAATAAAGACGACGTTAAACGGCTGCTGACGTCCGGATTTTAAAATCAACGAGGTGGAAGCGATATGGATGGGGCGGCAGATGATTTTGTTTTATCGGATGATGGCAAGCGATGACCGGTTGAGGCCGCAGCATGTGAGCCTCTATTTTGCCATTGTATCAATGGCGAAGGAGGAGAGTAACGTCGGCACCATTGCCGTGACCAGGAGGGAGTTGATGGAGATTTCCCGACTGTCGTCTAAGGCCACGTATCACAGGTGCATGCGTGAGCTGGAGCACTACGGGTATGTTCAGTACTGCCCGTCGTATAATCCTTTTTCGGGATCGAGAGTTGTCTTGAGATTTGTATCTTGATGATCGTCTATTTTTGTTTTTGCAAAGTCTCTTCTTGCGGAAATGTTTTTGCGTATTCTGTTAGGAATCTCTTTTTCTTTAGCCGTTTTTCAAGGACTGCCATATCTTCAGCAATTTTCGCCGAAACTACTTTTGAATAGTGTTCTGTTTGCGTCAGGCGCTTGTGGCCCATCATGCCTTTTACGGAAGTAAGAGGTACGCCATTGGATGTGGTAACGGTTGTTCCAAAGGTGTGCCTGGCGGCATGGGTCGTCAGATTTTTCTCGATGCCGCAAATGGCAGCAATTTCTTTTAGATATTCATTGTACTTGGCATTACTGTATACAGGCAGCAGTAGATCTTCTGAGATACACCGGGGATGATCGCAGTATTTATCGAGTATTCGACGGGTTAGAGGCAGGAGGGGTACTTTTGACGGTACCTTTGTCTTCTGCCGCTTTTTATCGATCCACAACTGCCCGTCATGTCCTACTGTAACTTCGGATTTTTTGAGTTGTTTGACGTCTATATAGGCCAGCGAAGTAAAACAACAAAAGATAAAGACATCGCGGATGACGGACAGGCGTTCGTTGTTGATTTCTTTGTTGGCAATAAGATGCAATTCCTGTTCGGTAAGAAAGACAGGCTCTACTTCATTGAGTGTTAAGTTTAGTTTGGTGAAGGGGTCGCCCTGGAGCCAGCCATTGTCCATACAGGATATTATAATCTTTTTGAAAAAGCCCATATAGGCGGAGGCTGTATTGTGGCTACACTTTCTGACGGTTCTTAGCCAGGTATAGAAGCTTTGTCCAAATTCATGATCGACGGCATAGATGCTAATGTCGGTGAGCTTGTATTTGAGGGCGACAAATTCTTTCAGGTAATTTAGAACCCGTACGTGTTTCTCCAAAAGGTCATCACTGCATTCGAGCCCGATCAATGCTTTGACGGTATCATTGTGGGCCTGGTAGACTTTGAATAGCATTCGGTTTCTTTCCGCAGCGCCGGATACTATGTCACGGATCGCAACGGCGGAGATGGTTTTTCCGGTTTCGATAAGGGTTCGGCGGGCTTCGTAGACCTTTGCCAGGACAATATCAAGGTAGGCATTCAATGCTTTTACTGGCTCTTCTTTGCCTGTCGCTCTTCCAGGGTTGGATTTCCACTTTAATTTATCCCAGGTTCTTTTCAGAGAAAGTTCCTTTGAGTTACCGTCAACAGTTATGCGAAGAAATACCAGCCAAGGGCCTGGCCGAAAAGGGCGGGGCTTGCGTAGGAAGAATAATATGCCAAGACTTTTTTCCATCACCGAATCACTCACTTTTGTGTGCGTTTTGCGCGGTTAATAAAGGTAGAACTGCGCGGCGATTTGAACAAGATGTTTACCTTTGGTACAGGTTGATTTCCATTCTGTTATAGCCTTCCAGTGAGTGATTTTTTGCTTCAATTTTGCCACTCACCGAATCACTCACTCCAAGTATGACCTTTTTTGAGTTTTTCTGATGATGGCTGAAAATGAAAAAGCCCGCTAATGCTGAATTTGCGGGCTTTTGATGCTTTTTGATTAAAGCTTTTGCGGAGAGGGGGGGATTCGAACCCCCGGAGGTGTTACCCTCAACAGTTTTCGAGACTGCCACAATCAACCGCTCTGCCACCTCTCCGGGTCATTGTAATACGGGCGTTTGTACGGATGCGGGCGCCGATGGCGCACCGGGTCGGGCCGAAAAAATACCGGGTTGCAAAAATACTATTTTTTGCCAAAACAGGGCAAATATCTCCGATTGATATAAAACCAATAGTTTTGGGGGCAAATTCCGATCATTAATGGCTACGGGTATCGTGCTTATAATCGACGACGAGGAAAAATTACGCGCTCTGCTGGCCAGGATCATCCGCCTGGAAGGATTTACCGTGCTGGAGGCCCCAAGCCTGAAGGCCGGCGGTCGATTATTGGAAAAGGAAGATATCGATGTGGTGCTTTGCGACGTGAAGCTGCCGGATGGCAACGGCGTCGATTTTGTCCGGGAACTCCGGTCCCGGCGGCCTTGTATCGAAGTGATCCTGCTCACCGCCTACGGTAATATCGCGGACGGCGTCAAGGCCATGAAGAACGGCGCCTTTGATTATATCACCAAAGGAGACGACAACGATAAGATCATCCCGCTCCTGGCCCGGGCCTTCGAAAAAGTACAGCTGCAAAAACGGGTAGAACAACTCGAAAAACAGGTAGGCAAACGCTATACATTCGAGGGTATCCTCGGCCAGTCCCCCCTGATCATGGACGCCATCGCCCTCGCCCGGAAAGTGGCGCCTACGGAGGCGACGGTACTCTTGCTGGGGGAGACGGGGACGGGGAAGGAAGTCTTTGCCCAGGCCATCCACCAGGGCAGCAAACGGGCCACAAAGCCCTTTATGGCCCTGAATTGCAGCGCCTTTAGCAAGGAACTGCTGGAGAGCGAACTCTTCGGACACAAATCCGGGGCCTTTACCGGCGCCAACAGGGACAAACGAGGATTGATCGAAGAAGCCGACCTGGGCACGCTCTTCCTCGACGAGATCGGGGAAATGCATATCGATCTCCAGGCCAAACTTCTCCGGGTGCTGGAGACCAGCGAATTCATAAAAGTAGGGGATACCCGGCCCACCCGGGTGAATGTCCGCATTATCACGGCGACAAACCGCGACCTGCAACAGGATGTAGAAGACGGGAAATTCAGGGAAGACCTCTTCTACCGCCTCAACGTTTTCACCATCTCACTGCCCTCGCTTCGTGATCGCAAAAAAGATATCCCCGCCATAGCGGAATACTACCTCCGCTTCTTTGCCAAAAAAGGGAACAAACGCATCGAAAGCATGAGCAAGGAATTCCTGGAACACCTGCAACAACACGAATGGAAGGGGAATATCCGGGAACTAAAGAATATTATCGAACGGGCCGCGATCTTATCCGACGGACCCGAACTGACCGTCGACAACCTGCCGACGGAATTGCAGGTGACCGCCTTCCGCACCACCGGCCCCCTCTCGGCCTTCGACCTCGCCAGCGTCGAAAAATTGCATATCCAACGCGTATTGAACCATACCCGCGGCAATAAGACCGAAGCCGCCCGCCTCCTCAACATCGGGCTGACCACGCTCTACCGGAAGATCGAAGAATATAAGCTTAGCTACGAGGTATCCTAACCGACAAGGATACGACGTACGTGTGAGCCAATAGCCGATTGCTGGGGCGCGGCGTAACCCCCTTCCATTTCGACGCGCCCCTTTTCATTTTGGCAGGGTAGAGACATACCCCCACCACCCCCTGCCCAAGCGACAAAGACCGTACAAATCAAGCCTATTCTGCCGTTCCGCCCCCCGCCCGGAGGGCATTTGCCTTTAGGCATCTCTTTTGGCCTGTAGTCAAAAACCAAGTATATGATGATAGCGTCGCTGTTCCTGGCCGGGCTGGCCTGTTTTGTACTCTTCTTTAAATCTATTGACTTTTTTGAAAAAATGTAAGGCTATGATGACAGCACTCTTTGTTTTATCGATCGGGGTATTTATATACCTGCTCTATGTACTACTCAAACCGGAGAAATTTTAATAGTTAACTCATCGTCTATGAATACGGAATTATCAGGCGTCGTGGTCACCTTTATACTGACCGTCCTGCTGGCCTTCCCGCTGGGAAGATATATCGCAAAAGTATTTAAGGGGGAAAGAACGATCCTGGATCTTATGCATCCCTTCGAACGGTTTATCTACCGTCTCTGCGGGATCGACCCCACCAAAAAAATGAATTGGAAAGAATTCCTCAAGGCCATGCTGACCATCAACCTGTTGTGGTTTGTATACGCCTTTTTCCTTTTTTTCTTCCAGGGTAAGCTGCCGCTGAACCCCGACGGCAACCCCAGCATGACGCCGGACCTGAGCTTTAATACGGCGATCAGCTTCCTGGTGAACTGCAACCTGCAGGATTATTCGGGGGAAAGCGGGGCCACCTATCTTACCCAGCTCTTTGTGATCACCTTCCTCCAGTTTGTCAGCGCCGCCACGGGGATCGCCTGCGCCGTCGCCCTCTTAAACGCATTGAAGGAAAAGACAACAAAGAACCTGGGCAACTTCTGGGAGATCTTCACAAAGACCATGACCCGTATCCTTCTTCCGTTGAGCATCGTCATAGCCATATTGCTGGCTTTTCATGGCACGCCTACCAGCTATGACGGGAAGGATACCATCACCACCCTGCAGGGCGACACGGTGCAGGTCTCCCGCGGACCGGCCGCCGGTATGATCGCCATCAAACACCTGGGCACCAATGGCGGGGGATGGTTTGGCGCCAATTCCGCCCATCCGCTGGAGAACCCTGACTATTTTACCAACATGCTGGAGCTGATCGCCCAGACGCTGATCCCGATCGCGATGATCTTTGGATTGGGTTTTTATATCAACCGAAAGAAGTTCGCCTATGTCACGTTTATCGTGATGACCATCGGCATGCTTTTCCTCCTGGTCCCTGCCATGGTATCGGAGATCCATGGCAGCCCGGCGATCGCAAGAATGGGGATCTCCCAGCCGACGGGCGCGATGGAGGGAAAAGAAGTACGATTTGGCCCCGCAGCCTCCGGCTACTGGAGCATCATCACGACGATCATCTCCACCGGGTCGATCAACTCCATGCACGACAGCTCCATGCCCCTGTCCGGGCTGATGCAGATGCTGGGCATGATGGTCAATGCCTTCTATGGCGGATGCGGAGTAGGGATCCTCAATTACTTTATCTATATCATCATCGCGGTCTTTATCGCGGGTCTGATGGTGGGCCGGACGCCCGAATTCATGGGACATAAGGTAGAGGCGCGGGAAGTAAAGATCGCGGCCCTCGTGACCCTGCTCTCCGCCTTCCTGATCAAGGGTGGCACGGCGCTGGCCACTTATTATTTCGTTCATCATGGCAATATTGCCTGGGACGTCAAGCCGGGCACCTGGCTCAACAATCCCGGTTATCACGGCTTTTCCGAAATGCTCTACCAGTATACCTCGACCAACGCAAATAACGGCAGCGGTTTTGAAGGGCTGGCCGATAACAACGTATTCTGGAATGTAACGGGAGGCATCGTCATGATCCTGGGAAGATATCTTCCCATCATCGGTCCTATCGCCATCGCGGGTCTGCTGGCGGATAAAAAATATATCCCCGAGTCCTCCGGTACGCTGAAGATAGACTCCATGACCTTCGGCATGATGACCTTTGTCGTGATCATCATCATCACCGCCTTGTCCTATTTTCCACCGCTGGCGCTGGGACCGATCGCGGAATATTTCAGTATGCGATAACCGGTAACCGGAAAAAGCGGACCAAGGATTTTTTTAAATATTAACTCGTTATGAAGCAGAATAAATCTTTATTTCCAAGAGAGATCGTCGCGGAGGCCCTAAAGCAGTCCTTTGTAAAGCTGAAGCCTTCGGCGATGTTCCGCAACCCCGTCATGTTCACGGTCTATATCGTGACGATCGTCATGTTCTTTGTCTGCCTGTGGATCATGGGCGGCGAAAGATCGCAGGGCGGCCTTACGTATAATATTGTCGTTTTTTTGGTGCTTTTCATCACTGTCCTTTTTGCCAATTTTGCGGAAGCCATCGCAGAGGCAAGAGGAAAGGCCCAGGCCAACAGCCTTCGAAAGACCCGGGAAGATACGCCCGCAAAAAAGGTCTTCCCGGTAGGCGAGATCTTTGTTGGGGAGGTGAAAGTAGTGCCTTCCTCGCAGTTGAGAAAGGGCGATGTGTTTATCGCCGAGACCGGGGATACCATCCCCATGGACGGAGAGATCGTCGAAGGGCTTGCTACCATCGACGAGAGCGCCATCACCGGCGAAAGCGCACCGGTCATCCGGGAAGCGGGCGGCGATAAGTCCAGCGTTACGGGCGGGACCAAGGTGCTGAGCGACAAGATCAAGGTACGGGTCACCACCGAGCCCGGTGAAAGCTTCCTCGACAAGATGATCGCGCTGGTGGAAGGCGCAAGCCGTCAGAAAACGCCCAATGAGATCGCCCTGACGATCCTGCTGGCTGGGTTCACCCTTATCTTCCTGATCGTCTGCGTGACCCTGAAGCCCTTCGCCGACTATGCCAATACGCCGATCACCATTGCGGCCTTTGTCTCGCTGTTCGTTTGCCTCATCCCCACCACCATCGGGGGATTGCTCAGCGCCATCGGGATCGCCGGCATGGACCGGGCATTGCAGGCCAATGTCATCACCAAGAGCGGTAAGGCAGTCGAAACGGCGGGAGACCTCGATACGCTATTGCTGGACAAGACCGGAACGATCACCATCGGGAACCGTAAAGCCACTCATTTCTGGCCATCGGAAGGGGTCGATGAAAAGACTTTTATTGAAGTCTGTGCACTGGCTTCCCTGGCGGATGAGACGCCTGAAGGCAAGTCTATCATCGAACTGGCGGGATTGAATCCGTTGACCTTTCAAACGAATGGAGCGCGTTTTATCGAGTTCAGCGCGGAGACCCGGAGCAGTGGGATCGATATAGCCGACAGGAAGATCCGTAAAGGAGCCTTTGATGCCATCCGGAACATCGTCATCAAATCCGGGTATCACTTCCCGGAGGATACGGAAAGAAAGGTAAAAGAGATCGCCAGCAATGGCGGAACGCCGCTGGCCGTCAGCCAGAACGGAAGGGCGCTTGGTGTGATCGAATTACAGGATATCATCAAACCGGGTATACAGGAGCGTTTTGAACGTCTTCGGAAAATGGGAGTAAAGACGGTGATGGTCACCGGGGACAACCCGCTGACGGCAAAGTATATTGCCGGGAAAGCAGGGGTCGATGATTTTATCGCCGAAGCAAAGCCGGAAGACAAGATGAATTATATAAAGCAGGAACAGCAGGGCGGTAAACTGGTCGCGATGATGGGAGATGGCACCAATGACGCGCCGGCCCTTGCACAGGCGGATGTGGGTGTCGCCATGAACAGCGGTACGCAGGCTGCCAAAGAGGCCGGTAATATGGTCGACCTGGACAACGATCCTACCAAGCTGATCGAGATCGTAGAGATCGGCAAGCAGCTGCTGATGACCCGCGGTACGCTGACGACCTTTTCGATCGCCAATGACGTGGCCAAATACTTTGCGATCGTTCCGGCCCTGTTCATCACCTCGATCCCGGCCCTCCAGGCGCTGAATATCATGCACCTGAAGAGTCCGGAAAGCGCCATCCTTTCCGCCGTGATCTTCAATGCGCTGATCATCCCCATCCTGATCCCCCTGGCATTGCGTGGGGTCGCCTACAAACCGATCGGGGCGAGTGCGTTGCTCCGGCGTAATCTGCTGATCTATGGGGTGGGGGGTATCATCGTACCCTTTATAGGGATCAAGGGGATCGATATGGCGCTGGCCCTGTTTATGTAGGGACCGGCGGGAGGATCGTGTGATCTTTAAAATGATAAAAAGTAAAAAATGCGTAAATATATTTTGCCTTCATTGAAACTGACATTGGTGTTTATCATCTTGTGTTCTGTATTGTATCCACTCTTCCTTGCCGCCGTCGGCAAGCTGACGCCCGGGAAGGGAGCGGGGGAGAAGATCTCCGTGAATGGGAAGGTTGTCGGGTATGCGAATATCGGACAGCATTTTTCCGGGGACAAGTACTTCTGGAGCCGTCCTTCGGCCGTGGGCTACAATGCCGCAGGCAGCGGCGGCAGCAATAAGGGACCATCCAACCCCGATTATTTAAAAGATGTGCAGGCGCATGTCGATAGTTTCCTGGTGCATAACCCGGGAATAAAAAAGTCGGATATTCCGGCGGAATTGGTAACTTATTCCGGCAGTGGCCTGGACCCCGATCTTTCTCCTGTGGGTGTCCGGGTACAGGTGAAAAGAGTGGCGACGGCCCGGAAGCTTTCGGAAGATAAGCTCCAGGCACTGGTCGATCGGTATACGGAACGGCCTTTGCTGGGTCTGTTCGGACCGGAGAAAGTGAATGTGCTGAAATTAAACGTCGCACTGGACCAGGGGGCGGCGGGGCAGTAATATAATAGGAACCTATACTATGGCCGGTAAAGATGAAAATGTAGCGCATTTCCTGGAGCTGATCCGCCAGTCGCGGCGGGGTAAGTTCAAGGTCTATATTGGCATGAGCGCCGGGGTAGGAAAGACCTACCGGATGCTACAGGAGGCGCAGACCTTACTACGCAATGGGGTGGACGTCAAGATCGGCTATATCGAGACCCATGGCCGGAAGGAGACCGAATTCCAGCTGCAGGGGCTGCCGGTCCTGCCGAGACGAAAGCTGTTCTATAAAGGAAAGGAGCTGGACGAGCTGGATGTGCAGGCCGTGATCAACCTGCACCCCGAAGTGGTCATCATCGACGAGCTGGCCCATACCAATATCGAGGGAAGCAAGAACGAAAAACGCTGGCAGGATGTTATGGAGATCCTGGATGCGGGCATCAATGTGATCAGCGCCATCAACATCCAGCATATCGAAAGCCTCAACGAAGAAATAAAGAATATCACGGGTATCGAGGTAGGCGAACGGGTGCCGGACAGCGTGCTGAAGGAAGCGGATGAAGTGGTGAATATCGATCTTACGGCCGATGAGCTGGTCACCCGGTTGAAGGAAGGGAAGATCTATACCGCCGATAAGATCGCGCTTGCCCTGCAGAATTTCTTCCGGCCGGAGAAGATCCTGCAGCTGCGGGAGCTGGCATTGAAGGAGGTCGCAAGCCAGGTGGAGAGAAAGATAGAAACGGAGATGCCCAGGAGGGGACATTTACGGACGGAGCGGTTCCTGGCCTGTATCGGCAGTAACCATGAGACGGCGAAAAAGGTGATCCGGAAAACGGCGCGGCTGGCCAGCTATTACTGTTCCCGGTGGATACTGCTCTATGTGCAGACGCCAAAAGAGGATGGGGACAAGATCGGACTCGCGTCCCAACGCCATTTAATAAATAATTTTAAGCTGGCGACGGAGCTGGGGGCCGAGGTCATAAAGATAAAACAGCCTAATATTGCCAAGGGGATCATAGAAGTGGCGGAACAGCATGCGATCACTACGATCTGTATCGGGAAGCCGCATCTGAGCATCTATAGCGTGATCCGGAGTACGGCGGTATTCAATCAATTATTAACAAAACTGTCGGCGTCGGACATTGACGTTGTAATACTTTCCTGAAATGAGTACACGACTGAAAACCAAATTATCTTTGGGATTGGTCTTTCTTTTTATCGTGATATTGCTGTTTGGCGTATTGGGACTTTTTTTTATCAACCGTCTCAGCAATGAAGGCCGGCTGGTGCTGAAGAACAACCATGAGTCGCTGGTCTACAGCAACCGGATGCTCCAGAGCCTCGAAGACCTGCGGACCAGTAAGGAGGCGTTGGATGTATTCCGGGACAATCTGAAAAAGCAGCAGGCGAATATCACCGAGGTGGGAGAAAAAGAGGCGACGGACGAGCTGACAAAGAATTTTAATGAGCTGCTGATGAACCCGGGCGATCCGGGCAATTATTCCAATATACGCCGGTCTATCTCCAAGATCCAGGACCTCAATGAAATGGCCATCCTCCGGAAGAATGACGTGGCGCAGAAGACGGCGGAGAACGCCCGCGATATCCTGACGATCATCTTTACGATCCTGACGCTCGTGGCCTTTACTTTTATCTTCAACCTGCCGGGTATCATTTCCGACCCCATCCGTACTCTCTCGGAAGGGATCCGGGAGATCGCGGGGAAGAATTACAAAAAACGCATTTATCTGAAACAGGACGACGAGTTTGGCGACCTGGCCAATGCTTTTAATATAATGGCCGGGAAGCTGGATGAATATGAGAGCAGCAACCTGGCCAAGATCAAATTCGAGAAAAGCCGTATCGAGACCATTATCAACCAGATGCGGGACGGAATCATCGGGCTGGATGAAAAAAGGAATATCCTCTTTCTCAATGCGGTCTCGGAAAAGCTGCTGGGGCTGAAGGAGGCGGACATCACCGGCAAATATGCCCCGGATATCGCCCTGACGAATGACCTGGTGAGGACCCTTCTGCAGGAAGACCCTGGGAAAAAGGACCTCAAGATCTATGCGGATAATAAGGAAAGCTATTTCAGCAAGGACATCCTGAACGTCACCAATAATAATGCGATCATCGGACAGGTGATCGTCCTGCGCAATATTACGCCCTTTCATGAGCTGAACGAGGCAAAGACAAATTTTATCGCCACGGTTTCCCACGAGCTGAAGACGCCCATCTCCTCCATCAAGATGAGCGCCCGGCTGCTGACCGATCTCCGGGTAGGAGCGTTGAACAACGAGCAGCAGGAGCTGATCCGCAGTATCACCGACGATGCCGACAGGCTGCTGAAGATCACCGGCGAGCTGCTGAACATGTCGCAGGTCGAGACGGGGAATATCCAGCTGAAGCTGCAGCCTGCGAGCCCGGTGGTCATCGTACAGCAGGCGATGCAGGCGGTACAATCCCAGGCGCAGCAAAAAAATATCCGGCTCCATTCTTCCGCGGCGGAGGATCTTCCTTTTATACAGGCCGATATGGAAAAGACCTCCTGGGTGCTCATCAATTTCCTTACTAACGCCATTAAGTATTCGCCGGAAGGGTCCAGGGTAGAGGTGACGGCTACCCGAAACAAGGAGCGGGTAGAATTTATCGTGACCGATCATGGAAGAGGCATCGATGAAAAATACCTGCCCAGGATCTTCGATCGGTATTTTAAAGTCCCCGGTACGCACGACCGCAATGGGACGGGTTTGGGCTTATCGATCTCAAAGGAATTTATCGAGGCCCAGGGAGGACGGATCTGGGTGGACAGCCGGGTGGGGGAAGGGAGCCGGTTTGGTTTCGCTTTTTCGCTGGCCTGAATTTGGCACGGGAGAGACGCCTCTGAAAATCAATGAGTTGATTTTTTTTGTTTAGTTGGTAAACTAGCGAATCGATAAGTGTATATACTTACTAATATTAAATTATACCTATAAGTTTTGTCAGAAAGCTATTAGGTTTTTAATTTAGTATCCTGTAGCGTCTGCGACAGCGTTCCATTCTTAACGGCCTTCTGATTAATAGCACATCTTTCTCTCTATATCCAATAGAAATTCCATCGCTTTCCTATACGCACACCTTTTTTTATAAGGTGTTCAACCTGTTTTCTTTTTGTAGCTGTTCATATACATTTATTCATTCGGCTTACCCTGCACAGCGTGTCTGAAAAACCACCAGCTTACCCCGGAATTACCGGGGTAAGCTATTTCAGGACGGTTCGGATCATTCGGCATGATCATATAGAAACGATTGAAAATGACCAAATTATCACCGTTCAAAAGAGCGATCGCTCCTTTACATATATAACTACATATCTGATAAGAGCTAACACTTAATAATTTTCCCATTTCCTTTAAAATGACCGTAGAAGATTTTTGTCTGTGAATAGAAAAAGAAGTACATTCATGGTCTAATAGGATAAGGTTTAATGGTTATGGTATTTGATTAGTGCATCCCCGCCTAAAGCGGGGATTTTTTTTTATCCTGTTTTTTATTCTGGCCAAAACGCATACTTTTATAGAAGATCCAGGCTGTCTGATTAGTGCAAAAAATTGTTGGATAAATTTGCAAACGAATGCCTGATGCGAAAATAAATAACAGTCTTACCATCCTGACTGTAGAAGATAACCCAAGCGATCTTTTTCTGTTGGAACATATGCTGAGATCTTCTGTTTTGGAGATCCATCATTTATATTCCACCGACCGTATCAAAGAAGCCTACACGCTCCTGGAGGAACAGGATATCGACCTGGTATTGCTGGATCTCTCGCTCCCGGATAGTTTTGGCATTCATTCGTTCATCCATCTGAAGCCCGTCGTACAGAAGATCCCCGTCATCATACTGACCGGCCTATCGGACACCAGCGTGGCGCTGGAGGCGATCAAGGAAGGAGCCCAGGATTACCTGGTCAAGAGCGAACTGACGGAGAGCCTGCTGGTCAAAGCCATCCAATACAGCCTGGAACGCGCACATACACTGGAGCATCTCCGGGTGAGCAACGAGCGGTTCAATACCGTCGTAAAAGCCACCAATGATGCGATCTGGGATTGGGATATCGTCACCAATAGGGTCTTTATGGTCGGGGATACCTACAAGCTGCTGTTCGGGTACGACATCGTGAATGCCAATACACCCCCCGAGATGTGGGAGAATATCATCCACCCGGACGATAAGGCGCGAGTCGTCGAAAAGCTGAGGGGGATCATAAAGGAAGGGAAAAGCTCGAAATGGGAGGACGAATACCGGCTGAAGAAGAGCAACGGTGAATTTGCATATGTCCATGACCGGGGGCAGATCATTTACTCCGCAGATGGGCGTCCCATCAGGGTTATAGGCGCCGTACAGGATATCACCGCCCGAAAGCGGTCGGAAGAAAGCATCCTGGCCTCGGAGGAGAAATACCGGCAGATCTTTTACAAGAATCCTTATCCAACCTGGATCTATGACCTGGACGGGCTGAATATCGTGGAGGTGAATGACGCCGCCCTGGAGAAATATGGTTTTGACAAGAATGAGTTCCTGCAGCTGACGATGAATGACCTTCATCCTACAGGAGAGGCCGAGCAGTTCATGGAGAGCATACGCATTTCCGTTATGCGGAACCCGGCCGGCCAGAAGTTGTGGCATCATACCAACAAGTTCGGCGAAACGATGATCGTGGAGATCACTTCCCATATGATCGATTATTTCGGCAAGATGTGCATGCAGGTGATCATCAACGACGTGACCTTACGGATCCGTCTCGAAAAGGAGCTGGCCCTTCAGCAAAAGTTAAAGCAGCAACAGATCACGGAAGTCGTGCTGGGCGCCCAGGAAAGAGAACGGTTTGAGCTGGGGCAGGAATTGCATGACAACATCAACCAGATCCTGGCAACCTCCAAATTATACCTGGATGTCGCCATCGAGGAAAAGGAGCCGCGCATCGAGCTGCTGGCCAAGAGCCGGAAGAATATCTCCATGGCCATCGAAGAGATCCGCAAGCTTTCCAAGGAGCTGATCACGCCCAGCCTGAATGACCTGGGACTGATCCAGTCGATCAAGGAGCTGATACGAAGCATTCAAATGGTCAAGAAGATGAAGATCCGGCTCAATATTTCGGGGTTGGATGAACAGGCCCTTTTACCGGAGCAGAAGATCAACGTATACCGGATCATCCAGGAGCAGCTGAATAATATCCTCAAACATGCCCATGCCTCCACGGTCATCATCGAGCTGAATAAAATGAATGAGCAGATCTGTCTGCAGGTCCGGGACGACGGACGGGGATTCGATCCCCGGGTAAGACGCAAAGGGGTGGGTATTTCCAATATCATCAGCCGGGCGGAACTTTATAACGGGAAGGTAGAGATCGATTCCGCACCGGGGAGAGGCTGCCGGCTCGAAGTCATTTTGAATTCGAAAGTGTTGCCCGAGCAGGCCTGACGTTTACATAGAAAACTATAACAACCAGCTGAAGTTATTCGTTCTGTGCAGGATACAGAACGGGTATTGCTTTGCCAGGACATTCAGACGTTTCAGCGTGTCTTCATCCGGCTGTTTGAGGATGGGCATTTGCTGCGTTTTTTTTGATCGGGGATGTCTGACGATCTTGGCGGTTGGTAAGGAGGACAGTGATGAACTGACGGATGGGATGGTAACAGAGACGATATTAGATTGCATCTTACGAGGTATTAAAGACGATGATAAATTTGTGTTTAACACATCTTCTTATGGAAAGCTATCATCTTCGGGAGGGAACTGGATTAAAGGATCATAATCCGGTGCAACGAAGGTACAATAAAAAGTGATCGGGCGATGAAAAGGATACCGTTTATTTTTTGCAAGCGATTGCTTTTCCTGTCTGCACGGATGCGTAAAAAGAACACAAACGTAGTAAATCCTTTTAGCAGTCCGGTTTTGGAAAAGACGCCATTCTTTATCGTGTCGCGGTCTTGTAGATCTCTCCGACCGGTTTGCGGTATTTTTTATATAATTCCGTTGCTACCTCCACCGTATTGCCGGACGGGTGGAGGGGATAATCCTTCCGCTCGTTGACCCAGGCCCATTCCCATTGCCGGATGGTCTTTTCGAAACCTTCGAGGTCCGGTTCCTGTCCATTGCGGAGCGAGCGGTTGAGCAGATCGAAGAATTGCTGCCACCGGGGCCGGTAAAAATCTTTCAGCAGCCCGCTCCATTGCCGGCAGGAATATTCGTGGAGTTTGCTGTCTGCGTCGCCCCAGAGGGTGATAAGATCGCGGGCGTTGCGTTCAAAGAGCCTTCGTTCTGCATCGGTCGTTCCCCATCGTCTTGCATCGGCTATCCAGGGTCCCAGCAGGAAGTCTTTCCGGGTCGCCAGGAGCCGGTCCATGTCGTCCAGCAATTCCAGGAACTGCCGGCTATAGGAGCCGAAGGCGGCGGTATCCTTTGCCCGGTAGGCGGCTACCCATTTTGCCTGTACGGGCAGGGCATAGTTCGCCAGCACCTGCCGGGTGCAATCGGCCAGGTCGTATTGAAAACCGTCGGCGCTGCCGCAGGAGCGGGCCGCCGTGAGGAACTGGTCCCACCCCTCTAATAAAATGGCCGGATCATAGTTGAGCTGTGTACGCGTCCATACCGTGGCGGGAGAGAAGGTAGGTCTTCCCGTGAGGATCGATTCCGCTCCGTCGCGGATGTCCTTCCCATTGTATACGGTTGCCCGGAGGATCTGCCAGGCCCGCAGAGCGGACTCCGGCGCCTGTCCATACCGGTTGGCTATATACGAAGGAAGCCAGCGGTCGGGGTCGATGGGCTGGTCCTGCCATATGTGATGGGTCATCAGCTCATACAGCACCGGGTTCTGTTCGATGCCTTCCATCGTGAGACCGATGCCTTTTAACCGGCCGGAGCTACTGTCATGCAAGGCACTGGCGGGACCGGCGGCTACTCCCTCTATCCGGCCGAAGAGGCTGATGTTGCCTCCGAAATTATGCAGCATGTTCCAGATCCAGGGCTTGCCATAGAAGGCATCCGTCCTTTTCCATACGGGCTCTATTTCCGTGGCCAGGTCCAGCAACAGCATATGGTCGTCCGGTACGGCATCCAGCAGGGCTTTTATCTGCGGCGCCTTCCAGAACTTGCGGTCGCTGTAAAACAGCCATCCCTGCATAACCCAGACCGCATCGGGGTCGGCCTGGCGCATGCCTTCGTACAACCGCCGGCTCAGACCCGCCAGGAAGGCGGGGTCATCGGAAGGAGGCTCATTCTCATTAAAGGTGTCGGCGGAGTACAGGTGGTCCGTGCCGAAGAGTTTTGTCTGTGCGTCGATAAATTTTTTCCCGATGGATGCGAACAAGGGGTCCTGTGAATCGAGGATATAGGTATCGGCAAAACCATTCTTCCAATTGGTCTGTTTTAGCTTGGCTGCCGGGAAATGTTTTTGGAAGGCGGCCGGAACATGACCGGTAAAGGCGGGTAGTACGGGTTTCATGCCCAGGGCCCGTTCGCGTTCCAGGATCTTTTTCTGAAGGGCGGCATGACTTTTCATCCAGCTCAGGGGCAGCGGGCCGCCCCATCCGTCCAGGTTTCCCATCCAGAACCAGGCGAAATAAGCCGGGCCGCTAAAAAAGGATCGCAGCTCTTCCTGTGTAAAACCCATGGCCCTGTAAACGGTATACCAGGTATATTCTTCTCCCGTGATCGCCAGCGGCATATTGATGCCATGCAGCGCCATCCAGTCGATCTCTTTTTCCCAGCGGTCCCAATCCCACCAGCTCATGCTATAGTTGAACGTACAATAGTTGAGGTAATAACGGTCTTCATAGGGCGTACGTTTGCGGACCTCACTGGTTATTTTTGGCAGGGGAGAGGGGACGGTGAGTCGCGTTCCGTTCCAGGTGATCTGGCAGTGACAATATTCATTGAGATAATAATAAAGCGCGGAAGCGATCGCTACGCCGTTGTTGCCCCGGAGGACGATCTTGCCGTTGCGGCTGCTGAGACCAAAGGAATCTTTGGACCCGGGGGAGGGTGCGGAAGAGGAGGAAGAGGAGGAATAAGAGGGGGTGAAGGCCGTAAAATTAGAAGACGGGAAGAGTTCGATAATAAACTGACCAGCCTGTTGCGGGAGGATCCGGTGAATAAGGGCATAGGAGGCGGCAAGATCGGCAGAGGCGGCATTGGGAGTCCGGTGGATACCGGCAGGCACTAAGGCTTTACCGGGTTGCGCGTTTGTGAGGAGGCTTCCTGCTGCAAAGAAAAAGAGGAGTGAAAATGATTTGGCGGATCGCATGCGCAAAACTAGGGATGATTTGGGGATTATGGAATGACGGGTGTCACTTTATACGTGTAATGATAATTTCCATAGGGCAATGGGGAAGGGGGGTAGTCGATGTTTAGCAGGACTCCACCGGAAAGCTGGCGGGCTCCGATCGTCAGCAGGGAGCTGTCCGCGGTGATCTGCAGACCCTTGCCGTCCTTGCCGGTGAGCTTCCACCAGCGGACGCCGGTATTGGAGGCCGGGCCGGGGTCCCGGGAAGGAGTAGACGAAGCCACCTGGCTGCCGGCTGTTTGACGATAGATGCCCACCGGGGAGGGCGACGGATGGGGACCCTCGACGACCGCGGGGTTTCCTTGTGGGCGGGGACCATAGACTGTAATGGAATCAAGACCGGAGGGCAGGATCCACTGCATGCCGAAACGGGGCAGGGGCCAGCCTTTTTGCGTGGAGTCGGCATCCACCGATTGTTCGATCTGCATTTCACCCGAGGCGTTGATCGTATAGGCGAGGTGAAGCTGGCAGGAAGTCGCCGGCAATGTATATTCGGTCCGGACGATGACGATCGTACTGCCGGTGCTGGTGGAGAAAAGCTGCAGACGCGGGGAGCGGGTAGATTCCTGCCAGGGGGCGGACGAGGTATCGCCGCCGGATGCGGATGTGCCGCCGGTCTTTGTGGCACCACCGGGCGCTGGATCCGCCCAAAAAAAGGGTTTCAGACCCAGGGTATCTTCCAGCAGGCGGAGGCCCTTTACTTCATAGTGTTGCAGCCAGCCCGTCTGTTTGTTGAACCGGAGCAGGATAGCCGGAGAAGAGATGGTGAAGAAGCCGTCTTCGTCCGTGAAGGATAATTCTCCCGAGGGGCGGACCCCCAGGTCGTTGGCGTTCCATGCCTTTAAGAGCAATTGGTCTTCCGTTACCAAACGGCTTTCCGTGTGCGAAGGCGTTGCCTTCCGGAGCTTGTATTGTACGTGTAAGAATAATTCTTCGTTGGTGGGTGGAATTTTGGCGGGGAGCCGGAAAAGAGCCGAATACTGCGGAGCGATATTCAATTGTGGGATCGATCCTTTCTGCCGGACGATCCCGTTGGCCAGCAGCTCCCACACCAGGGTCATACCGGCAAGGCTGTGGGAGGAATTGTTAAAAACACGGATCGTCACCGGGGAAACGCCGGGGGAGGGGGTGGGACGCGTGGGAACGAGGGTTGTAACGATGGGTCCGAGGGTGTCCGCCAAAAGTTCCGGCCGGGCATAAAGAGTGGAATGCATGCAAAATAACAGCAGTGCAGTCGGCAGTAGCTTTTTCATGAGCAGGTCTTTGGGGAAGGTAATGATAATAAAATAAAATAATAGTTCTACGCTAAAACGATTTAGTCCTTATCTTTATATTCCAATACACTTCTATATGAAGAAAGTCTCCATCAGTGACATCGCCCGGAAAGCGGGTGTCTCCGTCTCCACGGTCTCTTTTGTGATGAACGATAAGGCAGTGAAAATGCGTATCAGCCGGGAGGTTATCGAGAAAGTCGAGAACGTGGCCAGGGAGATGGGCTATCGTCCCAATCAGCTGGCGAGGGGATTACGGACGGGCAAGACAAAGACCATCGGGCTGATCGTAGAGAATATCTCCAACGCCTTTTTTGCCACCCTGGCGAAGACGATCGAGGACGAAGCAAAAAAATATGATTATAAGGTCGTGTATTGCAGTACGGACAATGATGAAGAAAAGGCACGCGAGCTCATCAACATGCTGTCCCAGCGACAGGTGGATGGTTATATCATTACGCCCACCCAACACCTGGCAGAAGACATCCGCCGGTTACAGGCGGAGAGCAAGCCGGTGGTATTGATCGATCGTTATTTCCCGCAGCATGAGGAGATCCCTGCGGTATTGGTGGATAATTATGAAGGAGTGGCGCAGGGAACGGAGTTCCTGCTGGGAAAGGGATACCGGAAGATCGCACTTGTAACGATCGAGGCGGAAATGGCGCATATGAAAGACCGGCTCCGCGCTTATTATGACGTCATGGCCCGTCATGGGGACGCCGTGGAAGAACGGCTTGTAAAGGTCGTTCCCTATCAGTTCGATAGGGAAATGGCCCTGAAGGAGATAAAGAACCTGTTATCCGGAACCGATGCTCCCGACGCCGTTTTTTTCCTGACGAATTACCTGGGGGTACTTGGGATTGAAGCGATCAAGGACCTGGAAATAAAAATCCCCGAACAGCTGGCAGTACTTTGTTTTGATGACAATGATATCTTCCGGTTGTATAATCCCACCATATCCGTTATCCGTCAACCCATCGAGGAGATCGGGCAGAAAGCCATGTTTGCCCTGATCGAACGGCTAAAACATACCGGGACCGGTGTCTATCCGGAGGATAAGCCGGTAAAACTGGCGGCGGAGCTTATTCCCAGGCAATCCATTTGAAAGATATAATACAGCGATAATAAAGCAGGAGACGCGATCATCTTTTATATATGCGGCTTTTTAATTATTTTGCGGAGGTCTACCGCCAAACTAATTGCCTGCCAACCCACCATATGATGAAAAAAATCTCCTCTGCAGGATAGCAGCGGGTGATGAAGAGGCGTTCCGCCAGCTATTTCACCACTACAATAAACAGTTACGTCCTTTTGTCTGGAAGCTTACCCGGTCCGCGCAGGCGGCGGATGAAGTGTTGCAGGAAGTCTTTCTGAAGATCTGGCTGCACCGGGAAAAGCTGGCCGGGCTGGATAATCCAAGGGCCTATGTCCTGCGGATCGTCAGTAATGAATCGATGAATTATTTACGCGCCCTGGTAAAGGACAGCCGTCTCACTTATGAGATCGGACACGGCCCCGTCGCCGAGTCCCCTTCTCCCGAGGAGTCCGTTCTTTACCGGGAGACGGAGCGGATGATCAATGAAGCCGTTGAGCAGCTACCCCGCTCCTGTCAGCAAATTTACCGGATGAGCCGGGAAGAATCCATGCGCATCCCCGAAATAGCCTCCGAGCTCAACCTGTCGAATAATACCGTTAAGAACCAATTAGTCAAAGCGTTACGGCTCATTCGTCTTCGGGTCGCCCATTTGTTGCCGGTTTGGCTGGTCTGTCTTTTTCTGCGCTGATCTATCCCTGCGCCGATCTATTCCTACGCCGATCTATCCCTAAACCGATCTATTCCTGCCCGATCCATTTTACGACGAACTTTTTTTTCAGCCTTCGTAGCCCTTCTCCGGCTGTTTGCCGTCTTGGAATAATATGCACAACCCAAGGATCACCTATTTATTGAAACAATACCTGGACCATCGGCTTACGGATATGGAACGGAAGGAGCTGTGGGAGATATTGTCGCAGGAGGCGTCTCCCGGGGAGATGCAGCGTGCATTGGAGGAGATCGTCGATCAATCCCCTGCGCTTTCCGATTACCGGGAATCGGAGTGGGAACCGTTGTTTCAAAAGATCCTGACGGCGACGGCCGGTAATGAGGGGAATTTCCGGAAAGAGAGCTTTGGACGAGAGGGCTTCCGGAAAGAAAGCTTCCGGCGAATAAATACGCTGTGGAGGGGGATGGCGGCAGCCGCCGTGCTTATCTTCCTGGTCTGGTGCGGATGGACATTGCTGAACCACGGAAAGGAAGGACCGCAGATCGGGTCCGTTACCCGGCAACCGGCCGTTGCGAATGATGTGGCGCCGGGGGGCAATAAGGCGGTGCTGACCCTTGCCGATGGTTCGATGATCAACCTGGATGGAAAGAAGAACGGGCTCCTGGTCCAGCAGGGCGGCTCCCGTCTGATCAAGGAAAAGGACGGGCAATTGGCTTATAAGGAAGATACCCGGCAGCGGACGGAGGGAAAGACCGCGTCTTCGAAGTCCATCCAATACAACCTTCTCACGACGCCCAAGGGGGGGCAATACCAACTGATCCTTCCGGATGGCAGTAAAGTATGGCTGAATGCGGCCAGCTCGTTGCGCTATCCCGCCAGTTTCATCGGGAAGGAGAGGGTGGTGGAGCTGAAGGGAGAGGCCTATTTCGAGATCGCCCAAAATGCGCATATGCCTTTCCGTGTGTCGGTGGATCCGGGTTTGCAGGTAGAGGTGCTGGGTACGAATTTTAATGTAAAGGCCTATACGGATGAGCCTTTTATCAATACGACCCTGTTGCAGGGGGCTGTTAAGGTCCATGCAAACGGACAGGCTGTCCTGGTGCATCCGGGAGAAAGGGCAAAGCTGGGCGGGGACCAAACGCTCAGGACAGAATCGGCGGATACCGAGGAGGCGGTGGCCTGGAAGAATGGGCTGTTCCGGTTCAACGAAGCAACGCTCGAAGATATTATGCGGCAATTATCGCGGTGGTATGATGTTGAGGTCGTCTATGTGAATGGGCCTCCAAAGGACCTTTTCCGGGGGGAGATCTATCGGAATGTGAATGTGTCCCAGGTATTGAAGGTACTGGAAGCAAGCGGGATCCACTTTACCGTGGAGGGGAAGAAGATCCTTGTACAAGCGTAATCACAAAGAATCCAAATACCACAAACTATGCATTTGAATCGTTATGTGAAAGCCGAAAAGGCAACCAAAATTTTCCTTGCTATGAGATTGACTGTTATCCTGCTCACAGTGGCATGCATGCAAGTCAGCGCCGGGGGATATTCTCAGAAAGTGAGCCTCTCGGTGAAAAGGCAATCCCTCGAGTCGGTATTCCGGGAGATCAAACAACAGACGGGATATGTATTCTGGTATAAGCTGGAGATGCTGAAACATGCCAAAAAGGTGACGATCAGCGTTTTCGACCAGGATCTTACCCGTGCGCTGGATGAGATCTTCAAGGACCAGCCGCTGACCTATGAGATCGTGGACAGGATGATCGCCGTCAAGGTAAAGGATCCTGTCGCGACGGGTGGGTCCTTGCTGGTGGAATATGGTCCGCCGCCCGTTACGGTCACCGGGAAGGTGTCGGACGAAAAGGGGAACCCGTTGTCGGGGGTCTCCATACAGGTCCAGGGCGCCCGGGGAGGCGTACAGACGGCGGCGGACGGTACGTATAGCATTGCGGGCGTCAAGACAGACGCCACCCTGGTCTTTAGTTATGTAGGATACCAGCCGCAGCAGGTGCCGGTCAGGGGCCGTACTACTATCGATATCGTATTGTCCGCGGAAACACAAAACCTGAATGATATCGTAGTCGTCGGTTATGGCAGGGCCAGCCGGAAAACGCTTTCCAGCGCCATCAGCACGGTGAAGGCAGAGGAGCTGAATAAGGGGGCCATCACGGACGTCGGGCAGCTGCTGCAAGGCAAGGCGCCCGGTCTGAATGTCAGCGCCAGCGGCGATCCTAACAAGCCGGCCGCCATCGTATTACGGGGGGCTTCCACGATCAATAGCCCGGGGGCGCCGTTCTATGTTATAGATGGAGTCCCCGGCGCCGATATCTCCACTGTTGCGCCGGATGATATCGTCTCGATCGATATCCTGAAGGATGCGGCGGCGACGGCCATCTATGGTAACAGGGCCGCCAACGGGGTGATCATGATCAGCACGCGGAGAGGGAAAAAGGGACAGACACAGGTAGCGTATAATGGCTATGTGGGCGATGAGCGCGTCAGCAGCCGGTTGAATGTGATGGATGCTAACCAGTTGAGGGCATTCCTTACAAAGAATGGCCAGTCTTTTTCCGCGTCCGATGACAAGGGCGTCAATACGGACTGGCAGAAGGCGATAGAACGGTCTTCCGCGGTCTCGACCAATCATAACCTTTCCGTCTCCGGCGGCAGCGAGCATGGTACTTACAGCGCGAGCATCAACTATGCAAAGAAAGAAGGGATCATCCGGAACACCGATCTGACAAGGGTGATCGGGCGGCTGAACATGGAGCAATATGCGTTGAATGACCGGGTGAAATTCAGCCTGAACGTGACCAACTCCAACAGCAATGCCAATGAAGTGCCTTACCTGGGCGTCATCTTATTACAGGCGGCGAAATACCTGCCGGTATCCCCGGTAAAGAATGCGGACGGGACCTATTTTGAAGACAAGGCCATCACGGGTTATTATAACCCCGTCGCGATGATGAATAACAGCCAGATGAATGACAGGTATAATAACCTCATCGGCAGTTTCAATACACAGGTCAAACTGCCGTTTGGGTTTACCTATGATATGAACCTCTCGTACCAGAGCTATTCCACGCTGCACGGAGAATATTACAGCAGTTATTTTACGACGAATTACAACAATCTCTATAACAATCCTGATCCGGGATCGCTTGGTCATGCCCAGCAGTCCTTTGGACCCAACGGGCAGGCGGTGCGGAGCTCTTATCAGAACACGGCGAAGGTGATGGAGACCTATTTGACCTGGGACCGGAAGTTCGGCGATCATTCGATCAATGCCGTGCTAGGTTATTCCTGGCAGGACAATATCAACAACAACGGATTTCAGCTGACGTCTTTTAATTTCCCGGTGGACAATATCGCCTATAATAATTTTGCGCTGAGTGCGCCCTATGCCTCCAGCACCTATCCGCATGTCGGTTTCGGCCCCGATGGTCTTTACCAGGAGACCAAGCTGATCTCCGATTTTGCGCGCCTGAATTATAACTACCAGGATAAATATTTGTTACAGGGATCGATACGGCGGGATGGCAGCTCGGTCTTTGGCGCCAACCATCAGTGGGGTTATTTCCCTTCCGTGGGTGTGGCCTGGAGGATCAGCCAGGAAGACTTCATGAGCCAGCAGCATATTTTCAACGACCTGAAATTGCGGGGCAGCTATGGGGTTGTGGGAAATGCGTTCGGCTTCAACGCCTATACGGCACAGGCCTTTTCGGGCAGCGCGGGTACCTATTACTACAACGGCAACCAGGTCGCGGCCTATGGGCCTACGCAGACCGTCAATCCCGATCTGAAGTGGGAACAGACCGCCACGACGGACATCGGGCTGGACTTTACCTTACTAAAAGGAAAGGTAGGCGGCTCGCTGGACGTGTATAACAAGAACACCACCGGGATGATCTTCCCTTACCAGGTGGACCCCCTTATCGCTCCGTCCGGGAGTATCGTTGCCAATGGGGGCGGGATGAATAACAAAGGGATCGAGCTGATGCTGACCGCCACCCCGGTGCAGAAAGGCGACTTTACCTGGACCACCGGTCTGAATCTTTCGCATAATATAAATAAGATCACCAGTCTGAACAATCCTTTATTCTCCAGCGTCGACTCGGTCGTGGAAGCCGATCCCGAAGGCGGCGGTCAATCGGGGATCTGGCTGCAGGTGCTGAAGGCAGGGAAGCCGCTGGGCCAGTTCTATACGCTGAAATATGCGGGTAAGGACGCCAACAACCTTTCCCAGTTCTATAATGCGGCCGGCAAGCTGACCGAGACCCCCCTGCCGGGTCCCGACAACTATTATCTCAGTAACGCACAGCCGACCCTGCTCTTCGGCTGGACCAATACCTTCCATTACAAACGCTGGGACCTGAATGTATTTATCCGGGGCGTAATGGGCAACCATATCTTCAATGCGACCCGCTCCGATCTCTTCCGGCCGGCTACGGCTACGACGAATAATATCCTGGTGGATGCAAACAATGAGTCCGTACTGGACGGCAACGCCTACCGGTATTCTTCGCGGTTTATCGAGAGCGGGAACTATCTGCGCTTTGACAATGCGACGCTGGGATACAACTTCAAGGGCTTCGATCCCTATATCAAGTCGATACGGCTGTATACATCGGTGAATAATCTTTTTGTCATTACGGGGTACAAGGGTATCGATCCGGAGGTCAACCAGGGAGGTATTGCGCCGGGTGTGGATTATAATAATTTCTATCCCAAGACGCGCACTTTCCTTTTTGGAGCAAAGGTTTCGTTCTAACGTAAAATGATTAAAAAAAGCAACATGAAAAAGTTATTCTCCTATATATTGTTTCCGGTGCTGCTGCTCATCTTCGGGTATTCCTGCCAGAAAGTAGGAGTGAAGGTCAGCACGGAATTGACCCCCGATGTGTTCCCGCAGAATTCCGCCCAGTTCATCCAGGCGTCGGGTCCTCCCTATGCCGCGCTGAGAGGTGATTTTGAGCTCGATTACTGGTTCCTGCAATCCCTGAGCGCCGACGAGGCGATCCTGCCCGCCCGTGGCGGTAACTGGTATGACCCGTCCAATGGGTATAATCACATTCACCTGCATGACTGGACCTCCACCAATGGGTGGGTAAATGCCGCCTGGTCCTGGCTTTCACGGGTGATCGGGGTTTCCAACCAGGCGTTGTCCGTCCTGAAGCAAACGGAGCCGGAGGGCGCCTCCAAACAGTCCAATCTTGCCGAAATAAAGGTGGTGCGGGACCTGGCTTATTTTATGATGATGGACCTGTATGGGAATGTCCCGATCGATACGTTGTACGGAGATCTTTCCCCGCATCCCAATGTGCCGCGGGCGCAGGTCTTCAGCTTTATCGAGAGTGACGTCAATGCGGCGCTGCCCTATCTGAGCGCCAGTGCCGGTACATTGTACTATGGCCGGGCGAATAAGTATACCGCCTATGCGCTGCTGGCGAAGATGTATCTGAATGCGGAGTATTATACCGGTACGGCACGTTATAACGATTGTGTCCGGGTTTGTGACAGCGTCATCAATGCCGGCGGGGGAAGCCAGTATGCCCTGGAGCCCGCCTCGACCTATCTGCAGATGTTCTATCCTACAAACGGTCCTGCCCAGAAGGAGTTCATCTTTGCGATCCCCTACGATCCGACGGCCATCCTCTATCCGAACACGAATGGATTCAACTACCGGGCGCGGTATGACCTGAACCGTAACCTGGGGATCAAATACCGGTATTCCGGTTCTACGGCCGGGACGAATGTCGATCCGGTCATGAACCTGACCTCGGGCGGCGGGCTGGTCAACAGTCAGCCGAGCGGTCCGGAGAGTACGCTTCCCGCGTTCTATGCCTATTTCTATGATCCCAACGATATCCGCGGCAAACAATGGCTATCCGGTCTGCAATACTGGCCGGATGGGCAACCGCTGATGGTCAAGAGCACCAAGGGGGGGACGCTGGGATATGACGCTACGTATACGGGATCGGATGCCAGCGCCATCTATACCTACCAGTTAAATATCACACCGGATATTTATTACCGTACCGATCCGAAAAGCGGGGCCAATCCTGCCCTTTTCGACCTGGGTAATGACGAGATCGCATGGAACATGGGTATCCGGAACATTAAGTTCCTGCCGGACTATACCAATGCCGCCAACAGGAACCAGAACAACGACGTGCCGGTCTTTCGTTATTCGGATATCCTGTTGATGAAGGCCGAGGCGATCCTCCGGGGGGCTACCCCTACCCAGGGACAGACCGCACTCACCCTGGCCAACCAGCTAAGGGCTGCGCGGACCACCTCCCCGGCCTGGTCGAATATAACATTGGACTCCATCTATAACGAGCGGGCGCGGGAGTTCACCTGGGAGACCTGGCGCCGCAACGATATGATCCGTTTTGGGAAATTTGAAGGGGCCTGGGGTTTCAAGACCGATGCGGACCCCAATCATCGTATTTTCCCGATATCCAGCACCGCGCTGGGATTGAATCCCGCCTTGAAGCAGAACCCCGGCTACTAATATAAATACTTGAATCAGAGAAAAATGAGCCCTGGACCTCCGTCCGGGGTTTATTTTTCTATTACCCCTTTCTGCCCTATTTTCGCACTAAATTTTCCCACATGAATTTGCATGAATATCAGGCCAAGGAACTATTGAAAAAATACAATGTACCCGTACAGGAAGGCATCCCGGTAGACAATGCGGGTGCAGCGGAAGAAGCGTATAAAAATCTTAAAGTTCATTACGGCAACAATTTTGCCGTCGTAAAGGCCCAGATACATGCAGGCGGCCGTGGTAAAGGAAAGATCGAGGGGACGGAGCAGCGTGGAGTAGCGGTAGGCAAGAGCGCCGAAGACGTTAAACAGATCGCCTCCAGGATACTGGGAGGGACCCTGGTCACGATACAGACCGGACCCGCCGGAAAAAAGGTGAATAAGGTACTGATCGCCCAGGACGTTTATTATCCCGGTGCGAATCCCGTAAAGGAATTTTATCTGTCGGTGCTGCTGGACAGGGCAAGAGGACAGAATGTGATCATGTATAGCACCGAAGGCGGGATGGATATCGAAGAAGTAGCGCACAATACGCCGGACAAGATCTTTAAGGAGTGGGTACACCCCGGGGGTGGGCTTCAGCCCTTCCAGGCCCGCAAGATCGCCTTTAACCTCGGGTTGAGCGGCGAGTCCCTGAAGAGCTGCGTCCGGTTTGTCACCAACTTATATAATGCCTATGTAGGGCTGGATTGTTCCATGCTGGAGATCAACCCGCTCTTCAAGACCAGCGATGAGAAGATCCTTGCCGTGGATTGCAAGATGAACCTGGATGACAACGCCCTCATGCGTCATCCCGAGCTGGAGGCACTACGGGATATCAGTGAAGAAGACCCGACGGAGGTAGAAGCCGGCAAATACAACCTGAACTTTGTAAAGCTGGACGGGAACGTGGGCTGTATGGTCAACGGGGCGGGTCTGGCCATGGCCTCGATGGACATGATCAAGCTCAGCGGCGGAGAGCCTGCCAACTTCCTGGATGTCGGTGGTACCGCCAATGCACAGACGGTCGAAGCCGGTTTCCGGATCATCCTGAAGGACCCGAAGGTAAAGGCGATCCTCATCAATATATTCGGCGGTATCGTCCGTTGTGACCGGGTGGCCCAGGGGGTCATCGACGCGTACAATTCCATCGGGGATATAAAAGTTCCGATCATTGTCCGTCTCCAGGGCACCAATGCACAGGAGGCGCAGCAATTGATCGCACAGAGCGGTTTGAAGGTACAGTCCGCCATTCTTCTCAGCGAAGCAGCGGCACTTGTCAATAAAGCCGTCAGCTGATGGCGTTATCGATCATCCAGCAGATAGAAGAGACGGTACGTTATATCCAGTCTGTATATTCCGCAAAACCCCGGGTGGCGATCGTACTGGGCAGCGGCCTGGGTAATCTTTCCAAGGAAATAACGGTTGAAAAGGAAATACCCTATGGGGATATTCCGCATTTCCCCGTTTCGACGGTGGAGGGGCATCAGGGCAAGCTCGTGCTGGGAAGCCTGGGCGAAAAGAAAGTGGCGATCCTCTCGGGACGTTTTCATTATTATGAGGGATATTCTCCTGAACAGGTCGTTTTCCCGATCCGGGTGATGAAGTTCCTTGGTGCGGAGACCCTGCTGGTGTCCAATGCGGCGGGCGGGATGAATACGGCCTTCAAGGTTGGTGATCTGATGATCATCACCGATCATATCAGCCTGTTCACGGTCAATCCCCTGCTGGGGAAGAACGATAGTAACCTGGGGCCGCGTTTTCCCGATATGAGCGAACCCTATGACAAGGAGCTGATCAAAAAAGCGAAATCGATTGCCGGCCGGCTTGGGATCAAGGTCCATGAAGGGGTCTATGCCGGCGTCACGGGTCCTACCTTCGAGACCCGCGCGGAATATAAATTGCTGCATATTGCCGGTGGGGACGCCGTGGGGATGAGCACCGTACAGGAAGTGATCGCTGCGCGGCATGTAGGGTTATCCGTCTATGCCATGAGCGTGATCACGGACCTGGGTATCCGGGAGGAGGATAATATCATCACGCACGAAGAGGTGCTGCAGGCTGCTGCGGCGGCGGAACCCAAGCTGACGGCTATCTTCAGGGAGCTGATCACTGAATTGTGAATGATGTAAGGTTTAACTTTTTGTATAATCACCGATGACCACTTAATGAGTAACTTGTCCGGAACATTTTTACCTGTGATGGGTCGACGAATTATAGCTTTCGGGTTATCGTGTCTTATATTATTACTATCGGGGACGACGCTCCGGGCCCAGAATCCTTTGGGCCGTTTTGGCAATATGGGCGGCGGCGGTGGCGGCAAAGGGGCCGATACGCTGGCGCATCGAAAGGAAGATACCATCACCATCGCCTTCCGTTTTCTCGACAGCACCCGCTTGCGGAAGATGGATTCTTCCATCCTGGATTTCTCCCGGAGAGTACCCGCTCCCAATACCTGGATCAACCTGGGCAATATGGGAACGCCGGCCCGTAACCTGGTCTTTACTCCCCGGATGCTTTCGGGCTGGGACCCGGGCTGGCATGCCTACGATCTTTATACCTTTACCGTAGATGGAACGCAATTCTATCATACCACCAAGCCCTATACCGAGATGGGCTATATACTGGCCAGTAAGGGGGAGCAGTTTATCGATATCTTTCATACGCGGAATATCAAGCCGAACTGGAACTTCGCCTTCGAGTACCGTCTTATAAATGCTCCCGGCGCTTTTCAGAACCAGAATACCGATCACAATAATTATCGTCTCAGTTCCTGGTACCAGTCCAATAGCAAACGCTACCAGAATTTCTTCGTCCTCGTCGGCAGTACGCTAAAGGCAGGGGAGAACGGCGGTCTGCAGAACCCAAAGGACCTGGATTCGCTGTCCTATAGCAACCAGAAGACCCTGCCGGTACACCTGGGTAGTAACCTTTCGCCGGCATCGGGGGGCAGTATATTCGGCACTTCCCTCAGCACCGGCACCAAGTATTCGACACTCACCTTGCTGATGCGGCAGCAATACGATCTGGGCCAGAAAGATTCGATCGTCACGGATACCTCCGTCATCCCCTTATTCTATCCGCGGGTACGGCTGGAGCATACGCTCAATTATACTACGTATAAATATGTTTTCCTGGATCAGGCCGTTCCGGGTGCGTATACCCCCGACTCCAGCTACTATGCGAACTATGGGCTGAACTATGTCGGGACCACCAATGCCACGACCGGGCTGGTCGCCGATAATTATTACCGGCAGGACCAATGGAGCGTGTTCTCCAACGACTTCTCGGTCTACCAGTTCCCCGATTCCAGGAACCCGCAACAATTCTTCAAGCTGGGGGCCACGCTGGAACTGATAAAGGGTAAGTTTGACACGGCCAATCTTTATATCGATACCCTTCCCCTTCTTCGGAAAAGCGCCGTCAGCAATTCCAATGTCTTTGCGCATGCGGAGTACCGGAACAAGACCCGCAACCAGAAATGGGATATCGAGGGCTATGGCAGACTCTATTTGGAAGGATTGGACATAGGGGATTACAACGGCTATATCAGTCTCCAAAGGCTGATCAGCCGCCGGGTGGGTTATTTCAGGGCGGGTTTTGAGAATAGTAACCGGACCCCGGGTTTTGTCTTCGACCGGGCCAGCAGCTTCAATGTCGACACCACAGCCCAGAAACGGAAGTTCGCAAAGGTGAATACCACGCATATCTTCGCCTCGCTGGACCAGCCGCAGCATCACCTTTCTCTTACGGGATCGTATTACCTGATGAGCAATTACGCATATTTCTCGGATTATTATAAGGAGGGACAGGCGTCTTCCCTTTTCAACCTGCTGGAGATCTCCATCAGGAAGCAGTTTACGCTTTACCGGCATTGGAAATGGCGTACCGAGACGATCTTCCAGCAGGTAGCCGGCTCTTCGCCCGTGCATGTGCCGTTGCTGACCTCCTTTAACCAGGTGGGGTATGACGGCACCTTTGGGTTTAAGAACCTGATCATAAGCTTTGGCACCGAGTTACGCTATATCAGTCCCTATAAAGCGGATGGATATGCGCCGGTGACGGGGCAGTTCTTTACACAGGATTCGACCATCCGGCAGCATTTACCGGATATAAACCTGTATCTGCATCTGCGGGTCCGTAGCTTTACGGCCTATGTCCGGGCGGAGAATGTCGGTTCGATGGCCTTTAGCCCGATCGGGTTCGGCTTTTACAATAATAACTTTGTGGCGCCCAATTATCCTTCTCCGGGGCTGGTCCTTCGGTTTGGTTTCTTCTGGGGATTTATCAATTAAGGATCCGGTCATCCGGTCAGCAATCGGGTTCGTCGCAGGGAGAGTCTTCCAGTTCGATCTCGAGGGTGGCATGCTGGATGTTCTGGTGCAGGAGCTCGTGTTTGATCTTATGCTTGAGCTGATCGATAGCGGCCATATCGCTGTTGGGGGCGACGACCAGGTGGGCGGTCAGGGCATTCTCCGTCGTGCTGATGGCCCAGATATGGATATGGTGAAAGTCTTTTACTCCGTTGATCTTGTCGATGGCCGACCGGATCTTAGCAAGCTCGATGCCTTCGGGTACCCCATCCAGCGATAGACGCAGGCTATCCCTCAGCAGCTGCCAGGTGCTGAAGAGGATGACGATGGCCACGACCAGGCTCAGGATCGCATCGATCAGGTAGACGTGTGTGTAGAAGATCAGGATCCCGCCGATCACCAATGCCGCCGAGACGATGGCATCCGACAGGAGATGTAAAAAGGCGCTGCGTACGTTGAGATCGTTGTCCTTGCTGCGCAGGAATAGCAGGGCCGTCAACGCATTGATGGCGATGCCGATCGCGGCCACGATGGAAATGGTCTTCCCGGGCAGGGGGACGGGGTCCATCAGGCGGTATACGGCCTCCCAGCCGATCGCGCCCAGGGAGAGGAGCAGGATGGCGGCGTTGAGGAGGGCGACGAGAATGGTCGTTTTTTTATAGCCGTAGGTATATTTCTCCGTGGGCTTGACTTTTAGCAGCCGGATCGCCATCAGGGACATCGCAAGGCTGGCCACGTCGGCCAGGTTGTGTCCCGCATCGGACAGGAGGGAAAGGGAATGAATGGAAAGGCCCTCTACCACTTCGATGATGACAAAAAGGAAGTTCAGTATGATACCGATCACAAAGGCCCGGCTTACCTCTTTCAGATTGACGGGGTGATGATGGTGCCCGAAACCATGATGATGATCATGATCGTGGCCGTCCTTGTTATGTGAGTGATCGTGGGTATGTGCCATATCTTTACCGGTAATCGTCCCGTGCCGGGGCGAAGGAGTCGATGATCTTGCAATCCGTTACCGCAAAGGCCGAATGAGGGACATGGGAGGGGATCACATGAACACATCCCGCGGTGAAGAGCATCTTTTCGCCGCCGATCGTCATTTCCAGCTCGCCTTCCACGATATAAGTGATCTGTTCATGGACGTGATGGTGTTCCGGGGAAACACCGCCTTTTTTTATATCCCAGAATACAAGGGAGCTGGTGTCGCCGTGAACCATTTTACCAAAGAAACCAGGGAGTGTATTTTTGACAGGGATCTCATCCAGGTGCTGCATACAGAAATTTTGCCGAAGGTACAGAAAAAAATGTGGATAAGTGGAAAAGCAGTGCCGGGAGGGGCCGGATAAATGCTGTAGTCTTGCCTAAACTCCTATCAAATGAAAACAGTTTTGACCCTACTCATGGCCGTAGGGGGTATTTTTTCCGTTTTTGGGCAGGCTGGCGCACCGGTAGATTCCTTAGGCCGTTCTGCGGCCGATTCGCTGGTCCGTCCGGATTCGTTGCTTCATACCCGCGTCCGGGTGCTTCCCTTTCCCATCGTCATCGATGCCGTCCTGCAGGATTTCCCCAACAACCTGCGAAATATTTCCGGGGAGCTGATGCTGGCTTCGGGTGAATTTGAGAACTATGCTTCCATCGTTGAGCTGCCGGATGCGGAGAACTGTATCGTCACCCGGTATCATTCAAAGGATGACACGACCGCCAGCTGGCAGGCAAAGATGTATACCGGCGACGATTTCGGCAAGGCGGCGGGGCAATATCGTGATCTGTTCCACAAACTGCAGGGCTGTTATATCACGCTGGCGGATGGCACCGTCGTCTATCTGAAGGGAGCGTGGGAACCCGCGAAAGAGAACGCCGCTTTTACCACCAGCATCTTCCGGGTCACCACGGAAGATCCGCGATACAGGGAAGTAAAGGTGGAGCTGGAGCTGGTCTACCTGCTTTCGGACTGGGTGGTACACATCAATATCATCAGCAAGAAGCCGGATGATGAGGTGGGGGGTGGGATCGTAGACGCCCGGTAGGATCTCAATAAGGCGACTTGATCGCTCCGCCATCCACCTGGATGGTAGCGCCGGTGATATAGCCGGCCAGCGGGGAGGCGAGAAAGGCTACCATGGCGGCCAGTTCTTCCGGCCGGCCGATCCGGCGCAGCGGGATGTCCTTTGCGCGTTCGGCAAGCAGGTCCTCCCGGGTAGTGCCCGGCGGAGGATCTTTTGGGAAGGTATCGTTGACCCGGTCCGTGAGGATAAGTCCCGGCGCCACATTATTCACCGTTATATTATCCGGGCCTACTTCATTCGATAATATTTTGGCCATTCCTACCACGCCCATGCGCATGCTGGTAGACAGGACGGAGTTCGCCAGGTAGGTCTTTACCGAAAGGCTGACGATATTGATGATGCGGCCGCTCCCGGTCTTTTTCATATGCGGGATCACCAGCCGGCTAAAGCGTACGGTGCTGAGGAGGTTTAGTTCGAAGGCCGACTGCCAGGCGGTTTCATCAAAGGATTCGAAGGACCCGAAGGGGGGGCCTCCCGCGTTGTTTACCAGGATATCGATCTTCCCGAATTCTTTTATGGTGGCGGCAACGATGGCGGCTGCGTCTTCCGGCTTTTGTACGTCCACCGGCAGCGCCAGTACCCGGCCTTTACCCAGGGCCCGGATCTCTGCGGCCGTTGCCTCGAGGGTGTTGCGGTCGCGGGCGCCGATGACGACATCCGCCCCTTCGGTCGCCAGCAGGGTCGCGCAGGCTTTTCCCAATCCTTTACTGGCCGCCAGCACCAGGGCCGTTTTTCCTTTTAATTGCAGGTCCATGTCAGGTATCTTTGGATGCAAAGATAGGATCGTATGGAAAAAATATTTCAAATACTTGTCGTCTTCGCCTTGATCATGGTGTTGGTGACCCGGTTTATCCGGGGCAAGGAGCAAAAATTCCGGGAATATTCCTTTTTCGGGCGATTCTCCTTTCCGATGTCGGGCGATCTGTACCGGGAACTATTGTCCGTGCCGATGGGGATGGGGGAGGGGATGGTTGCCGCCGCCGATCCCGAGAACCGGTTGCTCTTCCGGCCGGGGCCGGAGAACAGCCTTGTCATAGCCGATGAAAGGACGGGGGAGCCGGTAGCAAGCGTTGCGCTGGAAGAGAGCGCCGATGCCCTTTTGTTCGATCCGATGACCCGGCTGCTCTATTGTGGCAGCCTGATGGGGACCCTTACGATCGTCCGGCAATCGGACCCCCGTCGTTACAGGATCGTTCAGCGGCTGAACATTCCGCCGGGATGTACCAGCCTCTCGCTGGACCCCCATAACGGCAAGGTGTATCTGCATGCCGGGGCCTTTGTGCATGTATATTTTAACGGATGATCATCTTTCAAAGTAGCATACGCTGCCGCCCACCCATTCCTTATCCTGGTTGTAACGGACGCCGATCATTTTCCCTTTGCTGAGACGGGCGAGATTGATGGCGGGTACAGGGCGGGGGGCGCCGTCTTTCCACAGGTACATCATACGGATCTCCACCTTGGCCGGGATATCCGGGGTCGGGATCAGGTCGGCATAGACGACCTTGCGCTGCAGGATCCAGTTCTCCGGGTCTTCGATCGCTGCCAGATCGGAAGGCAGGACATCGATAACGACGCCCTGACCGGCAAAAGAGAACAGCGGCTTCAGGACATAGTTTTGCAGATCGGCAGGCGGCTGTTTGAGCTCATTCAGGAAAAAGGTGGGAGGGATAAAAGGATGGTGCAGGAAGGGCAGGGTGAACTTGCTGATACGATAGAACCAATTGGGATGCGCGATCCATTCGACGTCCCAATCTCCGCGGATATCGATATGCGGGGGAAGGGAGGCGGCATGAAGCTCGTCGAAGATCACCCGGTTGTAGATCCTTTTTATAAGCGTCGGCTTCCCCGTGACGGCATGGATATAATACAGCTGTCTGCCTTCGGGTATCAGTTCGGTGAGACAGACCGGCTGGATGCCCAGGTAATCCTGTGTGCAATAGAAATCGATCCGGGTCTTTTGTTCGTGGGGCTTTATTTCCAGGAGGACCACCTGTTCGGCGGGAAGACCGCCCAGGATGGTATCGCCCAGCGCGGACAGGTAAGATGTGCGATCGAATCCATCCAGGTATTGGCTGTAATTATCCGGTATGGAAAAGTGGCGGCGTTGGGTATCGCAAAAATAGACCTGGAAGCCATAGAGGCTGGGAAAGCCCTGCATTTCGATCAGCCGGGGTTCCCACTGACCCGTTTCGCCCATACAGACGCCAAAGTCGAAGGCAAGGAAATGGCTATGTCCGTTCTCGTTAGGAACGCGGTCGGCGGAAGGGATGGCGCGTTCGGTCAGCGCTTTGAATGCCGGGTCGGTGATAAAGTCGATGATATATTCACAGGCGCCGGTCAGTTGGGCGGCAAAGGACTTTGGAACGAATACAGGCGTCTCGGCTACCCGGAATTCGATGGCCCCGGGGTATTTGCTGTCCAGGTCGGTCACAAAATCATCGTAGCGTTGCCGGGTAAAGGCTTCGTTGAAGGCTTTACGAAGTGCTGGTACCATGGAAGACTTGTTTTATGGAAAGTTACGCCATTAAGGCGTAATCCAGGAAATTCGGGATCACGTGGGAATAGGTCCAGCGGATCTTGTCGGGGTCGTTGAGCTGGTCGATCATGCTTCGCCATTTCTCCTCGCCATATTCGGCGATCACCGTTGCCTTCCGGTCTTCCCGCTGGAGATACATGCTCATGCCTGCGGCATCCGCTTCGGGGTGGAATTGAGTGCCGATCATATATTTATTGAACCGAAGGGCCATGACGGCTCTTTCGAGAGGGACATGCGGTCTTTCCTTTTCGATGGCCAGGACGCGGCCGCCCGTCTCCGTCAGCCGTTGCCGGTCCGGTTGGATCACCTGGTAACTGCGGCTGTCCACGGCAAAGAAGGGGTCCTGGAGACCCGCAAAGATGGGCTCTTCTTTTCCTTCCTGCTGAAGGTGGATGGGGAATACCCCGAATGCCGTCGATTTACGATGGGTGACGTGGGCAAGGGCATAATGCCGGCAGATCAGTTGGAAAGAGTGGCAGATAAAAAGAACCTGTTTTTTTGCCTTTTCCATTTCGCGCACCCATCCGAAATAAACCGCCTCCCACTCGCTGCCTTCGCTGTCCAGCGGGCTGCCCGGTCCTCCGCTGCTGATATAGATATCGTAAGAAAGGTCCGGTACTTTTTTCTCCAGCCGCACTTCGAATTCGTCGATGGCGACCTCCTGGTCATGTTCCTGTCCATACGCACGAAGTATTTCACGGATACAGCGCATGCCCTGATTTGGCTGACCTTCATACAGGTCCAGGATCGCAACCCGTATCTTTCCTTCTCCTTTTTGTTTAGGATGCATGGGCGCAAAGTTACGAATTCCATTCGATGATCTGGTAGAAGTCGTCCTTGAAGCTATCCCCGATGGGGATGATCTTTTTCCCGACATAGATCTCATTGCGGGCGATCGAGTCGATATGCGTAAGGGAGACGATAAAGGAGCGGTGGACGCGGATAAATTCCTCCGGGGGCAGCTTGAAAGAGAATGATTTCAGGTTGTTCAGCGTCAGGATGGGGTCGGCCTTGCCTTTCAGATAGATCTGTGTATAATCCTTCATGCCTTCGCAAAAAAGGATGTCTTCGAATTTGACCTTTATGATCTTATACTCCGATTTGATAAAGACAAAACGGTTGTTACGGGCATGATGGATATAGATCGTCGTCGAGAGATAGTCGCGGATCTTGTTCATGGTGGACAAAAAACGCTCGAAGGAAAGGGGGCGGTTGAGGTAGCTGAAAACATCCATTTCCGTCTCTTTTTCTTCCTGCTCCTGTTTGTCGGCGATACAGATGACGATGGGGTAATAGCCGGCTTCCCGGAGACGAAGCATGACACGGTTGTCCAGGAGGCGGATGTCCCAGAAGATGATATCTGCCCGGGATTGGGTCACCTGCTGGAAGACCTCACCGGCGGTCTCACATTTTCCGGCAAAATTTAGCTTGGGGGTCTTTGCAATATAATCCTTTAGCAGGGCGCTCTGCTTGCTGTTGTCTTCCACGACGATGCAATTCAGCACACCCATGGTTGGAAGGCTTTTCATGTGGTGGTCCATCCTGCGAAAGTAAGCGAAATATCAATCATATTTCTTTCCTTTCGTAAACCATACCGCTCCGTAATTGATGTTAAAGGTGATGTTTGCGTAATTCTGCCGGATGAGGTCGTTGGAGGTGGTACCTTTTATGCCATACTGGAATACAATGCTGTAGGCCAGGGGGCTCTTTAATGAATTGACGCCGAATCCCACCGTTGCGCCCATATCCCGGATCTGTGTTCCGTTGATCTGGAGATAGGACTCGCCGTAATAGAGGCCGGATTGAAAATAGCTCAGCTCGACCTTATTGTTGTAATAGTTCTTTTTCCGGGAGATCTCGAACCCGACGGATGACCGGTAGCTGGATATCAGGCTGTAATTTTTTCCGGGGTAGGTATTTTCCTTGCTGACCCCGGTCCAGTCCTGGTATTTGAAGTCGGCAAGCAGGGTATAACGCTGGTTATAGGTAAGGGCGAGGCCGGCGCCATATGCGCTGGGGAGGGTAAGATAGTTCTCGGAGACCCCGTAGTCCTGCAGGACGGAAGAGTCGGCGTTCTGCACCAGCCGCTTCGTGGCGGCCAGCAGGTTCGAGCGGTTGGAATAGGTGCCCCCCAGGGAGTATTGCCATTTTTTCCCGATCTTACCATAGAGCTGCAGCCCATAGGTCATATAGATATTGTTCAGGTTAACTGTATTCTGTGTCGATATGAGCGAGGCCCCGTTGCCGGCATTCTGCAGGATATCTTTCTGGTTCAGCTGGCCAAAGAGGTAGCCGGCGTCCACTCCCAGGGAAAGATGATGGAAGAACTCGACCGAGTTGGCCCAGTAGGCCTTATTTACGCTGCCATGTCCCTGGTAGTAGTGGTTGGCGATCTCGGTCGCGCTGCCCTGGATGAAATAGGGGGAGTTGAATTCGTAGTTCTGGGTGCTGAACGGCACGAGGCCGATGCTGGTCCCCCAATGTTTGGCTGCCTTGATGCCCATGACCAGCCGGCGGAAGGTGATATCGGCGGATTGGGTGGAGGCAGGGGTAACGGGCTGTCCGGCATAGCTGATAAAGCTGCCGCGAAGACCGGTCTCCATTACAAAGAACTGATCGGAAAGGCTGCTGAAGGAGGCCGGGTTGTTATTGATCAGGAAGCGATTGGACCGGTAGGCGATACCCGTATTGGCAAGACCCGAGGTACGGTTGTAAAATTCATCCTCCAGGTCTCCGATTCCCATTTGGGAGTAGGGGGAAAAATTTCCCTGAGCCATTACCCGAAAGGAGGTGACAGAGAGCAGCAATATGAGGATTATTGATAGTTTCATCCGGATGGAGATATAGTTAGTTTAATTATGAGGATAAAGTGAAATATAGTATACACTCAGGGTGATGCGCTGTTGCACAGGATAGGTCGGATCGGCCAGGACCGCCCGGGTAAATTCGGTCGTATTGGCCGGCGCGGGTACGCTTAGCATCAGCCCGGGCTGGATACCGGTGATCGTCGTGTTGGTGATCAGCGCCTTTACAAAATTGGTCACGTCATAGATGTAAGCGGTATTGAGCGGGTGGAAATAATCCAGGTTCAGGTTACCGGTCTGTGCGCCGCTCGTACCGGTGGCGGGGACGGCGCCGCCGATCAGGTTGTTCTGATCCGTGGCATACAGGCCGATGGCCGGAGGCAGTCGCCAGGTATTATTATAACTGCCCGGGACGGGTCGGACGGTCAGCTGCGCTCGCAAGACCCCCAGGTAATCGGGTCGCTGGGCGATCGCATTCAGATATGGAAAGACAAGCTTTACGCCTAAACCGCCGACGGTCTGTATATAGGAGGCATTGGCCGTCTTTATGGACGGGGTAGCCGGAGGAGGCTGGGCATACTGGCTTGGTTTTGTCAGGTTGGCCAGGGCCGTGCCTGTCCAGTCGGAGGTCACGTTGTTGAACTGAAGACTTTTATTGGTCTCTGTGAAGTCGATAAATTTCTGTGTGCTGAGGACGGCATTCTCCCGGTAGTAGATCCGCATAGTGACGTTTGAATCCGCAAAACCGTAGATAGCCCCCTGGCTGCCGGCCCCGGGGGAGAGACAAAGCCCGTTGAACCAGGCAAGAAATTTACTGACATTTAGTATGGTATCCGACCGGTTATAGATCATATTGTACAGGGTGGCGCCCATGTTTTGATCTAATCTGATGATCACCGTATCGGAGGCCAGCTGGCTTGTAAACGGGATATTCGGTGCAATGGCGACGGTAGCGGACCCCAGGGGGACCGGGTTGATCGGTAGGCTGGAATTGCTGAAGAAGCCTCTCTGGAAGCTTCCCAACTGATACGTCGAATCGACCTGGTTCACGACAAAGGTCTGGGGGACCGTGGTATCCCCGTAATAGGGACTGCTCTTTATAAAGCGCATGACCAGGGCAATGGAATCATAATGGTCGAACTGGGTGAGCGTAGGCGGAGCGGCCGGGGGAGCTATCTGTATAAAAGCCCGGGTATTGATCTTTCCCATGTAGGTGTCCTGGTAGTTTCCAACCATCAGGTAACCTGTTCCTGCCGTAGCCGTGGAGTCGGTGTAGACCGTAGACATGATAGCCGTAGAAGTATCTACCACCACGATGTCCGCGCTACCATTATCGGCCACATAGGTGGGACCGAAAGTGAGATTGGGCTGTTTTTGACAGCCGACCAGTAAAAATAATGCAGCTATGGAAGGTAAAAGAAAAAGCCATTCTCTTTTCAGGTAGTTATGTTTAATAGTCATGCTGGTTTTCTTAATCGGGCTAATAGCCTGGGGTGTACAGGGCGATTTTCCCGGCACTTTTTAGCTAATTTGTGCAATAATAAGGGGCCTATCTGTTACTATTTTGTTAGTATGTATTAAGTACTATAAAAAAACGACGAACCTGCCTTTTTTATATACAAATTCAAATTATCACCCCCGGTACCCCCCCGGGACCCCGAGGTGGATGGACAGGGTGTTTCTCCTTCTTTTTCAGGTAAATAGACGAACTTATTACCGGCTATTTTGGAAGGAAATGCGAAAAATGACATCGGTTCCTTTTTTGTATATAAAATTTGACAGATTGTCTATTAAATATGTCTGAAAATACATTTTAACGAATTTGCTATGTCGACTTCGAATACTTTAGCGAAAAATATCAAAAAAATATGAAGCGGATTAACATTGCGTTGTTCTCCTTAATGTTACTAGGTGTCTTATTTTCTTGTTCCAAAGCTAGCATAAATTATACACAGAGTGGCAACTGGGTATCCCGCGCCGCATTTCCCGGTGTTCCAATGGGAAATGGTACCTCTTTTGTGATCGGTAATACTGCTTATGTAGGAACAGGTACCAACCCGAATGATCCCAATCACCGGCTGAGCACGATGTACAAATACACGGCTGCACCTATCAATCCTACGTCCCCGACCGGGTATGACAGTGCTTATGGCACCTGGACCCAGGTCAATGATTTTATCGGAAGCCCCCGCAGCAATGCCACCGCTTTTTCCATCGGCAGGATCGGGTATATAGGATGCGGTACTTCGGATGGTTTCACCCCCCTGGCCGATTTTTTTGCATATGATACCCTGGCTAATAGCTGGACGGCGATCGCGAGCATACACGATGCCGTCAAATCCTATCCCCGTTTTGACGCAACGTCTTTCAGCTTCGATACGGTCGCCTTTGTGCTGACCGGTACGGACAATCAATATTATTTCGGGGATGTATGGAAATACAGCCCTGCCAACAATACCTGGACGCAGATGCCTTTTATGCCCGGCAATCCCCGTGCAGGCGCCAGCACCTGGGTATATAATGGAAAGGGCTACCTGATGTGCGGCACCACGCCCGGCTCACAGTGGGCGATCGGCAGCGCCGCCTATGATTTCTGGAGATTCGACCCCAATGCCACCGTCAATCAATGGACGCGGTTAAGGGATATCTCCAATACCGATCCCGGAACCTATGACGACGGATACAACAACATCGTCCGTAATCATGCCGTCACTTTTGTCATCCCGAGGACCAACACGGGGGATAAGGGATATCTCACGCTTGGTTCCAACGGTACCGTATATAACTATACCTGGGAATATGATTTCGCCTCGGATCTCTGGACGGAAAAGACCCCTTATGAAGGAGCGTCCCGTACCGGCGCCGTTGGCTTCACCATCAATGGCAGGGGATTTGTAGCCACGGGCATCAACGGTGCTACGGGATATAGCGACACCCGGGAATTCTTCCCCAACCAGATCTATAACCAGTATGACTAGGATGGACGGGGTCCGTAAATGGATCTTCCCTTCCATGATGCTGGTCGCTATCGGGTTCCTTATTTATTTCGGCATCCGCCGGCATAACCAGTCGCGAAAGGGGCAAATGTACATCGAGCTGAAAGCCATCCAAACGCCCAATGGATGGGGATACGATATCCTGGCGAATGGGAAGGTCTTTATACATCAGAATGTAATCCCGGCGATACCCGGCAACCATGGGTTCCGTACAAAGGAGGATGCGTTGGCGGTGGGACAGAAAGTATACCAGCGGGTATTGGCCAATGAGATCCCGATGGTCTCGGTGGCGGAGATAAAGGAGCTGGGCGTCTATCCCGATACCACGGCCCATCCGGATACCGCGGTCCACCGGTAGACATAAGATATTTCAATGGCGCCGATCAGCTATGATCGGCGCCATTGGCGTTTAAAATGGGTTATCTTTACAAATACTTTCAATTATCTAATACTACATCTTTTCGAATCATGAGAAAAATCCTGTTCCTGTCGTTCGCACTCGCCACGCTCACAGGGCTTGCCCAATCGCAGACTGGCTCCCATTATGACCAGCATAAGGTCTTTGATCCGTTCTTTTATCCGTCCAGCGGTACGGTCTACCGGAGCGCCGGCGGGGCGGCGGGTGGAAAATACTGGAATAACCGGGCCGACTATTCGATCCATTCCACGTTGGATACGACAAAGCATGAACTGAGCGGGGGTGTTACCATTACCTATACCAATAACAGCCCGGACGATCTGCCCTGTCTCTGGTTACAGCTGGAACAGAACATTTACCGGCAGGACTCGCGGGGAGAGATCACCAGCCCGGTGTCCGGCGGCCGGTGGACAAACAAGAAATTTACGGAAGGGGATGTCATCCGATCGGTGACCCTGATCCGTAACGGTCAGTCTTCCAAAGCCGACTATCTTGTGACGGATACCCGTATGCAGATCCGTCTGCCGGAAGCGTTGAAGGCGGCGGGTGGCGCCATCCAGATAAAGATCGAATACTCTTTCGAAGTGCCCGAGTACGGTACCGACCGCATGGGGCGCCAGCTTATGCAGGACGGATGGGTCTATGAGATCGCGCAATGGTATCCCCGGATGGAGGTATATGACGACATATATGGATGGAATGTCCTGCCTTACCTGGGCGCCGGTGAGTTTTACCTGGAATACGGGAACATCGATTATACGGTCACCGCTCCTTCCAACCTGGTGGTGGCGGGCTCGGGAGAATTGCTGAACCCGGCCGAAGTGCTCACCCCGACGCAGATCAGCCGGCTGGCGAAGGCAAAGGCGAGTGACAAAACGGTCTTTATCCGTACGGCCGAAGAAGTGGCCGGCGGAACAGGTACGCATGCGGGAAAGACCCTTACCTGGCATTTCCGTTGCAACCAGACCCGGGACGTGGCCTGGGCGGCATCGAAGGCTTTTATCTGGGATGCGGCAAAGATCGATCTCCCCAGCGGCAAAAAGGCATTGGCGCAATCTCTATACACGAAGGAAAGCGCCGGTGACGCATCCTGGGGCCGTTCGACGGAATTTGTAAAAGGCTGTATCGAACTTTATTCAAAAGAGTGGTATGAGTTCACTTACCCCGTTGCCACCAATGTGGCGGGGATCGTTGCCGGGATGGAGTATCCGGGGATCGTTTTTTGCGGGTCCAACAGCCGGCAGGGAGGATTGTGGGACGTGACGAATCATGAATTCGGACATAACTGGTTCCCGATGATCGTCGGCTCCAATGAGCGGAAATACCCCTGGATGGATGAAGGCTTCAATACCTTTATCAATGGGGTCGATACCAAGGTCTTCAATAAGGGGGAATTTTATCATAAGGAAGATGCGCAAAGGGCGGCCAGTTTTTATTTCGGATCCACCTCCGAATCGATCCTGACCATACCGGATGTGACATCGGCCAATAACCTGGGCGTTGCCGCCTATGCCAAGCCAGCCATGGCGCTGGACCTGTTACGGAAATATGTACTGGGTGAAAAGAGGTTCGACTATGCCTTCCGTGCCTATGTAAAGCGCTGGGCCTTTAAACACCCGACCCCATATGATTTCTTTCACAGCATGGAAAACATGTCCGGTGAAGACCTGGGCTGGTTCTGGCGGGGCTGGATCCTAAACAACTGGAAACTGGACCAGGGGGTGAAAGACGTAAAGTATGCGGAGAACGATCCGTCCAAGGGAGCCTATATTACGCTGGAGAACCTGGAAGAGATGGCCATGCCCGTGGTGCTGGCTATCACACAGGAGAATGGAAAGACGGATACCCTTACCTTACCCGCGGAGATCTGGCAGAAAGGACCGGCGAAGACCTTTGCCTATCCTGCGACCTCCCGGATCAAATCCATCGTGATCGATCCCTTGCATGAGTTCCCGGATATCAATACCACCAATAACGTCTGGACGGGAACGGCCCTGACAAAGCCGGTACCTGCCGGTGTCTCGGCTACGGGCGTGATCGACAAATACCTGAGCAGTATCGGTGGCAAGGATAAAGCGGCGGCCGTAAAGGATCTCGTCGTCGTCTCTACCGGGAACGTGCAGGGACAGAACGTTACCCAGACACAAAAGATCAAGACGCCCGACAAATACCTGATGCAGATCGAGCTGCCCGATATGAACATGACGGCCGTCAAGCTGCTGATGAACGGGGATAGCGTCTCCGTGGCGCAGATGGGACAATCGCCGGCTGTCGATGAGGATACGAGGAAGGAGCTAAAAGAAGAGGCAGTCCTTTTCCCTGAACTGAACTTTTCAGGGTCCAACTACAAACTGGAACTGACCAGCATAAAGAATATCAACGGGAAGGATGCCTATGAGATCATCGTGACCTCTCCCAGCGGAAATAAGGCAACCTATTATTATGACGTGAACAGTGGTCTTCGGGTGCGGATGACAAAGGAGAACAAGCAGGGTGGATCGACGACCATCGATTATAGCGATTACCGGGATGTGGATGGGATCCGGTTCCCTTACCGGGTGAACAATGACCAGGGGCAGATCGACCTGGACATGACCGTAAAAAGCATAAAGGTGAATTCGGGACTGGCGGACAGCGAGTTCAAATAAATCATATATCTGAGAGGAGGCTTTGCCTCCTCTCAGATATTATAAAGAAATTGTCCCTGGATATAGTCCATGACGGCGGTGAGGCTGCCTGTTTCTTCAAAGACCTTTAGTTGTCTGTCGGCGCCGGTGCCCGTCTCCAGTATGTTTGCCGCAAAGTGGGCCGCCTGCCGGCTGCCGAGGGGATCTACCACGTCGTCCACAAAGTCCAGCAGCTCATAGATGAGGACCCGCGTATTCACTTCTTCTTCCTTCCCGAAATCGATCAGGTGTCCGTCGATCCCATAGCGGCTGGCCCGCCATTTGTTCTCATTGATCAGGGCGCGGGAGTATTGGATATAGTTCATATTCCGAAGCCGCAGTTTGTAGATCTTGACACAGATGGCCTGGAAAAGGGCCGCGATACAGATCGTCTCGTCTACGGTCATCGGTACGTCGCAGATCCGGAATTCAACGGTATTGAAAAAAGGATGGACGCGCAGGTCCCACCAGATCTTTTTGGCATTGTCGATGCAATTGGTCCTGACCAGGAGCTTGATAAAGTTGTCATAGGCTTCGATGCTCTCGAAATATTCGGGTATGCCGGTGCGGGGAAATTTGTCGAAGACCTTGGTGCGATAGGATTTATAACCCGTTTTGCGACCTTCCCAGAAAGGGGAGTTGGTGCTGAGGGCATAGATATGCGGCAGAAAATACCGGGTGGAGTTGGCGATATGGTTGGCCATCTCGCGGCTCTCCATGCCGACGTGTACATGGAGACCAAAGATCAGGTTGCTGCGGGCAGCCTCCTGCAGCTCATTGACGATCTCGTTGTACCGCGCATGTTCGGTGATCAGCTGGCTTTCCCAGTGACTGAAGGGATGGGTACCGGCGGCCCCTACCCGAAATCCCAGGTCGTCTGCGATCCGGGAGATCGTCTTACGAAGGGTGGACACATCCTTATGGGCTTCGGTGATGTCCCGGCAGATATCGGTCCCCACTTCCACCACGGCCTGGTGCATTTCCGCCTTTACCTTATCCCGGATCACTTTTTGTCCTTCGGTCACGATCTTTTGTTCATGGCTTTTCAGTTCCCGGGTGGCGGGGTCGATGACCATGTATTCTTCTTCGATGCCCAGCGTGAAATTGTTGTAGTTGATATCAGCCATGTGGGTGGTTTAGGGTTGGCGTGTTGTTTGTAAATTTAGTTATCAATGAAGATATCGTCCACATTTAATTCGAGACCGGGTAGTATGGTGGATGCCAGTTTGTCTCCATTCACATAGAACGTTGCAGCTCCAAATTTTCCCTGTGTGTCCAGGAGAAAAACGGCGACATTCTGTTCTGTGGGATAGATGACCCAGTATTCTTTTACGCCGGCTTCTTCATATAGTTCGAATTTATCGCGCATTTCCTTTCGGGTATTTCCGGGAGAGAGGACCTCGATGACGAGGTCGGGCGCTCCGCATACGCCTTTGGCGTCTACCTTTGAAGGATCACAGACGATACAGACGTCCGGTTGTACGACCGTGGTGATCTCTTCGTCTTTTTTCCGGTTCTTTACGGGAAGGCGGATATCGAAGGGGGCGACGAATGCTCGGCAGGTCTTGCCTTTCAGATAATTCTTGTGTTCGTTATACAGGTTGCCGGTCACGACCTGGTGCAGGGTTTGAGGCGCCCCCATTTTGAAGATCTTCCCCCGGAACAGCTCCAGTCTTTCCTTGAATTTCCATTGCAGATAATCGGCGTAGGTATAGGTATAAGAAGGATCGGGTTCCTCTACGAGCTGGTATCTCTCTTCGTCTTCGTTATAGATGGTGTACATATGATGAGGTTTTAGAGTAGGATACAAAAGTAAAAGGATTTTTTTCTCATTACCAGATCAACTTATCAACACTGTGCCGCATATACTCTCCCCAGGTGAGGTTGTCCATATTGGCGCGGTGATCCGTCGCGCGTTCGATGGCATAGTCGGCGGCCGTCTCTACGACCCAGTTAAAATTCTCTTCTCCCACGCTGGTCCGTTCCGCATCGGGTGCGGGATTACAGAAATCGATGGCATAGGGGATGCCGTCGCGGATCGCCAGCTCCACGGTATTGAAATCATAGCCGAGCCAGGCATTGATCCGCAGGACGATCTCTTCCATTTGTTGAAGGCGTTCGGCAGAGGGGCTAAACCCCGCGCTGTACCGCAGGTGATGGGGATTGCGGGGCTCATAGGGCATGACCCGTACATATTTTCCACCGATGCAATAGCAGCGGTAATATTCGGTAAAGACGATCTCTTCCTGTAACAGCATAACGAGCTGACCGGTCTCGCCGTGTTGCTGATAGAATTCTTCCGCGTTGTGCAGTTTGTATACATTCTTCCAGCCGCCGCCCGCGAAGGGTTTCATATAGGCCGGGAAACCGATATAGTCGAAGATCGTCTGCCAGTCCAGGGGATAGGCGAGATTTGAAAACGATTGATCACTCGTATCCGCCGGTAGGTCGCGGGAGGGGAGGAGCACTGTTTTTGGGACGGGGATACCGGCCCGGGTCATGAGACAGTTGTTAAAGAATTTTTCATCGGCGCTCCACCAGAAGGGATTGTTGATCACCGCCGTTCCGCACATCGCCGCATTTTTCAGGTACGCACGATAGAAGGGGACGTCCTGGGAGATACGATCGACGATCACGTCATAGCCGGAGGGCATTCCCTGTACTACTTTGTCCATCCGGACGGGCTCGGCGGTGATACCCCGGACGTTCTTCCGGTTGACCGCTTCTATAAAAGCCATGGGAAAGCTTCTTTCCTGACCGAAGAGGATCCCGATTTTTTTATTCGTGCTCATATTCTTTTTTTTAGCTTGTTGGCAGTAATGAAAGGTAGTGGGGGAACATTTCCTTCCAGACCGGCCAGTCATGATCGCGGTCGGGGCGGATATCCAGCCAGTGTTCTATATGTTTATCCGTCAGCAGGCGGCTCATCCGTTCGTTTTGTCCGCGGCAGATATCGCGTTCCGCGGTTCCCAGCACAATGCCCATTTTCCAAAGCCCCGGATCGCCGGCGCCGGGTATGAAATCCACCGGGTTGTTGAAGAAGACATTGTCATCATAATGACCGTCGACAAACGACCGGATATCAAACACGCCGCTCATGGAGAAGCAATAGCTGGTAAGACCGGGGTGACGAAAGGCGAAATTCGCCGCATGGTACCCTCCGAAGCTGCAACCGGCGACGGCTACCCGGTCGTGTCCCGTCTCATGGCGGGCCCGGGGCAGGACTTCTTCCAGCAGCAGGCGGTCGTAGAGGGTGTGGTGCCAGGCTCTTTGCGAAGGTGAAATGGATTTGTTGTACCAACTGAATGCATCCAGGCTATCGGGGCAATAGATCTTTACCTTTCCGCGTTCGAGGAACCAGCGGCTTGCCTCGATCAGTCCCTGGTCCTTGTTCTGGTAATAGGAACCCTGGGAGGTCGGGAACAGGAGGACGGGATAACCGGAATGGCCGAATACCAGCATTTCGAAGTCCCGGCCAATAGCAGGGGAGTACCATCTATGATATTCTTCGGGAAGATCCATATATGTTAAATATACTATTTTTGACGCCATGTCGATTGAAAAGAGCATACGAATTTCACGGGAAAGCATAGCATTGGAATCCGTGCATTTACATCGGACCGTACGGGTGGATCTATATTTACTACCGGGGGATTCTACTTCCGGCAATCGCACCGTCCTTTTACAGGAAACCAGCCTGCTGCTGATCAATGACGGGCAGGATCTGGAAAAGCTGGGGCTGCCGGCCATCCTCGAAGACCTGTATGACAGGGGGCTTATCGCGCCGCTGTTATGTGCCGGGATCCATGCGGGCCCGGAGAGGATCATGGAGTATGGGACCGCGCGGACCGGCGATTTTCAGGGTCGCGGCACCCGGGCGGATGCGTATACCCATTGTGTGCTGGAAGAAGTGATCCCGGCTATCCGGGCACGTTTTCAGGGCGCCGGGTTCCGGGAAAAGGCATTGGCGGGGTTCTCGCTGGGTGCGCTCAGCGCCATGGATATCGTCTGGAACCACCCGCAGGAATTTGCCCGTGCGGGTCTTTTCTCCGGTAGCTTCTGGTGGAGGACCCGGGACAAGACCGATCCGGGATATAATGAGCAGACGGACCGCATCATGCAACGCCAGGTGCGTGAAGGGGGATATTATCCCTGGCTGAAATTCTTTTTTGAATGCGGGACGGAAGACGAACAGGAAGACCGCAACGGGAATGGCATCATCGACAGTATTGACGACACCTCAGACCTGATCAGGGAACTGACCGCCAAAGGATATGCCCCGGAGAAGGATATTCATTATATGGAGATAGGCGGCGGACGTCATGACGTGGCGACATGGGCCAGGGCCATGCCGGAATTTTTGCTTTGGGGATGGGGAATACGACATTAAATAAAAAAACCCGGCGGTCTGCCGGGTTTTTTTATGTATAGATCTTTTGGTTAGAAGCTGTACCGCAGCCCCAGTTGCATGCTCCACCGGGAAAGGTAGTCGGCATAGGTCCAGGGTTTGTGCGTGAGCTTGTCCAGACCAAAGGTCGGGTTGAAGTAGAAGGAAGGGGTAACCGTTCCGTCTGCATTCTTTGTCAGGTGATCGATATCCAGGGGTTGTGCTTCCTGGTTGGAGATCGTATAGGCATGTCCCCAGCTATGACTGAGCAGGTTGCTGATATTGAAGATATCGGCGGTGAAGCTGAGGGTATGGGAATGATATACGGCGATATCTTCCTGTATTTTCAGATCGAAATGGCTTTCGAACGGCGTCCGGTCGGCGTTGATCGCGGTATTCTGCCCCTGGTGCGTACGCAGGTATTTATCGGACTGCATATACTGCTGGAAGGCGGCGAACTGTTGTGCCGGTGTCAGGGCCAGGCCGGAGTGCGTGACGAACTGGGATGCATCCGTAGGCAGGTACATCAGATCGGCTCCGCCGGAGGTGCTGAGCTTGGCAGCGGGATTGATAACAGATCCGTCGTCTCCGTTGAGGTCTCCGAAGTAGACATAGGAGAAGGGGATCCCGGATTGGCCGGTACAGACCAGACCGATGGTCGTTGCAAAGATATTTCCGTACCGGAACTTCTTGCTGACATAGGCTACGATGCGGGAACCCTGGTCGTAGTTGCTTTTGCCCTGGTCGAGGTTATTCAGACCATTGATGTTGTAGGCGAAGCGGTAGTTCGACAGCGCGACGGAAGAGGTTCCGTTGTTGAGCGCATAGGAATGTCCGAGGCTATAGGCGATGCTGGCTTCCCAACCGTTGGAGAAGGGTTTTTTAAGAGACCCTGTAATGTTGTAGGAGTAGCCCTTGGTGGTATTGCCCAGCGAGATCACATTGGAAAAGGCGGGGTTTACGACGGCGCCATAGAAGGGGCGGCTCGTGTTGCCAAGGGTCACCTTTGTCGTGGAAGGCGCCAGGTTCAGGTCATGATAGTTGATGTCTTCAAGCGTCTTGGAGTAGATGCCTTCGATCGTACCGATGATACCGTAGGGCAGGCGTTGATCCAATGCCAGGTTGGCACGCATCATCCTTGGGTATTTGAAATGCTGGTCGGTGGTATTGATCACGATCGGCAGCAGACCGGTGGTCGGCTGGAAGGGGGTGACGGGGTTGAAGTGTACACCTGCGGCCTGTACGGCGCCCTGGTTGGCCAGGCTGGCGCTAAGCACGCCTACCCCTGTATTGGTATACTGGTTGGAGATCCATACGAAGGGGATACGACCGGTAAAGATCCCGACACCGCCGCGGACCTGTGTCTGGCGGTTATGATTTACATCCCAGTTAAAACCGATACGGGGAGACACGAGGATGGTTGTCTGCGGTACCTTATTCGACGCCACGTTGTTGTTGATGGCGATCGCCGAACTGTTAAAGTTGTTGTTGGCGGGGGGCTTATTAAAGAAGGTGGGCATATCCGCGCGTATACCGTAGGTGATCTTGAAGTTGTCGGTCACTTCCATGTTATCCTGTGCGTACAGGCTGAACTGACCGGCTTTTACATTCGCAACCGGTTTGGGGTTGCCCGGGTCCGTAGAATAGCTGGTCGAGTATTTTGTAGCGTAGGCAGTGGATACACCGGAGGCGTCCTGGAAGAAGCTGGCCAGGGTACCATAGGAGTAGTTACCTACCAGACCCTGGAGAAAAACGTTCTGAGAGTTATAGATCTGGTTATCCGTACCGAAGGTCAGCGTATGTTTGCCGGCGTAGACGGTAAAGTTATCCGTAAAGGTGAAGGTATTCTGGTTCAGGCTATTTGCCTGGGAGCTGTTCTCCGAACCGATGTTATAGGTGGCGCCGTTGTCGCTGATGGCGACGGCGGGGAAGAGCGCGCCGGGAGTCGTCCTTTTGTCACGGGCGGCGGTATAGGTTACCCTGGCAACGTTGGACAGATGGGAAGAGATATTCGAGTTCAATTCCAGTACGGTCGAGTTGGTCTTGGAGAAGAAGGTATACCCGTTGTTATAGAAGCTCATGGAGCTGGTCCCATCGGAGATGATAAAGTTATTCCCGTTGACATAGCTGTTACGCAGGGTCAGCTTGTTCTTTGAGTCGATGTTCCAGTCCAGGCGTACGAAGATGGCATCGGATACTTTCTTTTTGTTGAAGCCGCTGTAGGCGCCCGGATCGTAGGACCAGGAGGGGTGCTGTGCTTTATCTTTCAGGAAGTTCGAGATGCTGTCGAGGGCCGTGGTACGGAGCGCCGAGTTGACGGTGCCGGGTACGTTTGTCAGCGGCTGTGATCTGCGTTCGCCTTCATAGTTGACGAAGTAGAACAATTTATTCTTTACGATGGCGCCGCCTACACGTGCACCAAAGGTCCAGTCGTGGAAGGAACCGTATTTTGTCTTTGTGGAGTCGGGGCTTACACCGACCAGGCCCTGGTTCTGGTTGAAGCCATAGATCGATCCATGGGTGGTATTTGTTCCGGAACGGGTAACGGCGTTGATACCACCGCCGGTAAAACCGCCGAGGGTCACGTCATAGGGGGCCAGGATGACCTGTACCTGCTCGATCGCGTCGAAAGGGATAGGGTTCAGCGAGGCCTGTCCGCCGTTGGTGCCGCTGGCTGCGAGACCGAATACGTCGGTAGCGGAGGCTCCGTCGATGGTGAATGCATTGTATTTGTTGCTGATACCGGCGAAGGATACACCGAGGGTGCTACCGTCGGTACCTGACTTCCTGGGCTGTGCCTGGGGGGTAAGCCGGGTAAAGTCGTCTACGTTACGGGTGAGGGTGGGCAGCGAGGTCAGCTCCTGCTGGGAGATATTGGTGACAGGACCCTGGCGGGTGGGGCTGATCAGCGCATACCTGCGTCCGCCGGTCACAACCACTTCACTCAATGTCTTGGCGTTGTCGCCCATATCGGCGTATAATTCGGTAGGAACACCCAGCGCCAGGTTAAGGTCGTCAAATACCTTGTTGCTATACCCGGTATAGGAGATCTCTACTCTATAAGGACCGCCCACGCGCATACCATTGATGGTAAAGCGTCCGTCAGAGGTGCTGACAGCGGTGTATACGCTGCCGGAGGGAGTGTGTACCGCGCGGATCGTCGCTCCGGCCAGGGCTTCTTTTTTTGAGCCCTTTACTATCCCCGTGATACTGGAAGTGGTTACCTGGGAGAAACCCAGAAATGCAGAAAGAATAAGGAACGCTGAAAATAGCAGTCGTCTAGTCATAAATAGTCGTTTTTAATGTCATTTTTTATCGGCCTGCAAAGAAATAAGCTTATTGTGTTAGAATTGTTAAAAGTGTATTATCTAATCGTTAAGGTCGATGGCCGGCAAATCGTAGTTTTAAGGATGGTAGTGGACTTTAAATGGCGGTAGGGGAACGTACGCGGAACCTGTTAAAGAAAAGCAAAACTATAAAAAGGCTGCATGCAACGGGTGAATTTTCTGTACACATTCTAAATAAAAGCTAAATAAGGCTAAAAAATACCCATTTACCCTAGTTTTGGGGTCTGGCGGAGGGCAGGCATCCTTTCCTAACTTTCCGGCGTTTTTATTGTTAATTTTGCATATTAAACCCATTTTTAGATGTTGTCCAGAATTGAAAGCGCGATAGAAGATATAAAGCAAGGCAAGCTCGTGATCGTAGTGGATGATGAGGACCGGGAGAACGAGGGTGATTTTATCACTGCGGCCCGGAATGTGACGCCGGAAGTGATCAATTTTATGAGCAAATACGGGCGGGGGCTGATCTGCGCCCCCCTGGTGGAGGAGCGTTGCGACGAATTGGGTCTGGAACTGATGGTCAATAATAATACGGCCCTGCACGAGACGCCTTTTACGGTGTCGATCGATCTGCTGGGGCATGGTTGTACTACCGGCATTTCTGCGATGGACCGGTCCAGGACGGTCCAGGCGTTGATAGACCCGGCTACCCGGCCGGAAGACCTGGGGCGGCCCGGGCACATCTTCCCCTTACGGGCAAAAAAGGGTGGCGTCCTGCGCCGGGCGGGCCATACCGAGGCGACCATCGACCTGGCCAGGCTGGCGGGTTTTGAGGCGGCCGGCGTGCTCGTGGAGATCATGAACGAGGATGGCAGCATGGCCCGTCTGCCCGAGCTGGTGGAGATCGCCGCAAAGTTCGGACTGAAGATCATTTCTATAAAGGACCTCATCGAATACCGTCTGAAGACCGACTCCCTGATCGAGGAGATCGTCCGGGTGGATATGCCCACTCAATTCGGCCATTTTAAGCTGATCGCGTTCAGCGAGAAGGGCACCAATAATGAACACCTGGCCCTGATCAAGGGGGAATGGAAAGAGGGGGAACCGGTGCTGACCCGGGTGCATTCTTCCTGTTTTACCGGGGATATCCTGGGTTCCTTCCGGTGTGACTGCGGGGAGCAATTACATGAGGCCATGCAACTGGTAGAAAAAGAAGGGAAGGGAGTGATCCTTTATATGAACCAGGAAGGGCGCGGGATCGGTCTGATCAATAAATTAAAAGCGTATAAGCTCCAGGAAGAGGGTATGGATACGGTAGAGGCGAACCTTCACCTGGGCTTCCCGATGGACAAACGGGATTATGGGGTAGGGGCCCAGATCCTGCGTTATCTCGGCATCAGCAAGATCCGGCTGATCAGCAATAACCCCCGGAAGAGAGCCGGTCTCCTGGGCTATGGGCTGGAGATCGTAGAGACGGTGCCTATCGAGATGGAGCCGAACCCGCATAACGTAAAATACCTGATGACCAAGCGGGACAAGCTGGGGCATGAGATCTTGAAGTGAGATTGCCCTACGGGCGGTCAGCCTCCGGCTGACTGGTGGTGGAGTCGGTCTTTGGTGCCGGGGGTGGGGTTGCGGGGACCTTCTTCTTTTTCTTTTTGAACAGCTCATCTATCCTGTCGAAATCCCGGCGGTAAGAGATACTGGCGCCCGAGCTGTTCTGGGTATGGTTACCGGTGGATATATAATTATAAGAGTCGCGGTAGAAAAAGGTAAGGGCGACCCGTCCATCGGGGGTGATCTTGTATTCTGCGCTGATGTCCGGCAGGAACTGAAAGGAGGATGCAGCCACCTGTGCGGCGCTCATCCCAAAATCCAGGGCGCTGCCAAAGGTGAGGGTCAGTTTTTCGTTGAGAAAGCTCTTCCCGATGGAAAAGTTGAAGTTGGTACGGTCCAGGTTGAGCTTGCTCTGATCGATATTGTCGACTATGTTGCTGCCGTTATAGAGGGTCGTATTGAAGTTGACCCGGATGCTTTTGTCGTTGAAGATGCGCTGCAGCAGGTGGTAGACCTGTTTGCTGAAGGCATTGGAGATGGCGCCGGAGATGCTGCCGACGACGACATTGGTCACTGCGGAAGAAGCGTCGAAGTTATTCGTGCTGCTGGAGAGGGGCACGAAGCTGTTCAGCACCACCAGGCAGGAGACCTGTTTGTTCAATTCGTTGGGGTCGTTCTGTATGATCTGTAAAAGGCTCAATGCTTCCTGGTCATTCTTCAGGGGGCTGTTGGGCGGCAGATCGATACGGAAGTCGATCTTTGGGGCCAGCAGTTTGCCGGTGAGGTCGGCCGTCACCAGGACGTCGCCGCGAAAGCGTTTGACATTTTCGCTCATGGCTCCCAGGCTGCTGGTGGCGGAAAGGCCCAGGTCGCTGAACCGTACGTTCTCGGCCCTGTATACCGCCTCTATCCCAATGGTCGCATCGTAGGGATTTCCGGTCCATTGTATATAGTTGCCGACGCCTTCGCTGAGGATAAAGGGTTTGTGTATAAAGGACTGAAAGGTGAAATTATAATTACCCCTGTCGATATCATAGCGGCCGGTGAGCGTCAGGTCCTGGGTGGTGCCGACTTTCATGTTCAGGTTGCCATGACCGTTAGCCTTTATGATATCCCCGCTCAGCGGGTCGAGGATCATATAAACGTTGGCGTAGTTATTGGCCGTCATGTCCAGGTTCACCAGCAGGTTGCTGCTTTTCTTATCGGGCAGCTGTTTCTGCATCTCCTTACCATAGACCTTCCAGACGATGAAATCCGCATCTCCGCTTTCCCGGCTGATGGAGGGGGGCAGGTAGATGTTGGAGCTATCCGTCGGCTCTCCCTTGATGTTCATGAACATGCTTTCTTCGGGACCCGTCAGGGTCATTTTCGCCTTTCCGATCACCGTTCCATAGAACTGGTTATTGTCCGTTGCCTTGGTGTCCAATAACAGGAGCCGGTTGGTATTCATTTCAAAATCAAAGCCCAGGTCGTCGAAGCCGTGGTGAAAGAGTCTTCCGCGGACCAGGTCGGCCGTATGGCCCAGGCGGTCCTTCAACTGGAAGGAGCCGAAATCGATCGTATCCTTTTTAAAATGGATGGTAGCAGCGGGGATCTTATAGGTGCATTGGGTATATCCTACCTTCAGGCTGGCATCCTTTAGCTGGACGTCGCCCAGGTAGAGAAGATGGGAGGAGGGACCTGTTATCCGGAATTTGCCGCTGGCGCTGCCGGTAAGGTTGGTAAAGATCCCGCCCAGGTATTTCTCCAGCATGTCGATCTTTAGTTCGGCGACATCCGTAGTGATATCGATCGGGGGACCGGTGACGGCGCTATCGGAAGTATTGATCAGGGCCCTTGCGTCGAGCCGGTAATTTTTATTGTCCGAATGGAGGGTAGCATTGAGCCGTCCGGTCGACTTCTGATAGTCGGCTGCCAGATCCAGCCGTCCGATCGAATCATTGGCAAACCGGAATTGATCGGCCTCTCCCTGGAAGTGGAGGGTGGGTTTTCCAAAGGGGTCGGTCATATCGGCGCTGCCGGTGAGCAGGCCTTCCAATCGTTCCGATTTTACGATGTAGGGAGTGAAATCACCGATATTGATCTTTTTCAGGTCCACGTGAACATCGTTCCAGTTGCCTTCCCCGGAAGGATGGGTGGTGATCTGCACCTGTTGGTCGCCGCTATGGATGGTCAGGCCGTCGGCGCTGATGATATTCCTGTTGAAGGCCAGCTCCCCATCTTTATCGATCATCCAGGTCTTGCTGTTGATATCGAATGTAGAGGGATCGAAGGTGACCCGCACGCCCGTCGGAAGGGTCTGGACCCGGGCCGAGATATTGGCTGAGTTCAGCGTTTGGCTGGCGCTGGTCTTTACCTGCAGATCCGAAAGGTCGCCGGAGGAGTGCAGACGGATATGCGTGGAAGGGAAATGCAGGCTGTCGTTGAGACGAACGTCCCCGATATTTGCTTCCATCGACAGGGTGTCCAGGTTGCCCCGTCCGTTGAGGCTGAGGTTGTCGAACGCAATGTCCTTGTATCCGAATGAAGGGAGATCGACATTCAGGTCCAGCAGGTTGTCCCTTGTATTGATACGTCCGCTGACCCCCGCATTGTTGAACCCTTTCAGGTCTTTATCGAAGAGGTCGATATATTCTTCCACCTTTTTTGTGGTGATCACAAAAGTGAAATTCTGGTTGGAAGGGACCGATTTTGCCGGCTGGATATAGCTGGGGTAATATTTGTTGAGAAAGGTCTGGAAGGAGGCGGGCAGGTCATGGATGGAAAATTCCCCCGCGATGGCCCCATCGAATTCATTGCTGACGACGGTGATCGTCTTATTATTATCGACGATGCTGGATTCGAGGGTCAGCGAGTCGAAGGATACGCGTTGTCCGTTCTTGAAGACCGACGCGTCATAGATGCTGGCGTTGCCCAGGAAGTTATCGATATTATCACCGGTAAAATTACATTTGAATTTGCCGTTGAACTCCACCTTCTTTGATATAAAATGAAGTTTGCTCAGATCCGCCTTTGTCACTTCGGCTTCGAAATTGAACTTCGGCTGCTCCTGGCTGAAGTCGATCAACCCGTTGAGATGGGCATTCAGGTTGGGATCGCTGGCGATCAGCTCCCCGTTGAACTTCTTCTTTGCAACGGCGCCGTTGACCTGGATATGCTGGTAGGTATAGCCATTGAACTCCAGGTTATTGATCACGCCGTCGAGCGTGGCGCTGAGGGTACCCGTCTTTAGCCCCGTACCGCCTATCTTTCCCTGGAAGGAGATCCTGCCGAGGTTATCGTTGTCGAGAAAGGATCCCAACTGAAAACTATCCGTGGCGATGTTACCCGAATAGACGGAGGGACCATAGTCCGGCAGCTTCATATTGACGTTTGTGCCCAGGGTACCCAGGTTGGTCTGGATCGTACCCTTGGTGACAAAATCCTGGATCGTACCCGAGAAATCACCCTTGAACCGGAGCCATTCGATCCGGTCGATCCGGGGTTGTGTGATCTTTGTTATGGCGGGAACGAGGGTCGCCATATCCTGGTAGGTGGTCCGGAAATCATTGGATTGAAAGTCGATATGGGTCGTCTTGATATGGGGTAATCCCCTGAGATGAAAATCTCCGTTGAGGAAGGTGTTCGTTCCCGCTGCCACAAACACATGCTGACCCCGGAGATCGGCCACGGTCCCTTTTACTTCTCCGGAGATCCGGATATGTTTCTTCCATGTCGCCAGTTCGGGGGCGAAGTACGCGATATCGTCGCTGTTGATATCGGCATCGGTGAAATTGGCGTCCATGTGGATGCGGGTGACGAAATCCGACATATCGTCGAGGGTCTTGAAGCGCATGGCGAAAAAATTCCGGAGATGGCTTCGGGACGTCTGCAGATCGAGCTTATTAAATTCCATCGCTTCCGGGAACCACTTGATCCGCGCGCTGAGCTTTTTTACTTCGAGACCGCTGCGTTCCTTTGTGCTGAGCAGCAACTGGGCCGTGATCGTGTCCCGGTTGAGACGGAGGTTGGTGAACCGGGTATTGACCGAATAAAAATAAATATGGTTACCGTCAAAATGTTTGTTGACGATACTATCGGCTACTTCCTCATGCCGGAAGGAACCGTTGTGTATGACCAGGCTGGAGGCGGTGATATTCCATCCCGCCGGGTTGAGCCGCAGGTGCAGCGGGTCGTTTGGGATCGAGGTCGTATCGTCCGGCGGGGGAGGTCTTCTTCCGTCATAGTTGGAGAGCGTGAATTGCGGCCGGGTGAATTCCATGCTGCTGATCCGGGCGACTTTTTCCTGGAAACTGATGCGGTCGGCGTTCAGCTGCATCGAACCCAGCTGCAGGTCCATATCTTCTCCCCGCCACCCGTCCTTTTTCAGGAAGTGGATATGGGAGAGGTCTATTTCCTTCAGGTCGAGCTGAAGACCGGCGGTCGTATCTTTTTTGGCGGCCGTTGTGGAAGGGGTGCCGCCGAAATAATCGGCAATAAACTGGTAGTTCCAGATGGAATCCGTTCGCTGCAATTTGATCGTTGCGTCTTCGAGGCCGATGTATTTCAGGACCGCGGTGTCTTTAAAGAACCACCAATCCGTGACATTTACTTTTACGGTACCGGCATAAAGCAGGGTGTCCTTGTCCCTATCTTCTACGAGGGTACCTTGTAACAACATTTTGTTGAAAAGGGAAAATTCTACGTGTTTGACGCTGACCGTGGTATGAAGATCTTTGGAGAGCCGGTGGGCGACCCGGGAGACCAGCCAGGTCTGGACGGCCGGCAATTGTATCAGGACCCATCCGGTAATGAGTAATAGTAGTAAAACAATTAATGTATTACGGAGTATTTTCCAGATCTTTCTCAGGGGTCTCTTTATTACAAGTTGCGAAATTACGTATTACCCGGGGATGTGCAAATTCCTTACCAAATACCGGTCAATTGCGTGGATTTACAGGGATTTTAACCTTATTTCCCGGCGTCGTGTTTCTCCTTCATTTCGCGGTTAAACTGTTGGGAGGCGCCCGGGGGGATCGAGAGGCTTTTCCAGGCCTCGCCCCGGATCATCTTGCCGATATAGACGATCTGTCCGACATGGTGGGGATAGTGGGCCAGCTGCCGGTTGATGGCATCGATGGCCACCAGGGGCTCGTGGCGGATCCGGATGGTGGCCAGCAGGTCTTCTTCTTTCAGGGAGCGGAGGGTATCCAGGAGGCAGTTCCAGCCTTCTTCCCAGAGGGCGATAAGGGCTTTTTTTCCACCGGCCGGGGGAGTGAATTCCTGGTCCCTGTTGCGGCCTGGTTTCTCCCCGTCCCCGGTGAGGAAGTTTGTCCAGCGGCTTAGCATATTGCCGTGCAGGTGATGGATGATGACGGCTATACTATTAGAATGCGCCACAGGCGCATTGGCCGAAGGCACCGGCACGAAGTAAAAATCGTCGTCTTCCAGCTGCGCGAAGGTAGCATCGCCGAGGGTCTTGTATGTCAGTAGTCTTTTGACGGCGGACTCCAGGTAGATCTGGCCGAGGGAGGAGGTCATCGTTTATGATTTTGTATGATTTGTCGTTATCAGTAGCCGGCTGCAGTATCGTCTCCGCGGATGTCCCCTACGGCTTCGATGGTATGGTCCGGAAGGATCTTTATCACTTCGGTCCGGCCGATGCTTCCGCGCTGGGTGATCTTATAGCCCATCTTTACCAATGCTTCGCGGGTATCGTCGGGGAATCCCTTTTCCACATAGAGTTCATCGGGTAGCCATTGGTGATGGAATTTTGGTTTATTCACGGCATCTTCGGTGCTCATGCCGAAATCCAGGATATCCACGAGGGTCTGGAATACGGAGGTGGTGATGGTCGTCCCTCCGGGGGTGCCCACGACGAGGAAGATCTTTCCTTTATCCAGCACCAGGGTAGGGGTCATCGAGCTGAGCATACGTTTGCCGGGGGCGATGGCATTGGCCTCCGCGCCTACGGCCCCGTACATATTTGGTATGCCGGGTTTTATGCTGAAGTCATCCATTTCGTTGTTGAGGAAGAAGCCGGCGCCGCCGACGACCACCCTGCTGCCAAAGCCGCCGTTGAGGGTCGTTGTGATGGAGACGGCATTGCCTTCCTGGTCGAGCACATCCAGGTGGGTGGTCTCTTCGCTGGCGGAGGTGAGGGTGCCGGCCTGTATATCCTTGCTGTTACCGGCTTTGTCGGGATCGATCAGGGCCGTTCTTTTGCGGAGGTAGGCATCGCTGGTCAATGTCTTTACCGGGACGGAATAGTAATCCCTGTCACCCAGGAATTTGGCCCTGTCGGCATAGGCGATCCGTTCGGCTTCCGTCATCCAGTGAGTGGTTTTTACGGACTCGAAGCCATACTCTTTTAGCGGCTGGGCTTCCACCATCTTCAGCATTTGCTGGAGGATGACGCCGCCGCTGCTGGGTAGGGGCATGGTGACGACGGTATATTTTTTATAGGGGAATACGGTGGCCTCCCGTTCTTTTGCCGTATATCCCTGTAGATCGGCGGCGGTGATGATACCCTTGCCCCGTTGCATTTCTTCCAGGATCAGCCGGGCCGTCTCTCCTTCATAAAAACCTTTGGCGCCCTTGTCACGGATGCGGCGCAGCGTAGCGGCCAGGTCTTTTTGCACCAGGGTGTCGCCGGCCTTCCACGCGGTTTCCTTTATAAAGACGGAGGGGACCGTATTGTATTTTATAAAAGCGGCCTTTGTTCCGTTGAGGCTACGGGCTTCCGATTCGGTGAGAACAAAGCCTTTCTCCGCAAGATCGATGGCCGGCTGGATCAGCCGGGCGAAGGGCAGCCGGGCATATTTCGATTCGGCAAAGAGGCCGGCGATGGTTCCGGGTATGCCGGAGGCAAGATGCCCGTTCTCGCTTAATCCCGGCCGGGGGTTACCGGCGGCGTCCAGGTACATGTCGCGGGTCGCCGCGGCCGGGGCTTTTTCCCGGAAATCGAGGGCTATATTTTTCCCTTTGGCCGTATGGGCTACCATAAAGCCGCCCCCGCCGATATTGCCGGCGGCGGGATATACCACTGCGAGGGCCAGTTGGGTGGCGATGGCTGCATCGAAGGCGTTGCCTCCCTGTTGCAGGATAGACAAACCGGCATTGCTGGCCAGGGGATGCGCCGAGACGACGGCGCCATGTCTGACATCTACTTTTTTCCGGATATGATAAGCGTAGGGAGTATTGTTTTCCTGTGCCAGAAGGTTGCCGGAGAGAAGGCCGGATAGTATGATAAGATAGACGAGGCTGATAAAGAAGGATCGCATAAGCAACAGCTATTTACCGGAAAGTTACCATTTTTTTTATTTTGGCCCTTTACTTACATTGCCCCTTCATTCCAATTTGCATGATCCATCATCTGATAGCCGCCGGACCCGTCCGGCAAAAGACAATATCCTTCTTATGTGCTTTTTTCCTGTTGACCGGTTATTCGTACGCGCAGACCGCACCTTCCCCCGAAGCTTTCCTGGGGTATAAGTTGGGAGATCATTTTACGCCGCATTATAAGATCGTCAACTATTTTAAAGAAGTGGCGAAGGCTGTGCCGGCGCAGGTGAAAGTGGAGCAATATGGAGAGACCTATGAAGGCCGCCCGTTGTTGCTGGCCTATATCGCCAGCCCGGAGAACCTGCAGCGGCTGGAAGCCATCCGGCTCAACAATTTGCGATTGGCAGGGGTAAAGGAAGTCCGACAGGGGAGCGGCGCCAACGGTCCGACGGATGGCTCGGGAGAGGGCCCGGCCGACGAAAACGCCCCGGTCATCGTGTGGCTCAGCTACAACGTGCATGGCAACGAGCCTGCTTCCTCGGAGGCGGCCATGAAAACCTTATATGCATTGGTGGATCCTGCCAACGGGAAGGCAAGGGAATGGTTGAAGAACACCGTGGTCATCCTCGATCCCTGTATCAACCCGGATGGGCGTGACCGGTATGTGAACTGGTATAATATGGCCGTCGGGGCTTCCCCCAATCCCGATCCGCATGCCCGGGAACACCGCGAACCCTGGCCGGCCGGCAGGACCAATCATTACAACTTCGATCTGAACCGCGACTGGGCCTGGCAGACACAAAAGGAGACACAGCAACGACTAAAAAAATACAATGCCTGGCTGCCGCAGGTACATGTGGATTATCATGAGCAGGGATATAACAATCCCTATTATTTTGCGCCGGCCGCGGAACCCTATCACGAGGTCATCACTCCCTGGCAAAGGGAGTTCCAGGTGCTGATCGGGAAGAACAATGCAAAGGCCTTCGACAAACAGGGCTGGCTTTATTTCACAAAAGAAGAATTTGATCTTTTTTACCCGAGTTACGGGGATACCTATCCGACGTATAACGGCGCGATCGGCATGACCTATGAGCAGGGAGGGATCAGTGCGGGTCTGGCCGTGCTCACGCGGGATGGAGATACCCTGACGCTGGCGGATCGCCTGGAACATCATTTTACTACGGGCATGTCGACCATCGGGATCGCCAGTCAGAATGCTCCGCGGCTGGTAAAGGAGTTCCATAAATATTTTGTCGAGGCGGTGACCCATCCGTCCGGCGAGTTCAAAGCCTATTTTATCCGCAACGATACGTTTGGCGACAGGCTGGAGCGGTTGAAGATATTACTGGACAGGAACAGGATCGAATGGACGCCGGTTCCTTCCGGCAGCTTTACCGGGGTGGATTATAGTACGGGTAAGATGGCGCAGTTCAAGGCGGTGCCGGGAGATATCGTCATCAATGCCAACCAGCCAAAGTCCAACCTGCTGCGGGTATTATTCGAGCGGGTATCTCATATCAGCGATTCGGTGACCTATGATATAACCGCCTGGTCCGTTCCCTTCGTCTATGGGTTACAGGCATACGGGCTGAATGCATATGTGGCAGGAGGCGCGCCGGCAGGGCAGTCTCCGGCGGCGGTGTCTCCGGCAGCGGCGGCGCCCGCGGGTAAAGACACGTACGCTTATGCCGTCCGCTGGACGGGTATGCAGAGCGTCCGTTTCCTGGTGACGATGCTACACAAGGACATAAAGGTCCGGTTTGCAGAGCAGGCTTTTCAATCCGGCGGGCAAAGCTTTGAGCGGGGAACGCTTCTTCTCACCGCCACCGGCAACGGACGGGCAGGGGCCGGTCTGTGGACTACCGTCATAGCGGCGGCGCAGGAGACGGGGGTGGTCTTATTCCCTATCGTTTCCGGTTTCGTGGAAAAAGGAGCCGATTTTGGGAGCGGCCTGGTGCATCTTATTCACGAGCCCAGGGCGGCGGTGCTGACGGGAGACGAAGTGAGCTCCCTCGATGCCGGGGAAGTATGGCATTTGTTCGAGCAGGACCTGAAATACCCGGTCAGCTTTATCAATGCGGAGGATGTGGCCCGTGTGAACTGGAAGGATTATGATGTGCTGATCCTCCCGAATGGGTCTTACCGGGCGTTGGAGGAAAAGAATACCGCCGAAATGCTCCGGAACTGGGTAAGGGAAGGCGGTCGCCTGATCGTGATGGAGAACGCGGTAGAACAACTCTCGAAAATGGAATGGGGCATCCGGCAGAAAGGAGAGGGGAAGGATGACGACCCCGGCAAAGGCAAGGGATCGAAAGACGGGAAGGATCGGGGAGATGACGACTATTCGGCGCTGCACCGGTATGGCGACCGTCAGCGGGAGGAGGTGGCCGGTAGTGTGCCCGGCTCGATCTATAAGGTAGAACTGGACAATACGCATCCGCTGGCATTCGGCTATCCCGATCATTACTATACGCTCAAGCAGGATGACAATGTATATGAGTTTATAAAAGAGGGAGGCTGGAATGTGGGGGTCATCAAGAAGGACAACTATGTCAGCGGGTTTACCGGGAATAAGGCGAAGGAACGGTTAAAGGATGGGCTGATCTTTGGCGTCGAGGACATGGGCCGGGGGAAGATCGTCTATATGGCCGATGATCCGCTGTTCCGCAGTTTTTGGGAGAACGGCAAGCTGCTTTTCTGTAATGCGGTATTCCTGGTAGGGCAGTGAGGAATATACAAACGGTAACGGACGGCGTATGATCCGTCCCTATATTGCAGCGGCAGGGACGGTTATTTATATTATGGAAAAAAGAATAACTAATGAATAAGGTTACAATCCTGGCTTTGATCGTTGTTTGTCTGTTTGGGAGCGTCGTTATCGGAACTGCCGACGTATCGGCGCAGGCTCCCGCGACCATCACTTCGGCTGAAATATTCCTGCGGTTAAAAAAACTGAACGTGCTCGGGACCGTCTTATATGTAGCGGCGCACCCCGATGATGAGAATTCAAGGCTGATCGCCTATATGGCCAAGGACCGGTTATACCGGACGGGTTATCTGTCCATGACAAGAGGAGATGGCGGACAGAACCTGATCGGGGATGAGCAGGGGGTAGAGCTGGGGTTGATCCGGACACAGGAGATGCTGGCTGCCCGAAGGGTGGATGGCGCCGACCAGTTCTTTGCCCGCGCTTTCGATTTCGGGTTCACCAAGTCGACCGACGAGGCGTTGAAGACCTGGGACAAAGAAAAGATATTGAGCGATGTGGTATGGGTGATCCGGAAGTATCAGCCGGATGTGATCATTACCCGTTTTCCCCCCGACGCCCGGGCGGGGCATGGACATCATTCCGCCTCGGCAGTCCTGGCACAGGAGGCCTTCATGGCGGCGGCCGATCCTTCCCGTTATCCCGAACAGTTCAAATATGGCGTAAAACCCTGGCAGGCAAAACGCCTTTTATGGAATACCGCCAACTTCGGCAGCAACAATACGACCCGGGAAGATCAGATGAAGATCGACGTAGGCGTATACAACCCGATATTGGGAAAGAGCTATGGGGAGATCGCCGCGGAAAGCCGTACCAATCACAAGAGCCAGGGAGCGGCGCTGACGCCTGCCCGGGGCCAGTCGATGGAATATTTCAGTCTTGTGGCCGGTGAACCCGCGCACAACGACCCGATGGAAAATGTCGTGACTTCCTGGGCACGCGTGGAAGGAGGAGAGAAGATCACCGGGATGGTCGATGAGCTGATAAAGGATTTTTCGCTGTCCGAGCCGCAAAAAAGCGTGGCCGGTCTTGTCGGCGTTTACCGGGCTATCCTGCAGTTAAAAGATGGTTATTGGAAAACGCAAAAATTAGTCGAAGTACAGCAACTGATAGAGGCTTGCAGCGGACTCTGGCTGGAGGCCGTCGTACGCAGGCCGTATGCCGTACAGGGTGATTCCCTGGCGGTGGCGCTGGTGATGAACAACCGGCTCAATGCAAAGATCTCCGTCCGCGGACTGTCCGTGGGCGAGTATGATACCGCTTACAGCCAGGACCTGGGCGGCGACCGGAATTTTATATTCACCCATTCTATTTTTGTAAGCCCCGGGAAGCCGGTCACACAGCCCTACTGGCTGGCCGCGCCTATGTCCCCCGGCTCCTTCAATGTAAAGGACCCCATGCTGATCGGGGACCCGCAGAGCGGCCCGGCCTATACGGCCCGGTTCCGGCTGAATGTCGAAGGACAGGATATCGTGTTCACCCGTCCCGTACAATATAAATACACCGATGCCGTGAAGGGAGAGCTCTACCAGCCCCTGACCGTATTGCCGCCGATGACCGCACAGTTCGATCCCTCCCTGGTCCTGTTCACCGGCGGGGAAGAAAAGAGCTTTGATGTGCAGACCGTGGATCATACGGGCCGTGGAAGTCGTCCGAAGATCGGGCTTACCCGGACCGAAGGAGTGACCGTACAGCAAAAGGGAGATGTCGGGAATGCCGGTTTTTTATATACGGCGCGGCCAACCGTGGCTTCCGCTTCTGTCAGCGCGAACCTGTTATTTGACAACCAGGGCCATAAGGATACCGCCCTCGAGCTAAAGACCATTTCCTATGATCATATTCCCCGTATCGACTATTTCCTGCCAACCGTGGAGAAGTTCGTGGTGGCCAATGTCAAGACGGCCGGTCACCGGATCGGCTATATCGAGGGGGCGGGGGACAAAGTGCCGCAGGCCCTGCAGCAGATGGGATATGAGGTCGTGCTGTTAAAGGAAAAGGATCTTACGCCGGGTATGCTAAAACAGTTCGACGCGATCCTCACCGGTGTCCGCGCCTATGATGTGCATGATTGGCTAAAGGACCGGCATGCTGTCTTGATGGACTATGTAAAAGAGGGCGGCAACCTGATCGTACAATACAACCGGGACAATCTCGGGACGGCCAATACCAATATCGGACCCTATTCCTTTGCCGTCAGCAATATCCGGGTGACGGACGAGCATGCGACGGTTAATTTCCTGCAGCCGGATCATCCCGTGCTGAACTACCCGAATAAGATCACCGACAAGGATTTTGACGGATGGATCCAGGAAAGAGGGATCTATTTTGCCAGTCAGACCGATCCGGCCTATGAGTCGGTCTTTTCCATGCATGATCCGGGTGAGCAGGAGCAGAAAGGCAGCCTCGTGATCGCGGGCTATGGAAAAGGGAAGTTCGTATATACCGGCCTGGTATTTTTCCGGGAATTGCCGGCGGGAGTCCCGGGCGCCTACCGGCTGATGGCGAATATCATCGCACTGAATCAAAAGAAAGGGTTTTAATACGTACAAAAGGATTTCGAATATAATCTGATCTATGCATCGCAGACGGGATATTTTTATCATAACGGCCATCGTGGTGGGACTGGTGGTCGGAAGATTTATAAAGAGGGCCACATTTGGGATGGTGGTCGGGATCGGCGTGGGACTCGTGGTCGCATCGCTGATGGTGAACCGGGATAAGGTGAACCGGGATAAAAAGTGAAATAGCAACCAATGATCGAAAACAACGAGGAGGATAAAGTGCCATTATTTAAAAAATGGAGTTACTGGTATGCGCTGGTGATCGGCTTCCTCCTGCTGTGCATCGTCTTTTTTTATTTCCTGACTAAACATTTTTCATGAGCCGGCCCGATTGGATAGTACTGGCGATGACTTTGCTGGGGATGATTGCCTATGGGTTATACAAGGGCCGGAAGTCGAGCAGGGATCTGGACGGTTATTTCCGTAGCAACCGGTCGGTGCCCTGGCCTGTCGTCCTGCTGGGCATCATGGGTACACAGGCCAGCGCCGTGACTTTCCTGTCCGCTCCCGGTCAGGCCTATACGGACGGGATGCGGTTCGTCCAATATTATTTCGGGTTACCGCTGGCGATGGTGGTCGTTTGTATCACATTCGTACCCGCCTATCACCGGTTAAAGGTCTATACGGCCTATGAGCTCCTGGAGAAGCGGTTCGATCTGCGGACGCGTACGCTCACTTCCTTTTTTTTCCTCTTACAGCGGGGGGTGTCGACGGGGATCAGCATCTCGGCTCCTTCCATCATCCTTTCTTCGCTGCTGGGATGGAATATCCTCTGGACGAATATATTTATGGGGGGGCTGCTGATCATCTATACCGTTACGGGAGGGGCCCGGGCGGTTGCCTATACGCAGCAGCTGCAGCTGATCATCATCTTCGGAGGCATGGCCATCGCCGGGTATATGGTAGTACACCGGCTGCCGGCGGGTGTGGGATTATCCGAAGTCCTGCATATAGGGGGGAAGGCGGGGAAATTGAATATCATTACAAGCGGTATCGAAAAGGGGAAGGGCTTCGACTGGAGTGACAAGTATAATATGTTTAGCGGGATCCTGGGAGGGTTCTTCCTGGCCCTGTCCTATTTCGGGACCGATCAGTCACAGGTGGGGCGTTATCTTACGGCGCGCTCGATGAGTGAAAGCCGGTTGAGCTTATTGCTCAACGGGCTTGTAAAAGTGCCCATGCAGTTCGCGATCCTTTTATTGGGGGTGCTGGTATTCGCATTCTACCAGTTCAACCGGGAACCGGTCTTCTTTAATCAATCACAGATCGATAAGCTGGCTCATTCCCAGTACAGGGATTCCCTGGCCGTGGTGACCCGGCAATACGAAGCGGCGGAAACGATACGGCTACATCTGCAGGAGCCCGGGACGGCCGGACCAGGCGCTGCGATACAGCTGCAGGCGATAGAGAAGGAGAAGGCCGGGTATAAAGCCACCGTTCGGCGATGGTTAAAGAAAGCCGGCGGAGACGACAACGATACCAATTATATTTTTCTGCGTTTTGTAGTAGATTATCTGCCGACGGGTTTGATCGGATTGCTGATCGCCGTTATCTTCCTGGCGGCCTGGGGATCCATTGCGGCGGCCCTCAATTCGCTGGCTTCCTGTACCATCGTGGATTTTCACAAACGGCTTTCCGGTCAGGAGCTGTCCCCGGAGAGGGAATACCGGCTCTCAAAGTGGTATACCTTTTTATGGGGCGTTTTTTGCGTCATCGTCGCGCAGCTGGCCTATAATATCGGCAACAGCCTGATCGAGGCGGTGAATGTGCTGGGGTCCCTGTTCTATGGGGTGATCCTGGGGATCTTCCTGGTTGCCTTTTACCGGAAGAAGATCGGAGGAGTGCCCGTATTTATCAGCGCGCTGGTAGTAGAGGCGGGGATCGTCGTTCTTTTTATCCTGAATGAGAAGGGTATCGTGCCCTTGAGTTTTTTATGGCTGAATGTCGTCGGTGCGGTCGGGGTGTTGTTGTTGAGTGAGCTACTGCACCTGGGGATGAGGCGAAAAGCATAGGGTAATAATATTAAAATAAACCCGGCGCCGCCGGGTTTATTTTAATGCGCTTATTGAAGGGAGGCGATCAACTTCTCGTTGAGGGCTACATAATCATCGTTCTTAGCTGCTTTTGCCAGTTCGATGCCTTTTTTCGCTGTGGCGATGGCATCCTGTTTCTTTCCCATCTTTGCCTGGCAGCGGGCTTTCTGGTAGACGGCAAAGAACGCGGTGGGATCCTGTGCGATCGCCTTGTCGAACCATTCCAGGGCCTGGTTGAGGTCCTTACCATTCTCCAGGTAGTAGAAGGCGGCCGTGTAATACGGGCGGCTGTCTTTTTTCAGCGTGTTATCGATCTGTGCCATGATCTTCGAGTCCACGTCTGTCTTTATGTCGAGCGCGGCGATGGTATTATCCCAGATGAGCTGCAGGGTGCAGCTGTTGGAGGTAACATCCGCGAAGAGGATCGTGAATGTTTCCACGGAGAAGGGCAGCGGGTGCGCTTCGGCGGTTATCCGTACCACATCCTGATCCTGTTTGTATGCAGCGGGGCTGGTGACGTCGAGCTGGCGGGTGATGATAAAGGTCCATTCCGTGGCGCCGGGGATGGTAAGCAGCCCGTATTTACCGGCCTTTACTTTTGTGCCGCCGATGGTCACGTCATCGCCAAAGGTGAGGGTCGTTGCCTGGTTGGCTCCCGTACGCCAGACCTTACCATAAGGAACCAGGTCGCCAAAGATCTTACGTCCCTTTACATTGGGCCTGGAATAGGATAGCTCGATGGAGGAGAGACCAAAATCCTGCCGGACGAACTGGGGAGTGGAAGGAGAGGGTGTTTTGATCGATTGAGCCGTGGAAGGCAGGTACAGCGATCCGGTAATGGCAAGTAAAAACAAAAGTTTGTTCATTGGAGGTTATGTTTTGAGCGCCGAAATTACACCAAGCCGGAGGAATGAAGGAATTAAGTTTGGATGAATGGGGTCAATAATTGACCCGGACGGCTGCCCGGACCTCTCTTCCCCGGAGCAATTTCCAGGAAGGACCCTCCCGGACCAGCCGGATGGTGGAAGAATCGTGCGCGGGAGATAGCGATTGCTCGACTTTAAAAGCAGATAAATCTCCTTTCCTATTGACAATGAACGAAATGATCTCGGGTCCTTTTATGGTGGAATCGACCGGAAGCCTTTTCTTTTCCGTATCGAGCCAATCCATATAAGCCAATCTGCCGGTGACGGGGGTTGCTCTGAGCCAGAGGGAGTCTATCTTTTCCCCGACCCCCAGGGTGGCGTCGATCCGCTTTTCTTTTCGCTGGGTGCCATAGCCGATCACCACCACTCCATCGAGGGAGTGGCGCTGGGGTTGGAGCTGGATGATATTCGTGTGGAAGTTATCCCGGTTGAGATCATTCAGGTCCAGGGAGGTTTGTTCATAACCTACATAGGCTACGGTCAGTTTGGAGGCGGAATCTTTTTCATGGACCTCCAGGCTGAAACGGCCTTGCCGGTCGGTCACCGTACCGATGTCCGTGTTGTCTTTGTCTGCGTTGCCCTTTAGAAAGACGGAAGCGCCGGCCAGGGGTTGGTTATTGGCGCCGAGTACTTTGCCATTAAAGGCATATCGCATGGAGACGGGAAGATTGGGAGCGTTGGAACTGAACTTTGAGAACTTCTGTGCCGAATAGATGACGGTGTCTTTTTTTAATTGTACCCGTGCCTCCGCATCGGCGGGGGCAATGGCGGCAAGATCGTTCTTCGGTGCGGGTGTTTTTATCACCCTGCGGATCTTTGCCTCGCTGTTTTTTGCGCGGGGCGGTGTCTTTACCGGAGCGGGTGTTTGGGGGATGCTGTTTGTTGCTGCGATCGAACTATCCGTGGTGGGGGCAGCCGTGGTTGCTGAAGGTTGCGTTCGGGCCAGTGGTTCCATGCTCCCGTGTTTTTTCTGCAGGGTAAGCCAGGTGATCGTAGCCAATCCGAGCAGTCCGATGAGGACGGCGGCCACTCTGGCCCCTGGGGGCAGGAAGAAGATCCTCTTACGGTCCTTGCGGGTTATGCGCCTGTTGAGACGGGTATGCAGCTCTTCCAGGTCCTGGTCATAGGCAGGCATACGGGGGGCTTCCGGGTGCTGGCCGGGAGAGGCCGTTTCGCGGAGGGACCGGTGTATTTCCATGCCTTCCAGCGCGTCTGCCAGAAAAGGATCATCCATGGCGGCCGCTTCGAGCGCATGCATTTCCCGGGCAGACAGTTCCCCTCTCCGGTATTTTTCAATATCGGAGGCCTGGTAGCCGGGTGTATTTTTATGATTAGCGCTCATTCTTTTGCCCTATGTAAGGATTGATCGGGACGGGCGCCGGGTCCGTCGTTTGTCGCTCCATACAAATTTTCAAGTTCCTTCGTCCGTTCTGGATATGGCTTCTTACCTTATTCCAATCCAACCCGGTGAGGCTCTTTATTTCATTATAACATTTATTTTGAAGGTAGAACAGTTCAATGACCGTTTTCTGGTCGGCGGACAGGGTCTCCAGGCACTTCGACATCCGGTCCAGGTGTTCTTCCTTTTCCATTATACCGTTCAGATGCAATTCTTCTGCCGATTGCATATTTTCCGGGTCAAAGGCCTGGACCTTTACCCGGTTGGAGGATCGTAACTGCATCAGGCAGTGATTCTTAGCCAGGGTGTATACCCATCCTTTAAAATGTTCCACCTCGTGTTGCCGCAGCTTGTGCACCAGCTCTTCAAAGATGGACATGACCGCGTCGCGGGCTATTTCCGGGTCCCGGAGGTATTTCAGACATACCCCGTACAGCAGGTCCATATACCGCTGGTAAAGGGCGGCAAGGATGGTAAGATCGGAGGATTGCCGGTAAGCGGCCACCAGTTCCTGGTCGCTGGCGGTTATCGTATCGGGTGATATGTTCTTTAGGAATGCCAAACGGTTTCGCTGTCTAAAGTAATTAAAAAACAGGCATGCGGGGGGTGAAATTAGCGAAGGGGGAATGGAGGGGTGACAGGTGGGTTTTTTGTTTGAACGGGCGGTTTTCAGCCTGACTTGAAGGCCGGATGGTGACGATGCAGGGTTTCCCGCAGGTATTCCCTGTCCAGGTGGGTATAGATCTCGGTGGTGGTGATGCTTTCATGACCCAGCATCTCCTGCACGGCCCGCAGGTCGGCGCCTCCTTCGACCAGGTGGGTAGCAAAGGAATGGCGGAAAGTATGGGGGGAGATATTCTTGGTGATGCCCGCCTTGCTTACCAGGTCTTTCAGCAGGAGGAAGATCATCACCCTGCTCAGTTTGCTGCCCCGGCGATTGAGGAAGAGGATATTCTCGCTGCCGGGTTTGACCGGGACATGCACCCGGATCTCCTGCTGATAGATCCGGATATATTTGATGGCCGACTGGCCGATGGGCACCAGCCGTTCCTTGTCTCCCTTGCCGATCACCCGGATGAACCCCGTGTCCAGGTACAGGGAGGAGATCCGGAGGTTCACCAGCTCGCTGACGCGAAGTCCGCAGCTGTACATCGTCTCCAGGATCGCCTTGTTACGCCCTCCTTCGGGTTTGCTCAGATCGATCTGGCCGATGATGGCTTCGATCTCTTCAAAACCAAGGACATCCGGGAGGGCCCTTTTTAGTTTGGGGGATTCCAGCAGGGTGGTGGGATCCTTTTTTACGATCTGTTCGATAAAACAATATTTGTAAAAGGAGCGGATACCGGAGAGGATGCGGGCCTGGGAGGCGGCATGCAGACCCAGTTCGCCGATCCATTGGAGGAATCGTTGCAGGTCTTTTGTTTCGATCGCCTCGGGTGTTTTCAGCGATCCCGCGGTCTCGAGGAATTGGGTTAGTTTGTCGATATCCCGGAGATAGGCTTCGACGGAGTTGTCGGACAGTGATCTTTCCAACTGCAACCAGGCTTTATATCCTTTTTTATACGGCTCCCACATGCGGAAAGTTAAAAATTTTCTTTGTAACTATGGCTGTTTGCGGCATATTTGCTATTCTAATAATGTATTCACGCATGTTCACCGTCAATCTACGTTCATTCCGGCAGATCGTTCGTCATAATAAGAAACGTGTAAGAAGCTTTCTAAGCCGGTTGGAGAAGAAGAAGCCAAAAGATCTTGTAAAGCTGACCCTCGAGGCGGATAAGCAGGCATGGGCAAAGACCGATTGTCTGCATTGCGCCAACTGTTGCAAGACCATGTCGCCTACGTATACGCAAAAGGACATCCGGCGGATCTCCGCACATCTGGGCATGACGGCCAGCGCCTTTCGCGAAAAATGGTTATACAAGGATAAGACCGGGGATTGGATGAATGTAAAACAGCCCTGTCAGTTCCTGGACCTGACCACCAATATGTGTGATATCTATGCGGTCCGACCCCGCGACTGCGCGGGTTTTCCTCATCATACCAATAAGAAGATGGTGGATTACATGCATATGTACAAACAGAATATCGAGTATTGTCCGGCGACATACCGGGTCGTGGAGTTCATCATGGAGAAGGCGAAGAACGGAGAAATTTAAACATATACATCTTCGATAAGAAAATATTCGGGCTTGGCGTCCTTTGGGGCCGTGATGGCGAGCACGTCATATTGGACCCTGGTATGACCCTGGCCGGGGAAACGGAGCCGCCAGCCCAGTGCGGCCTGCATCATATTCCTTATTTTTTTCGGGGTCACGCCTTCTTCGGGGTGGCCATAGACATCCGACCTACGGGATTTGATCTCGATGAAATGGAGGATGTCCCCGCGGCGGGCGATGATATCAACCTCATACCGGCCATATCGCCAGTTGCGGTGCAGGATCTCGAATCCCTTTTCGAGGAGCCATCCGGCCGCCCATGTCTCTCCTTTTTTCCCCAGATCAATATGCTGCGACATTCTGCTGCTTTTTTGTTTATTTTGTCGGTAGAAAACAAAACACACTCATGGCGCAAAGTAACAATAAGGTTTTTAAACTACAGGGGAAGATCCAGCACTATGCATGGGGCGGGAATTCCTTTTTGCCCGGGCTTCTGTCCATCCCGAACCCGGAGAACAAACCTTTTGCCGAATACTGGATGGGGGCGCATGACAATGCTCCTTCGGAGATCGTCATAGAGGCGCCGCGCGCCGGTGGAGGAGGGACTACGCTTGCGGTCAGATTGAACGACTATATAAAGGAATGGCCGGAAGATACCCTGGGCGTCTATACGACGGACCGTTTTGGAAAATTACCCTACCTGCTAAAGATCCTCGATGTAAAGGATATGCTCTCGATCCAGGTACATCCCTCCAAAAAGAATGCGGAGCTGGAATTTGCCGCGGAGAATAAAAAGGGGATCGCCGCCGGCGCCCCCGACAGGAATTATAAGGATGACAACCATAAACCGGAGCTGATGCTGGCCCTCAGTGAATTCTGGCTTTTACATGGATTCAAGCCGGTAGAGGACCTGGAGCGGATCCTGCTGGCGACTCCCGAACTGTCCTTCCTGGCGCCCATATTGGCAAAGAAGAGATACCAGGGGCTATACAGGACCGTTATGGAGATGCCGCAAACGGAGGTGAATAAAGTATTACAGCCCTTGTTGGACCGGATCCTCCCCGTCTATAAGAAGCAGGAGCTGTCAAAGCACGAGGAGCATTTCTGGGCTGCCAGGGCGGCCCTCACCTACAACGAACCGGGCAGGATCGACAGGGGGATCTTTTCCATCTATTTCTTTAACCTGTTGAACCTTCACCCGGGAGAGGCGATCTTCCAGGATGCGGGTCTGCCGCATGCCTATCTCGAAGGACAGAATGTCGAGATCATGGCCAATTCGGATAACGTATTGCGGGGGGGGCTGACGCCAAAGCATGTCGATGTGCCGGAGCTGTTGAAGCATATAAAGTTCGAGGCTACTCATCCGCATATCATCCCGGAGGACAATGGTCCCGGGCATATCTCCGTGTATCATACACCGGCCCCGGATTTTGAATTGAGCAAGCTTGCGCTTCTGCAGGGAGAGAGCCTGACGATCCGGGCCCATTCAACGGATATCTTTATCGTACTGGAGGGAAAGCTGGGAGTGATAGAGCAGGGGGGGCAGCCTTTTACGCGGAAGACCGGAGATGCCTTCCTGGCCTTTCACCAGGCAAAATTCGAGCTAAAGGCACAGGAAGATGCGGTAGTATACCGGGCATCGGTGCCGCCGGGGACCTTATAGGCGGGAGGATTCGCTTTCAAAGACTTTATCCACGGCAAGGTCCTTGCCATCGGCGGCGGCGGTGGCCAGTTCGTCGCAGCGGTTGTTGTGCGGATTATCGGCGTGGCCGCGCACCCAGACGAAGCGGATCGTATTCTTTTTTGCCAGCTCATGGAAATGGAGCCAGAGGTCTTTATTCTTTTTGCCTCCTTTAAAGTTGGTAGCGATCCAATTTTTTAGCCATCCCTGTTCCACGGCCTTTACGACGTATTGGCTGTCCGAGTAAATGGTAATTTTTATTCCCTCTTTTTTTAAGGCTTCCAGCCCCGCGATCACCGCCATCAATTCCATCCGGTTATTGGTCGTGTACCGGTATCCGCCGGATAGTTCCTTACGGTGCTGGCCCCAGAAAAGGATCGTTCCATAACCGCCGGGCCCGGGGTTGCCGCGGGCGGCGCCATCGGTATACATGATCAATTCATTCTCATTGCTCATAGTTCGAAAATAGGTATTGGGTTCAAACCTGTATCACTCCTGTTTTAAATTCGGGGATCTCCGTGTTATGGGCCGCGGCAAGCAGACCTTCGGCGATCACTTTGCGGGTATCGGCCGGGTCGATGATCGCGTCTACCCATAGACGTGCTGCGGCGTAGTAGGGGGAAGTCTGTTTTTCGTAGCGTCCCTTTATTTCGTCCAGCAGCTTTTTTTCTTCGGCCGGGTCGATGACCTTTCCTTTTGCCTTCAGCGCGCCGACCTGGATCTGTAATAATGTCTTTGCCGCCTGCTCGCCGCCCATGACGGCGATACGGGCCGTCGGCCAGGCATATATAAAACGCGGATCATAGGCCTTACCGCACATGGCATAATTACCGGCGCCATAGGAGTTGCCGATAATGATCGTGATCTTCGGGACCACCGAATTGGCGACGGCGTTGACCATCTTGGCCCCGTCCTTTATGATGCCCGACTGTTCGCTGCGCGATCCCACCATAAAGCCGGTGACATCCTGCAAAAAGACGAGCGGGATCTTTTTCTGGTTACAGTTCATGATAAAGCGGGCCGCCTTGTCTGCGCTGTCGTTATAGATCACGCCGCCCAGCTGCATTTCCCCTTTTTTACTTTTTACGATCTTCCGCTGGTTGGCGACGATGCCTACGGCCCAGCCTTCGATCCGGGCATACCCGCAAACGATGGTCCTGCCATAGTCTTCCTTGAATTGTTCAAAGACGGAATCGTCCACGATCCGTTGTATGATGTCCACCATGTCATAGGGCTTTGTCGCATCGGTGGGGAGGAGGCCATACAATTCTTCCGCCGGATGACGGGGGGCTATCGGGGCCGCGCGGTCGAAGATGGGGGCGGGCTCATGTCCCAGCCGGCTCATGATCTTTTTTACCTGGTCCATACAGGCCTGCTCCGTCGGGAATTTATAGTCGGCGATGCCGGATATTTCCGTATGCGTGGCGGCGCCGCCAAGGGTCTCCGAATCGATGTCTTCGCCGATGGCTGCTTTTACCAGGTAGGGTCCGGCGAGGAAGATGGAGCCATTCCCTTCTACCATCAGCGTTTCGTCGCTCATGATGGGTAGATAGGCGCCGCCGGCGACGCAGGGGCCCATTACGGCGGCGATCTGTGTAAGACCCATGGCGCTCATCCGGGCATTGTTGCGAAAAATACGTCCGAAGTGCTCTTTGTCGGGGAAGATCTCGTCCTGCATCGGCAGAAAAACGCCGGCGCTATCCACCAGGTAGATGACGGGCAGATGGTTTTCCATGGCGATCTCCTGCAGCCGCAGGTTCTTTTTCCCGGTGATGGGGAACCAGGCCCCTGCCTTTACGGTCTGGTCATTGGCGAGGATGACGCATTGCCGGCCGCTTACATAGCCGATACCCGCCACCGTACCACCCGCGGGACAACCGCCTTCTTCGGCATACATCTCATAGCCGGCGAAGGCCCCGATCTCGGTGAAGGAGCTGCCTTCATCCAGGAGGTACCGGATACGCTCCCGCGCCGTGAGCTTATTTTTTTCGCGTTGCTTATCGATCGCCTTTTTTCCGCCGCCGAGTGCGATGGTATCCAGCCGGTTCCTCATCTGGGTGAGCAGCTGTCGCATGGCATCATCGTACTTGTTAAAATCAATATTCATGGGAATCCTTGTAGGGTGCAATTTAACATGGATGCTGTAATATTTTGCAGTATTTTTAGCAGGTATGTCCCATAGGCGAAAAATTGCATGGATATGCCTGGTAGTACTGGCTGCAGGCATCAGGATCCTTTCCCGTTTCCCACATGCGGTGGAGACGGTTTATTCGACGGGGCTGTATCCTGTCATTGCCCGCTGCCAGCGGCTGTTGTTTGGCTGGATCCCTTTTAGTATCGGCGATATCCTTTACGGGGCCCTCGTGGTGCTGCTGCTTTATGGCCTGGTATCTTTTATACGGAAGATCTTCCGAAGGGAAATAAACGGCGCCTGGCTGCTTGGCTTTCTTCGCCGCCTCCTTTTTATCGTCCTGCTTGTCTATGTGCTCTTCAACGGGCTCTGGGGCCTTAATTACGATCGGCTGGGTATTGCCGATCAGCTACAGCTGGACGTTCAGCCTTACAGCACGGATGACCTGGACGGGCTGCTGATCAGGATCGCACAGCGGTTGAATGACCTGGACAGTGTGGCCAGAACGGATAGGGGCCGGCTGGGTCATCCCCGGGTCGTGTTTGCCGGTTCCGTAGCATCCTATGCCGGACTGGTGGTCCGGGATCCCCGTTTTGTCTATCATACGCCTTCCATAAAATCTTCCCTTTTCGGATGGATGGATAATTATATGGGGTTTGGAGGCTATTACAATCCCTTTACCGGGGAGGCGCAGGTAAATACCGATGTCCCCGTCTTTACCCAGCCCTATACGACCTGTCATGAGATGGGCCACCAGCTGGGATATGCGAAGGAGAACGAGGCGAACTTCGTGGGTTATCTCGCGGCCCGGTCATCCACGGACCCGGCCTTTCGCTATTCCGTCTATTTCGACCTGTATATGTATGCCGCCCGGGAGCTCTACCTGCGGGATTCCAATAGGGTCCGGCCGATCCGGGAGCAGCTTCATCCCGGTATCCGCAGCGATTTCCGGGACCTGCGGCAATTCAACCGGAAATATGTCAATCCCTTCGAGCCCGTTATCCGGCGGCTATACGGGAACTATTTAAAAGCGAACCGTCAGCCACAGGGGATAAAGACGTATGATGACGTGACCGCCTGGCTGATCGCCTATGGAAGGAAATATGGGTGGGAAGGGATCTAAAAGGAGTTCTTCCACATCATGCTTTCGACGGGTTTGTTGATCTGGCCGTTGTACTTGGCGTTCTTTTTCTGGTTGTATTTTACCAGGATCTCCCCATCCACCGGGAAATAGATCAGCTGCCCAACCGGCATGCCTTTATAGACCTTTACCGGCTGTTTTACGGAGATCTCCAGGGTCCAGTTGCCGCAAAACCCTACGTCTCCCTTGCCTGCCGTGGCGTGGATGTCGATACCCAGCCGGCCGGTAGAGGATTTTCCTTCGAGGAAAGGAACATGCGCATGCGTCTCCGTATATTCGTCGGTGACGCCCAGGTAAAAGATGTGTGGGTATAACACGAAACCCTCTTCGGGGATCTCGAAGGTTTCGATCTCATTGTGTTTTTTGGCGTCCAGTATATGTTCCCGATAGGTAGCCAGCCATTTTCCGAGGTGGATATCATAGGAATTGCTGCCCAGACATGCCCGGTCATAGGGTTCAATTTTGATCGTTCCCTTTTCTATTTCTTCCAGGATACGTGCATCGGATAGGATCATGTTGAAATTTAATTAAGTTTGCGAATATATCTAAAGATGCCGCTATTTTATCAACATAATATCAACCAGGAGACAAAACTAGGGATTTGGCATATCGAGGAGGAGGAATCCTTTTTCCTTGAGAGAGTGCCGCTTAAAAAAGAGGTATCGCATCCTTATAAGCGATTGCAGCATCTGGCAGGGCGTTATCTGCTGTCCTTTCTTTTCCCGGACTTCCCGGTGGAGGAGATCCGGATCGCCGATACCCGGCAGCCTTTCCTGGCCAGCGAGAAATATCATTTTTCCATTTCTCATTGCGGGAGCTATGCCGCGGCGATCGTAAGCCGGAACAGCAGGGTGGGGGTGGACATCGAGGCGATCTCGCCCCGGATCCAGGTGGTGGCCCAAAAATTCCTGACGGACGAAGAGGCGCATTTCTTTAACGAGGACTATGCGATGTTCCTGGAGCAGTGGGGGCTTCGGGGGCGGGTACACCAGGAGTTCCTCACCCTGATCTGGAGCGCCAAGGAAGCCATTTTCAAGTGGTATGGACGGGGAGAGCTGGATTTTAAGAGGCATATGCGCCTGGAAGGCAGCATCAATATGGATGGGGATTGGGTAAAGCTGCCCTTTATCTTTGAAAAGGGCAAACGGATCCATCTGGGTATCGAGGGCAGGATCTTTGACGAGGAGGCGCTCACGCTGGCCTGGCTGCTGACCTAATCGATCAGCAGGTCGTCATTCGGGTCCTCCAGGAGATTGATGTCGATGGCGTCCTTGCCGGCGATCCCGTCGATGGAGCCGCGGACATGGGCGGCATTGAGGAGTACCTTTTCGAGCTGTTTTTCCCGGGCCTTCCAGAGACGCTCCATCATATCCCTTTCCTTCTGGATCGATTGTTTCATCGAGAGAAAGCCTTCTCGGATCGCGGCCCATTGCTCGCTGAACTCGGTACTGGTGAGATAGTCATATAAAAGGTGCATCTTGTCGCCTTTATTCTCCTGCGATTTCGAGGCCTGGAACACGCGGATGATCCCGTCGCGGAGGACATGTGACAGCGCCTTTACCTCGGCAAACGAGCAGACCCATACGCCGTTCAGTTCCCCGAAACGGTCCAGGTCTTTTGGCATGGCCTGGGTGACGATCACGGCAATCGTAGCGCCCTGGCTGCGCATGTCGGCCTTTAGCTTTTCCACCCAGTCCTGGGAAAAGGATTGCGTGCGTTTGCTTTCATAGATGATCTTGCCGCATTCCTGTCCGAAATTGTTGCGTACGATCTGTATGCAATCCGCTCCCCTTGCTCCTTTGGCGACCGGGCCGATCTCATCGAAGGGAAAACGCGTCCGTAACAGTTCTTCCAGGGCCAGCTCCTGCACCTCACCCTGTAACTGCATGGAGCCCTGTTCTGCCTTGCGTTTCATTTCTTCGGCCAGCTTCTTCTGATCGTCGAGCTGTTTTTCCAGCTCTTTGAGCCGCAGCTGGTATTCCGTCTCCCGGGCGGCGACCTTCTGCTCTTCGAGGACGCGGATCTCTTTCGATAGTTTTCCGCGCTCTTCCTGTAAACGGCGTTGGATGGATAGTTCCAGCTCTGCCTCTTTATTTTGAAGCTCCTGTTCTTTTTTCAGGAACTCCAGTTCCTTCTGCCGGGAGGCCTTTAGCTTTTCCTCGTTGTCTTTATTGGCGTCTTCCAGCATGCGTAGCTTGTTCTCGAAATCCGTGCTGATCGATTTTCGCAGGGATTGTTCCGTCGTGGTCTGGATCTGGCGTCTTTCCTCGTCGAGCCGCCGGGTGAACAGGGCTTCCTGTTTTTGGGATTGCTGTAACAGCTCCTGCTCGCGGCGGGAGAATTCCTCCTGTTTGCGTTGCAGTTCCTGCTCCTTTTCCTTTTTGAAGGTCGCCATCTTTTCCCGCAGGTCCTTCTTGTATTCTTCCGCGACGGCTTCTTCCATCGGGAAAAGGTGACCGCAATTCGGGCATTTTATATCTGTTGCCATCCGGCTGATTTTTTTGTAAACGTGTGCTGCAAATTTATAGGTACCCGGTGGAATTTGCTAATTGGTTTTTGCGGGGGAGCGTGCGTTGGTCTTACCCGATACCGTGCTCTTTCTGGTAGAGCTGCGGGGTCTTGCCGGTGATCATCCGGAAGTTCTTGTGGAAACAGGTGAAGTTATTGAACCCGCTTTCGAAGCAGAGCTGTTTGACGCTGACGCGGTTGTCGATGAGCAGCTTACAGGCATGCCCGACCCGTATCTCCGTCAGGAACTGCGTATAGGTCTTGCCCGTCCTGGATTTGAAGTAACGGCAAAAGGAGTTCGGCACGAGCCCGGCCACGGCCGCTACCTGTTCCAGGTAGATCTTTTGATTAAAATGGTGGAAGGTATAATCATAGATGGCATTGATGCGGTCGTTCTCCGATTCGGAAAAGTCCGGGCGAAAGCCGATGGAGGACAGGACCTGCAGGTGGTCCGAACCCGCAAAGGCGGAGAGGCATTCGATCAGCGCGATAATACGGTTGACGCCTTCTGCCGAACGGATCTTTTCCACCAGCCGGGCGATCTTCTCTTCCTCTCTCCTGCTGGCCAGGATGCCCCGCCGGGCCTTTTCCAGCAGGCTGCGGATGGGTTTTGTCTCCGGCAATTCGAGGAAGGGGTCGCCCCAGAAGTTCTCCGAGAAATGGATCACGGTGGAATGCACCGGCCGGCCATCATCTTCCCGGAAATAGATGTCGTCATACCGCCAGTAATGCGGCAGGTTGGACCCGACAAGGATGATATCGCCGGGCTGGAATCGTTTGATATGATCGCCCACGAATTGCGTACCGCTGCCCTGGTGGAAGAAGATCAGTTCCACTTCGGCATGATAATGCCAGCGATTGTTGATGAATGGGTCCCTGTCTTCCCGGACGCTGAACGAATGGGAGGGAGTTCTGGGGACTTTTAATAATTTGGGCTTCATCCGGTACAAAGGTACGCCGGATCACTCATAGTTTGTCCTGACCAGGTAGCTGTCGGCGCGTTTGCCTGGCCAGTTCCAGCGCCCGGGTGGTTGTATAGTATTTGGCGATGATATCCGGCACTTCCCATACGGGCATATCGTTGTGCTTTACATATTCCAGGAATTTATCCGTTACACGGGCGAAATGAGACTCGTGTCCTTCCCTGTATCGGGCGGGGATGGTCACTTCCCAGCCTTCGCCGGTCTTTTTTAGTTCGATACCGGGATATTTTGTCTGCAGGGTCTTGAATTGTTCCGTCAATGCCGCGCCATAGGCAGCGTCATGGGTGACCGGTTGAATGAGAAGGGCGGGGGGATCGGGCCGGTCTTCCTTCTGGGTGATAAGGAGATTGGCCTTTGTGCCGCGCATCACGGAGCGGTAGGCATCACCCCCTCCGCCGCCGGGCGGTGCATCGTAGGTCCAGGTAGCGGTGGTCCGGACATAAACGCCTTTGAGCCGGTAGCCGATCTCTCCGTTTGTAAGTACTTGCAGCACCGTGTCGTGAACGATATTTTTCTTCAGGTAATCCGGGAAACTATCCTGTTGTGTGATCGTCCGGAATCGGGAGAGGGTGAGATCGGTGGGCCAGTGTCGGGCGTGATCGACCCTTATGTCTTTTGTATAATCCAGGGCCTGGTCGGGGAAACATCCCCATTGTACGAGGTCGACGAGATGGGTCATCACGTCGACCATGCCTTCGCCTTGCTGGGTTACGTCGAAGAACCAGGCCGGGCGGGTCAGGGCCTTGCCGGAGACGTTCTTATACCAGCGGTGGACGCTCTCTGCCCTGACGCCGGGATCGGAGGAAGTGCCATTCTCCTGCGTGCCATAGATGGCGGGCATCTGCGCCAGCTCGCGTTGGAGGATGCTCGTGATCTCATAGCGTTCGGTCATGATATCATATAAGATCTCTTTCCGGGCGGCGGCTGTGTCGAAGGCTTGCCGGAGCCGGTCAAATCCCTTCTCATCGATCACCATCGGTTTGTCGGCGAGTACATGGAAGCCGGCTTCGAGGGATTGGAGGATATAGGTCGTTTTTTCCAGGTTATTACCGGCCAGAACGACGGTATTGCCGGCTTTTTCGCTGAGCATTTTTTGCAGGAAGTCCGGGCCGGTATATACTTTTTCGACCCAGTGGGTAGGGTCTTTTTCGCGGGTGTTATAGGCATTGATCTTGTCCAGGTGGGATTGTACATCCGGACCTGTTGGCGCATATACATGAACGATAGAATCTATGTCCGCATACATGGATTTCTGGACGAGGGCGGCATGAAAGTGACCCGGGTCCAGGGTGACGAGGCGGACCGGTTTTTTGGCGGCGGCGGTGTCGGCAGGGTTGGCTCCGGATGCGATGGGGGTTGAGGTAGGGCTCCCGCAGGAGGCCAGGAGGCCGGCGAAAATAACGGCGACGCAAAACGTGACGGTGACAGGGCGGTGCATAGAACGCAATCTATGATCTTTTTTTTATCCTTTGGACGGATTTATTGCAGCAGCAGGCTGCCCTTTACCGTATTGGATGTCGCGGGTCCGGCGCCGGCGATCCGATCGCCGGGCTGTCCGCCTCCCACGGAGAGATCGAACCGTCCGGGAAGGGTAACCTTTTGCATTTTGTCATCGATGATGGTGAATGCATCGGGGGCAATGGAAAAATGCAGGGTCTTTGTTTCGCCGGGCTGCAGATGGATCCTTTTGAATCCCCGGAGCGAACGGATCGGGACGGGCACCGTAGCGTCCTTGCCGGACAGGTACAGCTGCGCCACCTCGTCACCTTCCCTGCTGCCTGTATTCTTTACGTTTACGGATACCCGGACGGTATCGCCCCGCCGGGCCGCTTTTGCAAACTCCAAATGGTCGTACTGAAAACGCGTATAACTCAGTCCATAACCAAAGGGATACAATACTTCGCCTTTGAAATACCGGTAGGTCCTTCCCGCCATGGCATAGTCGCCAAAGGCGGGCAGGTCGTCGAGGGATCTGTAAAAGGTGACCGGAAGCCGTCCCGCGGGGTTATAGTCCCCGAAGAGAACGTCGGCGATCGCCGGTCCGGCGGCTTGTCCGGGGTACCAGGCTTCCACGATCGCGGGGATATGGCTATCTTCCCAGTTGACCGACAGGGCGCTGCCATTCAATAATACCAGCACGACGGGTTTGCCCAGCGCCGTTATTGCCCGGATCAGCTCTTCCTGTACCTTGGGCAGGTTCAGGGTGGTGCGGTCCCCGCCCTTGAAGCCTTCCACATTGACATCCATTTCTTCTCCTTCGAGCCGGGCCGAAAGTCCCATGCAGAGTACGACGGCGTCTGCCTGGCGGGCCGTTGCCAGCGCCTCCTGTTTCAGCTCTTCGCGGGCATTGTCCTTTTGTGCCGACCATACCAGCTGAACGCGGGCATCGCCATAGGATTCGCCGGCCTCTACGCGTATCCGGTACTTTTTCCCCGTTTCGAGCCGGATGGGGACGGATTTTCTGAGCCGCGGATCGTTGAATTCATCCCGGAAGTGATAGCTGGTATTGGCGATGAGGCTGTCATCGAGATAGAGATTTACCTTGCAGGTGGTGATTATCCCCAACTGGTAAAGACCGGATCTTTCGGGAGTGAGGGTGCCGTTCCATTTCACCCCGAAGTTATCGTCATTCATATCCTTCCGGGGTGCGCCTTCTCCCCAGTTTGCATCGAGCCCGGCGTCCACCGACGAGAACAGGACGGCGCCGGTAAATTCCTTGTTGGTATAGTAGTCTGCCTGTAACCCTTTATCCGTGCCGTGGGAGAGGACCGCCGCCGGGACCTTTACAAAGTCCGGAAGACCCTCTGCCAGCTCACAGCCTTGTGCATAGAGGACCTTTGAACCCGTCGCCGATAGTTTTTCGCGGATGCCTTCCAGGGGGGTATATGCTTTGGAGGGAAGCCCGTTGTAATTGCCCAGCAGCATCTGCCATTGATCCGCATTCGGTCCGATAACGGCCAGGGTCCCGATATTTTTCTTCAGGGGGAGGAGGTTATGTTCGTTCTTTAGCAGGACGATGGATTTTCGGGCCGCCTCCAGCGCCAGTTGCTTATGTTCCTTGCTGTCCACTACCGAATAAGGGATATTGGCCCATTTTACTTTGTCCGCCGGGTCGAACATCCCGAGCTTGAAGCGGGCGGTGAACAATCGTTTAACGGCCACGTCTATCTCTTTTTCCGAAATGATCTTTTTCTTCACGGCTTCTTTCAGGTGCTCATAGGTCGTGGCGCATTCCAGGTCGCAGCCCGCCCTTACCGCAAGCGCTCCCGCTTCTTCGGGAGTGGAGACGATCTTATGGTGCTGGTAGATATCGTCGATGGCGCCGCAGTCGGATACCACATATCCCTGGAAGTTCCATTCGTTGCGCAGGATCGTGGTGAGCAGGTGGCTGCTGCCGCAGCAGGCTTCTCCGTGATACCGGTTATAGGCGCACATGACCGAGTAGGCCTTGCCTTCCTTTATACCCATTTCGAATTGGGGGAGGTAGGTTTCCCGGAAATCCCGTTCGTCGGCCTGGGCGTCGAAAAAGTGGCGTTCGGGCTCGGGGCCGCTGTGGACGGCAAAGTGTTTGACCGTGGCGATCGTCTTAAAATATTTCGGATCGTCCCCCTGCAGCCCTTTTATAAATTGCACCGCGAGACGCCCGGTAAGATAGGGATCTTCGCCATAGGTCTCCTGGCCCCGGCCCCAGCGGGGATCCCGGAAGATATTGATATTGGGTGACCAGAAGGTGAGCCCTTCATAGATCAGCCGTTTGCCTTTGCGGACAAAATCGTGGTGTTTGGCCCGGGCCTCGTCGGAGATGGCCGTCGCTACCCTGAACTGCATGCCCTCATCCCAGCAGGCTCCCAGACCGATGGCCTGGGGGAAGACCGTTGCCAGTCCGGCCCTTGCCACGCCGTGGAGACATTCATTCCACCAGTTATATTCCGGGATGCCCAGGCGGGGGATGGCGGGTGCGGCGTTCATCATCTGCCCGATCTTTTCTTCGAGGGTCATTCGTCCTACCAGGTCGTCCACGCGCTGGTCGGTCGGAAGGCTGGGATCCAGGAAGGGATAGGCGGGGGCGGACCCGGTTGAGGAATGGGGTGGGTATGCGATAGAGGCAGGCCCCGGCAGGGATGAGCCGGCGGCGGCATTGTTACAGGAGTTGTTGATAAGCAGGAGCAACGCCAGGACAGACAAAAGGGATAGTAGTTTGTTCATATTTAGGCAATGTGAACTAAATGTACTCCTATTCCTTAAAAATGTAATCGATTGCATTAATAATTATTTTGTTAGTAAAGGGAACCCTTTCATGGCTTACCTGTTACTTTGAACAATGAAGAACTCCCAAACCGCGGCTTCGGCGCAACCGCTCACCTGGAAAGAGCGGGTAAAGGCGCTGGGCAATCTGCCTCGTTTTTTCCGGTTGGTCTGGCAGACCGATCCGCGTCTCATGATCATCAATGCTGTTTTACGGATCATCCGGTCGGCTATTCCGGTCTCGATCCTGTATGTCGGGAAGCTGATCATCGACCAGGTGATCGTTCTGTCGAAGGGGGGAGGGTTACGGGCGGCCGGTCATGGTATGCAAGGAGTGACGATGGGACATGGTTTCCTGCAGGTAGGCGGAGGGATGGAGCATTTGTGGCAACTGGTGGCGCTGGAGTTTGGTCTGGCCATTTTATCGGATGGTCTGGCGAGAGCTATCTCGTTGATGGACGTCCTGTTAGGGGAGAGGTTCGGAAATTCTACTTCAATTAAGATCATGCAACATGCTGCCGCCCTGGACCTGGATCAGTTTGAGGATTCCACCTTTTATGACAAGTTGGAAAGGGCGCGGCAGCAGACTACCGGGCGCACCGTATTATTATCCCAGGTATTGGGGCAGGTACAGGACCTGATCACGATGGCCTTTCTGGCTGCGGGTCTAATGGCCTTCAATCCCTGGCTTTTAGTCTTACTCCTGGTGGCGGTGGTGCCGGCCTTTCTTGGCGAATCCCATTTCAACGACCGGAGCTATGCCCTTACCCGGGAGCAGACGGCCGAGCGCCGGGAGCTGGATTATCTTCGCTATCTGGGGGCCAGTGACGATACGGCCAAAGAGGTAAAACTATTCGGGCTGTCGGATTTTCTCATCGACCGGTTCCGGGTGCTATCGGAGAAGTTCTACCAGGCTGCCCGGGCATTGGCGATCCGGCGTAGCGCCTGGGGTACGGTTTTTGCCCTGTTGGGCAGCGCCGGTTATTATACCGCCTATGTGGTCATCATCTACCGGGCCACCCATGGCAGTCTTTCCATCGGGGACCTGACCTTTCTGGCCGGTTCTTTCCGGCAGCTGCGCAGTTTGCTGGAGGGCATACTAAGCCGTTTTACAAGCGTCAGCCAGGGGGCTATCTATCTGCAGGACCTCTTCGAATTCTTCGAGATAAAGCCCCGGATCATGCGGGTCGCCGAGCCCCGGCCCTTTCCCATTCCGATCCGCGAGGGTTTTCGATTTGAGGATGTGGGTTTCCGTTACCAAAATTCCGAGCGATGGGCAAACCGCCACCTGAGCTTTACGCTTCGTCCGGGAGAGAAGCTGGCGCTGGTAGGGGAGAACGGCGCCGGCAAGACCACCCTGATCAAGCTGCTGGCGCGGCTCTACGATCCTACGGAAGGCCGGATCCTGCTGGATGGAGTGGATCTGCGGGAATATGATCCGGAGGTCCTGCGCGGCCAGATCGGCATCATCTTCCAGGATTATCTCCGCTACCAGATGAGCCTGGCGCAGAACATCGCCGTCGGCAATATTTCGCAGGTGGAGGATCGTGCGCTGATCGAAAGCGCCGCCCGGCAGAGCCTGGCCGATGTGCTGGCGGAAAAGCTGCCGGGCCGGTATGACCAGGAGTTGGGACGTCGTTTTCGCCAGGGGGTAGAGCTGTCGGGGGGAGAATGGCAGAAGGTCGCTCTTGCGCGGGCATATATGCGGGATGCACAGCTGCTGATCCTGGATGAGCCTACGGCCGCCCTGGATGCGCGGGCCGAGTATGAGGTCTTTCAGCGTTTTGCCGATCTGACGCGGGGGAGGACCGCGGTGCTGATCTCGCATCGTTTTTCAACGGTCCGTATGGCGGATCGGATACTGGTGCTGGAAAAGGGGGAAGTGCTGGAGATCGGAAGCCATGAGGAGCTGTTGCAGAAAGAGGGACGGTATGCGGAATTGTTCCATTTGCAGGCGCAGGGGTATAGATGAGGAGAAACCCACTACTTTTGCAGCATGAAGGTATTGATCATAGAAGATAACCAGGAACTGGCCCGGAACATCCACGATTTCCTGGCGAGGGAGGGCTATATCTGTGAAGTCTGCGACACGCTGGAGACGGCAAAGCAAAAGCTGGGGCTCTTTCAATATGACTGTATCCTTTTGGATATCGGGCTGCCGGATGGCAATGGGATGAGCCTGCTGAATATGATCCGCTCCGAGTACAAGCAAAGCAATGTGCTTATCATCTCTGCGAAAAATGCCCTGGATGACAAGATCATCGGGCTTGAAAAAGGGGCCGACGATTACCTGACAAAACCCTTTCACCTGGCGGAGCTGCATGCCCGTATCCGGGCCGTTTACCGGCGGAAGAACCTGGAGGGGACGCATATCGTGGAGTTCAACGAGATCAGCCTTAACACCGATACGTTCGAGGCAAGGATCGGCAACGTGCCGCTGGATACCACCCGGAAGGAGTTCGACCTGCTGTTGTATTTTCTTGTCAATAAGAACCGCGTCCTTTCGAGGCAGTCCATTGCCGCCCATCTTTGGGGAGATTATACGGACAGCCTGGCCAATTTCGATTTTGTCTACCAGCATGTGAAAAATCTGCGAAAGAAGATCAGCAACGCCGGCGGCATCGATTATATCAACACGGTGTACGGGCTGGGCTATAAATTCAATTCACATGAAGCTCACCAATAAATTCACGCTTTGGTATTTTGCCATTATGCTGGTCGTGCTGCTGACCGGCGGGGCCATCGTGTATTATGAGCTCCAGTGGAAGATAAGCGGGGTGGAGGTGAAGCGGCATGAACGGCTCAACGATATCATCGCGCGGCAGATCAGTGACGGGGGCGATTATACGGGTCACCCTACCCGTAAGCGGGCGTCCATTGCCGTGATCCCTGCCGATTCGGTACCGAAGGGCATCTCTTCCTATTATACCCGCGGCTCGGATTGGAACCCTGAGTTCCAGTCGGATGAGTTCAAGCTGGTTGTCACTTCTTTTTATTTCATCAACGGCCGGCATTATCGTATTACCAGTTATTCATATATCCCTTCCTTTTACCAGCTGCTGCCGGGGGTGGTCGACTCCTTTCAATGGATCCTGTTGTTGTTGCTTATCCTTGTTATCGTCTCGGGGCAGCTTATCCCAAAATATATCCTGTTCCCTTTTAAGCGCACGCTCCGGGTGATCCAGTCCTTCGACCTGAAGCAAAAGGAGCCGATACGGCTACCCGCTACCCGTACTTCCGAATTCCGGGAGCTGAATGAGTTCCTGACAAAAATGACGGAAAAGGCGCAGGAAGACTACCGGTCCCTGAAGGAGTTCACGGAGAACGCCAGTCATGAGCTGCAAACACCCACCGCCATCATCCGCGGAAAACTGGATCTTCTTATGGAATCGGATATCCGCGACGAGCAGGCGGTCCTTATTGCCGAGATCCAGAATGCGCTGGAGCGGCTTTCGCGTATACACAGCTCGCTGACCCTGCTGACCAAGCTGGAAAATTATGAATATGCCGCGAAGACCCTCGTCAGTATCAGCCGGACCGCCCGGGAGATCCTGGCTTCCTTCGAGGAGCTGATCCAGATGAAGGCCCTTCGTTTGCAGACAAATATAGAAGAAGACGTATATCTGCCGCTGCACCCGGCCCTTGCCGATCTTCTGCTGTCCAATCTTATCAGTAATGCGATCCGGCACAACAGTCCGCCGGTGGGAGGAGAAGGCATGATCCGGGTGATCCTTACCCGCGAGGGGATGGTGATCGCCAATACCGGCCTGGAACCCCGGGTGCCGACAGCGGAATTATTTGAACGGTTCAAAAAGGGAAATCCCGGGAGCGATTCTATCGGGATCGGGTTGGCAATCGTCCGCCAGATCGGCGATCTCAACGATTTTAATATCCTGTACGAATTTGCCGGCGGATGGCATATCCTGGCCATTAGCTTCCATTCCAGGATCCCTGCTTCAAAATTACTTCAAAATCTTTCTCTCCCTTTACACGCCACATTGCAGCCATAGATCCATCAAAACCTCTCATTTATCATGTCAAATAAGTTGTTTTTGGGCCTGTCATGGGCTTTGTTATTCACTGTTTCTATGGATCGGGCGACCGCCCAGGTGCTGACGCTCAAACAGGCGGTACAGACGGCGCTCAATAATTATGGTACCATCCGTGCCAAGACGAATTATGTAAAGGCTTCCCAGGCAAATGTAAAAGAGACCCGGCGGGAATACCTCCCGGACCTAAATCTTTCCGCCCAGAACGACTATGGCACCGTCAACAGCCAGTATGGTCCCTTAGCCGCCTATAAGGTCGCCGGGGTAGGCTCTGGTGGTCCCACTTTTGCCACCCAGAATTGGAATGCCGCCTTTGGTTCCCTTTATCTTACAAATGTCAACTGGGATTTTTTCCAGTTTGGCCGGGCAAAGGAAAAGACAAAAGTGGCCCAGACGGTGCTGAACCGGGATCAGCGTGATCTTGACCAGGAGCGTTTTCAACAAAGTATCCGGGTATCGGCGGCCTATCTCGATCTGCTGGCGGCGCAGAAACTGACCATTTCCCAGCAGCATAACCTCGAAAGGGCGCAGTCCTTCCAGGGCGTCGTCGTCGCCCGGGCAAAAAATGGTCTCAACCCCGGCGTCGATTCCTCTCTTGCCAATGCGGAAGTATCGAATGCCCGGATCGCGCTGACAAATGCCATCGAATTCCAGCAGGAAAAGGCAAATCAGCTGGCGCAGCTGATGCAGGTGCCGGCGCCGGACAGCGGGAATTATGCGTTGGACAGCGTTTTTGTGTCCCGGATACCGGCTGCACTAAATACCGCGCCCGCACAGCCGCTGAACGATCATCCCCTGCTTAAATTCTTCCAGGCACGTGTCGGTGTGAGCGATGAGCAGGCAAAATACCTGAAGACCTTTAACTACCCGACCTTCTCCCTGTTTGGCGTGCTGCAGGACCGGGGCAGCGGGTTTGGTTCCAACTATGCCGCCCTGCCCGATAACTATACCACCAATTATCTGAAGGGCGTCAGCTTTGACCGGGGCAATTATCTCCTGGGCATCGGCGTGGTCTGGAACCTGACCAGTCCTCTCCGGGTACACCAGCAGGTAGCGGCGCAGCAATTCACTTCTCAGGGGCTGCAGGAAGAATATGGCCTGATCAGCCAGCAGCTGCAGGCGCAGCTGGTCCTGTCGGCGACGAGGATCAAGAACGCCCTGGACAATTACCGCGAAGCGCCCATACAAGTTAAAGCGGCATCGGATGCCTATACGCAAAAAGAAGTCCTTTATAAGAACGGGCTGGCTACGATCGTAGACGTGACGACCGCCTCCTTTATCCTGAACCAGGCGGAGACGGAAAGGGATATCGCCTTTAATAACGTTTGGCAGGCGCTGCTGTTCAAGGCGGCCAGCAGCGGGGATTTTGGATTGTTTTTCAACGAATTTTAAATAACCGTATCAATAATCGGAATCTATCATGGGATTAATCAGAAACGCGCTCAGAAAACCTATTACCATCTTAGTACTGGTGGCCGGTCTGCTGTTCTTTGGCATCAGCGCCGTCCGTAGTATCAAGATCGATATCTTCCCGAATATGGATCTGCCGGTGATCTATGTATCGCATCCATACAGCGGTTTCACCCCGGACCAGATGGAAGTGTTTTTCGGCAAACAATATGTCAACCTCCTCTTATATGTCGGGGGTGTCAAGAGTATCGAATCGCGGAATATCCAGGGGTTGACGCTTATCAAGCTGACATTCTATGAGGGAACGAATATGGCACAGGCGGCCTCCGAGGTCACCGGCTATATTACGAGGGCGCAGGCTTCCTTTCCCAATGGATCGCAGCCGCCTTTTATCCTTCGTTTTGACGCTTCCACTTTGCCGGTAGGCCAATTGGTGCTCAGCAGCCCCATCCGAAGTAACAATGAATTGCAGGATATGGCCAATGTGTATGTTCGCGCCAGTTTCAGCAGCGTACCGGGGCTGGTGTCGCCTGCCCCGTTCGGGGGAAGTTCCCGGACAGTGGTGATCAAGGCCGATCCCGAGTTGATGCGTTCGCATAACATAACCCCCGATCAGCTGGTGGCGGCGCTCCGGACCAATAACCAGGCTACGCCTGCGGGGAACGTACGGATAGGCAACCTGAACTATTTTACCCCCTCCAATACGACGATCAGGACGGTCAAGGATTTTGAGAATATTCCGCTTTTTACGAATAGCGTTCAGAACCTCTATCTGAAGGATGTGGCGACGGTCGAAGACGGCGCGGATATCACTGCCGGTTATGCCCTTGTCAATGGCAAGCGCTCCGTCTACCTGCCTATTACAAAGGCCGCCGCCGCCTCCACCTGGGAGGTCGTACAGAACCTGAAGAAGGCCATTCCGCGTTTCCAGGCGCAGCTGCCCGAAGACGTGACCCTTTCCTATGAGTTCGATCAATCGGCCTATGTGATCAATTCCGTGAAAAACCTGTTGACGGAGGGCGCTATCGGGGCCATTCTTACCGGTCTGATGGTCCTGCTTTTCCTCGGTGATATTCGCGGCGCCACCATCGTGATCCTGACCATCCCTATCTGCGTGATCTCGGGGGTCCTTTTCCTGAATCTTTTCCATCAGACCATCAATATCATGACCCTGAGCGGGCTCTCTCTGGCGATCGGGATCCTGGTGGATGAGTCCACGGTCACTATTGAAAATATTCACCAGCACCTGGCCATGGGTAAACCCAAATCGCTGGCGATCTGGGATGCCTGCCGGGAGATCGCCTTTTCCAAACTGCTGATCCTGCTTTGTATCCTGGCGGTCTTTGCGCCGGCCTTTACCATGGGTGGCATCCCCGGCTCTCTCTTCCTGCCTCTTTCCCTGGCAATCGGTTTTTCCATGATCACGTCTTACCTTATGGCGCAGACCTTTGTTCCCGTCCTTGCCAACTGGATCATGAAAGGGCATGACAAAAAAAGGAAGTACAAGAGTGATGAAGAAGAATTCAGGGCATCCGGCCTCACCGCTGCCGACGAGAAGGAAGGCGCTGCGGAGGAGAAAATGAAGATGCTGGAACACGGAACGGGCGAAGGCGGTAAGCTGACGAGATTCGATAAGTTCAGGAACCGTTTCCTTCGTTTCCTGGATCGGGTGTTGCCATTTAGGGCTCCTATTGCCATTGCCTATATCGTCCTGGGTCTCGGGGGAGCGTTCTTACTGATCAACTTCATCGGACGGGACGTATTGCCAAAGTCCAATGCGGGGCAGTGGCAGGTACGGCTGCGTGCGCCCGATGGCACCCGTATTGAGAGGACGGAAGCCTATATGCTTCGTGCCCTGAAGATCGTGGATACGCTGGTGGGGCATGAGAATATCGGGGTCACTTCGGCGATGATCGGGATGCATGCCTCTCAGTATTCGACCGATCCTATTTATCTCTTTATGGCGGGCCCCCAGGAAAGCGTGCTTCAATTGAGCCTGAAGGAGGACTATAAAGTGAATATGGATGACCTCAAGGAGTCATTCCGGAAAAGGATCGCACAGGATATGCCGGAGCTGAAAGTATCTTTCGAGCCCATCGAGCTGACCGACAAGATCCTCAGCCAGGGTTCGCCGACGCCCATCGAAGTGAACCTGATCGGGAAAAACAAACGACAGAATGAGGTCTACGCATATAAGGTGATCGAGAAATTAAAGCAGATCCCTTATCTCCGGGATGTCCAGCTCGACCAGGCCATCCACTACCCGGCTATCAACATCGATATCGACCGCGTGAGGGCAGCGCAGCTGGGCACTGATGCACAGGTGATCAGCCGTTCGCTTATCGCGGCCACCTCTTCTTCCCGGCTTACCGAGAAGAACCAGTGGATCGATCTTAAGTCAAATCTTTCCTATAGCGTCCAGGTGGAAATTCCCGAAAATAAGATGACCAGCATGCAGGACATCGGGGAGATACCTATCGTACCGAATACCAACCGGCCTTTGCTCAGCGATGTGGCAACCATTACCCGGGATTCGATGTATGGACAGGATGACGATATCGGGGCGACGCCCGTCCTATCGGTTACTGCCAGCCTGTATAAGAAAGACCTGGGGCATGCAACGGTCGATGTGGAAAAGGCGCTGGCCTCGATGGGAAAGCTTCCCCGCGGTCTGACGATCGAGACAAAGGGGTTGACACAGGTGTTGACGGATACGTTGGATAGTCTGCAGACAGGGTTGCTGGTGGCGGTCATCGTCATCTTCCTTATGCTGGCAGCCAATTTCCAATCCTTTAAAGTATCCCTTGTCACCTTGTGTACCGTACCGGCGGTATTGCTGGGCTCCCTGGGGTTGCTCATGCTGACGGGCTCTACGCTCAATCTGCAATCCTATATGGGGATGATCATGTCCGTTGGGGTGTCCATTTCCAACTCCGTGTTGCTGGTCACGAATGCCGAACAATTGCGGATGCATTCCGGCAATGCGTTGCAGGCGGCGCGGGAGTCGGCGGCTGTCCGTATCCGCCCGATCCTGATGACCAGCGTGGCGATGGTGGTGGGGATGATCCCGATGGCCTCCGGTCTTGGTGAAGGGGGTGATCAGGCGGCGCCATTGGGTCGTGCCGTTATCGGAGGATTGATCGCCTCTACTTTTGCCGCGCTCTTTATATTGCCATTGATATTTGCCTGGGTACAGGGTAAGACGTCCATACAATCCGTCAGCCTGGATCCTTCCGATAAAGAAAGTAAACATTATATACCGTCATTGTATGAACAAAATGAAATATAACCGCTCTTCCCTTGCCGGCATCGCCGTTGCCGCCATACTCCTGGTAAGTCTGTTCAGCAGCTGCTCCTCTTCGGATGGGGCGGAGAAGGAAAAAGGCAAACAGACCGGCGGCGCGGCGGACAGTACGACAAAGTCCACCCCCACAGCGGTTATCCCTCTCCAAAAGGGCCGGTTGTCCACCTCGCTTAATACACCCGGTGAGCTGATCGCTTACCAGCAGGTGGACCTGTATGCCAAGGAAAACAGTTTTGTAAAGAAATTATATGCGGATGTCGGATCGGAAGTAAAGGAAGGACAGCTGCTTGCTTCACTGGAGGCGCCGGAGCTGGCTGCCCAGCTGGCGAGCGCACAGTCCCGGGTGAAGAGCCAGGAGGCGATCTATATCGCCAGCAAGTCCAACTATGACCGGCTGGTAGAGACCAGCAAGACCCCGGGGACGATCTCGCAGAACGATATCGACCAGGCGGATGCCCGTCAGAAATCGGATCTCGCACAATGGGATGCTGCCAAGGCCGCCTATAGCCAGGTGGCGGAGACATTGAAATACCTGGAAGTCCGGGCGCCCTTCAGCGGGGTCATCAGCGCGAGGAATGTAAACCCCGGCGCCTATGTCGGACCTTCCGGGAAGGGTTCGGAATTTCCGCTGTTCACCTTGCAGGAGCAGCGGCATCTCCGGCTGGTCGTTTCCGTACCGGAGATCTCGACCGGCTATCTAAAGGAAGGCGCTGCGATGAAGTTTAGCGTAAAATCGATGCCTAACCAGTTCTTTACCGCGAAGATCGCAAGACTGGCGGGCGCGTTGGACAGCCGTCTCCGGGCGGAACGCGTCGAGATGGACGTATATAACAACGATAAGAGATTACTCCCGGGCATGGTTGCCGAAGTAAACCTGCCCTTGCCCGCCAGCGACAGCGCCTTTGTCGTGCCTTCCAGCGCGGTGGTGAATTCCACCGAGCGCGTATTTGTCATCCGGGTAGTGGATAACAAGGCCCAATGGGTGGATGTAAAGAAGGGACGGGAAGAGAATGGGAAGACGGAGATCTATGGAGACCTGAAAGAGGGGGATTCCATCGTAAAAGCTGCCAGCGAGGAGCGGCGGGACGGATCGGTCGTGCAATAACCTGCGTTTTTATTACCTTTACAACACCCACTACAACCTGCGCTGTACTCCGGTCATCGGAGCCATGTACCAAAATTGTTGTAATGGAAGCACAGGATCAAAAGGCCGGCAAGGAAAACGTCGAACGTGCCCTGCAGGAGGCAAATGAAAGGCTGCGGCAATCCGAGCTGGAGCTGCTGCATGCAAAGGCCGGGTTGGAGAGGGCCGTCACCGAAAGAAAAGAGAGCGAGCTCGCCCTCCGGGAAATAAGCAAGAAGCTGGAACGGAGCAATCACCTGCTGGATGTAAGTCAGCGGTTGAGCGCCACCGCGGGATGGGAGCTTGATCTGCTGACCGGGGAGGTGTTCTGGACAAGACAGGCCTATGTCCTCTATGACGTAGCCGATGATTTTATACCTACGCTGGAAAATACGCTCCATTTTTTTGAAGAGGAAGACAGGCTACGCCTGGAAATTATCGGCGGGAAGGCGATCAGTGAGAACAGATCGTATGATATCGAAGTAAGGATGATCACCGCAAAGAATGTCCGGAAATGGGTACGATCCATTGGCGTTCCGGTCATAAAGAACGGGAGAACCGTCAGTATTCAGGGCGCCCTGATGGATGTGACGCAAAAAAAGCAGACCGAGCTGGAACTGATCCGGGCACGGGACCTGGCGGAGGATTCTGCAAAGGCAAAGACGGATTTCCTGTCGGTGATGAGCCATGAGATCAGGACCCCGCTGAACGGGATCATCGGGATCGCCAATTTGTTAAAGCTGAATTATACGACCGACCAGGAAGAGTATATCCGGAACCTTATTTTTTGTGCGGATCATTTGTTACGGCTGATAAACGATATACTCGATCTGACCAAAATGGAAAGCGACAAGCTCGAGTTCGTATATGCCGAAGTGGACCTCTTCCAGCTTGCCGGTAACATCCGGAACCAGTTCAAATCACTGGCGGAATCCAAAGGACTCCTGCTCGAAAACTCCATCGGCAGGGGAGTGCCGCAAAAGATATTGGCGGATCCCATCCGTCTTGGGCAGATCCTCAATAACCTCGTCAGCAATGCCATTAAATTTACGGAAGAAGGGGAGGTGACCCTGATGTTGAACCTGGCATCCAAAAGAAAGGATACCGTCGTCGTTCGTTTTTCGGTAAAGGACACGGGCATCGGTATCCCTGCAGAAATGCAGGAGTCGGTTTTCGAAAGCTTTAAGCAGGTACAGCAATCGGCCTATCGCAAACATTCCGGGACCGGGTTGGGTCTTACGATCACCCGTAAGCTGATCGAGCTGCATAACAGCCGGATCTTTTTAAAGAGCATACCCGGTTTCGGAACGGAATTCGCCTTCGACCTGGAGTTTGGATTGCCGGATCAAGGACAGGTGACTGCGCGGGCGGTGGCCGATCCTGTTATAGAAGAATATGCCGGCAAGCTGGGAGGGCTGCGGCTGCTCCTGGTGGAAGACAACCCGATCAATGTATTGGTAGCCTGTAAGCAGCTGGAATATTTCGGGATCCATCCCGACTGTGCATATGGTGGCCAGGAAGCGCTGGAATTTTTGAACCGCAATGACTATCATATCGCGTTGTTGGACCTGCACATGCCGGAGATCGACGGCTATGCCCTTGCAAAGATCATCCGCAGGCAATATGCCGGTATCCATATCATCATCTTTACGGCCGATATCATGACGGAGGTGCGGGTCAAGCTTGCCCGGATGGAAATTTATGATATCCTCAACAAACCTTTTGCGCCGGAGACGATGTTTGGAATGCTGATGAAGGTGGTGCAGACCCGGAATATTTTACTATCCGGTCAGGAGCCGGGAGCCCAGTAGTTGCCGGACAGTATGATCATATCGATCATCTTGATGCTGTTGTCGTAGTAATCGAATCCATGCATGGGGAAACGGGTCAGATAGCCCCAGACGGCATTGAGCCAGGGCTGGTTGTCTTTATTGGTCATGGCGGCCACGGCAAAGGGCGCGATAAAGCATAGGGCCTCATAATTGCGTTGGCGCATATCCTCCCCGGCCAGGTTATAACCCGCGGAGATATTGTCCGGGTTGTCCTTTGTCGTCCAGCGGATCCAGTGGTTGATCTTTTGCACGAATGCGGCAGACCGTTGATCGCCATAAAGGAGATAATCCGTAGCGATACGCCAGGGCACGCGGCAGGCATTGAAATTATAGGCGCCGTCATACAACGACTCCAGGTAATGCGGCTGTGCCGGAACGGCCTGGATGCCGCCGGCCGGGCCTTTCCGGATCTTGCGGATAAAATCGGGCACCAATCCGGCTTCGGGACTATAGGTGTCCTGTAAATATTGGAAGAGCCGGTAGGTGTTATCGAGTACCGTATCCCAGCAGGGATCGCCGGAGGCTTCCCTGAAGGCACGCAAATGATCCGGCATAAAATCGGAAGAGCGGGTATCAAAAAAATCCTTGCTGCGGGAATTGTCGTCGTTGCTTAGCAGGATATTATACAGGACGTGGTTGATCTCCTGCTGGCGAATGGCCAGGATCATGTCCAGCGCTTCCTGCCGGTAGGGAATGGAATCCCCGCTGCCCCACTGCGCATCTGCCAGCAATAAGGAATAGGCGATGTCGAGGTCTCCGTCGGTGGCCGAGCTGCCATCGGTGCTGCGGCAGTGCTTATCCTGTTGCCAGGCCATCAGATAGGGGCTGGTCCGGCAAGGGTGTGCTTTATAATACCGGAATAGATCGTCAAAGGTCTCCTTTGCATCGGGGTCGTATCCGGCCATGAGGGCGACGATCAGCATCCCATAGCCCTGTCCTTCCGAAACGTTTTGATTGGTGCCGCTGGTCCCTTCGAACCATACATATTTTTCATCGCTGTGACAGCCGGTGAGGACGTAGCGTTGTTTCCACTGCCTGTAAAAGGACCGGACACTGTCGTCCAATGCCGCCCGGCCGATAGAGTCGGGAAGAATGGAGCCTTCGTGATAGGAGACATGTTGCGGAAAGGGGCGGATAGGAACAGGACGCGAAGAGGAGGAGGAGGAGGAAGGAGGGACCGGGATCCTGTGTGCCGTACCCGGGAATGCGGGAAGCAGGATCAGTAGGAGGAAGACGTAGAGTGGCCGTTGTCTGCTATACATTTTACTTTTTATATGTCATCCCGAAAGATAAGCCCTGCAGGTAATGCAATTTTCAAGCCGCATTCTTCTTTACTCTTTTGGACCGGTATTATTTTACGATAATGATCTGTTTGGCCAGTATGGAGTTACTATTCGAAAGACGGGCGATATAGGCGCCGGCGGGCAGGCTTCCCTTATTGCCGTTGATGGATACGGACTGACGGCCATCCAGTACGGTCCAGTCCTTCGCCTGGATCCTGCGGCCATTCATATCAAAGATCTCCAGCCGGGCCTGGTGGATCGACAATGCGGATTCCACGAACAGGCTCCCGTCTTCCACCCGGGTGGGGTAGATGCGGATGTCCTGTGACGACTGGAAGCCGATGCTGACGATATTCGAATAGGTGAACGTTCCGTCGCGGTCTATCATCTCCAGCCGGTAGAATACGGTGCCATTAAAGGCATACTGATCGGTGTAGGAATATTCCTGTGTAGTAGTACCGGTGCCGGTGACGCCGGGTGTCGTATGGATGTCCTGGAAGCTCTGGCCGTCGTTGCTTCGCTGGATGATATAATGGTCGAAGTTCACGGCATTGGTCGCCTGCCATTTCAACAACGCCTGATCGGGATTGCCGGGGACGGCCGATACCGACCAACCGGTGAGGCTCACCGGCAGGAGCGTAGACGTCATTGCAAAGCTGATCTCGTCCCCTCCTCCGTCGTCATAATATTCGAGGACCATATTATAGGTCCCGCTGAGCACTACGTCATAGCTGCTGACCGCATAGCTGTGATCGCCCCAGTTATTGATGACCCAGGTAGCGCCGCCGTCCAGGCTTAACCGGTAGCCGTCATCGCCGCCGACCGTGAACAGGTAATGTGCCGGGGTCAGGTTCTGTTGCAGGCGATAGCGGGCGCTGAACTGGTAGGTCGTGATCGAACAGCTGCTGGTGTTGTAGGTGGCCGTGTTGCTGGCTCCGCTGTTACCGAAGTTTTCGTCGAAGGTCAATCCTTCCGTAACCGAGCCCTTATACTGGTCGAAGTTCATGCCCTGGTAGATATATCCCATCCAGGTGGTACCGGTACCATAGATGGTAGGGTCGCCGGTGCCGGTACAGATCGGGGTCACGTTAAAAGAGACACGGTTGTCCCCTCCATTCTCATAATATTCGAAGATGATGTTGTAGCTTCCGTTGAGGGCGATCGTAATATTCGTGGTATTATAGGACTGGTCGTTCCATTGATTGATCGTCCAGGTGGCGCCGCCGTCGAGACTCAACCGGTAGCCGTCATCTCCGCCGACCGTGATGGAATAATTGCCGCTTGCGAATACCTGCGTCAGTTTGTATCGTACGCTGAAATTATCCGTATAGATCGCGCATCCGTTGGTGTTATAATTGGTCCCGGCACCGCCAAAGCTCTCGTCGAAATTGGGGCTGGCTGCCGAACCCTCGTTGACATATCCAAAGTAGGTGTCGAAATTCCTGCCCTGGTAGACATATCCGATCCAGGTGCCGTTTGTGCCATAGGTCGTCTGGTCGCCTGCGGCAGTAGAACAGGATTGGGCCGTCGAGGCCTGCGATGACAGCAGCAGGGCTGCCAGAAGTGAAAATACGATGTTAGAGTACAAATTTTTCATTGGTATACATTTAGGAGCTGCAGGAGATGTATACCCATCCGGATGCCAGATTGCTAACTATTGATAATTAAATAGTTGTGAGTTTTTCGATCCATGAATTTTTCCGGAAAATGGAAGTGATTCCCTGTATGGGCAACCGATCCCTGAACCAGCGGGAAATTGTCTTACGGGAAGAGAGTCCGGGTTGGGAAGGTCGTGATCAGTATTGATTTGCCCGGGTCTTTGAAGTGTCTCCGTATTGTCCGGCGTCACCATTGCCCTGGTTATCTCCCTGTGCACCGGGAGGAGGGGCTTTTCCCATCAGGCTGTTATAGTCGTATTGTTCTCCGGCCCTGATGCTGTCGGGTTTTGCAAAACGGGCGTCCTTATCAAGTCCCAATGATTTATCGGCGAGGGCCTTTTCGAAGAAATATTCCCAGACCGGCCGGGCGACGTGTCCGCCGTCGGAGGACCGGCTTTCGAGATAGATGAAGGGTTCGTCACAACCGACCCATATACCGGCCAACAGCTGGGGAGTATAACCCATAAACCAGCAATCGGAGTTGTCGTTGGTCGTACCTGTCTTTCCGCCCATCTCTGCGACGCCTATGCGTTGCCGGAGGCCGGCCGCCGTTCCGAAATCCACGGGACCCTGCATCATGCGGGTCATGGTATAGGCGGTGGACTGGCTGAGGACTTCTTTATGCTGGGCGGGGAAGATCTCCAGTACATTGCCGTGTTTGTCCTCTATCCGGGAAAGATAATGGGGTGGGGTGCTGACGCCGCCGGAAGGGAAAATGGTATATCCGCCCAGCATCTCGAACAGGGAGAGCTCGCAGGCGCCCAGGGCGAGGGAGGGGTAGGGTTTTACGTTGGTGGGGATACCGATCCTCTTCAGATAGTCCGCGAAGATCTGGGGCCCCTGTGGGCCGAACGATTTCATGATATACGCCGCCACTTCATTGATGGACCATCCCAGTCCATAGGCCATTGGGTAGGGACCGGGACTCCAATGCGAGCCGCTCCTCGCCGGGACATAGTCGTTATACGCCGGGAAGAATTGCTGTACGGCGTCGCAGGAGGTCTGCGGCGTAAAATTGAAGTCTTCGATAGCAAGGCTATACAGGTAGGGTTTTATGGAGCTGCCGACCTGTCGTTTTGTATTGATATTTACGTGATCGAATTTGTAGGTCTTGAAGTCGATGCCGCCGACCCAGGCTTTGACGGATCCGGTAAAGGGGTCCATGACCATAAATCCCGTTTGGAGCATCTGCCGGTGGTATTTGATCGAGTCCATGGGTGTCATCACCGTGTCCTTTTCGTGGGCGGCGTTCCAGGCGAAGACCCGCATACGAACGGGTTTATCAAAGCTGGCACGGATCTCCGCTTCGGGCAGCCCTGCGTCTTCGCCTTCCCTCCATCTGTCGCTGCTGTGCATCGCCGACTGTAATATATTGGCGTGTTTCTGCCAGACCTCGCCCTGGCGGATGGAGCGCTGCTGGTCCAGCTGTGCCTGCAACAGGGGCATCTGCCGGAGTACCGCCTCGTCTGCATAGGCCTGCATGGTCGGGTTGATCGTCGTGTAGACCTTCAGTCCATCCTGGAAAAGGTTGTAGGGCTGGCCGGTAGCGGGATTGATATGTTCTTTGCACCATTTTTTCAGGTCGCCCCGCAGGACATCCCGGAAGTAGGGCGCTATTCCATTGTTCTCATTTATCTTTCGGTAGTGATGGATGTCGATGGGTTTTTGTTTCAGCGTGGTGGCATCCTCTTCGGCCAGGTAGTTATTGCTGACCATCCGGTTGAGGACGATATTGCGTCTTTCCAATGCCGCTTTTGGGTTGGTGCGGGGGTTGAACACCCGGGGGTTGTTGACCATGCCCACCAGTACGGCTGCCTCGTCGACGCTCAGGCTGTCCGGTTCTTTCTGGAAGAAGGTATGGGCGGCGCCGCGGATGCCATAGATATTATCGCTGAAGGAGACGTCGTTGAGGTAGAGGGTGAGGATCTCTTCTTTTGTAAAATGCCGCTCGAGCTCGATGGCGATGATCCATTCCTTTAGTTTCTGGATCACGCGGCTGATCCGGTTATGCGATCTTTCTCCGTTGAACATATTCAGGGCCAGCTGTTGGGTGATCGTGCTGCCGCCGCCGTCCTTTCCAAAGCGGAGGACGGCGCGCATGACGGCCTTGCCGTCGATCCCGGAGTGGTCATAGAAGCGTTCGTCCTCGGTGGCAACCAGGGCATGGATCACATTGGGCGAGATCTGCTGGAAGTCGGCATGGGTCCGGTTGCCTTTTTCCGTATAGTATTTCCCCATGGAGGTGCCATCGTCGGCATAGACTTCCGAAGCCAGCACCAGCGAGGGGTTTTCCAGCTCGTGGAGGGAGGGGAGCTGACCGAATACGCCGGTGGCGATCAGGGTGATAAGCGTAACGACGGCAACCAGGCCGGTAAAGAACAGGATCCAGAAGACACGAACGGCTTTAGACATAGGTGATCATTGATAGTCAGATAATTAAGCGGATAAGCAAAATTAGCGGGTTTTCCCTGTGATTTAACGTTAAAGCGGAGGAATTCGCGCGGGGAGGTGAAAAAGGAGATAAATTAATAGTTTTTTCCCCGGTGGCAGCTTCAAAAAACGTAAAGTTACTATGTGGAAAACCACAAAAACCATGCGTAATTTTACTCGATTTTTATTATTTGTTTTCATGACTTTTTTTGCCTCTGGTCATTTCCCGTCGGTATTTTCATGACTTGATTTGACACGTTTATGGTCAAATTCGACACGTTTTTTGATTATTTTGACACGCTCATACATTCCTCGTATCATTTCCTCGTGATGGTATTTTACTTTTTTTTATCGTTCCCGATTTGCCGGTTGTTGGTAGATTCAAATCCTTGCCTTTACTTTATTCATAAGATCCTGCCCGCCTTTATCGACTATTAACTCCTAATTTAAACCGCATTGAATATGAATCATCTCCTGGAAAGCGCAGGTTTCCTGCTGCGCGTATCATGGCCATTCCGGCTTCTTTCCAAACATCGGTTGTATTTGTTTCCTCTTCGGGCTGACCGGGTATTTGCCGGGTAAGCATGGTTTGAGCTTTTACTGAAAAAAAATTCCCCTGCGGGGAAGAGGCTTTCTATTGCCTGTTGGTTCCCATTTTCAAAAATAATAAGCGTTATGAAAAGAGCACTCTTGATATTCTTACTGATCGGAAGTCTCCGGGCCGCACAAGCCCAAACGGCCAGTTTCAATTTTTCGCAAGGCGCGCAATCGGTCAGCGGATGGACAAATGTCTTTGGCGATCCTGCCCTTGGGGTAAGAACGGGAACCGCACCCTCCGGAATCACTGTTTCATCGATCTCCACTAGTAATTGGGTACCTTTTTCCAGTGGAGCTTGTGCTGCTGACGGTGGTGGAGAAACCACCGGACCTTTCTTTTTTCCTGCCGGCGTCATGCTGAACCATTGGTTTCAATACGGGGCCCTGGCCGGTTACAATGCTCTTGTGCCGCAATTGCAGATCGGTGGTCTTTCTCTCGACAGTGTATATACGATCAAAATGACCGGTAGCTTTAGCGCTGCCATTCCTCCCTTCAGCTTAAATCCTATACGCTATGTGGTCACCGGC
>DASYBV010000036.1:0-34361 GCA_036500545.1 Puia sp. | reverse complement strand
GGATTCGCCATAACCGATCACGGCGATCTTACAGTTGGGATTGTTACGCAGCTTTTCCGAAGTGCTGGCCAGTAATGCCTGGGCATCCTTGCTCAATGTCACCGACCGTCCTTTGAAGGTGATGCTGGGCAGATCGCCGATGCTGCATTTATTCCGGATACCGGCGCCGCCATTGGAGTCGATATAAGCTTTCAGGTCTTTACAGCACTGGGGATCAGGGCATTTACCCACACCATCCGCATCTACCGGCTGGCACTGTGTCGGGGTGATCAGTTCCTTGTCTTTGAAGTCAGGTACACCGTCACCATCCGTATCACGGCTTACACCATGCGAATCGACCGGGCTGCCCTTGGGCGTATTGGGTTCCAGATCGAACTGGTCGGTTACACCATCGCCGTCGGCGTCATCCAGTACGGGTTTGGGCAGCTTCATGTGACGGGGAGCGTTGATCTCATTGTAGGCATAATCCAGCGGATTCAGCCACCAGAGCGGCTCTACAGCATGCTTGCCGATATTGACATTGATTCCGATCGATAAGAAATTATAAGAATCGGCCGACCGGGTCTGGGCAATACTGTTAAAGGCATTGGGCGAATAATTGTTCTGCCACTCCTGTCCATCGATCAGGTCCGTAGCCGTAAACGTGAACTTATCCTCCAGGGCCAGGTTGACCTTGCTGCTAAGCTTAAACTGAAAGCCCATCCCGACGACTGCTACCGCTGTAAGAGGAGCTCCGCCAAGCGTAGCGTTGGTGCTACCCCTTTGCGCCATCGTATTCCAGGAACCCGTCAGCAGGCTCTTGATCTGTTTGCGGACGTCACCACGGTGCTTATAATCGAAGGGGCCGGTCACACTGGCATAAGAGTACGGCGTTCCTGAACTGTTGACCGCCTTATAAAAAGTGCTGTAGGTAGCCAGACCGGGACCGCCGAAGAAATACATGTTAAAACCGGTCCTGGCTCTATGGAAATTGATGTTATTGATCGTGAACACGCCTTGTAAGGAAAGTTCATGCACCGTAGACCGGTAGTTGTAAAAGATCGATGGGCCCGGCGTACCGGCGCCATTGCCATAATAGGAAGCCAGCACATTGTTCTTTCCATATCCCTGGGTAGGCTGGTAGTTCAATCCTTTCAGCCGGATCCAGTCATACTCAGCCCGCAGCGAGAATACATAGCCCAGGGCTTTGCGCGCAGTAAAACCAAATCCACCGGTGGGACCCCAATTATGGACGTCCGTCACGCCGGTCGTGTAAGCGCCCTTTACTCCAATTTCCCATTCACTCCTTGGTTTGGCAGGAAAAGGATATGCGTTGTTCAAAAATTCGTTTTGCTGTTTCATTCTGCGGGCAGGGATCACCGATGAATCCGGTATCCCGCGGGAAAAGCCCATTTCGCCGGATTGACCGTATGATCCGGTCGGCTGTAAAAGCAGGGTGGCAAACAGAAGCAGGATTGGGAGGACAATAAATACGCGTGAGCTGAGAAGCGATCTTTTATTCATATTGGTTTTCTTTTGTCTGGTGACGCTGGATATAATACGAGGGAGTATCCCCCGGCTAAACGATTTATCAGGAGCTTATGATCCAAGTAAAAAAAGACGCGGTTGCTTAATCAGGGAGATCAGGTCGGACAGGATGTTTTCGGGAAATTATAAACGGGTGCTATTGAATGAGTAAGCAAACATACTTGTGTTCCGCACACCAAACAATACCCCTTTTTCGCCAGATAGGGGCAGAACCATTCAGCTGCGCCATTTATTGACGGCCTCCATCTTATTCTGCACCTCCAGTTTGTTGTAAATATGTTTGACATGCTTCTTCGCCGTTTCCATCGTTATTCCCAGCCGGATAGCCACTTCCTTATACATTTTTCCTTCGGACAACAAGGTGAGCACTTCCTCCTCTCTTTTTGTCAGGAGATGATCCTTGCCCCCGGGAGTGGCAGGACGACCCAGGGAGTCGACTATTTTCCGGGCTATGCTCCGGCTCATCGGCGATCCGCCGGCATGCAGCTCCTTGACGCTCCGGAGAAGGGATTCGGCGCCATCCTTTTTTAATATATAGCCGGTGGCGCCCGCTTTAAAAGCATCGAAGACCGATTCGACCCCCTGCTCACAACCGGTAAAGACCAGGAACTGGATGTCGGGATCGATCTTTCTCAATTGCCGGATACAATCGATACCGTTCACGGCCGGCAAATGTATATCGATCAATACGACATGCGGCGAGGTGCCGGGAATTTCCCGGATGGCGCTGCCGGAATCCTTCCATACACCCGTCAGTTCGAATTCCGGGGACAGGGAAAACATGCTTTCCAACGCCTGTAAATAGACCGGATCGCTCTCTACTATGCCTATCCGGATCAGAGGATCATTGAGGTAGATCATCATTTGTGCTTTTTGTTCTGGGGATACCCCTTATGGGGCATAAGGAACCTGTTTTGTTGCGACAAATTGGTGGGGATTGGTAATTTCTACCGGAACGAGGATGTCAAAAGGTTCTCAAAACTACGTATTTATTATAAATAAAACTATTTCCTTCCTTTATATAATACACGCAGCAGGGAAGGCAGCACGATCAGCAGCAGGGGCAGGGCGATGACAAACCCGCCGATCACGGCAATGGCAAGCGGTTGGTGCAACTGGGCGCCGGTACCGATCCCCAGGGCCAGCGGCATCAGGGCGATGATCGCGCCCAGGGCCGTCATAAGTTTGGGCCGGAGCCGGGTGGAGATCGCATAGATAATGGCATCATCCACCGACATCGTCGCCAGGGAGTCCCGGAATTGCAAAAAGGTAAAGATGGCATTCTCCCCAATGATCCCCACGATCATGATCAGACCGGTATAGCTGCCAACGTTCAGCGCCGTGTGGGTGAGATAAAGGGCCAGGTAACTGCCGGAAATGCCAAACACCGCCACGAGCAGGATCACGAGGGCCACCGAGAACTTCCGGTACAAAAAGAGGATGACCCCAAATACCAATAGACTCGCGGTGATAAGGATCGTAAGCAGCTCCCGGAAAGACTGCTGCTGGTCGGCATAGGCGCCACCATAGGTGATATGATAACCCTGCGGCAACACGATCTTCGCCGCAACCACCTGCTGAATATCTTTCATGACACTTCCCAGATCCCGCCCTTCCAGGCGCCCGGTGACGACACCCATGGATTGCAGGTTCTCCCGCTGGATCTCGGCATCGCCTGCTTTGACCGTAACGGTTGCAAGATCCGTGATGGGCTTTAGCTGGCCATTGGGAAGAAAGATGGGCAGACGGCCGATATCCGCCACGCTCATGGTGCGGCTGCCCGGGTAGACCATACGGATATTTGTCAGCTGTTCTTTCTCCGGAAGGGTTCCTACAATATTTCCTTCAAGAGAATTCTGCAGCTGGAATTGAAGCCCGGCAGGGGTGAGCCCGAATTGAGCAAGACGGGCATACGACGGTTCTATGCTGACGGAAGGACCGGCAATGACGATACCGTTAAAAACATCCGCCGTCCCTTCAATTTTAGACACGGCATCGGAGACCTGTTTGGAAAGGTCCTGCAATGTCTGGGGATTATCCCCAAAGACCTTGATCTCGATGGGTTGCACGGAAGTCATCAGGTCCCCCAGCATGTCGCCGATGACCTGTCCGAAATCCACGCGCAAGCCCGGTTGCGTGGCCTCGATCTGCTTACGCATATCCGTTATCACGTCCTCCGTCGACCGGGTACGGTCCGTCTTTAACTGGATCAGGTAGTCGCCGGTGTTGGGCTCGGTTATAAAAAAACCCATCTGCGTTCCCGTACGGCGCGAATAGGCCTGCACCTCGGGGACCTTTACGAGGAGCTTCTCCACTTCCCGGAGCATCCGGTCGGTCTCCTGCAGGGTGGTCCCGGGAGGGGAGTTATAATCCAGCACGATACTGCCCTCATCCATCTCCGGAAGAAACCCTGTCTCCAACTGTGGCAGGACAAACCAGATCGTCCAGGCCAGCGCACCCATGATAAGAAGGCTAAGCCAGGGACGAAGGATAAAAAAAAGGACCCATCGCTGATTCTTTATGTTATGCGGTTTGACGACCCGCTCCCTTTTCCGGTGTCGGGTCAGCAACAGGTAAATGACCGGCAACCCTATCCAGGTGACAAAAAACGAACAGACAAGGGTAATGATCATCGTATTGGTCAACACCTTGAAATAGGCGCCAGCTACCCCGCTCATGAGTATAAACGGTACAAATATGACGATCGTGCTGATCGAAGACCCCAGCATGGCGGGGAACAGGTAGTGGATAGCCTTTTGCAGCAGACCGGTCGTCGGCTGATCCGGATGTTCTTCATGGGTACGATGGATCTGCTCCACCACGACGATCGCATCGTCGATGATGAGTCCGATAGCCGCCGCAATGGCGCCCAGCGTCATGATATTAAACGTATACCCGATGGCATAGAGCACGATGAGCGTAAGACAAAGCGTAACCGGGATGGTGATAAGGAGGGTAGCGCTGGCCTTCAGGGACCGTAAGAAAAGGATCGCCACGATAATGGCCAGGGCCAGTCCGATCCAAAGGCTGTCGGTAACGCTCTTTACCGAGGTGTTGACAAAATCCGCCTGGATATAATAAGGCTGGATCGTCACCCCCGCCGGGAGGATCTTTTTTAGTGCGGCGACCTGGTCTTCCATCGCCTTCGACATGACCACCAGGTTGGCATTCGGTTGTTTTATAACGGCGATGAGGACCGCATCCTTTCCATTGGCATTGATCTTTGTATATTCTACCGCTTCCTTTACGTCGACGGCAGCGATCTCCTTCAGGAGGATCACCCGCTTGCCGGTATTGCGGACAACGATGTTCTCTATATCCTCTTTTGAATGGACGGTTGCATCGGTCACGGTAAGATATAGGAAATGATAATCGGACAGGTATCCATTGGACTTTACAAAACCGGTCTGGCCGATGGACCCGTTGAGCATATCGGGCGTAATGGAGAGGGTGCTCATTTTCTGCGCATCCAGGGTCACCCAGTATTCCTTTGTCTTCCCGCCGATGATCCGGACTTCGGAGACACCGCTTACCTGGGACAAAAAGGGCTTGATGGTATAGTTCGCCAGCTGCTTTAGCTCGATAGGCGACTTATTATGGCTTTCCAGCGTATACCCCATTACCGGCAGGATAGAGGGGTTCATCTTCTCCACGGTGATCTGCGTCCCGGGAGGAAGATCGTTCCGGATCTCGCCGATCTTCGACTCGATCCGCTGCTGACTGAGGTCGATATTGGCGTTCCAATCCATAAAGGCCGAGATCTCGCAGCTGCCGCGGCTGGTGGTGCTGCGGACATATTGCAGATCGGGGACTTGTTTAATGGCGTTTTCCAACGGCTTGGTAACGGTGACCATCATCTTGCTCACCGGCTGAAGACCGGCATCGGCGATCACTTTTATCTTGGGAAAGGTGATCTCGGGAAACAGCGAGGTCTGGAGCTTGCTATAGGCAAACATCCCACCCAGGATGATGATCACCAGGGTGACGGTGAGGGGATTCTTATAGGAGACAAAGAAGTTCTTCATGGCTGCGGCACCTCCACTTTTACTTTCGCCGTATCGGGCAGTCCGTAATTACCGGTCACAAGTATCCTGTCCGACGCGGAAAAACGAGGGGATAACACCTCAACCCGATCAGTCGTCTCTATGCCTTTTTTTACAGGGACCTTTACGGCGGTGGCGCTGTCGATCAGCTTCATGACCCAGAAATCGCTCTCCGTCTCGTCCGTAAGCAGGGCAGCCCGGGGCAGGGACTGGGAGCTTATCTTGGCCGACCGGATGATACGTACCCTGGCGATCAGGTTCTCCGGGATGGCGGAAGCGCTATTCACTCGTATGATCACGTTTTGCGTCTGGGAAGCGGAATCCACGGTGGGCATGGCAGCGCCGATAACACCCTCCAGTTTTGTGCCATCGGGCAGGAACAGCTCCACATTCTTCTTACCCAATACGCAGGGACGCAGCTCGTAGGGAAGGTTTAACAAAAAGACAAAGCTGTTCCGGTCGCTGATAACGGCCAGCTGCTCCCCATCCTGTACATAGTCGCCCGACTGGTGGTTCAGCTGGGTGATATAGCCATGCTGACCCGCCCGGATGGTATTCAGCCCCGAAAAATGCAGACTGGAATCGAGTATTTTCAGCGAATTGCCGATCGTCTGCGCTTCCTTTGTCCGAAGGGTGAAAAGCGGCTGTCCCGTCTCCACATACTTACCCGGGTAAACATCGGCGGATTGCAGGTACCCATTGGTGTTTGCCTTTACATAACTCTTCTGCAAAAAGGCGGAGACGGCATTGAGCTCGGTATAATCGTTGAGGGGATCGTTGCTGACGGTCGTAACGGTGACGGGAGTGCGGGCATCGAAGGAATCGGAGGCGTCGGCAGCCTTTTCCCCGCCGGCAGCGTCTGCTTTTTCCTTCGTCGCAGCGGAATCCTTACCGGCCGTTTCTTTCCCCGACGAACCGGAAGAACCGCAGGCATAAAAAAGAATGGTCGCGCCAAGCAGGAGCGTAATATATGTCTTCATCGATTCCAGTAGTTGATTTGATTGATGATCTGTAAACGGGTTATATCGTTCTGCGTAAGCAGGTTCTTTGCGTTGAGATAATTGCTGAGCGCCAGGATATAGTCCGCGATCTTTGCATCCCCCGTCCCCAACAGCTTGCCGTTCACCTGGATCAACGCCTCCGAATAACGTACCTGCTCCCCGATCTGCCCGATAAGCTCTTCGGTAGCCTGCAGCTGCTGGGATAGCTGGGCGATCTGCTGGCTGTACTGCCGGGTAAAGAAATCCTTATAACCGCTGCGGGTTCGTTCGGAAATATCCAGCTTGCTGTATTGCAGCTTGCGCTGATGGCCGTCATAAATGGGGACGGTCACCGTGATGCCGAAGCTTACCCCGAAATTCTTATAGGCTTCATAGGCCAACGAAGAAGAATAACCGCCATCTGCATAGACCGAAGCCTTTGGCCGGTAATTGAAATCGATCAGCGAACGGTCATTGCGCAGTTTCAGGCTATCGAGATGATATTGCCGGAAAAAGGCGGAATGGCTGATATCCGGAAGGGGCTGCAGACGGATGTCCGGGCTGTCCAGGGGCGTAGCGGCCGTATCCGCAATGCCGCAGAGATAGTTAAGCGTGCCATGGTCATTGCGGTATTGTATCTCCAGTTGCCGGAGCAAGAGCCCCTCCTGCTTGAGGGTAACGAGGAAGGCCAGGTAGTCCGTCTGGCGATAGACGTTCTTCTCCGTCAGGTCCTTGAGCAGGAGCTCTTCCTTTTGCAGAAGAGCATAGACCTCGCGGTTAAAACCCAATTGCCGGAGGTCGCCATAAGCGGTGATATACTGGGCGACGATGTTCTTTTTAAGATCCTGTTCGGAGATCTTTGCCGTATTACGAAGCCCCTCATTCTGTAACCGGATGGTCTCGAACTGGGCGTCCAGGTGCCTGCGGCCGACGATCGTCTTATTGACACCCACCAGCGTGCTGAAATTGCCGCCATTGCTGATGGCCTGGTCGTATCCATACCCGTTGAGTATGGGCGCATACATATTGACGCTGGACCCGTTGACCTGGGGACGGTAGCCGGCACGGACGATCTGGCTGTCCACTTCTCCGGTCAGGACCTGGTTCTGATAATCTTTTAAAAGGGGGCTGTTTTGCAGGGCCTGGTCCAGGTAAAAATCGAGGTTCTTCCCGGCGGACGCAGCGGGCATGGAAGGGGCGTTGCCCTGGGAACGGGCGGCCAGGCTCCAGCATAACAGGAGCAGATAAAGACCCGGCACACCGATCCTGCAGTAATTGAGCTTCATCGCAGCGAAATTAATGATGTATTTTGTCGAAATTCTGTAGAGGGAAACGGATCTCCATTACATGCATACCATCCTCATACGCATAGACCAGCGGCCACCGGTAATTATCACAGATCTGCCGGACGATCGCCAGCCCCAGACCGGTCCCCGCGGAATGCGGCCCCTTTGTAAAACGATCGAAGATCGTAGCCGGGTCAAAAGACAATTCCGCCCCGGAATTGCTGATCCGCAGACTCCCGTCCCTAAGCCGGACGTCCAAATGACCGCCCTCCCGGTTATGACGGATGGCATTGAGCAAAAGATTGTTCAACAGGATATCGGCAAGATAGCCATTGACCGGAAGGGATAGCTTGTCCAGGTCGGTCCGCACCACCAGGTGACGATCCCGGGCCATGTCTTCCAGCTGGACCAATTTCTCTTCGATAAGGGCGGCAAGATCCATCTGCTCCGTATGTACGAATTGGTTATTCCCGATCTTGGTCAGCAGGAGCAGGGACTGGTTCAGCTGCCGGAGACGGCTGATCGCATCATAGATGGACTGTATCGGGCGATGATGCCGCTCTTCCATACCCGGGTCCTGTATCATCAGGTCCAGCTTGGAATTGATGATCGCCAGCGGCGTCTGCATTTCATGAGAGGCATTGTCGGCAAAGTTCTTCAGGATCTCATAGTCCTTCAGGATCTGGAGGGTCATCAGCCGGGCCGCCTCGTCGAGACTCCTGAATTCATCGATATCCGTACCGGTAACGGGCAGGGGCTCCCGGCTGGACAGGTTGAACCGGCGGATCCCTTCCAGGCTCTGGTAAAAAGGTTGCCAGATCCGCCGCAGCAGCAGCCTGTTTGCCAGGAAAAGGGTGCCCAGCAACAACAGGATCATCCCCGCCGTGATCAGCATCATCAATTGCAGCAGGTCTTCCGTTTCCTCTTCCGACTTGCTGACCGACACGACATAGAGTTGCCCGCCTGCCCTGACGGAAAACAACAGCTCCCGATAAGGTTCGTCTGGGTCAGGATGACGGGCGCCCTTCCCCCTCCCCTTCGTATGGACAAATTGCCGGGCGACCGGCGTTTCCGCCGGGATAAAACGAATTTGCTGGTCCCGGTAATTGGCCGGCTCGGGCAACCGGTCCCGGGTCTTTACATAATCGAGTATCTCCGCCTCTTCGATCTTCAGCGTGTCGTCCAGTTGATGGACGAGGACGTAACGAACGATAAAATAATAACCGATGCTGCCCAGGAGCAGGGCCCCGATGCTGGCGATGATATTTACCCGGCTGTATTTTACAAAGAGTTTCATCCGTTCGTACTCATTTTTTTTCTTCAATCATCACAGCTATTTTTTCACTTCAATCATCATAGCGCAAATTTATACCCCATCCCATAGACGCTCTGAATATAGTCCCGGGAGCCGGCTTCGATCAGCTTGCGACGGAGGTTCTTGATATGGGTGTAAATAAAATCATAGCTGGCGGCGGCGCCGGTGTCGTCCCCCCAGAGATGTTCGGCAATGGCATTCTTGGAGACGACCCTCCCCTTGTTATAGGCAAAATAAAGAAGCAGCTGGTACTCCTTCCGGGTAAGGTCCAGGGGGCGCCCGCTCACCTCGACCGAACGGGCCAGGGTATCGATCCCGATCTCTTCCAGCCGGATGACATTATTCCCCGCGCTATGCCGCCGGCGGATGATGGCCGCGACCCGGGCCTTCAGCTCGGAAAGATGAAAGGGCTTGGCAAGATAGTCGTCCGCACCCAGCTGCAGACCGGACACCTTGTCCTCGATGGAATGACGGGCGGATATGATCAGCACCCCATCGGATTTGTGATTGGCTTTCAGCTCTTTTAACAACTGCAGCCCATTGCCGTCAGGCAGGCTGATGTCGAGGAGGATACAATCATAATCGTATAACTCGATCTTTTCCAGGGCACTTACATAGCTGCCGGCCACCTCGCAGACAAAGCTTTCCCGGGTCAGGTAGTGCAGGATGCTATCGGCCAGCGCCTTTTCATCTTCGACTATCAGTAGCTTCATTTTCTGCGTTTTAGAGGACAATCAACAGGATTTGTCAACTTTTTAGTGGCATAAATGTAAGTAGTTTAATTTTTCCAACCCTTAAATCTGATTTCTAATAATTTATCCATACCTTTGCAAGCTCTTTAAAAAGCACTCATGAGCAGCCGCAGGGAATTTGAAATAGCGTTTGTGGGCCTTAAGGCTGGTATTCATGAGTTTAGCTACAGGATTACCGATAAGTTCTTTGAGGCATACCAACAACAGGATTTTCGTAATTGCGACGCCCAGGTAAAGCTGTCTTTGGATAAAAAGAACAGCTTCATGCTCCTGAAATTCGAGGTGGGCGGCAAGATCGAGATTGCCTGTGACCGTTGTGGCAATAATCTGCCGCTGGACCTCTGGGATGAATTCAATATCCTGGTAAAGCTAGTGGAAGACCCGGATATCATGAACCAGCAGGAAGAAGACCCCGATGTGTATTATATATCCAAGGGAGAAAGCCACCTGCATATCTCGGACTGGATCTATGAGTTCATCAATCTCAGCATACCGATGCAGCGCATGTGTAAGCCGGAAGAGATGGGAGGACCGCATTGCAACAAAGAAGTACTGGAAATGCTGAAAAAACTGGAACAGGAAAAGAGCCAGGTAGGTAATCCCCTGTGGAAGGGATTGGAAAAGTTCAGGGACCTCGACAAGACAAAAGAATAAGATCAGACCCGCCGGGCGACCGTCGGGAAAGCGACAAATAAAATTATTGGATACTTTAAATTAGATGTGATATGCCAAATCCGAAACGGAGACATTCCCAGCAGCGCAGCGCGAAAAGAAGGACGCATTATAAGGCTGAGAAAGTAACTTTAAGCAAAGACAGCACCACCGGTGAAATTCATGTGCGCCACCGCGCCCATGTCAGTGAAGGTAAATTATACTACAAAGGAAGAGTTGTAGCCGAAGTGGCTCCAATCAAGTAATTTAGTAGTAAAATTACTTTGCCGTCGATGAATATCGGTTTAGACATGATGGGTGGAGACTTCTCCCCACTGGAAGCAGTGAAGGGGGTACAACTATATCTGAAAAGAATAGCGTCCCCTGCTACCTTGTTCCTCGTAGGGGACGAGAATCAGATCCACCCCTTATTAAAGGAATACGCCATCCCTTCCGGTGCCGTAAAGGTCGTTCATGCCGAGCAGGTCATCGGCATGAACGAACATCCCACCAGGGCCCTGAAGGAAAAGCCACAATCTTCTATCGCCGTCGGGTTCCAGCTGCTGGCAACCGGCAAAATGGATGCCTTTATCAGCGCCGGCAATACCGGTGCTATGCTGGTAGGCGCCCTCTATACCCTCAAACCGATCGAGGGTATTCAACGCCCTACTATCTCCACCATCCTTCCCAAAGAGAACGGCGGGACCGGCGTACTGCTGGACGTAGGACTGAATGCCGACTGCAAACCGGAGAACCTGAACCAATTCGCCATCCTGGGCTCCCTGTATGCCCGGCATATCCTGGGCATCGAACAGCCCCGGGTCGGTCTGTTGAATATCGGGGAAGAAGAAGGCAAGGGAAATATCCTGGCACAGGCCGCCTATCCCCTGCTAAAGGAGAACACCCAGATCCATTTCATCGGGAATATCGAAGGCCGGGACCTCCTACTGGACAAGGCCGATGTGATGGTTTGCGAAGGCTTTACCGGCAACGTCATCCTCAAGATGGCCGAGTCATTGCATAGCATCACAAAGAACCAAAAGATCGAGAACGACTATTTCGAGCGTTTTGATTTCGAGCACTACGGCGGGACCCCCCTGCTGGGTGTGACCAAACCCGTTATCATCGGACATGGCATCTCCCGCGAACGCTCCTTTCTGAATATGATCAATCTCGCACAAAAGATGATCGCCACGGACCTGCTGGGGAAAATGAAGGAAAGCTTTCTTTCATAAGCCAGCCGGATGAAAGCCTTTATCATCTATCTCCGCCACTATCTCCAACTACAATCCCGTAAAAGCTTTCTTCTTACCTTTCTTTTTGTCGCCCTCCTGGTCACACTGAATTATACGCTTGGCATCGAGCGAAGGATCCTTGCCATCCGCCCCCGGTATCTTTCCTGGGTAGGATTTGTCGTTTTTTATGGCGGCGTGCTGGCCGTCGCCTGGGGGTTACAAAACCGGTTCCGCCGGAAATCCGGACAGGAACCAGACGGACAGAACAGCAGGCAACAATCGGCATCAGTAGCCGAACACGCGTCATCGCACAACCGCAAAGGGATACAGCTGCTTTGCCTGGCGCCCCTCTACTTCGCCACAAAGATGATCCACTGGGACCTGGGAGCCTTATTACCCTCGTCCGGCTCTCCCGTCTGGGACCATTATACGCAGGTCGTGCTGCAGCTGCCCGCGAAATTATTATTGTTACTGATCCTGGTATACGGCTGCTGGAAAACAAAGCTGCTCGAAGGGCACCATCCCTGGGAGGCTGTGGGACTGACAGGACGGAATTTCAACGCCCGCCCGTATTTTTTTCTTCTCTTACTGCTCGTCCCCATCATCGGGCTGGCCTCCACCCAGCATGATTTTCTGCAGGTATATCCAAAGGTTAAGAACATCGCCGGACTCAACGCCGTCGCCCATCCCTCCTGGCCCTGGAAGTTGCTCTACGAGCTCTCCTATGGGTCGGACTTTCTTTCCATCGAGCTTTTTTTCCGCGGGCTGCTGGTCGTCGGGCTGGCCCGCTATGCAGGAGCCGATGTTATCCTTCCGATGGCCGCCTTTTACTGCACGATCCATTTCGGGAAGCCGCTTGGTGAATGTATCTCTTCGTTTTTTGGGGGGCTCATCCTCGGAGTCCTGGCTATGCGCACCCGGTCCATCCTGGGCGGTCTGATGGTACACCTGGGACTGGCCTGGATGATGGAGATCGGCGGCTGGTTGGGAAACCTGTACTTTTAGCTGTAATCGTTCACCGGGATGATCTATGCACGGCCAATTTTAAAAAAAACTACCAACCTGTAAGCCGGATCCTGTGCCCTGCCGTGAAGCAGGCGGTCATCATTTATCTGGCCCCTGTATTACTACAGGGATCTAGCTGCCTACCCTCCGGCATCGGGCGGGCCGCCCTCGATCGCCGGTATACGTGGCATTTCAGCTTGTAAGGTTTACCCGCCCCGCCGGTTACCCGACGGAACCGTGGGCTCTTACCCCACGTTTTCAACCTCACCCCTCCTTACGGAGAGGCAGTTATTTTCTGTGGCACTATCTGTTGACGTCAAGACGCCCCCCGGCTCTTAACCGGTACATTGCCCTATGCTGTCCGGACTTTCCTCCCCTTCGCGATGCGAAAGAGCGATGACCCGGTTGGTAGCACCGGCAAAGGTACGCGCTTTATCCATCCCGTCATTGCCTTTCCCTGAAATTCACGGTTACGCCGCTGCCGGTCACAGGCGCGGGCAGCGACAAGGTGAACAAATGGGTGGCGGCATCCCGGTTGATCGTCCCCTTATCCGCTATGACAGCCCGTTCGGAATACCCGCGTAACGTCACCATGGATTCGCCTTTGGCAAACAGCACATCCACCTGCAGGGTCTTTCCGGACATCCGGATACCAGCGATCCGTTTTTTACCGGTAGCCGCTATCTTCCCCGCATCGCCCAAAAAGGCGATCCCCGCCGGGGTAACGGGAGCAATAATATAATATGCATATTTGTCTTCCGGCAACTCATCCCGGAACGCCTCACCGCCTGTTATCAGCCGCAAGACATTTCGCTGCGGGTTGTACACGACTACCTTCTCCGCCTTTACCAGCTCGCCCGGCCGAAAACTGAACTGACGGGCCCCGGCGGCATCGGCCGGGGAAAGGGAAGTGGTCCTGTTAACGGAGGCAGCGTCGACCGAAGCGGCATCCGCGGCATCGGCCGCAATCGTGACGACATTGCCCGCAGCCGTGTCCATCGCATCCGAGAAGGCCAGCACATAGCCGGTGATGATCTTACCATGTTGTGTATGCGTAGAGGCCAGCACGGGCTTCTTTTGCCCGCGGGCCATCTGCAGATAATCCTGATCCATCGGCAGGAGGGGGATATCCGGTTTTACAAGGACCCCGTCATCCCGGCAGGCCATCAGGATATTGGCCTTGTCTTCCTTGCCGATCGCATCGCCGGTCCCGACCACGCCGGCGGATAACACCGACACGATCATATTCCCGGTCTCGGAGCTCTTGAATACGTCGCTCCAGGGCCAGATGCCCATTTCATAGGCCAGTTGGGACGTAAAGACGAACGGTATCCAACGTTTCGGAAGAAACCGGTCACCGCTGACCCTTGCCGTAGTCAGGTTATTGTATTTGACCCCCTGCATAAAATACCTCGGCAGCGCCATACAATATTGCAGGTTGATCCCATTTTTTTGCGCAGCCTCCGCCATTCCATCGGTAAAGGCGTTTCCGGTATTTATATCCGAGATCATCTGGGGATTTCTCGTATACTGGTAGTTCATCCAGTCCTGCTCATAGCTGATCACACCGCTCTGCCGGAGATAACTCATGATATGTTCCCAATAGGCGGGATCGATGGCCGAAAACCCCGACATCTTATACTTCTTGTAATAGTCGCTGCCCGGGTCCATCCAACGGCCATGCGTCACCAGCGACACGCCCAGGTCTTTTTGAAAAGCCGCCAGACCCCGGGGGAACAGGAACGGATCGGCCTTGTATTCCAACAGCCCACCGGAGAGATTCCACGCACCTGCAGGAAGATTTGGGTTCTTCCTCGGCGCACCGCGACGTCTGTCCATCCCGAAATTGGATTTTTCATACCACCAGCTGTCAAGCTGCACATAACCCAGGGGAATGCCCTTCTCCCGGTAGTGGTCCCTCACCGCCAGCAAAGTCCCGGAATATCCTTTTGTCGTATCATAATTATAATAATAATCGCCGCCGTTATCCGTCCAGTATCCGAAATAATTCAGCAGGGCATCGCAGTCGTTGGCCGGGCGTCGCCTGTCGTACAGGGCACGCAGCGCATTTCCCCATTCATCCCAGGTGCTGCGGATGCCCCTGCCCAGGACCAGGATCGTCGAATGCGTAAAATGAGGAGGCAATATCTGCACTTCGGGGTTCAGACCGCTGCCGATAGTGTCTATGCCCCTCGCCGTGGAATCCACGGTCATCAATGACACCATAAAATCAGAAGCGGGTGAAAGAACACAGGCATCGGCATGGTCATTAAATAGCAGCCAGGGAGTGGAGGTCTCTTCCAGGAAGAATTGCGGAAGAGGGAAGATCCGGTTATGATAGCTAAAACTGTAAGGCAGGGACGGTATTTTTTTGAACACGGGAAAGGTCACGATCCCCTGCCGGGAGCCTTCGGGAAGGGACAGGGAAAAGATCACCACCGGCTGCTGCGCATACCAGCGGATCGTCGCCGTGTAGGCATTACCGCTCTTCCAGCTGAAAGAGACCGCCTTGAACGTCCCGACCGAATCCTTGCCCGCAAGGGTATGCAGATCACGCACCGGCTGCCCGATACTGCCTTCAAATGTCCAATGCAACACGGCGGATGTAATGGCATACCCACCGGAAACCGGATCCACCTTTACGCGGATGTCATTTACCGGCGGAGGGGCCGTCAGGGGCTGAGCCCATCCGGATACGGTCATTCCTGTAAAATACAACGATAGCAATAGGGGCAACGCAATCTTCATAGCCTTAATTTTGGGGTGCACCGGCTGTGGCGGGAGCATAATGAAGGTTTGAAATTAAGGATAGCGCCGAAACAACAGGAAATTTTTTACGGAAACGTTTCCGCATTCCCGGCATGGAAGACACTCATTTCCCATACTGGAAAAAGATCTCCGTCGCCCCATACCCATAACGGGGATCATAGCGGTTGACAAAGGATTTGACATGGCGTTTTGTGCGGAGGATCTCATGGACCTCGTCCCGGAGCTTGCCGGTGCCCAGCCCGTGGATGACGATCATGGAAGGAAGATGGTGGGCCAGGGCCAGATCGAAATATTTTTCAAAGGTCTGTAGCTGGAGCGTAAGGATCTCGAAGTTATCCAGGGAAGACCATTTATCCGTAAGCTTTTCGATATGCAGGTCGAGCTCCGAACGGGCGGACTCCATATGCTGACGGGCCCGCGAAGCTTCATAGATGCGGAACCCCGAACCGGAAAGCAGGTTGAGCGGGTTTACGACTTCCTCTTCGATGACCCTGAAGGGATAGCTGTCGAATAATTTAAAGGAAAAGGTCGCCTCCCCCTTCTTCTTTATCTCTTCGATCCGGCCAAACACCTGTTTGGCCTTTAGCTTCAGGGACGTTTCGTAATGATCCGCCTTTGTCCGGTCCGGCGGCACCAGCGAAAAATCACATTCAAAGACCGGGTTGTCGTTGAGGTTGGCAAAGGGAATATCATGCAGATAAAAATCCTGCAAGGCAGGGATCTGGCCCTCCAGGTCAAAATCGCTCTTCCCAAAGTAATTCAGATGATAAGAAAAATGGTAGGCCGCGCTCGTATTGTTGACAAGATGGATCTTCAGACTTTCAACGACATCATCGCCAAATTCGTCGTTTTCAAAAACCGGGAGAAAGGTAAGCCAGACCCCTTCGGCCAGTTGGGCGATCCGCTCTTTCTTCCGGCCGGCCACGGGCTTCTCGGGAGGAAGCTGATCGATATATTGCTTCACCTTCTTCTCGGGGAAAAGCTTCTTCTCGGTGAACCGTTTAAAATAGGGAAAATCCAATTGATCGGTATACGCCGGGAATTTAACTCCCCGAACATCTACAAGGACCATTTTATCGTTGATGATCTCTATGACTTCCCCCTCATCGTTGGAATGCTGAATAACGACCTTATCTCCTACCTGGAATTTCATGATCCGGCAAAGTTACGATTTTTTTTCCCCGGCCGCCGACAGCTTGCTTCTTTGGTACCCGTACATAAAATAGATCAGCAGCCCGATCCCCATCCAGACAAAGAACCATTCCCAGGCGATGGCCGGGATCTCCACCAGCAGATAGGCGCAGAAAAAGACCCCCAAAACCGGGATCAGGGAATATTTTCGGACCACAGTGGCGATACTTAGTGTCGTAACAAGCAGGGCAAAAACGAGAAATAACACTTCCTCCAGGCTGTCATGAGCGATATTTTGCAGGTCTTCTTTCAACCGCGAGCCAAAAAGAAACAGAAATCCAAGGTATAGCACGGGGATGAAATAACGACCGTTCCAATAAGGCATCCGGAATCCTCCCCGCCCGGGCCCCGTAAGCTTTGGTAACAAGAGCACCCCGCCGGATACCAGCACAAAGGCAAAAAGGGTCCCGATGCTGGTCAGCGCCGTCATCAGACCGCTGCTCAGAAAAAGGGAGGGAACCGCTACCAGGATACCGGTGACGATGGTGGAGAACCAGGGGGTCTTGAATTTTGGATGGATCTTTCCAAAGGCCCTGGGCAACAGCCCGTCCCGGCTCATGCTCATCCAGATCCGGGGCTGCCCGAGCTGGAAGACCAGCAGAACGCTGGTGGTAGCCACCACGGCGCTGATCGAGACGACATAGCCGATCCAGCCCTGGTGTACTTCCTGGAAGACAAAGGCCAGCGGATCGGTTACATTTAATTTGGAATAATGGACCATGCCCGTCAACACCAGCGCGATCAAAACATAAAGCACAGTACAGATCAGCAGGGAATAGATCATCCCCCTGGGCAGGTCCCGCTGCGCATCCGTACATTCTTCGGCGGTGGTGGAAATGGCGTCGAACCCGATATAGGCATAGAATACCGCCGAGACCCCTTTCAGCACCCCCGAAAAACCATTGGGCAGGAAGGGATGCCAGTTGGCGGTATTGACAAAAAAGGCGCCGATGATGATCACCAGGATGACGACGATGATCTTGAAGATCACCATAAAGTTGGTGCTTTTCTTGCTTTCCTTTATCCCGACATAGGTCACGGTTGCGATTATACACACGATGATAAAAGCCGGGATATTCAGGAAAATATGCAATCCTCCGATGACCGGGGCCGAGTTCCAGGTAGCGATCGCCTCCCGGAAACCATCCGTAAGGGGCTTGCTGTGAGCCACCGCATCCTGTGCCGCCAGAAAAGCATCTTTTGCGGTACCGGGATCGGTGATCATCCACGCGGGCAGATGAATATTGAATCCCAGCAATAAATTATTGAAATAACCGCTCCAGGCAATGGCGACGACGATATTCCCGATGGCATATTCCAGGATAAGGGCCCAGCCGATGATCCAGGCGATCAGCTCCCCGAAGGAAACATACGCATAGGTGTAGGCGCTGCCCGCGATAGGGACCCTGCTGGCAAATTCCGCATAACAAAGGGCAGAGAACCCACAGGTGACCGCCGTCAGGATAAATAACAAGGAGATGCCGGGTCCTCCATCATAGGCAGCCAGCCCGATCGTGGAGAAAATACCCGCTCCGACAACGGCCGCAATCCCCATAAACGTAAGATCCCGCACATTCAGCACCTTTTTAAGCTCCCCTCCCCCATGACCATCGGTCATTCCTTCGGCTGCATCTTTTTGGATCTTATCCAGTGATTTCTTACGGAACAGTGAATTGGACATCCGAAATATGATTTATATAGGTGTTTAGAGAATGCGGTAATGTATTTGCGGATGGAAATTAGGGAAATTTGACTAAATACAGGGATTTTTGCAGGGATGCGTCATTCGTGTAACATATTACTATTACTGCTATTTTTTACCTGCATCCTGTCATCCGGTAATGCCCAGTCTCTCCTCCGGGGACGGGTCATCGATAAGGCAACCCGGGAGCCACTGGAGATGGCGATCGTTACCGACACATTGACGACCCGTCATGTATTAACAGATCAACAGGGATATTTTGTATTAAGAGGGATCTCGTCCCCCACCGGGATCGAAGTATCGATGATCGGTTATACAACACAGAGACAACAGATCAAGGAAAGAAAAGGCGGTCCGGGGCAGAAGGACATCCTAGTTATCGCTATGGAAAAAGGAACGCTGGACCTGAAGGAAGTGATCATTACCAGCCAGGCCGCTGCCGGCGCCTTTCATACCCTGAGCAGGATCGATCTGAACCTGCAGCCGGTACGTTCCGCCCAGGACTTGCTGCGGCTGGTGCCGGGTCTGTTCATCGCACAGCACCAGGGAGGCGGAAAGGCCGAACAGATCTTTCTCCGCGGTTTTGATGCCGATCACGGGACCGATGTCAGCATCTCCGTGGACGGCATGCCGGTAAACATGGTCTCGCAGGCGCATGGCCAGGGATATGCAGACCTGCACTTCCTGATCCCGGAAACCATTTCGGGTTATGACTTTGGCAAGGGCGTCTATTATGCGGATAAGGGTGATTTTAATACTGCCGGTTATGTGGATTATCACACGTTCAATGTCCTGGACCGGAACATGGTAAAGATCGAGGCCGGTCAATTCCATACGGGCCGGATCGTGGTAATGCTCGATCTGTTGTCTGCCAAAGCCCGTGACAAGGGACAGAGCGCCTATATCGCAGGGGAAGGGTTGTATTTCGACGGCCCCTTTCATTACCCCGAACACTTTAACCGAGGCAACCTTTTTGGCAAGTTCGCCACCCCGTTGGGAATAAACAATAAGCTCACGACGACCTTGTCCACATTCAGCTCCGGCTGGCGAAGCGCGGGGGAGATCCCCAACCGGGCAGTGGCGGAGGGGTATATAAAGGATCGCTGGGGCGTGATCGATAGCGCACAGGGAGGCTATACAAGCCGGACCAACGCCATCGTAAAGCTGGAGTCCCGGCTGGGCGATCACTTTACCATGGAAAATCAGGCATATTATACCCATTACTTTTTCAACCTTATCTCCAATTTTACCTTTTACTATTTCTATCCTGAAACGGGGGACGAATTCCGCCAGCACGAGTCCCGGAACCTGTATGGATACAATGGCAAGCTGACCCATACCGCCTGGTTGGGTGAGGCGACCCTGACCTCCTCCGCCGGATGGGGACTGCGATATGACAGGATAGGGCCCAGCTTCCTGGCACACACCCTGCACGGCGATACCCTGCTGAATTATATCCAGCTGGGTGATATCCATGAGACGGGTATTAACGGATATTGGAACTCGACGCTACAAACAGGTAAATGGCTCTTCAATGCAGGTCTCCGGGTCGATTACCTTCATTTCTATTACCGGAACGGGGCGCCGGTCTCCGATACTTCCGCCTCCATCTATAATGGTCGGAACCCCGGCGCCGGAAAGACGATCGTCAGCCCAAAGATCAATATACAATATACGCTAAGTCCGTCGGCACAGCTGTATGTAAAACTGGGCAAGGGATTTCATTCCAACGACGCGCGGATCGTCATCGCCAACCAGGGATACCAGATCCTTCCCGCAGCCTATGGCGCCGACCTGGGTCTGAACTGGAAGCCAGCGCCCCGGCTCTTTCTCAATGCCGCGCTCTGGTACCTGTATTTGCAGCAGGAGTTTACCTATGGGGCCGACCTGGGCGACCAGGCGGTATCGCCGGGAGGACGGACAAAACGGGAAGGCATCGATCTCTCCGCCCGTTACCAGCTAAGCGAATGGCTTTTTGCCAACCTCAACGTGGACCTGGCCCGGCCCCGGAGCCTCGATGATCCAAAGGGACAGGATTATCTGCCACTGGCGCCGACTTTCACCAGCACCGCGGGACTGGACTTCCGGTTCCAAGGCGGATGGAACGGCGGCATCAGCTACCGGTATCTTCATAACCGTCCGGCCAATGAGGACAATACACTGACGGCAGTAGGCTATTTTGTTACCGACCTGGCGGTGAACTATACCAAAAAGAAATATGAGGTGGGGCTTGCCGTCGAAAACCTTTTCAACCAAACCTGGAGCGAATCGCAGTTTGAGTATGTATCGCGGTTGAAGAACGAGACCAGACCCGTGGATGAAGTGAGCTATACACCGGGGACGCCATTCTTTGCAAAGTTGAAGCTGGCAGTTTTCTTCTAACGCCCGATCGCACCAATGGCTGCGCGTTAAACTATGGCGAGTATATTTTTTGGAAAGGCGAAAAACATATAAATTTGATACAGGTATCTTGTCATCCTCACATTACCTGTCATTCTCTCAATTCTTTCGTTTGCGTTCCGATCTGACACATTTTCTTCCACATAAACTTATCATCTATGGGCCCATTACTTCATTTTCTCCATTCGATCCATCCCTTACCCCGGGAAGTGATCGATCATTTACAGGGGGTGGTTAAAAAAAAGATAGTACACAAGAAACATTTTGTGTGCAGGCCCGGAGAGGTCTGCACGCGTATTTACTTTGTCGAAAAAGGATTATTCCGGAGCTATTGTACCTGCGCAGAACGGGATATTTCTTCCGGGTTTATGCAGGAAGGCGATCTCTGTATTTCCGTGGAAAGTTTTTTTACACAGCAGGAAAGCACCGAGAGCATACAGGCCCTGGAAAGCAGCGTGGTTTATTTTATTACGTATGAAGAGTTACAGGAACTCTACCGGCTATTCCCTTCTTTCAACGTGACCGGTCGTTTGCTGACAGAAAAATGTTATCAATGGGCAAACCGCCAGTTATTTACTATGCGGGTATATAAGGCGGAGGATCGCTACCAATGGCTGGTCGAAAATTCTCCGGAGTTGCTGCTGCGGGTGCCACTAAAATATCTTGCTTCTTATCTGGGTATTACGGATGTGATGCTAAGTAAAATAAGAGGAAGGCGCTGATTTCCTATAAAAGTTTAAGAAAAAAGAAGATTTTTTTTCGCAGGGATAGATAGGACGGTCTAGTTTTGTGGAAAGAATGAGTGACTACTGTTCTTGTTCCATCCGCAGATCATCCGTTTTTTATTTTGAAGGATACTTGCTTGTATTTCTGACGTCTGCTTCCTTGTTGATAAAGTCCTGTAGTTTTTGATAATCAGTCCCGATGATCTGTGCCCACAACCGGATCTCTTCGCCGTCGAATCCAGCTGGATTTTCCAGCCTGTCCTTCATGGTATTGTATCCTATGTTGATGTCTTTTGCAACAATGGAGGCGGGATACAAAGCCAGGAGATGATCTAGATTCTCCAGCATATTGTTTTCCAGCAGACGTTTTACGGACAGCAAGACATATTTCTTTTCTTTTTCCTTGTCGCTCTTTTTCTGCTCAGGTGTTCTCTTGGCGATTTTCCCTGCCATGGATCGATTTTAAGTCGAAAAGTTATAGAATAAGACACTGGTTATCAATAGTTCCGCTATTTAGTCATGATAAGCTCTATTATGTATCTAATAGTTCTATTTTAGAGTTTATAAAGTATTTATATTTATTAAAAAACACTTTTTTATAATTTATTATTCTCAATTGCAATAAAAGGTCTATATTTGCAGTAAATTACTCTGCCTTGCAGAAAGAGTAGCGGCCCTTAAAGACCTTTTATTCATTTTGACGCGGATACGTATAGAAAAAGCCGGTAGGCAGTACCGGCTTTGAAAAACGCTTTTGAGAAGACCCTTATAGAAATCTTATGACCCGGGATGAGGGCGGATCATCAAAATGATCCTTGCGACCAACAAGAAAATTTCGACCAGTTTCTTCATGAAGTCCAGCAACGCAATCGTTGCTAACCTTGTTCCATGTTTCCTCATTACGATTCTTTTAAAAATTAAAAAAATTGTTACCTCCCCTCCTATCAATACAGGGGTGTGCCGCTTGAAGATCATCAAGTAGCCGGATTGGTTGGAAAGCCGGAAACAATAAAGAATTAAAAAGAATGAATGTAAGGACTCAGCATACAGGTGGAAGGAGCAAGGACGATTATACGTACCCGGGGTAATTACATGCCAAAGCTAATAAGAAAATACTGTAATACAAATTTACGATCATTTATTCCCGATGGCGGAGGAGCGATGCCATTCTAATATTCCCTTTGTACCAGGTAAGTGGCCAATTGATGAAGCGGTTCCTTCCGTTTGGAGACGACGGCAATGTCGTCCAGGTACTGATAAGCCGCCTGCATATATTTCTCCTTTAATTCCCGGGCCCAGGTATCGACACCGCAGGCCTTGAAGATCTGCAGCATCCCTTCCACTTTGGCGGCGGGGTCCGCAGTCCCCAATTCCTGTATTTGTTTGCGCTGCGCCGCATTAGCGACTTCCAGGGTCTTTATAAGAAGAAAGGTCTTTTTACCGGCCATGATATCACCCCCCACCTGTTTGCCGAATTTCAAAGGATCGCCAAAACTATCGAGATAGTCATCCTGTACCTGGAAGGCCAGACCAAGGCTCTTGCCGAACTGGTAGATGAGCTGCTGATTGTTGATCCCCGCCCCCCCCAGGATCGAACCGATCTGCAGACTGGCGGCCAGCAACACCGATGTCTTTAACCCGATCATATGAAGGTATTCTTCCAGGGTCACCGACGGCCGCGTTTCGTAGTCCATATCCAGCTGCTGTCCTTCGCATACGTGGATAGCGGTCTGGTTATACAATTGCAGGATGCGACGGATATGGGGGGATTGGATCCGGCTCAGATAATCATATCCAACCACCATCATCACATCCCCGCTGAGCAAGGCCGTAGAGGCGCCGAACTTTTCGTGTACGGTAGGCATTCCCCGGCGAAGCGGGGCCTTGTCCATGATATCGTCGTGGATAAGCGTGAAGTTGTGGAACAGCTCGATGGCGGTCGCCAGGTGCCAGGCGTCGTCTTCGATAGGCCCGAAGAGTTCATTGCCCATGAGACAGAGGACCGGGCGGATCCTCTTTCCCCCCAGACCGAGAAAATAAACAGCCGGATCATAAAGACTGGATGGATGCCGGGGCATACGACGTTCGCCAAAATAGGTAGTAAACAAGGCGGACAATTCTTCAAAGCTGTGCATGATCGGTCGAAGGTTATTTCTTTTTCTTATGCTGTTTTTTGTCTTTTCCCGAAGCCTGTTTCCGGCCACTACCCCGTCCGCCGGGACCTCCCTTACCACCCCCACCACTTCGTCTGTCTCCGCTCCCACGTCCACCCCGGGGCCCTCCGGCGCCTGCTCCGCCCCGTTCCTGCCGCGGTGGGGCGCTCTGCCAAAGCGGATCATCGCCACCGGCGTCGCCCTGCTCTGTCGTTCGGTTGTTGCGCTCGGAAAGAGCAGCCGCACTGACAACCCATTCATAATCGAGCTGCCGTTTGTCCAGGTTGGCAGCCACCACCTTTATCGTCACCTTATCGCCCATGCGAAATTGCCGTCCGCTGCGCCGCCCGACCAGCATATAGTCTGATTCCACGTGTCTGAAATCATCGAACGAAAGCAAACTATTGATGCTGACAAGCCCTTCGCATTTATGCTCGACGGTTTCCACCCAGAAGCCAAAGGAGGCCACCCCGCTGATGACGCCTTCAAATTCTTCGCCAAGGAAGCTCTGCATGTATTCCACCTGTTTGTATTTGTTCGCGGCCCGCTCGCTCTCCATGGCTGCGCGTTCCCGTTCGCTGGAATGCCGGCATTTCACCTCCAGCTTCTTGTCAGCCTCTATCTTTTCTTCCAGGACCTCCTGCAAGATCCTGTGCACCATTACATCGGGATATCTCCGGATGGGGGAAGTGAAATGACAATAATGTTCAAATCCCAAACCATAATGCCCGATATTCTCCGTCGTATAGACCGCCTTGGCCATGGTCCGGATACCCAGCTGCTCCAGCACATGCTGCTCAGGCCGCCCCTTTACATCCAGCAGCATTTGATTAAACGATTCGGAAATGGCCTGCGGGGACGTGGTATCGAACGTATGTCCGTATTTTTTTGCAAATTCGATAAAGGGAAGCAATTTTTCCTTGTCCGGCGTATCGTGTACGCGGTAGGGAAAGGGGACCGGCTTTTTATCCAGCTTGACCTTTCCGACGTCTTCCGCTACGGTGCGATTGGCAAGGAGCATGAACTCTTCCACCAGCTGATGCGATTCCTTGCTTTCTTTTACCATGATACCGATCGGCTTGCCCTTCTCATCCAGCTTGAAACGGACTTCGGTGGAGGAGAAATTGATCGCTCCCTTTTTAAAACGCTGTTTACGCAATCGCTGCGCGATATCATTGAGGAGCTCGACCTCGGGCTGATGCAGCCCCGTCTTTTGCTCGATGATCTCCTGTACCTCTTCATAGGTGAACCGGTGGTCCGAGTGGATGACGGTCTTCCCCAGCCAGTGTTGTTTTACTTCTCCTTTAGGGGTCATCTCGAAGATGGCGGAAAAAGTCAGCTTGTCCTCATGCGGACGGAGAGAGCAGAGCTCGTTGGAGATCCTTTCCGGCAGCATCGGGTTCACCCGGTCCGGTAGATAGACAGACGTCGCGCGGGCATAGGCCTCCTTGTCCAGGGCGGTCTCGGGCTCCACATAATGGCTTACATCGGCAATATGGACGCCGATCTCCAGCAGGCCGTTCCTCAGCGTACGGATGGAGATGGCATCGTCAAAATCCTTTGCATCGACGGGGTCGATCGTAAAGGTGAGGATATCGCGGATATCCTTCCGGTTGGCGATCTCGGAGGAAGCAATGAGGTCAGGCAAACGTTCGGATTCCTCCAGGACGTTCTCGGGGAAAAAGATGGGGAAGCCGCTCTCCAGCAGGATCTCTTTCATCGCCTGATCGTTGGCGTCGGTCTTGTCCAGGATCTGTACGATCTCGCCCTGAGGTTTTTTATTCTTTTCCCATTCCGTGATCCGGGCGATGACCCGGTCGTTGTTGACGGCCCCGCCCAGTTTGGAAAGGGGAATATAGATGTCGGGCATGGGTTTGTCCGTCTCCGCGATAAAGAACGCAAAGGACTGGCTGATCTCCACATGGCCGAGGAATTCGACCTGCTTACGGTCGATGACATCCACGACCTCTCCCTGCCAGCGGCCGTTGCTGGAGCTTTTATTGACGACCCGGACCTGTACGGTATCGCCATGCAGCGCGGTATTAAAATCCGAGGGGCGAACCAGGATATCCTGCTCCTGCCCTTCCACGATCACAAAGCCCATTCCTGAGCGGGTGACGTCTAAGCGACCTTTATATAATTCCTTTGAATTGGTTTGTTCTTTATCTTTTTTCTTCTTTTTAATTTTTGTCATTCGTGATTTTTTATTGACCGAAAGCAGTTCGCCGCGATCATGTCATCTGTTACTGTTGTCTTTTATCGGTCGGATGCCGTCCGTTTTTGTTGATGAGGGAAATTCATGCCAGAAATGGGGGGCGTGTCTTCGCCGGGGTGCACAGGAGGTTTAAATTCAGCTATAAATTTAACGATTAAATCGCTAAAACGTCCCTGTTCACCGAATAAAAACCGGGGAGCGATCGGGAGCACGTAGAAAGGCCAGCCCTCCAGCTCCTGCCGGAACTTGATCAACCGCACGGCGTCTTTCTCCGTGGTGAGGATAATCTTGTTGCGGGCGGGAATACTGTTGAAACGGCGGATGATGGCATTAAGGTCATCGATGGAGAAGATATGATGATCGCTGTACGCCAGTTCATAATAGGTACGGGAACGCTCGTCCAGCCATCGTTTTAAGGGGGCCGGGTTGGCGATTCCGGTGACCAGGAGCACTTCTACCCGGTCATCGATCACCTGTATATCCGACCGCGTAATATGATAGGGTTCACCATAGTCGATAGACGTGAAAAAAACCTGCTGGTGAGACCTGGGACCGATCTCGATCACGATCGCCCGGCGGGCATCCTCGGAAAGATCGTCGGGGCATTTGGTGACGACGATGATATCCGCCCGCCGGTAGCTGGAGGGTGCATCCCGGAGGTCGCCGCTGGGCAGCCACCAGTCCCGCGTAAAAAGGTTCGAACAGTCGGTAAGCAGGATATTGAGACCGGCCTTCACGGCGCGATGTTGAAAGGCGTCGTCCAGGAGGATGGCGCGGGTATTGGGCCGGTCGTGCAGCAGCTGAGGAATGGCCACCATCCGCTCCTCTCCTACGGCGATCGCCACCCCGGGGAATTTGCTATGGAACTGCATGGGTTCATCCCCGATGTCCAGGGCGGTGGACTGTGTGCCGGCCAGGGCATACCCCCGGGTCTTTCGTTTGTACCCCCGGCTAAGGATGGCGATCTCATAGCGATCTTTTAACGTCCGGATAAGGAATTCCACCATCGGTGACTTACCCGTCCCTCCGGCGGCCAGGTTGCCGATACAGATGATCGGCAGGTTAAAGGAGGCGGAAGAGAGGATATTTTTATCGTAGCACCAGTTGCGGATCTTGATGACGAGAGCATAAAGCAGGGAGAATGGAAATAAGAGAATGCGTATCGGTCTTAGCAATGGGAAGTTTAGATTCATTTAATGATGTTTCGATGTCTTTGCAACCGACCCCGGGCCGGGGACCGGATGCCACCTGCTAAAGGTACGTCAATTTTACCAGCCAGGGGTTGGAAGCACGGTCCGTAAGGGCTCCCGGATCCGATCGGCCTGCTCACGGATAAACTCCCTGTCCGGCCCTTCCCGGAAAGGAATGGAGGCGATGGCGGGGATACCGGTCCAATGGGCGATCTCGGATTCGTACTGCCCGTATTGGTCGTTGAAGATCCAGCCGGCCACCCGGAGACCGCGCATCCGGCATGCTTCGGCCGTTAGCAGGGAATGGTTGATGCTCCCCAGGTAATTGCGGCTGACCAGGATCACCGTCGCATCCAGCTGCTGCACCAGGTCGAGAATAAATTGGGTTTCGTTGAGGGGGACGAAGAGACCACCGGCGCCTTCGATCACAAGAAAAGCGGGTAGCCCGGAAGTACCGGGACCGGATGAAGGAGCGATAGCGGCAGATGGGACGGAGGAGCGCGAGGGTGCAAGAGCACCGGCGCAGATCGCCTGATATTGCCCGACGATCGTTTCCAGTCGGATGGTTACCCCTTCCTTACGGGCGGAGATATGGGGAGAGGCGGGCAGGGCTAACCGGTAGGCTTCGGGAAAAAGTCTTCCCCCGGGACGGCTGATCCGGTCCCCTACCCACTCGGTATCCGTCCCTTCCTCAAATCCGGCCTGTACGGGTTTCCAGTAAGCGGCCTGTAGCGCTTCCGTTACGATAGCGGCGATCACGGTCTTACCGACATTGGTCCCGATACCGGTGATAAAGAGAGGGCGCATGCTACTGACTTTTGTTTACAAAGATCGAAAAAACGGTAGTACCGTAATTACGCTCGGTGACAAAGAAGGGATATCTCTTATAATCATTGCGGGGAGTATGTTCCAGGACGAACCAGCCTTTATCCCGGAGCAGTTGCTTTTCCACGATCTTTTTTGGCAGCTCATCGATGGTTGCCAGGGCATAGGGCGGTCCGGCAAAGATAAAGTCAAATTTTTCCGTGCATTGATCGATAAAACGAAAAACGTCCAGGCGAACCACCCGGAATTCCGGTCCCCGCTCGTCCGCATCTTTCGGCAGACCCAGTTCCTTTGTATTCTTTTCGATAAAGGCAAACATGGCAGGATCTTTTTCCACGATGGTGAGATCCCGTACGCCCCGGGAGGCCAGCTCATAGCTGATGCTCCCCGTTCCCCCAAAGAGATCAAGGGTCTTCAGGGATGACAGATCGAGGTTATTCTCCAGGATGTTGAACAGACCTTCCTTGGCGATATCGGTCGTGGGGCGGGTATGGGGCATCTTTGCCGGCGGGTTGACCCGTCTTCCGCCCCATTCCCCTCCAATTATGCGCATACGGCCATTTTCAGGATGGAGGAAAAGTAATGCAGGGGCAGCTCTTTTAGCTCATCGGTCACCTTTATGCTCTCGTCGATCTCTTCAAAGCTTATTTTCAGGAAGTATTTATGCAGCTCGGTACTAAGAGCGGATTGCCGGTCGATGAGGCCGCCTACCAGCAGCTTTACATTCTCCTGGCTGATACCCAGCTGGTGACAGCAATTGAGCAGGTGATAGGACACGTCTTTTGTACTCTGGTAAAGGAAGGTTTGCATCAGGTGTACTTTCCCGTTGCGGACGATCAGCGTCACCATCTTATCGGCGTAGAAGATCACCTTTATACAATCCTCCTGGTCTGCGGCATCGAACATCTTATAGCTTTTCAGCATCAGGCTGTAATAATGCCAGTATTTTCCGGCCGTGAACTGCTGTTGCAACAGCTGGTGTACGTCGGGGGAGATGCGATATACATTGAACAATTCCCACCAGGGTATTTTTTCCGTAAGGATCAATCCCTTGCTGAGGTTCCCATGAAGGGTATCGATGATCTCCCTGTTGGTGTCCATCGCAAAGAGCGTTTCTGGTACCAGGCTGCTCTCGGGGAAGTTATAGACGAGCAGCGTCTCTTTTACGGGGCGCCGTAATAATTCGTCCGTCTCCAGGATCTCCCGCAGGACTTCCGTAAAAAGCCGGTCCTTGTTATGTTCCAACTGGAAATATTTGACGACCATGGGGCTCATGTTCCGCTGGTTAAGCAGCACATAGGTAAATGCATTCGGATTAACCTCCACCAGCAGGCGGGACTGTAAAAGGTCGGTGTCTGAGACGGAGGATACTTCGATCTGGAAGGCTGGTTTAAGCATAATTGTCAGATTTGCAATAATACTTAAAAAATCCATCTTATCTTACCCTCCTTTTTTCAAAATGACGGCAACAGGAACTATAAAGACCTATAAAGTAACGATCGGCAACCGGGACATCTTCCGTATGGCGCTGCCGATCAGCCTGGCTATCCTGGTGCCGCAGCTCAATTTTATTACCAATAACATCTTCCTGGGACACCTCGACCAGACGGGGGAAGCCCTGTCTACGGCGGGTATTACGGGGGTTTATTATCTCCTGTTCGCCGTCATCGGGCAGGGGATGAACAATGGGCTGCAGGCGCTGATCGCACGCCGGGCGGGAGAAGGCCGGATCCGGGAGATCGGCGGGCTCTTTTTTCAGGGAATGCTGATCGCGCTGGGGCTTTCGCTGACGGGCATCCTGGTTACCTGGTTCCTGGCGCCATCCATCCTGTCCTTGTCCCTGCATTCCCAGCCCCTGCGGGAACAGGCGATCGGGTTCCTTCGGATCAGGATCTGGGGGCTTCCCTTCCTGTATATCTACCAGATGCGCAATGCCCTGCTGGTAGGGACCAACCAGAGCAAATTCCTCGTGTATGGCACCCTGGCGGAGACCCTGGTGAATATCGGGCTGGACTATGGGCTGATCTTCGGCCATTTCGGACTGCCGGCGATGGGGTTCAACGGGGCGGCGATCGCCAGCATCTTTGCCGAGGCGGCCGGAATGCTGGTGGTATTCCTTGTGATCCATGCAAAGGGGATCAGCCGGGAATTACAGCTATACCGGCACTGGAAAATAGATGTACCGGTCAGCCGGCTCATCCTCGTGCAGTCTTCCCCCCTGGTTTTTCAATATACCATCAGCATTACGAGCTGGGTATTCTTTTATATCCTCGTGGAACATCACGGACGGCAGGACCTGGCGATCAGCAATACCATGCGGAACATTTTCGGGCTGACCGGGGTCTTTACCTGGGCCTTCGCCTCCACGACCAATGCGATGGTGAGCAATATCATCGGCCAGGGCATGGAAAACCGCGTGCCGGAGCTGATCGGCAGGATCATGAAATGGAGCATAGGCTTTGCCGTGATCTGCGCCATCCTGCTGAACCTCTTCCCGCAGCTCTTTCTCTCGGTCTACGGACAGGATCCCGCTTTTACCCAGGCCGCCATCCCCGTCATCCGGATCGTCTCTTCCGCCATGATCCTGATGTCGTTTTCCACCATCTGGCTCAACGCCGTCACCGGCACCGGCAATACCCGGATCAACCTGCTGATCGAGTTTGTCACCATCGTACTATACTGCTGTTATGTATACCTTGTCCTGGAACGGTGGAATCTGTCGATCGTCTATGGATGGATGTCGGAATGGCTTTACTGGATCTCGATCTTTACATGGTCTTTTCTCTATATCCGGAGCGGAAAATGGAAGGGGAAGGTTATTTAGATCATTGCCAGTCCGCCAACAGCTTTTTTCCTTCGGCGCGAACACGGCGGTCATCATACATTTCATCGGAAAGCGTTGCCAGGTGCTGCAATAACCGGATGGCGCGGGCATTCTGTCCGTCGCGATGACAGGCTTTGGCCAGTTCGAGATAATTTAGCATAAAGTCCGGCCGGAGCGCCATGCTTTTTTCATAATACGCGATGGATTCGTGCAGAGAGGCTTCCGGCAGGGCGCCGAAAAACCACCTGGCGAGGGTCCGTTCGACGACGTTGAGATCGCTGACCTCATAATTCCAGCGGCCAAGGATATGATAGCCTTTGAAATTGGCCGGGTCGTACTTAATGGCGGCCTCCGCAAATCTTTTTATATCGCCCGCGGCGGCCACTTTTTCACGGGCGTTGTCGATCAGCGCCATGCGGGCAAGAGAGAAGGCCATGACGATATTGACCTCGCTGTTGGCAGGATCGACCCGGTAGGCGGCGTCGGCATAAGCCTTGCCCGCCTTAAAAAGGGCTATCTTCTTCGTTTTATCCTGTTGCCGGTTGCCGATCCGACAACACAGATCACTGCATCTGCATAAGGCCGTGACATTGCGGGGCTGGAGATGCAGCACCTCCTGGTAGATAGGCAGGGCTTCCTCTTCTTTGAAGGAGGCTTCCAGCCGGGCGCCCTGGTTGAGCAGAGAAGTTATGTCCTGTGCAGGCGAAACAAAGGGAAGGAACAGGAAGAGTGCGAAAAACCAACGATTCATATACAAAATAAACGGGGATGACGAGATAAGGGTTGGCCGGGTCGGACGGCACCGAAATCAGGTGCGGCGCCAACGGTCCGGCGGTAGTGGATCAGTCAGAGAATTTTTTGTGAAGGGTCATCCCGGCCTTGCCCTGGAAATTGCCGATCGGGGCCTGGAGCTTATAGATCGACAGGATCACCTCCCGGAGGAAGGGGTAATGTTCTTTTATTTTTCCAATGATCTCATCGGCTATTTTCTCCAGCAGAGGAGATGGCTGGTGCATTCTTTCCTTTACGATCGCAAAGAGCGTGACATAGTTTACGATCGTTTCCAGGCTCTCGAAAGGACGGTCCCGTTCGTCATAGAGTACGTCCAAATGTACCTCGAAGGTATTGCCCGTCGCCAGCTCTTCCTTGAAGACCCCATGGTTTCCCGAGAAAAGAAGATTATGTAATTGAACCGTGACCATATTGAGATAGATTAATGTGCGATGCCTTTTGCGGAAAGGTATCGTTCCGCATCCAGGGCAGCCATACAGCCACTGCCGGCGGCCGTTACGGCTTGCCGGTAGATCTTATCCTGTACGTCGCCGGCCGCAAAAACGCCCTCTACATTTGTCTTCGAAGTACCGGGGACGGTCTTTATGTAGCCGGCCTCGTCCATATCGAGGAAATCCGCAAAGATCCCGGAATTGGGCTGATGACCGATGGCCACAAAAAATCCGCTGAGGGGGATGACCTGCTTTTCACCGGTCTTGTTATTGAGGATACGAAGCCCTTCTACCCTGCTTTCTCCCAGCACTTCATCCGCCTCGCTGTTCCAGTAGAGCTTTATATTCGGGGTTTGCTGTACTCTTTCCTGCATGACGCGGGAAGCCCGCATCTGATCCTTGCGGATCAGCATATGCACGGTGGTGGTCAGTTTTGACAGATACAGCGCCTCTTCAGCGGCCGTATCGCCGGCGCCGATGATCGCCACTTCTTTATTACGGAAGAAAAAGCCATCGCAAACGGCGCAGGCGCTGACCCCATACCCGTTAAGCCGTTGTTCGCTCTCCAGCCCCAGCCATTTGGCAGAGGCGCCGGTGGCGATGATCACCGAGTCGGCTTCGATGAGCTTCTCCTCGTCGATCCAGACCTTATGCGGATATCCCGAAAAATCGACCTTTGTAGCCAATCCATACCGTATATCTGCCCCCATACGGGTAGCTTGTTTTTCAAAATGCACCATCATTTCAGGGCCTTGAACACCATCGGGGTAGCCGGGGTAGTTCTCCACCTCGGTGGTGATCGTCAGCTGGCCGCCCGGCTGGATGCCCTGGTAAAGGACCGGTTTAAGGTTGGCACGGGCCGCATACACGGCCGCCGTATACCCGGCGGGACCCGAGCCGATGATCAGGCAATGCACTTTCTCGTTAACTGTAGACTCCATTCTATCAAAAATTTAAAGAGGACAAATGTAAAACGAAAAAGGCAAATGCAATGTCATTTGAACGACCTGCAAAAAAAAGATCCTGGCGATTGCCAGGATCTTTTTCAGGAGAATAATGTAGGGATTAACCCAGATATGCTTTTAGTGCATTGCTATAGCGGGCCTTCTGCAAACGCTTGATCGCCCTTTCCTTGATCTGGCGGATACGTTCCTTGGTCAGATCATATTTCTGGCCTATCTGCTCGATGGTAACACCATTTTCGCCGTCCAGACCAAAATAAGCATTGACGATCTCCGCTTCGCGGGGGCTCAGTGATTTGAGTACCCGGCGGATCTCCGCGCGCAGTGAATCTTTCATGACGTCATCGTCCGTCTCATCACCACCTTCCAGCAAATCACCCATCGCTACGTCTTCCGCCTCGTGTACCGGGGCGTCCAGGGAGCTGTGACGAGTGTTACTCTGGAAAATGTTGTTGATCTCCGTCTCACTCATTTCCAGTAATTCGGCTAATTCTTCCGTACTGGGCTCTCTTTCGTGTTCCTGTTCGAAAGCCATGTACGCTTTGTTAGCCTTGTTGTACGTGCCAATTTTGTTTTGAGGCAGGCGGACTAATCTGCCCTGCTCTGCCAACGCCTGCAAAATGGACTGGCGGATCCACCATACGGCGTACGATATAAATTTGAAACCCTTGGTTTCATCAAAGCGTTGAGCCGCTTTAATTAAGCCGAGGTTGCCCTCGTTGATTAAATCACTCAGTGATAATCCCTGGTGCTGATACTGTTTTGCTACAGAAACGACGAAACGTAAGTTGGCCTGGACCAATTTGTCCAATGCCTTCTGGTCACCCATCTTGATCCGTTGAGCAAGAACAGTCTCTTCTTCCGGAGTGATCATCGGGATCTTGGAGATTTCCTGCAAATACTTCTCAACCGCCTGGGAATCACGGTTCGTAATCTGGGTAGCAATTTTGAGTTGCCTCATATCTGAAAATAAAAAGGTGACAAAAATATTGTCGGGTACTTATCAATAAACGTTTGTAAGACAGAGAGAGTTTATAGGAAGTTGCAAAAAAGATGTTATATTTTATTCCCAATCCGTCCAGAACCGTCTACAAAAGTAGTCACGGAAAACGGAACTTCATAGCCTTCTTCAAAAAATTAAAAAAAATTAATTGCTTTTGTAGAAGTTTTGCGCGCCGATCCTGATGCTTCCTGTAATCCGTACATACAACAATGGCTCTTACTGGTAGCCGCTTTCCTCCGACTTTCACCATTTATTAACAGTTCTGGATAACTTTTGTTTGGCCGAAAAAAATCTTTCGAAAATCTTTTTTAAAAAAGTTGCACAACTAAAAAACTAGTTATACATTCGCTGTATAACTAAAAATATAGTTATCGTAAAAAACTAA
>DASYBV010000035.1:0-312667 GCA_036500545.1 Puia sp. | reverse complement strand
ACCAAATTGGAGAAATTTCAAGAGATGATCGAACTGGTTATCCAGTTGATGGAATAGGAGGAATTCCTGGTAACTAAGGCTATGTATTGTAAAGCTAATATAGCGGCCGGAGAGAAGGGTAGCCAGTTCGCCCGATAGCATATTTGCATTACTTCCGGTGCAGTAGATGTCGCAGCTGTCGGATGCTAGTAGCGTACGTAGTGCCAGTTGAAAGGAGCCGATCTCCTGAACCTCATCAATAAAGAGATAATTGTTTTCTTTCGCCAGTTTGTCTTTCAAATAATCCAGTAAATCGGTATGTGTTTGAATAGGAAAGAATTCTTCCAATTCCTTATTTATATAGACAATATTGACGTTCTCATGAAGGCCGCGTATTTCATCCATTAATTGATAAAGCACATAGCTTTTCCCCACCCTCCTTTGTCCAGTAAGCACCTTAATAATTGGCTTATCAATAAAGGGGGTAATACGTTTTGAATATAAGTCCCTTGGAATGTATTTCATATATGCCGTATAATAGAGTCAAAAATAGATTTTTTATACTGTATATCGTATAAAATATTTAATAATCGATATTTTATCATTTATGACATTTATTCTCTGCAATGACAAAACTTCTATCAGGAGCGATTTGTACCCAATCTTAAAATTTCAATCGATTGATTATCAGCAACAAACATGGGACAGATACAAGATCAACGAAAAACGGATAAAGTTAGAGGGGTTGGTAAAGGCGGCCTGCGGTAATTCAGGAGGCCAAACGGGTTTTGCTGAGTACCGGTAAACAGCGGAGCGTATTTGCTTTGACGGGTGTCGGTGAAGTTCTCCAGGTTGAGAAGGAAAGAGCAATGCCCCGGCGTGTATTGGATCACAAAATCGTAGGTCAGGAAAGACGGAGCTTTCTGTCCGTTGTCCAGGTATTGCGACAACGTATAGAACCCCTCGATACGGCAGGTATGGTTTTAATTTCTTCATCATTCACCCGAAGACAACGATACGGTAAGTTGGTGTTTCCCTTCCTCGTAGGTGTAGCGGACGTCGTAATGGTAGAACTGGGCGATCTGGAGGACGAGCGACAGGCCGAGACCGGTGGTGCGATTATCGACCCGGCCTTTGCGGAACCGGTCAAAGAGGCGTTGGGGGTCGATGTCAAGGATGGGACCGGAGTTCAGGATGATCAGGGCGTTGTTGGATAGCCGGACTTCGACCCAGCCGTGGGGAATATTATGGATATAAGCGTTTCGCAGGAGATTATTGACAAGTATTTCGATCAATGCCGGGTTAGCGGTGATGGTGACGCCGGGCTGGATGCTGACGATGGTGGTGATGGCCTCAGTCTCGTTTTCGTAGTATTCGCGGAAGAAACTGCTAAGATGCTCGACCAGACCGGAAAGGGCGACAGACTCGACTTCGGGGTACTGGCCGTTTTCGATCCGGGTTAACAGGAGCAGGTTCTTGTTCATCTGGCTTAGCCGCTCATTGGCTTCGGTGATCTCCTGTAAGAGGCCCGCACTGTCCTCATTCAGGCCGGAGCCCTCCATCAGTAGCTCGACTTTGGAGCGGATGATGGCCAGTGGGGTCTGAAGCTCGTGGGAGGCGTTTTCGGTAAACTGTTTTTGATTGCGGTAAGCCTTGTCTACATGGTCGATCAGGGCCAGCAGGGTCTGGTTGAGCCGGTCAAATTCTTCGATGCCGGTGGTGGCTTCCAGGGAAAGGGGTTTGTTCTGGCGAATGTCATAGCCGCGGATGGTATTCATCGTGGTGAAAAAGGGAGTCCAAAGCCGGCGGGATGTCTGCCGGTTGAGGATGACGAGGGCGATCAGCAGCAACAGGAAGATGATGGCCTCCGCTACCCCGACCTTGATAATGAGGTGTCGGATCTCCTTGGAGGATATATAAGTGGTGACCAGATAACCAACGCCATTAACCGTCCTGTAACGGCTGAGGATATTAAAGCCGACATTCCCCCGGTCGGGGTAGAGGATGGTCGTATCTCTTGGATGGTCGGAGAGATTCGAAGTGTCGGCGCTCGCAGGAAGTATATCGTATTCGCCGGCGATATGTGTCGGGAAGTTATTGGGTGCGGCGATAAAGGCTCGCCAGATATTATCCTGTTTGAGCTGGAGCTGTTGTTGCTGGGTATGCAGGATATGGCCTTTCAGGAGGTTGTAAAAGAAAACGGAGCCGGCCAGCATGATCAGCGGGAGCCAGGTTAACAGGATACGGGTATTTTTTTGTTGGAGGGGCTGGCTCATACGACGAGTTTATATCCAAGTCCATAGACCGTTTGGATGATTTCCGGACAGCCTTTTTCTTTTAGCTTCCGTTTCAGGTTCTTGATATGCGAATAGACAAATTCGGGGCCGGGCGCCTGCTCGGGGGGGCCGTCAAACAGGTGTTCGGCAATAGCCTGACGGCTGACGACGCGGTTCTTGTTAGTGACCAGGAACACCAGGAGGTCGTATTCTATCTTGCTTAATCCTATGGACTGTCCGTTGGTCGTAGCGGTCCGGGAAGCCAGGTCGATACGCAGTATATTCAGATCGAGAATGGCATTGCCGTCGGAGTATTTGCGTCGAAGCAGGGCCTTTACCCGGGCGCTTAGCTCCGGCAGATGGAAGGGTTTTGTCAGGTAGTCATCGGCGCCATAGTCCAGTCCCATGATCTTATCGTCTAAAGAGTTCCGCGCGGAAATAATGATAACCCCGTCTTTCTTTTTGTCTTCCCGTAGGTATTTCAACAATTGCAGACCGCTGCCGCCCGGAAGGTTAATATCGAGAATGATACAATCAAAGGGGGTGTCGTCGATGCGGTCGAGGGCATCGGTATAGTTGCTGACGCCTTCGCAGATAAATTGCTCCTGCCGGAAGTAGCGCGTAATACTGTTTAGTAAACTGGGTTCATCTTCGACGACGAGTAGCTTCATTGATGAATTTGACCAAAGGTAGGTCGGAATTTAGAAAGAATTTGGAAACGAAGATTTCCCTCCGGGTCGGCTGGCGGCGGGTTTCCAAATGTTTTCTAAATGTGGTAGTAGCATTGTGTCGCAAAAAGACACACAACATGAAAAAGCTATCCCTGTTTCTGCTTGTATTGATGATCGCGGGTTTTTGTAACGCACAGGTCGATTCGGCCGGACTTAATGCAGTCTTCAGCCGGAAGGGTACGGTGACGGGCGATGTATACCGGGTGACCTTTCCCCGGTCGGACCTGAAGATAATGATAGGGAACTTCCCGGTGGCGCCGGGGCTGGCATTGACGTCCTGGATGGCCCTGCACAGGATGGGATCGGAGTCGATGATGATGGGGGACCTGTGTATGCTGGATACGGAAGAGCCGGGGGTGGTGGCGAAATTAGTTGCGCTGGGGCTTGGGATTACAGCGATCCACAACCACCTGGTCGGAGAAAAGCCGGCGATCAAGTTCCTGCATTTTTCGGGTAGTGGGGATGCGGTGACGCTGGCGGAAAAGATCAAACAGGTATTTGCCCTGACGGGGACACCGTTGGGGGCGCCCGCTGCTCCTGCGGCCGGGCCGGCGCCGGATTGGTCGGCAGTGGAGGCGGTGTTGGGTACGAAGGGGAAGAAATCGGGAAAAGTGCTGTCCTATGGTTTTCCCCGGAAGGAAAAGCTGATGGAAGGCGGGATGGAGATGCCGGCCCCGATGGGGATGGCGACAGGGATCAATTTACAGATGGACGGGACCCGGGCGGCGACGACAGGCGACTTTGTGCTGCTGGCGAACGAGGTGAACCCGGTGGTGAAGGCATTGGAGGAACATGGTATTACGGTGACGGCGATCCACAACCATATGCTATACGATGATCCGCGGCTGTTCATGCTGCATTTTTGGGGGGTAGGCGATCCGGCCGCTCTGGCGGCTGGCTTGAAGGCGGCGCTGGATAAAACAAATTCTAAATTATGATACTGCGAAAGTTATATATCGTACCCTTTTGTATGTTTTCTTTTCTGATTTCGGGTTATGGGCAAAGCCCGGAGCTTTCTTTACGGGAATTTGCGTCAGGTCAGATTAAAAAAGGAGTGCGCTCCATTGGAATGGGAGGCGATGGGGCGACCTGGGGCAATTATTCGCTGGTATACAAGGATTCGGGCACGGCCTTGTTGGACGCTGGCGATACCAGGTATCCAAATGGCAATGACTTTAGCTTTACCGCAGTAGGCGTCACGCTGCCTCCCTTTAAGAACGGGCTGACCCTGTACACGATAGCGCTTTCTCAACATGCATCGAATGTTTCGACAACATTGAAGTATCCCGGTTCAGGAGGACTATCGGATGCCGTTCATGGCGACGGAAATAACCAGGCTGTCTTTGTAAAAGCGGCCATGCCATTGGGCAAAGGGTTTTCGGGTGGGGTATTGCTTTCCTATGAGCGGTCGCAGTTTGACGCTAATTCGGATAAGACAGCAGGCCAGCATGTCAACTATCAGACCCGGTGGGTGCCTTCGGGCGGATTTGGGGTAACATATCAACCATCCAAACGGATTCTTGTCGGGTTCAGGGCCTTATTCAACAACGATAGGGAGAAAAGGACCGATAATGTCGGTTCCCTGACGGGAGGGAACAATACCCAGGAGTATCGGCTGGGGATATCTGTGGGACTTTGGCAGGGGGCGCTGGTGGACGTTGGTGGCAATGTCAGGCACAAGTCTAATCAACTATACAATACAAAAGGTACGGTCACGGAGCCGAACCTGGGTTTCGAGCAAAATCTTTGGCGGCGACACATTGCCTTCAGGTTTGGCGTGGATGAAACTTCCGGCACCGGGGGGATCAGTCTCCGCTTTAACCCCATGATCATTGACATCGCGTATGTACGCAACATGGCTTCGGAACGGGTGGGTACTCTCTTTGGTAACAATAGCAATTCTATTATCTCGACGGTCGTATTCGATTTCGGTAATTTCAGGCGACATACGAAGGGATAGAGCAGATGGGATCCGGGTGCCGGTCAGTGGAGGCGTTCAAAAACCTCCCCCAATACAGTACAGGATGGTTTACACAGGAAAATTCTTATCTTGTATGCGCAAACCCGTAAAACAATCGCTCGTTCCATATGATTGCGGCCTTAAAGAATGGGGATCATACAGCCTTTACCGAGGCCTATGACCTATATCATAAAAAAGTATATTACCTGGTCCTCTCCCGGACAAATTCGGCCTACCTGGCCGAAGAAACGACGCAGTTAACTTTTATCAAGCTTTGGCAATACCGGCGCAGACTCACGGATACCCTTTCCCTGGACATACAGTTATTTCGTATCGCCAAAACGACCCTGATCGATCTGCTGCGGAAAGAATCCTACCGGGCGAAATGCAGCAGGGAAAAAAAGAAGGGATCCATGCCCGTCGATCCCTCCTCGGCATTACAGCAAAAGCAATTGCTCGGACAATTGGCAGGATTGGTGGACCAAATGCCCCCCATGCGCCGGAAAGTGTTCCAACTCAGTCGTTATGAAGGGCTTTCGTATCGGGAGATCGCCCAAAAGCTTTCTCTCTCCGTAAAGACCGTCGAAAATCATATGGCGCTGGCCATCCGGGAACTCCGGCCATTACTTTTCCTTTTATCCTTCTTTCTTATACAGACAAAATTTTAATCTGCCCGCATTGGGGGTAGCGGCTTTTTCAAACGTATACTATCTACCGATCCGTTCGTGATCTGAAATGACCACCGGATCGACAATTACCAGGAATGATACCATCCGAATTAGTAAACCGGTTCTTACGAAACGAATGCACCGCTGAAGAACATGCCTATGTGCTTGATTACTTCAGACAGCATCCGGGGGAATGGGACGCGTTCATCAGCGAAGAAGAATGGCAGCAGATCGGCAACGCTGGTGAAGAGACGGAAATACCTTCGGGCAAAATGCACCGGCGTATCGACTATAAGACGCGGGTAAGGCCAAAAAGAATGAGGGTGGCCATGACCGCTTCGGCCTTCGTTGCACTGGTGGCTGTTAGTCTTGTTTTTTTTCGGAGCGAACCTGCAATGACAGGGCGGACAACTACGCCTGAGAGCAGGATCATCGCAGGTCTTATCCAAAAACAAACGATCAATAACACCGGTAAGACCATGGTCCTTACCTTATCCGATGGATCTGTCATCGACCTGGCGCCCAATAGCCTTGTCCGATATAGCGATCCTCTTATTACACAAGGCCGGAAAACGGTTTACCTCACCGGGAAGGCAAGGTTTAATGTGACCAGGGAGGCCGCGACACCCTTTACCGTAGTCTCCGGGGAATTAAATACTACCGTGCTGGGTACCTTGTTTACGGTCAGTGCCTTCCCCGGAACGGAGGAGGAGAGCGTCGGCGTGGAGGAAGGGAAAGTGGCCGTCCGGACCTCGGATAGCGTGGACAGGAAAACCGGCGGCGAACGTATCCTTAACCCCGGCGATGAACTGGTCTATAACCGAAAAACCCACGTGACCCTTGTCCTTCATAACAACGTCGACCGCCGGGGACAACTGGTCAGAACGACGTACCGGAAGAATGACGCTGCCGCAGCGATAGCGCCGGACTGGTACGGCTTCGAAGGAGAGGCCCTGTCCCAGGTGCTGGAACAGTTGAGCACCTATTTCCAGACGGATATTTATTATTATCCCGCGGAACTCAGGAATAAATTCTTCACCGGGAAACTGGACAAAAAAGATTCACTCGAACCCATTCTGAATGATATCGCCTTATTGAACAACCTTATCGTAAAAAAAGAGAAAGGCGCCTACTACCTCATCCTTCGATCAAAGTAAATGTTAACCGACATGGACCATCAAACCGGCCTTTCCGCCGGACGGGTATCTATTGCCAAAACGAAAATGACTTGCATATGAAACGAAACAAACCCCTTTATTCCCTGTTTCTCCTGACCGCGCTGCTTCTATACACCTATTATCCCGCATCCGCGCAGGAGGGGCGGACAAATGTTTCCGGCATCGTACGGAACGACGAAGGCAGCGCGGTGGAAGCCGTGACGGTCGTCGTAAAGAATGCCCGGACGGGATTCAGCGCCGCCACCCAGACCGACAGCACTGGTCTGTTCAAGTTCTTCGGGTTACAATCGGGCGATGATTATGGATTCACTTTTAGCTCCGTAGGCTATGAGGACTTTATCCAGTTGCACAACCACCTGCGTCCGGCATCCGATTTCTCCATTTCCGTCCGGCTTAAGACCACTTCGAAGAACCTCAACGACGTCGTCGTCATCGGTTATGGCACCATCCGGCGAAGGGATCTTACCGGTTCGGTCGCCGGCATTAAAGCGTCCGACATCGCGCAAAGCAAAGTCAATTCCTTCCAGGAGGCTATGGAAGGAAGGATCGCCGGAGTCCAGATCTCGAGCGTTAACGGCCAGCCCGGCTCCGCCATGAATATATCGATCCGGGGTACCAATAGCGTCTATGGCGGCTCCAGCCCCTTGTTCGTCATAGACGGCATCCCTTATAATTCGAACCAGAATGAAGTAGCCACCGAAACGATCGGCAACGTTACCTATTCAAATCCGCTCGCCACCATGAATCCCGCGGACATCGAATCCATCGAAGTGCTGAAAGATGCCTCCGCAACCGCGATCTATGGCTCGGAAGGCGCCAATGGCGTGGTCCTGGTCACCACAAAGGCGGGTAAACTGGGCAAAGCTGCCATCGATTATCAGGGCTATGCCGGCTTTTCCTCCACAACGCGCAAGATCCCCGTGCTCAATGGCAACGATTATATCGCCTATCGCAAAGTGGTAAGCCCAAATACCTCCTTCTTCTTTACGGATGCCAACGGGGACGGGATCTATGGCGATACCGTCAGCGGCGTCGCGGACAAACCCACCGACCCCTATTCCTATAAACAGGATAACTGGCAGGACGAACTGCTACGTACCGGCGTCTCGCAAAACCATGCCATCTCGGTCAGCGGCGGCAATATCCAGGGTACGACCTACAGCGCCAGCGTCAGCTATCTAAACCAGAACGCCATCATCCTGAAAAATAACTATGACCGTTATACCATGCGCCTGCGGATCGATAACCAGCACGGCGATAAACTGCGGCTCGGGCTTAACCTTAGCAGCGGCTATTCGGAGACCAATGGCGCCACCCAGAGCGGCGGCGGCACCGGTACCCTCAATGGGGTGGTGCAGAACCTGGTCACCTCCCGGCCGGTCGAATTCTATGATCCCAGCTGGGATGTCGCAGGGTATTATATTTCTCCTGCCAGCATGATCAACAGCGCCTATAAGAATGTCTCATTGTTCCGCAACGACCTCAGCGCCTATCTCGACTATAAGTTGATCCCCGACCTCGATTTCAGGGCAACCATCGGCGGGTACCTGTCGAGCTCAAAAGGCAAGGAATTTTATCCATCCAATACCGACTGGGGTAATATCTCCAATGGGCTCGGCACATTGCAACAGGAAAATGCCAATACTTTTTTCACCACCGACCAGTTCACCTATGACAAACGATTCAATGAGAACAATCATCTCACCGTCCTCGCCGGCTTTGAATATACCCAGTACAATTATGAGAGCTTTATGCTTCAGGCCACGAATTTTCTAGACCAGACAACGGGTGTCAACGATATCAGTAAGGGGTCCGTTCTCAAAAGCACCGGTTCCAATAAGGACGGCACCCGGCGCGTCTCCTATTTCGGACGGGTCAATTACAGTCTCTTTGACCGGCACCTCTTTACCGTGACCCTTCGGGCGGATGGTTCCGACAAGTTCGGCCCCGGCAACCGGTTCGGATATTTCCCCTCGGTAGCCTATGCCTGGCATCTTAGCGATGAGCCCTTCTTCGGGAGGATGTTCAAGGTAGTCAGCGATCTTAAGATCCGGCTCAGCTATGGTCAGACAGGAAATGATCGTATCCCGTCCTGGCAATATCTCTCCACGCTGGGCAATTCGTTTTATGCCGGCACCCTGGGACTGGCGCCCAATTCCTTTGCCAATCCCGACCTGAAATGGGAGAGCACCGCCCAATACAATGCCGGTCTGGATCTCAGTCTTTTTAAAGACTTTCTCACCATCACCGCAAATTATTACGTCAAGCATACGACCAATATGCTGATCCCTGCCAACGTGCCCTCCTATACCGGCTATTTCACCCAATGGCAAAACCTGGGCAGAGTGGACAATACCGGCTTCGACCTTGCCCTTACGACACGGAATATCCGCGCCAAAAACTTTCAATGGCAGACCGATCTTAACATCAGCAGCAACCGCAATAAGGTCATCAATATCGGCAATGTCGGATTCATCCCGGTAGACATCCCCAGCGGCTGGCTCCATACCCAGGGGCGCGTCATCGCCGGTCAGCCGATCGGGACCGCCTATGGCTATGTGTTCAACGGTGTCTACCAGACCAGCGATTTCACCTGGCAGAATAACAGCGATCCGGGTATTCCCTTTGCCAACCGGACCTTTACGCTCAAACCGGGCGTCCCGGCGGTCACCGGCGTCACCGTACAGCCGGGCTCGCTGAAGTTCAGGGATTTCAACCATGACAACACGGTAGACCAGAACGATCAACGGGTCATCAGCCGGAGCCAGCCCAAATTTTTCGGCGGCCTCAACAATACATTCAAGTATAAGGGTTTCGATCTGAGCTTCCTCTTTACCTTCTCCTATGGTAACCAGGTCCTCAATGAATCCAAATATCAGCTCCAGGGCGGCGCGCTGAATACCTGGTTCAATATCAGCCAGGACTTCTGGAAGAATCACTGGACCCCGGACAATCCTACCAATAAATATGGCACTTTCGGCGACCTGAACAAGACCTTCGGACTGGTGTCGAGCTATTATGTAGAGAATGCTGGCTGGGTACGGCTGCAGAATGTATCGCTGGGCTATAGCCTCGCACCGGAACGACTAAAAAAGATAGGGGTCAATACGGTCAGGCTCTTTTTCACCGGCTCCAACCTCAAGACCTGGACGCCGTATACGGGATATGACCCGGAGGTAAGCTCCAACCAGCCCCTGCTTACCGGCTATGACCGGCTTTCCTATCCACGGGCCAAATCCTTCGTCTTTGGTATAAATGCATCCTTTTAAATACGATTGCCATGAACCGATATACATTACGTTTCTTTATTTTACTCGCGGCCTTCGGGCTGTTGGCAGGCTGCTCCAAAGCCGTGCTGAATACGACCCCCTATTCCTTCGACGTGCTGACAACCTATAAGACCGCGCAGGATGCGGAGCTGGCATTGACGGGTTGCTATAGCGTACTCAATGCACAGACCATCCAGGGACAGGGGGCGCTAAGCGGGCTGGGACCCATGTTCGCCTGGGCCATGCCCATCATGCTTTCCGGTGGTACGGATGAACTGCTCACCAATCCGAAATATGCGCAGGCGGACCTGGCCCCGCTGGGACTCATCGGCGCCAGCAGCGGCAACCAGGCCGTTCGCTACAACTGGTTCTTTCTTTTTGCCGGCATCAACCGCGCCAATTATATTATTCAGGGCGTGGGGTCGGTCAGCATGGATACCGTACGGCGATCTCAGATCCTGGCCGAGGCGCATTTCTTACGCGGACTCTATTATATGTATGTCGGGATGATGTATGGTGCGGCGCCGGTCTCTACCACCCCCACCGTCGATCTCAATGCAAAACGGGACTCGGTCAGCAAACTCTTCAACCTTGTCATCAGCGACTTTCAGGTCGCCTATACGACACTCCCTTCGCGTGCTACGACCAACGGCCGGGCGAATAAATGGTCGGCCGCGGGTTTTCTGGCCAAAGTCTATACCTACCTGGCTTCCTGCAAAACGAATAATGTCGGACAAAGCCTGAATTTTCCGCTTAACAGCTTTAATTGGGTCGACGCCGGACAAATGTATAGCAATGCCCTGACCGTCACCAACGCGATCATTTCGGGCAGCGGGTACAAGCTGATCCCAAATTATGATTATCTGTTCAGGGAAACGACCCTGACCGACCAACTGCAAGAGTCCCTCTTCTCGGTATTATCCAGCGGCAATCCCGCCGCCGGCAATTTCAATTGCTGGCTTCCGTTCGAGACACCCACCGGCAATGTTAACCTGGCCGGAGGCGGATATGGATACTTCCGGCCTCCGGGTGAGATGTACAAAAAATACGACACCGCCGACCTGCGGTTCAAACATAACCTCACCTTTTCCGTGGCCAACACCAATCCGAAGGAAACGATCGGGGGAGTGACCTATTATGTGCCGACGGCAGCAACCGCCGCTAACAATGCCCTTCTCAACGTCGCGAAATGGAGGGATGAAGACCCGGTGAGCAATTCCAAACCTATTGCGCTTATCGAGACGATGGGTGCCCTGACGATCCTGCGCTATGCCGATATCCTGTTGCTAAACGCAGAGGCGAAATATTTTACGGGAGATGAGAGCGGAGCGCGCGCCATGCTGCAGGCCGTCCGGCAACGAAGCGTCGTTAGCAGCGCAAACCTTAGCCGGCTCACTACGATGTATCTCAAAGATTTTCCGGATGAACTGATCGACGAACGGTCAAGGGAACTTTGTTTCGAGGGCTGGCGGCGCATCGACCTGGTAAGGTTTGGTTTATTTAAGTCGGCCATTATGGGACTGAGCACCACCGCGGGCTATTTTAATTCGCAGGTGCCGTTGATGCAGCAAAACCTGCAAATGACCGGCGGGGACGGCAGGATCTGGTATCCTATTCCTGTCACCGATATCGATCTCGATCCCGCGCTCGTTCAGAACCCGGGATATTAAGACGGCCCTGTTTATCGTATCCGAATAAAATAATCATACATATGAGAATGCAATCGCGCCTGTTTTACTTGCTGCTATTCTTCCTGGCATCCGGCCGCTGTCTGGCAGGAGAGGGGCCGAAACTGAATGTCTGGTCGCCACCCGCCGGCACCCCGGAAAACAAGACTTTTACGGTCGGCGTTCGTTTGCACGGGCAGGAGAAATGGACAAACCTTTTTGTATATAACGTAAAAGTCGGTCATCAGAAAGGAGTCCGGAAAGATGCATCGATGGTGGATTTCGATTTTACCGGGACCGTGGACATCCGGGTGGTCTATAATACGGGCAACCTGGTGGATATCGATGCCCGGCCCAACTCATATGAAATAAAGCCGGTCCGCGAAGGCAATACATTTTCGTTTTCGATGCAGCAGAACGATACTGCTCCCCGCAAGCTGGTACTCCGGATCAACAATAGCTGGGAGGAGCTCTGTCTCCATATCGTCACCAACCCGCCGGAGAAAGATGCCCCGCTGCCTTCCGATCCTGCCGTCTATCTCGTACATCCGGGCGATAAGATCCCTTTACGGCTGCCGGAGGGAAAGAAGACCTGGTATTTTCTCCCGGGTGTGCATCAACTACCGCAAGGGCTTTGGGTGGACCTGGACCTGGGCGCCGACTACCCGGTGGATAAATTTGTTCTCGAGCCCGGGAAGTTCAGGGGCGCCGTTTATCCTCAACGGTTCCTGATCGAGACAAAAAGATCCCTGGCAGCAGAATACGATATTGCATATGACGGTACCCGCAATACCGACAGCGGCTCTCTCGAAAAAAGCTTTTCCCCGGTAATGGCCCGTTATGTCCGGCTGCTCTTGTTGGGGACAAACGCCAACAAGGGCCTGTTCCTCAGCAATGACATCCGGGAATTCCGGCTATTTGCCAACGGCAGTAACAAGAACCTTGCGCTTAACCACGCAATGGCGGGCGCCATGCCGGGGTTTGAAAAAGCCGTGGATGGCACGGACAAAGAATATGCATCCCCTTCGGGCTATGGTAACTGGCATGCCGCCGAATCCTTCTTTATCGACAAGGATGGTACAACCCTTTATCTCGCCCCGGGGGCGGTGGTAAAAGGGGCGATCTGTTCCGACGGACGCAGCCATATCACGATAAAAGGGCGCGGCATCCTGGATGGTTCCGATCTGCGGCATACAAGGGGAGAAGATAAAAAGGGAGGCGTACTGACGGGCGGTATCTGGCTTACCGGTGGCCAGGACAATACGGTGGAAGGGATCACCATCATCGACCCGCCTCTCTGGGCCGTCGTGATGAATTTTGCGGTGCGACCCGTTGTCCGGAATATCAACCTGTTCGGATCGGTCGTCAATACAGACGGTATCCATATGAGCGGCAGCCAGCATGGGCTTATCGATGGCGTTTTTTTGCGGACACCGGACGATAATATCGTCATGTATCATTACGGCCCTACGGCCTATATAACCGTAAAGAACAGTGTTTTTTGGGGAGACGATGCCCATACCTTCCTCATCGGTCTGGGTACCAGGCCCAATACGCCCATCCACGACATCCGTATTGAAAATTGCGACGTGCTCAACCAGCAGGGCGTGTATGTCGTCGATCGGTTTACCGGTGTCATGTGCCTCTGGCCCAATGGCGGTAACGAGATCCGCAACGTCGTCTTCCGGGATATCCGGGTGGACTCCTTCCGGGACGCCTGGAAAAGTGCGCTCTTTCAATTCCGAACGGACGAACGGCTGACAGGCGAGGGGACCGGGACGATTACGCATGTATTGCTTCAAAATATTACCTATAACGGCCGTGGCGAACAGGCTTCCTTACTCTTTGGCGCAGGTGCGGGGGCGGGGATCAGGGATGTACGCTTTGAGAACTTCCGCATCAATGGCATACAGGTAAAGGACGAGGCTTCCGCGCATATCCGGGATACGGGTAATGTATCGGGCATCCGTTTCACCGCCACCGGTACCGGTTTAGGGACTGCCGCCGGGTCAGACAGACCTGCTTCGTCGTATTGGCATTTCGATGGACATCTTGGTCAGTATATCGATCGGATCGCACATGCCCGGATCATGGACGTCAAAAACTGGAACAGGATCTACCCGGAGACGGAAGCCGCCTTCCGCCTGCAACAGGATGACCGCGATGTAGCGGGTAAAGGCCTCTGGCGAGGCGAGTTTTGGGGGAAGTATATGCTATCTGCCATCGCCGCCTGCCGGTATTATCACTCGGATGAACTCAAAAGACGGATCGCCGTAGCCGTTGATGGCTTGCTTCGTACCCAGCGCAGCGACGGATATATCGGCACCTACGCCAATTCCGGTTTTCTGACCGGGTATAACTGGAATGTATGGTGCCGGAAGTATACGCTTTGGGGACTGGTGGAAGCCTGGGAACTACTCGGCGACCACCGCATCCTTTCTGCAGCAGAACGAATGGCCGATCAACTGATGAAGGAAGTAGGGCCCGATGCCGTCGATATCGTTCAAACGGGTATGTTCGACGGTCTGCCCAGCAGCTCGATCCTTTTACCCTTTGTAAAACTCTATCAGGCAGACGGCAACCCCCGATATCTTGCCTATGCCGAATATATCGTCGGGCGCTGGGGAGCCCAACCAAATGGACAACCCGATATCCTCCACAAGGGCCTCAAAGGGACCCCCATTCATAGCTGGTTTTCAGATACGGATAGCTACAACTGGGCGAAAGGCTATGAGTTCATGTCCTGCGTGGAAGGACTGGTGGGCCTTTACCAGGTCACCGGTAAGCCAGATTATCTGGAAGCCGCCGGGAAGATCCACGCCGCCATCGCAAAAAGCGAGAGAACACCCGTCGGCAGCGTGAGCTTCGATGATAAATTTGTGGGGGCTGCGGGATTGATCAATTCCGTTTCCGAAATTTGCGACGTCGTCTATTGGAACCGGCTTTCCTTTGCCCTGTTCAAGGCAACAGGAAAGGAGAAATACATCGCAGAAATGGAACGCAGCCTTTACAACTCCCTGCTTTGCGCCTATGATCCTCAGGGAGACTGGGGGCTTCGTCGTCTCCGGATGGCCTATAACCATGTGCCTGCGCATAATCATTTTCTAATGTATCACCAGTGCTGCGTAGATAATTTACCCAGGGCCTTATTCCAATTCTCCGAAGCCGTCCTCTCCAATATCCGCGGAAGTGTTTATCTTTCCCTTTATTGTCCGGGTAATGGCAGCGTACCTTTGCCAGGCGGTGACACCCTTCGGGCTTTTACCACAGGAGATTTTGCAAGCCCAACCGGTACGCGGACGACCCTTCGGTTACGAAACGCCCACGCATTCACTTTCTTCTTTCGGATGCCTGAGTGGAGTACCGATACAAGGATCCGCATCAACGGTACAATCCAGCGACAAGCATCGGCCAATGGCTGGATGGCCATCCGGCGGGAATGGAAAGAAGGTGATATCATCGACATATCTTTTAAGGTCGGACTGCGCTGGGAATATTTCGATCCTGCTAAGCGCGATTCCTCCTATCATGATCTTCGCTGGTACGATAGCGTCTGGGCCGCGATAAAATTTATACCGGCCACCAATCCGCAGCTGGAGGCCCGCTACGCACAGGTCGGCGCACTAAAGACAGACGATGCCCTGCCCCAGGAACCCGCCGTGACGTTCTTTTATGGACCGATCGCCCTGGCGCGCGATCGTCGTATCAGCGGAACGGATATATTCCGGCCGATCGCCGACCCGCAAGGGAATAAAGAAAGGACGATAACACCCGGCCCGGCAGCAAGGGGGATCTGGAAGACCTTTCAGGTCCGGCTCGGCAAAAACCAGCCGATATCCTTTTGTGATTTCTCCTCCGCAGGAAATACCTGGGATAAGAGCTCCGAATTCAATACCTGGTGCCTGCTCCGATCCGGCAGTTCATCCGGACAACAAACAGGACTATAAATCGAAAGCCTATGCGCTATACTTTATTTTATACTCTTATCCTCCCGCTGTTACCGGCTTTTCCATTGATCGGGACCGGGCAACCCCGGCCGGTCCATCCCAATATCATTATCATCAACATGGATGACATGGGCTATGGAGACACGGAACCATTCGGCATGACCGATATCCCGACACCTAATTTTAACCGCCTGGCAAAAGAAGGAATGCGGTTCACACATTTCGAAGATGCGCAACCGGTTTGTTCTCCATCCCGCGCGGCCCTGCTTACCGGCTGCTATCCCAACCGGGTCGGCATTTCGGGATCGGCATTGGCGCCCTGGGACCGGCGGGCGCTGGACCCCCGCGAAGAGACCATCGCCTCGCTGTTGAAACAAGCAGGGTATACCACCGGGATGCTTGGCAAATGGCACCTGGGTTCTCATCCCCCCTTTCTCCCGATCCATTATGGCTTCGATAGTTTTTACGGACTGCCGTATTCGCATGATATGTGGCCGGTGGATTTTGCCGGGCATCCTGTCACCGATCCCGAAAATGTAATGTATAAATATCCGCCGCTGCCGATCCTCGACGGTGATAAGCCCGTAGCCTATAATAGAACATTGGCTGATCAGGGCCGGCTTACCAGCGCGCTCACCGAAAGGGCGCTGCATTTTATAACTGCCAACCGGCAACATCCCTTTTTCCTCTATCTCGCGCATCCCATGCCCCATGTGCCGCTCGTCGCCTCCGATAAATTCAGCGGCCGGTCCGGTCATGGGCCGTTCGGGGATGTTATCATGGAACTGGACTGGTCCATCGGGCAGATCCTGGACAGACTCGACAAGGAAGATCTCTCTTCCAACACCCTGCTTATCGTGACCAGCGACAATGGCCCCTGGCTCAAGTTTGGAGATCATGCCGGTTCTTCCGGCGGACTTAGCGAAGGCAAAATGGTGACGGCCGAGGGGGGGACCCGCGTCCCCTGTTTTATCCGCTGGCCCGGTAAGATAAAGGCCGGCAGTATCTGCAGTCAGTTGCTGACCAATATGGACCTGCTGCCTACGATCAGCGCACTGACCGGTGCGCCCTTGCCAAAACAAAAGATCGACGGTATCAGCTTTGCCGATCTGCTGTTGGGTAGAACAACGATCGATCCGCGGGAGGTCTTCTTTTATTATTATGGCGAGAACAGTCTCGAAGCCGTGCGCTATAAGAACTGGAAGCTCGTTTTCCCGCACCCCAGCCTGACCTATCGCCTGGATGTCCATGGCCGGGGCGGGTTTCCCGGAAAAACATCCAATGTAAAGGTACCCATGGCGCTGTACGACCTGATCCACGACCCCGGAGAAAGTTATGACTTGCAATCACAATATCCGGAGATCGTACAAAAGTTATCGGCCCTGGCGGAAGGAGCACGAGAGGATCTCGGTGATGAACTGACCGGTAAGATAGGAAAGAACCGCCGGCCCGCAGCAGTCGCCACCCTGCCGGATACGACCAGCGTCATTTATAAAAACAAGGGACGTCCTTTACGCCTGACAATCTATAATCCGACCGGCTTTGTACGGGATCATGTATATCCTGCAATCATTTTCTTTTTTGGCGGTAGTTGGGTCAATGGCTCGACAGTCCAATTTGTCAAACATGCGGAATACTTTGCGTCCAGGGGTATGGTCGCCATCTTAGCCGATTACCGGATTAAAAGCCGTGACTCGACTACACCATTCGACGCGGTCATGGATGCCAAATCCGTTTTCCGGTTCGTACGCGCGCATGCTTCGGCGCTTCACATAGACGGGAATCGTATCGTGGGTGCCGGGGGGTCGGCTGGTGGCCACCTGGCAACGGCAGCGGCGACCTTGCCGGGTCTCAACGATCCCGGCGATGACACGACCATCTCGGCAAAACCGGATGCCCTGGTGCTGTTCAATCCGGTCATCGATAATGGACCCAACGGATTTGGATATGCAAAGGTCGGTGACCGGTACCGGGAAATATCCCCGATCGACAATATCACGGGACCCGAGCCTCCGACCATTATTTTTTTTGGTACCGCCGACCAGGTCGTACCCGTGGCAACGGCTCAACGATATAAACAACGGATGGAAGAGACCGGCAACCGCTGTGAGCTCTTCCTGTATAAGGACCAGAAGCATGGATTCTTTAATTACAACAACAAGGACCTGACCTATTATAACGAAACCCTTCGCCGTGCCGATGAATTTCTCGTTTCGCTGGGTTACCTGGAGGGGAAGCTGTCAATAGGTGGTATCCAGCAGATCGACAGCATACCTTTGTACACGCGGATTCCCAATTCGACCAGCGTACCGGATAGTGAGTACCGGGATAGCACGGGGGCACAGGTTTTCAAGGTCTCTGTTCCTACCCTGACAGTCTATCATCCTGCTCCCGGAACGGGCAATGGCGCCGCAGTCATTATCTGTCCCGGCGGCAGTTACCGGACGTTGATGATAAAAAGGGAGGGCGCCGATGTAGCTGCCGCCTTTACGGCCATTGGCGTCACAGCCTTTGTACTAAAATACCGGCTACCAAGTGACATCACCATGCCCGATAAGTCCATTGGGCCATTGCAGGATGCCCAGCAGGCGATCCGGCTTGTGCGGTTACAGGCAGCCCGATGGCAGCTTGACCCGCACCGTATCGGGATCATGGGCTTTTCAGCCGGCGGCCACCTGGCCTCATTGGCAGCCACGCATTTCGACGAGCCACAGATCGAGGACAGCGGATCGATCAGCCTGCGGCCCGATTTTCTGATCCTGGCCTATCCGGTTATCAGCATGGAAGACAGTCTTACACACCGGCCTTCGGCACAAAACCTCCTGGGAACGCATCCGGAGGCTGCCCGCATCCGGTATTTCTCCTCGGATGAACACATACGGGCAGATATGCCGGGAGTACTTCTTTTTCATGCTTCCGATGACAGGGCCGTTTCCGTGCGCAACAGCGTTAGCTTCTACAAAGCGTTGCTTTCGCACAAAGTGCCTGTCGAAATGCATCTGTTTTATAAAGGCGATCACGGCTTTCTGCAATACCCTTCTTTTTCCGAATGGTTCGCACTCTGCCGGAAATGGCTCGAAAGCAATGACCTGCTGACAAAAAATTATCCTAAACAACAGCAAGATCATAGAAAATGACAACATCCATTCGACGCCGGGTAATCGCTCCCCCCATACCAGGGAGGTCATGACCATTATATACGTGGCCGACGGAGCAAGGGTCACGCAACCCGTCAATACCTTCCAGGAAAAAGACCGCCAGACCTGGCTGATGGGCCATGAGCCCGGCTCTCTTGTCGACTCGGGGTTGAACCCTTTGTTGTTATAACGATCTGCTCCGCACCGTAGGTCAGAAAACAGGTATCTTTGACGGATGAACGCGCACTCCCTCTATCTCACCAGATGTCTTGAATTAGCCCGGATCGCTGCCGCGCAAGGGGATAGCCCGGTCGGCAGTATCGTCGTAAAAGATGGTAAGATACTGGGCGAGGCCTGGGAAGATGCAAAGAAAACACGGGACCCGACAAGACATGCCGAGGCCCTCGCGATTGGTGACGCTATAAAAAAGCATGGTTCCTGCGAAGGCGCAACCCTCTACAGCAATATCGAACCCTGCCTGCTTTGCGCGTATGTCATCAGACATCACCGGATACGAGCGGTGGTCTTTAACCGGTATTCGGGCGAATTGGGTGGATACAAAGGCCGGATAAATCTTTTGGAGGCCGATCTCTCGTCCTGGGGTAAAGCCCCCGAGGTTATCGTCGTACCAGAAACGCCTAACACAGGATCAATATGAATGGCCAGAATAGAAAAGATATCTACCCCGGACAGGAGGTGGCAATCATCCTAAAAAAGGACCAGCGGAGCGGCAAATTAACCCGCGGTATCGTAAAAGACCTCCTGACCTCAGCCGCATTTCATTCAAGAGGAATAAAGGTGCGTCTGGAAGATGGACAGATCGGCAGGGTAGCGGAGATCATTACCTAAGGATCTCTTTGGCCAATTCTCCTGTACCGTCATTGGGTTGCGGCTTGATACCCAGTATTTGCGTCATGACATCATACACTTCGACATTTTTGAATGGCGGGATCTGCAGGTGCTGTTTAAAGGCAGGCCCCCAGGCAAAAAAGGAGGCTCCCATATCGATGACCGTGAAAGGATTAAAGCCATGCGTTCCGGGACCGACCTTTGGATTAAAGGTCCGGGGCCATTTGGCGATCACCACTATATCGCCCACCCGTCCATATCTATCGTCTTTTGTGCCGTAGTGTAATTCCGGCGGCATCTCGCCGCTCAGATATACGGCATGGCCACCCGTATCCGCACCTGCTTTCATGGATTCATAGGCGGGCCGGATCGCCGAAGGGTCTTTGGCATAGACATTCAGCAACGCGACCTGGTTATTGACCACGAACTGGCTGTCCGAAAGGATAGAAGGGATGGCTATCGGGTGTTGCCGGTCGACCTTTGTCATCCCATGGTCTGAGACGAAGATAAAATTCACGGGCAACCCTGATGCCTGCGCCACTGCATTGATCTGTCCAACGGCACTATCGATAAAATGCACCGCCTTTTCCGTTTCGGGTGCATCGGGACCAAAATTATGGCCGGCGTGATCCGTGTCGGGGAAATAGAACGCCATAAAATGGGGGCGCCGGTCGGCGGGCAGGCTCAGCCAATTCTTCAATGCACGCGTGCGTCCCTCGATAAAGACGTCCTTATTTTCATTCATCTTATAATAATAGGTAGGCAACACTCCCTTCATGGGCGTAGACGCATCGATCCAGAAAAAGCTGGCGGTCAGCATTTGTTGCTTTTCTGCCGTGACCCAGATCGGCTCCTCGCTAAACCAGCTGCCCACGTTTAGCTTGAACTTTTCCTTACGGGCCGGGTCATAGAAACTATTCCCGACAATACCGGAATGCGCAGGATATAATCCGCTTACCAGGGCGAAATGGTTGGGATGTGTAACCGATGGATAAGATGGGATCATGCGTTCGGCGCGGACACCATCGGCCGAGAGTCTGAGAATATTGGTGGCGCCATATTTCCGGGCATAATCATAGCGAAAGCCGTCACCGCAGATCAGGATAAGATAGGGTTTTTTTTGCTCATCGACGCTATTGCGGCGACCATCGACCACGTTTTGTGTGGAGTCCACCTTCTGGGCAGCAGAGACAAAAGAAACGATACAAAAGGCAAGCAAGCACAGGCATTGACGGATCATTGTAAAACGTTTAATGTGCATTATCTTTTTGTGAATTATTATAGGAGAATCCGGCAGCTCCCACATCAGACGGGAAAATTGGTATCTTCAATTTTTGTATAAATGGCCATCAAATTTATCCATCCCTTTACGGATGGTTTTGCACAATAATATTTTAATACTTTATTGAACAAACACACAAAGGACCCCTGATGGATGACTACCCCCTGGATACGAATTCGACCGATGAAAGGAATATCATATCGTTGGCCAATTATGGCGTAAATAATGCATTGGTGATAGGAAAATATCACTATAAGAGCGCCAGGGAAGGGTTGGATTCGCACCTTCACAAAGACATCATCGAGATCTGTTATTGCCATAAGGGCCAGCAGGTGTACGAGGTAAATGGCAAGACTTACTGCATCAGGGGCGGGGACGTCTTTGTTGCGTTTCCGAATGAGATCCATAGTACCGGAATGCAGCCGGAGGAGAAGGGTATATTGTATTGGCTGCTGATCGAAGCCTGTCCCGGTAAGAGCTTTTTTCAATTCGACAAAGAGGAGAGCGCGGTTTTTCTCCATACATTGACGAGCCTTCCCAGGAGGCATTTTAGAGGATCGGTTGAAATGAGAAGAACGTTGGAAAGTATCTTCGGAACGACAAAAAGACAGCGCGGAAAAATGCAAAAGATCATCCTCGAAAATTTAATCGTCTCCTTTCTCATCCAGGTGATCGACGTTGCCGGCGGTGCCTCCGATCACATGAGCCAGGTGCCTGAGAACCGGGTTAAGATTGAACAATTTATCGACGGGAATTATAAAGAATCGTTGTCTATTGAAGTCATGGCCTGTATGCTGAATTTGTCCGAGTCGAGGTTCAAATCCTGGTTTAAGGATCAGTTTGGCGTTCCTCCCCTGGAGTTTATCTTAAGAAAACGCATCCAGGAAGCCAAAAGGATCATGCAATCAGAGAAATATGTGAATATGAGTACGATCGCCTATGACCTCGGTTTCTCTTCGCCACAGCATTTTGCCACCATGTTCAGACGCTATACTTCCTTGTCGCCAAAAGAATTTAAGGCGTCGGTTGCATCGGTGGTCGAGGTCTGATTACATCCCGGGACCGGAGAAATTACCGTTGGTTGGATACGGGTTTATTCGTAGATTTACTGTTGATGCGAAGGTTATTCGCCATATTATTGCTGATTCCGTTGGCGGCCCTTTTCCTTGAATGGGTCAGGGTGCCGTCAATGTGTGAACTGACGTTGTCGGGGAAATGTGCGCAGGTACAGTCTATTACATGTACGCAGGAGGCGATGGCTATTGGAGCGCACTCCTGTTGTAAAAAAGTGACTTCCCCGACCGGTAAGAAGGAAAAACAAGATGCCTCCTGTTGCGTGGATTGTCCGCTTTGCTATGTCGTGACTTTTCAACCGGTCTGCCGGTTTGAATATATGTCTTCACCGGGTCAACGCATCTATACAATGATGCCTGCAGACAATCTTTCTGAATATGCCCGGTCGCATTGGAAGCCGCCCAATGCACCGTTACTTTCATAATCCGGTAATTTAATCAGATCAATTTAAACTCAATTAGCATGAAATCAATAATGAGATTGGCATTTGCCGGCCTGCTCGGTCTGAGCATGGCGGCCTATGCCGGCGGAAAACCGACGAAGCAGACAAAGGAAAAACAGCCATGTACCCAGAACTGCAATAAGGTTTGCTGTCCAAAAGGGACTTGTCCGCAGGGTTGCTGCGATAAGAAACATGTATAATTAATCCATTGTTTTATGATAGGATTGGCCCCCGCAAAGCGGGGGCTTTTTTTTGTAGGGTTTATTGACAGCAATCGGGTCCGCAGCAACTTTTAGCGGCGGCAGGCTTTTGGGCAAATACGGTAACACTGACAATGCCGGTACCGGAGGCCTTGAAATCAGCGATCTCCCCGGCGCTGAGATATTGGGCCAATATATCATCGGGTATGGTGATGATCTTTTCCTTCTGTAGCATGATCTGCCCAAAACCGGTCGTTTCGATCAGGGCTAAATAGTCTTTTTTCTGGATAGCTCCGGCAACGCAACCGGCGTACATTTCGGCGGCCTGCTGTATTTTTTCCGGCAACTCACCGACCAGGACGATATCGGATATGCTGAAGTGACCACCGGGTTTGAGTACACGGTAGATCTCCTGTAGGACGCCGTATTTATTGGGCACGAGGTTGAGAACACAGTTGGAGACGATGACGTCGGCGCTGTTTGTGGTAACAGGCATTTTTTCGATGTCACCGGTACGGAACTCGACATTGTGGAAACCAAGCTTTTCGGCGTTTGCGCGGGCCTTGTCAATCATGGCGGGGGTAAAGTCGATGCCGATGACCTTGCCGGTCTCGCCAGTCTCGCTGCGGGCGATAAAGGCATCATTACCGGCTCCCGATCCAAGATCGATGACAACGTCACCCTTTTTGATCTTGGCGAATTGAGTGGGAAGACCACAGCCAAGACCCAGATCGGCGTCTGGATTGTAACCTTCGAGGGTGGTGTAGTCGTCGCTCATGATGTTATAGACCTCGGTGGAGCAGCAACCGGAGCCACAACAGGAGGCTTGGTTGGTTTCCTTGTCTTGCAGGGCGATCTCGCTGTACTTCTGGCGGACCAGATCTTTTATTTGTTCGGTCGTTTCCATGGCGTGTATATATTTTAATGTGATGATTCGGTAGAGGGGATCCAATAGCTGACCTGGCTGGCCTCCCGGACAAAGTTTTTTATGGCTTGCCCGATCTCATCCCGGATTTCGCGGGTATGATGCAGGACTTCTTCACGGGTGCCGCTAAAGGCAGAGGGATCCCTGAAAGACCAGGCAATGCGTTTGACCGTGCCGGGGAAGATAGGGCAGCGTTCGGCAGCTTCTTTGTCGCAGACGGTGATCACAGCATTGTACAACCGGCCTTTCTGGAAGAGGTCAAATACACCCTGGGTGGATTTACCGGTCAGATCGATGCCGGCTTCCTGCATGACGGTGACAACGTTGGGGTTGAGGGTACCGGGCTCGATACCGGCGCTTTCAGCCTCGAAGAGATCCCCGCCATATTTTTTCAAAAAGGCTTCCGCCATCTGGCTGCGGGCGGAATTGTGGATACAGACAAAAAGGATGCGGTGTTTGTTGATGGCGTTCATTATGAATATATTAATATTGCAATATTGCGATGATTTGAGCCAAAAAAAAGGTTTAGTCACAGCAGTGGTCCCCTCCTTTATAAGCGGCAAAAAGAGCCCCGAATTCCTTTTGATACAGAGCCCAGGTCTTAGGCTCGATACAGTAGCATACGCTGGTTCCTTCTATGGTTCCCTGGATAAGACCGGCATTTTTCAATTCTTTCAGGTGCTGGGAGATGGTCGGCTGTGCCAACCCCAATTCTTCTACCAGGTCGCCGTTTACACAGGCATTGGCCTTGATCAGGTATTGCACGATGGCAATCCGGGCGGGATGGGCCAGGGCTTTCATCATGCCCGCCAACTTGTTCTGTTTGTCGCTGAATATTTCGGATTTTGTTAGGCCCACAAGATAATTTGTTTATTGCAATATTACGATTAAATAAAGAAGTGGCAAAATTAATTTTATATAATAATGCAGTTTATCCCCTGGCAAAACCGACCCGGGTCCTGTAGATCTGCGGGGATACGGCAGCCTTGTTTTTAAAGAAGCGGCTGAAATGGAATTCATCCGGGAACCCAAGCTCATAGGCAATCGCTTTCACCGGCTTTGCGGATATGTACAATTCCCGTTTGGCCTCGATGACGATACGATCGGCGATCATATTCGTCAGGGTCCTGTTAAAATGTCGCTTGGTTATCCTGGCCAGCGCTTTTGGCGTGATGTTCAGCAATTCGGCATATTCGCCGGCGGAATGCTTCTGACGGAAATGGGTCTCGATGGCGTCTTTTAACTTTTGCAACACAAAGGGTTCCTCCGGACCCTGGGCCACGTAGGAACCTTGTTCGATCAATTTGGCCTTCGACCGGGAGGCGGTGATCAGGAAGATCTTCAGATAAGAGACCAGCAGCTCGAATTGTGCCAGCGATTCTTCCTGCAGGTCCTGCCGCATATTATGTATGATCCCAAGGAGCTTTTCCACGTCGGGTTTGTCCAATACATGAAAAGGAGGGTCATAGATATTGTTGAACAAAACGCCATTACACGCTACTTCATGCTGGTGTTTATGGATACAGAAAAAGTCCGGATGAAAACTGATCACAAATCCCTTACAATGGCCGGTTCGTAGCAAAAAGGGCTGATAAGGTGCAAAACACAGCAGGGTATTGGATGAGAAGTCGTATTCGTTAAAATCCGATAGCAGCTTTCCGCCACCCTCCGTTACAAGAAGGATCGAATAATGGCTTTGCCGCTGGACGGTTTCCATGGGCAGCATGTTGTCCATATCCATGACCGAAAAGGCAAGATTGCCGGTGCCGGGATGTACGAGCGTATAGGTATGGGCGATCATAGCTTTCTATCGGATGCGGCGATAGGCAGATCGTTTATACTTGCAAAGCGCCTGCGCATCAACCCGGTTTCATCAAATTCCCACATCTCGTTGCCATAGCTCCGGTACCATTGCCCGGCCGCGTCATGCCATTCGTATTCGAAGCGAACCGCCATACGGTTCTCCCGGAAACCCCACAGCTCCTTTTTCAGTTTGTAATCCAGTTCCTTTTCCCACTTCCGGTAAAGAAAGGCCTTTACTTCTTCCCGGCCATTGATAAATTCGGTCCTGTTCCGCCACTCGGTATCCGGTGTATAGGCCAGACATACTTTTTCGGGGTCCCTGGTATTCCAGGCATTTTCTGCCATCTGCACCTTTTGCAGGGCAGTCTCCATCGTAAAAGGAGGTATCAGTGTCATGGTTATTTATTTAAGTTCCGGCGCCAGGGGGAAGTCAATAGCGATCCCAGTCAGGTTGTGAAGATAGTTCATTGCTATCTTATCGCTGATTTGCAGGATCAGGTCTACAACGGAACCCTTTGTATACTCGGCGGCAAAGAACCCGTCAAGATGTTCCTGGGAGACATGGCCTTTGTTATCGGTAATGTCTTTTGCCAGGACCACCAGCGCGTTCAGTTTATCGTTGCTGCTGTTGCCCTTCCGGATGCGGAGCATTTCGTCCTCGGAAAACCCGTTCATTTTGCCAAGTACGGTATGGGCGCTTTGACAATACCGGCAACCATTGATCTGGCTGACAACGAGGTTGACGGCTTCTTTTTCCTTGTTGGATAAGGACGTTTTTGCACCCTGATAGGCCAGGTATTTTGGAAGCCCGTTTTCGGAATAGGCAATGGTTGCATACAGATTGGGGACCATGCCAAGGGCCTTTTGCAAGGCGTCAAATGCAGTCTGGCTTGCCGGCGATACTTCGTCTCTGGTTGGTACGGTGAAATTGGTAGTTGTCATATAAATGTTTTCACAAAGATCGCTCTGAATGGAGGGGTGGGGAATGGCAAAAGCACGCAAAGGGATGGATGTTTTTCCCTGGGGACCGTCCCTGCTGGAGCAGGCGGCGGACCTCCCGCCGATTTCCACGGGCTACATGCGCTGATATTGTCCGAGCCGGGACTCGAAGATAGCCAGATCGGTCGCAGAATAATCCCTGTCTTTGTCCGTTTTGCTTTTCATCGTTTCAATAGCCTTTTGCTCGGCATCAACGGCCTTTGCCCGATCGCAGGCGCGCCAATACCACTCTGCCATTCTGTGATAAATAGCCGGAATGTCAGGGTTTTCGGGATAGAGATCGATTTTCACCCGGTAAGCTTCGGCACATAACTCATATATTTTGGCGGGAAGGGTGAGCTTATAGGAATACAATTGGATCTCATTGATGACGACATCATAGGCAGGATCTTCATAAGTAGGCGTCACCAGTAACGTTTTACCATAGTCATAGGCTTTCTGCAGGTTCGTTTGAAGCAAGGACGAAAAGGTATAAAAGGCAATCCTGGGGGCATATTTCAGCCCTGGCTCCTTTCTTACTATTTCATCGATCAGTAAAAGGGCCGAATCCTGTTTTCCATACTTATCCAACTTTTCAGGGTCTCCTCTATACCGGATCAGATCATACCACGCCGAGTCATCCAGCTCGGCCAGGTGTTTGTTCAGGTTCCGCCTGGCTAATGCTTCTTTTACATCCCAACCATTGCTTGCTATTTTTTGCAAGACCTCATCAAGTCTTGTGGGATGGCCGATCCAGGCTATCCTTCCTTCCGCATTCACGACAAAAGCCTTTGGAATGCCTTTGTCCCCCGAAGCATCGAGCCAGCCCGTCGCCATAAAATTGCCTTCCTCTGCCGCTACGGCATAATCCATCCGCTTCCCCATGCTGTCGACAAAAGCCTTTATTTTCGCCGGGGGAGTGGTTTTATTTTCATAGACATCGATACTTAAAAAGGTAACCTTATCTTTATATTCATTGGCTAAGGCGGAAAGATGAGGCATCCCCGCGATACAAGGTCTGCACCAGGTCGCCCAAAACTCCACCACATATACATTACCCTTTTCGAATCTTTTCACCGGTGTGCCTTTTAGCCACCCGCGTACCCGCAGCGGCGGAGCGGAATCACCAATATTTAACGAAACAGAGGACGCCACCTGTGCATGGGCGGTAATTGTTATAATGCATAACAACAATAATGCTATACGCTGAATATCTTTTGTTTTTTCTCCCATATCTGCCAATAGGTTGTTTTTAATTCCTTAGAAAGAAAAGAGGCATTAATAAGGTCTTGCACTTGTTGTTGTTGTGAGCGAAATTTGTCATAACTGTTATTTCTTGCCTTAACAGGTATATGCAACAATTCGCACAGCGCATCAAAATCATTCAATTTGATATTTTTCTTTTTACCCCGTAACAAAAGAGCTGTTTCTTCCGTGTCCTCGGGGAAAACAAGATTTACATTGAGCAAGTCATAAGCCGGACTAAGTATGATAGTATCCCCAGGGTAGAATAAAGAGAAATTTTTAAGATGCATATCATTATTCCCCGTCAAATAGCAGAAAAGAACTAATTCAAAATATTTTACTGCATCAAGTCTTTCGTGTGTGCAATGTTTTAAGATCAATTTACCCAGTCTTTCATACGAGCCTTTGTATTTATTTTCGGTTGGGAAACCCGAGAGCTGACAAAAGTCTTCCATATGGATCTTCTTTCCTTTTTCCCGATCAAACCGTTTGGCAATATAAACCAGGTTTCCGTCTGATGCCCGAAGTAAAGTGTGCTCACAGACAGAGATGCCGAATAATTCGGCAAGGTGCATGGTCAGATCTTCGGTCTCTGGCATGGAAGGCAGTTCGTCATGCTGAGGCTTTAATATATATTCCCCCCATAATCCTACGATGGTAAGCCGGTTATTGCCTTTGTTCTTCTCAAGTGTTACTGATATTTTTGGCTGAGCACCCGTTATGGAGATGCGTTGATTAACCGTTTTTTCAGCTAACTCTTTCAAAAGTTGTTTATCTAAAGTAAGCTCCGGCAGGACTTCTGTGCCAAAAAATCGCTGTGCGCATTTAGTATGGTAGTGTTGTTCCCCTGCTTCCGTATAGCATATAAGACAATTGGGCATGGCTATTCATTTTCATTTTCGCTTTCAGGTACTACAGTGACGGCGCCAATGGTATCCCTGCACGTGAGGAGTAATAATTCAAAGCGATCGGTGGCGCTTACTTTCCAATGCTCTTTGGCAATATTCAACAACCATCCCTCGGGGATCAGACCATCAAAAAAGGCAAACAATGTGTTACTATGATGAGGGTATTGCTGAAGAGGTAATGTCAGACTAATCGGCTTGGACAATGGATCGGCAAGATAATGTTTATCATAGGTAAATGTATAACCTTCATCAGACTCGGTAACAAAGCCTGCCAGCAAGTCGCCATAATATACATTCCCTGTTTTCTTACTCATGAGACCTTGTTTTTGGGCCTGGTACAAGCTCCATACCGAACATGGCTAAAACCTGGTTGACTTTATCCATGCGCATAGTTGTTTTACCTTGTTCGATTTCCCGGATCAGACGTAAACCAACTCCTGACTTTTGCGAAAGATCTAGCTGAGTTAATCCGGTAGCCTTCCGTTTCTGTTTTATGACGATTGCTAATTGGGTCATTTTATACCTATTAGGGTATAAATATATAATTTTTTCTCTGAATATACCTAAAAGGGTATAATTAGACTGATTTTATTTAAATTATACCTTTTTAGGTATAAAATCCCTTTTCTTCCCCACTCCCCCAATTGCCCGTAAATTGTAGCCATTATGCCAAAAGTCCCGCCAGCCTTCGCTGGGTCTATCCCGGCAACTTACCAACGCTATCTCGGTCCCTATATCTTTGAACCGTATGCGGCCGACCTCGCGGCCCGGCTTGATCCGTCCGGTATAAAGACGGTGCTGGAGATCGCCTGCGGCACGGGGAGTGTCACCGCTCACCTCCGGAAGAGGCTGGGGGAGGACGCCCGCCTGGTGGCTACCGATCTAAACCCCGATATGCTCGCCATCGCAAAAAGAACGGTGCCGGACCCGGGGATCGAATGGGAATTGGCCGATGCACAGACGCTTGCATTCGACGACAACTATTTTGACCGGGTGGTCTGCCAGTTCGGCCTGATGTTCGTCCCGGACAGAGCCAGGGCGATGACAGAAATATACCGGGTCCTGAAACCCGGCGGCCAACTGTTGATGAATACCTGGGACAAACTGGAAAATAATCCGGCCTTTTATATGGCGGATCGGCTCGTTGCGCAATATTTCCCCGCAGAGCCTCCCTTGTTCTTTCATCTTCCCTTTTCCATGCATGATGAAAAAGAGCTGGCATCATTGGTGGGGGATGCCGGCTTTACCGACTGCCGGATCAGCCTGGTAAAGAAAGAAGGGGTTAGCGCAAGCGCCGCCGGCACTGCCACCGGTATCCTGGAAGGCACTCCCATCTATACGACGATCAACCAACGAAACCCCGGTTTTTTGCCTTTGTTAAAAAAAAACCTGGAGACGGAACTGGCCGCACGTTTCGGCGCCGCACCAATGGTCAGCCCTATGCAGGCCTGGGTCGTGGAGGCGAAAAAGGTTATCTTTATCACATGAAACATCTCCTCGTATTGCCCGCCTGCCTGTTCTTTATGGCTGCCGGCGCCCAGATCACGTTTAGAAAGATCGATTCCACCCTGAAGATAGGTAAGGCCGGTTATCGGGTAGAGTGCCAGAACAAGTACATCCTTCAAAATCAACTGACGGTCCGGCCCGTCGGATTTACCGCCGATGCAAGACCGATCAACTTTCCAATGGCAGGTCGTTTGTATGGAGCACAGATCGATGACCTCAACGGAGACGGATACCCCGACCTGGTCCTTTTCGTCTATACCGACTCCAATGCGGTAAATGGAACGGTATATGGATTTTTATCATCTGAAAATAAAGATATCATCCCCTGCATCCTGCCGGATATCACGATGGATGGAAAGATGAATGCGGGGTATAAAGGCCACGATGAATTTATGCTGCTGGAAGGGGCGATACTGCGGAAATTCCCCATCTACAAACCGGGGGATGCCAAGAACAAGCCCACCGGAGGCAAACGCGTGATCGAATACAAAGTAGCCCGGGGGGACAACGGCGGATATAAGTTCAGCATAACCAACTTATACGATACAAAATAAAGGGGCGCGGTACGAAATGGACCAAGCGCCGCTTTTCACAGCTCTTTGGCCGGATCCCAGAATAGATTCCGGAAGTCGATGATCTTGTCTCCTTTTAGTTTTACACCCTCCTTTTCCAGCTGCCGCCGGCGATCCGTCTGATGTTCACCGGACAGATGCCCCGTACTGTTGACGACGCGATGGGCAGGTACAGGGTTCCCCTCACTGTCGGAGGAACGCATGGCCTTGCCGACCATCCGGGGGTTCGGGATGTTAAGAACGGTAGCGATCGCACCATAGGAGGTCACTCGTCCCGGAGGTATCTGACGTACGAGGTCATGGATAAGACCGACCAGCGACTCCTCTCTTTTCCCGGATGGGTTTACAGGAATAAGCCGTTCCTTTTTACTTTTTATCGGGGCCATAGTATTGTCTGACTTTTCCGATGGTTGGTAGGATTATTTCACCGCCGCCGCACCCGCCGCTGCCACCGCATGATCATTCTCTACCGTGCTTCCCGAAACACCGATGGCGCCAATGATCTCTCCCTTTGCATTCTTGATCACCACACCACCGGGAAAGGTGATCAGTCCGCCGTTGGAATGTTCGATATTATACAAAGGACCTCCCGGCTGGGACAATTCACCGATCTTTCCGGTATCCATATTAAAATACCGGGCGGTCCTTGCTTTCCGCTGCGAGATATCGATAGAGCCCAGCCAGGCATCATCCATATGCGCAAACGCGACCAGGTTCGTCCCGGCATCTACGATGGCAATATTCATCAGAGTATTCAGCTGCGTGGCTTTTTCCTTGGCAGCTTTAATAGCCGCCTCCGCCTGTACCAGGGTGATGTTCATGTTATTTGATTTAATGGGCGTAAGATACCGATTCTTTTTCTACATTTGTCGCAAACATAACCAAACCATGATGAAGATATCCATGCTTACGACCTTATTGGCAGTCGCTTTGTTTACTGCCCATGCCCAGCTTGCGGCGCCCGACATGCTCCCTACGTCTATCGGTAACCTCAGTATACAACCCGTGCAGCACGCCAGCCTGGTGCTAACGGTCAACAGTAAGGTCATCTATGTCGACCCCGCCGGCGGTGCGGCCTACTATAAGGGGATGGCGGCGCCCGATATGATCCTTATCACGGATATTCATGGCGACCATTTCGATACTGCTACCCTGGCTGCAGTGAGAACAGGCAAGACCACGCTGATCGTTCCCCAGGTGGTAGCCGACAAGATCTCGGACAAGTCCAAACTCGTCATCCTTAAGAATGGCGACCATACCAACCTCTCCGGTATCTCTATCAAGGCCATCCCCATGTACAACCTGCCTGAAAGCCCTACGGCGATGCATACAAAGGGTAGGGGCAACGGATATATACTGGGCATCGGCGGTAAGAATATCTATATTTCCGGCGATACGCAGGGGATCCCCGAGATGCGGTCACTGACCGGCATCGATGTGGCTTTTATTTGTATGAACCTGCCCTATACCATGGATATCCCCGAAGCGGCAGATGCCGTGCTGGCCTTTAAACCAAAGATCGTCTACCCCTACCATTACCGCGGAAGAGGCGGTCTCAGCGATGTCAACGCCTTTAAGACAAAAGTAGAAGCCGGCAATAAGGCGATCGAAGTCCGTCTGCGGAACTGGTATCCTGCCGCCGCCCACTAGCCCCATCATCAACCTCTTCAGGATCAACCTATAGGCAAATTCTGTAATCCATTTAAAGCAGATTAAAATGGGTGGCGTTAACTCACGTCATCCATTTATTTCATATATTAGTCCATATTTCATCTGCTTTTATGAGACTCCACTACTACACTGTCTTCCTTTTATGCCTAAACCAGGCATTTGGTCAATCTCCTATGCCTGACAGCGGTTCCCTGACACAGACCATCGACAGATATCACCATTATATGGGCGTACAGGCCCGCATCTACAACGGCATCGAGTTTATCAGCTATGATCCCGCCATGAAGGGATTTGCCTTTTTTCTCAATGACTCCCTGGGTGACGCCTCGATCCTGTATGACGGCGTATGGTATGAGAATATCCCCGCTCTCTATGATATTATCGCGGATAAGCTGGTCATTGCCGATGTCAACGGCAACCTGATGTGTCCTTACGCCCCAAAGGTGCAACGCTTCCTGCTGCGCGGACACGACTTTATCCAGACACCAAAAGGATATTATGATGTCCTTGTCTCCGGCGCGATCGGTATCCGGGTCAAACGGACAAAAGGGATCGAGGAATTTATGTCCGTACAGGAATATACCCGGACGGCCGTCGAGAAAGATCATTTTTATATGGTAAAAGGCGATGTTTATTATCCCCTTGGCAGCGTATTCTCCCTGCTTTCTCAAATGGGGGACAAGAAACGGGCCGTCCGTCAATATCTGCGAAAGGCAAAGATCCGGCTGAGAAAAGACAAAGAAGTGGCAATAGTCAAGGCCGCCGAATACTATAATCAATTATCCCATTAGTTCGTATGCGCCAACTGCTACTGCTTTTTATCGCCCTCTACGCCCTTAGCCCGGTGTCGGCACAGGACCGCAAACCGATCCTGGTCAGCGGCGACTTTCAGGGGATCGGCTTCCCGCAATTCGCAAAGACGCTGGAGGCCGGCTCCTCCCTCCATTTTTATTATAACCCGGCACAGGTGGATAGCCTGTCCATCCGTCTCAGCGTAAAGGACCAGCCTTTGGAGAGCGTTCTGGACCAGATCCTGCAAGGGACGAACCTGGTATACTCCATCGATCGGTTTAATCACGTTTTTATCAGCAAAGGATTCCATATCCTTACTTCCATCCCCGAACCTACGTCCGCAGACAGCGCAAGAATGGTAAGCGGAGGCGGAAGGAACGTGGTGGCGACCTATGCAAAGGAGAAAGGTAAGAAGGGCAGTGTCACTTCCGAAAACAAATTGTATGAGATCGGGATAAAGACAAATACGATCCAACGGGGAGCCGCCCTTCTGATAGGACATGTAAAGAATACGAGGACAGGCGAACCGATCGTGGGAGCAGCCATTTATACAGATGCGCCCGTCGTCAGTACGGTCACCGATCAATATGGCTATTACGCGATCACCCTGCCCAGGGGACATCATGTGCTGAATATCCAGGGATTGGGCATGCGGGATAGTAAATACCAGATCGTACTTTATTCGGAAGGCATACTGGACATAGACCTGCGCGAAACGGTCACCACGCTGAAGGAAGTCGTGGTCTCCGCCCAGAAGACGGCCAATATCCGCCAGGTACAGATGGGTGTCGAACACCTGAACATTGCAACGATCAAACAAGTGCCCACCGTGATGGGCGAGGCGGACGTTTTGCGGGTCATCCTCACCCTGCCGGGCGTCAAATCGGTAGGAGAGGCCAGCACCGGCTTTAATGTCCGCGGAGGCGCCGCCGACCAGAACCTCATCCTGTTCAATGACATGACGATTTACAACCCCTCGCACTTTTTTGGCATGTTCTCCGCCTTTAACCCCGATGTAGTAAAGGATATAGAATTGTATAAAAGCAGCGTCCCGGCTAAATATGGCGGACGTCTGTCCTCCGTGCTCGATATCAACAGCCGGGAAGGGAATAAAAAAGAAATGCACGGAACGGCGGGTATCGGGCTCATCACCAGCCGGATCGCGCTGGAAGGCCCTCTGGTAAAAGATAAGACCTCCTTTATCCTGGGCGGACGTACCACCTATGCCAACTGGTTACTGGGTCTGCTGCCCAGCCAGTACAAGAACAGCAAGGGCTCTTTCAACGACCTCGACCTGGGCATCAGCCATCAGATCAATAGCCGGAACAGCCTTTATTTCAGCGGGTATATGAGCAATGACAAGTTCAACCTGAACAGCGATACCACCTATGGCTATGGTAACAAGAGCCTGTCGGTAAAATGGAAACATGCTTTTAGCCATAAGCTGACATCCGCCTTTACCGCAGGCTTTGACCGCTATAATTATAATGTATCCAGCGGAGCGAACGTGGTCAATGCATTCAAGCTGGCATTCGATATCAACCAGTTCAATTTCAAGACCGATTTCTCCTGGTCCGTCGGCAGCAAGAATACCATCGATTTCGGGACCAGCACGATCCGTTACCTGCTTCATCCGGGCACATACACTCCCTATGGCAAACAATCCCTGGTCGTTGCCGATACCCTTGCAAAAGAGCAGGCTTTGGAGAACGCCCTCTATCTCTCCGATCACTATAACATCACTTCCCAGCTGGCCCTGGACGCGGGACTTCGTTTTTCCATGTATAATTTCCTCGGGCCCTATACCCAGAACCTATACGCTCCGGGACAACCCGTCCAGCTGATAAACCAGACAGGAACAAAGACCTACACCAGCGGCGCCAACATAAAGACCTATCAGGGGCCCGAATACCGCGTGTCCATGCGTTACGCCCTCACCAATAGCTTCTCCATAAAGGCAGGCTATAATACCCTGCGGCAATATATCCATATGCTGTCCAATACCACGTCGATAGCGCCTACCGACATCTGGAAGCTCAGCGATGCGAATATCAAGCCGTCGACGGGCGACCAGGTCTCGTTGGGCTTCTATAAGAACCTGCGCTCCAATACGATTGAAACATCCGTCGAGGTCTACTACAAACGGTTAAAGGATTATCTCGACTACCGTTCGGGCGCGACGCTGATCATGAACCATCATATCGAGACGGACGTCCTCAACTCAAAGGGCAAGGCATATGGAGTGGAGCTCAGCATCAAAAAAACGACCGGTAAGCTCAACGGCTGGGTCAGCTATACCTGGTCCCGCACCTTCCTGAAGACAGACGACCCGACCGCCGGAGAAACCGTGAACAATGGCAATTATTACCCCGCCGATTTCGATATCCCGAACAATGTGACCGTAGTCGGTAATTTCAAGGTCAACCACCGCTTCAGCGTCAGCATGAACGCCGTATATGCCACCGGCCGGCCCATCACCCTGCCCATCGACCGGTACTACTATGGAGGCTCCCAGCGGGTACTCTATTCGGACCGCAACCAGTACAGGGTGCCGAATTATTTCAGAACGGACCTGTCTCTGAACATCGACGGCAATCATAAAGTGCACCAGTGGTCGCATAACTCCTGGACCGTCGGCGTATACAACCTGACGGGAAGACACAACCCTTATTCCGTCTACTTCGTGTCCGAAAATGGCCAGGTCAACGGATATAAGCTGTCCATCTTTGGCAGCGCCATTCCATTCGTCAACTATAATATCCGGTTCTGATATGAAGAGGACCACCGTCATATTCTCCCTGCTCCTGTCCCTCTCCTTCGGGTGCCGGGAGGCCTATATCCCTCCACTGCATTCCACCAATAACACCTATCTCGTCGTGGAAGGGTTTATAAACAACGGACCGGATTCCACCTATATCACGCTGAGCCATACCTTCACCCTGAACGATACGGGAGTGGTCAAACCGGAGCTGCACGCAAAGTTGATCGTAGAAGGAAAGGATAATAGTTCCTACCCCTTGCAGGAATGGGGCAACGGCCAATATGGATTACCCAGCCTGATCCTGAACAACGCTGTTCAATACCGGCTTCGCATCGGGACCCAGGACGGCAAAAAATATCTCTCGGACTTTGTAGACCTGAAAGCATCTCCTCCCATCGACAGCATCAGCTGGAAAAGGACCGGGGATGGCGTTCAGATCTATGCCAATACCCATGACCCGCAGAGCAACAGCCATTACTACCGATGGAATTTCCAGGAGACCTGGCAGTTCCATTCCGTCTATGATGCCACCCTTCAATGGGTGAACGACGGGATAGTGCCCCTAAACCCGAATCCTTATTACACCTGCTGGGACTATGCCTCTTCCACCAGCGTCCTGTTGAGCGCCTCCACAAAACTGGCAAAGGATGAGATCTACGAGTACCCGATCGAGTTGATACCGTCGAACTCCTGGCTGATCAGCGTCCGGTATAGCATCCTGGTCAAACAATATGTACTGACGTCCGATGCCTACGATTTCTGGCTGAACCTGCAGCGGAACACCGAGCAGATCGGTTCCATCTTCAGCCCCCAGCCTTCCGCGGCAAAAAGCAATATCCATAACATCGCCGATTCTTCGGAGCCGGTGGTTGGTTTCCTCAGTGCCGGAACCCTGCAGAAACAACGGATCTTTATCACCCCCGACCAGATCCCTAACTGGGGGATCGGGACCTATGAGGATTGCACCACGTTCAGCTCGCCTCCCGATAGCCTGTATTATTATCTGCATGCCGGATACAACCTGCCGATCGGTTTCTCCAGTTCAGGGTCTCCGGGGGCACCTCGATATGATATTTCCTCCGGCAGCTGTGTAAAATGCACCCTGATCGGTACTAACATAAAACCTTCTTATTGGTAAATAACCGGGAGACTATGCACCTAACTACACATCCATATCGTCCAAAGCACATCGTCCGCCGATCGCTGCCCGTATTCCTGCTTTTACTTCTCGGAGTGCTGGCGGCCGGTCAAGGCAACGCACAAACACCAGGGGCAGAGGGGACGGATCGTCTTACGACGCGGTTCGATGCCTATCGTTCCAGGGCGCTGCAGGAAAAGCTTTTTGTACATACCGACAAAACCTTTTACCTGGCGGGAGAAGTCTGCTGGTTCAAGCTCTATAACGTAGACGGCTCCACCCACAAGCCCCTGTCACTGAGCAAAGTGGCGTATGTGGACGTGCTGGACGCAAATAATAAATTCGTGCTGCAGGGCAAGATCGCCCTGGGAAAAGGAGAGGGGGCCGGCTCCTTCTATCTGCCGCTGACCCTGAACTCAGGTAACTACAAACTGAGGGCCTATACAAACTGGATGAAGAATTTCGGGCCGGATTATTTTTTTGAACAGACCGTCACGATCATCAATACCCTGAAAAGCCTCCCGATCCGTCAGCCGGATACGGCCGCGGCCTATCATATATCTTTTTTCCCCGAAGGAGGGAATCTTGTAAAAAATGTCCCCAGCCGGATCGCCTTCCAGCTGACCGGGCCGGATGGCAAGGGTCTGGAGGGTGGGGGCATCATCGTTGACGAGAACAGGGACACCCTGGCCTCCTTCCACAGCTTCCGGTATGGTATCGGCAGCTTTTTCTTTACGCCCCCGGGGGATCACGTCTGTACGGCGATCCTGCGGACACCGGATGGCCAGCTGCTTACAAAAGACCTGCCCCAGGCATATGACAAAGGAATGGTGATGAACGTCGGCGAAGGGAAAGACGGACAGATAAAAGTAACGGTCCATTCGCGGGGGATGGGATCGGGGAACATTTACCTTTTCGCCCAGACCCGGCTATCGCCCAGGCTTACCCGTAAGACGACCCTGGCGCAGGACAGCGCCATATTCAGCATCGATAAGACCGCCCTCGGGGAAGGGATCACACAGTTCACCCTTTTCGATGACAGGATGCGGCCCCTCTGCGAACGATTATATTTCCGGCGCCCCTCCGCGCCCCTGGTCATTGACGCGGTGACCGACCGGCAGGAATATGGCACCCGTAAAAAAGTACAGATCCAACTGGCTGCAAAAGAAGAAGGAGGAGCACAGCTACCCGCCAGCCTGTCCCTGTCCGTATACCGGGTAGGCACGATGCAGTCTTCGCCGGAGACGGATATCTATAACTATCTGTGGCTGTCATCCGACCTGAAGGGCACGATCGAATCACCCGCGGAGTATCTTGCAAACAGCGGACCGGAGGCGGACCAGGCACTCGATAATTTAATGCTGACACATGGCTGGAGAAGGTTCCGTTGGGAGGATGTGCTGCAGGATAAGGAGCCTTCCTTTCCCTACCCGCCTGAATATACCGGCCACCTGATCTCGGGCCGGCTGACGGATATGCAGACGGGGCGCCCCGTCGTCGAAAGGACCGGCTATCTTTCCGTTCCTGGGATAGAGTTTGGTTTTCAGGCAGGCATCACCGATTCTGCCGGCCGGATCTTTTTTGATATGAAGGATTTCTACGGCCCGGGCGGCATAGTCATCCATTCCGGCGAAGCGGCAGACAGCCCCTTCAAGGTGGAGATCTTTAGCCCTTTCAGTGAACAATACTCGACACGAGCCCTCCCTCCGCTTTCTCAGGCTTTTTATCCACCGGTGGCCCCGGCGGCTTCCGGCGCCCAGCAATGGCTCATAGACCGCAGCGTCGGCATGCAGGTGCAAAATATCTATTCAGGGGACAGCATGCAGCGGTTCCGGTTCCCTGCTATCGATACCGGGCGTTTTTACGGACACGCCGACTATACATATATGCTGGATGATTATACGCGGTTCACCACGATGGAAGAGGTGCTCAGGGAATATGTGCGGGAGATCAATGTAAATCACATGTCGGGGAGACTACATGTCAAAATGCTCGATGAGCCCAGACGGCAATTCTTTGAAGATAACAATGACCTGGTCCTGCTGGACGGCATACCCGTCCCCGACGACAGGATCTTTGCCATCGATCCGCTCAAGATCAGGAGGCTGGAAGTCATACCCCGTCAATATTTCCTGGGCCCCTCGGTCTTTAATGGGATCGCCAGCTTCACCACCTACAAAGGTGATTATGACGGATTGGAGCTGGACCCCCATTCTCTCCTGATCGATTATGAAGGAATGCAGCTGCAGCGGGAATTTTATTCCCCTGTCTATGCGACGGCTGAACAGACCGCCAGCCCTCAGCCGGATTTCAGGGAACTGCTCTACTGGGCGCCCCGTATCCATACGGACGCGCAAGGTAACAAAGCATATGATTTTTATACCTCGGACCTGCCGGGAAAATATGTAGCCGTCGTCCAGGGGATCGACGACAATGGCACGGCCGGAACAAAATACGTCTACTTCGAGGTTAAATAGACCGACGATGGACCATTTAAAAAATACTACATTTGGCCCATAATTTGTCTTTCACGGATTGCAAGAAACAATACTATACACGGACGAAGCCCTATTTGAACGCATAGCCCAAGGCGACGAGTCCGCCTTTACAGAGATCTTCTACCGCTACACCACCCGTCTGTTCCCCTTTGTTGCCAAACTCATCAACTCCGATAGCTGGGCCGAAGAAATCGTCCAGGATGTCTTCCTACGACTCTGGCAAGGTAGGGAGAAGCTAAGCCAGGTAGACAACCCTTCGGCCTATCTCTACCAGATGGCCTCCAACCGGACGATGGATTATATCAAACGCAATCTCCGCGAGGTCAAGCTCCAATATTATATAGCCCGGCAGCAGGCGGCGCAGGATCCCAACCTGACGGCACAGGACCTGGATTTCCGGGAGGCGGATGCCATGCTAAAAGAAGCGGTGAATAACCTGCCCGCCCAGCGCCGGAAAGTCTACCAGATGGGCCGGGAAGAGGGATTGTCGCATGAGGAGATCGCCGAACGGCTGCAGATCTCCAAACATACCGTTCGCAACCACATGGCCGAGGCCCTTCGGGAGATCCGGGAATATCTGCAGGCCAATGGCGCCTTTACAGCCCTGGTCCTCTACACCATAAAAAATTTTTGGTAACCGCTAGTAGTTTTCTTTTGCAACGCAGTCTCATAGTATAAGCGATTATGAACATTCCCCCTACACGCATAGCCTATTTATGGCAGCAGTTCAATAACAAACTGGCTACCCGCGCGGAGCTGGACGAGCTTTTTGAGCTGGTATCTTCGGACCGGCAGGACGAGGAAAGCCGCGAATATTTACAGCAACTATTGGCGGCGACTCCCCCTGAAGCCTTGGATAAAGAACGCTGGGAACCGGTCTTGCGGACCATCCTTTCCTCCTCGGGGCCATCGATTGTCCCTGTCCGCCGGGTATATCGTTGGCGGCGTGGGCTGGTAGCCGCAGCCATCCTGATCCTGCTGGTGACCGGCGGCTATCTTTGGCAGCAGGCGAAGAAAGAAGGACCCGTCGCTACCCGTTCCACGGTCCCCTCCGTTGACATCCTTCCCGGTGGCAGCAAAGCCATCCTTACCTTATCCGGCGGACGCCGGCTTGTCCTGGACAGCACTGCGGAGGATACTATACTGACAGAAGGGGCGGCCATCATCGCCAATGCAGGTGGGCGACTGGCCTATAATGCGGGAAAGAGTCCGGAAGAGGAGATAGCCTATAATACCCTGACCACCCCCCGCGGCGGCCAATACCAACTAACCCTGCCCGATGGGACAAGGGTCTGGCTGAATGCTGCCTCATCTATTACCTATCCGACGGTCTTTACGGGGATCGAAAGAAAAGTAACGATCACCGGCGAAGCCTATCTTGAAGTCGCCCGGGAAGCGGCACATCCCTTTATCGTATCTGCGGAGAATACTCAGGTCGAAGTACTGGGCACGAGCTTTAACATAAATGCTTATACCGATGAACCCGGAATACGGACGACCTTACTCGAAGGGTCCATTGCCGTCAAGACCAAAGGCTTGCGCCGCGCAATCAGACCCGGCCAGCAAACCATGGTACCATTCGATGAAAATACCATAAGCATTACCGACAGTGCGGATCTCGACCAGGCCGTTGCCTGGAAGAATGACCGTTTTGCCTTTACGATGGCAGATCTGCCTACGGTCATGCGGCAACTGGCCCGCTGGTATAATGTGGAAGTGGAGTATGAGGGGACGATCCCCCAACGGCATTTTACCGGACGGATCGGCAGGTCCCTTACGCTGGACCAGGTGTTAAAGGGACTGACAAAGGCCCGGGTGCATTATAATATCGAGCCTGGGAATAAACTGATCATTCGCCCCTGATCATAAATAAGAAAGAACCCTCCTATACAATAAAAAAACCGGGTGTAAAGATTGGACGTCCTTCCCCGGTCTTCGTTCAGGTCAACCCTTAACAAGTCAATGTTTGCCACTGCTTATTAATTAACCCAAACAATGCAAAAGTATGCGATTTAAGGCTCTTTGCAATCCTCCTTTCCATGCCCATTGGCGAACGGAGGACTGCGTCACCAAAACTTTGTTGGCTATGAAGCTAACGGCGATCTTATTATTGGCGGCTGTCCTGCAGGTCAGCGCCCGCAGCACGGCACAGACGGTGACCTATACGGCCACGTCGGCCCCCCTGTCAAAGGTATTGTCGGCAATAGAGAAACAGACGGGGTATAATATTTTCTATGATGCCGACGATCTGCGGGATAAGGCGCCCGTGACCGTTCTGCTAAAGGCCGTGCCCCTGCGTGAGGCCCTCGAAAAGGTCCTGGAAAGTCAGTCCCTGAAATTCGACATCCAGGGGAATACCGTCTTTATCACAAAGATGGAAGCGCCTTCTCCCACGCCAGCCCTCCCTCCGGTCGATGTGCATGGCATCGTATACAACGAAGGCGGTCAGCCGATGTCCGGCGCCAATGTCACGATAAAGGCAACGGGGAAGGGGACGATCACCAATGCAAAAGGGGAGTTCCGGCTGACCGGGATCCCCGATAACAGCACCCTGGTCATCAGTTTTATCGGTTATGTGCCGCAAAAGGTAAAAGTGACCGCGGGCGATGACTTACAGGTCTACCTGGTCGTCGCAAAGAACGAACTGGATAAGGTCGTTATCCAGGGATATGGCACTACCACCCAGCGGCTGGCCACGGGTAGCATCGTCACGGTCACGGCGGCAGAAATAGAACGGCAGCCGGTGATGAATCCCCTGGAAGCATTACAGGGAAAAGTGCCCGGACTTGTGGTTACACAAACAAGCGGCTATGCCAGCGCCCCCTTTAAGGTGGAGCTAAGAGGAAGATCGGTGCTAAATCCGAGTCTTCCCTCCGAGCCCTTGTATATCATCGATGGAGTACCGCTGACCGTGCTAACGACAGGCGGTACAAATTCCTATGCTACCGGGTCACAGGGATTTCTTCAGAACGGGTTTATCGGACCGGCAAACGGACAAAGCCCTTTATTCAGCATCAACCCGGAAGATATCGAAAGCATCACGGTATTAAAAGATGCGGACGCCACTGCCATCTATGGTTCCAGGGGCGCCCTGGGGGTCATTATCATCAATACCAAGAAAGGAAAGGTAGGGAAGACCCAGTTTAAAATAAATGCCTATGAGGGCATGAGCGAGGTGACCAACCATTACAGCATGCTGAACACAAAGCAGTATCTGCAGGTAAGAAGGGAGGCATTCCGGTATGATAATATCGCCATGACAACGGGTAATGCCTATGACCTCCTCGTTTGGGATACGACCCGGAATACCGACTGGCAGAAATATCTCTGGGGAAATAAAGGCCGTACGACGGATGTACAATTGGACTTATCGGGCGGCAACAAACAGGGTACCTTTCGATTGGGGGCCGACTACCACCGTCAGACCGGTATCCTGACTCATAGCGGCGCCGACCAACGGGCCTCCCTCCAGTTTAATTTTACGCACCGGAGCCTCGACCAGCGACTGAACCTGTCGTTTACAAATTCATTTGCTTATACACAATCCGACATAATCGGTAACTCCGCTACCTCTACCCTCCCGCCGGATGCGCCACCCATTTTCGATTCGAAAGGGAATTTGAATTGGGCGGGTTGGAACCCGGTGCCTACTCAGCTTAATTTTGCCAGTTCATTGCTCAGCGTCTATACTGCCAAAACAGCGTTTTTAAATAGCCGGTTGAACCTGGAGTATGAACTTTTTAAAGGATTGACTTTCTCCACCAGCCTGGGGTATAGCAATTACCATAATACACAATTTGAGGCTACGCCCATTAAATCACTGAATCCGGCGACCAACCCAACCGGCAGTGCCCGGTTTGGCAATAACAATGGCGCCAACTGGATCGTAGAGCCTCAACTGGAATATAAGAGATCGATCAGTAAGGGAAAACTGACACTCCTGCTGGGAGGAAGTAACCAGAGTGTTTCCCAGCAGGGAAATCTTATCGTGGGTACCGGCTATGTCAACGACAATTTATTGGGCAGCGCCTCCAATGCCCCTGTTACCTTAGCCACCGATGCAAATGGACAATATAAATATGCCGCCGGTTTTGCCCGTATCAATTATAACTGGGATGATAAATACCTGCTGAATGCAACGGCCAGACGGGATGGATCTTCCCGGTTTGGTCCGGGCCGGCAATTTGGCAACTTTGGATCGGTAGGCGCTGCGTGGATCTTTACCGAAGAGAATTGGGGCAGGGACCTGGTCCCCGGTCTTAGTTTTGGGAAATTAAGGGGTAGCTACGGGACGACCGGCAGCGACCTGATCGGAGACTATAATTATCTTACCCGCTGGTCAGCCAGCGGTCAGGCTCCTTACGAGGGAGCGCCTTCTTATCTTCCGCTGCAACATGCAAATCCCGACCTGGAATGGCAGGTAGATCATAAATTGGAAGCGGCCCTGGACCTTGGCTTTTTGAAAGACCGGATAAACATCGAGATCATCCGGTACCGCAACCGGATCGGCAATCAATTGATAACCGAAAATCTTCCTGGGTTAACCGGGTTCACCAGCGTAACGGCCAATTTTCCGGGTGTTGTTCAAAATGCCGGATGGGAAGGGCAATTAAAGGCAAAACTGATCGATAATAAGAATTTTAGCTGGTCCGTTAATTTTAATATCGGGCTTAACAAGAACAAACTGCTTTCTTACCCGGGTCTCGCCTCTTCTCCATTTGCCGGTACCTACGTTATCGGTCAGCCGCTGAATATTGCACGGGTCTTACATTTTATGGGAGTCGATCCGCAAACGGGACAATACACTTTCCAGGACAGGGACCATGATGGTCAGATCCGCTATACCACCAGTACCGCAAATGATCTCTATAATAAGGATGTGAGCGTTACGTGTGAGGGCGGATTTGGAACGGACCTGCAATACAAAGGGTTTCAGGTCAATGTTTTTTTTGCATTCCGCGGGCAGGTCGAACGGGCCGCTATCTACAGCGGCATTGCCGGTACGATCGGGAACGTATCCACCAAATGGCTTGACCATTGGCAAAAACCGGGGGATATAAAGCCCTATGCTGTTTTTACAACCCAGGGGAAAGCCAGTAACCTGGAGTTCTCCAATTCCGATGGTGTCTATTCGAATGGGTCCTATGTACGGCTTAAAAACCTTTCCCTGTCTTATGACCTTCCGGGAAACTGGACAAAAAAGGCGGGTATACAAGGTTGCAGGATCTATGCCCGGGGCCAGAATCTCTTTCTGATCACCAAATACAATGGCGTCGATCCCGATGCCTCTACTTTTGGTTCCCTTCCTCCTGCAAAAATTTTTACGGGAGGCATTCAGTTTAACTTTTAAAAGATAAAGATATGATGCATAAAAGAACGGCTTTCATCTTCCTCCTCTGCTGTATCGCCAGCATCGGCTGTAAAAAACTGGTGGAGATCCCTCCCCCTTCCAATTCCATAACCACTTCGCAAACCTTTTCGGACAGCGCCGATGCCAATTCCGCCGTGGCGGGTATTTATAATGGCCTGCGGGGAAACGGAGATCTGTACTTTGGCTGCGGAGGCATTTCCCTGTATACCGGGACCTCTTCCGATGAATTGTTGCCTTATCTTTCCGGTAATGATCAATTTTCCACTAATACCTTGCTGTCTTCGAATTCTATACTGAACGGCTATTTCTGGGACCAGGCCTATGCCTATATTTACCAGGCCAATGCCGTCCTGGAGGGACTGCCCCCTTCCAACCCGATTGCGGATGCCGTTAAAAAACAACTGACAGCAGAGGCGAAGTTCCTCCGGGCCTATTGCTATTTTTACCTGGTGAATTTATTCGGAGATGTACCCTATGTCACCTCCACCGCCTGGGCGCAGACTTCTTCCTCTTCCCGAACACCGGCTGCGCAGGTATTTCAGTCTGTCATCACAGATCTGCTGGATGCCCAGGCTGCCTTACGGACCGACTATTCTGTTTCGTCGGGGGAACGGACCCGGGCCAATCAATGGGCGGCAACGGCTTTACTCGCAAGGGCCTATCTGTATACCGGCGACTTTGCAAAGGCAGAGACACAATCGACGAATATTATCAATAACACCGGTCTTTTTAAATTGGTCGACAGTCTTAACCTTGTCTTTCAAAAGAACAGCACCGAAGCCATCCTGCAATGGCAGACCGATGCTGATGTCTTTCCCTATAATGCCACTACGGAAGGCGATAACGATCTTCCCTATGACGGCAGCAGCAACCCTGAGTATATCCTTTCCAATCAACTATTGAACGCATTCGAGGCGGGGGACAAACGCAGGACCTATTGGGTCGACTCCACCAACTATGGGGGGGGCTTGTATTATTATCCCTATAAGTACAAGATCGGCCCCTCAAAGGCGCTGCCAAAAGCCACCACGACCGAATATTATATGGTGCTGCGACTGGCCGAACAATTCCTTATCCGGGCCGAAGCAAGGGCACAACAGGATAACCTCGGTGGCGCCATTGCTGACCTGAACATCATCCGCGCCAGGGCAAAACTTACCGCCCTCCCCACCACACTGGATAAGACCGGCACACTGGCGGCCATCGCACAGGAAAGAAGGATCGAACTGTTTGCGGAATGGGGCCACCGATGGCTGGACCTCAAAAGAACAGGACAACTGGACGCCGTGATGAAGGCCCTTCGGCCAACTACCTGGCAAAGCTTCGACCAACTATATCCTATTCCCAGCAACGAATTGCATTTTGACCCGAATCTCGTTCAGAACCCCGGCTATATAAACTGATCAAATCAATACATGTATGAAGAAGCAAAAGATATTCTTTCTGTTAATGGCCGCATTGGTCATACAACTATCCTGTCGTAAAGACAATCGAAATTTTGGTACGCCCACCGCCTTCACCATCGTTCACGCCTGGGTAGGGGGTAACAAACTGGTAGCCGATTTCTTCGGTGTCCCGATGAACTATTACAGCACAGCCCCCCAGATCAGCTATGGAGGTTCAATGGAATATTCTCCTGCCGCCGGAACCGGCCCCCTGGCCATCTCACAGATCACCGATACATCGCATGCCGTCTATAACAACACACTAAGCCTTGCCCCCGGCGCCGCTTATACGTTGTTCCTGACAGGGAAGTCCGCTACTCCGGATACCTTGCTGACAAGAGATACTATACCCTATCATCCGGCAACCGACAGTGTCGTAGGCATCCGATTCGTCAACCTTTCACCCGGCAGCAGCCCCGTCTCCATCAATATCCAAAATGGCGCACATGGATCGGAGGTGCCCGCGCTGGCATATAAAGCCATTACTTCTTTCAAGCCTTATCCTGCGACCAGCACAGTCACAAAATATGTATTTGAAATAAGGGACGCCGCATCCGGCAACCTGCTCTATACCTACACCTACAGTGGTCTGGCGCGATTCCGGAACGTCACGGTTGCAGTAAAAGGCCTCGCCGGCGGCACAGGAACATCCGCCCTGGGTACGATCCTGGTCAATGATTTTTAACGGAGGGGGCTCGCCCCCCTTATTTTTCTCTCCAGCACCTCCCTTTTCGCCGGGGACTTTGTCATCTCCCTTGCCTGTTCAAAATAGGCGATGGCCTCCGTCTTCTGCCCTGCCTGTGCATAGAACTCTCCCAGCGATGCATACAGCAAGTAGTAATTTTCCAGCGTTTTTATCTGCTCCAGCGCATGAAGGGCGGCGATGGCAGCTCGGGGGCCATCCTTTTTCCCGGCGATGATGGCGAGGTTCAGCTTGATGACCGAGGAAGGCTTTAGCCGCTCCAGCGCCGTATAATAGCCGTGGATCTTGGTCCAATTGGTCTCCTGGAAACTGCCGGCCAGACAATGTTCCGCGGCAATGGCCGCTTCGAGGTGATAGGCGGTGGCAGTGGCGCCGGTCGCCGACCGGAACAGGAACTGACATCCCTGTGTGATCAGTTCTTTGTTCCATAGGTTACGGTCCTGCTCCTCGAGGATGACAAGACAGTCATTGCTATCGATCCGCGCGTCAAAACGGGCGCTGTGAAAACACATCAGCGCCAGCAATGCATATACCTGCGGATACTCATTGATGACAGACCTTTCCGTCAGCAGCATGGCCAGCCGGATGGCTTCAAGACAGAGGTCCTTTCGGATGGCAAGATTATCTCCCGTCGCATGATAGCCTTCGTTAAATAATAGGTAGATGACGAGCAAGACGGTATCGAGCCGGTCGAAAAGCTCCCTGCCGGCGGGAACGCTAAAATCGACGGAGGCATTCCGGATCTTTTCCTTCGCCCGGTAAAGCCTTTTATTGACATTGGACTCACTGGTCAGCAGTGCGGCGGCGATCTCATAGATATTGAAGCCGCAAAGCGTCCGCAGGGTGAGGGCGATCTGAGCCTCCATCGGCAGCGCAGGATGGCAGCAGGTAAAGATCATCCGAAGCTGGCTGTCCTTTATTTCATGCTCCAGGAAGATCTGGTCCATGGTATAGCAGGCCGTCCATTCGGATTTTAACAGGGCGTCCAGGTCGGCGGCAAAGGGACGCTGAAATCGTTCGCGTTTGACCATATTGATCGCCTTCCGTTTGGCAACCACCATCAGCCAGCCTGCCGGATTACCCGGTATTCCCCCCAGGCTCCAATCCTTCAGGGCCTGGTGCAGGGTGTCCTGCAGGATGTCTTCCGCCAGCTCCAGGTTGTGGATGCCAAACAGACGGGTTAAAATAGCGACCATCCTTCCCGCCTCGTGACGGAAAAGATGGTCGACCAATGTTCGTACATCCGGGGTGAGGGAAAACATGGTTAAATAATTGATTTCAAAGCTTCGGGCTCTTTACATCGGCTTCATCTTACGTACCTCCAACTGGAACTGGCCCAGCAGGGGACATTGTTTTGTCAGTTCCACCGCTTCGTCGATATCATTGGACTGGATGACAAAATAACCCGAGATCATTTCCTTGGATTCGATAAAAGGGCCGTCCGTAAGCACTTCCGTCTTACTTTTCAACAGCCGGGCATCCGACTCCTCCAGGGGCGCCCCGGAAACATAGCGCCCATCCAGTACTTTTTGGACCCATTCTCCAAAAAGGGTCATCCGTTTTTGCATTTCCTCGGGAGAGGCGATGGAGTGATCGCTACCTCTTACAATGATCAGAAACTGGTTCATAACAATGTTTTTTGATGAATAATGATAGCTTGTCAATCGGCCGGTCTAAATTAGGACAAGGGGGCACAAATATCTTTCCGGGTCGCTTGTAAATTAGCGTTTTTAGCCTAATTTCCGATTTACCCAAGCCTAATATAGTACTCCTGTTTTTAATATGAAAAAGGTATTACCCATACTCCTGCTTCTTTGCTTTGGTTGCAAGCAGGCCTATGTTCCCCCGGTCCACTCCACCAATGCCGCCTTCCTCGTAGTGGAAGGGTTTATCAATAACGGGCAGGATTCCACCTATATCAATCTGACCCACACCTTTTCATTGGCGGACACGGGCCAGGTCACCCCCGAATTGCATGCGCAACTAACCGTAGAAGGAAAGGACAACAGCGCTTATCCGTTACAGGAATGGGGCAATGGTCAATACGGAGCGACCAGCCTGGCGTTAAACAAAACCGTGCAATACCGGCTTCATATCAAGACGTCAGCCGGAAAGGAATATGTATCGGATTACCTGGACCTGAAGACCTCGCCGCCTATTGACAGCATCAATTGGAAGCGGACAGGGGACGGTGTCCAGATCTATGCCAATAGCCATGACCCGCAGAGCGCCAGCCATTACTACCGTTGGGACTGGCAGGAGACCTGGCAATTCCATTCCGTCTATTATACGTATCTGCAATGGGTAAACCACCAGGTCTTACCGCTAAGCCCGGACCCTTATTATACCTGCTGGAGCTATGCCCATTCCACCAGCGTCCTGGTCGACGCTACCACAAAACTGGCGCAGGACGAGGTCTACCAGTATCCCCTGGAGCTGATCCCTTCAAACTCCTGGCTGATCAGCGTACGGTACAGCATCCTGGTCAAACAATATGTGCTGACTTCCGACGCCTATAACTACTGGTCGGACCTTCAGAAGAATACCGAACAGATCGGCTCTATCTTTAGCCCGCAACCTTTTGCCTCTCGGGGCAACATCCACAATGTCGCGGATGCGACGGAACAGGTGGTTGGTTTTCTCAGCGCCGGCACCCTGCAAAAACAACGCATCTTTATCATGCCCAACCAGATCCCGAACTGGGGGATCGGAAGTTATGACGTTTGTACCCTACCCACTACAATACTCGATAGCCTCGAATTTTATCTGGGTAGGGGCAACAATATGCCGGTCAATCAGATCGAGCAGGGGCCGCCGGGACATTATATCTATGAATATGCCGCCAGCCCCTGCGTGGACTGCCGGCTTACCGGTTCTATTAACCCACCACCTTATTGGTAAAAATCCCGGAAGTCACCCCCCTTATACTTTGCAGATCAGTTTTTTTGATGTAAATTCCGGGTACGCACACATGAGAAAAAGGCGGCGGTTACGAACATGAAAAAAATAATACCCATATGCCTGCTTATTTCCATGGGCTGTAAGCAGGCATATGTTCCGCCGGTCCATTCCGCCAATAACTCCTTCCTCGTTGTAGAAGGATTTATCAACAACGGGCAGGACTCCACGTATATTTATCTGACCCATACTTTTTCATTGGCCGACACAGGCAACGTCACCCCCGAATTACATGCAAAGCTGACGGTGGAAGGAAAGGACAACAGCTCCTATCCATTACAGGAATGGGGCAACGGTCAGTATGGGACAACCAGCCTGGCATTGAACAACTCGCTGCAATACCGGCTTCATATAAAAACTTCCACCGGCAAGGAATACCTGTCGGATTTCCTGGACCTGAAGACCTCACCCCCCATTGACAGCATTAGTTGGAAAAGGACAGGTGATGGCGTTCAGATCTATGCCAATACCCACGATCCGCAGAATGCCAGCCACTACTACCGCTGGGAATACCAGGAAGCCTGGGAATTTCATTCCGTTTACTTTGCGTATCTCCAGTGGGTGAACATGAAAATTGAACCGCTAAACCCTAACCCTTTTTATACTTGTTATAAGTATGCGATCTCTACCAGCGTCCTGATCAATTCTACGACAAAACTGGCAAAGGACGAGGTCTACCTGTTCCCCCTGGAACTGATCCCCCCGAACTCCTGGATGATCAGTGTCCGGTACAGCATGCTGGTCAAACAATATGTCCTGACGCCCGATGCCTATAACTACTGGCAGGACCTGCAGAAGAATACCGAACAGATCGGTTCTATTTTCAGTCCTCAGCCATTTGCTCTTACAGGGAATATCCATGCCGTCGCCGATACTTCGGAACCGGTGATCGGTTATCTCAGCGCCGGAACGCTGCAGAAAGTAAGGATCTGGATCACCCCGGACAAGATCCCGAACTGGCAGCTCGGATATTATGCTGACTGTGATCTGTTGAACATACCCAGCGACAGCTTATACTTTTATCTGGAGGTCCAGAAAGCCAGTGTGCCGGTCAGTGAAGAGGTGATATCTCCCACGGTGTCCCGGTGGAACATCGCTGCCCCCGCCTGCGTGGATTGCACATTGACGGGTACGCTGACCCCCCCTCCCTTTTGGTAAAAACAAACATGAAAAAAATATTCTTTATATCCTTACTTATTTCCATCGGTTGTAAACAGGCATATACTCCCCCGCTACATGACGCCAATGACGACTTCCTGGTGGTGGAAGGATTTATTAACAACGGACAGGACTCCACGTACATTTACCTGACCCATACATTTACACTACAGGACACGGGCCAGGTCACCCCCGAATTACACGCACAGCTGACCGTGGAAGGAAAAGACAACAGCTCCTATCCGTTACAGGAATGGGGCAGCGGACAGTATGGAGTAACCAGCCTCACGCTGAATAACGCCCTTCAATACCGGCTTCATATAAAAACTTCCAAAGGCAAAGAATATGTCTCGGATTTCCTGACCCTGAAACCTTCCCCGCCGATCGACAGTATCAGTTGGGCAAGAACAAAAGACGGGGTCCAGATCTATGCCAATACCCATGACCCGCAAAAAGCCAGCACCTACTATCGTTGGGAGTATCAGCAGACCTGGGAATTTCATTCTGCCTACTATACGGTCCTGCAATATGTGGGCGACTCACTGGAGCCGCTCTATACGGACCCCTACTATACCTGCTGGAAATATGCAAACTCCAGCAGCGTCCTGGTCACCTCGACCAATAAGCTGGCGAAAGATGAGGTCTACCAGTTCCCCCTGGTGCTCATTCCCTCCAACTCCTGGATCATCAGCGTCCGGTATAGCATCCTTGTCAAACAATATGTGCTGACCGAGGACGCCTACACCTATTGGTCAGACCTGCAGAAGAACACCGAGCAGATCGGCTCGATCTTTAGCCCCCAACCCTTTGCCCCTCCCAAAAGCAATATCCATAACGTAGCGGATACTTCGGAACAGGTGATCGGTTTTCTCAGCGCGGGCACCCTGCAAAGACAACGCATCTTTATCACTCCCGACCAGGTGCCCGATTGGAAGCCCGGAGGTTATGATGTTTGCATTGAATTTGACATCCCGGAAGATAGCCTTCATTATTACCTGTACCAGCACCGCTGGGAGCCGATCAACCCCATACAGGTAAGCCTCTTCGAAACCCGGTATAATATTTCCGGTGCGGATTGCGTAGATTGCAGACTAATCGGCACTACCGCCAAACCCTCCTTTTGGTAAACGCCCTCCAAACGTATGACAGATCTGAAAAACTGGGCAGGCAACTACACCTATAGCACCACCGACCTGCATCGGCCCGCTTCCATCGACGAGATCGTCGATCGGGTAATAAAATACGACCGGATCAAGGTCCTGGGCACCCGGCATTGCTTTAACAACATCGCCGACTCCAACGATCATCTTCTCTCCCTCGACCGGCTCAATAAGATCATCGGCCTGGATACCACGGGCAATACGGTAACGGTAGAAGCCGGCGTACGGTATGGCGAGCTGGCCACCTGGCTCAACGAACGGGGGTATGCCCTGCATAACCTGGCCTCCCTGCCGCATATTTCCATAGCAGGCGGCTGTGCAACGGCGACACATGGATCGGGTACCGGTAACGGCAGCCTCTCCACGGCTGTCCACGCCCTGGAGATCATCACCGCCTCCGGTGAGCTTGTCCTGCTGTCAAAAGAAAAAGATCATCTATTCCCGGGCGCGGTCGTAAACCTGGGAGGGCTGGGAGTGGTGACGAAGATGACGCTTGCCATAGAGCCGGCATATCAGGTACGGCAATATGTATACGAAAACCTCCCCCTGGAGCAGCTCCGCGAAAATTTCCTGTCCATCCTTTCGGCAGGCTATAGCGTCAGTCTCTTCACGGACTGGCGGAATAAAAAGTTCGATGAGGTATGGATCAAAAGCAGGGTAGGGGTGGACAAGGACAGGGAAGGACAGCCGGAACTTTTTGGAGCCACAGCCGCCACCCGCGACCTTCATCCCATCAAAGGCATCTCCGCGGAAAACTGTACCGCCCAGATGGGCGTACCCGGCCCCTGGCATGAACGTCTTCCGCATTTTCGGATGGGCTTTACCCCCAGCAGCGGAGAGGAACTTCAATCCGAATATTTCATACCCCGGGACCATTCCTTTGCGGCGATCCAGGCCATCGAACAGCTGCAGGATCTCATCTCACCACACCTGCTGATCTCCGAGATCCGCTGTATCGCAGCCGACGAGCTCTGGATGAGCCCCTGTTACCGGCAGGCATCCACCGCCATTCACTTTACCTGGCAGCCCGACTGGCCCGCCGTCAGGAAACTATTACCGCTGATCGAGGAACGGCTGGCGCCTTTTGGCGCACGACCACACTGGGGGAAATTATTTACCCTCCCGCATTCCGGCATCGCACAACGCTACGAAAAGCTCGCCGATTTTCAACAGCTGCTCCGGCAATACGATCCGGCGGGGAAGTTCAGGAATAAATACCTCGACGAGGTTATCTTCGGCGGTTAGTTTTTTACAAACACGACATTCCGGGCCCTGGCTGCGGTTTCAGTACAATAACCATTTATCCAGCAGGGACGTATCCTCTCCCCAATACAAGTGCATATAGCTGGCCAGCAGGCGGGGTGTGTAAAAGACCGGGGCTTCCACCCGCTCTCCCCGTGCATTATACACCTCGCTGTCGGTCATCGCGTCTGCACGGCCGATCGCCGACCCTCCCGCCAATTGTGAATAATGGAATTCATGCCCCTTTATGCTTTTCCCGTCCAGCAGAACGGCCCGGTAACCCATATGCAATTTTCTCTTCTCCATACTGGTGGCGATACCAAGAATGCCCGTCATGGGATACTGCTTCCCGTCACCATCGGCAATGGTTTGACCCAGGTACATCATGCCTCCGCATTCGGCTATTATTTTTCCGCCGCCGGCCGACCAGGAGCGGATCTGCTCCAACAGCGTATGATTACCGGCCAGGGTGTCGAGATAAAGCTCGGGATATCCGCCCGGCAGATAGATCAGATCGGGAACGATGGGTAACCGGTCATCCTCCAGAGGGCTAAAATAATACACACTTCCCCGTTCCTCCAACCGGCGTATATTCTCCTGGTAAAGGAAGTGAAATGCAGCATCCCGCGCAATCAGTGTCTTTACCTGCCGGAGGCTCCCCTGCCGGAGGCCCTTCTGCCGGAGGCTTCCCTGCCGGAAGTCCCCCGCCGGCGCCGGATCGGCGGTTGCCGTCCCGCCTGTATCGGCAGCTTCTATTGCCGTCTCTCTCAGCAATCCCTCCCAATCCACGTGCTTGTCCACATGATCCGCTGCTGCCCCGATCGCCTTCTCCGCATCCCTTGTGTCCAACCCCAGATGTCTCGAAGGAATACGCAAGGCCTCTTCCGTCGGCAGATGTCCCAATGCCGGGATCCCCACATCTTCACAGGCTTCCTGCAACAAGCGGTAATGGGAGGCCGTCTCCACAAAATTAAAAATGACACCCGCAATCCGGATCCCTGGTCGGAAACGCTTCATACCATACAGGATCGCCGCCGCCGAATACGCCATGGCTTTTGCATTCAGTACAAGGATCACCGGCAGCCCCAGCAGCTGTGCGATGTCCGCACTGCTCCCTTCCATCTTTCGGGCGCCGTCGAAAAGACCCATGACCCCCTCCGTTATACAGATATCGGCAGTCGACCCGTTCTGTTGATAAAGCTCCCGGATATGGGCGTCGCCCATCATAAACCTGTCGAGATTGATGCTGTCCCGGCCCGAGGCGGTCCGGTGATGGATAGGGTCGATATAATCAGGCCCGCATTTAAAAGGCTGCACCCGGTAACCCTTCCGCTGCAAAGCCCTTAACAGGCCAAGCGTTACCGTTGTCTTACCCGCGCCGCTATGCGCGGCCGCAATCAGGAACTGGGATTTCATGAACGCTAAAGTAAGGATTATCGGCTTCCCGCAAATCCAGTATGTTTGCATTCCCAATACATGCAACATTCCGTCAAGATATTTTCCCGGATAGGCGAGCTGATGCAGGGTATCTTACCCGATGGTTCCCCCTTTCTTGTAAGCGGCCTTCCTTCCCGTACCTTCTTTTCGGAAGCTACGCTGGAAGACGGTCCCGGATCTTCTTCCACGCTCCCTCCCAGGGCGCAACAGGCCGTCGATCTTTTTTACCGCTTGCACCCGAAACATACAGGAGGGACGGCTCCCAGTGACCGGATCCCCGCGATCCTTCCCCGGATCTCCCTCCGCTCCAATATCCCCCCCGGCAAAGGCTTGTCCTCAAGTTCCGCCGATATCCTGAGCATTCTTTACGTCCTCAACGAGCACCGGCGGACGAACCTCTCACCGGCCCAGCTTTATTCCATCGCAGCCAGGGTAGAACCGACCGACCCCTGTCTCTCCACCGACATCGTTGTATTCAAACAACAGACAGGCATTACCGATCAAACCCTGTGCCTGCCCCCACTGGCGATGACCTGGTTCGATGCCGCACCCGACCGGCAGGTCGATACCCTGGAGGTCCAACGCTTATATGATAAGGACGCGCCCGGTTTCTTCCGGTTGTTGCTACAGCAATTCCTGCTGTCGGCCTCGGCGGCAGATCACCAGGGGCTCTTCGATTGTATCACACGCAGCGCCCTGTATAACCAATCGATCATCTCCCTGCCGCGTTTTGGAGAATATTATCGACTGGCTGTCCGTGAGCAGGCGGGGCTGATGGTGGCCCACTCGGGCACGATCATCGGACTGCTGACCCGCCCCGAAGCAGCTGCCGCTTTGATACCATTGGTAGAAACGATGGCCAACCGCGATCAACAAACCACCGTTCATATAGAAAAATATTTTTCACCCGGAATCGTACCCGCATGACCCAACGACTCAAGCCACTTATGTTTGTCGGCACCTCTTCCGATGTAGGGAAAAGCGTCATCACCACCGGCTTTTGCCGCATCCTGTTACAGGATGGCTATCATCCCGCCCCCTTCAAGGCACAGAATATGTCGCTGAACAGCTTTGTGACACCGGATGGCCTGGAGATCGGCAGGGCACAGGCAGTACAGGCCGAAGCCGCCGGTATTCCCTGCCGCAGCGATATGAACCCCGTCCTGCTAAAACCGACCAGCGATAAGGATGCCCAGCTGGTGCTGCATGGTAAACCGGCCGGTAACCAATCCGCCTATGATTATTTTATGAGCCGCGATAAAGCCCATCTGTGGGAAGAGGTGACCTCGGCATTCGACCGGCTGGCAGGACAATACCACCCCATCGTCCTCGAGGGCGCCGGCAGCATATCGGAACTCAACCTGCGGCAACGGGATATCACCAATATGCGGATGGCCCTTCATGCCCGGGCGGACGTCTACCTGGTCGCCGATATCGATAAGGGAGGCGTTTTCGGCAGCGTATACGGCACCCTGGCCCTGCTGCCCCCCGACGAACGGACGCTGATAAAAGGGATCATCATCAATAAGTTCAGGGGAGACTCCCGGCTCTTCGAAGAGGGACAGCGACAGCTGGAACAACTGACAGGGGTACCCGTAGTGGGCGTCCTGCCTTTTTACCGGCATATCCATATCGAGGAAGAGGATTCCGTGGCGCTGCAACAAAAACCCCGCATCCACCGTCCGGGCGCTTTTAACATCGCCATCATCCGCCTGCCCCACCTGTCTAATTTTACGGACTTTATGTGGCTGGAAAAAACCGAACCGCTGCATGTCTTCTATACCGACGACCCCTTAGCGCTGGTCCATGCGGATATGATCGTGCTCCCCGGAAGCAAGAACACGATCGCCGATCTGCTTTATATTCGTCAAAAAGGTCTCGACGCAAAGATCATGGAGGCGGAGGCCGCCGGTAAGATCGTCGTCGGTATCTGCGGCGGCTACCAGATGATGGGACTGACGATCGCCGATCCCTACGGAGTGGAAGGACCACCCCGCACGGTAGAAGGTCTCGGTCTTCTGCCCGTCCACACTTCCCTCACCCGCGAGAAAACGACCGTGGTAAGAAAATTTCGTTTTGCCGGCACTGCGGGTCCTCTCTGCGAAGGTTACGAGATCCATATGGGACAGACAGATCCTGCGGCAAGCCCACACCACCTGAACCATCCCGATGACAAAGAAGGGTTCGCTGACGGCTATTTCCATTCACCCAAATGCTGGGGCACCTATATGCATGGCATCCTGGACAACCGGCCCGTGGTGGAATATCTCCTGAAACAGGCCGGAGCGGACCGCCTGGACATAAAATGGTCCGACTACCAGGCATTCAAACAACGGCAATACGATGCACTGGCAGCACATATCCGCCAGAACATAGATCTGCCCTTTATTTACCGGTCTTTACAACACTCATAAACGGCAATGATCCACGGACACGGAGACGATATCGGACAATACGGCGCGACCATCCGGGCCAACTTCAGCTCGAATGTCTGGTATGGCGGTCTAAACCCCGGTCTGTCGGCACACCTGCAGGACAAAATTGCCGCCGTGACCCATTACCCCGATCCTGCCGCGGAGACCTTACGACAAGCCGCGGCCACAAGCTATGGACTACACCCGGACCAGGTCCTGGTGACAAACGGCGCGACAGAGGCGATCTACCTGGTGGCCCAGGCATTCTCACCCTATGCATCATCCGTTGCGACGCTCCGTTCGACATCGTCTTCCTCCGCAACGATCCTTATCCCCTCATTCGCCGAATATGCCGACGCCTGCCGCATCCACGGATTGGAGACTACCTGGCTGCCCTGGGGAAAGATCACACCCGCCACCAGGTTCCACCACAGCCTGGTCTTTATCTGTAACCCCAACAACCCGACCGGCGATGCCTTATCGACGGACCTCCTGCAACAACTCCTGCAGAACAACCCCGATCCTCTTTTTGTCATCGACGAATCCTATATCGAATTTACCGATACAACGAATAGCCTCATACCCCTGTTAGCCGCATATCCCAATCTGCTGATCCTTCGTTCGCTCACAAAAAGCTGTTGTATCCCGGGTCTGCGCCTCGGCTTTGCGCTGGGACATAGCGACCGGATCCGGAGTCTTCAACTGATCAAAATGCCCTGGTCGGTCAACCGCCTGGCGATAGAGGCGGGCCTGTATATATTCAGGAACCCGCAACAGTTCACGCTTCCCCTGGCGCAACTGCTGGCTGCAACCGCCGGCTGGCGCGGACAACTACAGGATGCCACGGGCTGGACGATCCATCCCACCGATACGCATTATTTTCTCGTGGAGATGAGGGTTGCGCACACAGGCGTCCTCCACCCGCCGGACCATCGGCGTCCCACTGACTTGGGTGCCTGTCCGGCTACCGCCGCGACCCTGAAACAATGGCTTATCCGGGAACATGGCCTCCTCATCCGCGATGCCTCCAATTTCCGGGGACTGACACCCTATCATTTCCGGGTCGCCTGCCAGTCGCCCGAACATAATCAATATCTAACCGACGCCCTACGACAATGCAGCCAAACTGGAATATAATCGCCCCTCTGCTGGCAGGCTATGCCGCCGATCTCCTGCTGGGCGATCCGCATGGGTGGCCGCATCCCATAAAAGCCTACGGTTTCATGATCCACCAGGGCAGGACCCTCCTAAACAAAGGCCGCGGCCGTTTCTGGAAGGGTATGGGGCTGAGCCTTGTCTGTTGTACCGTTGTGTATGTGTTGTTTGCGTGGACGCAAGGAGCCTTGCAACGCTGGTGGCTTCCCGGCTATTATATTTTCAGCAGCATCGGCGTATTCTTCGCCCTGGCAAATAAAAGCCTGCTGCGGGAAGGACAGGCGGCGTTCACAACACTAAATGAAAAGGGACTGGAGGCGGGGCGGCAACGGCTTAGCCGGATCGTCGGACGCGAGACCGGTCATCTCTCCGCACAACAAATACGGATAGCCGTACTGGAGTCGATGTCGGAAAATCTTAGCGACGGAGTGATCGCCCCCCTGCTTTTTTATGCCGTCGGCGGACTGCCGGCGATGATGTTGTATAAGATGATCAATACCCTCGATTCGATGATCGGCTATAAACAGGAACCCTATCGCTTGTTCGGTCGTTTTGCCGCCCGTCTCGATGACGTTGCGAATTTCATCCCCGCCCGCATCACGGCCTTTTTGATGGCGCTGGTGACTGCCAGCCCCCGGAGCATAAAATTTATCGTTCGCTATGGTCATGCACACGCCAGCCCCAACGCGGGCTACCCGGAGGCGGCGCTGGCCGGTATCCTGAACTGCCGTTTCGGCGGCACAAATATCTATAGGGGTGTCGCGGTAACAAAACCCTTTATAGGAACGGAAGACCGGATGATCACACACGACGAATTTTCGTATGTAAAATATATCAATCATGCCGTGACCCTTGTCACCATTGCCGCCATCGCGGCGGTATGGGTATAATTTTTTTTCTTTCCGGAATCCATCTATATTCGCCGCGACACATCGATGAACGAAAAAATATTTACAAAAGAAGAAGCAGCCACCCTGCAGGAGATCATCCTTCACCGGCGGGATACCCGGGGCAACCGTTTTATAGACAGACCCGTAGAGGACGACGTCCTTCAACAATTGCTGGATGCCGCACTCCATGCCCCCTCTGTCGGTTTTTCACAACCCTGGGAATTTGTATTGATCCGGGACAGGAACATCCGGCAACAGATCAGGGAAAGTTTTAACGAAGAGAACAGCACTGCGGGTAAGGCCTTTACGGACGACCGGCAAACACAATATGGCCGGTTAAAGCTGGAAGGCATCCTGGAGACTCCCCTGAACATCGCCGTCTTTTATCACCCCTCCGATCAACCGGTATTGGGGCAGGCTTCCATGAAGGAAACGGGACTCTACAGCGTCGTTTGCGCCATCCAGAACATGTGGCTGATGGCCAGGGCCCTCAACATCGGGATGGGGTGGGTAAGCATACTCGATGCAGAAAAGGTCAGCCGCATCCTCAATGCCCCGCCCGAAAATCAGCTGGTTGCCTATTTATGTATCGGCTATACCGATGGCTTTTATGCCCAGCCCGAATTGGAGCTCCTCCAATGGGAACGACGAAAACAAAAGACAGTCACGCTGTTCCACGATCGATATCCATAAGACCTGATCAACCGGTAAACATGAAAATATATACAAAGAAAGGAGACAAAGGGACCACCGGCTTATTCGGCGGCAAGAGAGTATACAAGGACGACACCCGTGTCAATTGCTATGGTACCCTCGATGAGGTCAACTCGACCATCGGTCTGCTACGGGCTAAACTGGACAGCGGCCATCCCTGGCAACCCAACCTGCACCGCATCCAGAAGGATATGATGGACATGATGTCGCATCTTGCAAAACCCTCCGATAGCCAGAAAGAGAATACCAACCCGCGACCCGTCGATGGAGCCGCCTTCTGCGAGGCCTGGATCGATGAACTGGAGGCAGCCATGACCACCGCCTCGGATTATTTCCTGCTGCCGGGCGGCAACGAGATCTCGGCGCTCTGTCACGTCATACGTACCCAGATGCGCCGGGGTGAACGTCTGCTCGTAACCCTTATGAAGGAAGATGGAGTGGAAGATTATATAGCCGCTTATATCAACCGGCTGTCCGATCTCTTTTTTATCCTCGCCCGTGCCGAAATGGATAAGGCCGGTCTGGCAGAAGAAAAATGGCAGCTTTTCCTATACAAGCGCAAAAAGAGCGCCGAATGACCCCAAACTAATTTTAGTATCTTCGCGGCCGTATGAAACACTCGCAATGGATCGGTATCGCGGCGGCCTTCCTGCTGATGGGGGCCTGCTTTCTTCCCTGGGCCTATTTTCCGGACCTGCAAAAGGAATTTACGGGTTTTTTCTCCGAAGGGAACGCCTATGGCCGGCCGGGGAAAATATTTATATTCTTTTGTGTAGCGGCGATCACGCTTTTTCTGATCCCCAGGCTTTGGGCCAAACGCGCCAATATATTCATCTCCGCCATGACGGTTGCGTTCGGCCTCAAATCATACATCCTCTATACCGCCTGCTACCGCGGGATCTGTCCCGATAAAAGACCGGGCATCTTCCTGGTATTGATCCTCCCGGTGATCATGCTCATCGCTGCCGTCAGCCCCAATCTCCCGGTAAAAGAAAATAAAAAGTAATACTTATAGTTGTATCAGCTTTGCCACGGCAAAGGCGCATCCCGCCGCCAGCGCGCCGATGACCATCACCCGGATGGCGCCCCCCAGCGGATGGACCCCGGTCAGCTTACTTTTAAAGTAGCCAAAAATGAACAGACAGATCAGCGTGATGACCGCCGAGATCTTCAGACCCGATAACCCGTCGCTGACAAAGAAATAAGGGCTTAAAGGGATCAGCCCCCCGACGATATAGGAAAACCCGATGTTAAAGGCGCTCTTTTTTGCTCGCTGGGGATCCGGTTTGTCCAGCCCCAACTCATACTTCATCATAAAATCCACCCACTTGTCCTTGTCCTTCGTCATCTCTTCCACCGCCTTTTCCTGCACCTCCGCACTCAATCCCAGCCCGGAGAAAAACTCTTTCACCTCATCCCGTTCCCGGTCCGGCACCCGCTCCACCTCATCATATTCCCGTTTCAGTTCGGAATTATAATGATCGACCTCCGTCTTCCCCGCCAGGTAACCACCCAGCCCCATTGCGATGGAGCCCGCCGCGATCTCCGCCAGACCCGCGATCCAGATCAGATTGATATGATCATGTCCAACCGCTCCGCTCAGACCCGCCGCCAACGCAAAGGGCACGGTCAATCCATCCGACATCCCGATCACGATATCCGTAAGGATCTCCGAACCCTGCATGTGCTCCTCTATATGATGATGTTCCGTGTCTGCGAGTGTACTCATATCGTTAAAACTACCATTTTTTTTTATCACCTCAACACTTCCAGGCTCTTGTCTACGATCTGCACACATTCCCGGATCCCCGCTTCGGTGATCACGAGGGGAGGGGCGAGACGGATCTTATCCCCATGCGTGGGCTTCGCCAGCAACCCATTGTCCTTCAACGCCAGACATAGCTCCCAGGCCGCCTCCGGACGGGAGTGACCGATGATGATGGCGTTGAGCAGCCCCTTTCCCCGTACCAGCTTTATATAGGGCGACCGCAGCTTTCTTAACTCTTCCCGGAATAATTCCCCCATTTGTTCGGCATTCTCCGTCATCTTCTCGTCCTTCAAAACGCGCAACGCCTCCATCGCAACCTTACAGGCCAGCGGATTGCCGCCATAGGTAGATCCATGTTCGCCGGGACGGATCGTCAGCATCACCGCATCATCCGCAAGTACGGCGGATACCGGTAATACCCCGCCGCTCAGCGCCTTCCCCAGCAACAGGATATCCGGCCGTACCCCTTCATGGTCACAGGCCAGCATCCTACCCGTACGGCCCAGCCCAGTCTGGATCTCATCGGCTATCAGCAGGACGCCGGCAGCATCGCAATATGACCGGACCTTTTGCAGATAACCCTCATCCGGCACCACGACTCCCGCCTCTCCCTGGATCGGCTCCACCAAAAATCCCGCTACATGAGGATCCTCCAGGGCCCGGGCCAAAGCCGCGGGATCATTGTATGGGATGACCACAAAACCGGGCATATAGGGTCCGAACTGCTGCCTGGAATCCGGATCGGTACTAAAGGAAATAACGGTCGAGGTCCGCCCATGAAAATTGTCGGCCGCCACGACGATCACCGCCTTGTTCTCCGGTATCCCCTTTACCTGGTACCCCCAGCGACGGCAAAGCTTGATACCCGTCTCCACCGCCTCCACACCCGTATTCATGGGTAACACCTTATCATAACCGAAAAACTCCGTGATATAGCGGGCATACTCTCCGAGCAGGTCGCTGTGGAACGCCCTCGACGCCAGCGTCAGCTGCTGCGCCTGCTCCACCAGGGCGGCAATGATCCGGGGATGACAATGCCCCTGGTTCACGGCCGAATAACCACTCAGACAATCAAAATACTGCCGCCCATCCACGTCCCATACATAGACCCCCGCCCCCCGGTTCAATACCACCGGCAAAGGATGATAGTTGTGGGCGCCATGTTTTTCCTCCAGCTCCAGATAATACCGGGAAAGATCCGTCATAGAGGGTGTGGCCGAAATAGGTCGCATAACGTATAAATAAAAAATGAAGAAAAGGATGAATGAAAGGGTGAGAAGATTGCTCTCAGCAGAAGGGGGCCATATCGTCAACGATGATGATCGAGCAAGTCAAGGTTTTGACCCAGAAAGAATGTATAACGATGGCTAATGATATGAAAAAGATTTGTCGCAAGATACTCCATTTTCCGCAAAGGAGCAACCCATCGGAGGCGTATACTAGACAATCTTATAGTTCCTATACTCGAACAGCCGTCGCCCCGTGTATTTCTCCACCCAGTACAACAGCCATCCCTTCACGGTAAAGCGCTTTTTGGATATATCCGCCGAAAAATGCCAGTTTTTTTGTTTGATCACCTCCTGCATCACCACAGGATGTGTTCCGTTGAATTTTTGGAGCGAGTCGATACCGGAATAATCAAAGGTTTCCTGCGCCGCCACTTTCTGGGCCCAGCTATCCACGCTATAGAACTTCTCAAAGGCAAGATGCTTCTCCACCTGCAGCGAAGGATCCCTTACCCAGCCATAATGATAGACATAGGCATCGATGGGTTTTACATTCAGCTTGCGGCCATCCTTTCGGAAACCCTGCGCATCACGATAGGAGCGTATATGCTTGTCATTCCGGATCAACCGGATCTCATGACTATACCAGCGGCGGGAGTCACCGATATAATCATAGCTTCCATAGAAATGCCGGTATTTGAACAGGAACCCCTCTACCTGCGGGTCATCCTTATATCGCTCCATGTCCTGCCGGATCCGGGTATAGTCATTCTCATGCAGGATCTCATCCGCCTGCAGATAGATACACCAGTCTGCATCGCCCGGTACAAGATCGAAGGCCTTGTTCGTCTCCACGGCCAGGATCCTTCCCGCATCCGTAATGGTATCGTCCCAGACAGTATGGCTGATCCGGATCTTGGGAGACCCGACAGATTGTATAAGCCCGGTGGTATCGTCATCAGAATTGCCGATGCTGACATAGACTTCGTCACATAACGGCACCAGGGAGAGGAGGGCCTCCCGCACGGGATAATTGTACTTAACGGCGTTTCGGATGAATAAAAAGCCAGCTACTCGCATGGAATATTCACAAATTTTTAGGTCAGCAGGATCACGGTATAATCCGCCTCAAAAATAAGGGAAGGGATGCTATTCTTTTGAAAAATTCCAAAAAAACTCGACCCGCTGCCCGTGAGCGAGGCATACAAGGCGCCGGCGGCGTATAATCGGTCCTTTATCGATCGCAAAGAAGGGTATTGACGTAGTACCGGCTCCTCAAAATCGTTCTGCAATTTCCGGGCCCAGGCGCCGATCGGCTGTGTAAGGATGTCTTTGATCGACTGCCTGTCTGTATCTCCTGCACGCACCGCCCCCGGCATATCATTTTCCTCCGGCGTGCAAAGCGCAAATGCCTGCGCCGTACTGATATGCACACCCGGCGCGACGATCACAAAGGAGTACCCGGAAAGGTCCAGTTCGATCGGTTCCAGCTTCTCCCCCCGTCCCGTCCCCAGACAGGGTTTGTTGAGGAGAAAGAAGGGACAGTCACTACCGAGTTGGGCGGCATAATCTAGTAGTTTATTTGTATCGATACCGATCTGAAAACGCTTATTTAAAAGCTCCAGCATCTGCGCTCCATCCGCGGAACCACCTCCCAGACCGGCTCCGATCGGAATATTTTTGTGCAGGTGGATATGGACAGGGGGGAGATCGGGAAAGTCCCGGTGTAAAAGATGCCAGGCCTTCAGACAAAGATTATGGGCCGCATCACCCGGTATGGGGATCCCGGTAGCGGTGAAAAGCAGCTCTTCGCTACGGATTATTTCCAGCGCATCTCTTAGCGGCAGCGGGTAGAACACCGTTTCCAGGTCATGATAACCATCTTCGCGCCGGCGAAGGATCCTTAGTCCGAGATTGATCTTGCAATTGGGAAAAAATACCATGCTGTATGGGTCACCGGGCTTTCCGCCGGCTGTTGATCTCATCGCGGATAGCAATGGCGCGGATATAATCTTCCTGCTCCAGCACTTCATTGAGCAACGTATTAAGCTCATCCACGGACAAGGCTTTCAGGTCTTCCCTGGATCCTCCCGAATCCGTTGTGCTGACAGTAGCGGGAGTGCCCGCCTTCTTCTTCTTGGAAGAGCTGTCCTCCATCAGGATACCGGCACTGTCGAGAATATGTTCGTAGGTATAGATGGGACAGCCAAAACGAACGGCCAGCGCCAGCGCATCCGATGTCCGGGAGTCGATCTCCACGGTATCATGCTCGCTGACACACACCAGCTTGGAATAGAAAATACCCTCCTGCAGATCACAAATGATGATCTCCTGCAGGTCGATAGTAAAGGCGCTCATAAAATTCTTCATCAGGTCATGCGTCAACGGACGGCTGGGGTGCATTTTCTCCAGGGCAACGGCAATTGCCTGAGCCTCAAACCCCCCGATCACGATGGGCAGACGTCTTAAGCCATTCACTTCTCCAAGTACAACCGCATAGGAATGGGTTTGCGTTATACTATGAGATAAAGCCACGATTTCCAGTTCGATCTTCTTCATAATTAATACACGAAACTAAGGGATTTTCTCCAAAAATACGGTCGCATGACTCAAAACCCAAAAGTCGGGCCAGTCCTCTTTTTCATGGCCTGTTTGCCCCGTCCCCCATGTACCTTTTACACCTTACCTTTCAATTTGTTCACCGCCTCGATCATCTTCGGTACTACCTCAAAAGCATCTCCAACGATCCCATAGTCCGCCGCCTTGAAGAAGGGGGCCTCCGGGTCCTTATTGACCACCACGATGACCTTGCTCCGGTTCACCCCTGCCAGGTGCTGGATAGCCCCTGAGATACCGATCGCAATATATAGGTTGGGCGCAATGGCAATCCCTGTCTGACCGACATGCTCATGATGAGGACGCCAGCCCGCATCGGCTACCGGCCGGCTGCACGCCGTTGCCGCCCCCAGCGCCTTTGCCAATCCTTCGATCATTCCCCAGTTCTCCGGCCCTTTCAGTCCGCGTCCTCCGCTGACCACGATCTCGGCCTCCGTCAATGGAACTTCCCCCGTCGCCTGCGTAGCCGATACGACCTTCACCTTCGGGGCTTCCGATGTAACGGCCAGCGACACGACCTCCGCGATACCCGTTCCCTCCTTTATCGCATAGGAGTTTGGGTTTAGAGAGATCACCTTTATAGGGGTGTTTATGGCGATATGCGCAAAAGCCTTCCCCGAGAACACATTCTTTTTTACTACAAATCCATTGGCAGTGTCGGGGAGCGCAATAGCCCCTGCCGCCAGACCGGCTTTTAACCGGGCCGCCACCCGGGGAGCAACAGCCTTTCCGCTGAAATTATTGGAGAAGATAACCACCGTCGCCCCCGTCGTCTTTACCGCATCGGCTATGATCCTTGCATATACCTGCGCATCGAGATGATTCAGACCTTCCTGCGCCGCCTGATGGATCTTTACTACCCCATATTTTCCCAGTGCCGCCAGATCCCCCGTTACCGTCCCCAGCAAAATACCTTCTGCCGTGGTACCCAGCTGCTCCGCCACCTTTGCGCCATAGCTCAATGCCTCCAGTGATGCTTTCTTGACCTGTCCTTCCGAATGATCGATGAATATTAATACTGACATAAATGTTTTTTGTTTTTGATGAATTTAGAATGCCTTTGCCTCCTCATGCAGCAGCCGGATCAGTTCTGCCGGGTTATCGGCCGGCACCAGCTTTACACCTGCCTTGGCCGGGGGCAGCTCAAAGGACACGACCGTGGTCAGCGCATCTGCCGCAGCCGGCTCCACTACCTTCAACGGCTTGGTCCTGGCCCCCATGATCCCTTTCATATTGGGGATCCGTTGTTCGGCCATTCCTTTCTGACAACTAACCACCACCGGAAGACCAACCTCGTCCGTTTCTTCGCCGCCTTCCGTTTCGCGGATAATGGTGGCCGTAGTCCCGTTCAGATCGAATTTCGTAGCCAGGCTGACATAAGGGAGGTCCAACAGTTCGGCTACCATACCCCCGATCGAAGAACCGTTGTAGTCGATGGTCTCCTTACCGGTAAAAATAAGATCATATCCACCCTGCCGGGCGATCTCCGCGATCTGGGAGGCGATATAGAAACTGTCCGAACTATCTGCATTCACCCGGATAGCCTCATCCCCTCCAAGGGCCAGCGCCTTGCGGATGATCGGCTCCGTATCGGCTGCCCCTACCGTGACCAGGTGCAGAACGATCGAAGGATCTTTCTCCTTTAATTCGATCGCCCGGACCAAGGCATACCACTCATCATAGGGATTGATGATCCATTGTACCCCATCGGTAGCAAATTTCGTATTGTTCTGTGTGAAAGCTATTTTTGCCGTTGTATCCGGCGTTTTGCTGATGCAAACTAGGATCTTCATTACCCGGTTAATTTTATTAAAAAAAGTTGTTTATGCAACTAAAACAAAGATAAGTTTTGTAAAGATAATTCGCGAATAATTGTAAAAAAAATCGAGCCGTGTATGGAAAGAATAGAGAAATTAAAGGAATTTCTGCTCGCGGATCCCAACGATGCTTTTGTAAAACATGCCCTTGCACTGGAGTATAGCAAACTGGGGGACGAAGCCACGGCCCGCCGCTACCTGGAAGAGATCCTGCAAAGGGACCCCTCCTATGTCGGCTCCTATTATCAGCTGGGGAAATTACTGGAACGCACAGGCGAGCCAGCATTGGCCATTCAATGGTATGAAAAAGGAATGGCGGCCGCAAAGGCGGCGGGCCAGCGCCACGCATATAATGAACTGCAGACCGCCTATGAGGATCTGGCGGATTTATAATATTCAATCCTTTTAATGGAACTTCTCACATCGTTCGATCATTTTATAAAGAAAGAAAACCTCTTTTCCCCGGGGGACAAGCTCTTGCTGGCCGTTAGCGGGGGGGTAGACTCCGTCGTACTATGCGAGCTCTGTCACCAGGCCGGCCTCGATTTTACCATCGCTCACTGTAACTTTCAGCTGCGGGGTACCGAGAGTGACCGCGACGAACAATTCGTCCGGCAACTGGTTGCCCGGTATAATCGCGAGATCCTGGTCCGCCGATTCGACACGGAACAGTACGCTGCCGAAAAAAAACTATCCATCCAGGTGGCCGCCCGCGAGCTTCGTTATGCCTGGTTCCATGAGATCATTAACGGAATTGCCGGCCAGGGTCCCAATCAAAATCGCCGCCCCGGTCAGCCGCCCTACCATATCGTCACCGCCCACCATCTCGACGATAATATCGAGACCCTGCTGATGAATTTCTTTAAAGGTACCGGCATCGCCGGTCTCAGGGCCATGCTTCCCCGGCAGGGGGCGGTCATCCGTCCGCTGCTCTTCGCGGAAAAGACACAGTTGCAACAATTCGCGGAGCTACACCGCCTCTCATGGGTGGAGGACAGCTCCAACCTCACCGATAAATATACCCGCAATTACTTCCGCCACCAGCTTATTCCGCTGGTCCGGCAACAGTATCCCGGGGCAATACAGAATTTAGGCGCCAACATCGACCGTTTCCGGGAGATCGAAACGATCTACCGGCAGGCGATCGGGCTGCAAAAGCACAAGCTGTATGAATATGAGGCAGGCGATATTTATATCCCGGTCCTAAAGCTGAAAAAATCGGAGCCGCTGTACACCATCGTCTATGAGGTCATTGCCGATTTCGGGTTTTCACCAAACCAGACCGGCGCCGCCATCGATCTCCTCGACAGTCCTTCGGGTAAATATATCCGGTCGTCCACCCATCGGATCCTGAAAGATCGTAACTGGCTGATCGTTACCCCGCATGAAGCAAAGGAGTCGCTGAACGTCCTTGTGGAGGCTCCTGCCGGCAAGGTTTTTTATGACCGTTCCGTCCTGCGGATCGAATCCCTCCCCATCTCCAAGGCACCGGCGCACCTGCTCGCGGAACCGTCCACCGGCCCTGCACCTGCCCATCAACCGGCTGCGAATGGCTCCATCGCCTGGCTGGACGCGGCTCATATCCAATTTCCCCTCTTATTACGGAAATGGCAGCACGGCGATTATTTCTATCCGCTGGGAATGCGGAAGAAGAAAAAGCTCGCCCGCTTTTTTATCGACAATAAACTGTCCCTCGCCGATAAGGAAAAGATCTGGGTGCTCGAAATGGATAAAAAGATCATCTGGGTCGTTGGAATGCGTATCGATGACCGCTATCGCATCACCCCGCAAACCCGGGAGGTATTAAAAATTGAATCGGGGATGGCTTAGCTCGTTCAGGAAGGTATTGACCACGGTTGGCCGCAGGGCGATCGTAAAGACCACTCCGAACAAGGCTCCCCAGAAATGCGCGTCATGGTTGACGTTATCACCACCCCGCTTGCCCATATACATCGAATAGCCGAGGAATAGAAAAGCATAGATGATCGCCGGTACCGGGATGATGATCACCTGCAGCGTCGCCCAGGGCTTTAGCAGGATAAAGGCGAAGAGAACGGCACAGACAGCACCCGACGCACCCAGGCTCCGGTAATTATAATCGTCCCTGCGCTTGAGATAGGTGGGGATATTGGCGGCGATCAGCGCGCCTATATACAGGACCAGGTACATATAGTGGGGGAGGCCCAGTTCTCCCATAAAACGTGCCTCTATCTGCCGGCCGAAAAAATACAGCGTGATCATATTAAAGGCCAGGTGCATGATATCTGCATGGATAAGCCCGCAGGTTACAAAGCGATAATATTGGTGCCGGATACTGATCGCCGGCGGCCAGAAGATCAGGTCGTCCAGTATTTTGTTGTTGTTGAAGGCTGTGGCGGAAATAAGACAGGTAAGGACTATGATACTCAGGGTGATCGTGAACATTCTGATTTTTTTTAAAGGTACGTGTTTTCGGCGTCTTTCCCTGCCGGCGGCTTCCCCGCAGAAGGCTCATGCATGATGATATTTTTCGTTTCGCAGGATCGTACAGGCCCGGTATATCTGCTCGGCCAGCAACAGCCGGACCAATTGATGAGGAAGGGTCAGCCCGGACAATGACCAACGGTGATTGGCCCGGCGAAGCACTGTCTCCTCCAACCCAAAAGCACCCCCGATCAGAAAAACGATATTTTTTAGTCCCTCATTCCCCCTTCCCTGTATAAATTGTGCCAGTCCTTCCGAGCTGAACGATTTGCCCCGCTCATCCAACGCCACCAGGTAATCATCCTTTGACAACCCTTCCAGCAGGATCTCCGCCTCTTTTTTCTTAAGGTCCGGCTGTGAAAGCAGACCCGCATTCTTTGGCGGGGAGATGATCTTCCACTCTACCGGGTAATATCGTCCGATCCGCCGGGTAAAATCCTCCACCCCCATCCGCACATAGGGCTCATGCTCTTTTCCGATGGACCATAATTGTATCTTCATATGGCAAAACTAGTGAAACACCTCCGGAATCCCTTACCCGCCGGCGGCCCGTGTCCGGAGTCTATCCCTCCGGCAACGTAAACGTAAACACGCTCCCCTTTTCCACTTCACTGGCGATATGCAGCTGACCCCCATTACGGGCGACAAATTCCCGGCACAACATAAGCCCCAGGCCCGTGCCGGATTCTCCGGCAGTCCCCTTTGTCGTATAGTAGTTGTTGAGATGGATCTTCTCCAATGCTTCCGGGCTCATTCCCATCCCGCTATCCTTTACAAAGATCTCCACCCAGGAAGCCTTTTTGCAGACCCCCACCTCGATCTCCCCCTTCTCCGGGGTATATTTTATGGCATTGGACAAGAGGTTGCGCAGGACAAGGTTCACCATATCCTTGTCGGCAAAGGCGCAGACCGCCTCCTCCACCTTCATGTGTAACCGGATATGTTTGGCCTCCGCCTGGAGACGCAGCAACCGCCCGACCTCCGTCATGAGCCCGGGAATATCGATCACCTGCGGCTTTACCGCATCGGCCTGCATCTGGCTCCTGGCCCATTGCAGCAGGTTCTCCATCAGGCTGGTGGTATACGTTAGCTCATTGACGACCTCCGGTACCATCCCCTTGATCTCCTCGGCCGGCAGATCATACTGCTGCATATTCCGGAACAGGGTCCGCAACGCATAAATAGGCGACTTCAGGTCATGGGCAATGATGGAGAACAGCCGGTTCTTGAAGGCATTCACCTGCATCAATTCCTCCGTCTGCGTTTTTAGCAGCTGCTCATTCTTTGCGATCTCCTCCTTTTGGTGCAGGATGCTATACTGATAGTCGGTATTCTCTTTCTTGACAAGGAAAAGCCCGTAAAAGATAAAGGCGATCGCCAGCAGCTGGTTGAAGAAATAAAAAAAGACATTGGCCGTCGATAGCTGGTAGGTATAATTCTTACAAACGACCGCCAGCACAAAATAGCTTACCATGGACAAACCCAGCGCAAACAGCATCTGGCTGATCTCCTGCAGGAAGAACACCGACAGGATCCCATACAGGATAAAGGACAACTCCACGCCCAGGTTGACCCCGCTCAAATAGACGATACAGGTGGTGAACGGATAAAGCACGAAATAGGAGAGGAGGGCCACATAATACTGACGGCGGGAATTCAGCCATAATACCAGCACGCTGACAAAGGCAGGAATACAGGCGACCACCCAGGCCATCGTCGGGAAAGTATGATTGCGGAGCAGCCCGGCCAGTGGGACGATGATCCCCGTGAGCAATTGAAAGAAATTGAGCTGGTTGAAGATCCCCAGCTTCCTTTTTTCATAGTCTTCCATCGAAGGAGTAAAACCGATCGACTTGATCTTTTGGAGGAACTGTAGAAGAAAAAGGCCGGTAGATCGTAGCTTCCCTTGCCACTTATCGCCCAACCCAAACGATTTGGGGGGACCCTGGAACAGCAATGGCTTTTGCAGAGGGAATTTCATCCGGACGTAGGGATTTTTCTTGGTATTGAATGGTTGTTTACGCGCTGGGCAAAATAGGTATAATAATCCACACCGGCAAGCCCCTCCCACATTAGAATACTATTAGATTACTGAATATGAAACGAATACCCCCGCCAGGAATTATCTTTGCAAGGCTATTTATTTCAAATTATCAATATGACATTTACCGGAAGGCTGCGTTACCAGGGGAAAAAGGCGTTTGACAGGATACGGAACGAGAAGGCAAGGAACAACCTCCTTCAGGCTATTCCCTTCTGGATCGCCTCGGTCGTCACCGGCTTGGTAGCGGTACTTTATACCCGCCTCTTCGCCCTGGCCGAAAAAGGCACCGCCAATATCATCCACTTCCATAGCTGGCTGCTTTTTATCGTTACCCCCGCCTGTTTCCTGACCGCCTGGTGGGTGGTCCGTCGATTCGCCCCCTATTCCCGGGGCAGCGGTATCCCCCAGGTCATGGCTTCCATCGAGCTGGCGACCCCCAAATATGATGACAAGGTCAATAAATTTCTCAGCCTTCGCATTATTATCGTAAAAATAGCCTCCAGCCTCATTATGGCCCTGGGTGGCGGCGTGATCGGGAGAGAAGGCCCTACCATCCAGGTTGCCGGCTCCATCTTCCGCAAGATCAACGAATGGCTCCCTGCCTGGTGGCCAAAAATATCCAGACGGAACATGATCATGACCGGGGCCGCCGCGGGTCTGGCCGCCGCCTTTAATACTCCCCTGGGTGGGATCGTATTCGCCGTCGAAGAGTTGACCCGCACCCATATCAGCTATTTCAAGACGGCGCTGTTCACGGCGGTGATCATCGCGGGGCTGACCGCCCAGGGACTGCTCGGCCCCTATCTCTACCTGGGTTATCCCGATATGAGCAATCTCTCGGGCTCCATCTTTTTGGGGGTGGCCCTCGTCGCGGTACCCGCAGGCCTGGCCGGGGCGCTGATGTCCAAATGGATGCTCCGGCTTTTTGCCTGGAAAGCCCGCTTTCGCCTGACGCGGCAACATGTCCTCTATGTCACGGGCTGCGCCCTGATCATCGCATCACTGGCCTTCTTTGTCGATGAAAGGGTACTGGGATCGGGAAAAGAACTGATGAAGACATCCCTCTTTACCGCACTTAAATACAACACCTGGTATATGCCGCTCCTGAGGATCGTCGGTCCGATCTTCTCCTTCACCACCGGGGCTTCCGGAGGCGTTTTCGCACCGGCCCTCAGCGCCGGCGCCAGCATGGGCGCCACGCTCTCGGGATGGATGCACCTGTCATCCACCGATACCAACCTGGTCGTCATGTCGGGCATGGTGGGTTTCCTGACAGGCGTCACCCGTACCCCTTTTACCTCCGCTATCCTCGTCCTGGAAATGACCGACCGCCACAACGTGATCTTCCACCTCATGCTGGCCGGAATGATCGCCAGCCTGGTCGCTATGCTTATCGACAAACATTCCTTCTATGACCACCTGAAATATCAATATGTACACGATGCGCTGCACGAAGACAAGGACCCTCCAGCCGATACCGTCCACCTCACCCCCCCCTCCGGCAATGGATAAATTGGTCCCATCCTCCGAACAAAACCCGTCCATTCGGTGTAACTTTAGGGTGTAAACCGCAATAGTATGAAAAAGATCGCCCTCATCCCCGCCCTTTTATTACCCCTCGCCGGGCTGGTCGCCGGTTTCGCCTATCATACCGCTCCCGGGTCCTCCTGCAAACTGGTATTGGCCGCCGGTATTCCCGCCTTCTCCAACACATCCGGGTTTGCCGTCGTCGAGCTCTTTACCTCCGAAGGATGCTCCAGTTGCCCACCCGCCGATAAAGCCCTGGCAGAAGCGGCCGGCGAATACCCGACACAGGTATATACACTCGAATTTCACGTGGATTACTGGAACCGCCTGGGATGGAAGGATATCTATAGCGCCGCCGGTTATACGCAACGGCAAAAAGAATATGCACAGGCCTTTAACCTCGAAAGCATCTATACACCCGAAGCCGTCGTCAACGGCCAAAAAGAATTTGTCGGGTCCGATCAGGATAAACTGAATACGACCATAAAGGCGGAACTCTCCACCACCACGAACATTCCTCTGGGTCTTACGGCAGCAAACCCCGCAGGAGGAAAAGTAGTCGTACGATATGATATAAAAGATCCCGGCGCCGCTACAACGCTGCAACTGGCCCTTGTACAGACACAGGCCTCCAGCCAGGTCCTCCGGGGAGAAAACCAGGGCCTTCATCTGCAGCACGGCAATGTCGTGCGTGATTTCCGGTCACTGCCCATCCATCACGGGACGTCTTTCTCCGGTAACGCCGAACTGACGATCCCCGAAGGGCTTACCGCAAAAGGATGCAAGGTCATCGCCTTCCTGCAGAACGGCTCCGGCCGGATCACCGGCGCAGAGACGGCCAGCCTGCAATAAAGACAGACACCCGCCCCAAAAACGGCACCGTGCCTATTTCTTCAGGAATAATTCGAAAGTATCGCCTCTGAGCCCGACACGCATGGCTTCCAGCGCGATCACCTCGGAGGGATTTATATTACCCAGGTTGGCATTGGCGCCGATCAGGGTGAGAAAGTATAATTGCTGATCTTTTTGCGGCGCCTCCCAGATGATCTTCTCCGCAGAGACCTTGGTAAGGATCTCCTGTACCAGCCCCTCCCGTACTTCCCCGGAATTTCGATACAACCCTACCGTACCCGTTTCCCGGGCTTCCGCAATAATATACGTCGCGCCGGCATCCAGGTCGTATTGCATCTTTCGGATCCATTGGTAGGGTGGGGTAATGTGCTCCCGGTCCTTGTCCTTTGAACCGATCTCACTCAACACGGTACCATATTTCGAAAGCGTGCTTATATAATCACATTTCTCCACCTGCGAAATATCGATCGATCCATCCGATACCTCGACATAGGTGATATCGTATTCCTTCAGCAGATCCACAAAATCATCGAACTGGTTACGGATGACATAGGCCTCGAACAACAGCCCCCCAAAATAGACGGGAATACCAGCCGCCTGGTAGACTTTTATCTTTTCATGGAGATCGGCAGTGACCAGCGGCGTCCCAAAAGCCAGCTTCACCATGTCGACATGCGGCCACGCGCCCGATACGAGATTCCTGGCCTCGGCCACGCTCATTCCCTTGTCGTTGATCATCGTCAGCCCATAATGCCGGGGCCTCACCGTTCTTTCGGGGATCTGGGTCAGGTTAAAATTCATGCTGCAATTTACCACGTAACCCCCTTATTGCCAAAGGCATTTGTCCCTGCATCCCCCTTGAATTTGACCGGAAAAGATATTTTTTAATTTATTCATTGAAATATATCGATCTTTCAATACCTTTACGGTATAGAATCAAAATAAGAATCACTAGAAAAATTTAAAGCTATGACTTCCAATTGTTTAACATGCGATCAGCAAGAATCCTTTGTTTCCCAGGTCTTCAAAGACCGTGGCACTAACCTCGGAAAGAATTTTGTTTACACGGTAGTGGTATTCCTGGCCCTTTGCCTGGTCTCCTACGCCATACATGCCTAACCCCTTTCCGGTTATCGGTAATAGATAATTATTCGATAATCTCCTCTTCCGGTATTCTCCTTAGATTTGACTACTCACCATACGTAGTCATTATGTCCGACACCAGAAGAGACTTCCTAAAGAAAGCAGCCCTGTTAAGCGGTGCTGCCGGTCTTTCCCAGATCCTACCCGCCTCCATTCAACGTGCCCTGGCCATCGATGCCGCCGAAGGCAGCACCTGGCTCGATGCAGCGCATGTCGTCATCCTGATGCAGGAGAACCGATCCTTCGATCATTGTTTCGGTACCCTGCGAGGGGTCCGCGGTTACAACGACCCCCGGGTGATCGACCTGCCCAATCAAAATAAAGTATGGCTACAATCCAATACGGAAGGGCAGACCTATACGCCCTTCCGCCTGGATTTAAAAGACACTTCGGCGACTTGGATGCATTCCCTCCCGCACTCCTGGTCCAACCAGGTCGATGCCCGTAATGAGGGGAAATATGACCAATGGCTGAACGTCAAACGGAACAGCCACCCCGAATACTCCCATATGCCGCTGACCATGGGCTACCACACCCGGGAAGACCTGCCCTTTTATTATGCGCTGGCCGATGCCTTCACGGTATGCGATCAGAACTTTTGCTCGTCCCTTACCGGCACCAACCCCAACCGGCTCTATTTCTGGACCGGTACGGTCCGCCCGGAACCGAGCGAACATGCCCGCGCCCACGTCTGGAACGACGATATGGATTATGGTACCTTACACTGGATGACCTTCCCCGAAAGACTGGAGGATAACGATATTTCCTGGAAATGTTACCAGAACGAAGTGGCCATTCCCACCGGACTCCAGGGCGAAGAAGATGCCTGGCTTTCCAATTTCCAGGACAACCCTCTCGAATTTTTTGCCCAATACAATATCCTGCTGCACGACCGGCACGTCGCCTTTGCCGGACAACAGCACGCCGACCTGCAACGGGACATCGCCGCCCTTCGGCAACAGATCGCCGCCCTCCCGGCCGGCGACGCCCATATCGACCATTTGCAGAAGAACCTGCGTAATAAACAGAAAGAGCTGGCAGGCCTGGACAAACAGGCATCCTCTTCGATGTCCTTCGACCAGCTGACCGAAATGCAAAAGAACCTTCACCGCAAGGCCTTCGATACGAACGTCAACGACCCGCATTACCGGCAACTGACCGATCTCTCCTATGAGGATAACGGGACCGCCCGAACGCTGAAGGCGCCAAAAGGGGATGTCCTGCATCAGTTCCGCCATGACGTACAGACGGGACAACTACCCACCATATCCTGGCTTTCCGCACCCGAGAACTTTTCCGATCATCCCAGCGCACCCTGGTATGGCGCCTGGTATGTCTCCGAAGTGCTGGACATCCTTACGCAAAATCCGGAGATCTGGAGAAAAACGATCTTTATCCTCGCCTATGACGAGAACGACGGGTATTTCGATCATATCCCCCCATTCGTGGCCCCTCATCCGCACCGGTCCGATACAGGAAAGGTCTCGGAAGGCATCGATACCCGCGTGGAATATGTGACCCTGGAACAGGAACAGGAACGCAAGGGCTTCCCCGAGCCCTTCAACCGGGAATGCTCGATCGGCCTGGGATACCGGGTGCCGCTGGTCATTGCCTCCCCCTGGAGCAAGGGCGGATGGGTCAATTCCCAGGTCTTCGATCACACTTCCACCTTACAGTTCCTCGAAAAATTCCTTAGCCACCGCACGGGTAAAAAGATCGCCGAACCAAACATCAGCGACTGGCGACGCACCATCTGCGGCGACCTGACCTCCGTTTTCCGCCCCTATAACAGCGAGACGATCCCCACCCCGGCCTTCCTCGCAAAGGACGAATTCCTGGAGAGCATCCACAAGGCGAAATTCAAAAAGCTTCCCGACGACTTTAAACAATTGACCCCCGAAGAGATCACGGCCTTCAACAAGTCCCCGCAGGACTCCCCCTATATGGCACGGCAGGAAAAAGGCACCCGCCCCTCCTGCGCCCTCCCGTACCAGCTCGAGGTCGACGGACGGCTAAGCAAGGACAGGATGGGGTTTGAGATCGTCCTTCATAACAACAATGAGTTTTTCGGCGACAAGACCGCCGGCGCCCCCTTCAATGTATATGCGCCGGGGAAATATGCCCACCGCGATCAGCCCGGCTTCTTCGAAACGCTGCGGACCTGGTCATATGGAGTAAAACCCGGCGATACGCTCACCGACACCTGGCCATTAAAAGAATTCGGGGACCAGCACTACCACCTGCGGGTATACGGACCAAATGGCTTCTTCCGCGAGTTCAACGGAAATGCCACAGATCCCGCTGTCGACATCCGTCCCGTCTATCAACGATCTTCCACCGGCAGCCATCCGCTCACCGGTAATATCGAGCTGCATCTCACCAACAATGCCAAACAACCCTTTGCCGTTACCATCCGGGATCTGTCCTATCAAACCAACAACCGGTCACATAGCCTGCCCGCCGGCGGAAGTTCCATCGTCGTGCTGCCCTTGGAAAAAAGCCATTCCTGGTATGACTTCCTCGTTGAGATCGACGGTCATCCGGCATTCAAAAAGAGATACGCCGGCCGCGTGGAAACGGGTCGCCCCGGCATCAGCGACCCCCATATGGGCCGGATCTGAAACCGCACAACCGGCGTATCAAAACCGGTCACACCCTTTTGCCATAAGATCATCTAAACTGTTGATTATCCAAGCTTTGAAAATCTGGCATCTGCTTAGATGGCCTGGAAGGCATGTTAAAAAGCTATCTAACCACCTCGCTGCGTTTCCTGCTAAAGAACAAGACCTTCAGCTTTATCAATATCATCGGCCTGGCGATCGGCACCCTTTCCTGTCTGTATATCGTACTGTATGTAGCCGATCAATATAGCTATGACCGGCACCACTCCGATGCAAAAGACATCTACCGGATCAATTCCGAGACCACCATGGGTGGCGTGGATAAGGTCAACCATTCTACCTCTTCTCCCCCCATCGCCCCCGCGATGCGACACGATTTTCCCGGGGTAATCCAGTTCACCCGCGTGGTCAACATTACCCCTCTTGGCGTCAAAGAAAGCCTGTTGCAATTCAAAGACAAATCGGTCTATGAAAAAGAAGCCCTATTTGCCGACTCCACTTTCTTCGAAGTGTTCAGGTATCATTTCCTGGAAGGAAACCCCTCTTCCGCCCTGATGGAACCTTATTCGGTGGTGCTGCTGAAACCGACAGCGGAGAAATTGTTTGGGAAGGAACCGGCGGCAGGCAAGGTCATCACCATCGACAACGCCTATGGGAAACACGACTTTAAAGTGACCGGCGTCGTGGATGAAAGCCTGGGCAAAACACATATTTCCGGCAATTTCTTTATGGAAATGAACAGCGGCGGCATGGGAAGCTATACCCTGGGGAACAATTCCTGGGCCGGTAATAACTATGCTGCCTCCTATATAAAACTAAGCCCGGGCGCAAATGTCGCGGCGCTGGAAAATAAGCTGCCCGCTTTTTTAAAAAGATATGGCGCCGATCAGATCAAAAGCCTGGGCATGCAAAAGCAATTGCACCTGCAGCCGGTGACCTCCATCCATACGACAACCGGGTATAGCAACGAGTTAAAACCGACGATCAGCGCCACCTTCCTTCGTATCTTACTGCTGATCGCCGCGCTGATCCAGATCATCGCCTGTATCAATTTTATGAACCTGTCCACCGCCCGCGCCGCAAAAAGAGCAAAGGAAGTGGGCATACGAAAGGTGGTCGGCGCCGGGAGGAACAACCTGGTCCAACAGTTCCTGGGCGAATCCGTATTGCTCTCCCTCCTGGGAGTGTTGATCGCCCTGCCCCTTTTATGGCTGACGCTCCCTTTTTTAAACCAGATCACTGGAACAGCCGTCTCTTTGTCCTTGCTTGCCGACTACCGGCTTTGGCTCCTGCTGGCGGGTCTTATCGTTGTCAGCGGTCTGGTGGCGGGCAGCTATCCTGCTTTTTACCTCTCCGCCTTCCAGGCCATCAAAGTGCTGAAAGGAAATTTCACCAGTCATATCTCCGCGGCCGGCATCCGCCGCTCCCTGGTAGTCTTTCAATTTACGCTCTCCATCGTACTGATCATGGGGATCGTCGTTATCTACAGCCAGTTGAGCTATATAAAGAACAAGGACCTGGGTTTTGACAAAGATCAAAAACTCGTTTTTACCTTCTATACGGACGATACCCAAAGCAGGATCCCGGCCTTTATCAACGACCTGCATCAATTGCCGGTAGTGCAGGCCGTCAGCCAGGCCAATAACTACCCCAGCCAGTTTGTCGGCAACGACCGGATCTTTTCCCTGACGGCAGTTAGCGGGGCCAAGGGACAGGACGTAAAACAAATGTATACCGATGAGAATTTTGTAAAGGCAACCGGTATAAAGATCGTCTCCGGCAGGGACTTCCATTCAAAAGATTCCGACCGGATCCTGATCAATGAAACCCTGGCGCGGAGACTGGGGCTAAAACCCGGCGCGGAAGCCGGCACCCGTCTCTATCCCGAACAGAACCCCGGAGAAGCCATTCCTCCCGTGGAGATCGTGGGTGTGATAAAAGACTTTAACTTCAGCTCCCTCCACGATGAGATCACACCGTTCATGCTGGTCTATAACGACAAACGGTCGGACCGCTCGCATGTCATCGTGAACGCCAAAAGCAATAACTATGCAGGAGTAGTAAAAGACATCGGCAGGATCTGGAACAAAGACCTGCCCGGCGTACCCTTCGAATATTCCTTCCTGGACGAAGACGTACAGGCACAATACGAGGTAGAGACGACCCTGTCCCGCATTCTCAACTCATTTGCCGTCATAGCGGTCCTGATCTCCTGTCTGGGTCTGTTTGGACTGTCCGCCTTTAGCGCCGAACAACGCAGTAAAGAGATCGGCATCCGTAAGGTATTGGGGGCCGGGGTAACGGGTATCGTACAACTGTTGTCAAAGGACTTTCTAAAGCTGGTAGGTATCGCCATCGTCATCGCAACCCCCATCGGATGGTGGGTAATGAACAAATGGCTGCAAACCTTTACCTATAAGATCCATATAGAATGGTGGATGCTGGCGCTGGCCGGCGGCCTGGCCGTCTGCATCGCCCTGTTCACGGTCAGTTTCCAGGCCATCCGTGCGGCAGTCGCCAACCCCGTAAAAAGTCTGAAAACGGAATAAAGTCTATTGTCGCATAGCAGAATGACCCGCCCACAATGCCGGCGCCTCCAAGAATCAGACGCTAGTGCGTCTTCTTCCCCTTAAAAGGACGCATTTGCCCCTGTTAAGAGAAAAAAAGTTCGCTTATTTTTGAATCTATAAAAAACAAAATAAGCTGACATGAAAACAACAAACATTCTCTATTGGATCTTTACCGGCCTGCTGGCCGCTCTTATGTTATTCTCGGGTATCGGCGGATTGATGGGCGGACCCCAGGCCGAAGCCGGTTTTCATAACCACCTGGGTTACCCGATGTACCTGCTTGCCTTTATAAGCGTCGCCAAAATACTGGGTGTGGTGGCGATCCTGGTCCCCGGCTTCCCGAGGATCCGCGAATGGGCCTACGCCGGCCTCACCTTCGACCTGCTGGGCGCCATGTATTCCATCATCTCCGTAGGCGACCCCTTCAGCGCCTGGGCGCCTCTGGTGATTGGTCTCCTGCTGCTCGCCGCATCCTATACGCTCTATCATAAAAGACTACGGGCCGCATAATATACGACGCCCGCCGGGACAAGACCGGCGGGCGTTATTATTTTCTTTTCAACGCTGCTCTGTCTTGACAAACTTCAGGTGCATTACCCTGTTGCCATTCAACTCAAAACCCGTGATCCGGTTCCTGGTATCCCGCATGATATGAAGATGGTTCATCCACCAGAAACCGTCTACCAGGTGGTCGTCTCCATAGACCGTAAGGGGTGAATCATTATATTTTGCATTGCTAAGGAACAGACGATGGTCCTTCAGCCCGATCCGGTAGTTGCAATCCAGCTCCGGGCAATAATAGGCGCCGGTATAGGCGGTCAGCTGCCGGTCGGTCTTTGCGGCGGTATCATATTTCTCGAACTGCAGATGGTTCCCGGGCCAGTATTCATCGATCAATACCCGGTTTGTTCCGGCGCCGGAAAATTGAAAATACGAGGTCGTGTCGGCAAACACAGCATAGACATCTGCCCCGGTCCTGATCAGTAAATGGTATTGTCCGTTGGGAGTTACCCCATAAAACTTCTGATCCTTTACGACAAAACGAAAGTGGGTGGCATCATCCGCAATATAATCACCGGTATAATCCCGCAGCCTCCCGGTATTGGCCAAAATAGCCCGGGCGCTGTCCCGCTGAGAGGATTTATGCTGCCTTTTGGAAACATCTTTTATAAACAACGAGGCCAATTGCTCGTTCATGCGTTGCGCATTGGCATTGCCCAGGTTACAAAAGACCATAAACCCGAGCTTCAGCTCGGGGTAGACGCTCACAAAACTCTGGTACCCCACATCCACCCCTCCATGCTGATACCGCTTCTGACCAAAAAGACTGTCCGCTACGATCCCCTTGGCATAGTTCCGCTTTTTCTCACCGTTGACTAGCACCGGTTCTGTCAGTTCCAGTATCTCTTTTTCATCCCCGACGACGGGCGCATAGAAGTTCATGATCCATTTGCTCATATCATCGATATTGGAAAAAAGACCGGTCGGCCCAACATTCGAACAACCAGACACCGCAATTCCATAATGATCTTTTCCGGTCGTTACATACGAAGAGGACCGGTTGGGCACGATCTCCTTATAGTCATCATGAAAATGGGTGTTCTTCATTCCCAGCGGCCTGAAAATAGCCGAATCCGTAAACTGCCGCAGGGTCTGCCCGCTCACGGACCAGACGATTTCAGCCAGCAAAGTAAACCCGCTATTGGTATAGCTCCAATCCGTCCCTGGCTTAAAATTTAAGCCCTGCTGTTTAGAAAGTATTTTGATGATCTGCTCCTGTGTGATCACATCCTCCAACTCCGTACCGGCCGTAGCCAGCAATTCCCATTGGTCCCGGATCCCACCGGTATGGTTCAGCAAATTACGGATGGTGATCCTTTCCTTTAGATCGGGGAACCAGTTCAGGTATTGATGAATATCATCATCCAGGCGCAACTTTCCCTGCCTTTCCAGCAACAAGATCGAGTAGGCCGTGAATTGTTTGGATACCGACGCCATGTTGAAGATCGTCGCCGGTGTGTTGGCTATGCCAAATTCCACGTTGGCCAGGCCATACCCCTTCGAAAAGATCAATGAGTCGTTTCTCACCACGCCTACAGCACAACCGGGACCGGCGGCCTTGTTCCATTGATTAAAAAGACTATCGATCCTGCCCGGGATCTCCGGCGGTAGCGTCTGGGCAACGACGCCTTTAAGAGTGGCGCCCAATACAATAAACGGCAGAATGAACCTGGTGTAATGCAGAATAAACCTGATGTAGTTTGGCATGAAGAAGGGATTAGAGGCCAAATATACATAATAATTAAATGCATAAGACACAAATGTATTAAAAAGAGTGTCTTTTCTCTGTCAGATATTGATTATCAATTAATCCCCTTTCTTTTTTTGCGCTTCTTCCTGCTGCTTTTGAGCCTGTTTTTGCGCATCCTCCTGTTTTTTCTTCTCCTCCTCTTCCTTCTTTTTCTTCTCCCTTTCCTTTTTCTTAAAGAAACCCCTCAGCAGGAAATTATGTTTGGCCGCCTCCATATTCTCATTCAATCCCTCGGAACTGCTCTTCAGGTTTTTCACAGTGGCGCTGATATTGGACGACAAGGTGGTGTCATGTAATAGTTTGCCCAGGGCGCCCTTTCCATGACTGATCCGGGAGGAGATATCGGCGAGGTTCGTCGTGATGATCGCCGCATTGTCCGCCGAGGTCTTCAGGCTGGCCATAATGGCATCGGTCTCGATCGGATGCAGGGTAGGGAGGGCGTCGCCTTCCACTACGGATTGCGCCCCCGGCGTCCCCGGCGCGATGGTGATGACCTTATCACCCATCAATCCCTCGGAACCGATACTTGCCTTTGCATCTTTCCGGATGAACTTCGCCACCCCCTTCTGGATGATCATCTCTACCTGCACCGTCGTATCCGTCATCAGGTTGATGCCATCCACCGTACCCACATCGATGCCGCCCAGTCGCACATTGCTGCCGATCTTCAGCCCACTGACGGAACTGAACAGGGCGCTGATGTGTATGACCGACCCGAATTTATTTTTTTGTTTGCCGATATAATAAATGGCGCTGACGGCCAGCACCAACGCGGCTACGGCAAAGAACCCCAACTTCCATTTATAGTTTTTTTCTTTTGGCATAATGTGTTTTTTTAATAAAAGAACGATTTTATCCATTCGTCATCCGACTTTTCCAGTTCCTCATACGTACCTTCCGCCACGACGACCCCTTCCCGCATCATGATGATCCTGTCGGCCGTCAGCTTTGCACAAGGCATGTCATGTGTGATGGTGATGGAAGAGATATTGTATTTCTTTTTCATTTTTATCATCAGCTCGCTGATCTCTTTGGCCGTGCCCGTATCGAGACCCGTGGTAGGTTCGTCATACAACATCAGCTCCGGTCGAAGGATCAGCGTCCGGGCCAGACCGATCCGCTTGCTTTGTCCGCCGGACAGCTTGGAAGGCATCTGGTCGATGGAATCCTCCAGCCCCACATTCTCCAGCATCTCCAGGATCAGCGAGTGCTTTTTTTCATCCGTCATGTCCTTTTTATGCTGGCGCAACGGAAAAGCCAGGTTCTCCCGGACGGTCATCGAATCATAAAGGGCGGCATTTTGGAAAAGAAAACCCGTCCGAACACGTACCTCGTTCAACTCCGGGTAGGTCAGGGTCAACAGGTCTTTTCCGAAGATATTTACTTCTCCTTCGTCCGGCCATTCCAGCCCGACCAGGCATTTGATCAGAACCGATTTCCCCGATCCCGATTTTCCCAGTACGACCAGGTTTTCCCCCTTATTTACCCTGAGGTCGACCCCCCGCAATACTTCATGGTCCTTAAACGCCTTCCGCAGACCCTTGATCGTTATTACCGGCGGCTCTCCTGATTCGTTGGTTGTTTCGGGTTCGCTGCTGGCCGTCTCACGCAGGGCGCGGGCCTGCTCATCGGCTTCTTCCTGCCGCTCCTGGAGGGCCGCAAGCGTTTCCTCCGGGGACTTCTCCACGACCAGCGGTTCTCCGTCTTCGTCGACCACCGCCTCCGGCGCCTCCTGCTCTTCATCCTGGTCGCCGGATGGATCATACTGTTGCGATGCCGGTTTACCCTCCGCCTGCTCTTCCCGCTGTTCCGGCTCTTCCGGCTCTTCGTGCGTATATTTTTCGGTATCCTTCATATTCTTATTATAACAGGTCCGTTATCTGCGCCGCCAGCATATCGATGATGAATACGGCTATGGTAGAAGCTACTACCGCTGAATTGGCCGCCAATCCCACGCTTTCCGTTCCCCGGCGGGCATGATACCCTTTGTAGCAACCAATGATCCCTACGACAAATCCGAAAAAGAACGTCTTGATGATCGCGGGGAATACATCGATAAACTCCAGGTGAGCCAGCGCAACGACAAAAAAATGACGGATGGTCATGGAATCGTGGATATTCATTGCCACATACCCGCCAAAAAGGGCAATGACGTCTGCAAAAACGGACAACAGGGGGATCATGAGAATGGTAGCCAGCGTCCGCGTTACCACGAGATAACGGTAAGGGTTGATGGCCGACACTTCCATCGCATCGATCTGTTCCGTCACTTTCATCGAACCCAGTTCCGCCCCCATCCGGGAGCCGATCTTACCGCAACAGATGATCGCCGTGATCACGGGACCGATCTCCCTTACCACGCTAACGGAGATCATCCCGGGAATGAGCGAAATGGCGCCAAAAGCGGCCATGCTCGGACGGGTCTGAATGGTCAGGACCACCCCCATGATAAAGGCAGTCAGACCGATAAGGAACGTAGACTTATAACCGACAAGATAACATTGATAAAAGATCTCCCTCCATTCATACGGGGGCTTCACGACCTCCTTTATAAACCGGCCCATAAAAGCCACCAGGTTGCCCGCCCCGTGAAAGAATTGCTTCCATTCACTCCGCTTTTCGGTGATCCGGACTCTTGCTTTCTGATATGGGTTGAGGCTGGGTTGCATAGAAGGTCAAAGTTCAATTTCTGATCCAAAAAGATAAATAAGGAGTTGGATCGGAGATCTGCGCCGGAAATAGCCTGGAATCAATGGCTACGGCCCTTTCAAATAACGCCTGCATCGTCGTTGCCTGCAAAAATTGTAGAAATACTTCCCCATTATTTCGCACTTAAGATTTGCATTTACCCTTACATTTGTTGATCCTTACCGGAACATCGATTTTCAACTTACTCCCGTATGATACTGATCGTGGACGATAGACCCGAGAACATTTTCTCCCTAAAGACCATCCTGGAACTGAACTCTTTTCCAACGGATACGGCCTTGAGCGGGGAAGAAGCGTTGAAAAAGATCCTCCGACAGTCTTATGCGCTGATCATCCTCGACGTCCAAATGCCTGGCATGGACGGCTTCGAAGTGGCAGAGGCGATCAGCGGTTATAGCAAGGCCCGCGACATCCCCATCATCTTTCTCTCCGCCGCAAATACCGATAAAAAGTTTATTACAAAAGGATATACCTCTGGCGCACTGGACTATATCACAAAACCGATCGACCCGGATATCCTCCTGCTAAAAGTAAAGACCTTTTACCGGCTCTATGAACAGAACCGGGAACTGAATAAGATCCAGGCGAGCCTGCGCTCCGAGATCGAATTCCGTAAGAAGGTGGAAGGAGAGCTGCAGGAACGGGCCGGTGAGCTTCACTCTATCCTGGAATCCATCCCCCAGATCGCCTTTACCACCCGCGCCGACGGCAGGATCGAATTTGTCAACCAGCAATGGCTGAAATACGCCCCCTCCCGGCTGGAGTTCCCTCCCACACACCCGGATGACGGCATCGACCTGGCCCGTCAATGGGAAAAGACCGTAGCATCCGGTCAGGCGCTGGAACTGGAAGTACGGGTCCGAAAGACCGACAACGAAGAATACCGGTTCCATCTCCTCCGTGCCATCCCCATCCGGGAAGGAGACACGATCATAAAATGGGTAGGCACATTTACGGATATAGAGGACCAGAAACAAGCGATAAAAAAGAAGGACGAGTTCATCAGCATCGCCAGCCATGAGCTAAAGACCCCCCTGACGACCATCAAGGCCTATACGCAGTTACTCGACCGGGCTATCGAAGACACGGACCCGAATAAGGTATTCGTGGACAGGGCCCTCGTCCAGATCCGCAAGCTGGATAACCTCATCGTAGACCTCCTCGACCTGTCCAAGATCGAAAGCGGTAAGCTGAAATTCAATAAAAAGAACTTCGACTTTGGCTCGACCCTAAACAACGCCATCGAAATGATCCGGCAGACCTATCCCGAATACCGCATCATATTGAAGGGAGAAGCAAATATCCAGCTGTACGGGGACGAAATGCGCATCGAACAGGTCATTATCAACTACCTCACCAATGCCGTCAAATATTCCCCCGATAATAAGGAAATACATATCGAGATCGATATCCGCCCTGATAACTGTCTCCACGTAAAAGTAAAGGACTTTGGTATCGGCATCCGGAAAGACCATCAATCCAATATCTTTCATAAGTTCTACCGGGTGGAAGAATCCGCCAACCGCTTCCAGGGATTGGGCATTGGCTTGTATATTTGCGCGGAGATCATCCGCCGGCACGAAGGCGAATACGGTGTGGAGAGCGAACCGGGACAAGGATCCTCCTTTTATTTTTCCGTCCCGGTCGGGAAAAACCGGCCACAACCCCAGGGAATATAATAGCCCATTAATAAACACTAAACGTAAAAGAAAAGCCCGATGAACAATGCTACTCGACCCGGTTTACTGAGAAACCTCCAGATCGGGTTCGGACTTTCCCTGCTGATCCTGGTCATCACTTCCGTGGCCTCCTTCAGCAGCATCCATAACCTGCTGGACAGCTCCCGGTGGGTCGATCATACGGATTCGGTGATCAGTGAATTGAACTCGACCCTTTCTTCATTAAAGGACGCGGAGACGGGCCAGCGGGGGTACCTCCTGACGAGCGATACCGCCTTTCTCCGTCCTTATAACGGCGCGAACCAACGGGCAATGAGATCGCTGGACGATATCCAGGCGATGACAGGCGATAACCCCGTACAACAGGCGAATATAGCAGAGCTGCGGACGATCATATCCCAGCGGCTAAACAACCTGCAGAAGGTGATCGATCAAAAACGAACGGACAATCTCATCAACCTGGACAACCTGCGCAAGGGCAGGGATAATATGGAAGAAGCCCGCCGGCTCATCGAACGCATGCAGAGCGACGAACATATCCTCCTGTTGCAACGCATGGCCAAGTTGCAAAAATTCTCCAACTATACCCCCATCCTGATCATCGTAGCGGCCATTCTCTCCATCCTGATCACCCTTTTCTTCTACCGGAAGGTCCTCCACGATTTTAACGAGCGGTCGGCTCTGTATGCGGAACTACAGCAAAAGGACCAAGACATCTCCCGCCGGATAGACATCATTCAGAATATTGCAGGCGAGATCTCCAGCGGCAATTACCGGACAAGGGTAACCGACGAACAGAAGGACGGCCTGGGCAGTCTCTCCGGCTCGCTGAATAAAATGGCCGAATCCCTGGACTCCTCCTTCAACCTACTCTCCGATAAGGAATGGCTCCAGACAGGCATCGCCCGTCTCAATGAAGAAATGATGGGGGAGATGGAGATGAGATCGCTGGTATCGGATGTCATTACGTTCGTCGCCGAATATACCCGCAGCAGGATAGGGGCCTTCTATATCCTGGACCCCGTCACACATATACTGACCCTCGGGGGAAGCTATGCGCTGACACCCGGCAGCACCCGCCAAACGATTCAGACGGGCGAAGGGCTCGTAGGACAGGTGGCCCTCACCCGGAAGCCAACGCTGATAAAAGACATCCCCTCCGGGGAATGGATGGTCAGCTTTGCCGCCGGCGGCATCAGACCCCGCACCATGATCGCCTTCCCCTTCTTCCACGAGAACAAAGTAAAAGGAGTCATCGAGCTGGGTTCCCTGGAAGATTATACAAACCGCGACCTGGAATTTTTTACCAGCATTAGTGAGAATATCGGGACGGCCGTCAATAGCATCGAGACCCGCAATAAATTGCAGGAGCTGCTGGAGGAGACACAGACACAGTCCGAAGAGCTCCAGTCCCAGCACAGCGAGATGGAGAACCTCAACCTCGAGCTGGAAGTACAGGCCGAGAAACTGCAGGTATCCGAAGAAGAGTTGAAAGTGCAACAGGAAGAGCTGATGCAGACCAACCAGGAACTGGAAGAAAGAAGCCGTACCCTGGAAGAAAAGAACCACCTGATCCTCATCCGTAACCTCGACATCCAAAAAAAGGCCGAAGAGCTGGCCCTCACCACCAAATACAAATCGGAGTTCATGGCCAATATGTCCCATGAGCTGCGGACCCCCCTCAATTCCATCCTCCTGCTTTCCCGGCTTCTCTCCGAGAACAGCGGAGAAAACCTTTCCCCCGACCAGATCGAATATGCCCGGGTCATCCAGAACTCCGGCCAGGGCCTGCTCCAGCTGATCGACGAGATCCTCGACCTCTCCCGTATCGAGTCCGGCAAATTGCCATTGGAACATGCCATCGTCCCCGTCAGCGAGATCCTGGACGATATGCGCATGCTCTTTATGCCCCTGGCCCGGGACAAGAACCTGGAAATGAACTTTATCACCGAAGAGGATACCCCCGCCCAGCTGGAGACCGACAAACAGCGCCTCGAACAAATACTAAAGAACCTGTTGTCCAACGCCTTTAAATTTACTCCAAAAGGCTCCATCACCCTCAAAGTCGCACCATCCCGCACACAGAAGAACTTCCTTGAATTTTCCGTACGGGACTCCGGCATCGGGATCCCCGCCGATAAACACCTGCTGATCTTCGATGCCTTCCAGCAGGCCGATGGGTCTACCCGCCGGAAATACGGAGGCACGGGGCTGGGACTGTCCATCAGCCGCGAACTGTCCAAATTACTGGGAGGGGACATCCAGCTGCATAGCGCCGTTGACGAAGGATCTGAATTTATCGTCACTGTTCCGTTGTTTAAAATGGCGCCCGTCGAAGAAAGTCCCGCTTCCGGCCAGACAAGCCCGGCCGTCGATGGCACTCATATATATAAGGAAGGCGCCCCTCTCTACACCCTGCCGACCACCCCCGCCGAGATCCCGGACGACCGGGACGACCTGAAGGCGACGGACAGGATACTGCTGATCGTCGAGGACGATACGGCCTTTGCAAGGACCCTCCTGGAGTTCAGCCGGAAAAAAGGATACAAGGGGCTGGTGGCGGTCAGCGGCGACGCCGGCATCCGCATGGCAAAGACATACCGTCCCATGGGCATCCTGCTCGATATCCAGCTGCCGGTAAAGAACGGCTGGGAAGTAATGGAAGAATTAAAGAACGATCCCCATACCCGTCATATACCCGTCCATATCATGTCCTCCTTCGAGGCCAGGAGCGAAAGCCTTTCCAAAGGAGCCATCGACTTTATATCAAAACCGGTGGACCTGGAAAACATGGATACGATCTTCCAAAAAATAGAATACGTCCTGAACCGCAGCGCCAAAAAAGTGCTGATCGTCGAAGACAATACCCGCCACGCCCAGGCCCTGTCCTTTTTCCTCGATACGCACAACGTCCATACGGAAATAGCGCCCACCATCGCAGGCTGTATCGCAACCCTGAAGAAGGAAGGGGTCGATGGGGTGATCCTCAGTCGGGAAAACACGACGGACGAACAAGGGGGAACGGGATCCACCGGCTCTATCGCAAATGGCCCCGAGACCCTGGCCATGATCCGGCAAAACCCCGGGCTGGAAAATATCCCTATCATCGTCTTTACAGGCAATACCATCTCCAGGGGCGAAGAGGGACGCCTCCGGGAATATGCCGATTCCATTATCGTAAAAACGGCCCATTCCTATCAGCGGGTGCTGGATGAGGTCTCTCTTTTCCTCCACCTGGTCGATGAAGGACGGCCAAAAGAACCGGCCGCCAGTGCCTTTGGTAAACTGGGTGCCCTGGACGAAGTACTAAAGAACAGGATCGTATTGGTGGCCGATGACGACGTACGCAATATCTTTTCCCTTACCAGGGCCCTGGAAAACCATAAAATGAAAGTGTTGTCGGCCATGGATGGAAAAGAAGCACTGGCCCTGGCGTTGGACCCATCCACCCCCGTCGATATCGTCCTCATGGACATGATGATGCCGGAGATGGATGGATTCGAGGCTATCACGCGTATCCGTAAGAATCCCCGGCTGAAACAGCTTCCCATAATCGCCGTCACCGCCAAGGCCATGGCCGGCGACCGGGAAAAATGTATACAGGCCGGCGCCTCCGATTATATTTCCAAACCCGTGGATATCGATCAGTTATTATCTTTACTGCGGATCTGGCTATACGAAAAATAGTGCATGGAGATCAACCCGATTCAATATGAGGAGCTGGAAATACTGCTGAACGACATTTTCACCCGGTATGGCTATGACTTTACCGAATACTCCAGGGCATCACTGCAACGGAGAGTGCAACGACTGTTCACCGTAGATAGATTTCCCAGTTTTGCAGAATTTCGCCATCATCTGCACAACGATCCCCAGTATTTCCGGCGGTTCGTGGAAGAGATCACGGTCAACGTCACGGAAATGCTCCGCGACCCCTCTTTTTACCGCACCCTCCGCACGACCATCCTGCCCGTGCTCGCGACATATCCCTTTATCCGGATCTGGCACGCCGGATGCTCTACAGGAGAAGAAGTCTATTCTATGGCGATCTTATTAAAAGAAGCGGGTCTCCTCCATAAATCCCTCCTCTACGGTACGGATATCAACCCCCTTGTCATCGAAAAGGCCCGTAAGGGTATCTTCCCCGTCAGCCAGATGCAGAAATACTCGGAGAACTATATCCAGTCCGGGGGACTAAAGGACTTCTCCTCCTACTATACGGCTAATTATCACCTCGCAAAATTCGATTCCGCCCTGACGGGGAAAATGATCTTTTCAACCCATAATCTCGTCAGCGACTTCTCCTTTAATGAATTTCAGCTGATCCTCTGCCGCAATACCCTCATCTATTTTGAAAGGGAATTGCAAAGCAAGATCTTCCGGCTCTTCGATTACAGCCTGGAAAACTTCGGTTACCTGGCGCTGGGCTCAAAGGAATCGCTGCGCTTCTCTTCCATCGCCGACCGGTATCGGCAAGTAGGTAAAGAAAAAATATGGAGGAAAGTACATGACGCCGGATAAACAGCATCCCCTCACCGGTATCCCTCCCGGTTCCCGCCTCCTCGTGATCGGCGGGTCCGCGGGAAGCCTGCACGTCATCCTTGGAATATTGACCGTGCTGCGGGCCGGTTTTCCCCTGCCCGTTCTTGTCGTACTGCATCGCAACGGCGTTTTTGAGTCCAGCCTGGAAGACCTTTTCGCCTCCAGGACCGACCTCCCCATAAAAGAAGTGGAAGAAAAAGAACCCGTCCTTCCGGGGATCGTCTACCTCTGTCCGGCAGACTACCATGTCCTCCTGGAAAAAGACCATACCTTCTCCCTCGATTACTCCGAACGGATCCATTTCAGCCGTCCCAGCATCGATGTATCGTTCCGTTCCGCAGCCGATGCGTATGGACCAGGTCTTATCTGCCTGCTGCTCTCCGGCGGTAATGTCGATGGAACAGAGGGGTTGCAATATGCACAGGAAAGGGGAGGGGTGATCGTTGTCCAGGACCCGCAGACCGCCGACGTACCCTATATGCCCCAGCAGGCAGTCTCCCGTATGAAAGTCGATTTTGTAGTGCCTTCCGAAGATCTCCCCGATTTTATAAAAAGCCTGACGGGTCTTCGTTAACGCCTTTACCTGCCGGCGGCACCCGCTGCAGGCTCAGGAGCGATTTTCCGCGATACTATGGCTGATAGCCATTTGTACGATGGCTTCCAATTCAGTGATATCAAATGGTTTCTGAAGAAAATAATCCGCCCGTGCCTCCCGGGCGAGTTGGGTCACATTGCTGTTGGCGCTAAAGAATATAACGGGAATATCCTGCGTGGACGGATTCGTTTTTAACATCCGGGTCGCCTCGATCCCCCCCGGGCCAGGGATCCAGTTATCCATCAGGATGACATCGGGCCGATAAGCGATCACCTGCTCTACCACCTGGTTGGAATGATTCAGGGTCAATACGTCAAAGCCCTTTTTCTTCAGGACGATCGTGCAGATCTGCAGGATATCCAGGTCATCGTCCAATATCAGTACCCGTTTATTCATTTGAATGGTGTTAGTACAAATATCTGCTTAAAATTCCATGCCAGCAAAAGGAAAGAGGCCCGGAACCTGTGTCCGGGCCTCTTTTTAGGGCTCTTTATAAATAGGTTCTATTTCCTTATAAATAAAGGTTTCAAGGTATACCAGGCCAATGCAGGGAAAAAATGCATGGGGATAACCATGCCCGGGAAAAGCTCCGGTGTATCGATGGTTCGCGGCAACCGCATCGCAATAGGGAAAAGAAGCGTGGCAAAGCTCAGCGCAGTAAAAAGGAAGTTGAAAACGATCTCTCCCTTACTCTTTAACAACTTATCCAGCACCGCATACCCAATGGCGGCCAATACGCCTCCGAAAAGACTGGATGCGATGATCCGGACGGTGGAAGCGACCTTCGAAAAATCGGCCTCATTGGTAGCGTAATAGACCTTTGCATAGATCACCGCGACCACGCCTGCCAACAGACCCGATACGATTCCCAGTAATAATGATCTCTTGAACATAGGTCAGTAGTTTATTTTTTTACCGGAACGGAAAGCTCGACCTTGAGCTGATCCGACACCTCTCCGCCTGGCTTGCCGATCTTGAAATCGTTCCGGTTCACCATAAAGCTGCCGGTAAATACCGCTCCGCCGGCTGTCTTCTGGAAGGTGAACGGGATAACGACGGACTTCTTCACCCCATGCATCTCCAGATCGCCCGTCACCTGGTACCCCGTACCCGTCTTGACGATCTTTTGGGAGGTATAACGGATCTGGGGGTATTTGGCCGCATCGAACCACTCGTCACTCTTTGCATGTTTATTCTGCAACCCGTTCCCCGTATTGATGGACGCCACGTCGACCGTCACATCGAATTTGGAGGCGGCAGGATTGACATCGTCAAAAAGGATCGTTCCCTTAAAATCCTTGAAAAGACCGGCGGCCTCCGCACTGGAAAAACCAATGTTATACCCTTCCGCGATCTGCCAGGACTGGGCCGTCAGAAAGGTAAAGGCGCTGCCGGCCAATAACAGGACAGCCGCAATGGGATATAATGATCTGTTCATAATGATACGCTTCGCGTGTTAGCTTTTTACAAATTCTGCATTGGCGTTCAGCATAACCTCGTCGCTGACGATGGAAACAGGGAAACTGGTGCCAATACCAAAATCCGAACGCTTGATCGTCCCGGTAACTTTGAAACCGGCAACGGTCTTCTTCTGCATGTTCAGCACGGTGCCATTGAAAACGGCATTCAGGACCACGCTCTTTGTGACGCCATGAAAGGTCAGATCACCGGTAACCTGGTAGTTCTTGCCGCCGACATGCTTAAAGGAGGTGCTCTTAAAGGTCAGGGTGCCAAATTTGGCGGCATCAAAAAAAGCATCGCTCTTCAGATGCGTGTTCCTTTGTTCAACACCCGTATTGATGCTGTTCACATCGGCAGTCAGCTCGACCACGGCATCGGAAAAGTCGTCCTTGGAAGAAGTAAGAGTAGCGCTGACGGTACCGAACGTACCATCGATCTCGCTGATCGTCTGGTGCGTAACGCCGAAATTAAGCTGAGAGTGCGCCTTGTCCCAATTCCAGGTCTGGGCAAAGCCCGCAGTGGTCATAAGAAAAAAGGCAGCCGCGATAATAGAGATTCGTTTCATTTTTTGTTTTTTTTATTGAATGGTTAATGTAAACAGGTGTTTATTGATAGAATTAATGTTCCTACATCAAATGCGGGGCAATTTAGCTTAATTCGTTTAATTCGATGATCAGTTCTTCCTTTGGCCGGCGAACTTTTTTCAGATGCACCAACCGGTCATTTACCAGGTCCCGATGCCCCAGCGCCAGCAGGGAAGTACTCCGTAACCCTCTTTCCTTCAACCCCAGCAAAGTATCCAACTCCGCATTCCTAAAACCCTCCATCGGGGAGGCATCGACCCTTTCGATGGCCGCCGCTGCAATGGCCATTCCAAAGGCGATATAAGTCTGCCGGGCCGCCCACTGAAAACGCTGCTCTTGCGTCATACCCCCGAAAAAGGTCTTTAACCGGTTGATAGTGGAGGCCAGCGCCCCCTCGGGCAATTCCCGCTCCCTTGTGATCTGATCATGTACCCGGTCCACTTTCTCCGGGGTGATATCATCCCATGCCGCAAAGACCAGCAGATGACTCGACTCCGTGATCTGCGGCTGATTGTTGGCGACCGGCCGGATCCTCTCCCGGAGGGCGAGGTCTTCGATCACCACTATACTGAACGGCTGTACCCCGCTGGCCGTTGGCGCCAGCCGCGCCGCCTCTAAAATGATATCTACCTGCTCCCAGGGAACCTTTTCTCCCGTCATCCGCTTCGTGGCATATCGCCATCTAAGCGCATCTAAAAATTTCATAATGTATTCTTTATGTAATTTACTTAATATTTTAATTGATAGTTATTCCCGCTACCCCTCGATCCCACGGATAAAACTACAAAGCACATCCTCCAATACCCTTTCCGGCATACCCGCCCCATGCGTCATCTTGTCTTCCGGGACCACCATATTGATCGATACCAACCCATGTAACATGGACCAAAAGGACTGGTACTTAAGAAAAGGGTCAACAACGGGTTTCTTAGTCTCCGCCGCCATAGCCACAATACTGCTGGTGATCACTTCATTGAATTCCTGCATGGCCGGGATCTTACTCACCGTATCACAGGTAGGGATCCCCAAGCCAAACATCAATTGATAATATTCCTTATTGGTAAAGGCAAACTGCCAGTATGCCCGCCCCATCGCCCGGATCTCATCCGCAGGAGAAGCTTTCCCCTTCTTGGCCGCCGACAGACTATCTGCCAAGAGTTTAAATCCTTTTCTGTTGAATTCCAGTAAGATAGCGTCTTTGTTTTCAAAATGACTGTAGATGACCGGCACACTGTACTCTATCGCATCGGCTATCTTCCGGATCGAAAAGGATTGCCACCCCTCGGTGACGACCATCTCCCAGGCGGCATCCAGGATACTCGCCCGGACTTCCTCTTTCTGCCTTATTTTACGATCGGTGATTCCCATCTTCTATCTCAGTTATTTTTTATAACAGCGTTAGCAAAAATACGACCATTATTCATAATGACAAATTTTATTTAAGATCGCCTTCGGGTGATCGTCCGAAGGGCCGTAATTAAAGGGTGGCACACTTTTTTTAACATCTTCTACCATGAACCTGGAAAAATTTTATGACAAAGCCTATGACTGGATCCTGATGGAAGGACCAAAGATCCTGGTCGGGATCATCGTCTTTATCGTAGCCCAGTTCCTGATCCGTCTGCTGAAAAAAGGCATGCGCTCCTATATGACCAAAAAGGAGTTCGACGCCTCTATTCAACCCTTCCTGATCAGCCTCCTCTTTGCCATCCTGCAGGTCTTTACCGTCATCGCCACGATGGACGTCATCGGCATCCGTATGACGATCTTTACCGTTCTGATAGGCGGCATCGGTGTTGCCGCCGGTCTTGCCCTGTCCGGCACCCTTCAGAACTTTACAAGCGGCATCCTGATCCTCCTGCTGAAACCGTTTCGGGTCGGCGATACGATCATCGCCCAGGGCCAGGAAGGCGTCGTCAGCTCCATCCAGATCTTTTATACGATCGTAGTCACCTATGACAATAAAGACGTGATCATCCCCAACAGCAAATTATCCAATGACCTGATCGTAAATATCAGCCAGGAAGGCACACGAAGAATGGACCTCGACATAAAGCTCCCCTTCGTCATCGATTACCGGGCCGCCGAGAAAGTGATCCGGCAGACACTGGCCGGCGACAAAACCCTGCTGCAGGACCCGGCCCCGCGCGTAGGCATCAACCTGATCGAGGTCGACGGATATCACCTGACGATCAACGTATGGACCGCTCCCCACGATTTTATCGATAACAAGCTCGACCTCCAGGTCCGCCTCCTGGAAGACCTGCGTAACAACGGCATAAAATGGCCTGGGATGTAGGCAACCGGACCTTTAACTCTTTGGGATCAACATCCTCCTGTTATCCTCCGGTAACCTATCCATCAGCTTTCGTTCCGGGTCGATCGCTACGCTCACGGGTTTACCCGGCACCAGCAATTCGATGGTATGCTCTCCTTCCGAAAAGAGGAGCTTTTCCAGGTAAAGTTCCTTATGCTGTTCACCATACACACCCAGATCGATATAATCCTTCATCCCGGTAGCCGGATGCTCCTGTTTTGCACTGTCATAATAGACCTTGTTGATAAAGACCTTCACGGTTAGCCGGTAACTGCCTGCCGCCGCCGGCTCCGTTCTTGCCTCCACGATGTTATTATCATAAAAACAAACCTTTTCCCAGGTATCGGTCAGATAATACCGAAAGGAATCCGGGACATGTTTTTGCAAGACCCTGTAAAGGTCCTCGCTTCCGGCATAGGGTGGATACCGGCGAAAGGCCCATGCATCATGGAATTCCTTCAGCGCCGTGGTAAGGCTGTCCTGGCCGATCAGGTCCTGCAGACCATAAAGAACGATAGCCGTCTTCGCACCCGATTCATTATCGTCCCTGGCATACAGCAGCGGATGCTCCCGCCGGGATTCCCGCCGGTGATAAAACAGATAACCATATTGTTCACGGGTGCGGAGATCCGTCAACATCTCCTTCCCATATTTTTTTTCTACCAGTAGCAGGGCTATGTATTGTGACAGACCCTTGGAAATAACGGATGACCCCATCGTGTGATTCGGAGCGACCTGCTGCTCCCACCATTGATGGGCCAGCATTTCCGTTGCCTTATAATACAGATAATCCGTCTGTTTTGGGCCGGTAAAATGCGCATTCCATCCAAAATGTTCGGAGAAGGCGGTACCGCCAGGGAAACTGAGATAGTTGGGCGCATAGACGGGGCTCTCGGCAAAACTAAAGTCGCCGGAAGGATAGGGACCAAAATGCTCGCTCATATACCGCAGCCCGTCCTTATTGGCCGCCATCAGCCTGTCCAGGTTGGCGGAATGGGCGGGATGATAAAAGAGCGTGACCCGCACCGGCGGAAAATGGGCAAAGGCAACGGTGTCCTGTCTGCGGGCATACCGGGCCGAGAAGATCATAAAAGGCGGATAGATCCCTGGTTCTTGCTGTACATAATGAAAATAATGCCGTCCGTTCTCCATCCATTCCTTTTCCAGCCTCCCCGGACCCACGGCCCACTGGTCACCCGACGTGCCGACGGTGATATCGATGGGTGTAAGGCTACTCGTATTGCCGGCATCGAGGTGGCGCATGCCATCGGGATCGTTGTGCAGGATGACCGGATCGATCCTTGGCGGCAGACCATAACCCTTTCTTTTTTCATTGTTCCGAAGCTCGTCACCATCGTCATAACCCGCACCGGGCAATCCTCCTTCATAGACCGTCCCATTATAAAGCATGCTGTGCCCATACGATTCGTTGCGAAAACCAAGATTGACAATACGGCTTTGCAATTCCACCAACGTGGTATCGCCCGGCAACAGGGGAGTACGGAGGACATACAGCCGGTAATCACTGCTGTCCCGGGCCGGCCGTAAAAAATTAAATTTTCCACCGGGGTAGGATAGGGGGCTGCGATACGGAAGGACCCTCCCGCTGATCTTTAACGTATAGTCCTCTATGTTGTCCTTGTCCAGCAGGAGGGTATCGATGGGGACCCGCTCGTCATTACGGAGGGTGATCCACGCATGGGTCGATTGCTCCTGCTTTTCCGGGAAGAGTTCGGCCTGCAGCCGCAGCCGGACCACGGTGGGCACGGGAAGGGGCTCGAAATGTTTTAGCTCCTTTTCCATCAGCACCTTCCGCTGATCACGCTCGTGATTGGTCAGATAGAAGTTCATGACGCTTACGTTATAATAGATATAGATCCCGATAGCCAGGTAACCGGCCAGCAATACCAACGAGCCCAAACGGAGCCGGCCCCGGTATCTTTCCCGCACCAGGCGCAGCCTTTCGGTAAAATGGCTGCTGGTTCCCCGGATAAAGAAAAGAGAGGCCAGCACAAGCAGACAACCGCCCGCCAGCAGCCAGTAGCCATGGAACCAAAGCAACGGTTTTAACATATGCCCGGCCAGGTCCATATCGGAGACAAAGGCATAGGGCGCGCTGCCATAAAGAAGCAGCAGATAGGTAAAGTATCCCTGGTCGTCGACCACCCATAGGAATACCCAGAGCAGGATGCCGATGGCATAACCGGCAAATTTATTACCGGCGACGATCTGTACCGCATAACAGAACAAGACCATTTCAACCAGCTTGGGCAGGATCAGGACGAACAGGTTGGTAAAATAGACCGGGAAAGCAAACTGATGATATCCTTTCAGTAGTTGAATGGCCAGCCCCAGCACCATCGGGACAACCGCAAAAAAGATCGCCAGGACAAGAAGACTAAAGACCTTGGCGGTTCCCAACACCCAGTTCGGCGGTGGCAGACTGTCATTGATAAAGGCATAACGGGTAAGCCGCTCGCGGTGAACCGTCTCTCCTGTATAGAACATCAGGATAAAAAAAAGAAAGAACCCGAATTGATCCATATAGGCAGCCATAAAGAACGAACTGCGCGGAAGATCGGGCACGTCATAAGGACTAAAGGAGCTCCAGAAAAGGAACCCCAGAAAACTGAGTCCCCCCGCCATGATGATCCAGAAATAATTGTCCCGGATGATATTCAGGATCTCGATCCGTGTCAGGGTATAGAGCACTTTACGCGAATATCCTCCTGTAAACAGTGTCTTTACCTGCCGGAGGCTCCCCTGCCGAAGGCCCCCACCCACACCCGCGCTCACCGTCCGCAGACTCCCACCCGCGTTCAATGTCTTTACCTGCCGGAGGCTATGGCCCCACCTCCTCCGCGACTGCCCACCAAAAAAACGCCCAAAACTAAACCGGAGATAGGTTCCCAGCAAGATCACCGCTCCGATGGATGTCCAGAGGATGCGGTTCTCCAGCAAGAGCCCCCGCACCAGGATCAGAGAGCCATTCATCGTGGCCGGCGACATCGGACCCGTTATCATCCGCAGCGGAGTAAAGGCAAAAGGATCCCATAAATAGATCACCGTAGGGTTATTTACATTGTGAAGGAAGAAATTGCTGATCAAATAACCCAGGAAGAGAAGCAGCGCACTGCTATAGATCACCTTCACATTCCGGAAGACGGCTACCAGCCCAAAGAATAAGGCGGACATAAAGAAGAGGTCCGGCAGAAGGATCGTCAGATAAGGATACAGGTAATGATAAAAATGAAAGGACTGGTAATGCTCTTTCCCCGACCACCCAAAAAAAGGCCCTCCCAGCGTCCCCGCCCAGGCGCCCAGAAACACGCTACTCCCGATCAGCAGCACAAAAACAAAAGATCCCCAAAAACGCCCCCAAAAGTACCCCGCCTTTGTGATGGGATAGGAAAGATAATAATCCTTTGTATTGTGTTCGATATCCCGGTATAAGGGCGTCCCCATGATCGCAGAACTGGGGAGCATCATAAAGATGCCGACCATCCCGGCATAAAGGGCCAGCATCGCCGGCGCATTGTAGAATTCGTTTTCCTGCACGGGCAGGGCGCCGTTGGCAAATCCCATAAAGGCCACGAAAAAAAAGAAACCAAAATAGAGATACGCCGCCGGCCGCTTGAGCCGGTATTTCAATTCGAAAAGGAATAATTGCGGGAACATGATAAATGATTTAATGCATAAAGAAATGTCCTCCCTCTAACCGATGGATCATCCATCGCCTATAGCGTATCGACCGGCACCCGCGTCAGGATATTACTAAAATACACGTCTTCGAGATTGGGCGTACTGGGCCGGAACCCATCACCCGGCGCGGCTTCCTGCAATACCCGGATATAGAGCTGACCCGATTTGAGCTGGGTAGAGATGACCCGGTAGTCTTTCCGGTAGGCCCCGATGGCGGCTGCCGGGATGGATTTACTATAGATCATCCCCTCCAGCCCGGCGATCGCCGCATCCGGCGTCCCGTTGTACAGCACTTCTCCCAGGCAGATGATGGCGAAATGCGAACAAAGCGTGCTCACGTCTTCCACGATATGCGTGGACAGGATGACAATGGTGTTCTCGCCGAGATGGCTGAGAAGATTATAGAACCGGTTCCTCTCCGCAGGATCCAGCCCTGCCGTGGGCTCATCGACGATGATCAGCCGGGGGCTCCCGATCAGCGCCTGCGCGATACCAAAACGCTGTTTCATACCCCCGGAAAAAGTACCCAGCTTTTTTTTCCGGTCGTTGATAAGGTTGACCTTGCTCAGCAGCTCCTGTACAAGATCTTTCCGTTCCCCGCTCTGCAAAACCCCCTTCAGCCGGGCGATATGATCCAGCATCTGCTCGGCGGAGATCCGCGGATAGACGCCAAACTCCTGGGGCAGGTATCCCAGCAGCTGTCTTACCCGGTCCTTGTTCTTCAACACGTCCAGGTCATCCAAATGGACGCTGCCGCTATCGGCTTCCTGTAAAGTAGCGATGGTACGCATAAGAGAGGATTTACCGGCGCCATTGGGGCCCAACAGACCGAACATACCGTTGGTAAGTGTTAGCGATACCTTGTCCAGGGCGCGTACGCCATTGGGATAGGTCTTGGATAAAGAATCAATAACAAGTTGCATGGGATTATTTTTAAAATGTTTTTGGCAAAGAAGATCCTGTCCCCCGGTCAGGGGATATTGTCGGACCCGCGCTGGCGGGCTGTAAAAAAGATCGGATGCGGGCGCCTATGGTCCTGCCGGTCGGAGTTTTTGTAAATTCTTACCCGTTAAATTCACCCTGGACGAACTGTCACAGCCCACTTCGAGCTGACCGATGTCCATATTCAGGTCCTGTAAAAGGGAATTATCCGACAGACTGGTCTGCAGCCGGTCCGTCGCAGCCAGGTGATTCAGCATAATGGTGCTGTTGGTGGCATGGAGTTGCAGCGTATCAAAAAATTCCGGATAGACGGGGTCGTTCCAGCCATGAAATTGCCCGACCCATAGGATCCCGTTCCGGATGGTCATACGGGTTGAGCGCCCTCCGGCTTGTAAAGCGGTCCTTCCACCGACAAGCGTGACCTGTCCCCCCTCTACTTTGATAAGACCGGGATGACGGCAGTATACATTGACAACGGGGAACGGCCATTGGATCATCATGTCTGCGTTCTTTCGCCAAACCTGGCCCTTCTCCCCATCGATAAACAACGTATCGCCCTCCCGGTGATAAACAGGCTCTTTTGAATTGTTGGTCCCAGGATCACTCCTTGATCCATTGAGAGAAGCAACCGATTCCTTTGGAATGATCGTCCGGTTGTCGTCCGCCGAGAGCCGGAATTCCAGCGAAAAGCTGTCCGAAGGAATGATATGGATCTGTAAAAGCCCCCGCATCACGAGGCAATATGGCTCCGTCATCTGCTTAAAGGTCAGTTGCCTTGCCTGGAAACCGTTCTCTTTCTGGATCTCTCCCCGTTCCTGTTTTGCAAAAAGCATCAGATGCACCAGCCCAAAGATCCCCAGCGAAGAGAGCGAAGAGATCAATAATATTTTATCACTTGTCTTCATATGTCGTATGTTGTCGTATTAATCTTTTTTATTCTCCCCGGGAAAATATTGCCGGAGATACTTTTCCCAACGCGGTTTCAACTCCTCCGGGTCCATACCCAGGAGGAACAAGCTCCGGAATACCTGCGGCAGGTCCTTTTCGATAAAAACCTCCTTCCGGTACTGCGCCGCCCGCTGCACAGCATCGGCGGCGGCAAAAAAACCGATCCCCCGCTGGTTATAAATAATGGCCTGTTGCTGCAGGAACTCATAGGTCCGCATCACCGTATTGGGATTTACTTCCAGCTGCACCGCCAGCTCCCGTACCGAAGGAATACGCTCCCCGGCCTGCCATTCTTTGAGCAGGACCTTCTCACAGACATAATCCGCAATTTGTAAGTATATGGCCATTGATTCTCTGAACTGCATAGTAATTTTTTTCGTTCCCTACACTTCTTTTTCCTTTAGCCTGATATACGTGACCACCCAAAACAACGGGGGGATGCCATAACGCAGAACAGTCCATAAAAGGGTTTCGATCCATAGCGGCAGCCGCACCCATTGCTGCTGTCCTATAAGGTCGCTGACCCTTGCCCATTGGAACAGGTTATTGATCCTCCAGCCATCGGGCAGCTGTCTTTCCACCCCCTGCGACATAAAAACGACAAAGACCAGCATAAACACCAGCACGGACACCGTCGTTTTGATAAAGGAAGAACGGGTAAAATAGACCGGTCCAAGAATATAGGCAGATTGAATGGCAAAATAACCCACGAGGAATATATGCCCATCCTGCTCAGGGGCCGGGGCCCCCAAACCGGTAAAAATATTATAAATAGGCGAAGGATTGATCGGCGTGTTCGTCCCCGGCCAGTAGTGGTATTTCCCAAGTAAGATCCTATTGGCCGCATGGACCATCGGGATGTCCACGGCATAAAAGACAAGGGTAAAGGCAATAAAGAAAAGAACGACGCAAAAGAAAAGCACGCAAAGCAGCTTCTCCAGGTGCGAGGCGGGGACCGATAAATACCCTATTCCCTGCCGCCGGTCCCCAAGCTGGGAAAAGCCCGTTCCTGCCATCAGACAACCGACGAGCAGCAGCCCGACAAAATAGGCCGAGAACTGGTAGTAGAGGTCGATCGCACTGAATTTATCCACGGCCATCAGGAAGCTGAACCAGGTGACCAGCAACCCGCCGACCGCCAGTAAACCCAGCCCGTATCGTTTACGATTCTCGACCCAGTGCAGGGTCACCAACATCCACCATCTTCTGAATTCGAAAGTCTGGTTCATCGCGCTATCATTTATACTATAAATCGTTTTATCCCCGAAAAGCCTTATCCCGAAAAGCTTTATTTCGCAAACACCCTGTTGACGTCTTCCGTACGCAGCACGATGGCCTTATACAGCATCTCCAGGTCCGGACGGCTTTCTTCTCCTTCCGTATTGGCCATCACAAGCGCATTGCCTTTAAGTGACAGCTCGCTGTAAAAGGCCGATGCCGTTTCACCCGGGTCATAAGAGATCTTAAAATGCAACTTCCGGGAAATGGAATCCATCGTCTGGTCGAACAGGATCCTTCCCTCATCGATCACCGTTACCCTGTCGATGAGGTTCTCCAGGTCCTTTACCTGGTGCGTGCTGATAACGATACACTTGTTGTCATCCAAACTACCCGCGATCACCCGGCGGAACTGGCTCTTGCTGACGATATCCAGCCCATTGGTGGGTTCGTCCAGCAGCAAAACAGCCGCATTCGTGGCGAGGGCAAAGCTGATCAACGCCTTTTTCTGCTGCCCATAGCTCATCTCATCCAGCCGCCCGGATACCGGGATGTCAAAATCGAGCGCGATCCGCAGGAACTGCTCCCTGCTGAATTTTGGATAGAAAGGAGCATGGTACCGTACCCATTGATCCACGGAGACGGCCGGTAAATAAAAATCCTCCGGCACGAGAAATACTTCCTGCAGAAAGGCCGGCCGGCGCCTGCAGGGCTCATGCCCCAATACCCCGATCTTCCCCCGCTTCGGGAAAAGAAAACCCGCAATGCTCCGCAGCAGGGTGGACTTACCCGTTCCGTTCCTCCCCAGCAGACCATAGATATGACCCGGGGCAAGATCCAGGTTTAACCCGCTGAATACGACCCGCCGTCGATAAGCAAAATGCAGATCCCGAATGCTGACCATATCTGGTTGTTTAGTGTACTAGTTAAGTAATACACTAAGGTTGTTCATTTTATTCGTTTCTCCAAATAAAAAATGAATTAACTTGCTTAAGCACTAATAAATAATTGATTATGCGAACCAACAGACTCTCCGATACGCTCTGCCATGCCTTAAATACGCAAATGACAAAGGAAGCCCACGCTTCCCAGATCTATCTCTCCCTGGCATCCTGGGCAGATAATGGCGGATACGAAGGCATCGCCAACTTCCTTTTCCGGCATGCACAGGAAGAACGAAACCATATGATGAAGATCCTCGAGTACATCCTGGAGAGAGGAGCGAAAGTAAAGATAGAAGCCATTCCCGCACCAATCCCGGACCCCACCAGCGTACAGAACTGTTTTGAGAAAGTATTCGAACAGGAAATCGACAATACAAAGGGTATCTACAAACTGGTGAAGATGAGCTTTGACGAGGAAGATTGGGCCACCTGGAACTTTATGCAGTGGTTTGTAAAGGAACAGACGGAAGAGGAAACGCTGGCCCTGAATCTCCTCGACAAGATCAAGATCGCCGGTGGAGAAAAAGCCTCCGATTCCGCCCTCTATGCGCTCGACCGGGAACTAAAGACAAAACCCGACGACGCCACCCTGGCCCAGGATATTACCGCGGACAATCCATAAACGGTGAGGTATACTGATCGTACGCCGCTTTGGCGATCCGGGCGATGACGCTTTCCCTTGTCGCCTCATCCGCCATCGCATCCGATACAAAGACCACGATGACCAGGTGATGGTTGTTCGGCAGGGTTATGACGCCCACATCATTCGTGGCTGCCGTCATACCGGCTTTATTGGTATTGGAAGTCCCCGTCTTATGCGCCACGACAGTCCCTGCGGGTAAAAGTTCCCTGATCCGGCCCGGACCCGTTGTCGTTTCGGTCATGAGTTGCATCAACAGACCGGTACTGGCCTTCGAAAGGATCCGGCCGCTAAAGAATAGTTGTAAAAGCCTGCCCATGGCATAGGGAGTGGCCCGGTTCCGGTACTGTACTTCCCATCCCGTCGCCATCTCCGCCTCGGTAGCCACTATCCGGATACTGTCACCGCAAAGGTTTCGAATATAGGCATCGACCCGGTCGGTACCACCCGCCAGACGGAACAACAGATCACAGCCGATGTTGTCACTATTACTCACCGTAAAGGCAAGCACTTCCCGTAAGGGAAGCCGGACCTCCGCACTTTTATACTTATCCCGCATCGGGCTCCAGGTCCCCGGCACCCAATCTTTTTTATGGATAGGAATTTTTTGATCGGGTGACAGTTTCCCTTTGTCCACCATGTCCAGTATACAAACAGCCAGGGGAAACTTAAAGACACTTTGCATGGGGAAATACTGATGCCCATGGAATGCAAACCCCTTATTGTCTTCGATATCCATCAGGTACACACCAACCGTGCCCCTGGCATCCTCCGCAATTTTTCCCACCGGATCCTTTAACAGTGGACCCTGCGCTCTTCCGCCGACACCGAATAAAAGACTACCGATCGATAGCAGCCCCCCCACCAAAAAACCTTTTCTTTTCATAGGCCTAAATGTAGCAAATTAATTTCCCTATATTCATATCCTATTATGACGCCAATAACACCCTCACAACGATTGTATTCCCTGGACGCGCTCCGGGGCATTGACATGTTCTGGATCATCGGAGGAGAAGAGATCTTTCACAGCATGGCAAAGGCGACCGGCTCCCCATTCTGGAAAACGCTTTCCGATCAGTTCGAACACCCGGCCTGGAACGGCTTTCATTTCTATGACCTCATCTTTCCGCTCTTTCTCTTTATCGCCGGGGTGGCTACTCCCTATTCGGTGGGAAAGGAACGGGAAAAGGGAACGCCCCGCAGCAAATTGCTCGTCAGGGTCATTCGCCGCGGACTCATCCTCGTTCTGCTGGGGCTTGTCTATAACAACGGGCTAAAGATCCATCCGCTTTCCGAGATCCGGTTCGGCAGCGTGCTTGGACGTATCGGGTTGGCCTATATGTTCGCCAATATCATCTATCTCTATACAAAACAGAAAGGACAGATCATCTGGTTTGTCTCCATCCTGATCGGTTACTGGTTGTTGCTGCTCTTCAACTCGGCGCCCGGCTTTCCGCACGGAGACCTTACCATGCAGGGGAACTTTGCCTCCTATATCGACCGTTCCGTGATCCCGGGAAGGCTCTACCTGGGGATCCATGATCCCGAAGGACTGGTATCGACGATCCCGGCTATCGCAACCGGTCTGTTGGGCATCCTGACCGGAAATCTATTAAGGAACAGCCCCCTCTCCCAGACAGCCAAAGCGGTCCGAATGGCGCTGACCGGCGTGGTCTTTATCGGGCTTGCCCTGCTCTGGAATATCGTATTCCCGATCAATAAGAATCTTTGGACCAGCTCCTTTGTACTAACCGTGGGAGGTCTTAGCCTGCTGCTGCTGGCGGCTTTCTATTACATCATCGATGTGCTGGGGTATAAAAAGTGGGCCTTTATCTTTACTATCATCGGGATGAACTCCATCCTGATCTATCTGTCCGGGCATTTTATAAACTGGAAATATGCTACCGACGGATTCTTTGCCTGGGTGGGACAACTCATTCCCACCCCTTTCAATGCGGTTGCGATGGTATTCTGTTTCCTGGCCGTGAAATGGTTCTTCCTTTATTTTCTTTATAAGAAAAAAGTATTTCTAAGGGTCTAGCCCGGTATGACGGCATGAGCCGCCTTGTTGATGATCGTGTCGCTGAATTCGCACATCTTCTCCAACAACTCGACCAACTCTTCACCCTTGTCGGTCAGGGAGTATTCTACTTTGGGAGGGATCTCATCAAAATCCGTACGGATGATGAGGTTGTATCTTTCCAGTAATTTCAGACGGTCCGAAAGGATCGTATCGCTGATATACTTCAGATCGTCCTTTATCAGCTTGAAGCGGTTGTTACCCTCTTCAATACAAAAAAGGACATCGCTGAACCAACGTTTGCTGACGAGATCAAGCAATTCATTCAGGCTGCATTTTTCCTCCAGGAAAGATTGATTGCGATAGTTGGTCGAACTTGTTTTTCTCTCTGTCATAATCTCGAATTTTTAGAGTTGAGCGTTCAGGACCCGGGCTGTTTTAAGACAAGCACAAACTTAGTTTTTTACGACCTTAGTTGCTTACCAATAAAATCGTATAATTACCGGCCTTACTAATTTTTATCTTAGCATTTATAATAATATAAAACTTAGTGGCAACGGTGTTGTATAACCAACGGATATTTATGAGCAGACGTTGCCCGTATTTTTATAAAAAGTAACCGTATTTTAACCCATGCGATATTTTCTGAACAGCACCCTTATCCTATTGATCCTGTCCTGTATGGGCTGTGGCCGCCCCGCCCCGGGGAAAGAAGAGCGGCGATTGCAGGATCTGTTAAAGCGGAAAGAATACTTTGCCCTGCAAAAGGAGCTTGGACTCCACGCAGATGAAATAAATAAGGGAGAAAAATTATACCTAACTACCTTCATAGACAATGCTTTCAATCGCAACGCTGCTTCCATCGCCAGGTTTGCGGACCTTTTCGGCCAATACGGTTCCTCCCTTTCCGACACGATGAAAGCCCGGCTCCTGCTGTTGGAAGAAGATAACTATTTTAAGACCTTTCAATACGCCCGGGCGGCGGCGGCCGATAGTGAATTGATAGGGCATTACCGGCAGGTGCTGGACAGCGCCACATACGCCGACATAAAGAATACCTCCCTGATCACTCATGCCCTTGCCGGCATATCTCCCCAGACGACAACGATTACGGCCAATGCTTCCCTCCCCTGGAAAAAAGACAAGGTCGGACTGATGGAGATCGCCGTCCGGAAAGGTGATTCCAGCTGGTCCTGTATTTTTGATACAAGAGCAAATATCTCAAGCATTTCCGCTTCCTATGCAAAGAAGCTGGGAGTAAAGATGCTGGACGTCTCCTACCGGGAAGGCAGCGGTGCAACCGGCAATGCTTTCCAGTCTTCCCTGGGAATAGCCGACAGCCTCTGGCTGGGCCCGGTCCTGCTACGACAGGTAGTTTTCCAGGTGATGCCGGACGAAGTGCTGTACATCGCGCCGATCGATTTTCGGATGAATGTCATTATTGGTTACCCGGTCATCGCATCGCTCCGGGAGATCCATGTGTTTCGCAACGGAACGATGACGATACCCCTTCATACCACGGGCAGTACGCTGAACAACCTGGCGATGGATGGCCTCGATCCGGTGGTTTTAGGGCGGATCGGCAACGATACCCTCTGTTTTCAATTTGACACCGGCGCCACCACCTCCGACCTCTATGCACTCTATTTCAGAAAATATAAGGCCGCTATCCTTCGCCGGGGAATCGCCGACACCATAAAAATGGGCGGAGCAGGAGGGATCGTACAGGAACCGATCTATCGCCTGGACAGCCTGACCCTCGGCATCGGCAGCCAGACGGCGACCCTCCGCAAAGTATCCGTCCGGATCAACCGCATCCCCCATGCCGAAGAAAAATATTACGGCAACCTGGGCCAGGACATCATCGCCCAATACAACGAAATGATCCTGAATTTCACGGATATGTATCTCGATTTCAAATAACCCTAAACCACCCATTACCTCGTAGGCGAAATGCCTTAATGATGGCCTCAAAAGTTCAGTCGCCTCCCCTGCTCCGGGAAAACCAGCTTCAACCCCAGTGAATGGGTCTGATCTGTCTTCTCCAGCTCCCTCTTGATGACCTCCTCCTGGTCGCCCGATGGCTTCCGGTGGGTGATCACCACCGGTAATCCTTTCAATGCTTTCATCCCCGCAAGGGTGCCCAGGTCCTTCATCTCTTCCATCAGCAGCCGGGGCGTCAGATGACCAAAAAGAGATCTATCCGGCTGTGCATTGGGAAAGCTCACCTCGATAAAGAGTGCCTTCAGCTTCCCTGTCTTTACCAGCGGGGCGACAGCCTGCCACAATAAATGCAGTTTATCCGAGTGTTCCAGCGTGTCGGCGCCGGTATCTCCCAGGTAGAGCAGATACGACTCTCCGCTCTGCACAAGAAAGGCAGTGCTTTCATAGGGGTTCCCATGACTGAGGGAAAAGGCTTTTACCGACAGACCCGTATGTTCGACGGCCATTTCCCGGCCCGGTTCCATCGTGATATAATGGTATTTTTTGAGCAGGGGTTTTTCCCCTTCGTCCCCGAAATTCGCCCAGCTTTCCCAGGTAAAATAATCGTTCTCCAATACCTTCAGACAAGAGGCAAGCCCATAAATGCTTTTTGCGCTGTCATCCGGAGAATTAATGATCAATCCTGCGACATGATCCAGATGGGGATGGGAGATAAAATAGGCTTTGATCGAATGGCGTAAGACATTGCCGGCCGGGGGCGGAAATACCCCGTTAGCGACCGCCTTCCGGATCCCGGAATACAGGGTTCCCGCATCGAGACAGATATAATCCCGTGTACCCGCAGCCGCTACCATATACGCAGACAGGTTGCTCTCATCCAACCCTCCCCGGACGCCCAGGGGTACTATCGTAAAAGAAGCCGTCTGCGGACGACCTGCCACCGAGGACAACAATAAAAGAGCAATCCCTATTCTTTGATAAAAATTCATGGGATCAAAAATAGGGATTATCCGGTTGTTCAGGAAACGGCCTGGATCATGGGGGTAGCGCCGGTTAGTTTTTCCAGCAGATAAATAAAACGATCCTTTTCCCGGCGCAGCGAGCTGATCTCATTTTCAAGATGGGCGATCTTTTCGTCCTTGCTGCCGATCACCTGGCTATATAACTGCCGGGTATTCTCCATCATCTCCTTCCAGTGATCTTCCCGGACCTGCCCGGGAGGGTAGGAGCCGCTCTCGCTAAAATGGATCACCGGCTCTTTCTCCGATAATAGTTCCAGGGGGGGGATATTCAGGATGGTTGCCAGCTTACTAAGGCGTTCGGCGGTGATCTTGGTTTGATTATTCTCGATACGGGAATAGGTGTTTTGGGTGATGCCTAGTTTTTCGGCAATATACTCCTGCGAATAATTACGGAACTCCCTGAAGAGCCTTAGTTTTTGTCCTGTCATGGGGATGGGTTAATGAAGGTGAACGATTTTCATTTGACGGATAAAAAATTGCGCAGACAGGGAAGGGCGTTGTCGGATACTAATCAGGCCCGGATGGAATGATAATTAAACAGATACGAAAAAACGCCCCAAATGGATTCGATAGAGACGTTTTTTTTTGGAATGGTAATATTCCCCATTCCCCGTATCCTGTTGGGGAATAAACTATGCATCTATTGCATAAACTATCCACAAACCGGATAGGATATCCGGCGCCTCCATCGCAATTTTACGGTACACTGCGATTTTGCGGTGCTTCTGAAAAACTAAAAAAGATGAAAAGCTTAGACTTTGCCGCTATGGAAAACATCCAGGGTGGATCTGCTGGTAACATCTCTATCAATTTGCCGATCTCCAGCCTGTTATCGGTTCTGGGCCTCGGCTCTCTCCTGGGAGTAGGTCTCGGGATCGGTCTCGGCATCAGCTACAGCATTGATGGCCTGACTTTACCCACATTACCCTCTTTACCCGGGCTGTAATGTAACTTTTAAAAAGCAGGATGATGATTCCCGGCAGGTTTTGTCATCCTGCTCTTTTTTATCCAAAAATCAACAGCTCCTATGACCGATCTGGTTGCTACCCGGCCAAGTCCCGACCCCGGCAGTTCCCTCTATACCACGAACGGCTGGCTTGTTTTATCCGGTATCTGTATGGTCGGGTTTGTTTTTATCTCGATCAGCTTTAATCCGTAACGAATATCCGTACCATGAAGAAGAATGGACCTTTTACCTTTCGGTTGCAGCATGACCGGTCCGATTGCGGGGTCGCCTGTCTGCGCAATATTCTAAGCTACTATAAGGCCGACATCTCGCTCGAGAAGCTTCGGGAATGGAGCGGTACGGGTTCGCAGGGCACTTCCCTGCTGGGCCTTTATACCGCTGCCGTCCAGGCCGGCTTTACACCACAGGGCGCACAGGCCGGCAGCATGGCCGATCTCCGCGAAATACAACACCCCTGTATCCTCCATGTCACGCTGGACGATGCGCTCCTGCATTATGTCGTTTTCTTCCCCCGCCGCTCCCGGATCGGCCGTTTTCTTATCGGTGACCCGGCCAAAGGATGGGTCTGGCTCAGCGAGAAAGAGCTGCAAACAATATGGACCGGTATGACGCTCCTGCTGCTGGAGCCGGGCGATAAACTATCCCAATGGCAGGGACAACGGCAAAAAAAGATCCGCTGGCTTTGGACGACCCTGAAAGAGGATGTCCATCTACTGTATGTAGCCCTGGCGCTTGGAGCCATCTGCGCCCTGCTTAACCTCTCCACCGCCGTCTTCTCCCAGCAGCTCGTCGATCAGATCCTGCCCGGCCGGCATCGCCTGACCCTCTACCTGGGACTGTCTTCGCTGGGGCTGTTACTGATCCTGAAAAGCGTTTTTTCCTTTCTCCGCCAGGACCTCCTCCTCCGGCAGGGATATGGATTTAATCTCCGGATCACCGGCCGCTTCTATCGCTCGATCCTCTACCTCAACAAATCCTTTTTCGACCATCGGAAGACGGGTGACCTGATCGCCCGTCTCAATGATACCCTCCGTATCCAGCAGGCCGCAAGCTATATACTCGGCGATATGGCCATTCAAAGCCTCCTGCTCCTGGTCACGCTCACGCTGCTGTTCATCTATTGCTGGCCCATTGCCCTTTTCTGCCTGGTGATGGTCCCCGTTATCTTCGGCATCGTAAAATATTTTGAAGGCGATATTATCCGGGGCCAGCGGGAGGTCATGATCACACACGCCCGCAACGAAAGCAATTATGTCGACAGCATCCGCGGTATCCATACCATCAAGGTCATGAACCGGCAGCCGCTGTTTGCGTCGATGGCCGCCGGGGTCTTTCAATCCTTCCAGGAGGCGATCCGCAGCCTGGGAAAGATCAGGATCCGTTTCAGCACCCTGCTGGAGATCGTAACCTCCCTTTTCCTGCTGCTGGTCATCGGCTGGGCAGCCGTAAAAGTATGGGAAGGATCGCTGCATACGGGCGGTCTGATCGCGATCCTCCAGCTGGCCGGTATGCTCATGCAGACCGTCGTTACGGTGGCGCTGACCAGCCTGCAGGTACAGGAGGCATCCGTTGCCCTGGACCGGATGTATGAGTTCACGATGCTGGAGCCGGAATTTTTATCAGAGTCATTACCCGCCGGCGGCGCCTCTGCCGAAGGTTCCCCCGCCCGAAGCTCCCGTGCCCCCGCCCGCCAACCCGTTCCCGCCCTGCCCCTGGACTTCCAGCGCCTCACCATCGAGAAGCTGGCCTTTCGTTTTCCCGGTAAAAAATTGCTCTTAAAAGATATTTCGCTGGAAGTAAAAAAAGGAGAGATCGTTGCCCTGGCAGGGGAGAGCGGTCAGGGAAAAAGCACCCTGCTCCAGGTCCTTCAGAAATTCTATCCGCATGAAGGCGGTCCCGTCCGGTTCAACGATAGGGAACTGGCCTCCATCGATACCATCGCCTGGCGCAATATGATCGGCGTGGTGCCCCAGGATATTTCCATATTCAGCGGAACGCTTCTTGCCAACATCTGTCTCGACCCTGCCGCCGACCTCCACCGGCTGGCCAGTTTCTGCGGGGAATATGGATTTGACCGATTCTTTGAGAACTTCCCGCAATCCTACGCTACGATACTGGGTGAAGGAGGAATAGCCCTGTCGGGAGGACAACGGCAGCTGCTGGCCCTGGCCCGCTGCCTCTTTGCGGAGCCTCAGCTGATCCTGCTTGACGAGCCTACCGCCGCAATGGACGTCCATACCGAACAATTCGTGATCTCCGTTCTGCAGCGCTGCCGGCGAAATGCGGGTCTGCTCATCATCTCCCATAAGGACAGCCTGACGGGGATCGCCGACAAGGTCTATGTGCTGGATAAAGGCGCCAGCTTCCAGGTCCCGCAAGCCGTACATCCGGCAGCTAATTAGGATGGGATAAGACCCCGATCGCAAACCTGCGCATCAATCGCCCACGCGCAGAAGGATCTTTCCCACATGCACACCTCTCTCCATGAGCTGCTGCGCCTCCGCCGCCCGTGCCAGCGGAAATATTTTATAGATGACAGGCTTTACCGCCCCCCGGGCGACCAGCGGCCAGACATTCTTTTCTACTTCTGCCGCCAGGGCCGCCTTAAAAGCGGCATCGCGGGGCTTTAGCATACTCCCGGTCAGCACCAGCCGCTTCTCCATGATGTCCCGGATATTGATGACGGCATTCTTTCCCCGCATGGAATTGATATACACCATCCGCCCCTCTTCCCGCAGCAGCCGGCAATTCTTCTCCGTAAAATCACCCCCGGTGATATCGAGGATGACATCGATGCCTATGTCTTGCAGCTCTTTTTCAAAATCCTGCGTTTTATAATTGACCGCTTTTTTTGCTCCCAACGCCTCACACCAGCGGCACTTCTCATCCGTCCCCGCCGTCGTATAGACGGTGCTCCCCCATGCGGTGGCCAGTTGGATGGCCGTGACCCCGATACCGCTGCTGCCGCCATGTACCAGGAAATTCTCTCCCGCCCGAAGCCTGCCTGTACGGAAGGCGTCCAGCCAGACTGTAAACACCGTTTCCGGCAACGCCGCCGCCTCTTCCAGGCTCACCCCTTCCGGCACCGGCAGACATTGTCCCGCCGGAACGGTCACATATTCCGCGTAGCCGCCGCCATTCACCAGCGCGCAGACCGGATCCCCCGCCGCCCACCGGGTCACGCCTGTCCCGCAGGCCGCAATGACGCCGGATACTTCCAATCCGGGGATCTCCGGCCCCGTCTGCCCATAGGCCGCCGACATCCGCGAATAAATATCACTGCGGTTGAGGCCTGCCGCCCTTACCCGTATCAATACCTCTCCGGGACCGGCAACCGGCATGGACACCTCCCGGAGCTCCAGTACCTCGGGACCTCCTTTCTTTGTGATGAGGATTGCTAACATTTCACAAAAATAGTTTACTATTTTTATCCCGTCTATGACAAAGAAAAATTATCTCGATATCGCCTTGCTGATGGGGATCACCCTGTTGCTGTTCTTTCCCCTTTTTTACACCCACTACTTTTATACCGATGAGATAAACCAGTTGTGGTTTTACCGGAAAGACGATAGCTTCCATATGTTTATCCCACAGGGACGATACCTCACCGACCGGCTCCTGGCAGCCTTATTCCGCTCTATCAGTACGATCAGCCAGATCAACCGGCTGCATATCTTCTCCCTGCTGGGATGGATGGCCTGCATTCCCGTCTGGTACCTTATCCTGGAAAAAGTAACGCGCCGGGAGCAACTTCCCCCGATCCTGCCCTTTTTTGCCGTATTATACCTGGTCGCCTGTCCCCCCTTCACCATCTATGTAAGCTGGGCCTCGACAATGGAGCTGTTCATCGCAAATACCGCGGGACTGATCGCAGGGTATCTTTTATACACACAGATAAAATGGGTGGATGGGCGGATGCAGTTATCCACAGGAGCCATCCTGTCGACGATCCTATTCGGCCTCATCGCCCTGTTTACCTATCAGAACGGTTTTGGATGCTTTTTGCTGCCCTTTCTCCTGCAACTGATCTCGAAGAAAAAACTGACCCGCCCCCTCGTCATCGCTCTCGTCTTTTACTTTTTTATCTTTCTTGTCTATTTTATGTTATTCCACTGGCAGATGAAGGAATTGCATATGGATACAAGCAGCCGGACCGGCCTGGCCACCAACCCCGTTCGGAAGATCCTTTTCTTCTTTGGCTTTCCCCTGGCCGGCGCCTTTCGGTTTACCTGGATCGTAAATGAATGGAGCCGTGACCCAAAGATCATATCGCTGTTGGTCTTCGCGGGTTATATCGCGCTGAATGCTTTCCGGGTACGCTATCTGTCGATCGTACTATGCCTGCTGATCCTCTGTTATCTGCCCTCCCTCGTCGTCAGCGAGAACTACGCCTCCAACCGAACGATGCTGGCCCTTGACATGGCGGTTTTCGTGCTGGTCTTTACCACATTGCTGCAATGGATCGGAAAGGAGCGCCGGCAACGCCTGATCGCCTGTTGCGTAGGGGTATTGCTGGTCATCAACGCCTGGTATAACTTCCATTACCAATTCCTGGGCCCGGTCACCAACGAATACGTCCGGGTAAGGAACTACCTCGATACCCAATATCGCCCCGATATCACTTCCGTGTGTTTCATCCGCCCTTCCGAAGAACTGTTCCGACATAAATATGGGATCAATATCTCCTGGGATGAATTTGGAGTGCCGTCCAATTCCCGGGAATGGGTGCCCGAGTTCTTTGTACGACAGGTGGTCCTCGAAAAAACAGGAAGCCGCGCCGCCGCCGATAGCCTTGTCATAAAGAACTGGAAGGATCGGGCCGCCTGGGAACAGTCGGATACGACGGCCTCTCCCCATACCCTGGTAGTAGATGTAGAAAAGATTTTGCAATAATAGTTGCATCTTGCAGTATGCCAAGGGAAAAATTACCGTTTAACCGGCAGCTCGCTTATGCGGCCGGTATGATGGGATGGAGTATCCTGACGAATACGATCATCGTCATGCTCCCGTACTATTATCTTCCACCCTCCAATGCGGGCCTGATTCCCCTGGTACCCCAACTGCTCCTGCTGGGCGTCGTCAATATCATGTCCGTCATTGCCGCCTCGGGCCGTCTCATCGACGCGGTCTACGATCCCTTTATCGCCTCCCGCAGCGATAAAAGCACCAACCCCAAAGGACGCCGCATCCCCTTTATGAAGATAGCCGTACTGCCCGCGGCCCTTTTCTGCTTCCTGACCTTTCATCCGCTGGTAAAAGCGGAAAGCATCCGCAACGCCTGGTGGCTGGCCATTACAATGATCCTGTTCTTTGTCTCGGCCACGACCTATATCATTCCCTACAATGCCCTGTTGCCGGAAATGACGGATAGCCCGGAAGAGAAAGTACGGCTTTCTTCCTTTCAGCAGGTAGGCTTTGTCCTGGGTATCATCGTAGCCGCACTGGCCAATAATTTTGCCGACGCCGTACAGACCGGTTTTCATATCACCGACCGCGAGACCGCCCTCCAGATGACCATCGGCAGCCTGTGCCTGTTGTCCGCCCTCATCATGTGGATCCCCGTCTTTTTTATCGATGAAAAAAAATACTCCGACAGCAAACCCTCCCATCTTCCTCTCTGGCCGGCGATCCGCAAGACCTTTGCCAACGCCAACTTCAAATATTACCTGATCTCGGACTTCTCCTACTACATGGCCCTGAGCATCATATCCAGCGGACTGCTGTATTTCGTCACGGTACTGCTGGGCCTGCCCGAATCAAAAGGAGGGATGCTGATGGCCACGATGGTGCTGGTATCGCTGGTATTCTACCCGTTGATCAACTGGCTGGCCGCACGCTGGGGAAAGAAACCCGTGGTATTGTTTTCGTTTGGCCTGCTCAGCCTTTTGTTTATCGCGATCTATTTCCTGGGAAAATTTCCGGCTTCCCCCACCTTCCAGATCTATGCCCTGGTGATCGGGGCCGCCTTCCCGCTTGCTTCCCTTGGCATCCTGCCCAACGCTATCCTGGCGGAGATCGCCCAGAAAGATTCAGCCGAAAGCGGAGAGAACCGGGAAGGGATGTTCTTTGCCGTGAAATATTTGTTTGTAAAGCTGGGGCAGACGCTCGGTATCGCTCTCTTCGCCTTTCTTACGATCTATGGGAAGGACCCCGGTCATGACCATGGTCTTCGTCTCAACGGGCTCTGCGGATGCGCGCTTTGTCTGCTGGCCTGTGTCTTCTTCAGCCGTTTCCGGGAGACAAAGTAATATCCTGCCGGGAGGCAGATCATCTGTTTGTTACTGCCTGCAGGAATTTCTCCACGCTATAAGTCGATAGCTGACCGCCCGGCCCATGGAGCGTATAGTCGAATCCATGCGTCGCCCAGGGCAATGTCAGCAGGAAATGCCGTACGCCGCTGTCGGATAATCTTTGATTGAGACGGACACTATGCTCATACGCGACCAACACATCCTGCTTCCCGTGGATCAGCAGGGTAGGAACGCTCCGGCGTGTGACGAACCCGATGGGGGAGGAGTTGATATAATTTTGCGGTACCGCATCATAGCGTCCGCCCAGGTAATCGGACATGACCCTGCGGCTATCCATGATCAGGGGATTGGAAGGAATGGAATAACCCCATACCATATCCGCAGGACCATAAAAACTGATCACGCCTTTTATCCCCGGATCATCCAGGGTATAGGCGGCAAGCAGGGCGATCTGGGCGCCGGCGCTGCGACCCAGCAATACAAAGGCGCTGGTGTCGATGGCAGACTCTTCCGCATGTGTCCGCAGCCAGGCCAGCGCCGACCGCAAGTCCTCTACCGGCGCCGGGTTCTGATACCGGGGGGCGAGGCGATAGTTTATGGCCGCCACCTGGTAACCCTCTTTGGCCAGCCGGCTATTCAGCTCCGGCAGCTGCCGGCTATCGCCGCTGCTCCAGGAGCCGCCGTGGATCACGATCACACAGGGCCGTCTTCCAGGCCGTTGTGCCTTATAGAGATCCAATGTCAGGGGAACCCCGTCGGTTACGCCATATTGAAAGGTCTTATAAGCAACTTTTGTCTCCCCGTACAGGGTCACCATCTTCCACCAGCGGAAAGGAGATCCACCCGTCCCTTCCCCGCCCTTTCCAAAGGCATCGCCCAATTTCCCTTCCAGCCCATCCGCCACTCCATAAGCCCGCACAACAGGGGAGAGGAACAGGACGATCGCCGCCGCCCCCGCGACCCCGCTGGCCCACCGGTACCTGTCACCCCGTATGGCCCAAACCAGCAATAACGCGGTTATACCGGCGAAGACCCAGGGAAATTCGGTCACCAGGATCGACAAAAGCCAGAATGGATAAGCCGGCGCCCGAAGGACCCCCAGCAGCGACATCAGCAGGAATAAAAGGATCGATACGAACCGGATCATTACATTTTTCTCAATTTGATAATCCGTACGGCATGTAGGAAACGGATGATATGCCAGGTAGGATCCAGCTCAAACCATTTCTTTGCAAAATTGGCGTCATTAGGACTTTTGTGATGATTGTTCTGGAATAATTCCCCCATCATCAACAGGTCGAGCGGCAGACTGTTCTTGCTGTGATCATCATTGTCATAATTGGAATAGCCGTATTTATGACCGCACCAGTTGACGGCCGCCCCATGAATGGGACCCATAAAGAAATGGATCGGCAGTAAAAGGAACATCCACCAATGCGTGGCAAAAACGATATAAAAGGCGGTATACAATAACCCAAACCCGATCCGGGTCACCCAGAGATCGCTGATACGGTCCAGTGCGGGCCAGGTGGGGTAATTACTGCGGAAGGCAGGTTCCGGCTCCTTTTTATACAGGAGATAGTCCATATAGATGTTCTTCGTCTGCATCGTCATCGACCAGACATCCTTAAAGAAATGCGGGGAATGCGGATCCTTCTCCGTGTCGCTATAAGCATGATGCATCCGGTGCAGGATGGCATATGCCCGCGGGTTCAGGAAAGAGGAACCCTGGGAAATAAAGGTGAGGCTATAGAAGAACCTCTCCCAAAACTTATTCATCTTGAACATCTTATGAGAAGCATACCGATGCAGGAAAAAAGTCTGTGAAAATAGCGACAGGAACCAATGACACAAGAAAAACACTAAAATTGCCATACGAATTAAAAATAAATTACATCTAAAGAGTCACAAAATTAAGTGGTTTTTCCCGTTCCCGGCGTTCTTTTATCCATTTTCCTCCCCCTCCATTCCACCCCTATTGCCCCTGCAAATAGCAAAAGCAATACCACACTTGCGATCCCCTGCAGCAACTGCCCCGTATAAAAGGAGGCCGGATGAAAAACGAACCGTATCCGATGCCTTCCCGCCGGCAGCAACAACCCCCGCAGCACATAATCGGTCCGGTAGATCGGCGTCTCCGTTCCATCGATATAGGCCTTCCATCCACGGTCATAATATACTTCGCTGAACACGGCAAAACGCATGCTGCCCGATACCGACTGATACTCCATTTCATCATTGTCATTCTTCACCAATTGGATCGAATCGTTCTTTAGGGCCGCCTCCATTGAATCCGCCTGCGATTCGGAGCCCGGCTGCTGGTTCTTCGTCATCATCTCCTCCCAGATCTTCTTTTTATCCGTCCCGAAAAGGACCGCGGCCTCCCGCGGATCAAGGTTCGTCAGGCTATCCATCATAGCGGATGGCGTCTCCACCGCTTTTCCTTCCAGCACAAACCAGGCCGCCCCCAGGACGCCGGGATTGACCACCACCGAATCCCGGCCCGTCCGCGACGGCTGCAGGATATATTTTGTATTCAGCATATCGAGCACCGGCAGACAGTTCGGGAATTTATAGAGCTGATGCTCGATCAGGTCCTGGTAGATGCTGAGCTTGGCCGGGTGATAACCGGTGATGCTATGGTGAAAGTAGGAGGCCGTCGCAGAATTAGTAATGTTTTCCACGCCTTCCCGCAGATCGAAGACGCGGTAATACCCCTTATCCTGCAGGATCTGCGTATCCGCCGCCGTAGGCGAAAAGGAATTTTGTACTTCTTCCTCATCCTGGTACCGGTCATTGTTCAGGTAATCCAGGTCGACCCCTATCAGATCGATAAAAGCCAGGGCCCCGATGATCCCGATCGTCGCCAGCGGACGGATCTTCCCTTTTAAAGATAACCAGCCGGCGATCGCCGCCGCCGTGATAAAAAGCAGCGAACGAAGGATACTTCCCATAAAAAGCCCCTGCCGGTCCTCCCGCAACCCCTGGACAAGACGACGGACATATTCCGCGACCTGCTGTCCTCCCTGTGAACCCGCCTGTTGCAGCACGCGTCTGTCGCTGTCGCTGGTATAGTCGAAGCTGAAGTACATCAACAACAGGATGACAAAGATCCCCCCCGTCAGGTACAACGCCTTCTTATACTTCTCCCAAAAAGCAGCGCGGCCGGCGGCTTCCACCGTGACGATCTTCTGAAGGCTCAGCACCGCCATTACACATAACAGGAAGTTCGGGATGATCATGGTCATGCTGGGAGCCCGGAACTTATCATACCCGGGCAGCGCCTTCAGCAGGAAACCATTAAAACCGGCAAAATAAGAGCCCCAGGACATGACAATGCCAAGCACGCCCGCGGCCAGGATCCACCATTTATGTTTGCCGTCCAATATAAAGAACCCCAGCAGGGCAAGAAAACAGACGATGGCGCCCGCATAGACCGGACCGCCGCAGCTTCCGATGCCCCCCCAGTAAAAACGTACCAGTCCCTGCAGCTGTCTTCCCAGTTCCGGCGGCATTTCCTGCAACGCCGCGATGGCCTTCGACTTATCCTCCGATACTTCCAGACCGTCGCTGCCTCCATAGATCTTTGGCACCAACAGCACCAACGGCTCGGTCTTATACATGCTGTAGCTGAATGCATAGTCCTGGCTGAGCCCGCTCTTCGTCACCTGGCCACCCTCCGTCGCCAGCGCACTCCCTCCCCGGATCGAAGCCTTTGCATAATCATAGGTCGTCAGGCTAACCACGGCATTGCATAGTATACCCGTCAACCCGCCGATGAGGGTCAGCGCCCCCGCGATCAGCAGGTGCCGGTAATCCCTTTCCCGGATCCAGCGGACGACATAGGCGGCTGTCATGAATACCGTGATGATAAGACCGTAGTAGACGATCTGCGGGTGGTTCACCCCGACAAACAGCGACGTATTCAGCGCCAGCAGGGCAACCCCCCACCAATATTTTTTTTCAAAGACCAGCAGCAGCGATCCGATAAAGGCAGGCAGCAACGCAATGGCCTGCATCTTGGTATCATGTCCGACATAGACGATCACCGCATTGTAGGTAGCATAGGCATAGACCAGCCCGCCGGCGATACCCACATAGGGATTCACCCGCAACACCTGTGAAAGGAAATAGAAACAGATACAGGCAAGGAAGAAGAAACCCGCCGGTTTTTTTAGCCCTAGCGTAATTATATCGTACAGGAAATACTGCGGAGAGGGAACCCCTGCATCCATCGCAACCTGGTAGGCGGGCATTCCACTGAACATACCCTCCGTCCACAAAGGAAAATGGCCATGGGTCTCTTTGTACTGGAACGAGTTCTGCGCCATTGCCTTCCATTGAGATACATCCCCCTGCACCAGGACCTTGTGGTCAAAAGCAGGTTTACAGTAAATGATGGCAACCAATAAAAAGACGACAACGGCGATAACATGCGGGATAAGAGGCTGAAACCATTTCTTTTGCATAGGAACAATATTAATGAAAAATTCCGTACACCCGCCCGGTCAAAATCGGACAGTAACCCTTCGGTAAAAATGCATAAATCATTGAATTTCAATTCCTTGAAAAAATGGCATGCGGCTGGCTGCAAACCGCTATAATCACTGCACATGATAAAGAACTATTTTAAGATAGCCTGGAGGAACCTCCTGGCCAGCAAGGGATACTCCGCCATCAATATCATCGGTCTTTCCGTCGGTCTCGCCGTTTGCCTGATGATCCTCCTTTATATATTTGACGAAACGAGTTATGACAAGCACCACAACGATGCCGCTCAACTCTACCGCATCAATACCTCCTTCAAAAGCAAGGTCGATCAAAGCAAGATCGCCAGCGCCAATGCCCTGGTGGCCCATGGCCTGCTGACGGATTTTCCTGAAGTGGAACAGTCCGCCCGGCTCCTGCTTCCCAATACCAATAACGGAGCCGTGATGCTCGAATATACAGAGGGGGCCAATCGCAAAAGCTTTTTTGAAAAGAACACCTACTATGTCGATTCTTCCTTTTTCGATCTCTTCACTTACCGGTTCCTGCAGGGAGATCCCCGGACAGCACTGAGTCAACCCAATACGGCCGTCCTGTCGGAGACAATGGCGCATCGCTTTTTCGGAAACGCCGATCCGATGGGCAAAACGATCCGGGTGGGTCTTGCCGGCGGGTATTTTGATTACACGGTTAAAGGCGTTTTTCAACCTCTTGGCCCCTCCCATATCGACGGGCATGTATTTCTATCCATGAAGAACGGCGACATGGGCAGGAATGTCGACAACATCACGAACTGGGCTACCTTTAATGCCTTCCTTACGTATATCCGGCTAAAGAAAGGCACCGACCCCGTTGCCTTTGAAAAAAGGCTAACCCCTTTTCTCCACCGCCATGGCAACGCCGATATCGAGGCGGCCGGCGCCGAGCGCATGCTCTCCATGCAACCGGTAAAAGATATTCACCTCTATTCCTCCTTACCCTATGATATTTCCATCAACAGCAGCATCAGCTATCTCTATATCCTGGGATCCATCGCCCTCTTTATCCTGCTGATCGCCTGTGTGAACTTTATGAACCTCGCCACCGCCCGCTCACAAAAAAGAGCAAAGGAAGTGGGAATGCGCAAGGTGATGGGTGCGCTCCGTGGCTCCCTGGTGGCCCAATTCCTGGGAGAGTCGATCCTGCTCAGCGCCGCCGCCCTGCTCCTGGCGCTCTTCCTCGTCCAATCCTTTCTGCCCGCGTTTAATACCCTTACACAACGGCAGCTGACCCTCTTCCAGCATCCGGTCATCGTGGGCTGGATCATCGGACTGGCGCTGCTCACCGGTCTGCTGGCGGGTCTCTATCCTGCCTTCTATCTGTCTTCCTTCCGCCCGATCAGGGTACTAAAAGGACAGCTGGTCAACAGCCTCTCCGCCTTGTTTTTACGAAAGGGGCTGGTGGTCTTTCAATTCAGCATCTCGGTATTCCTTATCCTGACCTCCCTTGTCATCTGGCAACAAATGGGCTTTCTCAACCGCCAGGACCTGGGTTTTCAGAAAGACCAGCAGCTCGTTATCCCCTTACGGACGGCACAGGCGGCGGCAAATTTCACGGCGCTAAAAGAGACGCTTGCAAAAAATGCAAAAGTGATCTCCGTCGCAGGCGGCACCACCTATCCGGGCATGGACCCCTTTAACGATCTTCGCTTTTATAAAGATGGACAGAGCGTAGCCGATGGCGTCGGCATTGCCTTCGGAAGGGTAGGGTATGACTATTTGCAGACATTGGGTATGAAAATGATCGCAGGCCATGCCTTCTCAAAAGAGTTTGCTTCGGATTCGGCCGGCATCATCTTTAATGAGACCGCCATCCGCAAGCTGGGCCTGGACCCGCGCACCGCCGTTGGCACGGTCATTCATTCTTCCTGGAATAAAGTAGTGAGTAATACCCCGATCGTCGGGATCGTCAAAGATTTTAATTTCAAGAACCTGAAGGAATCGATCAACCCCTATGGATTTGTATTGGATAACAACGACCACCGCTACCTTTTCGCCCATGTGAATACGGCCGACTATGGCTCCCTGCTCAGCGATCTGGCCACTGCCTGGCAACGGCTCAACCCATCGACACCGTTCGAATATTCGTTTGTCGACCAGGATTTCCAGCGCACCTATGAACGGGAATACCGCATTGCCCGCATCATCGGGGTCTTCACCGGGCTCACGATCTTCATCGCCTGTCTGGGTCTGTTTGGACTGGCCGCCTTTACCGCCGAACAACGGATCCGGGAGATCGGCATCCGTAAAGTACTGGGCAGCTCCGTCAGCGGCATCGCCACCCTGCTCTCCAAAGACTTTATCCGGCTGGTTCTCCTCTCCCTCGTCATTGCCTCGCCCCTGGCCTGGTGGGCGATGCACCGCTGGCTCCAGGACTTTGCTTATCGGACGCCGATCCATTGGTGGCTGTTTGTCATGGCCGGTATCCTGGCCGTGGGGATCGCCCTGCTCACCGTTAGCTTCCAGGCGATCAAAGCCGCCCTGGCCAACCCGATAAAAAGCCTCCGTTCGGAATAATCGCGTATTCCAGGGGAAGACCTAATCCGTACCTTTGTTCTATGGCAAACGCAAATAATTTTTATGAGTTGAGCGCGAACGACGCACAGGGCAAACCGGTAGGAATGTCTTCTTTCCGGGGGAAGGTCGTTCTCGTGGTCAATACCGCCACCAAATGCGGACTCGCCCCCCAGTTCGAAGAGCTGCAGCGATTGCATGAAGAATATAAAGATAAAGGCCTGGTCATACTGGGATTTCCCTGTAACCAGTTCGGCGGCCAGGAGCCCGAACCCAACGAAACAATGGCTGCCACCTGCCAGCTCAACTTTGGCGTTACCTTCCCGCTGCTGGAAAAGATCGAAGTCAACGGACCCAATACCCATCCCGTTTTCAGATTCCTGAAGAACAGACTGGGCGGACTGTTCGGCAGCCGGATCAAATGGAATTTTACAAAGTTCCTTATCGGGGCCGATGGCCGGCCGATCCGGCGCTTCTCGCCCATCACAAAACCGGCAGCCATCGAACCCTATATTCAAAAAGGTCTTTCCCCTATTTCTCCAGCTCAGTGATCATCTCCTCCGTAAGGACTACCTGTTCGGCCTTCAGATTTTCTTCCAGGTGTTTCACGCTTGAAGTACCCGGGATCAGCAAAATATTGGGGGAATGATACAACAGCCAGGATAAAGCTACCTGGTGAGCAGTGGCCTTTACCTTTGCCGCGACATGCTCTATCTTTTTTACCGCGCCGACATTCCCGGCATTCAGGGGATACCAGGGAATAAAGGCCTTGCCGGTCTCTTCGCAATATTCCAGCACCGATTCCCATTTACGGTTGTCATAGCTATACATGTTCTGCACCGAAACCACATCGATATATTCCTCGGCCTTCTTGATATCCGCCACGCTCACTTCGGAAAGCCCGATATGTTTCACCAATCCCTCTTCCTGCACCCCCTGCAAAAATTCCAGGGTCTTCTCAAAAGGAACGTTGGGATCGATACGGTGTAGCTGATACAGATCGATCCGATCCAGCTTCAGCCGGGCCAGGCTTCCTTCCAACGCTTCTTTCAGGTGGTCGGGATGGGAATTCACCGGCCATTGATTGGGACCCGTCCGCAAAAGACCGCCCTTGGTGGCAATGACCAGCCCGGCAGGGTAGGGATACAAGGCTTCCGCGATCAGCTCCTCGGAAATATACGGTCCGTAGCTGTCCGCCGTATCGATAAAATTGACACCCAGCTCCACCGCCTTTTTTAATACCCGGATGGCTTCCTCCCGGTCCTTTGGCGGCCCCCAGATGCCTTCGCCGGTGATACGCATGGCGCCGTATCCCATACGGCGTACGGTCAGGTCTTCCCCGATCGTAAAATCCTTTTTGAAAGTTACCTGTGTACTCATATGCTAAAATATTTATGCTCGTTAAATGTTGCCTGGCTTTAAACAACGCTCTCTAAAGGCAAATTGTTCGTCAGGAGTCGCCACTTTATTTTAAATTCGTTTCCAACACCTAAACAAACCGTTCATGAGAAAAACCGCCTTGTCCTGGCTCCTGTTACTGACCATCGGTTCCGCCTTCTCTCAGAAAAAGATCATCGACCATTCCGTCTACGATGGATGGGAGAATATCGCCGAACGATCCCTGTCCCCGGATGGAAAATACCTTGTATATACCATAACCCCCCAGGAAGGCGATGCCCGGCTGGTCATCCGTGGCACGGAAAGCAGCTATGCAAAGGAAATACCTCGTGGCGCCGATGCCTCCATCACGGCAGACAGCCGTTTTCTTATCTTTCATATCAAACCCTTCTTTAAAGATACCCGCGAGGCCCGTATCAAAAAGAAAACCCCCGACCAATCCCCAAAGGATACCCTCGCCTGGATCGAGCTGGGTAAGGACAGCCTCGTCAAAATACCCCGGGTCAGATCCTATAAGATACCGGAAAAAGAAGGCGGCTGGCTGGCCTACCTCCTGGAAAAACCCCAGCCCGGAGCACCCAACCCATCATCCGGCGTCAACCGCGGTTCTTCCTCCTATGGCCCGGCTTCCGATTCCCTCGCCCGCATCCATAAGCTGATCGCCCGGGCCGATAGCCTTTCCCGGGCCTCCGACAGCCTGCGTGCCAGAATAGCCGAGATCGGAGCAAAAGGCTTTGCCGCCCTTCCCCCAACCCCGCCCGCCAGAAAAGCTGGCACCGCCGGCGAAACGATCGATGAAGGTACCGACCTCATCCTGCTCGATCTCCATACCGGCAGAGCGGTGAAATACCCGCTCACCAGCGAATACTATTTTAGCAAACAAGGGAATGTCCTCGTCATAGAAACGACCCGCAAAAACTCCGATACCGCCAGCAAGGCCCTCATCCTTTGGGTCGATACCCATAACGGCAGGACCGATACCGTCCTGAAAGGTTTTCATGACGCCCGCAATTATGCGATCGACGAACCCGGCAAACAGCTTGCTTTTGTCGCCGAACGGGACAGTGTGGCCAGGGCCCTCGTTAAATTCTATCGTCTCTGGTATTATACACCGGGAATGGACAGCGCCATCGTCCGTGCCGACCGCAGCACGATCCCCGCCGCCAGGTCAGCCTCTCCCACGGCCAAACCACTTCCCCTCACCATCAGTCCCGACTATACCAACTTCTTCAGCAGGGACGGCAGCCGTCTCTTTCTGGGGCTGACCCCCATACGCCCTGCGAAAGACACGACCCTGGTAGATTTTGAAACGGCCCGCCTCGACGTGTGGAATTACAACGATGACTACCTGGCCCCCCAGCAACTGGTACGGCTGAACGAAGAGCTGAAAAGATCCTACCTGGCCGTGATCGGGAAAGACGATGCGAAGCTCGTCCCCCTCGGCGATGTAAATTGCGAAACCGTTGTCCCCTCCTGGAATGGCAACGGTCCCTATGCCCTGGGAAGCAGCAGCAAAAGATATCGCATCCAGCAGCAATGGGAAGAAAATAACCTGCAGGACCTTTGGCTCGTCGACCTGCGGGACGGCTCCCGCCAACCGGTCATGGAAAAGGTGCGAGGAGGGGCTACGCTTTCTCCCGATGGAAGATTTATGTTATGGTACGATTGGCATCAAAAGAACTGGTTTACCTACGATATCCGGAATGCTAAAATAACCAATATCACCGCCGGTATCCGGACGCCTCTTTATGACGAGGAAGACGATCACCCCGACGATCCGCCGCCGCATGGCGTCATGGGCTGGAAAGAAGGCGACCGGCTCGTCTATATCTACGACAAATACGATATCTGGCAATGCGACCCCGCCGCACAAACCCCGCCCGTCAACCTTACACGAGGTCTTGGCCGCCGCTACCAGAACACCTTTAGGTATGTCCGGCTGGACCGCGAAGACCCCGTTATTCATGATGGACAATGGGCCCTTCTTTCCGTCTTCAACCAGAAGGATATGTCCAATGGCCTTGCCCTGCACCGGATGGGCGCCCCTTTTACCGGCGGATCCCCGGATCAGCTGACCGGCCCGCAGAGCTACAATGGTTTTTTCAAGGCGAAGAACAACTGGACCCTCGCCTGGCTGCAAGGCAGTTTCAACCAACCCTATGATGTCTGCCTGGCCGGGAAGATCGATACCACCTCCACCGGTGACCACATCCTTACCTCGCCGGCTCCGCACCCCGTCTCCCATATCAATGCACAGCAATCTTCCTATAACTGGTTTACCGTCGAACTCCACCACTGGAAGATGCTCGACGGGCGTATGAGCGAAGGACTCCTCTACAAACCGGAGAATTTCGACAGCACAAAAAAATATCCCATCCTTTTTTATTTCTATGAAAGGGACGCGGCGACCCGGTACCAATATATAGCGCCCCAGCCGGTCCGCGCTTCGATCAACATCCCTTACTTCGTCAGCAACGGATACCTCGTCTTCGACCCCGATATCTTCTACAAGACCGGGCAGCCCGGCGAAGACGCCTACAACTCCGTCATGTCCGCCGTACGCTATCTGTCCCGGTTCAAATGGGTGGATACGACAAAGATGGCGCTGCAGGGACATAGCTGGGGCGGTTACCAGGTGGCCTATCTCGTCACCCGTACCCATATCTTTGCCGCCGCCGAGGCGGGCGCCCCCGTGGCCAACATGACCAGCGCCTATGGCGGCATCCGGTGGGGACCCGGCATCAGCCGCCAGTTCCAGTACGAAAGATCGCAAAGCCGTCTCGGGGCTTCGCTCTGGCAAAAACCGGAACTCTATATAAAGAACTCCCCCCTGTTCAGGGCCGATAAGGTCACCACGCCCTTACTGATGATGCACAATGACGCCGATGGGTCCGTCCCCTGGTACCAGGGCATCGAATACTTTTCCGCGCTCCGGCGGCTGGGTAAGAAGACCTGGCTGATCGAATATAACGGAGAAGACCACGGACTTACGGAAAGACGTAACCGGAAAGACTGGTCCATCCGTCTGGGCCAGTTCTTCGGGCATTACCTGAAAGGCGAACCGGCGCCCCATTGGATGACCACCGGCGTGCCCGCCACCCTGAAAGGCATCGACTGGGGGCTGGGTACCGAGTAGGTCCAATTCGGTATATTAGTGGTATGAAAATAGATCATATATGAAGAAAGGCCGGTTAGAAGCATTCACCGATGGCGTAGTTGCCATCATCATTACCATTATGGTACTGGAACTCCGCGTTCCGCACAGCGATCATATTTCCGACCTGGTCCCCTTGCTGCCGGTATTTTTCAGCTACATTCTCAGCTTCGTCTATGTAGGGATCTATTGGAACAACCACCATCATATGCTCTATGCCGTGGAAAAGATCAACGGCGCCATCCTCTGGGGCAATCTAAATCTCCTGTTCTGGTTATCCCTGACCCCTTTCGTCACCGCCTGGATGGGGGAGAACCATATCGCAAAATGGCCCGTGATCCTGTATGGGGGTGTCCTTATTATGAACGGTTTGTCCTACAATATCTTTTGCCGGCTGCTCATCCGGCAGGCCGGCCCGGATTCTACCCTGGCGCAGGCATTAAAAAAAGACTGGAAGGGAAGCTTGTCCATTATCATCTATGCGGTGGGCATCGGTCTTTCATTCCTGAACCCCCGGCTTGGATTCGGGACCTATATCGTGGTGGCCATGATATGGTTCATACCCGACCGCCGTATCGAAAAAAGAGTAGAAGGATAAGCCAGAGAAGTTGGTAAAATGAGAGAAGGCCCGTAGAAACGGGCCCTCGTTATGACATATTTAATGTCACATGAGAAAAGTATTGAGACGACCTTGCCGTCGATATTCATTCGAAGTTGCTAAAGGAAAAAGGCGCTCCGGGATGTTTGTCGTGACAGATGTGGAAGCTAAAATACCGGTGGCTGTTTTAGTACCTATCCATACCCGGTATTCTCCCGCAAATATAAAGCGGATTAGCTGTAATCTACAAATCCGGCATACTAACTTTTTACACAGGGAGGCGGTTTTATGGGTGTTTTTTACCCCGTTTTCACCGTTTATAACCGTTGATCAGGCGTTCCGCTTACTACTTACCCCCAATTGTTGCCGTTAGTGGAAATAGTGACGTCTGTGGACAACGATCCATGTTTTGCCGGCGGCGGAAAAGCTTGCTTTTCTTTATGGAATTACCCTTTTTCCGCATCCCTCCTCACAACCAACCTACAACTACTCCTCATGATGCTTCCCAACTATCTGAAAACGGCCCTGCGTAGTCTGAAGAAGAACAGGGGCTTCACCATCCTCAATGTCCTGGGATTGGCGTTGGGCCTGTCGGTCTGTCTGCTTATCGTATTTTATGTATTGGATGAGCTTGGCTATGACAGGTATAATACAAAGGCGGAAAGGATCTTCCGGGTCAATACCGACATAAAGTTCGGAACGGCGACCTTTTCCTTTGCCCAGGCCGGCGACCCGCTTGCCGCTGCGGTGATCAGGGAGTTTCCGGAGGTCGACACAGCCGTACGGTTAGCCGTCAGTCACGGAACCCGTTTTAAAAAGGGCAACACCCAGGTATTGGAGGACAGGGGCGTTTACAGCGACCCGGGGATCTTTGATGTATTCACCCTACCCATGATCGAAGGAGATCCGGTGACGGCATTGACAGCGCCCAATTCGATCGTCATCACGGAAAGCATGGCCAGGAAGTATTTTAACAGCATTCATGTGATCGGCCGGACCCTGTCGATGGTCGATGACAGCATCGTCCACAGCATAACGGGCGTGATAAAGGATATCCCCCCTCAATCTCATTTCAACTTCGACTTTTTTCTCTCGACCACTTCTCTTCCGGACAACCGGAACATCTATTTTAATGCCATCAAGATCAATACCTATATTTTATTGAGACCGGGCGCCCGTTATAAGGACCTGGAGGCCAAATTCCCCGCCTTTCTCAGAAAGGTCCTGGGTAATCAGCCGGGGGGATGGGATATGGATGCATTCGAAAAAAGCGGCAATTATTTCAAAATGAGCCTCACCCCGTTATTGGATATCCACCTCCACTCGGACCGGGCAAGGGAATTGGGTACGAACAGCGATATCCAGTATGTATATATCTTTTCGGCCATCGCCCTGTTTATCCTGCTGGTGGCCTGTATCAACTTCGTCAACCTTTCGACCGCCCGTTCGGCCAACCGGGCCAAAGAAGTGGGGGTTCGTAAAGTGTTGGGGTCTTCCCGCGGATCCCTGGTCGTCCAATTCCTTTTGGAATCGATGATCGTGACCCTGGCGGCGATGCTCCTGGCAGTCGGGACGGCCTGGCTGCTATTGCCCGAATTTAACCAGCTGTCCGGTAAGGAACTGCATGTCACGGTGTCCATCCTCGGCTGGTTATTACCGGCAATGATCGGTGTCATAGTATTCGTAGGGCTGCTGGCCGGTTCCTATCCTGCTTTCTTCCTTTCTTCGTTCCAACCGATCGAAGTATTAAAAAGTAAGCTGACGGCAGGATTCAGAGGTTCGGGTTTCCGGGGAGCGCTGGTCGTTTTCCAGTTCGCCATCTCCATTTTTCTTATCATCGGGACACAGGTCATCTATAACCAGCTGCATTATATCCAGAAAAGGGATCTTGGTTTTGACCGCAACCAGGTCCTCATCATAAAAAATATGGAAAGCCTGAAGAACCCCGTCCTCTTCCAGCAAGAGGTCAAACAGTTACCGGGTGTCGTCGATGCAACGCTTACCTCTTTTCTTCCCACCTCCAAACAACGATGGCCAAATTTTGTGTCCACCCCCACGATGGATATCCAGGTTGATTTCTGGCCCGTCGACGAGGATTATATAAACACCCTGGGTATGCACCTGCTAAAAGGACGGAGCTTTTCCCGGGAGTTTTCCACCGATTCCACCGCGGTGATCCTCAATGAAACAGCCGCCGCGATGATGGGATATGCCGCCGACCCGTTGAATAAGAAAATTTATCAGGGGCAGCGCAAAAAAGAGTATCACGTCATCGGCGTGGTAAAGGACTTCAATTTTAATTCGCTGCGGGCGCATATCGGCCCCCTGATGATGATCATGAGTAAGACCGACCGCAATGCGTTGAGCATCCGGGTCAATACCACCCATCTCCCGGCCCTGATGGCCCGGGTGGAGGATACATGGGGTTCGCTCTCCGCTCACCAGCCATTCGATTACTCTTTTATGGACCAGGATTTTGATGCGATGTACCGGGCAGAACGACGGATGGGGCAACTGTGCGTGATCTTTACCAGCCTGGCTATCCTGATCGCCTGTCTGGGCCTGTTCGGGCTGTCGACCTATGCGGCCGAACAACGTAACCGGGAGATCGCGATCCGCAAGGTGCTTGGTGCGGAAGTACCCGCCCTGGTAGCCATGCTGTCACGGGATTTCCTGAAATGGGTGGTTCTCGCCATCCTCATCGCTACCCCCCTGGCCTGGATCGTCATGCAGAAATGGCTGCAAAACTTCGCCTACCACGAGCATATGCAATGGTGGGTAGCGGTGGTGTCCGCATTGACAGCGCTTATCATAGCGTTTGTCACCGTCGGATACCAGTCTGTCAGGGCAGCCCTCACCAACCCGGTGAAGAGCCTGCGGTCAGAATGACCGGTCATCCGTATCAAGGATAGCACAAACGGACGATCCGTGTAACAAAAACGGGCAGTATACCGCCATCGATCCCTGTTAGACGGTTGATTTTCATTTTGATAGAGGTTTGGCATGTTACTGGCTGAAATAATATCATGCTGTTGAATTATTTTAAGACCGCCTGGCGGAACCTGGTAAGGAACAGATTCCATTCCTTTATCAATATTGCCGGCCTGTCGCTGGGGATCACCACCAGCCTGCTGCTCCTGCTCTGGATCCAGAACGAGCTGGCCATCGACGCCTTTCATAAAAATGGTTCCCGGTTATATAAGGTCTATGAGCGGGAATATTATCGTACGGGGATCGACGGGAACTATGATACACCCGGTCCTTTAGCGGATGAGCTAAAGAAAACCATCCCCGAAATAGAAGATGCGGCCATGCTCCAGGAAGAGAACGACCAGGCCGCTCTTCAGGTGGGCAGCAAGATCCTGAAAGTGGAGGGAACGGGCGCCGGCGCCGGTCTGTTCACGATGTTCAGCTATCCGCTACTGGAGGGCAGTCCTTCCACCGCCCTTGGCTCCCCCGTCAGCATGGCGATCTCAAAAAAGACGGCCGGCCAGTTTTTTGGAAGCCCGTCCAACGCCATGGGCAAGACCATCCGGTTCAACGATAAAAAAGATTTTACCGTCACCGCCGTATTCGACGATCTGCCATCCACCGCCTCCCGTTCTTTCGATTACCTCATCTCCTGGGAAGCCCTGCAACAGCAGAGCCCCTGGGCCAGGACCTGGCAGACCAGCGGCCCCCTGACCTATGTCCTGCTCCGGCCCGGCGTCAACCCGGAAACAGTAGATAAAAAGATCACGCACTTCCTGGATAAATATAATAAACCGCAAAGCGACGCCTATCATGTCGAATATGGTCTGCAGAAATTTGATGAAGTGTACCTGCACTCCCGGTTTAAGAATGGTAAAGTATCCGGCGGACGCATCGAATATGTACATCTCTTTAGCATCGTGGCGATTTTTATCCTGCTCATTGCCTGTATCAACTTCATGAACCTTACGACGGCCCGTTCGGTAAAAAGGGCCCGCGAGATAGGGGTACGTAAGACCCTGGGGGCCCTACGTACGGTATTGATCAAACAATTTATCGGCGAGTCACTGTTGCTGACCACTCTTTCGGTTCTTGTGGCTCTTTTGTTGATGGCCCTGCTCTTGCCCCTGTTCAATACCGTTACACAACGGCAGATCGGATTGCCTTTCGGCGAACCCATCTTCTGGCTGCGGCTCCTGGTGATAACGCTCGTGACAGGCCTTATCGCCGGGAGTTATCCGGCATTGTTCCTATCCTCCTTTAACCCGGTAAAAGTCCTGAAGGGAACTGTAAAGCTGGGCTCCGGCGCCTTGTGGCTTCGGAAAGGGCTGGTCGTATTCCAGTTCGTTCTTTCCCTGGTGCTCATCATCGGTACGATCGTAATCTCCAGACAGGTCGACTTCATACAAAAAGCGAACCTGGGATATGACCGGGAAGATCTTCTCTATCTCCCCATCGAGGGAGAACTGGACACCAGGTTTGCGATCCTGAAACAGGAGGCATTGAACACGGCGGGCATACAGGCCGTCAGCCGCGTCAGCGACAACCCAACCAATATGGATTCGCAGACCAACGAAGTAAACTGGGAGGGGAGAGAACCCGGCAACATGCTTTCCTTTGAAATACAGAACATCGGGTATGATTTTGTCCGAACGATGAAATTGACGATGGCTGAGGGGCGCGATTTCTCAAAAGACTATCCGACGGACTCCGGTGCATATATCGTCAATGAAACGGCTGCGCGGGCGATGGGGTATGACCATGCCGTCGGCCGTCCCCTGAGTATGAATGGGCGCAAGGCGAAGATCATCGGCGTCCTGAAAGACTTTCATTACCGGTCCCTGCACGAACCGATACGACCGATGATCCTGTCGCTGCGGGAGAAAGGAGATTATGGGGATATCCTGGTCCGGACACAACCCGGTAAGACCCGGGAGGCGCTGGCAAGTATGGCGACGCTTTGCCGGCAGTTAAATCCGCGTTTCCCCTTCTCCTATATGTTTTCCGACGAAGAATATGGTAAACTTTATCGAAGCGAACAGGTGGTTCGCCAACTCTCCGATGCCTTTGCCTTTTTAGCCATCTTCATCTCCTGTCTGGGTCTGCTGGGCCTGGTCATGTTCACCGCCGAACAACGTACCCGGGAGATCGGCATCCGAAAGGTCCTCGGCGCCAGCGTCGGTGGTATCGTACGATTGCTGACGACCGATTTCCTGCAACTGGTATTTCTGTCCATCCTCATCGCCTCCCCCCTTGCCTGGTGGGCCATGACGGTCTGGCTCAATGACTATGCATATAAGATCCGCATAAGCTGGTGGATGTTCGCCCTGGCCGGCGCCCTCGCCATCCTGATCGCCGTCGTTACGATCAGTTTCCAGGCGATCAGGGCAGCCTTTGCCAACCCCGTGAAGAGCCTGCGGTCCGAATGATCATTTCTCCAGGATATATTGCCCATATACCCGTGGCTGCCAATAGATCGGTCCGACCTTTCGTTCCGCATAAGTCCCGCTGAGACAGCTGAAAATAAATCCGTTCCGCTCCACCTGTACCGTGTGATAGATCAACCCCTGCGGATTTTCTTTCAGACGGAATCGCAGACGGCCGTTCAGAGCGGTATAGTCGATAAAGGAGGTGTCCGAGGTAGCCGTGAACGGGTACGCTTTCGAAAGATCCCTTTGCATAAGCTTGCTTCGGTACCAGGTTCCCCCCGTAGGACTTACCAACGGCTTGCCATTATACACCACCACGCTGTCGTTATAGGCCAGGACACAGAGATAGTGCCGTTTACTCTCCTTTAACCAGTCTCGTAGTTGTATGCCATAATGTTCCTCATAACCATAGTCGCTGTCGAGGAAGGCGATACGTTCTACGTTTGCCGGGATCCTGGTTACACCATCCAGGTAGCCGAAGATAAAGCTTCCTCCCCCGCTGTGGCTGCTGAGGATCAGTCTTGGTTTTAGCGCCCTGAATAAGCTGCTGACCGAATCGATCAGTGCCGGGATCCGCTGCGCATAATCCGGATAGGCTTTCTTCCATGCCGGCCAGCTTTTTTGGCGGGTACATAGATAGACAAGGATGATATTCTCATCCGGTAGAGTGGCACGCAGGAACCGGGTTTGCGCGGCGATATGCTGGATATCATAATGCCAGTCGTCATTGGCCGAAATCTTTTTGCCGGCGGTCCATTCTATCGAGTTTCCATTTGGGAGCGCAAAAAAGATCAATTTGGTGTTATGGCGGGGGTTAACGACGGACGGGGAAGTGATCCGGATAATGACATCCTTAGGCTGGTCGGTAATCGTAAGGACCTTTTCGGAAGAAACCGTGTCTTGTTGAAAGGCGGGGGGTAACAGGAAGGATGACCGCTGTGCGTGGACATGCAGGACAAGCCCGGCAGCAATCAGCAAAGTCATCCCGGTATACCGCAACATATTGGAAGCAATTTAAAATAAAAAACGGCCTTAACGATATTGTTAAGGCCGTTTGTGTCCCCGCGGAGGCTCGAACTCCGGACCCGCTGATTAAGAGTCAGCTGCTCTACCAACTGAGCTACAGAGACATTTTGGGGGGCAAAGATACCATTTTACAGACAAAATCCCGCTTCGGTAAGCCCCTGTTTGCGGGAAGGCTGCAAAATTAAGGAAAATCGGGAAAAAAAGCGCAAACAAACAAAAATAGTTATGACTGACTATTTCCGGCCCCGATCCTTTTCGGGATTTTTACGGCGAATCTAAAACGCAAAATTATGAAAACACGCTGCTATGTCTTCTCTGCTTTCTTCTTTTCCATTTTATCCCTGGCGCTGCTGCTGTCATCCTGTAAAAAAAGCTCGGGCGGCAACGATGGGAGTACCAACAACTCGGGCTTTTACCTCAGTGCCTCCGTCAACGGTAAGACCTGGAATGCCAATGTCGCCAATGACAACATGCAATCGCCCGTACTCGCCGCACAGACAGGTTCAGGGGCCTCCACGCTTTTCCTCGTCCTGGGGATCCAGGCGCAGGGTAAAGATAGCAGTGCCTTCGCCATTGTCTTCCCCCAAAGCATAGCCTTGAACAAAACACTCGTATTCGATGCCTCGAAATATATGATAGGCATATACGCGGCCACTGCAACCGCCGGATACGAAACCTCCGCCAATACAAATTCCGATGACAGCCTGACCATTACCAGCCTGGACCAAACTGCGAAGGTTATCGAAGGCACTTTTAAGGGGACTTTTTATCTCACCAGCGGGTCCGGTTCTGTCAAGGTTACCAACGGAAAATTCCGCACGCCCTATGTACTGGATGCCAGCCAATTGCCCCCCAGCAATATTAAATTTTAGCGAATAGTTATTTCATTTTACCGGTGGCTTTTGGCTATATTTGAGCGGTCACATTCGTCCGGGGCTGCTGCTTATGAGAAAGGTATTCTTCATTACAGTTTACTGCTTTTACTTTACCCTCCGTCTGCTGGCGACGGACTATCCTCCTCTGGCCCACCTGGGTATCGATCAGGGCCTGTCCAATAACTCTGTACGTTGTACCTACCAGGATCATTATGGGTTTATGTGGTTCGGTACCTATGACGGGCTCAGCCGCTATGACGGGTATGAGTTCAAGGTCTTTCGTAACAGGTTGAATGACTCCACCAGTCTGCCTCACAATTATATCTATTGTATCAGCGAAGACAGCCGCCATAACATCTGGGTGGGTACGGGCCAGGGCATCGGCATCTACGACAACCTCACCGCCAGGTTCGCTCCTGCCTGGTACTATCCTTATGGTAGCGAGCCGCGGCGGGGCAGGCCAGGCGTTCGCAGGCGGATCGACTTCAACGTCACCTCCATCCGTACCGATAGCCGGGGGAATACCCTCATCGGCACTATCGGCTGGGGGTTCCTGATGAAGATGCCGGACAGCGAGGCGGCCATTCCCATTCCCTTCCTGAAGGACGGGCGGGTACAGAACGACTTCACGGTCCAGGCTATCGTCCCCGACAGCCTGGGTCATGTATGGCTGTTTATCCGCGAGGCGGGTCTCTGCCTCTTCGATGCCGCCACACGCCGGATCCGGGTAGTCAACAATACACTTCGTGACGCCAGCTGCCTGGTATTGGACCCGGCCGGGACTTCTCTCTGGTTGGGGACGTCCAAGGGACTCTATCAGTATTCCATTGCCGCCAACCGCTTTCTGAAAGAATATCATGAAGGCGCGACCCGGGCATCGGCGAAGCCCACTTCAACAGGCGCGATGGCTTCGGAGGTCCTCGGCGGCCTCACATCGGGCAACCTGGCCTGTCTTTCCTTCGACCTCCTGCATCGCCTCTGGATCGGAACCGATGGCGGCGGCATCAATATTCTCGATCCTGTAATGGGCCGGATAGACTATCTGTTGCCGGGTGAAGAGAAAAATTCCCTGACCAGCGAGTCTGTATACTCGATCTATGAGGATAAGGAAAACCGCAAATGGATCGGCACCCTCAAAGGCGGCATCGATATCTTAGACGAGGGAAAGAGCCGTTTTGGCACGATCGCCCACAATCCCCTCAATAGTAATAGCCTGATCAATAATTTCTCCAGCTCGTTTTTCGAAGACCCCGAGGGTAATCTCTGGATCGGCACGGACGGCGGCGGATTGAGCATCTGGAACAGGCGGACCAACCGATTCACCAACTACCAGCACCGCCCCGGCCAGCCTGCCTCTCTTGGCTGTAATTCGATAACCAGTATCCGGCAGGACCGGGCAGGCCAGATCTGGCTGAGCACATTTGGAGGAGGTATCGACCGCTTTGACCGCGCCAGCGGAAGCTTTCGTCATTACCGTTGTATCAACGCCCGCACAATGGAGGAGAACAAAAATGTCTGGCTGCTCTATGAAGACCGGTCGGGCAACCTCTGGGCTTCCACCTTTGGAAATGGCCGCTTCTACCGGTATAACCGCGCCCTGGATCGCTTTGACGTCTTCAACCAGGCCTTTATCGACTTCATCGCTATCACGGAAGACCATAGCGGCGCCCTTTGGGCCGGCAATTCTCATCAGCTGATCCGGGTCGATACGTCCAACCGTCACTCCACCGTCTACGAGATCGGTAAGCCCGTCCGCTCCATCTATGAAGACAGCAAGGGGCGTTTCTGGATCGGCACGGAAGGGAAGGGGCTGCTGCTCTTCGACCGCAACAAGGGACAGGTCGTCTCCCAATACTCGGACGCCGACGGCCTCTGTAACAACGCCGTCCTCAATATATTGGAAGATAGGAAGGGACACCTCTGGTTGAGCACCTTTAATGGACTCTGCCGTTTCGACCCCCAGCCGGAAACGTTTAAAAATTTCTACCAGGGCGATGGCCTTCAAAGCAACCAGTTCCTCTACAGCGCCGCCATAAAGCTCCGGTCCGGCGAGCTGGCGTTCGGTGGGATCAAGGGATTCAATCTCTTTTACCCGGACAGTATCCGCCCCCGCAGCTATTCGCCTCCTTTGCTGCTCACCGGTCTGCGCATCGACAACCAGCCCCTTTCCGTGGACGACCGCTATATCACTGCGACCGTTGCCGGCCAGGTAGCCGCCATCCGGGTGCCCTATAACCAGGCCATCCTTTCCTTCGATTTCGCCGCCCTGGAGTACTCCGCACCCAGCAACATCGCGTACGGCTATTTTCTCGATGGCTGGGACAAGCATTGGAACTATACCAAAAATATCCGCACCATTAACTATTCCAATTTAGGCGAAGGCAGCTATCGCCTGCGCCTGAAGTCCACCAACGCAGAAGGAGTATGGAGTCACCGGGAGACGACCCTGTTTATCGTGGTGCTCCCTCCCTGGTATAGCAGCTGGTGGGCCTGGCTGCTTTATGGCGCTGTGGCGATGACCCTCATCTATTATTACCGCCAGTATAAGGTCCGGCAGACGCGGCTGGAATACGAGATCCAGATTGCCCGCCTCACCGCTGAAAAGGAAAAGGAGGTCAACGACAAACGCCTTTCCTTCTTCACCAGCATTTCCCATGAATTTCGCACTCCCCTGACCCTCATCATCAATCCGCTAAAGGACATTTTGAAGAAACAGGAGATTGCCGGGGAAGAACACCAGGAGGTGAAGGTCGTCTATCGCAACGCCCGCCGTCTGCTGAGCCTGGTGGACCAGCTGCTTCTTTTCCGCAAGGCCGAGAGCGAAGGGGACAAGCTGAAGATCACCCGTCTTAATTTTTATGACCTCTGCAAGAATGTTTATCTCGCTTTCGTCCAGAAGGCCCGGGCGGAGAACATCGAGTATGTATTCGAGTGCGACAACCGCGAGCTGGAACTATACGCCGACCGGGAGAAAATGGAGATCGTTTTTTATAACCTGATATCCAACGCGCTCAAGTATACGCCTGCCGGTGAGAAAGTAAGCCTGGGGATCAGGGAATCAGATGACGCTGTCCTGGTCACCATCGAGGATACGGGCTCAGGCATCCCGGCCGGCACGGGCCAGCGGCTTTTCGAAAAATTTTTCCAGGTAATGGAGGACGGCCACCCATCCAAGGTTGGTTTTGGCATCGGCCTCTATCTTGTCCGCCAGTTCGTAGAAAGCCATAAGGGCTCCGTCTGGTATGAGAGCGGGCCGGGGAAGGGAACGACCTTCTTTGTCAAGCTGACAAAAGGCAGGGAACATCTCGATGGAAGGCCGGTATTCGAAGGGTCGGCGACGGGTCCGGCTATCCTGGAAGAGCTGGCCGAAAGAGAGGACCGCGCAGCCGATCAACCGGCGGTGGCGGATGTTGATAAACTCCTGGCTCCGGCGCCCCTGGCCGCCGCCTCCGAGCTAATGGTGCCTGGCCGCCATACCGTCCTGGTAGTCGACGACAACGAACAGCTCCTCGAATATATCACCCGGATATTCGCGGCCGGCTACACCGTCTACCGGGCCGACAGCGGAGAAAAGGGCCTGGAAATGGCCAGGAACCTTCAGCCGGATATCATCATCAGCGACATCGTCATGAACACGATGTCGGGGATCGACCTCTGCCGCACCCTCAAGGAAGACCTTTCCCTGGGACACATCCCCGTCATCCTGCTGACCGGCAGCCCCTCCTCCGAGACCCGGCTGCTGGGCGTGGAAGAGGGAGCAGACGACTATATCACAAAACCCTTCGACAAGGAGATCCTCCTGGCACGGGTGGCCAGCCTCCTGAAGAGCCGGAACAACCTCCAGAAGTACTTCTATAACGAGATCACCCTTCAGAAAAATACGGGCAAGATCTCCGCGGAGGACAGGGCATTTATCGACCGCTGTATCCAGATCGTCAAGGAACATCTCAACGACGACGATTTCTCGATCAAGATCATAGCGACCGGCGTCGGCATGAGCCATTCCGGCCTGTACAAAAAGATCAAGTCGGTCAGCGGGCAATCCGTCAACGGGTTTATCCGGTTCATCCGCCTGCGCCAGGTAGCCGAGTGGCTGATCAACACCGAAAAGAATGTCAACGAGGCGGCGCTGGAAGCGGGCTTCAATGACCTGAAATATTTCCGCGAACAATTCCACAAACTCTTCGGAATGGTTCCTTCCGAGTACATCAAAAAATATCGGCCCACCTTCTCAAAAAATCTCAACGTAAATCGCGAGGCGTCCAAAAACAATTGATTACCAATTGATTGTATTTAATCTAAAGAGGGGGGTATTTTCGTTTTTATTAATTTACCCCCCTTTTTTTATGAAATACAGCATCCTCTTTTGGGGGACAGATTGTTAATTTTATCCCAAATTGATTGCATTAAAAACTGCTTTATGAGAAAAAGTAAAATTCTATTTCTATTGATGCTTCTTGCGGTTTTCGCCGATCGCGCAGCAGCTCAGACCGGTAAAACGGTTCATGGTACAGTCGTTAATAGCCATAACGAACCTCTCTCTAATGTATCGATCACTGCCGTGTCCGGAAAAACAGGTGCTTCTACGGGCAAGAGCGGTAAGTTTGAATTGAAAGTAAGTGCTGCCGACAGCCTGAACTTCTCCATTATCGGCTACAAATCGCAGACCATTGCGGTCAATGATCAAACCGTGTTCAAGATCGTATTAGAGGACGGAGAATCCCAGGCGCTCACGGATGCGGTGGTCATCGGTTATGGAACGATACAGAAGAAGGACCTGACCGGATCGATCTACCAGATCAAACCTTCCGTAATCGCCAATTCAAACCCCAATACCGTCCAGGATATTCTGCGGGGAACCCCGGGGTTACAAGTTGGTTATGACCCATCGGCCAACAGCAATGCCTCGTTGCAGGTACGCGGGCAAAATTCGGTCTATACCGATGCCGGTCATAATTCCCCGTTGATCGTATTGGATGGAATGATCTTCAACGGTGTATTATCGGAAATAAACCCGGCAGACATATCGCAGATCGATGTATTGAAGGACGCTTCGGCGGCTGCCATTTACGGATCGAGATCGGCAAGCGGGGTAATTATCGTTACCACCAAGAAAGGGCGTATCGGTAAACCGGTTGTAAATGTTGTCGTAAACGGGGGGGCTGTGAATGAGGTCTCTTATAATAAAGTTTATTCGCCATCGGGGTATATAAAATACCGGGAGGATTGGTATAAGGCTCAAACCTATGGCGTAAACACTACCACCGGTAACTATGAAGCCTATCAAACCGGTACTACGAAACCTGGCTATTACGATAATCCGGCTAATCTGAGCAAATATGGTGTTACGACGGCTCAATGGGAGGCCTATACTACGAATGTAGCAGGCGAATCCGATTCCAGTATTTACGCCAAGCGTCTCGGCCTGGCTAATACTGCATTGACCAATTATCTTGGCAATAAGACTTTCGACTGGTTCAAGCACACTTTCGGAACGGGGTTCAACAGGGATGCCGATGTCAGCATATCGGGCGCCACCGACCGTATGAATTATTACCTGTCTCTCGGGTACCTGCATAACAATGGCGCAGTGGAAGGAAACGTCTTCACGGCTGTACGTGCCAATATGAAATTGCAGGGCAAGGTAAACAACTGGCTGGAAATAGGCGCCAACGTGAACTTCCAGGATCGCAGCGACGGCGATATCGAACCCGATATGGCTACGAACTATTATGACGCCAATCCGCTGTGGAACAGTCCCTACTCCAGTTATCGAAACAGTGATGGAACACTGGCGCAATATCCGATGGGATCGCAAAACGGGAATAAGGGTGACAATTTTGATTTTGACAAACAATATCTGGCGCTGGAAAAAGGCTATACCGTGCTGAATACTATTTTCAACGCCAAGGTCACGTTACCTTTTAATATTACTTATACGTTCAGTGCGGCTCCGCGTTATCAATGGTATTACAATCGTTATTTTACGTCGGCGGAGCTTCCCGGTTCCAGTCCCACCACCCGGGGGGTCGATCGCGGATGGGCAAAGGAGTTCGACTATACGATCGACAATATGATCAACTGGAATTATTCTATTGCTCAAAAACACCGTATCATGTTGACGGTGGGGCAGGAAGCGGAAGCTGAAAGGTACTGGTCCGATCTTACCAATGCCCGGGATATATTACCCACCGATGCGTTGGGTTTCCACAATACGCAGAATGCTACCATCGCCTATAGCGCTTTTTCAACAAATGATACGCATCAAACGGCGGACGCCTTGCTGGCACGCGTTTTTTATTCCTACGACAATCGCTATATGCTGACTGCTACGGTTCGCCGGGATGGTTATTCGGCTTTTGGCGCCAACAACCCCTATGCTACTTTCCCCTCGTTTGCAGGCGGCTGGTCATTCACCAATGAAAACTGGTTCCATTGGAAACCCATGAACACGGGTAAATTACGCGTCTCCTGGGGCAAGAACGGTAACCGTCAACTGGCCGATCCTTATACCGCTCTGGCCAACCTTAGTTCAGGGGTAGGCGCCACACAAGGATATATTGTGGGTTCCACCTTGCAGCAATATCAATACTTATCCATCAGCCGTATGGCCAATCCGAATTTGCAATGGGAAAAAACGGAGGCGTACAATATTGGGCTGGATTACGGATTTTTCAAGAATCGTATATCGGGAACGATCGACGTGTACAGAAAGAATACGAACAATATGATCATGAACGAGACCCTGCCGGGATTCTCGGGATTTAGCAGTATTACTACGAACCTGGGTGAAGTCTCCAACAAGGGGATCGAACTTTCCATCAATTCCATGAATATCAAAAATAATATCCTGGAATGGCATACCGTCCTGAATTTTTCGTACAACCAGAATAGAATAGTGCATCTGTATTACACCTACCAAAGCGTCGTAGATGCAAACGGAAATGTGATTGGTCAAAAAGAAATGGACGACCAGACAAACGGCTGGTTTATCGGCAAGCCTATCAGCGCCATCTGGAACTACAAAGTAACAGGTATCTGGCAAAAGAACCAGGTTGCCGATGCAAAGCTATATGGAGAAAGACCGGGTGATCCCATCGTTGCAAACATCTATACTGCCGACGATAAAGTAAATGCGGGCGCCCCTAATACCCCTGTATATAATAACAGTGACAAAGTATTTATGGGACAAACGGCGCCTCCTGTCAACTGGGCATTGCGCAACGACTTCACGCTGTTCAAAAACTGGGATCTGTCGGTCAGCATGTATTCGTATTCCGGTCACAAGAGTCTTGATTCGCGTTATCTGAACCAGGATAATGCAGGCTCGCTGGTTACTTATGGAATGAACATGTTTGTAAAGCCATATTGGACGCTGGACAATCCTATCAACAATTACGGACGTCTGAATGCGCAGGGCCCCGCTGGTCTTACCGGTGTTGCAAGAGTCTACGACCGTAGCTTTATCCGCCTTGAATATATTTCCTTCGGATATAATTTTTCACCTGATCTGTTAAGGAAACTGGATATAAAGAGTGCGAAAATATATGGCTCCATACATAATGTAGGCACCTGGAAAAAAGACAAGAACTGGATCTATGGCGATCCTGAAACGGGTACCTGGGCGACACGTATCTTTCAACTTGGGGTAAATGTCAGCCTCTAAAATTTACAATACCATTATAGGACCTATAAATATTAAAAATATGAATACAATATATAAAACCAGAAATATAACCGTGATAGCGCTAGTGTGCGGGTTGGTATTTTTAGGCAGTTGTAAGAAAAGTTTTTTGAAACCGGACCCGCTGTCCATTTTTGCCCCGGCGACCACTTTTACTACCGAATCGGGTTTGCAGGCGGTATTGGCGGAGTGCGACCGGCATATCCGTACCTATTGGACGTATTACTCCGCGGTGAGTAATTCAGTTCCCATTGCTACGGAGTATCAGTTCTCCGATCTGGCGGTTTATGGTAAAACAGACGTGTCTCCAAGCGATCCCAATTTTCAGATTGCCACGGGGCTGACTCCGATAGGTGGGTATCATACAACGGCCAATGACGGAGAATATATCGGTTACTTCTGGGATGAAACCTACAACGCCATCAAGTATGCCAATACCATATTAACCTATATTAACCAGGTGGCAGGTTTGGATTCGGCCACAAAAAATGCCTATATAGGCAGGGCTTATTTTCATCGTGCGTTCAGTTATATGCAATTGGTTTTCGAATATGGCGACGTGCCGTTGGTGACCCAGATCATATCGTCGCCCAAGCAAGACTACCGAAGCACCAAGAAAGCAGCTATTCTCGATATGATCACAAAGGATATGGAGTTTGCGGTGCAATGGGTGCCTGAGCAGGCAAGTTCGCCTACCATCGGGAGTGTCAACAAAGGCGGCTGCCGGGTGTTGCTGGCAAAATGTTATTTAGCGACAGGGCAATACGCAAAAGCCCAGGCGCAGTGCGATATTTTGATCAACAGCGAAGGTTATTCGTTAATGACAAACACGTTCGGCACCTTTAATCCTGGCGGAGAACCGAAGACATGGCCCATTACCGACAATGTGATCTGGGACCTGCATCGTCCGGAAAACAAATTGATTGCTACCAATAGGGAAACCATCATGGGGATGGTCGACGAAGGTTCTACGACGTTGTCATTTATTCCGTTTTCGACCATGCGCATTTTTGGACCGTTCTGGAACAGCACCGGCACATTGAAAGCTCCGGACGGACAAAATGGCGGAGAGACCTGGGCGCGTAATAATAGCAATTACAATGCAAATCTTGATTTTCTCAGGGCCGTAGGACGCGGCATCGGTACCTTCCGCCCTACTTATTATGCGCAACATACTATGTGGAAGGTGAACGGGATCGAAGATACGCTGGACCTGCGTCACAATAGCCAGGTAGGGAACTGGGGCAGTATGACAAATATCAAATACAACCATAATGGTTCTACCTGGTATGGTAAAAATTTCGTACTGCATAATCCTGCTAACAACGCTCTTTTATGCACCGATACTATCCGCGATTGGTTCGACTGGCCGCACTATAAGATCTTTTTGAATGATGTAGTGGCAGAAGCCGATCCGACGGCCACTCAGTTCAATGGCGCCAGCAACGGCGGCAAGGCCGACTGGTATCTGTACCGTCTGGCAGAGGTCTATCTGCTTCGCGCTGAGGCCAAATTCTATTTGGGCGATGGTACTGCAAAAGATGATGTGAACGCGGTACGGACGAGAGCGCATTGTTCACAGTTATATACAGGTAATGTTACTATTGGCGATATCATGGATGAACGCGCCCGCGAGTTATACCTGGAAGAATGGCGTCACATGGAGCTGAGCCGTGTCTCGTACTGTCTCGCTCTGAGCGGAAAGGCGGATGAATTCGGAGCTACTTATGATGTGAATACCTATGATAAGCAGACGGGTACCGATCTTGCCGGCGGCAGCTATTGGTACAAGCGGGTGGTGCTTGACGGAAGCATCTATAACAAGGGTGCACTGATCTCAAATGGGCAAACCTTCAATTACTCGATCGACAAGCATAACCTTTATTATCCTGTTCCCAATGCTGCTATTATTGGAAATAATAAGGGTAAGCTCATGCAGAATTTTGGTTATAATGGTTATGATGCATCCACTCCGGAATGGGCTAATTATGCCGATGCCGTCAAGGACGAGACTTCAAAATAAATCAGTTGATCTTTAGAGCAAATGGCGGGATCCCGCCGGGGAAGGCCGGCCTGTTCAATTATCCTAAACATTTATAAGGTATGCGATCTTTTTTATTGATTTTTTTTGCGGGACTAACGGTTTCCACGGTTCGTGCCCAGTTCTCGCCCGGAAAAGTATGGAATGACGACAAGGGGGAAGTGATCAATGCCCATGGCGGCGGTATCCTCTACGAGCATGGCACTTATTATTGGTTTGGGGAGAAGAGGGGTATGCATGGGTCACAGGGAGTGAACGTCTATTCATCGAAGGACCTCTATCACTGGAAGTTCGTAGCCCTGGCCCTGGCTCCTGCTACCGATACGGCCAGCGAGATCACTGCCGGCTGCGTGATGGAGCGCCCCAAGGTGTTGTACAATAAGAAGACAAAACAATATGTGATGTGGTTCCACCTGGAGCTGAAGGGGAGGGGTTATGGCGCGGCCCGGGCCGCGGTATGCGTCAGCAAGCAGGTGACGGGACCTTACACATATGTCAACAGCTTCCGGCCCAATGGCAATATGTCCCGGGATATGACACTCTTTGTCGATGACGATGGTGCGGCTTATCAGATCTATTCCTCCCGGGAAAACTACGATATGCGTATCGTCCGTCTCTCGGACGACTATCTCTCTGCAACAGCCGCCGACAGCCTGATCGCCCACGACCACCAGGAGGCCCCGGCCCTTTTCAAACGAAAGGGTGTCTATTATATGATCACCAGCGCCTGCACAGGTTGGGCGCCCAATAAGGCCAGCTTGTATACGTCCAGGTCCATTTTTGGTCCCTGGACCCGTAATCCCTCACCCATGACCGGGGCCGGCGCCGATCTGACCTTTGGCGGGCAGTCCACGTACGTATTGCCCCTGGCGGGGAAGAAGAAGGATGATTTCATCTTTATCGCCGACCGCTGGAATCCCAAAGACCTCAAGGACAGCCGCTATCTTTGGCTGCCCATAGAATGGCAGGACGACTCCGCGACCATCCCCTGGAAGGATGATTGGGACCTGAATGTTTTCGGAAAACAATAATCATTCATCATGTACAGAAAGGCTTTATTTTTCTTCGGGTGGCTGCTGGCCGCCGTTGTGTCCACCACGTCCGCCGAGGCGCAGCAGGGACCAGTGAGACAACACCTCCCTTTCGATGCCGGCTGGAAATTCCATTTGGGAAATGCCGGAGACCCCGTGCGCGATTTTAATTACGGGATCAATAACATTTTTTCCAAGACGGGGCATGCCCCCGGCACCTGTATTGCCCCCGGATACGACGACAAGACATGGGAAACGGTTCAGCTGCCCCACGATTGGGCGGTGACCTTGCCCTTCCAGTACGTGCGCAACGGAGACCTGGATGCACATGGCTACCGCCCGGTTGGCGGGCTTTTCCCCGAGAACAGCATCGGCTGGTATCGTAAGACCTTCACGCTCGATCGCGCCGACTCGGGTAAACGATACTCCCTGCAGTTCGATGGCATCTACCGGGATAGCAAGGTCTGGGTCAATGGCTATTACATCGGAAGCCATTTCAGCGGCTATACCGGTGTGAGCTTCGACATTACGGACTTCCTTCACTTCGACGCCCCCAATACCGTGGTCGTCCGTGCCGACGCCACCCAGGACGAGGGGTGGTTCTATGAAGGAGCCGGCATCTACCGGCATGTCTGGCTAAACACCATGTCCGATGCACATATCGAAGACAAGGGCGGGGTGTTTGTACACACCCTGCAAAAGGGGAAAGACGCGGAAGTGACCATTGAGACGCATGTGGAAAATAAGGACATCCATCCCGTCGACCTGACCATCTCCGCTGTCCTCACCGATCGCAGTGGCGCGGTGCTGACCACTTCTAAGGCGACGCCCCTGCGACTGGCTGTCGACGAAAGTGGTAAGGTGGTGCGGACCCTGGCTATCCGCGGCGCCACCCTTTGGTCGCTGGACAACCCCTACCTGTACCGGGCCATCGCGATCCTCCGTGCCGGAGGCCGGGTGATCGACAGCTTTCGGGTACGCTTTGGCGTTCGGACGATCCGCATCGACAAGGACAAGGGACTGTTCGTCAACGACCAGCCTGTCAAGATCCAGGGCGTTTCCTGCCACCAGGATCACGGTGGCCTGGGCAGTGCCCTTCCGGATTATCTGCAATATTACCGCATCGGCCTGCTAAAGGAGATGGGCGTCAACTCCTACCGCACCACGCACAACGCCCCTACGCCCGAGTTACTGGACGCCTGTGACAGTCTGGGAATGCTGGTGATGGACGAGACACGTCTGTTGAACAGCGGCGCCGAATATGAAGGCCAGCTACGGGACCTCATCCTGCGCGACCGTAACCACCCCAGCATTTTTATCTGGTCCGTCGGCAATGAAGAGCATGCCACACAGCGTACGGACATCGGCAAACGCATCACCCAAAACCAGGTGCTATTGCAGCAGTCGTTGGATCCTACCCGTACCTCCACCTATGCCTGCAATATGGGTAATGTCTATAAGGGGGTGAACGAAGCGATCCCCGTCCGGGGTTTCAACTACAACCTGCGGGGGATCGATGCCTATCACAGGGAACACCCCGATCAACCGATCATGGGCACCGAAATGGCCAGTACCGTGAGTACCCGCGGGATCTATGTTCGGGATACCGTGCGGGCCTATGTACCCGATTATGATAGCGTTTTTCCGCCCTGGGCCAGCACGGCCGAGACATGGTGGACGCTGGCCGCGGCCCGGGAATGGTATATGGGTGGTTTTGCCTGGACCGGCTTCGACTACCGCGGTGAGCCCACGCCTTACCGCTGGCCGAATATCAACAGCCATTTTGGGATCATGGATATGTGTGGCTTTCCCAAGACAGTCTACTATTACTATCAATCCTGGTGGACCGACAAGGATGTCCTGCATATCGCCCCCCACTGGAACTGGAAGGGCAAGGAAGGTCAGCCTATCAGGGTCTGGGTAAATACAAATGCCGATAATGTGGAGCTGTTCCTCAACGGAAAGAGCCTGGGTAAGAAGGACATGCCACGCAACGGCCACCTCACCTGGGACGTGCCCTATCAGCCTGGTACGCTCGAAGCCGTCGCATTCAAGAAGGGCCGGAAGATCGTCTCCAGGGTGGAGACGACCGGCGAAGCCTATAAGATCGTATTGACTCCTACCCGGACAGACCTGCCGGCCGATGGGGAAGGCGCAGCGGTAGTCAACGTGAGCGTGGTGGATAAGGAAGGGCGGGAAGTGCCGGACGCTTCCGACAAGATCCGCCTGTATACGGAAGGGGATGGCGCCATCATTGGTGTCGCTAACGGTGACCCCAGTTCGCACGAGGCGGATAAATGCGCTCCTGGCGACTGGTCACGGAGTCTCTTTAGCGGCAGGGCCCAGGTGATTGTCCAGGCGGGTCGTTCGAAGGGGACGATCATGCTGCACGCTGAAGGACGAGGGCTTCAGCCGGCCGAAGTACGGCTGAAGACGGAATAGATTGACGTAGGACCGAATGACGGCGGCATTAACCAGCCGAAAATAGATTTAACAAAAACGGGATGGGCAGTCTTAGTCGATGGAGTGATCGGCCGGGACGTCCATCCCTTTCCATATTTTCACGGCCGTCCAGGGTTCCGATGGCGCAGACCAGAAAGGGTCTGAAGGATCCAGCCCCAGCGGCAGGAAGAGAAGGCTGCAAAGATAACCGCTGCCGGTAGTAATATAGAACTCGGCCACTCCGGGCTGGTGGCCGGCCAGGCCGATATTCAGCCAGCCTCCGGCCGTGTAGGTGTCGGGAGCTTCGAGGGTGCGGCGTAAGACGGCCGTCAGGGCGCAACGTACCTGGGCCGGGTGCAGGGAGGCCGGGAGCGCATGTTTCAGGGCCATGTCGGCCAGGTGGTGGAAGGCGCCGCCGCGGTAGACGATTGAGCGGCCCGTGGCCGGAAAGGTGCCATCCGTATTGATCATTCTTTCCTGGATGACGGCGTAGCGTTCGTCCCTTTCCTTTGTTTTGATCGTTATTCCTCTATAGGCGCCCGAGCTTTCGCCTACGACATCCAGGATCTCCGACAGGAACGGATGGATGACATAGCTATTATAATAATCGTTGTGATAGGGCGGCCCGTCGGAGTAAAGTCCATCGCCTACGTACCAGGATTGGAACTGGCGGATGCCATAGTCTACCCGCAGCCGATCCCAGGGCAGGCCATAGTGACAGAAGAAAGCTTCGATCATCCCCGAGAAGAGAAGCCAGTTGGAATAGCCCGGCAGGATCTGTCGCGTTTGCACGAGGGCTTCACGCACCTGGCGTTGCACAGCGGTGTCGAGATGCTGCCACAGCCAGGGTGCACGCAATAATCCAAGGGCAAAAAAAGCGGCATCGACGACGGTTTGACCACCGCTGTGCCAGGCCATGTAATCCCGGGACTTCGGATCTACGGAATGGGCGATGGCCTGGAGGGCCCAGGACCGGTATTGGTCGCGAAGGGCAATTTCTTTTGGGGTTCCGCCTTCACCGTTCAGCCAGGGAGCCAGCCCGCTAAGCAGCCGGCCAAAGGCTTCGAGATAGGCGTTCTGTGTACGTGATGCCGGATTGTCGCTGTGTGGCGCCAGCGCTACGGACATGGTCTGGTGCAGGTCGCCGGCTGCCAGATGGCTGAGGATGGGCCGGCTAAGGCGATCCATTTGTTCCAGCCAGTAGTCGCGGTCATTGGTTGATTGCGTGGCACGGTCACTTGTTGATTTTGAGGCACGGTCATTTGTTGATTTTGAGGCATGGTCATTTGTTGATTGCGCGTGGCCTGGGCTTGCCAGGAGGAACAGCAAGCCTATCGGGAGGTATCGCAAGCTTGCCGGAAGATATCGCAGGCTTGCTGGCAGATCCAGCGGGAATACCCGGCTTACAACAGGGGATGACTTTCTCATATTTGAATTTCCTTAATTCTTTTGATATACGCGAACATAATCCACCTCGAACCGGCGCGGGAAGGCTGTGTTTGCCGGATCTCCACCGTTTTGCCCGCCGATGGCCAGATTAAGCAGCATGTATTCTGCCTGCTTGAAAGGCTCGAAATTGGTGCCATCGCGGTTGACCAGCTCGGACTGGGACACCTTGTTGAATAGGATGTCGTCGACAAAGAGTTCGATGCCTTGTTCGCTCCATTCCATTCGCCAGACATGGAATTTGGACGCCCAGGCCGCTGCTGCTGCGGAGTCGGCCTGTGGTGCGCCGGCCAGCAGGCCCAGCGAGTCGACGGGATGCCTGGTGCTCCACCAGAGGGATTTATTATTGGCGTCCTGACAGGCAATATTAGCCAGCAATTTGCCCCTGTAGTATTCCATCATATCGATCTCTCCGTTGGCGGGCCATCTGCCGGATACGCCCAGGGCCCACCACGCGGGCCAGCAGCCGCGGTCGATGTCGATCCGGCCGCGCATCTCGAACCGGCCGTATTTCCAGGTGTGCAACTTCGAGGTGGTCAGGCAGGCCGAGGTATATTCGATGTTGGGCCGGCTGCGGCGCCAGTCTTTGCTGCCTTCTTCGTATCGGGGATTGGGTTTTTGTTCCCGTCGTGCTTCGATGATCAGCAGGCCGTTTTCGCAATGGGCGTTTTCGGGCTGGTACCACTGTAACTCGTTGTTGCGGACAAAGCCACGCTCGTAGTTCCAGTTGGTGGTGTCGGGGGCGCCGTCCTTGTTGAATTCGTCGGCCCAGACAAGTTTATAGCCGGGGGGAGGAAGGGAGGTAACTTGATTTAAGATAGGATGATCGAGGGTAGTCAGCTCGGGGTGGCCGGGCTGCAAAAGTTCCAGGACTTCCACTTCATTGGCGCCCTTTTTCAGCCATTCGGCGGGCAGGTAGAGGGTCTGTTGCGGTCCGACCGACCAGTATCTGCCGAGATTATGTCCGTTCACCCAAACCATGCCTTTTCCCCAGGATGACATATCGAGATAGGTGTCGCCGGCCTTGTCTAGTGAGAAGACACCTCTTTGGAGGATGGGGCCGTGCGTTGCGGCGGCTGGCGCAGCAGGTGTGCCGGCCCTTGGGCGGTTGCGGGAGACGCTGCCGGCCATTGGCGCGCCTATTGTGGGCGCACTGCTAAAAGGCAGTCTATAAATGTCCCATCCATGCAAGACCGAGCCAGCCAGGGTTACGGGGCCGAGTATTCCCTTGCGGTTCTGCAGGAGGTACTTTCCAAAATTGATGCGGCCCAGGTTTTCGACGAGGATCTCCAGGACGGTTCCGGCGGGAGTGGCGGGCAGCTCCAGGCTATCCTGCCGCAATCTTCTGTCGAGGACGCCGGCCCGATGACCGTTGACATAGATCAGTCCGTAATCGCGGAGACCCTTGATGGAGAGGAAACCTCCGGGCCTGGCCTGGGGTAGGATCGTCCGGTACAACACGAAGCCATAGGCCTGGTGAAGGTCTTCGAAGGCCAGGGGCGTGTCGGCATGGACGGCAGCGGGCAGGGCATGGAAGAGAGCCTGGCCGGCTTCGAGATGGATGGGGGGGAGGGCAATGGCGGGTTTGGCCGGTGGGACATCGGGCAGGCTGGTCCCTGCAGGCAGATGGGACTGGATGATGCGTCGGAACAGCATGAACTTGGGTGTGGCGTTGCCGGCCTCGTCGAGGGGAGCGTCATAATCGTAGCTGCTCACCTGGGGTTCGAAGGGATCATGGTCGTTGTAATTGGCGCCCGTCAGAAAGCCGCGGGTGGTGCCGCCATGGAACATATACATGTTTATGGAGACCCCGGCCGCCAGGACGGAGTCAAGCCGCCGGGCATATCCTTCGGCGGGAACAGTGTGGTGTGGGGTACCCCACCAGTCGAACCAGGCCGGGTACCATTCCGAAATATAATAGGGGCCTTTCCCGTCGTGATACTTGTTGACCGTATCCTTCACCCTCCGCGGATCGTCCAGGCCGTTGACGGCCGGCAGCAGCCCTGGCAGATAACCAGCCGCCATGTCCTGCGGAGGATCGCAGGTAAAGAGCAGGCCGTCGAAGCCGGCGTCGATGAACATCCGGCGGTTGATGTCGAGATATTTCTTGTCCTGTCCATAGGACCCATACTCATTTTCGATTTGCACCATGAGGATATTCCCTCCGTGATTGACCTGGAGGGGGGCCAGTTGGCGACCTAATTCTTTTATATACGTTCGATATTCTGCGAGGTATTGGGGCTCGCGGCTGCGGACTATGAGTCCCGGCTCGTTTTGTAACCAGTAAGGGTAACCGCCAAACTCCCATTCCGCGCAGACATACGGGCTGGGACGCAGGACGACCCAGAGACCCTCCTCTTGCGCCATCCGGATGAAAGCGGCGATGTCGTTGTTCCCCGTGAAATCAAAACGCCCCTTCTCGGGCTCGCTGACGTTCCAGAATACATAGGTGCCAATGGTGTTCAGCCCCATGGCCCGGGCCATTCGCATCCGGGCGCGCCAGGCTTCCCGTGGGATGCGGGTATAATGCATTTCACCGGAAATGATCTGGAAGGGTTGGCCGTCGAGCAGGAAGGACTGCCTGCCAAGGGCGAATTCGTGCCGTACGCCTCGTCGGGGATTGGGATCTCCCAGGACTCCGGGGGAAGCGGGCCGGACCGTGGAATGTACGGGCTGGGTCGTGGGAGGGGCGGGCTGGTCCGTGGTGCGGATTGATTGGTCAGCGGAATGGATTGGCTGGGTCGCAGGATAGGTGAGAACGGCGCTCAACAATAGGCAAGACAGGAAGCCGGGAAAAAAGGTACCATGAATGTTCATACGTTTGGTAAATTAAACGCAAATCATGGACTATATGGGGGACTATCCCTTAAAATAGGGGGGATAAATTGGTAATTAGATGTATCTCAGGCGATTCAATGCTTTACTTTCTTACGTGGACCGTTTGTTTTTTTAGACCTGGAGGCCCTGGTGATTTTGCCGGTAGCTTTATAATCTGCTATGATCTTACTCATGATCTTCTGATCTTCGTCGGTTAAGACATGGGGTCCAACAACGAAGTCAACACCTTTGGGTTCTTTGACGTATCCCATATTATTTTGTTTTATATATTCTTTGGATATGCTCTTTTCAACGAAGTGCCTGGTCGGTCAATATTGGAGGTGCGCACGAAGTTTAGCCTGATTTTCATATACCTGCAAGGACCGTTCACCGCTTATCCGACGCTTAGGCGTATATCTAAACGGAAGGATGGGCTTCAGGAAAAGGCACTTCGGAGCGATGGGGTATTTTCTATCCGGCAAGTATATGAGTTAGTAAACCGATCTCTTCCGCTCGATCACCTCTAGACGACGACTGTTATGTAATGGGCTTGGAAGGTATATAGGTTCGCTGCCGCCAAGGTTACGAGCCTTCGATTTCTCTCTGTTTTATAAGAAATTTCCGATCCTGCAGGAAACGCCTGAACCCGGAACGATCGGGGAGGTTTATTTGACCCAGATCAAAGAAAAACTTGCCAACGGAAAGGTGAAAACGGCCATGAACTATCAGTGTGCTTATAACTCTTTGAAGCAATTTGGAGGTAATGTCCGGTTCAAGGCGATCACAGCCTCCTATCTAAGGAGCTATGCTGACTGGATGAAAAATCACACAGACGAGGTTAAAAAACGAAAGTGTAGCAAAACCACTATCGGAATGTACCTTATCACGCTTAGGACCATGTTCAATGAAGCCATTCATCTCAAGATCATCAAAAAAGAGGGATGCTATCCATTCGGGAAACGCCAATTTATAATCCCTGGTTCCAATAACACAAAGAAGGCGTTTGACCAAAGTGTCATCGAACAAATATATTACTATGAATGTGATCCTAAGAGGCCGTCGATGCAAAAGGCCAAGGCCTTTTGGTTCTTTATGTACTTTGGCCAAGGCATGAACCCCAAGGATATTTGTCTGTTGCAGTACAAGAATATTACGGACGAACTTTTGGAATTCGAACGGGCTAAAACGGAAGATCCTTTTCAAGAGGCGCCGCCTAGGATCTCCGTATTTCTAGGTCCGGATCTGCTGCAGACCATTGCTGAATACGGCAACAAGGACAAATCTCCCGAAAACTATATCTTTCCCATCTTTGAGTGGGGCATGACGCCACTCCGGCAATATGAAATTGTCGAGTATTTCACGAAGTTTATCAACAAATGGATGCAGTATATCCTGGATGATCTCGGGATCGATAAGAAGGCTGGCTGTCAGGTAGCTCGACATACTTATTCTACTATGCGGCGGCGGGGTGGTGCGAGCCTGATTGAAATAGGGGAGGAACTTGGGCATAAGAAGCCGGAGACGACGAAGAGGTACGTTGGAAGCCTTCCATTTGAACAGAAAAAGGAAAACGCAAAGCAGCTTGAATCATTTAAAAGGAACAAACAATAAGGAAATACGATTGCATCAGGGTATCTGCCGTAAATTTCTCGATATATTTGAAGTGGACCATTGCAAAGCATCTATATTCCATCAAGGCAATAATGGCTACCCAATGACAGAATTGTTTGAATCTCGCGATGAGGATTCGAACCACCCTCTTTGTCTCAATATGCTCTCTCTTGCGAGTCAAGTTTGGTTTCGGTTTAGCAAAGCCGCCAGAGATGGCGGAAGTCAGCGACGGAGCGCTTGTGCCGATAAGAAACAAGATAGGGAAGGGGGAAAAGATGCGGATAATCTATTTAGTTTGCAACATTTTTATCACTAGGGACAGGAGTTGGATGCCAAAACCCATGGCCAGTAGGAAAAACCCCCACTTGGTATGATGCTCGCGTTTCCTAGGGGTCTCGTAGTCAGGATTGAGGGTGCCGATAAAGGCACCCTTCGGCTCGTTTTTTGGGGCATTGAAGAACATAATAACGGTGCCGATAACCTGAATAACCAGGGCGGCAAATTCAAGTAGATTGGTTAGCATTGGCTATTTTGCCGAAGGTAACGAATTGGAACAGCATGGGAACGGTTTTTTTTGCTCGCGTAGTCCACAAAAAAGGTGTTTTAACGGTAGCACCGGCGTAACAAGTTTTGTAGTTTAGCAAGATGGAACAAATTATGTTACAGTGGCTAAGGCCGGAGCAATATAAAATTCTGAAACAAATCATTCTTCTAGGCGATAGAAATGGTATCGAAATCGAGTTGGGAAGGATATTTTATAAGCGCACCTTTCGCAATAACTATAATCTAAAGAAACAAGGTGCGGAGGACGCAAAGAGCGATAAGCCGATGGCGAAATTCATAGGTGAATATCCGAAACAAGAGAATTATCCGGTGGATGAGGTTGATGTGATGATACTAGGTGCCGTACGCGATCAGTTTCCGAAGTCAATAACCAGATCGGATACTATGTTTCACGACTTGGATATAGAGAAGCTTAAGAAATTTAAAAGCAGGAATGTTATCCCTGCAGTCATGTATTTCTATCCCGATTTATCGAACATCTATGATATTTACGATCTGCCGGAAACTGCAAGAAACGGATTTAAAGCAAATGTCAATATTTATACCTACTCGAGTCCTGAAATACTCCAAAATCAGGTCTTCCACGCAACATTTGATCTTAATGACCACTTCTCAGGCCATAATTTGAAAACAGTCGAGTTCGAATAAATGATCAGTGGGATATATGGCTAGCTTAGGTGCAAGGTATCGGCTGTGAACCTACGGCGTGTTACCGAAACGATAATCTTCAGTCTGATTAAATATTAAAAATGTCAGGTTATCCCAATTCGCTAATTTATTTCATGTGGCCATGGCAGGTCCACTTTATGATTTCCTGTAAGGTGGCAGCAGAATCTCTATTTAAAAAAATAGATAGTCGGTTACAGCCTACCAGTTTTTTGCTTGGATTTAGAACTGAGAGTGATATTGAAAAGCCTCCCATATGCTATGAACCGGAGAAAATGCAGTTTTTAGCCAAAGACTTTGAAGGGATCGATGAAGCCCTCCGTGAGGTTTACGAATCGGATCCATTGAAGGACATGTTTTACAGCGGACTTTCGCGGGAGGAGACAGAGAGTCGAACCTTTCGACGAAACTTTCCACAGGCGATTAAAAGGATACTTGACAATTCTCCATCTTTTACTGATAAGGCTCATTTTGTCGGGCAGGCCATTAAGAAAAATGGTTATTTTGTGCACGTTGTACTTCAGCTAAATAAAAGTATCTATTCCAACTACCAGTTTCTTAAATATAGAGACCCGGAGGAATTTCTCAAAAAAAGCATGTCTTTTCTAGATTCGGCCATCGATGCGTACTTGGAGGATCATACCTACCGGTTATATCCGCCCGATGCAGGTAACGAACGAGGACCAGAGCGCGACGCGGATGAGCTATTGCGGGCCGCAGCGAAGAATTTCTCTTTTACCATAGCAACTGCGGCAGGTGGGCGAGGATTCTACGAAATTTATCCCGCCTGTGAGGCATTGAGTGTTCTAAAGTACGAAGGAAAAGAGAATCAAGGACATCTAATTGTTTGTCGTGGAAATCATTCTGACTTACAGATGACAGTCGAATTTGCAGATGTATTTCCAATTACTGAGTATCGAAAAATCAGAAAGGTACTTGAGTTGACGAATAGCGAAGTTGGGGTGATTACAGACAGCGAGCAAGTATTAGGTCTTGGGTTTATAACACCGAATTATTCTGGCCAAAAGGAGGACATTTTCCATATCCATTTTACTGGCCTACATTGTTATAATATCTTGCATCAGGATCAGTCGGTATTGGTTATGCGATATGGAAATCCTGTTCAAGTTCGATCGGTCATTTTACCTGAGAAATTTGCAGAAGACGCCGGACGAGTATTTTCAGGGATTACAAAAGTACAGATTGACTATTTGTATACGTTGGCGCTGTCCGCAGCTCAGGTCGCGCAAGGAAGCATGCTGGTCTTTGCTCCAGATGCTGCTCAGGAAGCAAAACGTCTGGCAAAGCAGTGTATTCCAATCAAACCAACGAAATTAGATGCGGGTTCTCTTCAGGCATTGATCTCAATTGACGGTGCATTAATTATTGACCTCGATGGCAGTCTCCACGCTAAAGGCGCCATATTGGACGGCCTAGTTGGCATCGACGGCGATGCATCGAGGGGGTCCAGGTACAATTCTGCGCTAACTTATCAGGAGTTCCGTGGACGGAAAAGGCCCACGCTGATTGTTGTTGTATCAGAGGATGGAATGGTGGATACATTGCCGTATTTGTTGCCGGCTATACGTCATTCTGAAATAATCCAGTTCATAAAAACGTTGCAGAGCCTTAATTCTCAGGAATCTTTTAATGGTGGCACCTATTATAACACAATGGATCTACTCTCTAGTAGAGCATTTTACCTCTCTCCTGACGAATGTGACCAAATGAACCAGTTGAACAAATCGTTAGAAGCACTGGACCAAAAAAGTGGGAAAACGGTTTGGAGAAAATTCGACGATTTTGTGCCCAATCCAAGAATGAATGAGACTTACTATCTGCCGGAGTCCTAAAAATATTGGTAAATTTTCTCGCTTAAATAGTATATTTAAGCAAATTATTTGATTGCAATGTCAGTATCGCCCGACATAATAAAACCTTACAAAATACTTTGCTTGGATGGCGGCGGAGCTAAGGGTTTTTACGCTCTAGGAGTTCTAAAAGAAATCGAAGCAATGCTCGGAAAGAGGCTGCATGAGAGCTTCGATCTGGTATTTGGGACAAGCACGGGATCCATAATCGCCGCCCTCATATCACAAGGGCTATCCGTTGACGAAATTCATCATCACTACAAAGAGCATGTGCCCAGGATCATGCAGAAAAAAAGACCTTCAGAAAAAACGAAGGTCTTGGCGACGTTAGCGGACCAGGTTTTCGGCGATGCAATGTTCGATAGTGTCAAAACTGCTGTTGGAATTGTAACAACAAAGTGGGTGATTGAAAAGCCGATGATTTTCAAAGGAAGTGTTGATCAAGCTCATGGAAGGATTGCAACCTTTGTACCTGGCTTTGGAGTGAGAATAAGCGATGCTGTTCAGGCGTCGTGTGCGGCATACCCCTTTTTTGAGCGGAAATTTGTCCGCACGGCAGCAGGGGATACCGTTGAGCTTGTAGACGGCGGCTACTGTGCAAACAATCCGACTCTATATGCAATCGCCGATGCGACCAAAGCTTTAGGGCATAGACACGAGAACCTGCGTGTCGTGAGCATTGGTGTCGGAAGATACCCCGAACCTAAACGCGGATTATTCAGCAAAATGCGATGGGCCAAATATCTTATGAGCGTCCAGCTTTTACAAAAAACGCTTGAGATAAATACCCAGTCGATGGAGCAGCTTCGTGTTATTCTCTTTAAAGAGGTTCCCACGATCAGGATTAGCGATACCTTCGAAAAGCCGGAAATGGCGACCGATCTGTTCGAGCATAATCTTGGCAAGTTGAACATACTACGGCAGCGAGGTGCTGAAAGCTTTGCCTGCCGCGAACCCGAACTCAAAAAACTCTTAACCCAATAAGCTATGCCAATATCAGAAACGCAGCTTGAAACATGGAGCAGGCAGGGCACTATTACGCAGTCTGCTGATACCTACGCTACAATACGCCGCGCTCTTCAAGACGATAAAGCACCGTACGCTGGTAAGAATTACGAAATTTTTCTACAGGGTTCATATTGTAACGACACCAATGTCTACGCAGATAGCGATGTTGATGTAATTATTAACACAAACTCAATCTACTACCATGATGCAAGCGCCTTAACTCCCGAAGAGCTTGCATTATTTAATGCAACATGGTCAAGCGCAAGCTATACCTCTAACGATTTCAAAAGGGATGTATTTACACATTTGGATAGTAGGTATCCTTTAAAAGTCACGTCCAGCAATAAAGCTATTTATATAAAGGCAGACGGTGCGCGTCGGGAAACAGATGTAGTTCCCTGTGCTCAATTCAGGCGCTATAATCGATATCGTAGTGCGTTAGACTATTCGTTTGTGGAGGGCATTACCTTTTGGACAAGTGGCGGAGTGCAAATCGTCAATTATCCAAAACAGCATGCCGAAAACTGTACGAGGAAGCATCAGGCAACGTCACAATGGTTTAAGCCGACGGTGAGGATATTAAAAAACATGCGGAATAGCATGATCTCCAAGGGTTACATCGTGAATGGGATCGGGCCATCTTACTTTTTGGAAGGAATGTTATACAATGTTCCGAATTCATTGTTCGGGAAGTCGTATCAAGAAACGGTCGTAAATGCTATCAATTGGGTTATTAATTGCCCGGACCGGTCAAAGTTGGTTTGTGCCAATAATGAATATTATTTACTGCACGAAAGCAGCCCTGTCACATGGCGCGCAGAAAATCTGCAAAAGTATCTTGATGCGGTGCTTAGCTTTTGGAATGCCTAATTTGACTATGACAGCACGAAAAGAATCGACAGAAAAGATAATCAAATATCTTGATGCATTGTTCTCTAACTACGTTCGTACAATGTTGCAAATCTTATTCCCATATCAATACTGCATCGGCGTCCGACTCGTATGCCTCATTCGAACAATGCGAATTTCCCTGGGGGTTATTAGGTATGAAAGACGATAGTGATACTTTTCAAATGCCCGCCAGGCACCATCGTTATTTTTCTTGAATTTATCGGGTGGGAACATTTCGGGTTGGGTCGGTAGTCGATCAGCGATGGCGGTCAGTTCTTCAACAACCTTTCTGGCATTTTGGGGAGAATCTTTGCTAATATAATCGTAAGCTTTTCTTAACTCGGCTATGGCTTGGGGTGTCCATACTGTTACCATGACTTGATTTCTTTCTTCAGTTGGTCATTCGTCATGAAGTTTCCTTTTTCGATTTCAGCATTTCCTACTTCGAGATCATTGTTATATTCGTCAATGGTTTGGTGCTTTTCGGCAGTTTGATAACCTATGCCCATTAGGCTCAATGTACGAAGCAACCAATCCTGTTTGGATGAGTCCTGAATTCCGTCAAAATCGATTATGAGATCCATATAATCTGGCTTTGTGCAAATTTACCTCTTTTCTTTGATTATTCTAAGGGCTCTGTATATCAATTCATTGCAAAAATTAAGATAGGCAGATGCTCTTTAAGTGCAATTTCTGTGTGCAAATTTCAAAATTTTGCGCAATCACTTGGCCAAACAGGAATGCGAGATATAAATATTTTGAATTAATCGAGCTTCTGAGCGAAAGGGCGACTGTATTCAAACCTTTGCAATCAGAAATTAAAATGGAGTAACGAGCACACACAGATCAAAATAAAAAAAGCCTCGACGAATCGAGGCTAATTAGTGGGAGTTGACGGGTTCGAACCGCCGACCCTCTGCTTGTAAGGCAGATGCTCTGAACCAGCTGAGCTAAACTCCCTTTTTCCCTTCTTCCGAACAGTTTTCCGTTGAAAGGAGTGCAAAGATAAGGGCAAAAATAGTTCTACAAAAACTTTTTCAATCCTTTTTTAGGAGAAATTGCCGCTAAAACGCTCAAAACCAATTCCTCCAGCCACGCCAATCCGCTCCTTCCGGCCTCATTTCTTCACACGAATCGAATTATGGATCGCCGTACTATCGGTCCGGGTGATCGCCTCCCCATTACAATTGGTATAGTAGATATAATTCCCCCGGTCAAAAAAACGGTAAACCTTACAGCCTTCGTGCTCAAAAAGATACTCCACCTTATAGGTGTCATTATTCGCCGCCGGTCCCTTTGTCAGCGGGTGTTGCGGATAACAGGAGACCGCAAGCAGTGCGCATGCGGCGGGGACGTAGAGATATTTTTTCATAAAAGATGTTTACGACAAAAATATCCCGCTTCCAACAGCAGCACAAACCACACATAACTTTAAATGGTCTTTTAATCGCTCTTAAACCTTGTTTTAATCTTTCCAGGTATTATTCCCTCTATTCACATCCGGCAACTGTTTATCCGGATCGATCGTCACCGAAGCCAACCCTGTCGCCCCCTCGAAATGCAAGGTCTGCACACCCGACAATAACCAGGTCTCTACGGGCAACGATACCCGTTGTTTCGTACCATCCTTCCAGACCAACTCCAATACCGCCGGCATTACCATCCTATCCAGGTTCGCGATCGTCACGGCAAACATCATCTTCCCCGCTGTCGAAGTCCTTCCCGCTGTCTCCCCTCGTGCCGCCAGCGGCCCACCCGCCGAAGTCCTCCCCGCCGAAGGCGCCCCACTCACCACAGCCTCCCCTGTCAAAGGCGTTCCTCCCGTCGAAGCCTGCCCACCGGCCGCTTCCACCCTAACCGACTGCACCGCCAGATCCAGCCCCCAGTTGTGAAAGAACCACTCCCTCCAGAACCAGGAGAGGTCTTCCCCCGCTTCATTGTCCATCGTCCGCAAAAAATCATAGGGCGAAGGATGCCGGTAGGCCCAGTTCCGGATATAATGCCGGAAGGCATAGTCAAACCGATCTTTACCCAGGATCACTTCCCGCAGAAGGACCAGCCCAAGCGCCGGTTTAAAATAGGTCATCGGATGCCGGTATTTCTCCGGGATGCCATCGGCCCGGGTCATCATCACCGGTGCCTGCGCATCCTGTAACAGCGGGACGATCTCTTCCACCGGGTTGCCCCCGCCGGGAGCGTATTCATCATCCCGCTTTGGCGCAAACTCGCCTTTGTTGAAGACATCCGATGCATAGACATCGATAAAGGTATTGAAGCCTTCATCCATCCAGCCATTGGTCCGCTCGTCCGACCCGACGATCATCGGGAACCAGTTGTGTCCGATCTCATGCGCCGTTACCCAGTACAATTCCTTTCCCTTGTCCGTGATACCATCAAAAACGATCCCGGGATACTCCATCCCCCCCGCAATCCCCGCCTCATTGACGGCAACCGGGTAGGGATATACAAACCATTGCCGTGAAAAATATTCCATCGAGGCCTTCAGATATTCCGTTGCCCGCCCCCAGGCGCCCGTCCCCGCACTCTCCACCGGGTAGACCGACATGGCGAGGGACTTCCTGCCTTCGGGCAGGTTCACCCGGGCAGCATCCCAGACATAGGCACGGGAGGCCCCAAAGGCAACATCCCGGGTATTAAACATCTTAAAATGCCAGGTAAGTACCCCCTTCTGTACCGGCCGGCTGGCCGGATCGCCCACTTCGGCCACATCCCGCAACATAACTGTCTTGTCGCTCCCCCGCGCGGCAGACAGCCGGGCGATCTCCTTAGCCGTCAGCACCTCCTGCGGGTTCTGCAACTCCCCCGAACCTGCCACGATCATATCCCAGGGAACGGTCACCTTGTAGTCAAAGTCGCCATATTCACAATAGAACTCCCCGCTGCCAAGAAAGGGTAGGGTATTCCACCCGGATCGGTCGTCATAGACACACATCCGGGGATACCATTGGGCGATCTCATAGATCTTCCCGTTGCGGGTCTCCACATGATCCGTTCGGTTGCCAAAATCTCCCGGCACGGTATAATGATAGCCGATCACTATGTTGATCGCACCTCCATGGGCCGCCAATGGCCGCTTCAGCCGGATCTGCATACGGGTATCCGTCACGATATAGTCCGCAGTTGTCGTCACGCCTCCCTGTTCGATCGTCACCGATTCCAGCTCATATCCATTGGTATGGCCCCCGGCAGGCACCCCGGTAAGATAATTGCTCCGGGCATCCTTCCGATAGGTATTCTGATCCATTTGCAACCACAGCGAACGGAGCGTATCCGGACTGTTATTGGTATAACGGATGGCAACACGGCCTGATAATTTATTAGCCGTCGTGTCCAGCTTCGCCTGTATCGTATAATCCGCCCTGTTCTGCCAGTAGCTTGCCGACGGAGCGCCATCAGCCGACCTCGTAGGAAGCCGGAACTCCGTATAGAAACCGGGCGCAAACACAGCCTGCGGATCAAAGCCCGGCCCGACGGGTTTTTCCGGTAGCCCGGCGGACTGCTGCCCGCGCCCGGCAAAACAAACGGACGTAACAATCAGAAAGAGGAATAGGGATCTTGCCATGGAAATGTTAATTATGATAAATGATCTGGTAAAAACAACAAATACCTTCCCCCAAATCTATAGCATAAATCTTTACATTTGCTGCTTATACCCCTTCGATATGGAAAAACTCTCCGGCTACTGCGGCGTCGTACAAAACATGGAAAAAGACAACGTGCATATTCACTACCACGATCATGAATATGGCTTTCCTATCGATGACGACAACGACCTGTTTGCCCGGCTGATCCTGGAGATCAACCAGGCCGGTCTCTCCTGGACGACCATCCTGAAAAAAAAGGACAACTTCTTCCGCGCCTTCGACGATTTCAATATCGATAAAGTAGCCCGCTACGGACCCAAACAGGTGGAGCGCCTGCTGGGCGATGCCGGCATCATCCGCAACCGGCTAAAGGTGGCCGCGGCGATCGAGAACGCCCAAAAAATAAAAGCCCTGCAAAAAGAATTTGGCTCGTTCAAAAGCTGGCTGGACCATCATCATCCCCTGACAAAGGAGGAATGGGTAAAACTGTTCAAGAAGACCTTTCGGTTTACCGGCGGCGAGATCGTAGGAGAGTTCCTGATGAGCACGGGCTATCTGCCGGGCGCCCACGTGGAAGGATGTCATGTATACAAGAAATGGGTAAAGAGTAAACCCGCCTGGATGGCTGTAAAAAAGAAAAAATAGGCTGGGGCAAAAACCAGGCTATATGCAAACAGACGGCGCTAATTCAGCTGGACAACCGGCAGCCGGTAATGCAAACCGTCAACCATGAACAATTCATCGATCTCATAGGTCCAGAATTTAAACAGCGGCGATTTGGAAAGATACTTCACCACCGACTCCCTGTCTTCCGCGGAGAAAGTGATCCATACCCGCTGCGTCTCCATCGTCACGACATAATGGTCGATGATCCCCTGCTCGATCAACCTGTTGATATAGGTCCGGTGAGGGGGAACAAGCGCCGCAAATTCATCGTTCATCTCAAATTGTATGGTCACCTGGAATTTTCGCATGTGATAGCTCCTTGCTTAAAGTTAACAAAACTCCCGCTTCATTGTTCGGCCGCCCCCCTTAGAGTTTCCAGTCGATCAGCTGATTGACCCATTCGGCCCGGTAGGGGGTGGTGACCTTGATGTAATTGTCGGTATAGCCTTCCATCATCTCCGTCTTTACATGGCCTTCCAGCAATACCTTGCGGGTCTGGCCTTCATGTTGCCGGGTGAAATATTGCATTTTCTGGTAGGATAAGTTACGCAGGACCTTATTCCGCTCATGACGGATGACGACAGGCACCACCGGCTGGATCTCCAGCGCCCGGGTATGATCCCGCTCGGAATAAGTGAAGACATGAAGATAGGAAATATCTAATTCGTGCAGGAATTCGCAGGTTTCTTTAAAATGGTCGGCCGTCTCGCCGGGATGGCCAACGATCACATCCACCCCGATCGCGCAATGGGGCATCAGGCTCTTGATCAGCTGTACCCGTTGCGCATACAGCTCTTTTTTATAACGGCGGCGCATCAGCCCTAGTATCGCGTCACTTCCGCTCTGCAGGGGAATATGAAAGTGAGGCATAAATTTCCGGCTGCCCGCCACCCATTCGATCATCTCCGGTGTCAGCAAATTGGGCTCGATCGAGGAGATCCGGTACCGCTCGATCCCGTCGATGGTATCCAGCTCTTTTATCAACCCAAAAAAATCCTCCCGCTCCTCCGGCCCCTTCCCAAAATCCCCCAGGTTCACCCCCGTCAATACGATCTCCTTTACTTCCCCCCGCTCTACGATCCGGCGTACATTTTCCACCGTCCGGGCAATGGTATCGCTCCGGCTCTTCCCCCTGGCCATCGGGATCGTACAGAACGAACAATTATAATCACATCCATCCTGCACTTTTAAAAAGGTCCTCGTCCGGTCCGTCAGCGAATAGGAGGAATTGAACCCGCTCACCTCCTCAATATCACAGCTGCTGATCTTCGTAGGATCTCCTTTCGACAGTTCTTTCAGGTGATCGACGATATTGAACTTCTCCGCCGCCCCCAGCACCAGGTCAACACCCGGTATAGCGGCGATCTCGGCCGGTTTCAGCTGTGCATAACAACCCGTGATCACCACAAGGCTTTGCGGAGCCTGCCGCTGGATCCGCCGAACCAGGTAACGACATTCCTTGTCCGCGTTGTCGGTCACACTACAGGTATTGATGACATACACATCCGCCGGGGAATCGAACTCCCTTTTCTCAAACCCCTCCTTTTCCAGCAACCGGGATAGGGTAGAGGTCTCCGAATAATTGAGCTTGCATCCCAGCGTGTGGAAGGCCACCGTTTTTTTATGTATTTCCTGTTCCATCCTGTTCATTTCATTGGATCACCAATCGGCAAAGATACTTATTATTCCCTATTTTCGTCCCGCATGAGAATCCTTCTGAAACCCCTTTGGTGGCTCTATTGCCTGTATGCCCTTCTTCTCTTTATCGTGGGTATGTTGTGTGTCCTTCCCTTCGTGGCCGTCCTTTCCCTTCAGACCCACAAAAACGCCGGGGACAGTATCTACCACGCCTGCTATATCTGGGATAAGACCTGGATGACACTCGTCGGGATCCGCCATACGAATATCTTCGAGGCCATCCCGGACGCCCACCGGCAGTATGTCTTTGTCTCAAACCATATCTCCTACCTGGACATCCCCCTCATCCTCAGGGCGATCCGCTGCCATTCCTTCCGCGTCCTGGGTAAGGCGGAAATGCGCCGTATGCCGCTCTTTGGTTATATCTATAGCCGGGCCGTTGTCATGGTCGATCGTTCCGACCCGCACGAACGATCAAAAAGCGTCCGCGAGCTAAAGTCGGTGCTTGCACAGGGTAGCTCGGTATTCATATTCCCTGAAGGGACCTTCAACGAGACCCACCGGCCCCTGAAAGAATTCTTTGACGGCGCCTTCCGCATCGCCATCGAAACACAGACCCCTATCCAGCCCATCCTTTTCCTGAATACCTACGACCGGATGCACTACTCCAGCATCTTCTGTCTCCGTCCCGGCCCCACCCGGGCCGTCTTCCTGCCCGCCATTGCCGTAGAGGGACTTGATTACGACGATCTTCCCGCCCTCCGTGGACAGATCTACAGGCTTATGGAAGAAAAACTTGTTGAATACCAGGTTTCATGGATCAAAAAGATTTGACCGTTGTACCTTTGGGGGATGTACGCCGAAGTCATCATACCCCTGGCGCTTCCCAGGAACTATACCTGGACCGTACCCGAACGATGGCGTGACCAGGTCCGGGAGGGATGTCGCGTAGAAGTAGAGCTGCGGAATAAAAAGTATGCCGGCATCATCCGGCGTCTCCATCACGATAAACCCCAGGCCTTCGAACCAAAAGAGATCGGCAATATCCTCGACACCGAACCGATCCTGCATCCCGCCCAATTACAGCTCTGGGAATGGATCGCGGGCTACTATCTTTGCAGCGAAGGCGAGGTCATGGCCGCAGCCCTGCCCGCGCACTTCAAATTAAGCAGCGAGACCATCCTCGTCTACAACGAGGAGACAGGCGACGATTTTACCCACCTGGACAATGACGAATTTGTGGTGGCCGAAGCCCTTCATATAAAAAAAGAGCTAAAGCTCGACGAAGTACAACAGCTCCTCGATTCCTCCCATGTCTATCCCGTCATCAAAAGACTGATCGAAAAAAAGGTCTGCTTTGTCCGGGAGTCGCTGAAAGAAACCTATTCGGCAAAAAAAGAGAACTATGTCCTCCTCAACCCCGAATACCACAACGAAGATAAACTGGCCGATCTGCTCAATAACTGGAGCCGCGCACCCAAACAGCAGGAACTCCTCCTGGCCTACCTCCACCTTTCCCGTACATTGGGAGAAGTCACCCGCCCGGAGGTCCTGAAGAAATCCGGGGCCTCGGACGCCCAGCTAAAAGGACTCGTCGAAAAGAAGATCCTTCTGATCGAGCAGCGTATCGTCGGCCGTATAAAATATCTTCCCCGGGACATACTCATCGATTTTGAGCTGTCTGCGGCGCAACAGACCGCCTTCGAACAGATCAACGAGGTATATCAGCAGCGGAATGTCTGCCTGTTACATGGCGTTACCTCCAGCGGTAAGACCCAGGTGTATATCCGCCAGATCGAACAGGTCATCCGCCAGGGACAACAGGTCCTCTACCTGCTGCCGGAGATCGCGCTCACCTCCCAGATCATCCGCCGCCTGCAAAAACATTTCGGGGGCTATATCGGGATCTATCATAGTAAATTCAGCCAGAACGAACGGCTGGAAGTCTGGAACAAGATCCGGACAGGCGAATTAAAGATCATCCTCGGGGCACGTTCTTCGATCTTCCTTCCCTTCCAGGAACTGGGCCTCATCGTAGTGGACGAAGAGCATGACACTTCTTATAAGCAACAGGAGCCCGCCCCCCGTTATCATGCCCGGGACGCGGCGATCTATTATGCCTCCCTTTTCGGGGCCAAAGTCCTGCTGGGCAGCGCCACCCCTTCCGTGGAAACCTATTTCAATGCCAGTTCCGGGAAATACGGGCTCGTCGAGCTAAACCAACGCTATGGACAGGTGCGGCTACCGGAGATCATACTGATCGACACCAAACAGCTCCGGATGCAATTCAACCGGGCCGCCCGTCACACACAGACCCCTGTCCTGCCCGAAAGTACGCATGGCCCCCATCATCAACCTCACGGCCCGCACCGATCCTCCGGAACAGATGACAGCGCTCCCGACCTTTTTGCCGGGACAGGTCCCTCTTCGCGGAACAAGGTCTTCCCGGACCCTGCGGCCTCCGATGCCGGGATCCGCGACACCTCCTCCGAAACGGGTTCGCGTGACAACGGCAAACCGATCCTCAGCCCCGCCCTTCATACCGCCATCCAGCAATCGCTGGCCAGCGGTAAACAAGTCATTCTCTTCCAGAACCGCCGGGGATATTCTCCCTACCAGGTCTGCGAAGTCTGCGGCTGGATCCCCCAATGCCGCAACTGCGATGTATCCCTCAACTTTCACAAGCTGACCAATAAGCTGCATTGTCATTATTGCGGCACCGTCTATCCACCCGTACATATCTGCGCCGCCTGCGGCAACCACCGCTTTACCCAGCGAAACTTCGGCACCGAACGTATCGAGGAATACCTGGAAGAGGTTTACCCCAAGGCCCGCGTCGCCCGCATGGATATCGACAGCGTCCGGGGCAAGACCGCCCATGACAGTATGATCCAGCAATTCGAACAACAACGGATCGATATCCTGGTAGGTACCCAGATGGTGGTAAAAGGCCTGGACTTCGAACATGTCAACCTCGTTGGTATCCTCGACGGGGATAGCATCCTCAGCTTTGCCGATTTCCGGGTCAACGAGCGGGCCTTTCAGTTAATGGAACAGGTAAGCGGCCGCGCCGGCCGTAAAGATGGGGAAGGAAGGGTACTGATCCAGGTAGCCAATATCAGCCACCCGGTATTGGCCTATGTACAGGCACATGATTATAAGCTCTTCTTTCAACAGGAGATAGCCGCCCGGCAGCAATTCTTTTATCCGCCATATTCCCGGGTCATCCAGGTCACCTTCCGGCACCGGGATAAAGAGGTGGTACAATCGGCCGCCCATTTCTTCGCCAACAACCTCAAAAACGATTTTGGAAAATACCTCGTCGGCCCCGCCGAACCCATCGTAGCCCGGGTCCGCAACCAATTCCTCATGGAACTGATGCTCAAGCTGCCAAAAGACGGCCACACGATCTCTTTTGCAAAACTCGTCATCCAGCAACAGACCGCCATCCTGCATAACCATCCCAAATTCCGCAGCGTCGTGATCATTCCCGACGTCGATGCGTTGTAATTAGTGTCTTCCCTCGCCGGGCCGCTATCTCCTCAGATAAACAAGCTGCGTAAAATAACCACCCGGACTGGGCAAAAAGGAGGAACGGATCGTGGCCTGGTGAAGATCCATTCCTGTCACGATATACTTTCCGGCAGGATTCACCGGAAGGGTACGCAGCGGTGTAAAAAGCACCGTATCGGCAGGGATTAGCTGGTAATTTACGGTGTCAAGAAAACCTCCCTCTTTTATATAAACCTTTCCATCCTTTCTAAAATCCCAGTAATCGGTTGCCACCCCATAATAGATCTGGCTGTGATCAACCGCGGATCCAACAAAAGAACCAATAGAGTCTCTTACGAGGCTCCATTTTGCCATCAGGGTGACAGTATCGGGATTATTCGGATCGGCAATAAAGTTATCCGACGACATATTGGATTGGTTCTTACGACAGCCTCCCGCAGCCATGATCAAAACAACAAAAGCCGGAAGCAAAACAATAGGTTTCATAGTAAGTCTGTTTCAATAAAAACGAACAGGTATCAATAACCTGACAGTCCGGGAGCTAACAGGCGTTGCATCCCCTCCCTTATTTTTACAAAAACTATCCTATTTTTGACCCATCCATGATGCAACTCTCCGAAAATATTTCGCTAAAACCCTATAACAGCTTTGGGATCAATGTAATGGCCCGGTATTTCTCTCCGTTCTCCAACCTGGATGAACTGGCCGAACTCCTGGAGCTCGCCCGCAACCGATCCTCGTCAACCTCTTTACCCAGCGATGGCCCTCTATCCATATCTTCCCCTACCGGCGACTTCCCCGGCGGCCCCCCCCTCATTCTCGGCGGCGGCAGCAATATCCTCTTTACCGGGAACATCAACGGCCTTGTCCTGCACAACCAGGTCAAAGGCATCCGGGTCGTACACGAAGACGAAAAATATCTTTATGTAAAGGTCGGGGCAGGAGAGAACTGGCACGGATTCGTACAATATTGCCTGCAACGGAACTGGGCCGGCGTAGAGAACCTCTCCCTGATCCCTGGTAACGTAGGCGCCGCCCCCATGCAGAACATCGGGGCCTATGGAGTAGAAATAAAGGAGGTTTTTTATGAGCTGGAGGCCTGGAGCCTCGAAGACGGTAAAGTATATACGTTTTCCCTCAACGACTGCCAGTTCGGCTATCGGGAAAGCGTCTTCAAAAGAAAATACAAAGGCCGGTTCATCCTTCTCCAGGTGGTCTTCCGGCTAAATAAGGTCCCCACGTTCCATGTCGAATACGGTGCCATCCGGGAAGAGTTGGATAACATGGGCATACAGGATCTCAGCATCCGGGCGATCTCCCGGGCCGTCATCAATATCCGTTCATCCAAATTGCCCGATCCGGCGCAGATCGGCAATGCCGGCAGCTTTTTCAAAAACCCTTCTATCCCCAACGCACAATTCGCCGCCCTGGCGACGCAATTTCCCGGTATCGTCGGCTACCCATCCGCTAATCCCGAAACCCCGAACGCAACGTCCCGGACTCCCTCCGCAACGACCTCCTCCGCCGCCGCAGGTTTCACAAAGCTCGCCGCCGGCTGGCTCATCGAACAATGCGGCTGGAAAGGCTATCGCCGGGGAGACGCCGGCTGTCATGTCCGTCAGGCCCTGGTCCTTGTCAATTACGGCAATGCCACCGGCAAAGAGATCTATGACCTCAGCGAAGAGATCCTGTCCAGCGTGCAAAACAAATTTGGGGTGACGCTCGAAAGAGAAGTAAATATTCTTTAACCGGAATTTAATAAAAAAAGCCCCATAAGGGCTTTTTTAAAGGTCAATGTCTTATATCTTCTAATTAAAATCATCCCCCTCCAGGTCCTCATCGCTGCTATAGCTTCCGCCGGAGGAACCCAGGTTCACCATGGAGCCGATCAGGTCCTTGAACTCGATCTTGCCCTCCACCACTTTCTTGCTGATAAGGGAATAGGCCGCCAGTCCATGCAGGACAAATTCCATCAGCAGGGCAGCCTCCCGCTCATTGGCCAATTTGAAATATTTCTTGACCAGCGCATGCAACCCATCCACCTTATAAAGCTGCTGGATCTTTTCGTCGTCCCGGGTATTGAAGAATAAATTGATCTGGTTGCCCTTGTCAAACCAATGCGTGATCGGTCGAAAGGGATTCTCCTCCCTCGCCTCGGCCTTACGCTTTTTCATCTGGTCGGGGTTGGGGAAGTAGTTGATGAACTGGGTGCGGAACGCCTTCTCCAACAGATTGAACGCCACCTGGTACGGACCCTCCTGCTCTCCCTCATACACCAGCTCGATCTTTCCGGTGATCGATGGCACGATACCCACCAGGTCGCTCATCCAAACCTGCGTCTCCTTCTCATTATTCAGGATGGCCCTCCGCTCGGCGGCACTCACGGCATTTTCAAACGCCGCGATCGTCAGACGGGCAGAGACACCGCTCTTCTTATCCACGTATTCACTGGTCCGGGCTTCAAAAGAAACCTGCTCGATCAGCCTTTTCACCAGGTCACTCACGATCACCCGCCCCTTCTGATCGGCATGTACGTCCGCTTCCTGCTCCGTGATGGCCAGTGCCGTATCGATGGTCTTTGGATAATGCGTCAGGATCTGGCTTTCGATCCGGTCCTTTAAAGGCGTGACGATGGAGCCGCGATTCGTATAATCCTCCGGGTTAGCCGTAAATACAAACAGGATGTCCAATGGCATCCGCAGCTTGAACCCTCGGATCTGGATATCGCCCTCCTCCAGGATATTGAACAAGGATACCTGGATACGGGCCTGCAGATCGGGGATCTCGTTGATCACAAAGATCCCGCGGTTACTCTTCGGGATAATGCCGAAATGAAGTACCTGCTCATCGGCGAAATTCAACCGCAGGTTGGCCGCCTTGATAGGGTCGATATCTCCGATCAGGTCGGCTACGCTGACATCCGGTGTCGCCAGTTTTTCCCCATACCGCTCGCTGCGATGAAGCCAGCTGATGGGGGTGTCATTGCCTTTTGCGGCGATCAGGTCGCGGGCATATTTCGAAATGGGGCGATAGGGATCATCGTTGATCTCGCTGCCGGTGATAAAAGGCACATACTCATCGAGCAGATCGATCATCTGCCGGGCCATCCGCGTCTTTGCCTGCCCGCGGAGCCCCAGGAATAAAATATTGTGACGCGATAATAAGGCCCGTTCCGTATCGGGTATCACCGAGTCCTCATAACCGATAATACCCGGAAAAGTCGCCTCCTTGCTCTGTAGTTTACGGATAAGGTTCTCCCTGATCTCTTCTTTGACGGATCTGTTCTTGTAACCTGCTTTCTTCAGTTCTCCCAGTGTTTTGATCTTTGTAATATCCATTTGGTCGTTTTATGTAAAATATTTTTTGATTAATAGACGGTTTTTCTCTTCCCACTCTCAAAATCCTTAAAAATAAAGCTCCCCAGCCTGTCGAGGGAGGCAAAGAATGCCTTGCCATTATTGGTTTCCGTAAACTCATTTACAAAACGCTGCAAATAAGGATCACTCGCAATCATAAACGTGGTGATCGGGATCTTTAGCTTCTTGCACTGGGCCGCCAGGTTCAGACAGCGGCTCGTGATCTTCCGGTCCAGGCCAAAGCTGTTCTTATAATAGCGTTTGCCTACCTTCAGACAGGTCGGCTTTCCATCCGTGATCATAAAGATCTGCTTATTGGCATTCCTCCGCCGGCGCAGGATATCCATTGCCAGCTCAAGCCCCGCCACCGTATTGGTATGATAAGGCCCTACCTGCAGATAGGGGAGGTCCTTGATCTCCACCGGCCAGGCATCGTTGCCAAAAACGACAATATCCAATGTATCCTTCGGATATTTTGTCGTGATCAATTCACTCAGGGCCATCGCCACCTTTTTTGCCGGTGTGATCCTGTCCTCTCCATACAGGATCATCGAATGAGAAATGTCGATCATCAGCACCGTGGAAGTCTGGGACTTATAATCCGTCTCCCGGATCTTCAGATCGTCCTCCTGCATATTAAAGCTCTCGATCCCGTGATTGATCTGGGCGTTGCGGATCGATTCGGTAAAGTCGATCTGCTCAAGCTGGTCACCAAAACGGAACGGACGCGTATCGGAATTGCTTTCATCACCACCACCCGGCTTGAAGGTATTATGGTTACCCTGTTTTGTCTTTTTCAGCTTGCCAAAGATCTCCTCCAGCGAACGCCGGCGAATACCCTGTTCGGTCTTTGGTGTGATCGTGATCTCACCCGTTTGCTTGTTGTCGTCGATATACCCCTTGTCCTTCAGGTCCTCGATAAAGTCCCCGATCCCATACTCGTCATCCGCCAGCTGATACTCCTTGTCCAATTGGTTCATCCATTGCAACGCTTCACTCACATCCCCATTGGTGTAGCTGAGCAACTGCATAAAGATGTCCAGCAACTGATCGAACTTGGATTTCCCATCCTCGTCGGGATCATATTTTTTAAAATGAAATCCTATCATAATCGTGTATTCGTTGGTATTGAAGTTACATATTATTTCGATGTGGAAACCCTCCCGGAAAACTACTAGAACCATTTAATGGTTTGGTAAAATGCAGGCCCCCAACTTACTAAAACAATCGGTTTAACGATTTGGTTCTCTTAGTGTCTTTACCTGCCGGAGGCTTACTGCCTTCTCTCGTCATTTTACCCAGTTCCCCGACCCTCAGCGGTCATCCGCTGACCCTCCCCCGATAAAAAAAGCCGTCTCGATCTGAGACGGCTTCCCGTATAAATTTTCTACCTGTCTTACTTAGGTTGCGAGTCGGCTTTTAAGGGTGAATCCTCATTGCTGATCAGCGCAGGGGCTTTCTCGCCCGAAGGCGCCTGGGCACCCGGCTTGGCGCCGTCCCCAAACTGCCGGTTCCAGTCATCCAACTGCAGCAGCATCTGGTAGGAGCTCACAATATCCTGTACATACGCGCCCTGTTTTTCGGAAAGGTTTCCCCCTTTTCCCTGTACCGCCATCTGCGCATTGATCGCCAGCTGCTCATTGGGCATATTGTCTCCCAACGAACTGTAATACCGCATCTGCTGGGACAGGTCCTTTTTCAACGAGGCGGCTACCTTCTTCGCCAGGGAAAGATCTCCTGCCTCATAACAGGCCAGCAGGAAACTCATAGAGATCCGGTTATGCTGGTTACCCCTGTTGGAGGTCATCCCGTAGGGGAAATTGGATTCCAGCACATGATGATCGAAATGTTCCAGTAAGTTGCGGGCGGAATCTTTTTTCCCTGCGTCGATCAAACTGAGCGCCAGCTGCGCATGTGCTGCACGGAGGGTATTCAGATGCCGCCGGTTCTCTTCATCATAATATACGCCCGGGGTGTTGGCATTCCCATACCCGAACTTGTTCATCATGTTGTCATAGGCCACTTCGTTGTTGTAGAAACCAAAGTTGGTATTCTTTGCTTCTACCGGCACCAGACGCCCGGCCAGCCCATCCTGGCGGATATATTTGGCCAGCCCCAGATCTTCCAGCTCATACGTGGAGTTGAAACAGATCGGCCGCTGCCATTTATTGGCGGCGATCAGCGCCAGCACTGCCAGCTCGTTCTTAAAGATATAATTCTTATTCTTGGAAATATCCAGCTGCAGGTTGCTTACGACGCTATCCGCCGGATTGACGGTACCATTGCTGCGCACGAGGTTCACATCCACCGGTACAGACAGCTTGTGGACCGGCAGGAGATGGTAGGCGTCCCCGTCCTCCGTTTGTTGCGAGAACTTGGGGTCTTCGCTGCCAACGACATTCTTTAAGATATCCAGCAGGTCATAATACTTATTCTGATCGAAACCAGGGAGAGGCATCAGCGGAACCGCATCGCGGTTGTTCCCCTGGATCTGCTCGGGAGTATAGAGTACATCGGCGGGGCCGCTCTGGTTCACCTTATATCTCAACTGGTTGATATACCAATCTGTCCCCAGCAGGCTATAGTTCATTACCCGTACATCGGGCCGGATGCCTTCTACTTCCTGCGCATACCATAATGGATAGGTATCGTTGTCGCCAAAGGAGATGAGGATGGCATTGGGCGGACAGCTTTCGAGATAATCCTTTCCGATATCCCGGGCGAGGGTCTTCTTGCTCCGGTCATGGTCGTCCCACTCCTGACTGCCCATCAGCACGGGCACGGCCAGAAAACAAAGCCCCGCCGTCGCATAGTTGGCCAAACTGCTCCTTCCTTTAAAGACAAACTTCTCCGCCTGCTCCTTTACCCAGAGAACCCCAAGCCCGATCCAGATGGCAAACGCATAACAGGCGCCCGCATAGGCATAATCCCGTTCACGGGGTTGATAACCCGCCTGGTTCAGATAGACGACGATGGCAAAACCGGTAAAGAAGAACAGCAGCCCCGTCACCCAGAAATCATTCCGGCTACGGAAAGCCTGGAAGAAAAGACCGATGACCCCCAGGATCAGCGGCAGCATATACATCCGGTTGTAGGATTTGTTGTTGCTCCGGATGCTGTCCGGCATCTTGCTCTGGTCGCCCAGGAAAAAATTATCAAGGAAGGAGATCCCCGTAATGGCGTTCCCGTCCCGGCTATTCCCAAAACCCTGCAGGTCGTTCTGTTTACCGGAAAAATTCCACATAAAATACCGCCCGAACATCACCCAGTTCTGATAACTGATAAAATAGCGGATATTATTCGCCATGGTCGGGGCATCGGCATCACCCATCCCCGAAAATTGACGGTAACAATCTACCTGGCCCCGGTCATTGCCCCCGTCCCACATGCGCGGGAAGATATGCGAAGAGGGGGTATTGCCCCAGTCCTGGCCATAGGTCTTGCCGGCGATCTCATATTTTTCCTTTCCTTTTACATAAAGGTTGCTGCCCTCCGCGCTCCGGGGCGCCCGGTCCTGGAAATCAGGCCCGTAAAGGATGGGCCAGTCGCCATATTGGTCACGGCTCAGATAGCCTACCAGGCTCACGGGGTTGTCGACATTGTACATATCCACGGCCGGATCGGCATTGCTGCGGATCATGGTGGTAAAGTAAGTGGAGTAGCCCAGGAGCATAAAGGCGGCGCTCCACAGCCCGATCTTCAGGTAATAATGAGACTTCCGTGTCGCCCAGCGGATCCCGAAGACGATGGCGGCAGCCAGCAGAACGAAGAAGGTCGCAAAACCGACAAAGAAGGGCAGATTCAACGAGTTCACAAAGAAGATATCAAAGGCGCCTGCTCCCTTGATGGTATACTGGATAACAAATTTCTGTACTACCCCGGTGATCCCGCAGCCGATAATAAAGGCGATGATGGTCCCCCAGGTGGTAGGCTTATAGCGTTTGAAATAATAGACCATGACGATGGCGGGGATGGTCAGCAGGTTCAATAAATGCACCCCGATGGAAAGGCCCATCATATAGAAGATAAAGATGATCCATTTGTCGGAACCGGGCTCATCGGCATGATGCTCCCATTTCAGGATGGCCCAGAAGACAAGGGCGGTAAAGAAAGCCGAAGAGGCATAGACTTCCCCCTCGACCGCGCTGTACCAGAAAGAATCACAAAAGGTATAGGCCAGGGCGCCTACGACACCGGCGCTCATGATGCTAAAAAGCTGCTGGCGGTCGGGCTCCGTGGTCGAGACGCCTTTCATGACGATCTTACGGGCGAAATGGGTAATGGACCAGAACAGGAAGAGGATGGAGAGACCGCTGGCGATGGCGCTCATAAAGTTCACGCCCCGGGCGGCAGTCAGGGGATTGTCACCAAAAAGGATGATAAAAAAACGCCCCATCAAAACAAACAGCGGCGCGCCGGGAGGGTGGGGGATCTGCAGCTTATAACAGCTCGAGACAAACTCTCCGCAATCCCAGAAACTGCCGGTGGGCTCCATGGTCATGACAAACACCGTACAGGCAATCACTCCCACGATCCAACCTACCACATTGTTTACTCGTTTGAAATTCATAGTCGAAATGGCTTTATTAGCAATAATGGACGAATAATTTTGCACGCGAATTAACACTAAATACCGCTAATTTCCGCGCCTAAAGCACAAATTTGCGGGTTATTAACGCGAAAGGACCGACCGATAGGGCGGTCTTACTCAAAATAGACCCTTACCGTCTGGTAAAACAACCGGCTCTGCAGGTACTGGTTCTGGCTTTGCTCCGTAAAATCCTGCAATCCGAACAATCCGGCCGCATTGCCCTTCTGGATGGCGATCTCCAGGTATCCGGCAGCATTAAAAATGGCAAGTTTTTCCCCTTCCCCCACATCGGCATATGTCTCGCTGATCTTGTCAATCACCTCATCCCGCTTAAAAACGATCCTAAAACTCCTTCCCTTCCTCCGCTCCTCAAACTCATCCCGGGTGATGTTGACGATCACATTCTCAAAATGGTCGATAAAAATGATCTGTCCCTCGATCCAATTATCACCAAATACCGGCCGAAGATGGTTCTTTTCTGTGAACGATGGGTCAGGCACCCCGATACCCAGCAGTGGACTCCCCTCGACCAGCTGCTGAACGGCCGCCCCCATCACCCGGACACAATACAGCGTATTCTTGATAGCCGTCTTGTCCATGGGCAGCCCGATCACCATTTCCGGCCGCCCTTCCAGGATCATCGTCAACAGCCCGTTGTCCGCACAAAGCAGGTACTGCTCATTATGAAAGGCCAGAAGCATCTGCTCGGGCTTTTTCTCAAAAAGATTGACAAGGATGAGATGATAGGTATAGGGAGGGAAATGCCGGATAGCATTGCGGCAGATATACGCTGCCTGGGGATAGTTGAAGGGGGATAGCTCATGGGAGATATCCATGATACTAAAGGCGGGATTGATTTGCGCCAACTGGCCTTTTACAGCCCCCACCAGGTAATCATGCTGACCGAAATCCGAGGTCAGGGTTAGTAAGGCCATGAATAGATTTTATTTGACAAACTCCCCCTTCTTATTATAATAATGGTTATAGGTCAGCCGGTCTGCCAAAGAAGGCGATAGCTTATTGATCAGAACGGTGACTTTACCAAGAAAGGTCAGCACAAGGGTCCGTCTGCGACGCTCGATGGCACGTATGATATGATGGGCGCATTCTTCCGCGCTCATCAGTTTGCCCTCGTTGAGGACACTTTCTCCCCGCGGGGCGCCCGTATGGTCCAGGGCGGCAAGCCGTACATTGGAGGCGGTAAATCCCGGACAGACCCACATCACATGCACACCCGTCTTCCACAATTCGACACGTAAGGACTCCAGCCAGCCCTGCAAGGCAAACTTGGAGGCGGAATACGCAGCCCTGCCGGGCAATCCCCGGTAACCGGCCGTCGAACTCACGCCGACGATCACCCCCTGCCGCCCGAGGATCGAGGGCAACGCATATTTCGTACAGTATACTGCCCCAAGGAAATTGATGTCCATAACCCTCCGTGTCACCTCCGTATCGGAATCCATGAAAAGAGCCCGCATGCTGATCCCCGCATTATTGATCAGGATATCGATGCCGCCAAAAGTCTCGAGGGTGGACTCGATAAAACGCCTGCATTCCTCTTCATTACTAACATCACAAGCCATCGCATGCAACAGCACATGGGAATATTCCATCTGTAACTTGTAGATCTTGTCATGGTTGCGCCCACAGGTCGCCACCTTGGCGCCAAGGGGGATCAGCGTCTCGATCAGCGCCTTGCCGATCCCATCGCTGCCTCCGGTGATCACGACTACCTTATCCTGAAAGAAAGACATGTATAATTTTAATTATGGCTGCAAAAATAGGGTACAAAAGCCTAAAACCCCTATTTTTTCAATAACGCAAGCTGTCCCAGATGGGAGGATAAATGGTTGGTACGGCTCAGCAGCACATTGAACCGATTCCGGTGCGGCTCCTTTACAAAATCTTCTTCTGAAACCGCGGTATGTCTCTGCAGCCATTCCTCCGGTTTCAGGGCCCGGAATCTTTGAGATAGCACCTCATTGATGTTCTTCCAGTAGCCCCTCAGCTCCTCCATCTTTGGCAACTCCCCGACGGTCTTGTCCGCATTGGTAATAAAGGCCGCGTCCAGGAAAGGATATTGCCGCTCACCCAGGCCAAGCAATGGCAGCATCATATCATGTACCGCCGCCAGGTGTCCCAGCAGGTAAACCGGCCGGTTCTTACCGGGGGCGATCTCTTCCAGTAATTGCTCATCGCTTAACCGGTCAAAAATAGCCGCGACCCTTTTGACGGTCTGATCCCAGGTAGCTAAGGCGCATTGGACGAATAGTTCAGATTGATTGGCTGGCATATAAAAAAGTTTGAAGCACGATATTACAAAAAAAAAGCTGGTCCGACCACGATAGTGATCGGACCAGCTTCTATATCTTTTTATCTAATTCGCCGAGGCGGCATCCGGCGTCGACTCCAGCAGCTTATATAGTTCATCCAGCTTTGGCGACAGGATGATCTCCGTTCTCCGGTTCAACGCCCTTCCTTCCGGCGTACTGTTGGTCTGTACCGGATCATAGGAACTGTGTCCCGATGCGGTTACGCGAACCGGATCCACCTTATAATCAATGGTCAGGATCCGTACGATGGAGCCGGCCCGCGCCGTGCTCAGATCCCAGTTGTCCTGGTACCGCCCACGGATGGGTATCGAGTCCGTATGTCCTTCGATATCGACCGTAATTTCCGGGTTGGCATTTAACACCTGCGCCAGCTTACCCAGGGCTGTCTTCCCCTTTGGGTTTACGACCGCACTGCCGGATGGGAATAAAAGATTTTCCTGCAGGCTCACATATACCTTGCCATTCTTGATGGCGACGGTCAGCTCATTCGAGTTGAACCCGACCAACGCATCGGCCATCTTTTGCCGGATCTGCTGGATCGCCTTTTTCTGCTGGTCCATCAACGCCTGTAACTGCTCCAGCCTTCTTTGCTGGGCGGCCAGTTCCTGCTGGCTCTTGCTTAGCTGGGTTTGCTTGTTGGCCGCATCGCTGGACAACAAGCCCGCTTTATTATTCAGCGCGTCTACCTTATTATTTAAATCCCCGATCTGTTGCTGTAATTTCCCAATCGTTGCCTGCTGACTGGCAACCCGGGCGGCCAGCGAGGCGCTGTCATTGCGGGCCGACTGCAGGGCGCTCTGCGAATCCCTGTATTTCCGCGTTGGAACACAACCGACTAATAATGAAGTGCTTACGACGATGGCTGCGAAGAGATGAAGCTTCTTTTTCATAAAGATTGATTGATGTTTACAATAGATGCATAGTAGTTCTTCCCTTAACTATCATCCATTGATAATCAATCATCAGGCCACCCTATGTGTATCAGTGCCGCGCCAGCGCCACCACCTGCCAGATCTGCCCCTGGCGGAACAGCTGTTTATTGGCCCCGCGGCCCCCGCCCCCGATCGGGGCGCCGATAGAAAGCCCCAGACCGCCGCCGCTGCCAAAAGAGCCAAAACCCAATCCTCCCCCGACACCGATCTCCGGTCCGCCACCCTGACCTCGTGGCACCTGGGCCGAAGGCGGCAACCCTTCAATGATAAACCCTACCGCCAGGCTTTTCCCTACATAGGAGCGCGATGTGTTGGCAGGATAGATCGTTGCCAGCGGAATGGCCGCCTCATAGATCAGCTCCCCCGCATCGCTATAATCCATCCGCATCGTCACCCCCGCAGGATTATCGTCCCCGTACGTAAAGCTCTGGATCGTGGAATCTTTATTGAGATTATACAGCTCATAATCCTTTCGGTCTTCGAGCGTGGCGGGTTTTTGCTTATAACGGTCCGGCCGGGCCTGCTCCATCAGCTGCTGGTCCCTGTCATTTCGTTTGTCAAGGGGATAACCGATACCGATGGATTGCGAGATGTTCTTATCTGCCTGGTTGTTGATCCACATCGTCATCCCGCCCTGTATGATCTTCTGCTGTTCCTGCGGACTCCTCGTGGACATTTGTATATAGACGAACTGACCGTCATTGGAGATGGAATAGCTCAGTTGCTCCGATTTCTCAAAATAGGGGAGGGGCCGCACCCAATCCTTATCGGACCCGTCGATCTTCAGGGGCTGCCGTTGCCAGACCGCTTCACCGGAAGCGGCCGGACTCGTATCCCCATCGCCCCGGGAAGACCGGCATCCGGCGATCAATGCCAAAGAGGTAGCGGCGATCAGCGTTCTTGAGATATGCCTGTTCATCTTAATTTGTTTTTTAAGCTGCAAATGCAATCCCAAAGATAACCCGGCTTTTGTTAACGATCCGTAAAGGTTAATTTCCCGTCCCGCATGGCCCACAAAATCCCCAACAATTCCTCCTTTTTCTGAATGGCGGCCGTATAATCCGGTTTGAGCTCGATCGCCCTGGTAAGATCAAACAACGATCTTTGGACATCCTCCAATTCATACCAGACAATACTTCTATTGTAATAAGCCTTACTATAAGTGGAGTCCAACCGGATAGCCATGGTATAGTCGCTTAGCGCCGCCTCAAAATTTCCCAGATCGTTATTATCCGACCCCCTGTTATTATAGGCAATAGAAAAACCAGGGTTGATGGAAATACACCGGGAATAATCAAGGATAGCTGTCTCGAACTCCCTGCCCCTGGATTTACACAGCGCCCGGTTATACCACGCTTCATACAGGGATGTGTCACTGCCGATGGCCTTGTCAAAAAAATGGATGGCACGCTTATAATCTCCCTGGTAGGCGAATTTTAGTCCCTTATTATAAAGCCGGATGGATCTTTGAGCGGAAAGCTTGTCCGATAAAAGGAAGCTGAATAGCAAAAATAATATTGACTTTATCATTCCATAAAACTACACCGGATGGTCACCCGGGGCAAGGACGATTGAGCCGGTAACGGTATCCGCTGAGCCGGTAACGGGAATTATTTTTTACGGGTAAGAAGATGCCCCAGCAATTCTTCCTTCCTCGATTTGGATACATCCAGGTGGACGCCATTGCTCATGACAACGCTCCCTCCCTCTCCCCGGATATACTTACGGATCTCGTTTATTTGGACAAGGTGGGAATGGTGTATACGGAGAAAACCCGACTCCTCCAGTATCTCTTCTATCTCTTTTAACGTACGGGAAACCGTAAGGGTCTGTTTTTCTTTTAATTGCAGGATCGTATAGTTGCTGCGGGCAGTGCAGGAGATAATATCACTCAGGGCGATGAGTTGAAGACCTTCAAAGGTGGGCAGCGCAATACGGCTGGCGACCGGATGCTTTAATTGTTGTAATAAGAGTTCCAATTGCCGGGCAGTGGATTGTCTGCGGGGAAGGCCGATCTTATACACCGCCGCAACAAGCTCCATCCGGTCAATGGGCTTTAGTAAATAGTCGAGGGCGCTGATACGAACCGCTTTTATGGCGTACCGGTCATGGCTGGTCGTAAATATAATGTCAAAATTGACCTCTCCCAGCTTTTCCAAAAGCTCAAACCCATTCATATGCGGCATCTCGATATCCAGGAAAACCAATTCGGGCTTGACCCTTTCTATCATATCGATCGCCTCCGCTGCCGAATGACAGATCCCCTGTACTTTCACCCCCGGACACCAGTCTTTTAGCAAACTGGCAAGCGCTTCCGCTGACAACGATTCATCCTCAACGATAATGGCCCTGATCATTTAATTTTATTTTTAAGTGTACGCTTGTTCCCTGGATAAGATCTTCTATCTCACAGGAGCTTTGATTGAATAATGTTAGCCGTTCCGATGTAAGCCTAAATCCCATCGACTCCCTTTTCTCCTCTTGATCGAGGGAGGTCGCTCTCTTCCTTCCCACGCCATTGTCGGAAATAACACAAAGAAGAAGATTGTCATCCCGCCTAAGGTCGATGGTAAGTTCTCCCGGACCCTCTTTATGCAGGAGTCCATGCCAGATCGCATTCTCACAAAAAGGTTGAAGGATCAGCGGGGGGACAAAAATGGAGGATAGGTTCAGCCCGTCATGGTTGATCCGGTAGGTAAAACGATTCGAAAAACGAAGACTTTCCATCTCCAGGTAAAGCCGAAGCATATGGAGCTCCTGTTCCAGGGGTATCACCTTTTTGGATGAGTTGTCAAGCACCAGCCTTACAAGCCGGGAAAACCGGGTCAGGTAATCAGAAGCCTGGGAAGCCTCCTTCTTCAGGATAAACCCATTGATGGAACTAAGGGCATTAAAGATAAAATGGGGGTTCATCTGCGTGCGCAAAGCCTGCATCTCCAGGTCGGCAGCCCGTTTCTTCAGCGCCAACCGCTCGTTTTTATGTTTCAAACCTCTATAGGAGTAAAGCAGGAGACCAAAGAACAACAGTATTACAAGACTTCCTGCCAATAAAAAAAGCTGGCCCCTGATCCTGGCTACCCTGCGATCTTCTTCCTCGGACCTTCTAAAAGCATAGAGCTTCCCCTTTAACTGGTCCGTGATGATAGCATCTTTGAATTTTATATATTGTTTGTAATAAGAAAAAGCCAGCGATTCGTTTTTTAGGCTATCATAGATCGTCGAAAGTAAATACGATGCATCCCTTAAATTTTGCCGCGCGCCTTTTGTACTCGCCATCTCATAGGCCTTCTGAGCAAAACCCATCGCCTGGTCGTATTGTCTCTGATGCAGATAGGCTTTCCCGATATCAAGAAGGATGGTCATTCCAAAATTCCCTTCGCTTCTGTTATTTAAGTCTTTGTATAATTCCGTGAGATAGAGCAATGCACTATCATCCCTTCCCGTTAAAATAAAATACTCGCCAAGCCGGAGACGGATCATTATATTGGCCGGGTTACCGATCAGGGCCTGGCTGTAAAAATATCTTGCCGAATCAAATTTCCCTTCCTCCGCATACAGCTCCCCGAGGCGGTGATTAAGCTGCCGGAAAGGATATTCCCCCTTTGCAGGAGAAAAAGCCATCGCTTTTTTATAATAGAGAAGGGCGGAAGAAAAATCTCCGATATTTTTATACAGATAGCCAATTTGGGCCAGCGAAAGTATTCGCCCGGACGCATCTTTGGAACTAACCTGCGTGGCCATTTCGAACGCCTTTTCATAATCTCCCTGGTCACTGTATATATTGCTGAGGACCAGGAAGGCGTCAGCTACCCCCTGGTTATTATGCAGCTTTTTGAAATACCCGATCGCAAGCGTGATCGTATCGATAGCCGGCTGGAAATCACCTCTGAAATAAAGTGCCCGGCCCGCGCCAAAAAGCCCCCTCGCCATTATGGTGTCATTATGGACTCGGGCGGCAAGCGCTATAACCTTGCGGAATTGATCGAGCGCCGGATCGGATCTGGAAGAATTTAAAGAGCTGTTTCCAGGGACCAGGGCCTTCCTCATCTCAGCACGTTGAGATCTTGCAGACAAAACAACCAGGGAAAGCAGAAAAACTACAAAAATCCTCATGGGATCGGTATAAGCATTAAAGTTATCACTGTTTGCAAAAAAATCGATGCCGCTTTGTCAGGAGTCCTGTCCTTATTTAGTAGTTGACGGGTTTGGATGAGCCGTTGGAGCACCCGGGTTATTCTCCTCTTAAGCTCACCGGTAATCCAAGCTAAAAAAAAAGATCCCTCGCCCTAAGGACAAAGGATCTTCCCTTTTGTTGCATTGATGTCTTTACCTGCCGGCGGTACCGCGGCGGCTCGCGATCTTATTTTACCGGGTACCTCTTTTCCTCCACATTCCATCCCCGTACCAAAACCTCCGGCACCCGCGCACCCGCCACCGGTGTATATTCCACCTCGATCGTCTTGCTCTCTCCCGGCAGCACCGAAACATAATTGTCACTAAAGAAGGTCGGTAGAAGACGCTGTTTTGTTACGGGGTCTGCTACCGAGATCCTATTAAAAAAGGCCACCGGCCCACCCGCCGGGTTCCGTAGCGTAACTTCGATCCGGGTCGAACCCTTCACCCCTTCCCCGGCTTCCCCCCGCCGGACCTCTACCCCCAGCTGCGCCTTACTCATCCGCTCCAGACCCGGGTAATGTCCCGTCGAATCCGGCAGCCAGTAGAGGTTATCGCTCACCACCCGCTGCTGTACATCCAGTAATCGCAACGACAAAAAACATCCTTCCTTTTTCCGTATCCGGTCGACGCCATTCTTGATGGGCACATATCGCTTGGCCACGGTAGGCCCGACCTCAAAGAACTGCTGCGTCAGCAATTGTTTTTTCCCGTCCATATCGATGGTCTGCACCTGCAGCATCAGGTCCCGGTGCGTACGAAAGGTATTGTTGACGATCATCGTCATCCCCTCTACCGGGTCATACATGACATGCAACGGCTCGCTGCCGTTATGCAATCCATACATACAGGCATTGACGTCGAGATAATAATCGTACATCTGCCCCCGCAGTGCCGTCCAGGGATTTTGCGTCTTCCAGATGATGGTGCCCGTATACCATTCCCACATATGAGCGCTGAATCCCTCCATCAGGGCCCGGTACTGGTCATAGTTGACCAGCTGCGCCTTCTCCGTAAAATCCCGGAGGTCTTTTACCGGCCCATAGGCATAGACGGAAGAATCATAACCAATATATTTATGATAGGCCCATAAAGGGTCGGTCTTCCCGGGATAGACAGGGGCAACCAGGTTTTCTGCCGGCATGATCCGCTCCAGCGACTCATAATCCCCCACACCGACCGAGCCTATCTCCGAATTAAAGGGAAAGGTCCGCTGCGCCCAGAAGGTAGAGAGGGGTTGGATGCCATAAGGCCCGTCTCCATTACCCCCCAGCGTATTAAAGGACATGCTGTCCGAATTGGAATAATCAAAAAAAGTACGGGTCCCGTCCAGCGCCGGCAGGATCGAATCCTTCATAGCTGCAAAAATATCCTCCGGCGGCGTGATCTCGTTGCCGCCACACCAAAAAGCCAGCGAAGGATGATTGCGCAATAGCTTGACCTGGTCGCTTACCGATGCGAGGAAGAGCCCATGATCCGTCGGATACTGCCGGCGGACCCACTGATCCTCTTTCTTTTGCGGATCGACCCACCGGCCATTGCAATCGCCGGAATTCCAAAAGTCCTGGAAGACAAGCATCCCATAGCGGTCGCAGGCGGCATAGAACTCGGGCCGCTCCGTCAACGCGCCTCCCCATACCCGGATCAGGTTGAGGTTCATGTCCCGGTGGAACCGGATCTCGGCATCATAACGCTGCGGACTGAACCGCAACAGCTCGTCGCTGACGATCCAGTTGCCGCCTTTTATAAATATCTTCTGCCCGTTCACGGCCGCCTGCCGGCTACGGGTAACCGTATTCCAGGAAGTGGTGATCTCCCGTACACCGAAATCCAGCGGCTCGACATCGGACCGTCCTCCATTGGTCGTCTCAAAAACGATCTCCATATGATACATCTCCGCCCTCCCATACCCATTCGGCCACCAGAGACGGGGATGCGCCAGGACATGATCCGGCAGCTTTACTTCTATCGTTGCTCCGGCCGCGACGGTCACCGGAAGGGCGACTTTCTCCCCCTCCAGCTCATAGCTTAGACGGCCGCTCACCGCCACCGGACCGGGATTCACCAGCTCGGCGCTCAGATGGAGAAACGCGGGCTCCTGCCGGACGACATCGGGCCACCGGATCCCCGGCACCTCGGTGACGATATGCGGGTTTTGGATACGGACAGGCCCGGTGCGCTCGATCGTCACCTTGTCCCAGATGCCGGTATTACGGTCCCGTATCGGCTGGATCCAATCCCAGCCCGCGACATACTGATGGGTGACATTGCGGGCGATCTCTCCATCTCCGCCCTGACCGCCATTCGGATTGCCCACGGGGTCGGGTGGAAAGACAAGAACAGCCAGTCGATCCCTACCATCCTTTGCCAGAAAAGGAGTTATATTATAGACCTGCCGCAGGTACATTCCATAATGGGTAGCCGCATTCAGCCGGTGCCCGTTGAGCCAGACATCACAACCATAATTGACCCCCCGGAAATGCAGCCAGACCTGCTGCCCGTTGCCCGGCATGGCCCCGGCCTTCCCGCCACCTACCTCTGCGTCGCCCGCACTCCAAACTTCGGTGAAGTCCTTTACAAACCAATAGGTATAATGATCCCGTCCCACCGTATAGATATCGGGGATCTTTTCATTGTTGAGACCAAAAAAGGGATCCGGCTCCAGGTGATCGTTGATCAGCGTGGTCAATACGGTACCGGGCACCGTAGCATCCAGCCAGTCCCGGGTGGGATACGATCGCAGCGAGATCTTTTCGCCCCCCGCCTGTAGCTTGCCGATCGGAGTACATTTCCACCCCGTGTTCAATTCGGATCGATCATCCTGCGCCTGCGCACGATGTCCGTAAAAGATCAGAAAAAGCCCTGCCAGCAAATATGTTTTAACCATCTTGCGATAAAAGTAGGGCTAAATAATTTTAGTGGACAATTTATCAACATGGTCCATCGGCACCATCAATACTGCCCACCGGCGCCGCCTCCTCCGCCCGAGCCGCCGCCAAACTGTAGGTCACTACCGGGAGCCGGGGTAACCGGCGCAAAGGATTCCGCGATCACCAGCGATTCCAGGTGCAGGTTTTCCAGCAGACCCCGGTCATTGGTCTCCTCGTAGGTAAATCCTTGCCGGGGCGTCCGCAGATATTTAATACAGGCATAAACGGCGGAGATCAGCAGGATGCCTCCGATCGTCATCATCAATTCCACCGGCAGCAGATGATAATAATGCCGGATGGTAAATATCATCGCGGCTATTAAGAGCAGACCCGTCCACAGGAAGATCCTGTCTTTTTTCATAAGCCCCCGGTAGACATACCATAACGGCACAACGACCGTAAAGAGCCAGAACAGCCAGCCCAGGGGAATACCCGCGCCCGGAGACATCGGCGGGTCGGAGATCAGGGCGTTCAATTCCCGTACGACATAATAATTCCCCGCAGCATAAAAGACAAAAAGGCTGGCAAATTCTATAATGACCAGGCAGGGTCGATATAACCGGTAACGCTCGTTCACGGATAACATCTTTGCCGATAAATACAGGAACACACCCACTCCCATCACTACAAAAGGCAGGATGGCCTTTCCTATCGCGCCCGCGGCGGTCCCGGTCTTAAAAACGATACAAAGCAACGCACCATAGACGACCAGCGTCATGATCCTGTCGATATAGCGAAGAGCCCCGTAAAGAGCCAGGAACCCTATGAGATAGCACTGCACTATAAAGGTGATGGGTTCGGCAAAGAAAATGATCTTCATCGCCAGCAGAGAGGTACCCGCCCATAACAGCGCGTCATCGACGCCGGATTGATGATGCTTCTTACTATATACCAGCCATTCCAGCATCCCCAGACAGATCAGCCCGACGACGATCAATAGGACCGCAAAAGAATCGTCTCCCTCTATCCTCATCAACGCCAGGATACCCAAAGAAAAAAGGATGATAATGACCGTCAATATAAACAGCCCGATCCGGATATAGATATTGGGCGTATAAAAAGGGATAGGATGCCGTTGCCGGATCAGGGCGTTTTCTTCTTCCGTTATACAGCCCGCCGGCAGTGCCTCCCGGGCTTCTCCCTGTATATCGATGTTGTCGAGACCGGTATGGTTATAGGCTGTCATACACTCTCATTTTACGGTTAAGGATAATTAAAAGACGTACCACGCCGATGGCTGAAAGAACGAAGTAAAAGAACCCCAGATATAGAAACCAGACGAAGTCGTTAGTCGCGATGGAAGACTTCATCAGCAGGCGTACTACCACATAGCTCAGGGCAACGTAGGTATATAAAATATCGACCAGCAGGAAATAGAACGACCTTCTCTTTAGCGCCTCCCGGTAAAAATATGCGGCGACGCCCGCGAATAAAAGGAACCAACCCAAATAAACGCCATCAAAAGTAAACAACCCCGCCAGTCCGGAAATAAATAAGATATGCGTTCCGAAATTCTCATAGGTGAATTCAAAATGCTTTTTAAAATTCCTCCGCTCACTGGCTACCCCCGCCATCAACAGCACGACCCCCAATGCCAGCCCCGTATAGATAAGCCCATGATCATGGAAATCATTTTCCCGCAGGATCCGCAGGGGGGTGACCGAAATGCCTACCCATGCGGCCAGGTTGGTGATCGCAAGACTCAGCACCCCCATATGATCAAAATAGTAGGCGCTGATGAATAATACCACCATCGGTATAAAGGTCGCCAACCGGTAGTCGCTGCCAAAAAAGGTATACTCGAATTGCAGATAACCGATAAATGTCAGAAAGCTCAGACAACCCAATAAAAGGATATAATCAAAAAAAGGATCCGGCGCCGCTGCCCGGTAACGGGAGAAATCACCCGCCTTATGCAGACAATAATAAAAACATCCGCCGCAAACCAGCGCGATAAAAAGCAGGATCGTCTGATGACCGATGGTCTCGATATTCTTATATACCAGGATGCCCAATCCCCCGCTAAGCATCACCACCCCCAGATAAAGCAGCGTCTTTAATTCCCAGTGTACGGAGAAAAGGCGTTTCTCCTCCACTATCCTGACACGTTCCAGCGAAGTGTCGGAGATCAGTCCTTCGGAATGCAGTCTTTTAAATACGGTTAGGTTCATAGTATAGAGTTACCGAAAAGATACTCCAAATAGTTGGCTTTGCATACAACCGGCGAATGTCTTACATTAGCCCGGTGACCGACAAGGAGATCATAAGCCACCGGCTGACCAATCAGCTGATAACCGCCAACCATCCTCACACTCCCGCGGAGGTGGTCGCTACCATGGGCGCCCTGCAGGCACAGGACTATGGCATGGTAAAATGGGCCGTCGGGCTTCGCATGGAAAAGGGCACACAGGAGACCGTAGAAAAAGCCCTCGATCAGGGACAGATCCTCCGTACCCACGTCCTGCGTCCCACCTGGCACCTGGTCCACCCGGACGATATTCGCTGGATGCTGGCGCTCACCGGACCGCGGATAATCGCACGAATGGGGCCTGCCGAACGGAAAATGGGTTTGACAAAGGACATCCTGGCCCACAGCCAGAAAATAATCGAAAAGGTCCTGACAAAGGAACATCGACTCTCCCGCCCGGACCTAACGACCCGCCTGGAGAAGGCAAAGATCCCAACCCATGAGCATCTGCTGTTGCATATCCTGATGCACGCGGAACTGAACGGCCTCATTTGCAGCGGATCCCGGCAGGGAAAACAATTTACCTACGAGTTGCTTGACCGGCGGGTGGCGCCCGCAAAAAAACTTTCCCGGGACGAATCCCTCGCCGAACTGTCCCGGCGTTATTTTAACAGCCATGGCCCTGCCACACTCTATGACTTTGCCTGGTGGTCCGGTCTGTCGGTAACGGAGGCGAAAAAGGGGATAGCGATGAACAGCGCCCATTTGCAAAACTTCGTCATCGGCGATAAAACCTATTGGCTTGCCGGCGCCTCCCAAACCCCCTCCAAAAGATCTTCGCATCCTGCCAAACCATCTTCCCCTCCCGCCAAACACCGCGGCATTCTCCTGCTCCCAGCCTTCGACGAGCTGATCATCGGCTATGCCGACCGGTCCGCGCTGCTGGCCCCGGACATGGAGCAACATGTATTTACAAAGAATGGCATCTTCCGGCCGGTCATCCTCGTAAACGGAAAATGGGTCGGGATCTGGAGCCGGAGTGAGAAAAAAGACAAGGTCCTGGTCGAACGTCAGCTGATCCATCCCGTTGGTGCATCATCCGAAAAGGCAATGATGACCGCCTACAAAAAATACGGTGAATTTATAGGGAAGGAACTTTAGTTGTACACATATGGCAGCGAAGTAACAGGCCGATTACGAATACATATGAACGTTTGGTCATTTCTAAAGGTCCCTCACCGCCCTTCCCACCGCCTCCAGGTTCGGCACCCGCATCTCTTCGTATTCGCGCGACACCATAATACCGGAAGCTCCTCCTTTAAAGGCCTGAAGGGTGGCCTGATAAACCCTTTCGGGATCATCGGCAGGGCTGCCCGGAACATCAAAACCGATACCCGCAATGATCCGAGTCTTTCCACCCGCCGATGCCACGCTCCGTTTTGTTTCGCGATAGACGAAGTCCGGTGAAAAACCCTTACTATTGAGCTCGTTCAGTTTAGGCTCGGTATTTTTATCATACCCAAAGACGTCATAATAGAGGTTCAGCGATTCTTCCAGCGACACCTCGCTGAGAATGGTGCTTTTGAACCGGTCGAGATACCAGGAGCGGATCCGCGGCCCCAGCACCTCATGGTATAGGATCAGCTTGATATAGTCGGAATAAGGCGCCATCTCTTCATAGCTCATTTCGGCCCGGTAGACGATATCCCAGCTTGTCGGTTGCTGATCGACGTGCCAGCCCACAAAGGCATTGGGTTGGATCGCCTTGATAGTCGTATACATGCCCTTGTGCACGTCTTCCCTGGAAAGACGGTATTGATATTGCCAGGATAATATTTCGGGATAACGGATCAGATGACGCAGAAAGATGGTATAGACACCTTCGGCCGGTTTTGGCGCCGTGCTCTTCAATTGTTGCACATATTCATACAATTTCCGGTAACCTTCCTTCGCACGGTCGGGATCGATCCCCGCCGCTTTCCCCCGTTCGACGCAATGGGGACAGAAACAGGCCGGCGCATCGTTGTTCCAGGGGAGAATAACATTCATCAGCGGTCCCATGCGTTCCGCCCCCCATTGAAAACCATCCAGCTCATAATGGTGGAACATATCGGCGACTACCGCATTCCAGAATGCGCGGTAATCCGGATGGCTCCAGCAGGCCCGGGGGCCACGCCGCCCATATACATCTACGGTCTGTACCAGCTCAAAATTTTCGATGGCCCGACCCGATCCTTCCAGGATCCGGGCGCCTACCTTCATATTCCGACGCCGGGCCGGGCCGGTCATTTCCCGGAACAGATCACGGTCCGCAAATTCCAGACCGGGATCGACAGGCCGCACCCGCAGCCGGGTATTTTTGAAATATTCATCGTGGTGCTTTACCCATACCATCGGTACCTTATGACGGAAATCCCGGGGCGGCGTCCCATGATCCGGCGCCAGCTCTTCGACGGGCTGCCCCAGGCTATTGGTATGAAAGGCATGGCTGTACGGCATCACCATATTCACCGCCGCGGTTCGCTGTATCAGGTCCAGACAGGGACCGATACCTTCATACAACATCGTATGCGGGCTCATCTGGATGCCGACAAAAGGGGACTGGTCTCCCGGTCCCGTACCGCTATTTTCCCCTGTAACCGGGAAAGGCGCTGCCTGCCCCAACCCGGTAATGCCGGTGGCAGTAGCCGCTGCAAGGGCTGCGATATGGTTGAGGAATTCGCGTCGCGTCGTTTCATTCATAAGAAGGGAATTGAATCAGTACAAATATCGCGTTTCATCCGGTGAGCCCTTTCCTGCATTTTGCCGGATCATAACCCGATTTTCAAGATCCTTCCGATTTTCCTTTGCCGCATTCACCCCCTTAGATTGTCCGATCTGCACCTTTCGTCTACACCCGGGAAACCTATATTTGTTATATGGACAACCCGCAACAACTCGCCGGACGCCGCGAATGGGTAGGCCTGGCAATACTCGCCCTGCCTGCTTTCCTGGTATCCATGGATACTTCCGTCATGTATCTGGCCATCCCTACCATCAGCAGCGTACTCCATCCGGGCAGCGCCCAGCTTCTATGGATCACGGATATCTATACCTTTCTGGAGGCGGGACTATTGATCACGATGGGCACACTGGGAGATCGGGTCGGGCGCCGCCGCCTGCTGCTGATCGGGGCGGTAGCCTTTGCCGCCGCTTCCGCATTCGCCGCTTTCTCTACCAGCGCCGGTATGCTGGTTGCCGCACGGGGTATCCTTGGTATTACCGGGGCCACCTTACTGCCTTGTACGCTTTCTTTATTACGCAATATGTTCCGGAACGACCGGCAACGAACCTTCGCTATCGGGATCTGGACGACCTGCTTTTCTTTTGGAACCATGCTGGGACCCTTGATCGGTGGGTTCCTGCTGACGCATTTTTGGTGGGGCTCGGTCTTCCTCATGGGAGTACCGGTGATGCTATTGCTGATCCTTCTGGCTCCGTTCTTCCTCCCCGAATTTCGCGAACCGGTTACCCAACCCTTTGACCTGTTTAGCGCATTGCTTTCGATCCTGTCCGTTCTCTTCGTTATCTATGGGATCAAACGCGTCGCAGACCAGGGGATCGGACCGCTGCCCATCCTGTCGATCGGCGTGGGACTCTTGGTCGGTATAGCCTTTATTCGCCGGCAACGATCACATGCGGACCCGCTGGTCGATCTGTCCCTTTTCCGGATACCCGCGTTTACCACCTCTCTGACAGCATTGTTTTTCGTCCTTTTTGCCTGGGCAGGCAGCTTTATCTTTGTTGCACAATACCTGCAGCTGATGATTGGACTGAGTCCCTTACAGGCAGGCTGGTGGACGATCCCCTCGGCAGCGGGAGGCGTTATCGGTTGTCTGCTTGCCCCACAGCTGCTGCGCATTGCCCGAAGAGGCTTTGTAATGGCCGCAGGAATGATCATCGTAGGCGCCGGCCTCGGAATATTTTCACAACTGGGCGGATCGGTGGGCTTTCCCCTTTTTATCGTGGCTACGATGTTTCTATCCGGTGGATGCGGTATGACGGTGACCCTGGGCGCGGATATGGTCATCGGGGCCGTCCCGCCGCAGCGGGCCGGTCTGGCAGCGGGTCTCTATGAGACCAGTACGACTTTTGGCCAGGCCTTTGGGGTGGCGATCCTGGGTAGTATCGGGACAGCCTTCTATCACCGCTATATGGCTCAAGGTTTGCCGCCGGGTGTCTCACCCGACATGGCTACCACGGCCCGTAACACCCTGGGCGGAGCACTGGCCGTCGCCAGACAACTATCCGGCCAGACCGGAGCAGGGCTGCTCAATATCGCACGCATTTCATTTGCTGCAGCATTCAGGGTGACGGCCGGAACGGCCGCTGTCTTCCTGTCTTTAATAGCTGTCGGAGTGGCGTATTTTCTCCGGTTGCCCGCACCCGGCAGAGGCAACCCCGGCGACTGATAATACGTTTGTAGTAAATACGTTAATGTGACAAATGTATATATCCGAAAATAGTGCCGCTCCATCCGAACCCCGATATTTTCTCCGGAAAAAAGTATATTTCTACCTGACCCTGGCCGTCATCGCGACAACCCTTATCTCCTGGTTCAATGTCAACAGCTGGTGCATCATCCTCCTGCTGTTATGCCGGCTGTGGGACGGTCCGCCCCGCACAGCCATCCGGCAGGCCTTTACTAATAAGTATTTCCTGGCTTTTTTTTCCATTTTTGCCCTGGAAGCCCTCGGACTTCTTTATACCCATAATTATCATATCGCTTATGGTCATATAGAAGGCAAGGCCACGCTCGTGGCGATCCCCTTTGTGCTATGTGCAGGCCCTTTCACCGATAAGGCCGGCCGCCGCCGCCTGCTCTCGGCTTATTGTCTGCTGTTATTCATCCTTTGCATGTATTGTCTTTTTATGGCAGTCAGACACTATAGCCTGGTAAAAGACCCCTCCGTATTCTATTATCATATCCTTACGGAGGTCATTGGCGTCAATGCCGTTTTTTATTCCGGTTATGTGCTGATCGCCCTTCTCTTCCTGCTTTCTCATCCGCTCTATTTTGGAGATGATCCCGCCACCCGGCTTCCCGATCAGGGACCGGGGCCTGCTTCCTTCCCCCGGTCTGGAGACCGTTTCCTACGGATAGCCCGCATCTTCCTGATCATTTTCTTCACCGGCATGATGATCCTGCTCTCCTCAAAGCTATTATTGATCTTCCTGGTTCTCCTGCTGATCAGTTTTCTCCTGGGGCGACGAAGCATAAAGATGAATCCCGCCCCCTTTCTGGGCCTGGGTCTGTTGTTACTGATCGGAACCGTGATGCTGATATGCACGGACAATCCCGTCGTTCGGCGATATAAAGATATCGGCAACGGCGACATCGGGCTGTTTAAAAGGGATTCCTTCCCCTCAGGAACCGTTTACAACGGACTGTCCCTGCGGTTAGTGATCTGGAAATATTCGTATGAGATCCTCAATGAAAAAAAAGCCTGGGTGATCGGCGTCACCTCGGGGGACAGCCAGCACCTGCTGAACGACAAATATATCAATGCCGGCATGAGCCAGGGATATCTCGGTTATAACTTTCATAACCAATATATCGAAGAAACGGTCCGTTCCGGATTGATCGGCCTGGGCGTATTCCTGGTGGCCTGCTGGATGCTGATCGTCCTGGCACGCGAAATAGGTACACGCGAGGCCTGGTTCACCGTGATAATGGTGCTGCTCCTCTACCTGACGGAATCCATGCTGGAAATGCAGCATCCGACATTTTTCTCCTGCTTCTTTCCACTGCTTTTGTTGCAGGAGCGGACCTCTCCCGGGGATGCCATGATCTTTGGCCGCTAAACGGCCAGGCTCACGGATCGTTGACGCGACTTCCAGGCAGCTACCAAATATTCCCGGCCTAATGCAACGGTCTTTCCCTGCGCTTTGTCAGTAAACAAAACCTGCAAAATGAAAAAGACTGTTTGTTTTGTATGGGCCGGCCTTCTCGCAAGCGCTGCCCTGCTGACATTACCATCCGGCTGCTCTAAAGGAACAAAGACCCGCACATATACCTTAAGATGGCCCGTCTATTCTTCCATGTCCACCGTCCTGGCCTCCTTCAATGGCAATCCTTCCCAACCCATCGACTCGGCCGGTAAGCTCTATGTCAGGGGACAATATATCTTTCTGAACGAAGTGGATAAAGGGATCCATGTCATCGATAACAGCGATCCAACCCATCCGGTACAGACAGCCTTCCTGTCGATCCCCGGCAACCTGGACATGGCCATAAAAGGAAATACACTCTATGCAGATATGTATACAAACCTGCTGGCGTTCGATATCTCCGACATTCACCAGATAAAGCTCACCGGCAAAACCTATCTCTTTTCCAATCGCTCACAGATAAATGGCTATTTCACCAGCGATAGCACAAAAGTAATAACCGACTGGATAACAAAAGATACGACCGTTGTTATCGTACCGTCCGCCAGACCCGCCGCTACTCCAACAACCGGCTGCTGCCTATACTATGACGCCGCTCCCGGGCTCTTAACCGCGGCATCGAACGCCTCGGCTGCAACCAATACCGGCACCGCCGGCTCCATGGCAGCCATGGTATTGATCGACAATTATCTCTATGCGATCTCCGAACCCCATTCGCTGGGAGTCGTGAACGTAGCAGATGCACTCCATCCTTCCCTGGTGTATTCGATGCCTTCCGGTTTTGACCTCGAGACGATCTATCCCTTTGGAAATATGCTGTTCCTGGGGTCGGCCGAAGGCGTATTTATGTATGATCTCAGCAACCCTGCCCAGCCGCTGCAGAAAGGCATGTTCTCGCATGGCCGTGCCTGTGACCCGGTCATCGCGGATGGCAGTTATGCCTATGTGACCCTCCACTCGGGCACTACTTGCGGCGGCGCCAGCAATGAGCTCGATGTGCTGAACGTACAGGATCCCTCGGTAGCGCAGAGCATACGGAACTACCCGATGACCAGCCCGCAGGGATTGTGCAAGGATGGAAACCTGCTCTTTGTATGCGACGGGACTACGGGGGTGAAAGTATTTGATGCACAGGATCCGGCCAACCTGAAACAGCTGGAGTCCACCGGCACAGGTCGAGCCTATGATGTGATCGCCTCCGGCCAACACCTGCTGGTCGTGGCGGACAAGGGACTGTATCAATATGATTACAGCAACCCTTCCAGTCTGAAGTTGTTGAGTTTTTTGCCGGTGAAATAGCGGCCGGCAGCCGTCGGTGACGGGATCTTTACTCCCGTTTCCCTTCCACACTCATCGTCGGCTGCCATCCCGATCCCGGTTCATAATAATTCCAAAGCAGCCGCGATAGCTTCCGGGCGAGGACCCATCCTTCATTGCCAGGCGCCCAGCTCGTATCTTTTAGGTTGTTGGTTGTCACGGAAAAGATATACGGTCCATGCGGGGCCATCACCAGCACGGTCTCACTACGGGAGGCATCGACGGCCCCGCTTTTACAGGCGGCAAAAACAAAAGGCGGGATCTGTGATAAGGCATCCTCATCCCAATAGTCCCTGCCCAGTAGCCGCAGCATCTGTTCGCTCGCCTTTCGGCTGAACATGCCACCCGTATAGATCTTTTCAAACAACGCCACCATCTCCCGCGGCGTCGTCGTTCCCCAGCCATACTGTTTCCGGTAGGCTTCCCGCCCAGCCGTCCTGGAATTGACCCGGGTATCCCGGAATCCCAGGCTATCCAGGATCGCATTGATCCGGGCCCCGCCACCGGCAAGGCTTTGCAGCCAGAGACTGGCGGTATTATCGCTCATCGTGAGCATCAGCATCATTAACTTGCTAAGCTCGATCTTTTCTCCGTCTTTGAAAGAACCAAGGATGTCCACCCCGGCATACAACAGGGAGTCCCGATAGGTCAGCACCTGGTGATATTGCAATTCTCCCGTCTCCAGCTTGGCCATGATCCCCGTCAGGATGGAGACTTTGATCATGCTCGCCGTTGGGAACAGGCTGTCCGCCTGCAATGCAACCGTCCTGCCTGTTCGCAGGTTCTTTACATATACCCCCGCCTCCCCCTGGAACCCTTTTAGCAGGGCGGCTATCTGCTCCTGTAATTTTCGATCGGTCTTTTCCGCTTTCTGCTGGCCAAAGAAAAATACAGGCAGACAAAACAGAAGAACGACTATCCCGGAATGTTTCATATTGTGAAAATTGATTTGTACCCGAAATTACCCCAATGCCCCCGATCCACGCGCATATACTTTCCCCGGCTGCCAAACGATATTTTTACCCAGATACATCCTCGTCGCCCTTAAATAAGGTTGATACCCGATAGAAACAAGGAACGCCATCGCCACGGCATTGGCTTCAGGAATGCAAACGATCGATCTTTCCCGGGTGATCTTGAATTTCAACAATTCAATACCCGCCACCTCCATATCCGCAATGATCATCCCCTTGCCAAGATCCGGCAGATAATAACCCCTGATCCGGCCATCGGCTACGATGACGGCATAGAACCACGGTTGATCATAGTACCGGCCAAACGGCTTCTCCAGGTCGGTTGACCAATCCGGCGGCGCAAAATCCCGGACCAGCGACAGCTCTTCCCGTTTGATTTTCCTTATCACCACCAAAAGATAGGAAATTTTTATACCAGCACAGTACAGTATGGTTAAAATCGCCGATAGTTTATTTTTAATCCGACTTGTCAAAAGCACTGAATAAATCATGAATACAATACGAACGATTGCCTGGGCCCTTGTTCTTCTGACAGGCTCCTCCTCCTTATCCGCACAGACGATGCCCGTTCGGGCCAATGACGCAACGACACCCTTGCACCTTCTACAACCCGACTACCCGGTTCCCTACCGCATCCCATCCGCCTCCGATATTACGACGGTCCTGGACAGGGTCCGCGAATACCTGGAAGCCGTGACGCCGGCACAATTCCAGGATCGTGTCTCCGGCGCCGTTATCAGCGACCTGAATACGATAGATACCAATACCATTTTCGGACAGACCGACTTCCGGCTCACCAGTTATGAATGGGGAGTGACCTACTCCGGTATGCTCGCGGCCGGCCAGGCGACCCATGACGACCGCTTCACACGTTATACCAGGAACCGGCTGGAATTCATAGCCGGCGCCGTACCCGCCTTTCGTTCCCTATATACGAAATTCAGGTCCTCTACCAATCCGCTACGACAGGTCATCGATCCGCATGCATTGGACGACGCGGGCGCCGTCTGCGCAGCCATGATCAGGACGCTTCAGACAGGCAGGAAAGCCGGACTCCGGCCGGTCATCGACAATTATATCCGGTACATCCGGACGAAGGAATATCGTCTCGCGGATGGCACCCTTGCCAGGAATCGCCCGCAAAGGAATACCCTCTGGCTGGACGATCTCTATATGAGCGTCCCGGCCCTGGCGCAAATGGGGCGGCTCACCGGGGACAACCAATACTATGCGGATGCCGTGCGACAGGTATTGAATTTTTCCCGGCGCATGTTCAATAAAGAAACCGGCATATATATGCATGGATGGGTAGAAGGCATGACCGTCCACCCGGAATTTCATTGGGCCCGTGCCAATGGATGGGCCCTGATGGCCATGACCGACCTCCTCGACGTCCTGCCCGAAGGATACCCCGGCCGGCAGACTGTTTTGGAGCAATTGCGGATGCATATAAAAGGATTGGCAGCTTTGCAGTCCGATAAAGGTTTCTGGCACCAGCTCCTCGACAGGAATGATTCCTACCTCGAGACCTCCGCGACCGCCATTTATACCTATTGTATCGCCAGGGCCATCGATAAAGGATGGGTGGATGCGATGACATACGGTCCTATGTGTCTGCTGGCATGGAATGCCGTCACCACCAGGGTCAATACAAAGGGACAGGTGGAGGGGACCTGCGTTGGTACCGGAATGGCCTTCGATCCGGCATTCTATTATTACCGCCCTACCAATGTATATGCCGCCCACGGATATGGGCCCGTACTACTGGCCGGCGCGGAGATGATCCGCCTGCTCGCAACCCATTCTTTTGTCCTCAACGACAGTTCGATCCAGTTAAAAAATTAAAATAATGAATAAAGGTCTCTTATCCGGGCGGTATCTTGTCCTCATCGGTCTCCTCCTTTTCTTCACCCTGTCCGCCTCTTCCCAGATCGGCAGACGCTTTCCTTCCGAACGCAAAGTGATAAAAGACCCGGTGACCGGTACGATGCTCACCTTTCTGACCAGTACGCCAATGGGTGACTCCAAGATCTACCAGACCCACAATCAGTGGACTTCCGATGGTCAATGGCTGATCTTCCGTTCCGGCCGCGTTCATGGAGAGGCAATGGCCGTCAACGAAAAGACCGGTGAAATGGTGCAGGTGACCGAAGGCGGCTATATGGGCATGCTGAACGTTGCAAGGAGGTCGATGAAACTATACTTCATGCGGCATATCCGCGGCGACAGCACCTCGGTCCAGATCATCGAAGTGGACCTGGCAAAACTCTTTGCAGACAGCAAGGCCGGAACGCTGAAACCGGCCGATGTTTATCAGCGTATCTGTGGAACCACGCCACCTGCACTGGGCGCCGGTGGAGATATGGCATTGGACGGGGCGGAAGACTGGGCTTATTTCCGGGTAGGCAAGGCCGAAGCAAGCCGCCACCTGGCACCGGGCATGAAGATCGAAAGTAATTTCGGCCCCCGGAACATGGGCGCCGGTCCCTCCGGCATCGCAGCCATGAACGTGCTGACAGGAGCATTCAAATATGTAGTGTCTGTTCCTTTCCAGATAGGACATATCCAGACCAATCCCTGGGTACCCGGCGAGATCGTTTTCTGCTGGGAGACAGGCGGCAAATCCCCGCAACGTACCTGGACGGTACTCTCCGACGGTAGCGGCTTGCGCCCCCTCTATCCCGAATCCGAATACGAATGGGTGACCCACGAAGCGGTTATATCCCGCGATGAAGTGGCCATGGCCATCATGGGACACCGGAAGATCCCCGGCACCGGCGGATCGGCAGCGCCCGGAACGGCCGTCAGCGGCGCCAACCCGGGACAGGAGACGGCCTGGGGACCCTCCGGCACCCGCGAAAAACCAACCGGTCTGGCGATCGTCAACCTCCGGACAAGAGAAATGACCATCGCCGGTCAGACACCCAGCGGCAGCGGTCTCTGGCATGTCAGCGGCTCACCGGACGGCAGATGGGCCGTAGGAGACGATTTCTCCCGCAGCATTTACCTGATCGACCGGCATACCCGCGAAATGATCATGTTATCTACCGGTCACAAGGAGACGGCGGCCGATCACCCGCATCCCACGATGAGCCCCGATGGAACAAAGATCGAGATCCAGTCGGCCATGCTGTCGGCAGACAACCGGTCGATGAATATCTGTATCATCCCCGTACCGGAGTCCTGGCTACAACGTAACTATAGTAAAAAGATGAACTAGCAAGACCCTTCGCCGATCAATGGATCGATATGCTCGTGTCATAGACGATCCTATGCCCCCGCAATATCATCATCACCCCATAAAGACTGGTGGCCAGCGCACACCCGCCGGCAACCATCGCCGTTATAAGATAGACCGGCCAGGATTGCTCATAGGTGAGCACGATCCCCGCAATGGCTACGAGGCTGGTCCAGGAACCCATATAATAATCGAAGGAACGATGAAAGATCTTTCCCAATGGAAAAAAGTGAAGCCCGACGATCAGGGCAAAGCAGGGAATGAAATAAGCATCAAGCCCGGTATTGGCAAAGATATTTTTTATAAGAAGGATCGCCAGCGCCTCCGCAGCCACAAGAATGATAAACCCTTTATTCCGTGTCTTCTCCTCCGTGTCTTTCCCCGCCGGCAATCCGCCCGCCCGCGGCTCCGGTGCCATCGGGAGCTTCCTTTCCGCATTGTTGAACCTTCTGTAATAAATGATCAGTACGATAATGACCGTGAGGAAAAAAACGCCCAGCATATAGTGGTCCCTGCGTTGCAGGGCTATCTCCGCCACAATGGCCCAGAGCAAGGTAAAGAACGCCATCAGCGAGATCCCGTCCGCAGTTTGTTTTAGTCGTTGTTTAGAGGGCATGCTCTAATATACACAATTAAAGTATATTTGTTTGAATGGAAAATACCCTTATAAACTTCATACAACTTTTCCAACCCATTCCGGCGCCGGATCAGACGGTGATCACTTCTTTCTTCGAGCCGGGATCATTTAAGGAAGGCGACTATCTGTTCAGGGGCGGAAAGACCTGTAATGATCTGTTCTTTGTATGCAGCGGCATAGTACGGATCGTCGTCATCAATGAGAAGGGCGTCGAGGTAACGCATTTTTTTGTAAAGGAAAATCACCTGTGTACTATCCTGAGCAGCTTCAATAACCAGATCCCCGCCGACGAAAGTATCCTGGCCGCATCCGACACGGAAGTGCTGGCCATAACCCGCTCCCGTCTGCTGACCCTGTATAAGGAATTGCCCTATATGAAAGAGGTGATCGACCGCATCACCCAGCAACGGCTCCTGGATAAAATACGGACCCGCAACAGCTACCTGGGCAACGACTCCGCCACCCGGTATAAGATCTTCCTGGAACAGGAGCCCGATATCGCCCGCCGCGTTCCGCTAAAAGACATCGCCTCCTATCTGGGGATCACCCCCCAATCCCTTAGCCGCATCCGGAAAAACGGTAAATAATACATTGTTTTTTACCATTTGGTAAGCCCTCACCGCTCCAACCTGTCGAAATTTGCAGTCTAAACTATTCAATCATGGCAAATTCGATCCATTCTTTATCAGGCAAACGCGTCATCTTATTGGGAGGCAGCTCGGGCATCGGGCTGGCAACGGCAAAGGCAGCCGCTTCCGAAGGCGCGGCCATCGTCATCGTATCCGGTAATGCCCAACGGCTGGAACAGGCGCTGTCAACGCTGCCTGCAGGAAGCGAAGCAAAAACAGCCGACCTCGCAAAGGAAGAAAACATCCAACGTCTGTTTAACAGCATTGGCAGCTTCGATCATCTCGTCTATACCGCCGGTGAAAACATCAGCCTCGGTAACATCGCGGACACCGAAATAGAACAGGCCCGCCAATTCTTTACCATTCGTTACTGGGGCGCCTTCGCCGCCGTAAAATACGGAGCCCCGCATATCAACCCGGGCGGATCGGTCAACCTGACCAGCGGTATCGCCAGCACCCGCCCCGGCAAAGGCTGGTCGGTTGCCTCCAGTATCTGCGGCGCCATGGAAGGGTTTGTCCGGGCGGCTGCCGTAGAACTGGCCCCGATACGCGTGAACAGCGTCGTTCCGGGTGTGGTAAAGACAAATCTCTGGAATAGCCTGTCTCCGGCGGACCGGGACAACCTCTACACAAACGTCGGCAATGCCTTGCTGGTACGAAGAGTAGGGGAGGCAGAAGACATTGCCCGGACCTTCGTCTATCTCATGACGCAATCCTTTGGCACCGGCCAGAACATCGTCATCGACGGAGGCTCGGTACTCGTATAATACCATTTAAAGGGTATAGGTCCGCCCCGTATTTTAATTAACTTTATAAAATTAATCCGTTGCCCGGCTGATCTGTCGCCCACCCGATCGATACCTGTCGCTCATCACCTGATCAAACGCCCATTTCATAATCATCCTGCTATGCCAAAAATGACACCGCATAACGCGATCCTGCTGTTGTTATCGCTGTTTCTTTTCAGCAGCTGCTATTCCTATCGGATCATGACTCATGCACAGCCGGGCACGGAAGTGCAAACGGTCAAAGCGGCTTCCCTTTTCTGGGGGCTTGCCCAGTCCCCGAAACAGCTTCTCACGCCCAACTGCGATAGCCTGGGGCTCAATGGGATGGCAGAAGTACGCATGCGGACCAATCCCGGGTATATCCTGCTTACTGTGATCACCCTGGGTATTTACTGTCCCATGAAAGTGGAATGGAAATGTAGCAAACCCTGCCAGCAGGTGCAGCATTTATAAACAGCCGACGGCGCTAAAATCAGTTGTATGAAGATTGTAAAAACAGGTACACACTCCTGGGAGAACCGCCACGAAACCTTTATGCAGCCGTTGATCGACTTGTATGATCTGGAGAACGACCAGGGAGGCACGCCCCTGGAAGGATACAACGACACCACAAAGGGGATCCAGGCGATCCTCGCCGATGCCATAAAGAACAATACTTCTGTCCGGGCCCTGGGCTCCGGCTGGTCCTTTACCCCGATAGCGGCGACCAATGGCATCATGCTGAATACAAAATTATTAAACTCACTATTCCCGATGTCCGCTGCAAGCACGGCGCCGGCCTATACGGGGGACCCCGCCAAACTGCTCTTTGTCCAGAGCGGCAACGGGATCTGGGAAATGGAGGCCTGGCTGCAAAAAGCCGGTCTCTCGCTGAAGGGCTGCGGAGCCAGCAACGGGCAAACGGTAGCCGGCGCGATGTCCACCGGCACACATGGATCTGCCTTTAACTTTGGGGCTACCCAGGAATATGTAGTCGGCATCCATCTGATCGTAAGCCCTACCCGTCATGTCTACCTGGAAAGAAAATCCTATCCCGTCGCCTCCGCCGCGTTCGTAGCGGATATCCAGGCAGAACTGGTCCGGGACGATGATCTCTTCAATGCGACCCTGGTCAGCTTCGGCAGCTTCGGATTTATTCATGGGCTCATGATAGAGACGGAGACGAATTATCTGCTCGAAGCCTACCGGCTGCGGCTGCCGATGGATGCCTCGCTCTTGCACATAATGCAGACACTGGATTTCTCCAATAGCAACCTTCCCTGCGGCAAGGAGGTTCCTTATCATTTCAGCGTGCTGGTCAATCCCTATGATATTGATAAAGGCGCCTTTGTAACGGTTATGTACAAGCGCCCATATACCACCGCCTACCAGCCTCCAAAAAATAACAATGCCGGCATCGGTCCCGGCGATGACGCCCCCGTTTTTATCGGCACGCTGACGCAGGCATTGCCGTCGCTGGTCCCGACGGTGGTGACAAAGCTGATCGACAGCAATTATGCACCCTATGACAAACAGCTCGGCACCCTGGGCCAGATCTTCGACAATACGGATACCCGGGGGAAAGTATTGAGCACTGCCCTGGGATTCTCTCTCGACCAGGTGGCAAAAGTTTATCAGCTGGTGCTGGACCTCAACAAAACAAAAGGCCCTTTTGTAGGCGTTCTGTCTTTCCGGTTTGCCAAACAATCCAAAGGCACCCTGGCCTTCACCCGTTATGACCCGACCTGTGTACTGGAATTGGATAGCGTTTTTTCCCCGGAAACCTACGATTTCTACAATGCCTTCTGGGACGCATTGGACCAGGCGAATATTCCCCACACCTTTCACTGGGGAAAGATCAGCGGCTGGACGCCGGAGAAAATGCAAAAGGCATATGGCAGTAACCTCGATGCCTGGATCTCCGCCCGCAATACCCTGCTGGATAAGACAGGACAGGCTATTTTCACAAACGACCTGATGAAACAATGGGGGATAGGCAACGGCTAGATCTATTTCCCGCTTACCGGCTTCACCCCTTTCTTCTCCTTCGACGACTTCGCAAACTCATTAAAATCCAATGCCTGCTTCACCCAGTATTCCAGCTGTCTCTTTGTCGCCAGCACATCCTCATCCACAAACACAAAACCTTTCATGATCTTCCCGGAATGGATCATGGGCAACACCCCTTCCTTTTCCAACATCTCTTCCGATCGCTCAGGATCCAGCCGGACCATGATCGAATCCGGCCGCACCGCGACACACATCTTGTTATTGACCATAAAACACAACCCGCTGAACATCCTCTTTTCTTCCACCTCCTGCCCGGTCACAGCGATCAATTCCCGAACCCTGTCGGCCATCTTTTCATTATATGCCATAGAGGTAAATGTAAGTCATAAAAATAGAAAGATCCGTCCTGAAAGAGACGGTTTTTTCTTGTCCGCTTCCGCACATCCGATGTATCAAAAACGTACAAGCCGGGGGGATTTGGATATACAACTAATTAAAAACCACCGCCATAAAAAATGGCTTGCCGTTGGAGGTTAAAACCAGCATGTTTAAAAACTACCTCATTACAGCCCTGCGTTCCCTCCGCAAGAACAGAGCCCACTCCCTCATAAATATTGCCGGCCTTTCCATCGGGATGGCCGTAGCCCTTCTCATAGGATTATGGATCTGGGATGAATTTTCCTTCAACAAATACCACCAGAACTATGACCATATCGCCAGGGTCATGCAACAGGAGACCTTTAATGGCTATATAAGTACAGGAGAGGCCATACCGCTGCCCCTGGAGGCGGCAATGCGAAAGGATTATGGTCGCGATTTCCGGCACATCGTTATGACGGCCTGGACCAGCAACCATATCCTGACGGTAGGTGATAAGAAAGTTTCCTTTTCCGGTAATTTTATAGGATCGGAAGGCCCCGAAATGCTCTCGCTCGATATGCTAAAAGGGGCCCGCAACGGTTTGAAAGATCCCTCCTCCTTATTGATCTCCCAATCGGTGGCGACAGCCTTGTTCGGAGAGGCCGATCCGATGGGCAAAGTGGTAAAGCTCGATAACAATGCCGGCCTCATCGTCGCCGGGGTGTACGCGGACCTGCCGCTTAGTTCGACCTTTCATGACCTCGCCTTTATGGCCCCCTGGGACTATTACGTCAATTCCTTCGGTTGGGTAAAAAAGGCGGCGACTGACTGGAATGACGATTCCTTCCAGATGTACGTGGAGACAAACGGCAAGGAAGACATGGCACAGATCTCACAAAAGATAAAAGATATAAAGCTCAGCCAGGTAGCATCCGATAGAAAAAAATTCAAACCGGCCATCCTGCTGCAACCTATGAGCAGATGGCATTTATATTCGGAATTTAAGAACGGCGTCAGTACCGGCGGCGCTATCCAATATGTATGGTTGTTCGGCACTATCGGACTATTCGTGCTGCTGCTGGCCTGTATCAATTTTATGAACCTCAGCACCGCCCGGAGTGAAAAAAGAGCAAAGGAGGTCGGCATCCGTAAAGCCATCGGTTCTTTACGGGGCCAGCTGATCGGCCAGTTCTTCTGCGAGTCGCTGCTGATGGCCTTGCTGGCATTTGTATGTTCGTTGTTATTGGTATGGACGACATTGCCATTCTTTAATGAGGTGGCCGCCAAAAAAATGACCATTCTTTGGACAAGCCCGTTCTTCTGGCTGCTGAGCATCGGCTTTACCCTATTTACCGGGATCATCGCCGGCAGTTATCCTGCCCTTTACCTGTCTTCTTTTAAACCGGCAAAAGTGCTGAAGGGTACTTTCAAGGCAGGCCGGCTGGCGCAGATCCCACGCAAAGCATTGGTGGTGGTGCAGTTTACGGTATCCGTTGTGCTGATCATCGGGACCATCGTCGTTTTTAAACAAATACAATTTGCCAGGAACCGGCCGGTAGGATATAGCCGGGATGGATTGATCAGGATCGAAGAGACAAATGACGACCTGCATGATCAGTTCAGCGTCCTGAGGGCCGATCTGCTGGCAAGCGGCGCCATAGTGGAAGCGGCAGAATCATCCAGCCCTACCACGGACCTGGAGAACGGAAGGAGCGACCTCTCATGGAAAGGAAAAAACCCTGCCATGACCGAAAGCTTCGGAAATGTCCGCGTTACCACAGGATTTGGGAAGACGGTAGGCTGGCAATTTACAGAAGGAAGGGACTTTTCCAGCCAGTATCTCACCGATTCGTTTGCCATCATCCTGAACGAGGCGGCGGTAAAATACATGAACCTCAAAAACCCGATCGGGGAAACAATAAGGGTGGGCCAAAGAAACCTTCACGTGATCGGCGTCGTAAAGGACATGGTGATGGAGTCGCCCTACCAGCCCGTTAAAAAAACGATCTTTTATATCAGCGAAAGCGGCTTCGGATACGTAGATATAAAGATCAATCCAACGATAAGCACCCACGAAGCACTCCGTAAGATCGAAGCGGTCTGCAAGATCTATTCCCCTTCGATCCCTTTCTCCTACAAATTTGCCGATGAAGAATATGCAAAAAAGTTCAGGACCGATGAACGTATCGGCAAGCTCGCCGGCGTCTTTGCGGCACTGGCTATCTTCATCAGTTGCCTTGGCCTGTTTGGCATGGCGTCCTTCATGGCCGAACAGCGCATCAAGGAAATTGGCGTACGCAAAGTACTGGGAGCATCCGTACTCAATTTGTGGGGGCTATTAAGCAAGGATTTTATTGCCCTGGTCATCATCGCCCTTTTCATCGCCATACCCGTCGCCCGGTACTTTATGGGCAACTGGCTGCAGCACTATGCCTACCGCACTGGTATGCCCTGGTGGATCTTTGCCGCGGCCGGCGCCGGCGCCATCCTGATCACCCTCCTGACGGTAAGTTACCAGAGTATAAAGGCGGCCCTCGTAAACCCGGTGAAGAGTTTACGATCGGAGTAGGTAAGCGGTGTATCCGGTATTTCCGGCTATACCGGGACCTCTGCATTAATAAATCCCGGCGCGACCCGCTTCTTCGAAGCCTGCTCAAAGGCAAAAGCCAGCTTCAGCAGTTCCGGCTCCGCATAGGCCGTCCCTACAAAGGAAAAACCAACCGGCGTACCCAATACGATCCCCATCGGTACGGTGATATGCGGATAACCTGCCATGGCCGCAGGCCCTGAGAACGAAGAACCCGTCCGGTAATCCCCGTTGATCAGATCGATACAACAGGCAGGACCATTGGTAACGGCGGAGATCGCGTCCAGTTGGTTTTGTTTCAGCAGATCGTCGATGATCCTGCGTATGGTCAGTAATTTTTTCAATGCCTCGGTATACTCGGTGCTGTCCAGTCCGCCCCTTGCCTCGCTCCTTTCCAGCGTCTCCTGCTTAAAATAAGGCATCGCGGTCTTTTCATTCGCCTTGTTAAACGCGATCACATCCGCCAGCGTCCTGACCTTCGCCCCGGCCGTGGCAAGATAACGATTGACCCCATCCTTGAACTCATATTGCAAAATAAGCCCCTCTACCGAACCGGGTTCACCCAGCAATTTCGCCAATTCTATCTCCACTATCGTGGCTCCCTGCGCCTTTAACAGCGCGATGGCATCCAGGTACAGGCTCATGACACCCTCATGACCCCCGCCGGTAAGCGACGACTTTTCAATACCGATCCTTTTCCCCTTCAGCCCATTCGGATCCAGGAACTGCGTATAATCTTTCTGAGCCTTTCCCTTGCTTTCCAATGTGACCTCGTCTTCCGGATCGACCCCGGCCAGGACACCCAGGAAAATGGCGGCATCCTTCACGGTCCTTGCCATGGGGCCGGCGGTGTCCTGCGTTTTTGAAATAGGGATGATCCCACTCCGACTCAACAACCCTACCGTAGGTTTAATACCGACAACACCATTTACCGAAGAAGGACTGACGACCGAACCATTTGTCTCCGTTCCGATGGCCACGGCACAAAGATTGGCGGAAACGGCCGATCCCGAACCGGCGCTGGAGCCCGATGGATTACGGGTCAGCAGATAGGGGTTCTTCGTCTGACCTCCGCGGCTGCTCCAACCACTGGTAGACCGGGTGGAACGGAAGTTGGCCCATTCGCTGAGATTCGTCTTCCCCAACAGCACGGCGCCCGCCTCGCGTAATTGTTTTACGATAAAAGCATCTTTGGCGGCGATATGGCCAGCCAGCGCCAGCGCACCAGCCGTCGTCATCATCTTGTCCCCCGAGTTGATATTGTCTTTTATAAGGACCGGTATGCCATGCATAGGACCCCGGACCTTGCCCGCCTTTCTTTCGGCATCCATGCTTTCCGCGATCGAAAGCGCGTCAGGGTTTACCTCTATGACGGAATTGAGCGCCGGCCCTTTTTTATCGACCTCGGCGATCCGTTGCAGATATAATTTGGTGATGGATTTGGATGTATACTCCCCACTGCTCATTTTTTGTTGCAGCTCATCGATCGTTACCTCTTGCAATGGAAATCCCGCCGCCAGTTCCCGGCCCTCCCTGTCTTTCCCCGCCGGAGGCTGCGCGTGTGCTCCCTCTGCCGGCTTTGACAAAAAGGATTCCAGTGTAAAGGCAGATAAGGTGATTCCGGTCAACGAACCATTTCTAAGAAAATTTCTCCGATTCATAAGCAGTAGTAATTTTTAGAAAGTTAGATATTTTAGACCTTTCACCGGCATATTTCTGCTCCGATCGTTATGAGGGGCCGCATTTTTTATCTATGTTTGACCAACCCCAACTTAAAATATGAAAAATCTTCTATTTGTAACCGTACTTCTTCTTGGCATTTTCACAGCCCATGCACAGGATAACGACCGCATATTTAATCCCTGGAAAGTCGATCTGTCCCTCGGCGCCGCCATCCCGCAAGGCCAGGGCTCCAAAGGAGGCGGCCTCTTTGTATTGGAACCAAAATATGCCGTCGTGGACCAGTTATGGGTCGGGCTTCGGATAGAAGCAGCCGTGATGGCGCGGTCTTTTGCCTATAGCGACGGCTCGTCTTCCTCGACAAGCGTCTCCGCCAGCGCTTCGTATCTGGTCACCGGTGATTTTTATTTTACCACGACAAACTTTCGTCCCTTTATCGGTGGCGGCGCCGGACTTTTCCGGTTGGCCAGCGCCACTGTCGACGGGTATAGCGGTAGCAGCAGCGATATCGCCTCGACGGCAAAATTCGGAGCCATGCTCCGGGCGGGATTCGAGATCGGCCATTTCCGGATGGGCGCCGAGTATAACCTGATCGGGAATTCGGTAAATCAAGCCTACGATTATGCAACGGGTAACAATCAAAACGTCACCTTCAAGAATAGTTACCTGGGTATTAAGGCGGGCTTCGTTTTTGGCGGCCGCAGATTGTGAGAGGGATCCGTTAGTGTCTTTTCCTGCCGGAGGCCGCCGGTGCCTTGGTCTTTGGCACTTCCTGCAATACGATCGCACGGGGATGTTCGCTGATATAAGTAGCCCCATGTTTCAGCATTCCCTTGCCGTTCTTTTTTGTCCAGAACTGCAGGGGTACCTGCACCCGATGCTGCCCATCGTAATAGTCGACGCTGAAACGTACGTCGGAACCCCGGCCATATTTATCGCCGCCGACAAGACCCAGGGGTGTCCCCGCTTCGACTACCTGCCCGGGTTTTACAAAGACCCCGTTCTTTTGAAAGACGCCATATTCGCCAAAAGTGCAATCACCCTGCACGATCTCGATCGTATTCAACCCCTCCGTCACCGACATACCCGCATCGTTCTCACTATTGCCCGCATCGACCCCGGTGACAGTACCCCGCCGCGCCGCATAGATGGTATCGCCCGCCTTCATCTTCAATCGGATCGCATACCCCGTGTCCCTTGCCGCCGTGCCTCCGCCCAATCCACCGCTTCCCGCACTTTTCCCCGCAGCGCCGGCATTTCCTGCCACCCCGCCCGTACCCGCCGGAGACTCCCCGATAATGTACGCCTGGGCCTCTTTCCCGGGGGCGATCGGTAACAAATAAGTAAGATCCGGGTTGACCGTCGTATGCAGACATCCCTTTCGATAGCTGCTTTTATAGTTGAGCTTGATATCGGCCTTCGCGCTGATGGCAGAGATGGTAAACAGCTTCGTCATACCAGGTCTGACCTCGGCCTCGAAGGGCAGGGGATGGTCCGACTTCGCATTGTCCAGGGTGGTGAATGTGACGTCCAGCACATAATTGCAATAAGCATGGTTCGTACAGGAAAATACATAGTTCCCATGCGTGTCGAGGATATAACCGACCTCGACCACCCGCTGGGCAGACGAGAGAAGAGGAAGGGAGACGATCAACGCAAACAACAAAAGACTATTTTTCATCCGGGACTGTTTTATAAGACTCAAGATACAAAAATCTTATATCCTGGATGGCGCTATCCCATACGTCTTCTTAAAGGCAAACGAAAAATGGGACAGGTCCTGGAAACCCAGATCCAGGTATACGTCCGAAGGAGCGGCGCCTTTTTCTTTTATCAGGTAATGCGCCTCCTGTAGTCTCCGCTGCTGCAGCCAGCGGCTGGGGGAAAGATGAAAGATCTTTTCAAAATCCCGTTTGAACGTGGCCAGACTCCTTCCCGTTAAATAGGCAAAACGCCGCAATTCGACATTGAAATGAAAGTTCTTATTCATAAAGGCCTCCAGGTCGATCTTGCCGGGCTCGGAAAAATCGAATAACACATCCGCCAGTCCGGGATTGGCCTGCAGCAGGATCAGGATCGCCTCTTTCAGCTTGATCGACAGAAGACGGGAATGCCCCGGCCCCGGATCATTTAACCGTTCATACGGCATCAGCGAATCCATAAAGCTCCTGTACAACGGGCTGGGTTTCAGGGCAACGATCGGGAGGCTTTCGGAGTGATGCTCCCGGGCGGAATAACCATATTCCATGCTGAAGTTGCGCAACGTCTCCTGGTCGAAATAAACAGAGAGGGTCTTGAACTCCCCGCCCTCAGGCGGCTGCTTGATAAATTTGAGCAGCCGATTCCTTTGGATAAACCGGAAATCACCCGCCCGGAAAACATATTCTTTACTCCCGTCATTGAGGACCAGCGTACCGGAGATCTGGTAGCTGAAGATCTGTTCAGGGACAAATTGCTCCCCCTCCCTGCTTCGGCTCACATAGCAGGAGTATACGATCTGTTGCAATTTCTTATCTTCCTGTCCTGTCATTGGTACTCAATTTAATCAATTCTCTTTCAGATCGATCAATTCCCCTTTAGACTGGCAATCGTTTTTCCCGCCTCCGTTTCCAGGAAATTCACGGCATCCTTATGATCGGTCGAGACACTCACCGGCAACCATTTCTCAAGGGCGGCCTGCCGGGCGGCATCTGCCTGCTTCAAAAGACCGATCGCCTCACTGCCCAATACCAGGTGGACCGGAGGTTCGGGATGTTCTACCAGGTCGATCATGGCTTTCGCCGCCTTGTCCGGATCGCCCATCGGGACATACTGCCCCCCCGTGAGAAAACCCTTCATCCTTCCGACCGTCGATTCGTATCCTTCTATGTCCCGGGCAAAGCTCATCGAGGAGCCACCCCAATCCGTCCGGAATCCACCGGGCTCGACAACCGTGACCCTGATACCCAGCGGTGCGACCTCCTTGGCCAGCGCCTCGGTGAACCCGCCCAACCCAAATTTAGCCGCCTGGTACATCGTTAGCCCCGGACCACCGACCCGCCCCCCGATGGAGCTGATCTGCAGGATCCGGCCCGATCGCTGTTTGCGCATGACAGGCAGAACGGCACGGGTGATGGCTATCGGTGCATACAGATTTGTATCCAGCTGGCTGGCCACCTGCTCGTCGGTATAGGCTTCCGCCGCCCCGGTGATGCCAAAGCCGGCATTGTTCACCAATACATCGATCCGGCCAAAATGTTTTACCGTCGCCTCCACCGCTGCATGGATCTGCTCCTTACTGGTCACATCCAATCGGATAGGATAGATCGTGCCGGGATATTTTGCCGTCAGCTCTTTCAATTGTTCCGGATGACGTGCCGTCGCCGCTACCCGGTCACCCTTTGCCAATACGGCCTCCGTAAGGCTGCGTCCCAATCCACGGGAACTTCCCGTAATAAACCAAACTTTTGTCATAGCTGTACTATTTAATGTACCCCAAAGGTCGGTACTCTTTTATCCCCCGGCTTTGTTGAAAAGCTCGAATTTGTTGGTTGAAAAGCTCAACGATAGATCCCACAACCGTCTTTCCTATCGTATCATTTTCCTCCCCTGGGAATCCTCATTCCCTGCCTGGGAAGACCACTCCGTGCCAGGATCACAACGCCCGAGTTTATAGAGGCTTATAAAATGGCACCCAAGTTGGCAAGGGTGGGGTATGAAAAAATGTCTTCCTTTTTTATTGATAACGCTTTTCACCGGTAATGTAAAACAGGACCGGACGGATACGATCAATACAACCGACGACGCTTTCTTTGTTTCTTTTCCCGCGAATCAAAAGACCGTGCTGAGCGAACAGGCCCGCGTGTTTGCGATTCATTATATCGCCGGCAACCGCGAATGCCTGAGCGAAATAGAGAAAAGAAGCAGCATCCCCTTTGCGATCATCGATTCCGTATTCATACACTACGGTCTTCCTACGCAGTTAAAATATCTCGCCGTTATAGAATCGGATCTGAAAACAAAAGCCGTTTCCCGGGTGGGCGCAAAAGGTCCCTGGCAATTGATGACGCCGACCGCACAATCATTGGGTCTGAAGGTCACCGCCGAACGGGACGAACGTATCGGGTATATGACCAGCACCCGTGCCGCAGCCCTGTATCTGAAAGACCTCTATGCCGAATTTGGCGACTGGCTGCTGGTCCTGGCAGCTTATAACGGCGGCCCCGGACCCGTCCACCATGCCATCCGGATGGCCGGAAGCAATAATTTCTGGGCGCTCCAACGCTATCTTCCGGCCGAAAGCAGGATGCATGTAAAAAGATTCCTTGCCACGGAATACTACTTCGAAGGGCAGGGCAGGGAGAGCGCGGCGGCTTCCTATTTTCAGTATCTTTAGCTCATGTCAACAAAAGCATTCAGTTGTTTTTTATGCGTTTGCTTATACCTCGGCGCCTCCTCCCAGATTCCTTACGGAGATAATAAGGCCGCCGGTCATTACCTGGCTACCCGCGGGATTAACCTATACTATGAATCATATGGACAGGGAGCGCCCCTGCTGCTGCTTCATATGAATGGGGAATCCATGAAAGTGTTTTACAACCAGATCCCCTATTTCTCCAAACACTATCACGTCATCGCGGTAGATACCAGGGCCCATGGCAGATCCGTCGACACAAAAGATTCACTGACGTTTGAAATGATGGCGGATGACTTCAACGCCCTGCTCGACAGCCTGCACCTCGACAGCTGCTATGTCATCGGCTGGAGCGACGGAGGCATCAGCGCCCTGCTCCTGGCGCTGCGGCACCCGGAAAAAGTAAAGAAAATGGTCGTCAGCGGGCCAAACCTCTGGCCCGATACGACGGGCGTAGCCCCCTTTATCTATCACTATATGGAACGGGTGGCAGATAGCCTCCGCCACCACCCGCTCACCCCCGAAGGAAAGAACCTCTTAAAAACGACCGAGCTCGATCTCTATCAACCACACATGACCCTGGAGCAGTTGCAAGGCATCCGATGCCCAACGCTGGTGGTGGGCGGCGACCATGACGGGATACCCTCGTTCCATCTCTGGCAGATCTCCCAGCATATCCCCCGGTCCTATTTATGGATCGTACCAAATTCAGGACATTCCGTAGTCATTTATAAAAAGGATCAGTTCAACCCGATCGTCTATGATTTCTTCCGCCAACCCTACCGGACGATCGAAGGATTAAACCTGTTAAAATAGCGTATATGAAAACATATCTTGCGCTGATGGCCCTGGCTGGATGGTTTGCCCTGATCGCACAATTCTATATCAATATTACCGGCGGGTTCACGACGGCCGCTGAGGTCATCGTCCGCTATTTTAGTTATTTTACCATTACCACGAACCTCCTGGTGGCCATTACCTGTACGACCCTGTTGATAAATCCCGTCCTGGATTCCAGCTATTTCTTTTCCCGGCAGGGAGTACTGGCGGCGGTCACCGTTTATATCCTGATCGTTGGGATCATCTACAATGTAATATTGCGTTCGCTTTGGAATCCCCAGGGATTGCAATGGGTGGTCGATGAATTGCTTCATTCTGCGATCCCCCTTTTGTTCTTTGGATTCTGGATAATATTTGCCCCGAAGGACGAGCTGCTCTGGAAAGATATCTGGTCCTGGTTAATATACCCCTTCGTATACCTGCTATTCATTTTGATCCGGGGAAACATCTCGAACTTCTATCCATATCCGTTTATCAACGTCAGGGTACTGGGACTCAATAAATTCCTGGCAAATTCGATGGGTATTACATTGGCATTTATCCTGGTATCCCTTTTTATGGTGACCCTCGGTAAATTCCTGAGCCAGCGTAAAACGCTGGTTTGATCCCAACGGACCGTACACTACAAGTATCAAAAACGAACAGTCTTTATCCTTCCATACCTCGCAAGTAATTGATTTGCAGTATTCTAATAAACTGGCACCCTCTTCGTACTTCCTTTGCACTGTTCCAACCAACACAACGTCGAGCTATGTTTAAAAACTATTTCAAAGTCGCCTTTCGCAACCTGGCCAGGAACAAGGCGCATTCCTTTATCAATATCACCGGTCTGTCCGTCGGCATGGCCGTAGCCATAATGATCGGCCTCTGGATCTGGGACGAATTGACCTTTGACCGGTACGACCGCAATTATGATCGTATCGCCCAGGTCATGCAAAACCAGAAGAACAATGGAGAGATCTTTACCTACGGCGGAGAGCCTTTCCCCCTGGCGGACCTGTTGCGAAGCAAATATGGCAGCGACTTTAAAAGTATAGTGATGGGCTACGGGCCACACGACCTTACCCTGACCATCGGAGATAAGAGCTTTACACAGTCCGGCGGTTATTTTGAACCGGCGGCCGCCGAACTCCTGGACCTGCAAATGATCCATGGGTCAAGGGACGGTCTGAAAGCCCCCAATACTATTTTCCTCTCCGAATCGGTGGCGAAGGCCTATTTTGGCGATACCGACCCGATGAACCAGCCTATCCGGATCAGCAAGGACATTAATGTAAAAGTGACCGGTGTCTATAAAGACCTCCCCGCAAATTCAAGTTTATCGGGCCTGGGTGTCATCGCTACCTGGCAGGTCTTATACGATGCCTGGGGACTAAGGACACGGGCAAATCCCTGGCGGATGAACGCCTTCCAGGTGTATGTCCAGCTGGCCGATAATACAGACATGGCAAAGCTCTCCGCAAAGATAAAAGACGCCAAAAAGGAAGTCCTGCAGCCCGGAGATGCGATGAGCGGGTCCAAGCTTTTCCTGCACCCGATGCGGGACTGGCATCTGTATTCCGATTTTAAGAATGGGGTAATTGCAGGCGGCCGGATAAAATATGTGCGGCTGTACGGGATCATCGGCATTTTCGTGCTCCTGCTGGCCTGTATAAATTTCATGAACCTGAGTACGGCCCGCTCCGAGCGACGCGCCCGCGAAGTAGGCATCCGCAAGGCGATCGGCTCCCTTCGCCGCCAGCTCATCTACCAATTCTTTAGCGAATCCCTGCTGGTGACGGCGCTGGCTTTTATAGGCGCGCTCATCCTGGTACAGCTGTCGCTGCCCTTCTTCAATACGCTCGCCGATAAAAAAATGACCATTCCCTGGGGCAGCCCATTGTTTTGGCTGATGGGCATCGGCTTCAGCGGGATCACCGGGCTGATCGCCGGTAGCTACCCTGCTCTCTATCTGTCTTCCTTCCAACCGGTAAAAGTATTGAAGGGTACCTTCAGGGTAGGACCCCTGGCCCTTATACCGCGGAAAGTCCTGATCGTGCTCCAGTTCACGGTTTCGATCGTGCTGATCATTGGTACCATCGTAGTCTTCCGCCAGATCCAATATGCAAAGGATCGCCCGATCGGCTATGACCGGAATGGACTGGTCGACGTACGGGTGAATTCCAATGCCATACACGATCATTTTGACGCAATAAGAACGGAACTGCTATCGACCGGGACGATCACGGCAATGACGGAGTCGGAAGCCGCTACCACAGAATATGGGGCCGGCACCAGCGGCTTCGACTGGAAAGGCAAAGACCCGAACCTTGCGACGCCTTTTTTGGCCACCGCCGTTGGATATGACTATGGCCATACCATAAACTGGCAGTTGATACAGGGCCGGGATTTTTCCCGGGATTATGCAACGGATTCAATGGCCTTTATTATCAACGAAGCGGCGGTAAAATATATGGGGTTGAAAAACCCGATAGGCGAGACGATCACCTGGTTTGGACGCAAGCTCACCGTGATCGGTGTGGTAAAGGATATGATCGTGGAGTCGCCCTATGCACCCGTAACGCCCTTCTTTTTCTATATCTACGATTATTCCCATAATTCAGTGATCCTGAAACTGGCGCCTACGGTGGGAGCGCATACGGCCCTGGCCAGGATAGAGGAACTGTTCAAAAAATATAATCCCGGCCATCCCTTTGTATACCGGTTTGCCGACGCAGACTATGCAAAAAAATTCGGCGACGAAGAGCGGATCGGCCAACTGGCGACCATCTTTGCAGTCCTTGCTATCTTCATAAGCTGTCTGGGCCTTTTCGGTATGGCGTCCTTTATCGCCGAACAACGTACAAAAGAGATCGGCGTACGAAAGGTATTGGGAGCCTCCACCTTCAACCTCTGGCGGCTCTTGTCAAAAGAGTTTGTCTTACTGGTGACGATCTCCCTGCTCATCGCTATTCCTATCGCCTGGTATTGTATGGAGAACTGGCTGCAGAACTACCAGTACAGGACAGGGGTCGCCTGGTGGATCTTCGCCGTGACGGGTCTGGGCGCCGTAGCGATCACCCTGCTGACGGTCAGCTTTCAGGCGATCAGGGCCGCTCTGACCAACCCGGTAAAGAGCCTTAGAAGCGAATAGGAAGATCTATTTCACCTCCTTCGAAGTCCGGTAGGCCGTCCCTTTAAAGAGAGCGACGAGCTCGCCCTTTTCATTCGTGGTCCGGATATCATAAAGACTCGTCTTATTCCCGAGGTACAGCTCCTTTGCCTCTACCGTCAATAATTCCCCTGCCTTCGCCGGCCGGGTGAAGGTGATGGAAACGTCCAGCGCGACGGTGATACGTCCGTGGGAATTACAGGCGAAGGCAAAGGCCGAATCGGCGGCAGAGAACAAAACACCTCCATGGATATTGGAGAACCCGTTCAGCATTTCTTCCTTTACCGTATACTGCAACCGGCAGGAACCGGGACCCACCTCCTCCACCTGCAATCCCAGCCATCGGGTAAAATGATCCCTGGCCAGCATGATGTCCAAAACCTGCTGCGGGGAGATATTCTTTCCGTTTTCCATAATTCATCCAATATATAACTTTTCGTAATCATTGTCCCGCCGTCCCATTCCGGACGGATAAATGGTTATCCGCCGCCCGGACGGTCACTCTCCCTCAAATTAGTTGCCTCCCTCCCCTCAAATTATTATCCTTCCCTTCCTTGCATATGCTGGGATTTTCTTATATATTGGGCATTATATCCAATAGTTCTGTGGAACCTATTAAAAACCAGGCAGTTTCGCGCCCCACACCGACCACGCTCGCCCGCTTCTGGCACATGAATACCTTTATCGTGCTGGCCATCGGCTGCAACCTGATCAATCTCCTTTACTATGCAATGGATGGAATGACAAAGAGCGCCCTGGTGGAGGCGACCGGTATTCTCCTGTTGTTATTTTTTATGCTTTGCAACGTGAGGGGATACTTCGATCTTCCAAAACTGCTCAGCATCATCTTTGTCAACGTCCATTCCTTTGCCTTATGCTATGTACAAGGCACCGTCCAGGGCGCGTATCTGTATTTGTTCCCTTTTGTAATGGCCATGATCTTTTTTTTACGGGTACGGACCAACGACCTGGCCGTCTCCGCTTTCCTCATCGCCACTACGATCAACCTGGTAGGTACCGTTCTCTTCCTGCCTTATCACGGCCGGGTCGAATGGACGCCGGATGTCATCGCCTATCATCATCTTGTGTTGAATATCATCATCAACTTCCTGCTGGTCGTCGTCTTCTTTTATTTTGTCCTGCAGCTGCTGGATGCAAAGGAGAAGAAGAACAAGAGCGAAAAAAAATTCGCGGATACCATCCTCAATACCTCACTCGACGCGGTATTTGTAGTGAACCCGGTCTTCCTGGAGATAAAGCAATACAATGATAAGGCGGCCGAGCTCTTTTCCTTACACCCGTTCGGCAAGAAGAATAATGCCTATACAGTGGTGGAGGTGATGGGCGAAGAGATCGCCGCCCGGATCAATGAAATAAAACAGGGGCCGGGTATCGGCGGCAGCTGGCAGGGTGACAGCAGCTTTATCACGAATAACAATTCCCCCTTTCATGGTTTTGTAAGCATCGTCTCCTTTGAATATTCCGATGAACGGTTCATAAAGATCAGCGTCCTCGATATCACCTCCCTCCGATTGGCCGAATTTGAAACCCTGCAGGCAAAAGGACGGGCCGAAAAGGCCGCGGCGGCAAAGGCCCGGTTTATGAGCAATATGAGCCACGAGCTACGCACCCCCCTCAACGCCATCATCGGTACGACGTATTTACTGATCCAGGACCAGGAACTGTTACAACATACCGATCATTTCAGGATCCTGAAGAACTCATCCGAACACATGCTCCAGCTGGTCAATGAAGTGCTTGACTTCAGCAAACTGGATGAGGGGAAGCTGGAATTTATCAGCGAGCCCTTCGATCTTACCCTTAGCCTGCAACAGGCAGCCGATTCCTTTGCAACGGTCATGAAACAAAAGGACGTACAGCTGATCATGGAGATCGGCAGCCTGCCGGACGGGCAGAAACTGGTAGGAGATGAGATGCGGTTGAAGCAGGTCATCCTCAACCTGCTGTCCAATGCCGTGAAATTTACCGAGGCCGGGTCGGTGACCCTCCAGACCCGTGTTACAAAAGTGACCCGGACGGCTGCCGAGATCTATTTCTCTGTCAGCGATACCGGCATCGGCATCGCCCCGGAGAAATTGAATATTATCTTCGAAAGCTTTACCCAGGCCGACGCCGAGACCACCCGCAAATACGGCGGATCGGGATTGGGACTCAGCATATGCAAGGAACTGGTAAAGAAAATGGGGGGTGAGCTACAGGTCACCAGCGAGGCGGGGAAGGGGAGCTGTTTTTATTTTACCATCCAGCTGCCTTTCCGGCAACGGGTAACGATCGTGCCAAAAGAAGAGCTCCGGGGACTAAAAAAACTGACCGGCGTCCGGATCCTGCTGGCCGAAGACAACATGGTCAACCGGAAGATCGCCCTCCGCTTTCTGAATAGCTGGGGCGCGACCATCGATACGGCGGAGAACGGCAAGATCGCCTGGGACCTCTTCCGGGAACGATCCTATGACCTGCTGCTCGTCGACCTGGAAATGCCGCTCATGGATGGCAAACAACTGCTGGCCGAGATCCGCAATATCAATAAGGACATACCAGCCATAGCGTTTACCGCCGCCGTCTATGAGAACATGTACGATGACCTCCGGCAGCATGGCTTCAACAGCTATCTGCACAAGCCCTTCCGTCCCGACGAAATGCACAGGAATATCCTGCAATACCTGGAAAATAAATAACCTTCACCCGCATCTCTCCGCTTCATTCTTGCCTCATCCCTCGTAACTTCGCTTCACTTATTCCCTTCCTTCTCCGCCAGCTTCATCGCCATTGCCGACTGGCCTCCATGATGATCCGGGTCCCTTCTGATGGACTCTTCATACATGGCCATCGCCGCCTCCTTTTTTCCGTTTCGCAACAGCGCATCCGCATAACTGTCATAGGTGTTGAAATGGTTCGGGTACAACAGCACATTTATTTTAAATGTTTCCTCTGCCAGGGCAACATGCCCGGGGAAACCGGCCTTGAATAATAAGTCGTAACCAAGGGTGTTCATCTCCTGTTCTTCAAAATAATAATGGAGGGTATCGGTCTTCATTTCATTAAACCGGAGCAGCGCCTCCTCTGCCCCCTTCGAAACCAGGATCCGCCCATAGGCCCTCGCCAGCGATTGTCGCAGCTCCATTTTGATGAGCGGCTGATCCGTAAGGATCCGGGAGATGGTCCCAACTTCCTGGAAAAAGCCGGCCGTGTTCTCCATATTATCATGCATAATGATGGTAAATTTCTTTGTATGATCTTTATAAAGAATGGTGATCAGACCCACAATATGCCCGTCATGAAAGACGACCGTATCCTTTCCGGGCTCGTCCATGACATTCCAGCCCAGACCGTATGAACGTGTACTCCTCCTCAGGTGAAATGTTTTCCCGTTGTTCAATGTTACCGGAGCCCAGGCCTGTTTAAAAAAACGAAGATCGATCAGTTTCCCCTCATTTAAGGCATTGTCAAACCGGAACAGATCCTCCGTCGTACTGATAACATTCCCCGGTCCCGGCAGGCCGCCTAAATTATAATAGGTATTGATCTTCGTATGATCCAGCGAATCGACGTTTTGATAGACGGAGTCATACATGTTGGGGAAAATATAACGGGGTGTATTGGCCGAATAGGTGCCCCGGATATACGTTTTTTTCATGCCTGCCTTTGCAAAGATATTCTTCCGCATATATTCCGGGAAAGATATCCTGCTTACTTTTTCGACCAGCATAGCCAGTAACATATAATTGCCGTTGTTATAGCTCCAGTTGTCACCCGGTTGATAGGAGAGGGGCTGCTTCAAAGATACCAGGTCGGCATAGGCTTTCGCCGGAGTGATGAGCTCATCCGGATGGGCCTTGACATACCTGTCCTCATATTGCTCTAATTGGGGAAGACCCGTGGTCTGCGACAGCAAATGCCGGATGGTGATGGTAGGGTAGGGGAAATCGGGAAAATACTTCACCATCGGGTCTGTCAGCTTTAATTTTCCTTTTTCCGCCAGTTGCAGGACCGCCAGCGAAGTAAAAGGTTTTGACAGGGAGGCAAGATTGAATGGAGTAGTATCGGCATTGCCTATCCTATGTTCCCGATCGGCATATCCCACCGATCGGCTGTAAATGATCCTGCCTTTCCCGGCAACCAGCACGCTGCCGTTAAACAAACGATTTTGCTCAAGGACGGTGACGAATGAATCGATCCGTCCGACACGATCAGGGACGGTACGGGTTTGGGCAAAAAGGGTCTGTGCGCCAATCAGCGCGAGGGCTAAAAGCCTTACTGTCTTCATGTTTTTTTATTTATGGATTACCGGGGTACCGGTATAAGTCCTTCTTTTCATAAAAATATCCTCTGCCATGGACCTTCAGCTCTCCTGGCGAGCCATAAAAATAACCGTTCCCGTCCGGGCCGATATATTTCGATCTGAATTCGATATGAAGAGAATCCGACATCTTCCGGCCATCCACCACAAACTGCGAGTTGTCCAGCCCGAACCAGCGGAGACTGTCCTTATTCGGTACGATCCTGAACCAGACGAGGTCGTCGATGATCGCGCGCGTTATCGCCCGGTGTCCCCTGTCCTCCGCCACTATCCTTGGTTTCTTTTGCTGGACGACATATCTCCTGCCTTCCTTCAGTACGACGCTGTCACTGTCATGAAGCACCTGCACAAAACCTGTCTTTACGATCACTTCCGTCAGCTTCGGTCCGCAGCGGATCGTAAAGGAAGTACCCAATACCCTGACGGTAATATTATCTGTCCGGACGATAAAAGGATGGGATGGGTCAGGGGCAACGGAGAAAAAGGCTTCTCCTTCCAGGAAGAGGTTCCGGCCCTCCCTCTTCATGTCCCCGGGGAAACGGATCTGAGAATGTTTACCCAGGGTCACGATCGACCCATCCGCAAGGGTATCCGTTCTCCCGGTATCGCCGGCAAAGAGGGTCTGTATAGTGTCCGATGCCGCAACCGGATCGGCCGTTTGTCTGTTCTTTATCTTTTTTGTGCTTGCATCCGCCGTTTTCTTTGCCGCGGCCGTTACCGGAGCCGGTCTTTCCGTATCCTGCGCAACCCATACGGCCCCTCCCACAAAAAGCAATCCCGCCAGCACGGCCGCCACCTGCCAGGGACGCGCCCGGCTCCCCTCCGACTTCTCCTCCGCTCTCCATGTCCTTCCCTCTCCAAGCCCCCCATCCACCCGCTGGCGCATACGCTCCCAGGCCTCCCCGCGATCCGGCGCCGCAGGCACCACCCCACGGCTCATCTCCCAAACGCCTCTGAACTGCTCAAAACGCCTGGCATTCTCCGGACTATCGGCAATCCAGTCACGGACCCGGGCGATCTCATCCGGATCAGCCTCACCCAACAGATATTTTATCAACAGCTCATCCATATAAATACGTTCATTCTATTATAAAAGATCCACGAGCTTCTCCCGCAATCGCTTCAACGCTTTTGCCATCTGCGCCTCCACGGTCTTTACAGACAACCCCAGCTGCACCGCGATCTCCCGGTATTTCAATTCCCCAAAACGACTCAGCCGGAAAATGGTCCGGCACTGATCGGGTAATTCGTCGAGCACTTCCCTCAGCCTCTTCTCCAGTTCCTTCAGCTCGATCTTTCCACTCGCGGCTTCCGCCGTCACCTGCACACCGCTGCGTTGCAGCCAGGACCGATGGCCCTTTACTATTTTCCGGCGACGCAGACTGTCCAGGCACTCATGATGGACGCTGCGATATAAATAGGCCTTCACCGAAGTATGCACTTGTAGCTGCTCTCTTTTTTCCCAGAGCCGGCAATAGACGTTCTGAACCACTTCCTCAGCCATCCCTTCCTCCCCCAGCATAGAAAAGGCATAGGCGTAAAGCTTGCCAAAATATTCGGCAAACAGCTCTTCCACCACCTGCTCATGATCCCTGCTTAAAATAGTCATGCTTTGTATTAAGACGAACAGAAAGACACTTACCCTTATCCAATAGTAAGAATAATCCGGGGATCAAATAATTCATGCAGATTATATAATGATATTTATGTATATTTAATTAAACAACTAAACACACAACCATGCCAAAGTACGTCATCGAAAGAGAGATCCCCGGCGCCGGTAAATTAACGGCCGATCAATTAAAATCCATCTCCCAAACCTCCTGCGGAGTATTGCAAAATATGGGACCGCAGATCCAATGGGTAAATAGTTACGTGACCGGCGATAAGATCTATTGCGTATACATCGCATCCAACAAAGAAATGGTCCGCGAACATGCCAAACGAGGAGGGTTCCCCGTCAATTCCGTTAGCGAAGTGTCCGCCGTCATCGACCCGACGACCGCAGAATAGTTTTTTTCGCTGGGGATCGTTCCTTATCTTTAGCGTCCGTTTATTATGACCCCGCTAAAAAAAGGAAATAAGAATATGCCCTTTCGGCTACTGCTGCTGATAGGGTATTTTTTTCTTTTTGCCACCCAGTTCAATTACCGGTATTATGCCGTCGCCAATTTCTTTATCTATGGCAACACTACGGTTCGCGCAAATGTCCCGCCAAGCCAGGCATCTGCTGCACAAAAGACCGAACAGCCCACGGCCTACCGCCTGAATACGCAGCGACCCTCTCATCTTAGTATTGACAAACGGTTCTATTTCCGGGATCTTATCCGGGTCGGCGCCAGCTTTTCCGCCCTTCCGCCCTTCTATACCGTTTTCCAACAAAAATATCCGATCACTTCAACGACCTGTTCTTCTTCAGACCTACCCACCAACGGCCTTCGCGGCCCCCCTGCAGCCTGATCCGGTTGCCTGCCTGCTTCGTGACTGACCACGATTAGGCTTTTCTCATCTTAAATAACAACTATGATGGCTGTTTCGTGCAAAAGAGCGGCCTGCTTTCTCGTAGAGTTAACCCTCTTCCTGGCAGCGGCCTGCCCCGTACTCGCACAAAAGACTACTCTCTATTCATTGGCCGATCTGGTGGATTCCGCCAGCCGGCATCTTCCCTTATTACTCGAAAAACAGGCGCTGGTCCAAAGCGCACAGGCCGGTATCACCGAGGCACAGCACAGTTTTCTGCCCCAGGTCAACGCGGTCGAAGAATTATCCGTTGGTTCGGCCAACGACGTTGCCGGGCCCTTTCTGCCGGTACCGGGCGTCCTGCATTCCATTGCGGGCAGCATTAATGCCAACCCTAATTACCAGGCTGTCACCGGTAACATGGCCTCGCTCTATGGACAATACGAATTGGTGAATTTTGGCCTTCGCGGTGCAAAGATCGCCAATGCGAGGGCCTTCGCCGGATGGACCCGGGCCGACCTGGAGAAGGAACGCTATCTCATCAAATGGCAGATCGGCCGGCTCTACTTCAACATTCTGAAGGATCGCTACCAATTGGCCGTAGACCAGGAGAACATCCGGCGCTATGAGTCGATGTACAGTATCAGCAAGGCGCTTACCAATTCCGGCGTAAACCCCGGCGTGGATTCCTCGCTGGCAAGGGCAGGGCTGTCCCGGACCCGCGTCAGCTATAATGAGGCCGTCGGTGAGTTCCATCGGCTGCAACAGCAACTGGCGTATCTCACCGGCATCGATACGCCGGAGATCGGCATGGACACGACAGGTATCAGGGAGATGCATGGCATCCCCGGTATCGACAGTCCCCTCCCGGCGGGTCAGACCACCGATGCGACCACCGCTCCGGATAATCCCCTCGCGGATTATTTCGCCAAACAAAAGCTGCAATACAACGCACAACAGGAACTGGCCCGCAAAAGCTACCTGCCAAAGGTGATCATCGGCGCAGGCGGCTGGGCCCGCGGCTCGTCTATCCAATACAGCAATGTGTACTCGTCACCGGGCGAAGGGCTCGGCTATCAGCGCTTCAACTACCTGGCTGGTATCGGTATCACCTACGATATGTTCAACGGCGTACACCAAAAGGACCGGCTGGCCGTATTGGGCGGACAAGCGGCCGCGGCGGATTATGCCCTGCAACAGCAACGGCTGTCGCTGCGAAACCAGGCATTGCAGGCAGATGAATCGATCCGGACCGCCCGGGCCAACCTCCTCGAGCTGCCCTCGCAGTTGCAGGCGGCGACGGATGCCTACAACCAGAAGCTGGCACAATACAAGGCCGGGATCATCAACCTGGTGGACCTGTCCAATGCCTCCTTCGAATTGTTCCAGGCACAGTCCGGCTATATTCAGACACTGAACGAGTGGTACACCGCCGGCCTGGATAAGGCAGCCGCTAACGGATCGCTTGATCAATTTATTCAAACAGTAAAATAATAACCATGGTACGAACAGCTTTGAAAAGGCCCATTACCATCATGGTGCTTTTTACCGGTTTGTTACTTTTTTCCATCGGGGCGATCCGGTCGATCTCCATCGATATCTTCCCGGGTCTCAACCTGCCCGTCGTTTACGTCATCCAGCAATATGGCGGGATGAACGCTAAACAAATGGAAGGCTTTTTCTCGACCCGCATGGCAGACCACTTCCTTTATATCGACGGCGTCAGCAATATAGAAAGCAAGAACATACAGGGTCTGACGCTGATCAAGCTGAGCTTTTATGAAGGCACGGATATGGCGGAGGCCGCAGCCGAGATCGCCATCCAGGTGAACCGCTGTCAGGCCTTCTTCCCGCCCGGCACCCTTCCACCCGAAGTGGTACGTTTTGACGCATCTTCCCTTCCCGTAGGCGAGCTGGTTTTTAGCAGCAAGACCCGGTCCCTCAACGATATCTTCGACATGGCCGGAACACTCGTACGCCCGCTGTTCGGAAAGGTGCCGGGACTGTCGGCTCCGCCGCCGTTCGGCTCCAACGCCCGATCGGTGATCATCAAGGTAGATCCCGTCAAGCTCCGGGAGTACAACGTCTCTCCCGAACAGGTGGTGGAAGCCCTGGGCAGGAACAACGCCATGACGCCCTCCGGCAATGTACGGATCGACAGCACGATGTACATCTCTTCGATGAATGCCCAGGAGGAATCGATAAAGGACTTTGGTAATATCCCGATCACTACCAGCGGCGTCAATATGGTCACGGCAAAGGATATCGCCCGGGTCGAGGACGCTTCGGATATCGTCGTGGACTATGCGCTGGTCAATGGCAAACGCTCCGTTTATTTTCCCGTCGTAAAGACAGCCAGCGCCTCTACCTGGGACGTGGTACAGGGCCTGCGAAAGGAGATCCCCGAAATGCAAAGCCTGCTGCCCGAAGATGTCCACCTGAGCTATGAGTTCGACCAGAGTGTCTTTGTGATGAATGCAGCCAAAAGCCTGATGACCGAAGGGATCCTCGGCGCCCTTCTTACGGGGCTCATGGTCCTGCTCTTTCTCCGCGACTGGCGCAGCAGCCTGGTAGTGGTGATCACGATCCCCATAGCGGTGCTGGGTACGGTGTTTTGTCTCAAGCTCGCGGGTCAGACGATCAATATCATGACCCTCAGCGGACTGGCCCTGGCCATCGGCATCCTGGTAGACCAGGCGACGGTGACCATCGAGAATATCCACCAGCATCTCGAGATGAATAAACCGGGACGCCGGGCCATCCTCGACGCCTGCCAGGAGATTGCCTTCCCGCTCCTCCTGATCCTGCTTTGTATCCTCGCGGTCTTTGCTCCTTCTTTTGTGATGAAAGGAGTACCAAAGGCCATGTTCATGCCACTGTCCCTGTCCATCGCCTTTGCGATGATCATTTCCTATATAACAGCCCAGACCCTGGTACCCATCCTTTCGAATTGGCTGCTAAAGACGGAAATGTTCCAATACAAGCACACCGGGATCCATGCACATGCCGGTCTGGCCCTGGATCATAAGGAAGTACAGGAAGTAGCCGCACATACCCGCCAGGACGAACTGCATAAAGAGGACAACGGTTTTTTCCAGCGGATGAAGATGGGCCTGCTCCACCGGTTGGACAAATGGATGCCCCGGCGCAAAGGCATCGTCATCTGTTACGTGCTGGGCTCCCTGGGCCTTGCCGCAGCCTGTCTGGGTATCATCGGTAAGGATATGCTGCCGCATTCCAATGCCGGGCAGATGCAGATCCGGGTACGCGAACCCGATGGCACCCGGCTCGAAATAACGGAACGTACAGTCAAGGGTATCCTAAACGGCATCGACTCGGCAGTGGGAGGGCATATCGCCATTACCTCGGCCTTTGTCGGAACGGTGTCTCCGAACTATGGACATAGCAACCTCTATGTATTCAACAGCGGTTCACACGAGGCGGTGCTCCAGGTAGAGCTGACAGAAGGGTATAAGGCAAACATGGATGAGCTCAAGGATAAGATCAGGACGATGGTCGCGGCGGAATATCCATCCGTCCGTCTCTCCTTTGAACCGATCGAGCTGACGGAGAAGCTCATGGCACAGGGCGCCGCTACCCCCATCGAAGTGCGGGTGGCCTCAAAGAACCTGGCGGATATCCGGCACTATTCCGACCGGCTGGTGCAACAGATGAAGACGATCCCATTTCTCCGCGACGTCGCAATAGCCCAGCCACTCAAATACCCGACCCTGATCATCCGGATGGACCGGCAGAAACTGGCACAGATGGGGCTGAGCCTGGATAATGTATCAAAGAGCATCGCGGATGCTACGGCGTCCAGCCGCTATACGCTGAAGAACCTCTGGCTGGACGAGTCCAAACAATACACCTATAATGCCCAGGTGCAGATCCCCGAATACATCATGAACTCGCTGGAACAATTACGGGACATCCCCGTGGTGCCGGGGAAAATGCGACCGGTGTTGTCGGACGTGGCGGATATCTCCATCGACTCCTTACCGGCAGAATATGACCGGTCAGGACCCCGGAGATTTATTACCATCAATGCCAACATCTACAAAAAGGATCTGGGTGCGGCGACAACGGCGGTACAAAAGATGATCGATGAGATGGGGGTACCTCCCAGAGGCCTGGTGGCCGAGATAAAAGGACTCTCCTCGCTGCTGACGGAGACCCTGAGCTCCCTGCAGGGCGGGCTGCTGGCGGCAATCGTCGTAATGCTTCTCCTGCTGGCAGCCAACTACCAATCCTTCGGGCTGTCCATAACGGTGCTGGCGACGATCCCCGCGGTCCTGACAGGCTCCCTGTTATTGCTGCTGGCGACGGGCGCAACCCTCAACCTGCAGTCCTATATGGGGATCATTATGTCGGTAGGCGTGTCGGTTGCCAACGCGATCCTGATCGTCACCAACGCAGAGACGCTTCGCCTGGAATACAGAGACCCCTTCAAGGCCGCTTCCATGGCGGCAAGCATCCGTCTCCGCCCTATCCTGATGACCAGTTTTGCCATGATCGCGGGGATGCTCCCCATGGCCAGCGGTATCGGGGAGGCAGGCGACCAGTCGGCCCCCCTGGGCCGCGCCGTCATCGGCGGACTGGCCGCATCGACCCTGGCGGCACTGTTTATCGTACCGCTAGTCTATGGCTGGACCCAACAAAACAGATCTTATAACCCGGTCTCCCTTTTACCGGAAGAACCAACAAACACTACAATATGAACAGATCGCTGAATATCTTTCTCTTCTACATTGGCCTGATCGCGGCCGGCTGTAACAACGGGAATGGAGCGCCATCCCCGGTCCCGTCCGCAACATCAGCGGCCTCCGGAACAACGGCGTCCTCCAATGCACCCGCCCCCGCGATGGAAAGGACCACGCTAAAGCAAGGCGCGCTTCCGCAATTGGTCAAACTACCCGCCCAGCTGGCTTCCTTCGAATCCGTCAGCATCTTCCCCAAAGTCAATGGCTATGTAAAAGATGTTTTCGTCGACGTCGGATCACGGGTAAAAAAAGGCCAGCCGCTGATGCTGCTGGAGGCGCCGGAGCTCGAACAGGCTGCTACCCAGGCGAAGGAACGCTATGCCCGGTCCCGGCTCGACTATACCATCAGCGAGGAAAACTTCCGGCGGATGCAGCAGGCTGCCGCAACACCGGGTGCCGTATCCCCGATGAACCTGGCCTCCCTGAAAGCAAAGGCAGACGCCGACAGCACCCTTTGCAATGCCGAGAAAGCCAACTGGCAGATGCAGCAGACGATCCTCGGCTACCTGAAAGTGACGGCGCCCTTCGACGGTGTCATCTCCGAACGCAATGTCCACCCCGGTGCGCTCGTCAGTGCAGAAAGCAAAGACAACAAACCCATGCTCGACCTCCGGCAGGTAGAACACCTCCGTCTGCAGGTAGACATTCCCGAAGGCATCGCCGCCGGTCTGCAGGACAAGGATACGGTCTCTTTCTATCTCAGCGCCTACCCGGGTAAGAAAATGACCGGTCATGTCAGCCGTCGCTCCCAACTGGTCAACAGCCAGTTCCGCGCCGAACGGATGGAGCTGGATGTCTATAACCATGACGGACGCCTGGCGCCGGGCATGTATGCCGACGTACTCTTCTATTCCAGGGGTAACCCCGACGCATTCATCGTACCCCGCACTGCCGTGGTCACCTCGACAGACCGGAAATATGTCATCGCCGTTCGCAATGACAGAACGGTAAGAGTAGACGTGTCCACCGGCAACGAATCCGCCGAGAAAGTGGAAATAACCGGTGACCTGCAGCCGGGTGAACAGATCCTCGTCCACGCCAACGACGAAGTGCAGGAAGGTCTCCTCATAAAATAATTCACCAAAAAACAAAAAAACATGAAACAGTTAATCATCCTCACCGCCCTCTCAATACTCACCGCAACGATAGCCGCGCACGCCGACGACAGCACCGGCATCCAATCCACGCCCCCCATCGTCGCACATACACGCAACACCCTTGTGGTACCCCAACCGGTGGTCGCCGCCTTTACAAACCGGTTTCCCAACGCACAACTAAAAAAATGGGAGCAACGCAAAGAAGGGTATATCGCCGACTTCCGCCTGTCCGGGAAAAAGATCTTTGCCTACTATGCCTCCGACGGGACCTGGAAAGGCACCGAGACGCCCATCAAATGGACAAAGAACCTGCCCGCAGCAGTAAAAGAAGGATGGAAGAACAGCGGCTACTACGCCTGGTATGTCCTCGACATAAAAAAGATCGAGACGCCGGAACAACCGCTGTATACATTGCACGTGAACAATGGCAGCCTGCTGGACTCCGATCACCACGATGCCTTCCTGGAGGAGTATGTCCTTTTCTTTTCCGAAAAAGGGGAGTTGGTAAGGAAGGATAAAAAGTAGCGACAAACTGCCATAGCGTGGCATGTCTTTAGCAGCAATAAGAACAGGAATAAAAAATGATCTCCTGGACAGAGATATTGCTAAGATTGTCCCTTGCTGCGGTCCTGGGCGCAATGGTCGGGATCGAAAGGGAAAGAAAGGACTGGGCGGCCGGTCTGCGCACCCATATGATGGTCTGCGTAGGGGCCGCCCTTACTATGATGGTGTCCGCATTTGGCTTTAAAGATATCCTCGGTACGTCCAATGTCGCGCTGGACCCTTCCCGGATAGCGGCCCAGGTGATCAGCGGCATTGGCTTTATCGGCGCCGGCACGATCTTGTTCCTGCGGCAGGAAGTGATCCGTGGACTGACGACGGCCGCAGGGCTCTGGACCGTGGCAGCCATCGGACTGGCAGCAGGAGGCGGAATGTATTATGCCGCCTGGTTAAGTACGTTTATCGTGCTCATCATCCTCTGGCTGCTAAAGCCGCTCGAACAACGGTTGTTCAGAAAATATCGCATACAGCTTATCCGGCTGGAGACAGATACAGGAGATGCCGGTCTCAACGACGGGCACGAGACGATAGCCGCCCTGCAGCAACTGCTGGCAACGGAACAGCTGGAATTCTATAACCTCTCCATTGAAAAGAATACCCATGGCTCAACCATCAGCATCCGCTTCAGCAATAAAAAAGGGGCGGAGCGGATCGTCGCTCTTATCGGCAAATTGCAGGCCCTTACCGGGGTAAGACAAGTATATTGGGATAAGGGAAATTGATATAATAAAAAAGGCCCTTCGATCAGAAATGCCCTAAATTGCGCCTGTTGAAGCAATTGACTGCCATACTGCTTATCGGGGTGCTCTTTTTCAATTGGTACGGCTATCGCCTGCTTACTGCCTGGTGGCAGGAACAGGCGGAACACCGGTTGGAAGCCTTGCTGGATGCCGATGCTTATGAATATAATGAGTATGTGACTCCCGTCTTTATAAAGATGCCCGTCAACTCCCTTTCGTATTACAACAGTACCACGGATTTCGAAAGGGTCGATGGACAGATTATGATAAACGGCGTTCCCTATAAATTTGTTAAACGCCGTCTTTTTAAAGATTCCCTCGAAATGATTTGTATACCCGATCTCGCGGCTATCCGATTGCAGGCCGCCGACCGGGAATTCTTCCGTCAGGTGAATGATCTGGAGCCGGCATCTACCCGGGGGCATTCCGCCGATCATAATTCCGCGCACCAAAAAAATCCACAAAAGGATTACTCTGCGACAACAGCGATGAATATCTCCCCGCTGCTCAACGTCCATACCACCAGTCACCCTCTTTCCCTTTTCCCCTCCGCATTGCAGACCGGCTATCTTTCAAACACCGAAAGACCACCGGATCATTTTTGCTCCTCCATCTAACCAGCTTCATTCAACATCTTTTACCGGCCGGCAGGGGCATGACCCTGTACGGCTATAAATCATCTTGAGCATGTTCAGTAAAATCATACTATCCGGCAGCCTCCTGCTGGTGATCACCTTTTCGTCCATCGCACAATCGACCGATACGCTTCACCCAAAAACCCTCGACAGCATTCTCATCCTGTCCGCCGCCGCAAAGAACCTGCCGGAAGTACAGGGCGTGAATATCTATTCCGGCAAACGAACAAATGATATCATACCCGATGCCACCGGGGCCAACCTCCCCGCCAATATGGCCCGCATGGTCTTCGCCCGCATCCCCGGTCTCAACGTCTGGGAAATGGACGGCGCCGGCACCCAGGTCAACGTGGGTTCCAGGGGGACGGACACGCATCGCTCCATAGAGATGAATATGCGGCAGAACGGCTATAACACAAACTCCGATATGTTCGGCTACCCGGAAGACCATTATACCCCGCCTATGCAGGCGATCCGGGAAGTACAACTGGTCCGGGGATCCGCCGCCCTGCAGTTCGGAAGCCAGTTCGGCGGGATGATGAACTATGTAATGAAAGACGGGGACAGTACAAGACTGCTGGGAATAGAGAGCGAACAGACCGCTGGTTCCTATAATTTCTTCAATAGCTTCAACGCGGTAGGAGGGTCCTCGGGCAAATTCAGCTACTATGCCTATTATGACGAACGGAATGGCGACGGCTGGCGCCCGAATGCCGCCTTTAATTACCATGCTTATTATACGAACCTGACCTGGCACTTTACACCCGGTACCCGGCTTTCCCTACAGTTCTCCCGCAGCGACTACCGCCAGCAGATCGCCGGCGGTCAGACGGATTCACAGTTTTATTACAACGCCCGCTCCTCCGACCGCGCACGGAATTTCTTCAGCCCTGAGATCAATATCCCCGCATTGCTTTTCTCCAGCGAACTATCCTCCTCCACACGGTTATCGGTGATCACCCATTACCTGGGCGGACAACGCAACAGCGTGCAGTTCATCAATACCCCCGATATCCACGATACGATCAACAAAACGCTAAACTCCTATAATCCCCGGCAGGTCGATCGTGACTATTACAGCGGGTTCACCACGGAGGCGAGGGTCTTGCATACCTATACACTTGGCAGCATAGACGCGGCCCTTACAGGTGGCATCCGTTATTTTACGGAGGCGACCCGGCGCAAGCAAAAAGGAGTGGGTACCATCGGCAGCGATTTTGACCTGAGCCTGACAAAACCCTATGGCATCGATCTGCACCTCCATACCACCAACTATGCGGTGTTTGCGGAAAACCTGTTCCATATCAACCCCCGGTTTAGCGTTACGCCCGGTTTCCGTTACGAGGTCATCGACTCAAAGCTCAACGGGCTCATCGTCAATCAGACCTTCCCCATCGCTTACAAAGGCAACCGGAATTTTCCGCTTTTTGGCCTGGGGCTGCAATACCAGGCTACGACGACGACGCAGCTCTATGCCAACGCCACACAGGCCTACCGACCCTACCTGTATGCCAATGTTACACCGGCCGATCAGATCGGGGTCATCGATCCAAATATGAAGGACAGCCGTGGGTATACGCTTGACCTCGGATATCGCGGATCTGTTGGCGAATGGCTGACCTTTGATATCGACGGGTTCTATATGTATTATGGCAACCGGATCGGTCAACTCAACCTAATCAACCCATCCACCAATAGCACCTATCTCTATACGACCAATATCGGCAACTCCAGCGACCCCGGCATCGAAGCCTATGTGGATATCAGCCTCTGGCAGCTGATCACCGGCAGCCACCTATCCTTCGATCTTCGTGTTTTTAACGCACTGTCCTATAACCACGCCCGCTATAGCAGCGGGATGATCAACAATGGAGGACAGGATCAAAGTCTGAAAGGCAATAGGGTAGAAGGCGTTCCCGACCGGATCGACCGCGCCGGACTAACGATACGCGCGGGGGCCATAAAGGCGCTGCTGCAATACAGCTATACCGGAAACGGCTGTAGCGACGCGACCAATACGGCATATACGCCGACGGGGATCATCGGTTATGTACCGTCCTACCATGTATGGGACGCCTCGGCCGAATGGACCTTCCTGCAACACTACCGCCTCTCCGCCGGGATCAACAATCTCGCGGATACCCGCTATTTTACCCGTCGTATCAATATGTACCCCGGACCCGGTATCCTGCCCGCCGACGGCCGTACCTTCTATATGTCGCTGGCATTGAAGATCTAGCACCGAAAACAATAGGCGGATTAATATTTCGTTAGAGATTATATAATAAGCTGATATCGACGCTTATTGTATAATCTCTTGTTATTTAACTAGTAATATATAAACTAAATAAAAGCATTGATGGTTTTTATATAAAAACGCCATCCCGGTTAACAAAATAAAATCGGCCCCGACCTTGAAAATTGAAAACCTTGAAAACCCACTTTTGTCTACATGGTCCCCATCCGGGCAGCCCATCGGTAAAGAATTTGACAACCTCCTCCTGTTGGCCTCCCGGATCTGCCGGAAATCGATTGCCACCATCATACAACCCGGTACAGGCGTTTCATTTAACCCATCAAAAGAGCTCCTCCATATCCCCGATACGCTCACAGACAACTATTTTAGCGATCATCCCCTGGTGACCGCAGAACCTCATATCCGATCCCTCGCCGCGATCCGGCTTATGGCAAACGATGGAAAAGTCCTTGGCCACTTATGCGTCATGGATAAAAAACCGGGAGCGTTGACGGAAGAGCAGCTTTCTATGTTGCAAACGCTTGGCCTGACGGCGCTGGACCTGCTATCGTTAAAAACACAGCTCATAGAACCCGGCCGGCAGGGAGAGGCGGCGGAGAGAAGCGAGGAGTTGATGCAGACGATCTTTCACGACGCCATCGACGCGGTCATGGTCCTGGACGGAAAGGGAACGATCTTAAAATGGAACCCCAAAGCCGAAACCATCTTCGGCTGGCAGGAAAAAGAGGTGGTCGGTCAATCCTTTTATGACACGGTCATCCCCGAAAGACACCACGAAGACATCCTCTCCCTGTTGGCCAGCCACACCGGTGACCGGGAAGAGCCTGTTCAGGATACGGCGATCGAAATACACGGCTGCCGAAAGGACGCCACGGAATTCGATATCGCATTGAGCATTTCACCCGCAACGATCCGCGGACGGCACTTCTGTATTTGTTTTGTCAGCGACATCACCGACCGGAAACTGGTTGCCGAAAAACTGGACAGACAACAGGCGTTCTACGAGAACATCCTGAATAAGCTACCTACGGATATCGCCGTTTTTGATGCCGAACACAAATACCTTTTTGTAAATCCCGGCGCAATCAGCAACGAAGAATACCGGAAATTCATTGTCGGCAAGGATGATTATGAATATGCGACATATCGCAACAGGGATATCTCCGTGGCCCATTCCAGGCGGGCGAAATTTCTGGAAGTAAAGAATACGGGCAAGGAGATCCGGTGGGAGGATAGCCTGCCGGATCCAAAAGGAAATATCATAACCCACCTGCGAAGGATGTACCCGGTATACGATGAAAAGGGACAGCTATCGCTGGTCATCGGCTTTGGCATCGATATCACCGACCGTAAAATAATGGAAGAAAAACAGGCGGCGCTTGTAAAACAGCTTTCTGCCCAGAATACACAGCTGATAGACTTCTGTAGCATCGTAAGCCATAACCTGCGGGCCCCCCTGGTCAATATGTCCATGCTGGTCGACTTTATCGAGACAAGCGACGATCCCAACGAACAAAAGGTCCTGATCTCGAAACTGAGACCGGTCATCGATAACCTGCACGCCACTTTCAATGAGCTGGTGGAGTCCATCCAGATCAAACAGGACCTGGAAGTAAAGACGGAAGATGTTTGTCTAAAGGACTGTGTAAAGAGAACGATCGACGGTTTACAAACGGAAATAACAAGACTGGAGGCCCGGATAGAAGTCGATTTTGACGCCGTTTCGGTTATCAACTATCCCCCCCAGTATTTAAATAGTATCATACACAACCTCGTCAGCAATTCGTTGAAATATCACTCCCCGGACCGGGCACCCCTCATTCGGTTACAGACAAAAAAGATCAACGATAAGGTGCTTCTTACGGTAAGTGACAATGGCCTGGGCATCGACCTGGTAAAACACCGGGAGAATTTTTTTAAGATAGGAAAGGTATTCCACCGGCATCCGAATGCCAAAGGCTTTGGCCTGTATATGACGAGGACGCATGTCGAAGCCATGGGCGGCAGGATCTGGGTGGAGAGCGCACCCGATAAAGGAGCTGTTTTTTTTATTGAATTTGATAATCGAAAAAGACAGGCCCCGTGAAAAACATATTACTCATAGACGACGATCCCATTTTTGTATACCTCATGAGGAGGATTATCAATTCTACCTCATATAGCTGTGAGATCAATGAGTTCACGGACGGAGAGCTGGCGATAAACTATCTGAATGGGATCCATGATAAGACCGAGCTGCTGCCGGATCTTATCTTCCTGGACCTCAGCATGCCGGTCATGGACGGCTGGGAATTTTTAAAGGAATACTCCCGGCTCAGACCAGGAATAAAAAAGAATGTAACCTTATTCATCGTTTCCTCCTCTATCTCGCCACAGGAAGTGGAACGGGCAAAGACCTTCCGGGCAGTCAAGGATTTCTTGATCAAACCGCTGGGGAAAGCAAAAGTGATAGAGATCATAGGCAATCTCATCGAGGCTGCCCCCGGGAAATGATGATATAAGGTATATATATAATTAATCCAAACCCTGATAAATGTTCGATCCGAGTACCGTTGATCTGGATATCCTGCGAAAGCGTGCCCATAACCTGCGGTGGGCAAATGTCCCTGCGGATGTTATCCCCCTGACCGCGGCCGACCCGGATTTCCCCAGCGCCCCGGAAATAGCGGACGCCATCGGCCGGTTTGCAAAAGAAAGATATTTCTGCTACGCCTCTCCTGACGGGCTACCCGAATTTAAAGAAAGCATGGCCCGGTACTACCAGGTAAAAAGACAGATCCCCGCCTCACCAGACTGGATCTTCCCCGTTGACAGCGCCGCCTTTGGGATCTATCTGACCTGTAAGGCATTCCTGTCGCCCGGGGACGAGGCAATTATCTTCGATCCCGTCGATTTCCTTTTTCGTTATGCCATCGAGGCCGCTGCTGCGACGGCAATCACCTTCCCCATTCCACCGCGTAACATGGATCTGGACAGGGAACGGCTGGAAGGATCGATCACCCGGAAGACCCGGATGATCTGTTTGTGTAATCCGCTGAACCCAACAGGCAAGGTCTTTGGTAAGGAAGAATTGATTTTTATAGGACAGTTAGCATGCAAATACGGGCTGATCATACTTTCTGATGAAATATGGAGCGACATCGTCTTTCCCCCCCATACCTATACCAGCATCGCCAGCCTCGGCAAGGAGATCAGTAATAGAACGGTTACGATCACAGGTTTTAGCAAGTCATACGGATTGGCCGGTTTGCGCATCGGTTCGGTCATGACCTCCGATAGGATGAACTATGACCGGCTGATCGACGCTTCGTTGCATAAGCCCACGATCCATGGAGCCAATGTGATTTCCCAGGTGGCCGCTGCGACGGCATTGGATAAATGCGAGGATTGGCTAAAGGGATTTTTGCGGCACCTGCATGCGATGAGAGACCTGTGTGTAGACAGACTCAATGCGATCCCGGGATTCAGCTGTTTAGCCCCCGCCGGTTGCTATGTGGCCTTTGCCGATATTTCCGGGACGGGGAAAAGCAGTAGTGAGATCAGGCAGATCCTGTTTGACCAGGCAAAAGTAGCCATCGTTCCCGGCTTAAAGGAATGGTTTGGAGAGGGAGCCGACGGCTATATCCGGCTCAGCTTTGCTACATCGGAAGAAATACTAACGACAGCACTGACAAGAATTCACCATACAATCCACCGGTTATGAAAACTGTAATTATAGGAGGCGGGATAGCAGGCATGGCGATCGGTTCTTTTTTGCACAGAAAAGGAATGGAGGTCGTCATTTGCGAAAAACAATCCGGGAACTGCGAAAAAGGCCATGCTTTTCTCATGCACTCGGAGGCGCTGGCTATCTTGAATGAACTGAACAGCGGCAACGCGACGCAACTCCCCGGTAAAGCGATCGGCCGGTTCAACTTAAGAAGACCCGATGGGAAGGAGCTCAGCAATGTGGCATTGGACTCCTGGAGATGTATCAAACGCAATGACCTGGTCTCTTTCCTGGTCGCACTCCAACCCCCCGGCAGCATAAAGAACGGCAGAGCCTTCTCTCATTTTCTTTGGCAGGATGACAAAGCAATTGCGGCCGCCTTTTCAAATGGCGATGTAGAATACGGTGACCTGTTCATAGGAGCGGATGGAGGAAATTCAAGAGTAAGAGAAGAGATCTTTGGAAAGATCCCGCTGACGCCCGTGGCCGTAAAGGAGATCGTAGGCATCTCCTCCAACCGGGAACTGGCAGAAAGCCATGGAAATACCTTTGTAAAATTTCAGGATGCCGATCGTGGACTGGCGTTTGGCATGATCCCCACGGATGAATACGAGTTTGTCTGGTTTATGCAATATGACCCGTCTATCGATGATCTGACGGGCAATGACCCCGAAGAGATCCGGGATTTCTGTCACCGCATGTTAAAGACCTTCCCCGAAGTGGTTGGAAAAGTGCTGGGATCAAATGATTTTAGCAAGACCTATCTCTGGAGCACAAAGGACTTCGACCTGCTTCCCGGGTTTTCTCATAAGAACGTCGTACTGCTGGGCGATGCCGCTCATCTGACGCTCCCTTTTACCAGCGCCGGGACCACCAATGCGATGATCGGTGCGCGAACGCTTTCGGAATGTCTGGCGGATACCCCGGGTTACGAAGCCGCATTTGACAAATACTATAGGCTGAGGGCCACAACGATCAAAGAGCACATCCTGCTGGGGAGAGAATTGAAAAACAGGTTCCTCCATCCGAAGAAGCAGAACGGCGGCGGTATTTTACTGCCCTTTATAAACCCCGCCGGCGGGAAGAAAGGAACAGGACGGCAACGCCTCGGAGTACAATATTTTACCGACCCGATCTGCTCGACCTGCTGGATCATCCAGCCCCTCCTGAAAAAAATGAACCTCGAATACGGAAACTACCTGGACATCCACTATCATATGGGGGGCCTCCTGCCCTCATGGAGCGACTGTAAGGGGAAGATCCAATGCCCGTCCGATGCTGCCGAACATTGGGAAGAAGTAGGAGTGATGTATGAAATGCCGCTGGACGGGGACGTATGGATAGAAGATCCCCTGTCATCCTCCTTTCCCCCCTCGATCGCATTCAAGGCCGCCCAGTTGCAGGACCGGAATAAGGCAGTCCTGTATTTGAGACGTATCCGCGAAATGGTGTTCCTCGAAAAAAAGAATATCATGAAATGGGGCTTTCTCGAATCGGCCGCTATCGAAGTAGGATTGGACCCTGTCCGGCTACGCAACGATTATAAATATGACGCACGGCTTGCCTTCGAACAGGACCTGGAGTTGGCCAGACAGCTGGATATAACGGGTTTCCCGACGCTGATCTTTTCCGACGGTGCGGGGAAATCGATCACCCTAAAAGGTTATCAGCCCTATGCAAAAATAGAGAAGGTCATACTCGAATTATTACCCACCGCAAAAAAGAATGATATCAATAGAGAACCAAAAGACCTGTTCCGGAATTTCCCGACGATGGTAGAAGAAGAATTTGCCCTGCTGAGCAATCTTGTCCGAAAAGATGCCCGGAAGGTCTTACAGGAATTGAGCCGCAAGGGGTATATACAAAAACAGGCGTCCAAGAACGGTAACCTCTGGAGACGGAATCATTGATCGTCCTATCGACCTCATTGCTTCGCATTTTCCGAGAATGTCATTCCCGGAATCTGATTGACTAGGTACTTTCCCGAAATATCATTCCCGGGAACCTCATTGCTTAAGTACTTTCCCGATCGGGCCTTCCATATTCAGCACGGCAACCGTCGCCTCCGTCAAAGAGAATCGTGTCCCGATATAGGCGGCTTCGTTGTGTGCCAGCCATACCTTCTGCTGCCCGTCTTCCCAGGCGATGACCTTTAACGGCAGGTCCAGGGCCGCGATAGGATTTTCCTGCATGATGGCTCCCCCCGCTTTCGGATTTCCAAAGAGGAGGAACTCCAACGGCGCTATTTTCCGACCGGAAGCCTCTACCTCTTTTTGCTGATCGATCCGGGTATAAATGGTCACTCCCTGCTTCTGCAGGAATTCCTGGAGACGATCGATGGTTTCCTTGACGGAGTAAGGACTTGCATGGACATGGACACCCGCAGGATGATCCATCCCCGTCCTTCCCTCGCTCCCTGCATTCTCTTTCATATTATCATTTATAAAATTCCCTTTTTCGTCCATATTCCATTTGAATTAAGCCAGCAATTGCTCGAAGAAACCGCCAATACCGGTTACCCTGTCTATAAAATGAATTTCCAGGATCCAATGCCGGCTGTTTCCCTGCGGATCTTTTGCGAACATGTCCTGGTGGTTGTCCGGGTGTATATCCAGACCCAGGTTTCCCGGTCCTAACTGCTCATGGGGGAAAGGACCCACGATGTGACCGGCTATCCCGCCGCCGAACTCATAGCCGTAACGTGCCGTCAGGGCAATGATATACTGATAAAAAGCGGCGCCGGTAAGACTGCTCTGCTTTGCATACCAGGCATTTGCTTCCTGCCAGGCAGCCTCGACGTCCCTCTTTATCTTCTGCTTTAAAGGAGCATTGCCGATGACATAGGTCCTTGCCAGATCTGCTTCATAGCCCTCGAATACTGGACCGAAATCCACAATTACGAGATCATCTTCCTGGATAACAAGATCAGGTGGGTTGCTGCCATAAGGTTCCAGCGTATTGATACCTGCCCGTATGATTTTCTTATGCCAGAAGTTCTCTATGCCAAATGCATAATGCGCAAGTTGAACTACCTCATCGTTTAGCATACGCTCGGATTTCCCCGGCACGATAAACCCTCCTTCCTCCACAGCCTTAAATAGATCCTTCGCCTTTTCTTCGGCAAGTAACAACTTTTGTCTTGTATTGTCCATAATCCTGATTTTGAACAAAGGAAATATAGTTATTTAATACTAAAAAATACTTAATTTGTATTGATTAATAACAAAATATACATAAGTGGATATCCAAACGCTGAAAACATTTATCAAGCTGGCCGAGACCCTCCATTTTACAAAGACTTCAGAACAGGTCTTGATGGCACAGCCGGCATTAAGCCGGCAGATCAAACAACTGGAGCGATCCGTCGGTGCAGAGCTTTTCAGGAGGAATAAGCGGAACGTCGCCCTGACAAAAGCAGGCGCTTATTTTAAAGAGGCAGCACAACAAACCCTCGATCAGCTGGATTATGCCATTAGCCGGACCCGGCAAATACATAACGGAGAGGCAGGAGAGATACGGATAGGGTATACACACTCGATCGTACAAACCATCCTGCCTGAGATTATAAAAGAAATACGCTCCCGGTTCCCGGACGTACGGACAATACTCAGGGAGATGAACAACAATGAACAGTACAAAGACCTTACCGAACAAAAGATCGACATTGGTTTTGCAACCAACCCCGTCGTACCAAAAAACCTTAAAAGCAAAATATTCTTCGAAGATGTTTTTGTGGTGGTATTGCCAAAAGACCATCCATTATTAAAACAAAGATTCAGGGATCTTTCCGCCTTTTCAAACGAAACCTTCATCTTGCCGCACGAAATTGAAGGCAGCGGTTATGTACATACGGTAGAATCCATTTGCCTCGACGCGGGATTCTTCCCCAATGTCGTACACCACACCTCTTCTGTAAATTCAGCCTTTAAACTGGTAGAAGCCGGTCTGGGTATTACCATCGAACCAAAAGGCTCTTTGGCCGGCCAAAACCTGGCGATAAAGTTTATTGAGCTGAATAAAATACCTCAAAAGGCCCAATCGGTTATTCTATGGAATGAACATACCGAGAATGAACACCTGCCGATCCTGCAGTTGATCAGGAAGATCATTAACAGCTGACCACAGGCGGGGAAAGAGCCGGACGAACGGTTTAAAAGAATCCCAAAGCCGTTGAATAGACCGGTCAGCCAGGGAAATTTATGGCCATATTTACAGGAACCAAAGCCATAGCCATGAAGTATAGCCTTAGCCTGCTATTATTTGTAATAGGATCCCTGGTTGCAGAGGCGCAAACGGGTGACACCCTTTACGTCCAGCCAAAAGATCTCAACATAAAGGGCCTGCAAACCGGAGACTATTCCTATCTTATCGTCCGCCAGAAAGCAAAGGACAGCCCCGCCATGAGCATGATCCTGGCCAAAATGAGCGTCGGACGGCAAACCTATCACAACAAGCCTGCCATCGTCGTCAAACAACAATGGGACCACGATTCCATAATCCACAAAGCATATACCGTCTTCGACGCCCGGGATTTTTCAACCCTGCTGCATGATACCTATTGGCGTGCCCTGGGCTTCGATATGATCTTTGACTTCGAGACCCGTAAATTCAGCTCCAAAAATATAAACCATGCTATCACGGATTCGATGAAAGCCTCCTACGAACAGGAACTGGCCGCCTCTTTTGGGAAATATAACCTCAACTGGCATGACGATCTCGTCATCTACTCCATGCTGCCGTATAAGGAGAACCGGACCTTTCTGATCAACTATTACGATCCCGGCTTCGGAAAACCGGAAGAAGTGCCCTATACCGTCACGGGCAGCGGCCTCCTTACCGACAGGGGAGGCGAACGGATCGACTGCTGGGTGCTGGAACATGGGGACAAGAATGGAACCGAAAAGTTCTGGATCTCTAAAAAGACGAGGGAGGTCCTAAAGGAAGAAGATCATGGGTCGGGCGGGTTCTATCGGTTCAAATACAAATTGGGGGTCTCGAAATAGATTTTAGCTATTAAAGTATAGAATTAATTGATATTGATTATCTCTCCGATTCCTTAACTTCATCGTCCTGTAAAATAACAGGAGCAAGCGGCAATTTTCAATACCATAAACTTGTAAAAATGGAAAAGGAATCAAATGACATCAGTAAATGTCCGTTTCACAATGGCAGTATAAAACACAACATTGGCGGCGGCGGAACCAGGAACCGGGATTGGTGGCCCAACCAGCTAAAGCTAGGCATCCTTCGCCAGCACTCGTCATTGTCAGATCCGATGGGAGAGGAATTCAATTATGCCGAAGCCTTTAAAAGCCTCGACCTGGGCGCATTGAAAAAAGACCTTCAGGCACTCATGACCGATTCCCAGGACTGGTGGCCGGCGGACTTCGGCCATTATGGTCCCTTGTTCATTCGCATGGCCTGGCATAGTGCAGGTACCTATCGTGTGGGGGATGGCCGTGGAGGGGCAGGCGCAGGACAACAACGATTTGCGCCGCTTAATAGCTGGCCCGATAATGTAAGCCTGGACAAGGCCCGCAGACTGCTATGGCCGATCAAACAAAAATATGGCCGCAAAATCTCATGGGCGGATCTGATGGTCCTTACCGGCAACGTTGCGCTGGAATCAATGGGTTTTAAGACATTTGGCTTTGCCGGTGGGCGCCCCGATGTGTGGGAGCCGGATGAAGACATATATTGGGGCACTGAAACCACCTGGCTGGGTGGCGACCTGCGTTATGCGCACGGCTCCCCGGGTGTAGAAGAAAACCATGGCGTACTGGTATCGGACGACAATTCAGAAGAAGACCACAGCCGCGACCTGGAAAAACCGCTTGCTGCGGTACAAATGGGGCTGATCTATGTAAACCCCGAAGGTCCGGATGGCAACCCGGACCCAATAGCTTCCGCCAGGGACATCCGTGATACGTTTGGCCGCATGGCCATGAACGACGAGGAAACGGTTGCTCTCATAGCAGGAGGGCACAGCTTTGGAAAGACCCATGGCGCCGCCCCTGCCACCCATGTGGGCAAAGAGCCTGAAGCCGTGGACGTAGAGATGCAGGGGCTGGGCTGGAAAAGCAGCTATGGCTCGGGTAAAGGCGCCGACACAATTACCAGCGGACTTGAGGTGATATGGACAACGACGCCTACAAAATGGAGCAATAATTTTTTTGAGAACCTGTTTGGGTTTGAATGGGAACTTTCCAAAAGCCCGGCCGGTGCGCAACAGTGGGTGGCAAAAGATGCCGCTGGTATCATTCCCGATGCATACGATGGCTCAAAAAAGCATAAGCCGACCATGCTGACTACGGACCTCGCTTTACGGTTCGATCCGGCCTATGAAAAGATCTCCAGGCGTTTTTTAAAAGATCCCGAAGCATTTGCAGATGCCTTCGCCCGGGCATGGTTTAAATTGACACACCGCGATATGGGACCTCGTGCCCGCTACCTGGGCCCCGATGTGCCGAAGGAAGAACTGCTCTGGCAGGATCCCATTCCTGCTCTTGACCATGTATTGGTGGATGAAAAAGATCTTACGGCACTGAAGACAAAGCTATTGGCATCGGGATTGAGTGTATCCGAGCTGGTGTCCACCGCGTGGGCGTCCGCCTCCACCTTCCGTGGTTCCGATAAACGCGGCGGTGCAAATGGCGCCCGTATTCGCCTGGCTCCTCAAAAATACTGGCAGGTAAACAACCCCGCGCAGTTGCAAAAAGTATTGGATAAATTGGAAGGCATCAGGAAGGAATTTGACGCTGCACAGACAAAAGGGAAAAAGGTTTCGCTGGCAGATCTGATCGTATTGGCTGGTTGTGCAGGTGTTGAAAAAGCGGCAAAAGATGCAGGACATGCGATCACCGTTCCTTTTACGGCTGGCCGTATGGATGCTTCACAGGACCAAACCGATGTTGAATCGGTGGGTTATCTGGAACCCATTGCGGACGGTTTCCGTAACTACCGCAAATCAAAGCTCCGGGTGTCCACGGAGGAGTTGCTGCTGGATAAGGCAAACCTGCTCACCCTTACAGCGCCCGAGTTGACGGTATTGGTAGGGGGTATGCGGGTACTGAGCACAAATTTTGATGGCTCCCAACAGGGCGTTTTCACAACACGTCCCGGCCAGCTTACCAACGATTTCTTTGTAAACCTGCTTGATATGGGCACTGCCTGGAAGGCCGTATCCGGAGACAGGGAAGTTTATGAAGGCAGCGACCGTGCCACCGGCAAAGCAAAATGGACAGGCTCCCGTGCGGATCTTGTATTTGGCTCCAATTCAGAGCTGAGGGCTATTGCCGAAGTATACGGCAGCGCAGATGCCCGGGACAAATTTGTAAAGGACTTTGTAGCAGCCTGGAATAAAGTGATGAACCTGGACCGGTTTTGATCCTGAAAAATGGTAATAAAAAAGGCGCCCGAACGGGCGCCTTTTTTTATTAATTGCTGTCTTTTACGATTATTTTCCCTTTCATTACCATATGAATAGCACAATAGTAGTTGGAACTCTTGTTGACGACCAGCATCCGGATCGGAAAGCTTTGGAGTTCCCTGGGAAAAGACCGGCGCTGAATGCAAAAGGCTTAAAATAAGGACAAACGATGCCCCTCCTGCAAATTTCTTGATCATGGGAGTTGTATTTGATTATTATATCACATTGGAGTCACGGACCTGGAAAAGGTTACAAAATATTTTTGCAGCCTTTCAGAATAGTTAATTATCGTACGTTTGTACAAATGGCCAATCATATTCATTCCCCCCGGATTCTCATCATCGGCGCCGGTCCGACCGGCCTCACCCTGGCCTGCGAACTGGCCAGGCGGAACATTAGCTTCAGGATCATTGACCGCTCGCTGGTATATCCCGTCGGTTCACGGGCAAAAGGCCTCCAGCCACGGAGCCTGGAGGTATTTAACGATATCGGCATCGCGGAGAAAGTACTGGCTTCGGGACGCTCCGAGATTATTTTCCGCAAGTTCAATGGCAATCAGGCGATGGGTGATATACGGCGGGAGGTATTTCCCCGGGAGGACACGCGTTTTTTTAAAGGGTCAATGATCCCGCAATGGAGGATCGAGGAGATCTTACGGGAAGAACTCGCCCGATATGATATGGCTGTTGAGCTGGATACCGAATTGGTAAATATTTCGCAGGACCAGGCGTCCGTGGTGGCCACCTTGCGCAGGGGCGAAAGGGTAGAAGAGGCAAGTTTCGACTACCTGGTTGGATGTGACGGTGGCAAAAGCACCGTGCGCAAGACGGTGGGCATCCGATTTGAAGGCGAAACACACGAGGATGAAAAGGCGCTCGTCGGCGACGTGGAAATAGAGGGGCTTGTGCCCGATGCATGGCATATGTGGTCACATCCGAAATATGGCTTTGGGATGGCACTCTGTCCTTTCGCCGGTACCAAAAGCTGGCAGTTACAGGCCATTGCAATACCCGATGCGGATGGCAACATCCCTGAACCGACACTGGAGACATTCAATAAATTGTTTCAGGAAGTGGCGAATATGCCCGGGGTCGTTTTTACAAACGCGACCTGGAGATCCGTTTATCGCGTCAATATACGCATGGCCGACAAATATAGGGTAGGCCGGGTATTTATCGCAGGCGACGCGGCGCATGTACATTCGATCGCCGGGGGGCTGGGCATGAATACGGGTATCCAGGACGCCTATAACCTGGGCTGGAAGCTGGCCGCCGTACTGGAGGGTACTGCCGATGCCGCTTTACTGGATACATATGAAGAAGAACGGCTGCCCGTGGCCGCCTGGACGTTGAATATCAGTTCGGAAAGGCACAAGGCGGTGCTGGAAAGCGCCAGCAAAGGAAAAGTAAGCCTCGAGAACACAGGAACAAAGGACACCACTCAATTAAACCTGAATTACCGATATAGTTCGCTGAGCGTGGGAACAAAGGATGATGCCGCCTTGCTTCAACCCGGTGACCGGGCGCCCGATGCCCTGCTTCCGGATGGTTCCTGGCTGTCTGATCTTTATAGAGGCGCACATTTCACGGTTCTTGCTTTTGGCCTAAAGGAGCCGCCAAAACTCCTTGTCGATAACCAACACAGTGATCGGGTAAAGGTCTGGGCGATGACCGATAAAAACAGCGCCGCTGCATTCGGTGGCCGGCAGGGTTTTTTTGTGATCCGCCCGGATGGCTATATTGGGCTCATCGCGGATCGGGATGAGGTGCCGGCCGTGAATGATTATTTATCCCGCTTTTGAAATAAACGTATCTATATAGCACTCCTCAGAGTCTTACCCTTATTGCAATCGATTACATCCCCGGATAAAAGCATACTGCAGTAAAATCAAATAATTTTATTGTAATCGGTTGCATTTTTTTAATAAAAACATTGCCATTATGCAAGTAAACACATTCCTATGGGAGGCGGCCAGGAAGGCGGTCTCCCGGGCAGCAGTCGTCCTGTCCGTAGCTGCCAGCTTAACAATTTCAACAGGTTGTAAAAAAGAAAGTAGTCCAGTGGCCAACACGGTTCCCCCCGGTGTACGCACGAGCGGCTATGTCCAGGACCATACGATCCCGGATGGTACGGGCACCAGTAACGGGTTCTTCTGGTCATTATTTCAGCAAGGCGGATCTGCAAACCTGACCCAGGGGGCGGCGGGCAATTTCGCACTTAGTTATAGTGGGGTCACGGATGTGGTCGGCGGTAAAGGCTTCAACCCCGGATCGGCCCAAACGATAGGTTACAATGTCGGTCTCCTGAATGGCAGCTTCAATTTTGTCGGCATTTATGGATGGACGACAAGCCCTCTTATTGAATATTATGTGGCGGAGATGGGGAGCGTAGCTACTGGCCCGGTTATAAACTCCATAAGCAGCGATGGGCATACCTACAATTTTTATCGGAATCAACGGATTAGTGAACCTTCCATAATCGGCACGGCCACTTTCTGGCAATACCTGGATAACTATGGTGGTTCATCAACCGGGCAAAACCATGTTGTCACGATGCCCAATCATATTAATAATTGGAAGAGCCATGGTGGAGAGGGTTTTGGCACCTTTAATTACCAGATCCTTGCATTGGAAGCGTTTGGTGGCAGAAGCGGAAATGTGAATGCAACGGTATGGAGAGATTAATTAGTCGATCTTGTTAAAGCCGGCAGGCTCCATTCCTGCCGGCTATTTATTTTTTTGCAACGTCCATGAAAAAGTCATTCAATTTAATTTTAACGGTTTTATGGGTGTTATGGGTTGTTGTTGGATCCTGTTCTCATAAGTCTCCCGATAACTTCGTGTTCGTTAAAGGCGGAACGTTTACCAACACAAAGTCCAGCTATTATGGAAAAGGAATAACCGTTCCGGATTTTTATATAGGCACTTATGAAGTGACACAAAAAGAATGGATGGAAGTAATGGGAGATAATCCTTCAAAATTCAAAGGGGATAGTTTGCCGGTAGAGACGGTAAACTGGTATGACTGTGTCGGGTACTGTAACAAAAGGAGTATAAAGGAGGGGCTGAGGCCGTATTATACGATCGATATAAATAGAAAGGATACTAATAATAAGAATGAGCTCGATGATATGAAATGGACGGTGACAATCAATAGAGGATCTATCGGTTATCGGCTGCCGACGGAGTCGGAGTGGGAATATGCCGCCGGAGGAGGTCAATCAAACGCCAGTTACACGTACAGCGGAAGTAATGATATAGAGGAAGCAGCCTGGTATTGGGAAAACAGCGGAGATATTTACCTGACGGGAAACTGGTCCTGGGCCACGGTCGTCAATAACCGCAATCAAACAAAACCCGTTGGTCGCAAAAAGCCAAACGAGCTGGGTCTTTACGATATGTCAGGCAATGTAAGGGAATGGTGCTGGGATCCGGAGGAAGGGCATGGATCCTATGCCTTCCAGGGCAGGATCTGGAAGGGGGGCGGTTGGATGGGAGCCGATTTCTGCTGTGAGTCGTCTTTCCGGGCCGGCTATCAGGCGAACGGCAAAGGGCCGGACCAGGGTTTCCGCGTGTGCCGGGGAGGTAACCCGCCCGGACGATGATCACCAGGCAAAAATCTTATAAGCTAAGTTTTACGCGTTGGATGCAATAGCAGATTACTTTTCGGCCGTTTTGCGTTCCCGGAATCCAGGCTGGCCCGTCCTGAATGGCCTGGATGGCATAGTCTTCGAGTTTTGACTGATTTGGATTGGAGATCACTTGTACGTCGGTTATTTGTCCCTTCACATGAACGATAAATTGGAGTGTTATCTCTGCGGGACCTTTTTTCCGAATTTCTTTTCTGTATTTGTCGCAAAAGTCCTTCATATACTTGTCCCAGGCTTTCCCGCCGCCGGGAAATTCCGGGGCGTGCTCTACTTTTGTATACGTCCTTTTAATCCCGGCAATCGCTTTTTTTAGTCGTTGGTTGATAGAAGGGGAGTAGTCCTCATAATCCCAATCATCGCGGTGATAGGTATATACAATCCCGTTTTTCATCTTTACGGCAATTGTTTGGTCTTCAGGTGAGGGGGTTATAAGATCGATATCGTCCCCTTTGATGGTGTGCAGGGCGGGTAGTGTATCCTGTAAGATATGCGGAATAGTTGCTGTTAAACGTTCGTTCGATACAAGCTCAAACGATTTTGGCGCAGGCTTACTGATGAAGCTGTAAATAAGTGCGACTGTCACCACTCCTATTTTGATCGTCATGCCAGATATGTTTTTGATTTGACTACAGCATTACGCAGGTTGAGATTCGGGCGCCAAACCATCGATAAAACCGGCACCCAGTCTGCTAACAAAGGTGTTGTAGCGTTTCATAAGTTTTGAAAATAAATTTTGTCGCCCTTGACCTGTACGACTATTAACAAGATAAGGATAAAGTTGAAAAAACAAAAGCCGGCCAGACTTCGTCTGGACGGCTTCGTGATCCCGCTGGGACTCGAACCCAGGACCCATACATTAAAAGTGTATTGCTCTACCAACTGAGCTACGGAATCGAACTATTTTTTACACTTGCGCATAAAAGATACCCCGTTTTTGGGAGTGCAAAAATAGGTCAAAAACCATTGATAGCAAATTTTTTATGAAATATTTTTCCACCCGATATGCCCATCGGTTCCGGGTGCGGCGACCTATGCGATCCGGATGGAATAAGGCGGTCCCATCGGAGGAGGCACCGGCTCCTGGGCGGCTTCCCTGTGCGTAGAACCAACTTTCTGTATAGTATCGCTATGGAGGTCTTCTTGTGGCAACATAGCCTCCTTTGCAGCATTCTCCGTTTCCCTCGCAGCATCAGCAGCCGGCGCCATCGCCTCCACCGCCGCTTCCTCCAGCTCGATCCTCACCACCGTCCCCTTCCCCGGCTCACTTTCGATCACCATTCTCCCCCCGCATTTCTCGATCAGGTCTTCACAGATGATCAGTCCCAACCCCGTTCCCTTTTCCTGTCCCGTTCCGGGAGAAGTATGAAAACTTTTGTTCTGGATCCGTTGCAGGCAGACCGCATCGATGCCCACACCCCGGTCCTCGATCTCCAATACAAACTGCTCTTCTTCGAACTGCCCGCGGATAAAGATCGGAGCTCCCGCACCGGAAAACTTGATCGCATTGGACAGGATGTTACGGATAACGATCTCCAGGATATTCTTATCGGAATTGATAGGCTCCGGCGGTACGGAAACATCTATGACAACCCCCTTCCCACATATCTTATCATGCAGCTGCTCGGTCACCTGCAGGATCATTTCCTGCAGGTTCACCGGTTGCGCCCGGACGGCGGTCTCCCGCATCTGGACCTTGGCCCAGTCCAGCAGGTTCTTAAAAAGCGCCGATGTCTTTTTCAGCTCGGCCCTTAATTCAGGCAGGTTTTCTTCCAGCTTTACCAGCGACTCCTTTGTATTGGCTTCCGAGGCAAACAAAAGCTGAAGACCCTCGATCGGCACCCGCAGATCATGGCTGATAATGGAGAATAGCTTGTCTTTTGTACGATTTGTCTCCTCCAGCTTGTCTTTTTGATGCACCATGACCCGGTTCTGCCGCCGGATCGATGCATTGCGGACCTCCAGCTCGGCCGCTTGCTGCAGGATGGTTTTTTCGTACATCCAAACCTGGTATTTTATCGCAAATAAGCTGAAAAAGGTCAGGATCAGCGAGCCCAAAACACTGATCATCTCCAATGGCGGATTGTGCCGGTGCAGGGGGTTAAAGATATGAAAGACCTCGACGGCAAAGCTGGCGGCAAAACAAATGGCCGCTACCGAAAACGTAATGAGGATCTTTCTCCGGTTGTGCAAAAAGAAGAAGGGGTAGATCAGGTAGGGAATAAAGTAAGCGACCACACCGCGATCGTGTACCTGGACGATAATATAAAACAGTAGAACAGGGAAAAGGAAGAAGGAGAATAATTTCGTCATCGAATATACCCGGTACGCCATCCACACCGCCATCAACCCGCAAAAGATCGCCGGCAGCGAGTTTACGAAAAGATCCCAGGCAGAATAGGACCGGACGACGAACGCCATAAAACCCAATCGGCTCAGTGACAGGCAGAGACCCGCGAAATTCATCTGGTTATATGCATATCCCCGGCGATACTGATAAGCCGGCATGTCAGATGACAAACCGATCTCACCGATCCGTTGCCACCATTGGTGAAGCAGGGAAGTTTTGAATAGGCCTTTTTTAAAAATACTCATGGTCGCGACAGGTCAGGCTACTAAATTCTTTTTCAAAGGTGATTGTTAAGCGGTAAACGACGCAAGGATACAAAAAAGTGTGTATTTCGTTTTGTTTAATGTGTAATGCCTACATGCTTAATTGCAGTTATTCATTTTTTCTTGATCCATATCAAACAGGATCGATTTTTATGTCTCCTGCGATCTGCCCATGACCTTCCGCGGGCCATTCACTTCCTCTTTTTTTAAAAAAACTAATTAATTAGTTGTAAAACTAATCAATTAGTAGTAGCTTCATTTAAAATTAAGAGATCATGCAGAAACTTGCCAAACGGGAGGAACAGATCATGCAGGCATGCTGGCACCTTGAAAAAGCCTTTATCAAGGAGATCATCGCCGAATTACCGGAACCCAAACCCCATTATAATTCGGTGGCTACCATGGTGCGTATCCTGGAAGAAAAAGGCTTCCTCGATCACGAAACATTCGGCAATACCTTCCGCTACTTTCCCGTCGTCTCCAAAGAGCAATACCAAAAACACGCTTTTGAGGATATCGTCCGCCAATACTTCAACAACTCCTATCCCAGTATGCTCGCCTATTTCGCCAAAGAGCAGAAGATATCCCGGGAAGAAATGAACGAAATATTAGAGATCATCAAATCCCAAAAGAAATGATACCTTATATCCTGCATGTTACGGTCATTATTACCGTCTGCTTTCTTTTCTATAAGATCTTCCTGCAGAAAGAGACTTTCTACCGGCTTAACCGATGGACCCTGATGCTCTGCCTGGTGGTTTCGTTTGTCCTCCCCCTGCTGCCCGCACCGCGGCAATGGAGCTGGCGCGTCCCCCTACGTAGCTCCCTCCCTGATCAGGAGATAGCTCCGTCCGGACCAGTGGCCTCCGGACATGCTGCCGGACACGCCCGGCCGCTGTCCCCCCGGGCACAACCCGTATCCGCCAACACACAAGCCCTATCTTCCTGTACCCAACCCATATCCCCCAGTTCACAATCCATACCCTACAACCCACAATCCATATCTTCCAGCGCACAAGCCACGTCTTCCAACGTACAACCCCTATCCCAACCCATCCCCCTTCACACAAAATCCGCATCGGCAACGCCGGCGACCCTGCAGGAGCAACCGGCTCATGCGGTAGAATTTCCCTCTGTCAGGGCAATGACAGAAACGTCCTTGTCTCCCGGACAGGTCGTCCATTGGCTTTTTTACCTTTATTGGTTCGGCGTCCTCGTCTTCGGGGCAAATTTCCTGCTGCAGATCGCCGTCCTGGTATACCAGTCCTATAGAAGCCCGGTGATAGGGGACGGTCGTTTTCGTATCGTGGAGACAAGCGGCGATCGTGCCCCCTGCTCATTCGGCAATATCATTTTTATCAACCCCTCGATCTATGACTGGGAGACCTATAACCAGATCCTGATCCATGAAAAGGTCCATGTCAGCGGATGGCACACGATCGATATCCTGTTGGCGGAGATCGTGCTCATCCTGCAATGGTTCAATCCATTTGCCTGGCTGTACCGCAAAGAAGTGGAGAACAACCTCGAATTTCTCACCGATCAATCGGTCCTTCTCCACCGGGAAGTGGAAAGATCGGCTTACCAATTGAGCCTGCTAAGAGTATCCGCCCCTCATTTACCCTTTAGTATCACCACCAATTACAATCAATCACTTTTAAAACGACGTATTGTTATGATGAATAGTCAACGCTCTTCCCAGCATACGATCTGGAAATATTTTTTCCTGCTTCCTGTATTGACCTTCCTGGTATGCGCCCTGAATAAACCGGCTGCATTCGGACAATCAACTACCTCCGGGGATAAAGACAATACCGGCCGACACAAAGATCCATCGGACCGGCATAACAACGCCGCCAATCTGCCCACCGCATCGTCAGACACACTCCCCGGCGCCACCAGCCGGCGCCCCATGCAACATAAAGAAGACCCGGGCACCGATAGGAGCGGTCAGGTCTATGACAATGACGTCAATTCCACCCGGGGATATGGCAGCAAGGTCTATACGGCTCAGGGTTTCTCCGGCGATACGTATTCCAGCGATACATATTCCAATGCCGGCGCCACAAGCGTCGGAGTAGGGGAGAGCCGTGGCGGAGGTGATAGCCAGGGTGACGGCTACAGCGGAGGCGACCCGGTTACTGTCAACCTTTATACCGTCCAGACCACTTCCCTCAACCTCAACACGCGGATAGGAAGGATGAATGTTTCACTGGCTGCCGACACCATCGCAAACGAGAACGAAGGGTCCTGGTTCGTCACCTCTTCGGACGATAAGATGGAGTTTGAGCTGAGAGGACAAACCGAAGATCATTCCTGGTCAAATTCCTTTACCGTGACAAAAACCGAGATCAACCCCTTCCCCGGACAGGGCAACATAGAGTTCAAGCTCGTCCGCGAAGCCGGCACCATTGTCTTCAAGGGCCAGTTCGATGGGCAACAGGGTTTCGGGCATTACAAATTCACCCCCGACGAGTCCTTCTTTACCTGGCTGAAACAACAGGGCATCGACGAGACGGCTGACCGGAGGGCCTTTTCTTATTTCACCGCCGATGTCAAAAAAGGCTTTGTGACCATGATCATCCATAACGGCTATCCGCATATCACCGGCTGGTACCTGACCGCTATGGCCCGGCAGCATATAGACGAAGCCTATATCCGCTCCTGGAAACAGGCAGGATACAACGACATTTCGGAACGGGACCTGATCTCCGCCAGGAATATGCACGTCGATCCCGCCTATGCACAGGAGATGAAAGCCGCCGGTTATGACAACCTGACCATGCGCGAACTGCTCCAGTTAAAAAACCAACGGATCATCCCTCAATATGTCCGGTCGCTCCATGTCGCCAACGGCTCCCTGCCACCGGTACGTGACCTGGCAGCCTATAGATCCATGGACATCGACTCCGATTACCTGGCCTCCCTGCAAAAGCTCGGTTATACCGATCTCTCCTCCCGGGATATTATCTCCCTGCATAGTATGCATGTCACCGTCGAGTTCATAAAGGGTTTCCAGGCGCTGGGATATAAGGAAATTTCCGCCCGCAACCTGATCTCCCTGAAATCGAGGGACATTACCCCGGATTTTATAAAAGGATTTAAAGAGGTCGGTTATACCGATATAGATCTGCAGGATCTCAGCTCCTTTAAAATCGTAGGCCTCACCCCCGAATTCGTAAAAGACTTTAAAAGCATCGGATACGACCATATTCCCGCGCACGAGCTCAGATCGCTAAAGGCGATGGGAATCGATGCCGCCTATGTCTCCAAAATGAAGGAAAAGGGATTTGTCTCCAACGATCTTAGTAAATACATCCGTCTGAAACATGCCTTTGAATAAAGCCATGTTTCAGGGCAAAACTTCCATACTTTTGCACCTTTTATCAAACGGTAGCAAATACGATGGCAGAAAAACCCGGTGGCCCCATATCTCCAGTGAGAACCCGGATCATGGTAACGATCTTTTTCTTTGTATCCGGATTCGGGTTCTCTACCTGGGCATCGAGGATCCCCACGATCCAGCAGCAATTACATCTCAACGAAGCACAACTGGGCGCCGTTCTCTTCGCCCTTCCGATCGGGCTGATGGCGACGCTTCCTGTTACCGGGCTTCTGCTAAGCCGCTTTGATAGCCGCCGGATCATGATGATCGGCGCCATCTTATTCAATCTTATGCTCTGCGGGATCGGCTTTGCTACCAAAACCTGGCAACTGGCGATCGCACTGTTTTGTTTCGGTTCCTCCCGTAACCTGCTGAATATTTCCGTCAACGCCCAGTCGATCGGCGTTCAGTCCCTGTATGACCGCTCGATCATTGCCCGTTTTCATGGCATCTGGAGCCTTGCCGGGTTCGGCGGCGCCGCCCTTGGATCCCTCATGGTCTCTTTTTCCGTCTCCCCCGCTTGGCATTTTTTACTGGTAGGGGTCTTGCTGACCATCGGCTGCCTCTATGCTTTCCCCGGTAGCCTCCCACAGCAGCCCAAAGCGCGGGAACGCCGATCCCTATTCGCCCTGCCCGACCGGACCCTGGCAAAATATGGGCTCATCTCGTTTGCCTCCATGGCCTGTGAAGGAACGATGTTCGACTGGAGCGGCATTTATTTCCGCAAAGCCGTGCATGCCAGCCGGGACGTCGCTACCCTCGGATTCGTCGTTTACATGATCGCCATGACCCTGGGACGACTGACCGGTGACCGGCTCGCTAACCGGTTCGGGATCCGGAACATGCTGACCTATAGCGGACTGCTGATCAGCTCAGGACTGCTGATCGCCACTCTGCTGCCCCATCCGCTGACCGCCGGTTTTGGCTTTATGCTGACCGGTTTCGGCGTCTCCTGCGTGATCCCCATGGTCTTTAGCATGGCCGGCCGCTCCGCCGGGATGAGCAGCGGATCGGCTATTGCCGCCGTCTCGACCGTTGGTTATTTCGGCTTCCTTATCGTACCCCCGCTTATCGGTTCCGTCGCCGAGCTCGCCGGATTGCAATGGTCCTTCGGACTGATGGCCGCTTTTGGGGTCGTTATTACGGTTTTGGTTCAGGCTATGCTCGATGAACAACGGCCATTGGGCGGCCCGGACTCCGTATAGACAAAACTTATCAGTTTATAGAAAATGACGATAACATTCTATATGATGTTGCCGTACATTTGCACCGCTTTAATACTCTTATCACACTTCGCAGCACGATGGCTGTTAGAACGAAACGATTTTTATAGCAACCAACCCGCCGATATCAAAATGAGCATCATGGCCAACCCCATACTGGGGAAAGAATTTTTTGAGCTGGTGAGCCTTGTGATTTCCTCTATCAACGGCTGTGAAATGTGCGTAAGCTCCCATGAAAGATCGGTATTGCGGCACGGCAGCTCCGAGTCCAGGGTAATGGAAGGAGTGAAACTGGGGCGATCATAAAAGGCCTGATCACCGTATTGGCTTAACCGCCCGGGCTTTTTTCTTCGGAGAGCCCCTTGGCACACAAGGCAAAAATATCGTCCTTTTGCTGTAACAGATCTTTGTGAACTTTCATGCTATCATCCACCGGTAAGGAGGCAGGCAGGGCATCGATCTTTTTGCCGCTCAGTTTTCTACGTCTCCAATGAAAAATAGTGCTGTCGGTATCCGGCCTGAAGGGGGAAAAACGCCCCTCCCGCCTCTCCTGGATCGTAAATGCGCCGGATAACCTCTTCCAATTGGCGCCGATGGCCATTCGGAACAGTCTTGCCCTATGATTGGTAAGCCCCCCGATCAAAATCGAACGGTCCGGATATCTTCCCGTATATACCTCGATCGCACGGAACACAGTCGCCAGGACCCTGTTCCTGTCGCCATTGTTACTGATCACGGAGGAATCGAAATCCCCGTTCTGTTTGATATCACCCAGATGAATGCTATACATCCCGGTGTCAGGCAATTGGGCAAAATGGATCTCTTTGGTTATAAAACCAAGAGAACCCTCGCTTACAAATCGGAAAATACTGAGATCAGGCAAGGCCACCAGGTCGGTATAAGGTTCGTACAGCATAAGAAAATGATTTGGTTGGATAAAGACAAAAGATCTGTGGCCGGCCCCGGACCGGCCACAGATGAATAAAACAGATAATAAAACGATGGGATCATTTACGGACTCGTTTGCGGGGAGAGGTCTTCACTACTTCCGGCTCCATCCCTTCCGCCGATTCCTCCATTAACTCCGGCTCTTCCTCACCGCATCCATCTATATCCGGGCCGGCAGGGTCCGGTTCCGGCTCTTCCAACGACGACGGCGGCGGCTTCTTATTATTTTTGGGGGAGTCCTTTGTTCCTTCAGGATAGATATTAAGCGTTTTGTATTGGGGGTTTACTTCGATATACATCTTCTCTGTTTTGCTGGATTTGATAAAACTTACCAGTTGCAGGTTCCCCTTTCGCAACGACCGTATCAGCATGGCTTTCGTCTCTTCATGCTGCAATTCCCGGATCGGGTATTTTTCCAGTATTTTATCCACGTCATACCCATATCGCACCCCAAATTGTTTTGTACGGTAATTTCCGTGATGATCCTTTTCCTCGAAATTCAACTGCAGCCAGGCATTGTATTTTTCTCCATCCAGATTGACCAGGTTTTTATACACCGATCTTCCCTGCAAAAGATTAAAAGCCTCTTTGAAGGTGATCCCTGCCCCTTTATTGATATAAAAGGTTTGCCCCCTTTCCGGCATGGACTCCACGGAATACCGCAATAAGGCCTCGTATTTGTTAAAGAAATACATATCGGACAGATCCCCCCTTCTGAAATGGAGAGCAGCTTCCAGCTTACTGTTCTCATCAAAATACGCTTCTGTAAACAACTGGAATTCCTTTGATTCTCTGCTGATCTCTCCTTTCAACTGCTCATCGAGCACCCCCCCTTCGCCAAAGCCGAGGTATTTCAGGCTGTCCTGGAGAAACGCAAGATTTTCCTGGTTCATAACAATGATTTTACAAATGTGATTAATGTTGATTCAGATAAGACGGGCTCTTACAAGGGGACCGTTGTCGGCCTGCAATTGCAGATGCCGGCCCCCATTCTTTTCCCGCGCCTCGATCAGCAGGCGTTTGCCGGGCGGGAGGGTAAACCTCCGCAGAGCGATCACACTGGGTTCCCTGCTTTTACCCCGGATGCGCTGCGTGTTGCCATACACATAGACCGGCACCAGCTCCGTACGTTTTGGGGAAACATCTTTCCCGCCCTTGTCCGCTATAAAGAAACGGATACTGTCCATGTCATAATCGAGATAGGACCGGTTACTCAGGGAAAGGTGAAAAAAGAGCAATGTCTCCCGCGTGTAGATCCCCATCAACTGCATGATCATCCTGCCATTCCGGGTACTTACATACCAGATCCTTCGTTTGTCATTTTTAACTTTCTCACAGCAGATCTTCATCGCCTCCTCACCGACCTTTCCCGCCCTCTTTTCCACATCGGACAGGGAATCGGAAGACATAAAAGCAGACGATCTGATGACCGTTGAGAATAATTGATCCGTACGCGGCCCGGCTGACAGGGAAAATTTCCCCCCCTGGGCACATGTATCCGTCGTTAAATGGAGAAGAATACCTCCGGCCAGCAACGCAAAAAAAAGCTTCATACATAACTTTTTTAAAGGATTAAATAAGAACGCCCCCCGATCATCTTACTTTACGCCACAATTCCAGCAGTTCTTCGTCGTTCAGATGAAAGGAGCAGCGAATGGCTGTTTCCTGTTTGATGACATTATTGATAGCGACCCGGAAAGGATGTGCTTGTAGAACGGTAAGCTCCGCGTAAGACCCCAGTAAACGTGATAATGATAATAAGAAATCCTGTTTGCCCTGTTTTCGTATTCCGGCTGCCCATATATGATGCCTTAACTTAGCGCGGATGGCTTTGGTCAAATGGAATAGATGATCACCCGGCCACGGCTCATCTTTCGCTTCCCCACACGCTCTCTTTTTCCACTCCTCCGCCTCTCCCGCCCTCTCCCCGGCACACCGGCTTTCATCCCTTTGCCAACTCTCCCTAAATGGCAGATCCCCCCTCCCCGGTGCATCTGATCTTTTCCCCGCCAGGATGCCTGCCATCGGATCCCTTCTCTGAAGAAAGCCGATGATCACCGAATACGTAAACCAGTTAAAACGAATTACCATAATCCCCGATTTTACCCAACTTACATCTCCCTTTACACCTCTCTTTTCCACCGCAAGAACTGCTGCCTTCCGGTAAATCAAATGTAAGAGGACAAAGACCCGGTTCAGTTGCTCATTTGATATCGTTTTAAAAAAAAACCATCTCATTTGAGATGGCTTTACAACAAAAAGATTGCATTTGAGGTGGTCGCCGGACAAAAACATCTTATTTGATATCTTTCGCCCTTTTTGTCTTCTTTCAAAAGACCTTGACCCTCGAGATGCTGGCAATGCTCATTCCCAGATAGGAGGCCAGGTATTTTTTGGGTACCCTTTTTACCAGGTCAGGTTCGTTTTTGGCCAGGTCGATAGATCGCTCCTCCTTCGATTGAAGGATCAGGCTATCCGCCCGGACCTCGGCCCGGCAATAATAAATTTCCGTCAGCCGATGCCCGATCACCCGGAACTCCGGATGCCGCCGGTACAGCTCCTGCAACTGGGTATAGGTGATCGAATGCACTTCGCATTCTTCCAGCGTTTCAATGGTCTCCGTGGCGGGTACCTGGTTGAAAAAGCTATTCACCGAGATCACCACATCCCCTTCCTTCATAAACCATTTGCAGACCTCTGTATTGTTCCTGCGGACAAAACACCGGAGCAGCCCCCTTTCTACAAAATAGATCTTGTCACAGATATGGCCCGGCCGTAAGAGACGGGATTTTTTGGGATGGATAACTGTACATAAATTATCGTATAAATATACTTTCAGCTCCTCCGATAATGGCTGGATCGAATCGAGGAACCCGATTACTTTTCTCATATGACCCGTTTAAAGATGAATAAATAAAAACGCTATTGATCAGCAGGCCATACCAACAGGGTGGAAAAGGGACAGTATAAAAATATATAAAAAAACGCTCTCTATCCTCCTTGCATGCCCGAAGCAGGGAAATTTTTCTTTGGAGTTATCCATAAGGTTATTCACTTATTCCGGCCCATTTTTTCCCCAAATTATAGTTGGACCCATTTTTGAGGCTTGTCTTACTTTTGCAGTGGACAGGCAATTCAAAAACACCCATTATGGCACAAGCCAACAAAAACAGACAACGGATCGTCATCCTGGGAGCAGGTTTCGCCGGACTACGGTTCGCCCGGCATCTCAATAATACCGCCTATGAGATCTTCCTCGTGGACAGGCACAACTATCACATGTTCCAACCCCTCATGTACCAGGTGGCCACCGCCCGGCTGGAACCTTCCAGCATCTCCTTCCCCCTGCGAAAGATATTTCAGCATTCAAAGAATGTCAACATCCGGATCGCCGAAGTGCAACGTGTCGACACCAATAAGAAGGTCCTTTATACCACCATCGGAGAGATCCCGTATGACCGGCTCGTCATTGCCCTGGGATGCACCACCAATTATTTCGGGAACACCCGCATCCAATCCCATTCTTTCCCTATGAAATCCGTTCCCCAGGCAATGGCCCTGCGCAATCGTATCCTGCAAACCTTTGAGGATACTATCGAGGCCGGCCCCGATGAACGGCAATCCCTGCTGAACTTCGTGGTCGTAGGCGGTGGCCCCACCGGGGTCGAACTGGCGGGCGCAATGGCCGAAATGAAGAAGAACGTATTACCAAAGGATTACCCGGGCGTCGATTTCTCCCGTTTCTCCATCTACCTGTTGGAAGGTTCGCCCAATACCCTCAACGCGATGAGCGATATTTCAAAAAAGAAATCCCGGCAATACCTCGAAAGCCTGGGCGTCATCGTAAAAACAGGTACCGTCGTTGAAGACTATGATGGCAATACGGTCACACTAAAAGGCGGCGAGACGATCACCGCCAAAAATCTTATCTGGGCCGCCGGCGTCACCGCCAACACCCTTGAAGGCATACCCGCCTCCTGCGTCGTAAAAGGCAACCGGCTGCGGACAAACCGATATGGAGAAGTGGAAGGACTCGACGGTGTCTATGCCATCGGGGATATCGCCTGGATGCCCACACCCAAATACCCTAACGGACACCCGCAACTGGCAAATGTGGCCCAGGCACAGGCGGCCAATCTCTCCCATAACTTTATCAGTGAGTTAAAAGGCCGGCCCCGCCTGGAATTTGAATACCACGACAAAGGCTCCATGGCGACGGTGGGCAAACGAAAGGCGGTCGTCGATCTGCCCGGCATCCACTTCCAGGGATTCTTCGCCTGGCTTACCTGGATGTTTGTACATCTCATGCTGATCCTTAGCGTAAAGAACCGGCTGTTCATTTTTTTCAACTGGATGATGAGCTATTTTGCCAATGATTCTACCCTCAGGCTCATGCTAAAACCGGAGACGGATAACATAGCGAAAATTGCTGCGGATGTGCCGGAAACCGGTAAGGAGAATATGCCAAAGGCGGATCTGGCTAAATAACACCGGCTGACTTCTCCGTTTTTTTTCTATTTTTGTTTGGATCAATCATCGTTATATATGGCAGAGATCATTGTAGAGCTAAAGCACGCAAATATATTCCAGGGAGACAATCTCATTCTTCAGGATGTCAATATCACAGTGGATAAAGGCGAATTCGTATACCTGGTGGGAAAGACCGGCGCCGGCAAGTCCAGCCTCTTAAAAACGCTCTATGGAGACCTCGCGCTGCGGGAAGGGGAGGGTCAGGTAGCCGGTTTTAGTCTGCAGGATATGGACTGGAAAAAAGTCCCTTATCTCCGCCGGACACTCGGGGTGGTGTTCCAGGACTTCCAACTGCTCACCGACCGGAATGTCAACGATAACCTCAAATTCGTGCTGCGCGCAACCGGCTGGAAAGATACCCGGCTGATGGATGAAAAAATTGCCGACGTGCTGGATAAAGTGGGATTAAAGTCAAAAGGATTTAAAATGCCCTTCGAAATGAGCGGCGGCGAACAACAACGGGTAGATATCGCCCGGGCCCTCCTCAATTCGCCAAAAGTCATCCTCGCGGACGAACCGACCGGCAACCTCGACCCCGAGACCGCCGACGAGATCATGCAGCTGCTGTTCCGGATCGGTAAGGATTATGGCACTTCCATCATCATGGCGACCCATGACTACCGGGTCATTCAGAAATTCCCGGCCCGGATGCTGCGGACAGACAGGGGAAAAGTGATCGACAATGCCAGTATTACGATAGACTAAAAGGGTAGGGGACACGCATTCACCATATAGCCTCCATCAGCTTCTCCAGATTGATTTTATTGTCATAAAGCCCCGACAGAACCTCCTTTCTTGCCTGAATATCCCGCTGTGTAAACGGTTGCGCATAGAGCCGGGCGACCAGTTCCTTTATTGAATCCGCATGATCCGCCATATGACAGATGGTCTCCAATCCCGTGGTCTCCACCGCCTCTTCATTCACCACACAATGCCGGCCATTAAACAATGCATTCAGCAATTTCAGCTTGATCCCCGTACAATTAAAAGAAGGCAGCACATTCACCTGCGCCTTGGCGATCAGGTCCTGTAACTCCTGCTCCGACGGATCGGGGATCAGACAGGCATGCGGGTATTGTGCGATCAGCCGGGTCAGCCGTGCCGACGGGGACTTTCCCGAGATGATCAGCGGTACCTCCAGCGAACAAAAAACATGTTTCAGCAGCCACGCCACCACCTGCTCGTTCTCCGATACCGAAAGGTTTCCATGATACAGGCAAAAACAACCCGTGCCTTCCTTGCCCCGTACTTCCTCAAACGGTAAAAAAACAGGCAGCAGCCCGATATCCTCCGCCCCAAACTCCGTCCTGTACTGCACGCGGTCCTTTTCCGATACGGCGAGGATCTTCACCATGCCCGCGATCCGCTGCTCATACTGCCGCAGCAGATTGCTCTCATGCAGATAATACATTTTTTTGAGAAGGGATCTTTCCGTCTGGTACAACTGCCGGTAATACTGGTATTCCACATTGTGGAGCCGTAACAGGATCCGGCGCTTGCTAAACCGTTCGTCATTCAGCAGATAGGTGCAATGGATGCCCTCCAGCAAAATGGGATGCTCATCCTGTAAAAGGTCTTCCAGCAATTGGGCATTCGACCGGGAGCAAACGATATACGGCAGCTTATGGGAAAAACCCTTATGTCCTTCCCGCCGGGTATAATAGGTCACCTCCACGCAATAGTCATTCAGGATGGGTTGCTCTCCCCGGCCGTATTCAAAACAATGTAAATGGATCTTCACTCCTGCCCCATGCAGAAAACGGATCTTATGAAAGAGATCAAAGACACCCCCGTAATCCACCGGGTAAGGCACGTCCAGGCAAACGATATGTAAATGTTTCTCCACTTCTAACCGAGCATTTTTTTTAACCACATTTCTTAACCCTTGTATTCGTTAACGGACTATCTTTTGATAAAGCCGGAGCAAACTCTTTTCTTCTTCCTGCCAGTTATAATGAAGCCTTGCCTGTTTACAATTTTCCAATAACGTCGCGTACAGATCTGTATTGTTCAGTAACGCATTGAGGGCATTCGCTATCTCCCGGACACCCGGTTCGTCTAATAGAACAGCAATACGGTACAGATTGTTTATTTCCCGGTAAGCGGGATAGTTTACGGATAATTGCGGGATCCCGGCATGCATATAGTCAAACCATCTGTTGGCCAGTGAATAATAATGGTTTAATCCTTTACGGTCGACCAGGTTGATCCCGCACCAGGCGGACCGCGTAATATCTTTCAACTGCCCGGGCAGGACATATCCCCTAAAGACCACTTTGTCTTCCAGGCCATACTGCTGCACCAATGCCCGGGCCTGTTCCATATAGTTACCGTCTCCACAGATCACTAACTTCATATCGACGTATTGCATTGCCGGTATCAGCGTCTCAAAACATCGTCCCTCATTTACCGCTCCCTGATAAAGCAAAAACCGCTCTCCCTTCCACCCTTCCCAGGGTCCTCGCGGCCCACTGGCCTCCCCGCTCACTTTCGCCCCGATACCTTCCCGCATTACGCTCTCATTGTCCGGCGCCCCCTCCTTCAGCACCGGCACATTCCGGATCACCCCGTATTCCACCCCATACATATTGAAAAACTCCGCCGCGATCAGCCCATTGACCGTATACCCATGCCGGAAGGCCGGTACAGCATATTTTTCCACGGCTTTCCAGATGGCCCGGATCCGGGGACGGGCGGCGACCTCCGGCATCTCACAAAACAGCTCATGGGCGTCATATACCCGGGGGATCCCGCGGAGACGGGAGACAAAATAGCAGGGTAATATCGTATCGAGATCGATGGCGCAGATACAATCCATCTTCCGGAACAACAGGTAAAAGAAGAGCCGGAAATTATATTCCAGGTAAAAAAGCTTCCCCCGGTGGAAGAAAAGCCGTAAGCGCCGCTGACGAAAGGCCTTTTTGTCCAGGGCGATCGAGCCGGGGACTTTCCGCCCCACCAGGGTCACGTCATATCCGGCCCCTGCCAGGGAGCTACAGATCCTTATCATACGCTGATCATAGCTGAGGTCATTGGTCACCGTACAAAAGATCCTTTTTCTCATCCGATAGACGTAATTTTGAGGCAATATTCACGATTTTTACCCTATTTTTCGCCTAATTTTTTTATCATATAAGAATTTTGCACTAATTTTGCAACCCTGCTATTTCAGCAGATTTAATTTGGATGCTTTAAATAATTTGATGATGCCTTATTTGACAAAAGAGAAAAAAGCGAGTTTCTTCACAGATTTTGGTGGTAAATCCGCCAATACCGGCTCTATCGAGGGCCAGATTGCTTTGCTGACAGAACGGATCAACCGGATCTCCGAGCACCTGCAAGCCAACAAAAAGGATTTCTCCACTCACCGTGGTCTGATGCAGCTGGTGGGTAAAAGAAAACGTTTGCTCACCTACCTGAGCAAGAACAACCTCCAGGGTTACCGTCAGCTGATCGAAAAACTCGGACTCAGAAAATAAATCATTATGGATACGAACAACATTCCCAACTGACAACACGGTTGGGAATCGTTTTTTTATACCGGAAGGATTTGCCACATTGCACACACATTTTTTAACACCGGATAACAGTTTTTACATCGATCCTGCCTCAGTAAACTGTTATTCAACAAAGACGATAAGCTCATGCTTTCACAACCTATTAGTGTAACGTTTGATATTGGAGGAGGCCGAATGGTTTCTATCGAGACCGGTAAACTGGCCCGTCAGGCAGATGGCGCCGTTACCGTCCGCCAGGGTAACTGTATTATCCTGGCCACCGTTGTTGCCAACAAAGATCCAAAAGAAGGCCAGGACTTTTTCCCGCTGTCCGTCGATTACCAGGAAAAATTCGCCAGCGCCGGCCGTATTCCCGGCTCTTTCTTTAAAAGGGAAGCCCGTCTCAACGACTACGAAATATTGACCAGCCGTCTCATCGACCGCGCACTGCGTCCCCTGTTCCCCGAAGACTACCTGTGCGAGGTACAGGTATTGGTGACCCTGGTGTCCAGTGACTACGAGGTCATGCCCGACGCCCTGGCCTGTCTGGCCGCTTCCGCCGCCCTGGCCGTATCCGATATTCCCATCAAGGAGATCATCTCGGAAGTCCGGATCGGACGCCTGAACGGTCAGCTCATCGTCAACCCCAGCCGCACCGAACTGGAAACGACCGATATGGAGTTCATCATCGCCGCCACCGACAAGAACCTGATGATGGTGGAAGGAAAAGCAGCCGAATGCGGGGAAGAAGACCTGGTGAAGGCACTTGAGATCGCACACGATGCCATCCGCATCCAGATCAAGGCACAGGAAGAGCTCCGCGCCAAAAAAGGCGTAACGGCAAAAAGAGACTACAAAAAACCGGAGCAGAACGAAGCCATCCAGGAGAAGGTCAACGCCTTTGCAAAGGATAAGGTCTACGCGATCTCGAAGAGTGCCAGCGCCAAGCACGAACGCAGCGACGCCTATAGCAAAGTCAAGGACGAGATCATCGCCAGCCTGGGCGAAGAAGCAACCGACGCCGACAAGAAATTCGTCAAAAAATATTACGAAGACCTGAAATGGGAAGTGGTCCGCAATATGATCGTGGATGACCGCGTACGTCTCGACGGCCGCGCCCTTGACCAGGTCCGCCCCCTGGCGATGGAGATCGACCCGCTGCCCACTCCGCACGGCTCAGCGCTCTTCACCCGCGGGGAAACGCAATCTCTCACCACCGTCACCCTTGGCACACCCCTGGATGAGGTATTGGTGGAAAGCGCCGCAAAATCCTACGATTCGAAATTCTTCTTACATTATAATTTTCCCCCCTTCAGCACCGGGGAAGTAAAAATGATGCGGGGCCAAAGCCGCCGGGAAGTTGGTCATGGCAACCTGGCCATGCGTTCCCTCAAGCAATTGATGCCCGGCAGCGAATATCCCTATACCGTTCGCGTGGTCAGCGATATCCTGGAATCCAATGGATCTTCCTCGATGGCCACCGTTTGCGCCGGCAGCCTCGCCCTCATGGATGCGGGCGTACCCTTCCCCAAACACGTCAGCGGTGTGGCAATGGGTCTCATCACCCGTCCTTCCGATGGCAAATACGGTATTCTTACGGATATCCTCGGTGACGAGGATCACCTGGGGGATATGGACTTTAAAGTAACCGGCACCCGCGATGGCATCTGCGGTGTACAGATGGATATCAAGGTCGACGGCCTCAGCATGGATACGATGCGCGAGGCGCTGGAACAGGCACGTAAAGGACGTCTCCACATCCTGGACGCTATGTACGAATGTATGCCGGCAGCCCGCGCAGAGGTGAAACCACATGCTCCGCGAATGGTGAAGATCTTTATCGACAAGGAATTTATCGGCGCCGTCATCGGACCACAGGGAAAGATCATCCAGGAGATCCAGCGCGAGACCGGTACGACCATCAACCTGGAAGAAGTCGGCAACTTTGGCGAGATCAGCATCTTCAGCCCGGCAAAAGAAGGACTGGACAAGGCGGTTACCTGGATCAAGGGTATCGTCGCCCAACCCGAAGTCGGCTCTGTTTACGAGGCGAAGGTCAAATCCGTCATGCCTTATGGCGCCTTTGTCGAGTTCATCCCCGGCAAGCAAGGTCTGCTTCACATCAGCGAAGTCTCTCACAAACGCCTTGAAACAATGGAAGGCGTGCTGAAAGAAGGCGATATGGTGAAAGTAAAACTGATCGGTCTCGACCAGAAGACCGGCAAATTCAAGCTCAGCCGTAAAGTACTGATGCCAAAACCGGAAGGAGCCCCCAGCGGTCCCCGGGATGCACAACAATAAGGATCAACTTATTTAAAATAAGGTCTGTGGCAGCCGCTGCAGACCTTTTATATTTATCATACAGTATATCCGGTCATGTAACTATCCAGCCATGCAATATATCCAGATAACCATCGCCCTCACCGATCCCTCCATACAGGAGATCCTCATCGCGCAATTGTCATCGCTGGGCTATGAAGGCTTTGAACAGCAGGATGATTCGTTACAGGCTTTCGTACCGGCTACGCTCTTCGATAACACGACCCTGGCTACGCTGCTGGCGCCCTGGTCACTGACACATACAGAGGACCAACTGGAAGAAAGAAACTGGAACGAAGAATGGGAGAAAAACTTTTCCCCTGTCGTCGTGGAAGACTTTTGCGGGATCCGGGCCTATTTCCATGACCCGTTGCCCGGCGTACGGCACGAGCTGGTCATAACCCCCAAAATGAGCTTTGGCACCGGCCACCACGCGACGACCTGGATGATGATCCGGGCTATGGAACATTTGGACCTGCAGGGACAACGGGTGCTGGACTTCGGCACCGGCACCGGTGTGCTGGCGATCCTCGCAGAACGGCTGGGCGCCCGGGAAGTGCTTGCCGTCGATCACGATGACTGGAGCATCGAAAATGCCCGGGAAAATACAACGGTCAACGGCTGTTCCCGGATCACCCTGCTAAAAACGGATACGCTTTCTTCCATCGACCCCCATAACTCCCTGTTTGACATCATATTGGCAAATATCAACAAGCATGTCATTTTACAGCAGCTGCCCGTAATAGAACAACAATTGAAAAAAGACGGCGTTATACTATTCAGCGGTCTCTTACTGGAAGACGAAAAAGATATCCGGGAAGCGGCCGCCGTTAATAATATTTCAATATCCGAACGGATGACAAAAGGCAGCTGGATCTGTCTGAAAGCTGAAAAGGAGGCAAAATAAGTGACTGAGCGCGAACGGACTCAAGTCTTTTTTTCAGTATATTTGTTATCCAACTTTAACTCAACCATTCGATGAAGGAGGTTCTGCTAATATTGTCAGCATACCTGATCGGGTCTATTCCAACCGCCTTATGGGTTAGTAGATCTTTCTTTGGCATCGACATCCGGGAATACGGCAGCGGCAATTCCGGCGCTACCAATACCTTTCGTGTGCTTGGGTCCCGTTGGGGATCGCTCGTGATGGCCGTCGATGTCATCAAAGGCATCATCGCTACCGGTCTATATATCCTTATTCCCTATTACCTCCATGACGAGGCGGAACGGACCAATTTTATGGTTGGTTTGGGCCTGGCAGCCGTTACGGGCCATATCTTCCCCATCTGGGCCGAATTCCGGGGCGGGAAGGGGGTAGCTACCCTTTTTGGAATGATCATCGCTATACAGCCCCTGGCGGCCGTATGCTGCATAGGCGTTTTTCTGCTGGTCCTCTACCTGACCCGTTTTGTCAGTTTGAGCTCTATCCTGGCCAGTGTCGCCTTTGCCGTATTTATCCTCTATATCTTCGACGCAAAAGAAACCCTGTACCGCGGGTTCGCCATCTCCGTAGCCCTGCTGGTCGTACTCACCCATCAAAAGAACATCACCCGTCTGCTCAGGGGCAGCGAGAACAAAGTACCCATCCTTAGATACCGGGACCGCCGCCGCAGGCGCAGACAGGAAACCAGCCGGGAAAAAGAATAATTTCTTTAATTTTGCACTCCCTGCACCGCTTTGGGCAGGATATCTATTCATAATTGAAAAAACGGTCCAGAAATGTCTCAAACTTTACTGGAAAAATTGCAGTTGAATGAAGAAAAGAACCTGTTGATACAAGGGCTGCCTTCTTCTATCGAGAAACAATTTGTCAAATTGGCCTTTGCCAAAAACCTCACCCCTCTGTTAAAGAGCAGGAGGATCGACTTTGCCCTGGTATTTGCCGTCAATGAGCAACAACTGGGGGGGATCGTACAAGAAGTCCTGCCGGCCCTGCATTCCGATGCCAAATTCTGGGTGGCCTATCCCAAGATCGGCTCCAAGATCTCTACCACCCTTAACCGGGATTGCAGCTGGGAATGTATTACCGGCGTTGGCTACGAAGTAGTACGGCAGGTAGCCCTGGACCATGTATGGACCGCCATCCGTTTTAAAAAGGCCGATCCCGGGGTCGTCCTGAGCAGGGTGTCTGAGAGGGAAACGATCCTGGCAGAGGCAGGCGTCGACACCTTAAGAAGGACCATCAAGCCTCCCGACGATTTCGTAAAAGAACTACGCCGCAGCAAGATCGCCGGGAAAAAAACCCGGGGAGCCAAATAATCACTATAACATACACCCGATGGATACCTTCGGGGTATAATGTCTCATGTTTTTGGGTATTTTTAAGCTGAAATGCCCCCCTGACAGGCGCTTACTGTATCTTTGAAATGTCCTCCCAGCTCAGCATAAGGGTATATTATTATCGTATACCACCCGACCGGCCATATGATTTCCGGGGACATGCACTAACCTAACCTACCAACCCCTATTTCTTATAACGATATGCTATTAAGTTATTTGTATGGCAGTTTTTAGCAAGCAAGGTCTTATAACGGAGTTATTGGACAGGACCGAGCTGATCAAGGCCAGTATACAACCCTTTCTTCGTTTAACCAACGACCAGTTACATCATCGGCCGGCACCCGGCAAATGGAGCATTGTCGAAATTTTCGGACATCTCAACATCATGCACGATATCTATATCCGCAGCATCCTTGCCCGGACCACCCTGGCGCCGGATGTGGAATCTTCCAGCTACCGGAGCGGCTGGCTGGGAGACTGGGTATATGAAAAGATCATGCCCCGGGCCGATGGCAGCGTGTTTAAATTAAAGGCATTGAAATCGCATTGCGCCGACATCTCGGCCGAAGAAGGAAAAGAGGTCCTGGAGAGCTTTCTCCGTAAATGCGACGCCATCGATGATATCCTGCGGCATGTCTCGACCAAGGACCTGCAGCGGATCAAGATCCCTTTTTCTTTCTCCCGGATGATCCGGCTGCGGTTAGGGGATAACCTGCGCTACCTGGTCGCCCATGGCGAACGCCACCTTCTGCAGGCCCAGCGGGTGATGAAGAACGTTACTGCTACTTCACAATGACCGTCCCCAGGTCCCGCAACAGCGTTTTCTCCAATTCCTTTAAATGCATGTGGGTCTGCAGCAGCATCATCTGCTCTTCTTCCGTATGCGGCTTTGCCAGATCCTGCTGGTTCTCTTCCATCAGCCGCTTGATCTTACGCAGCTTGAGATACCCCATCGTAGACAATACATCTTCCTTATAAAGCTCGTCCCGGGTGAAGATCTTTCCTTCGAAATGATCTTTCCAATTCTGACTGATCTCGAGATGGAGGTCCATGATGGAGACGGCCAGCGTGCTTAGCTCCTGGTCCTCATGATAGAGAAAGCTTTTGGTGGTGGGCTCCATCCCGTTTTCATACCAGTTCCTGTACTGGTCCAGGATCTTTACAAGCCGCTTGTTATCGATGAGGTCATAAAAATCCAGGCATTCTGCCAGTATATAATCCGCTACCGAGGTCTGCTCGTCCCAGGGCCGTAAACCAAAATCCAGTAAACTCCGGATCATCCCTCTTTCATTTTGCTCATGCCGGAACAGCAGGCTCAGTGTCTCGTCGTCACCGGGAGCTGTCTCTATCCTGTTCCCGTGTTCGTCGATGCCTGTCTCTATACCTTCGGGCCCCCCCGTTACAGGCATAGCGCCGGCTCCCTGTTTCCCCCCATCCGCCGCCGCCCGGCTTTCCTGTTTGGATACCCGATCCCGGATAAACTTGTTGACAAGCGTGTGCAGCCCCGCCTCCTCGATCCGCAACAGCTCGGCGCATTGCCGGATATAATCCTGCTGCCGGGTAAAATCCTCGGCCTTATTGATCTTGGAGATCGTCTCGGCTACCTGGTTCACGACGCCGGCTTTCTTATTGCTGTCCCCGGCGGTATCTTTTAATGCTACCTCCAGCTGGAACAGAACGAAATCTTTTTTATTTGCCGCCACAAAATCCCGGAAGGCCGCCGCTCCCAGCTTACGGACATAGCTGTCGGGATCCTCCTTATCGGGGATCAGCACCAGCTTTACATCCAGGCTTTCCTCCAGGGCCATGTCCAGCCCCCGCAGCGCGGCCTTGATCCCGGCCCCGTCGCCGTCATAAATGATCGTAAGATGATTGGTGTATTTCTTTATCAACCGCAGCTGATCGATGGTCAGGGACGTTCCTCCGCTGGCGACGACATTTTCGACACCTGCCTGATGCAACGAAACGACATCCGTATATCCTTCCACCAGCAGACATTCATCTTGCTTGTCGATGGCCTGCCGGGCCAGCCAGGAACCATAGAGGATCTTACTCTTGATATACAGCTCGTTCTCCGGTGTATTGATATATTTGGGAGCGCGGTCGTTACTCTTTATGATCCGGGCGCCAAATCCGATCACCTTGCCTGATTGATTGTGGACTGGGAAAATGATCCGCCCCCGGTAATTATCCATCGGCCGTTCATCCCGGACGACCACGAGCCCGCTCTTCTGTAAATACTCCAGGTTGTATTGGGCCGCCAGGGCCGTCCGGGCAAAGGCATCCCGCTGATCGGGGCTGTAACCCAGCTGGAACTTGCGCATGATCTCCTCACTAAACCCCCGTTCCTTCAGATAGCTCAGACCGATGTCCTGCCCCTCCTCCGTATTGAACAATACATTTGAAAAGAACTGCTGGGCGAATCCATTGATGATATGCAGGCTTTCCGCTACCTGCTGTTGCTGGCGTACTTCCGGGCTCAGCTCCTTTTCCTCGATCTCGACATTATACCTGGCGGCCAGCCATCGCAACGCCTCCGTATACGAATACTTCTCATGCTCCATCAGGAAACTGATCGTATTGCCGCTCCGGCCGCAGCCAAAACATTTATAGATCTCCTTGACCGGCGAAACCGTAAAGGAAGGCGATTTTTCGTTGTGGAAAGGACAAAGCCCCAGGTAATTCACCCCCCGTTTCTTTAGCTTTACGAAGCCCCCTACGACCTCGATAATATCGATCCGGCTCTGTATCTGCTGTATCGTCTGTTGTGCGATCATTTCGGGTCCAATTTACGCCAATTTAGGCGAAGGTACCGGGATAGGCGTCGGCGGAATAAGACTTGTTAGCTTAGTTAACACCTTCATTCTGTCCCGGGCCGGCTGGGGGTTGCGTATCCCGGAAAACGGCCAAAAACGCCGGAAAAAAGCATTAGGGGCTTCTCTGTATTACCCCTTACAGTCAAAAATTTAACCCCCACAGGACCAAAAACGACCGTAATTTATGCCGAAAACTGAGTAGTTTTACCAATAATAAATAGCTTCTTTTTTCGCTTTACATTAAATAACTATCCTTTGAAGACCGGTGCCTTTTCTGTACTCTATGCCGTCATATCCAACATGGCCATCGGCTGTTGTTTTATCCCCTTTTTATTGCTGGGCTGGAAAAAGATGCGACATGTCAATGCCTATTGGATAATAGGGATCTATTGGCTGCTCAATGGGCTGGTCAACCTTCCCGAACTGGGGCTGTTTACCGGTAGTCGCTGGCAGGAAAAACTTACTTTTGGATACAACCTCGCCGAGACCCCCCTGGTGATCCTGGTCTTCGGATTTGCTACCTCCGGCCGGCAGCGCCGTAATTTGCTGTTGCTGGTCCTCCTGTTTATGATCTGGGAGGCGATCCTCGTCAGCTGGAAAGGCTACAATTTCTCCACCAGCGCCCTTATCATCGGATCGGGTCTGCTGCTCATCTTAGCCTGTTGTATCACCTCCCTTATTCAATATGTAAGAAGAATGGAACATACCCGCTTCGAGAGCTCCATGGTCTTTGTCTATGCAGCCCTTCTTTTTGCCTATGGAAGCTTCCTCATTATTTACATCTTTGCCCATATGCACCCCAATGGCGCCGGTACCGGGACCGACAGCTTTCTCCTGTATTACATAAGCCTCCTGATCTCAGCGGCCGTCACCAGCATGGGACTCTGGAACTATGGAATAAAGAAAATGCATCGCCATGAGACCGGGTCGCGATCACCCGGCAGATATCACGAATTACACCGGAATTAGAAGATCTTCTTCCAGCTATTCCTCGTCCTCTTCGTAGTTATAAGTGTCCTGGTTATCGTAGTAGATCGACTCCCATGCTTTCACCTTGTCATCCCCCAGCAATTCCAGGATATCATAGATGGGATCCGATTTTTTTATCCAGTCCGCCTTTTCCGTCTCGGCATACTTGGATACGTACATACAGTGATCCGTTTCCATGTTCACTTTGATCAATCCGACAGGACCTTCCTCTTTTTCCTGTACAAGATAATAACAACCTTTTTCCAACAACGCATACGAATACATACATCACCTTTTTTAAGATAAAACAATACAGAATGAATGGTAATAAAGGGAAATTAATGGGGAAGTAGTATACCGTGAATATCCGTTCCGATATCCATGCGGACAGTAAAGTTACTGAATTTGGACGGACAAAAAATGAGTATTCAGCACCCCGGGAAGGCTTCCGGACACTATGAAGTCTTAATAACTTGAAAGCCATCTCCTTGTGGAATATTAATAAAATAAGAAGCCCGGGGTCCGTCGGGATCGAATAATGAATTGCAAGTATGTTTTAATAATTGCTTATTTGTATGTCCTTTTGCGTAAACGCCCCTTTATTTAGCAGTATTTTGGTGAAAAAGGGCTCTAAATTCAATATGTAAAAAAAAGATATGCTTTTTCCCCGCTTTTAATCTGTCGATTTTGATATATTTGTTAACGCTAAGTTAACCAAAATCATCGCTCACATGAGAAACACCCCTACCAACCAGGATCGCACCTATCCGGTGCTCCTTCGCATTCACTTCCCCCGACAATCCGCGAGGATCCGTCTTCGGGCAACATAACGGACGCCGGTCCCCTGTATCATTCCTCTTTATCGTTCATCCATACCCAATGGAAAAGCCGGGGCCACCAGCGCCTGCCCGGAATTATCTGCTTTTCATTTTTTAATCAACACTAATCGTTCAAACATGAGAAAAACACTGCACACCTTCTACCGGTCCTTCCGGTGGATCCTGCTCCTGGGTTGTCTTGCCTTATCCAGCCAAATAATGGCCCAAAGCCGGGTCGTCTCCGGTAAAGTGACAGACGCCAATGACGTCCCCATTGCAAACGCATCCGTTCTCGTCAAAGGAACTTCGATCGGTACCACCACCGGTCAGGATGGATCGTATTCCATTAAAGTACCTCCCACTGCCCGGGTCCTGATCTTCTCCGCCGTCGGGCTCACACCGGTGGAACATCCTATCGGGAACAAGGAAAAACTCAACGCTTCCCTTTCCGCAACCGACCGGAGCCTCCAGGACGTGGTGGTAGTAGGATATGGCGTCCAGCAAAAAACAGCCTTTACCGGCGCCGCGGCAAAAGTGGACGTAAAAAGCTTTGCCGACCAGCTCTCTCCCTCCGTCGACAAACAACTGGCCGGACGGGCTGCCGGTGTACAGGTAACCAATTCCGGTGGCCTGGTAAATACACCTGCCGTCATCCGCATCCGGGGATCTCAATCCATCACCGGCAACAATGACCCGCTGATCATCGTGGATGGCGTGCCCATTATTACCGGCAATCTTGCCCTGGCTACCAACTCCAACGCCCTGGGGGACATCAACCCAGCCGACATAGAAAGCTTTGACATCCTGAAAGATGGTTCTGCTACAGCCATCTATGGGTCCAGGGCCGCCGGCGGCGTGATCCTGATCACCACCAAAAAAGGAACAAAAGGACGAGCCCGCGTGACCTACGATGGCACCCTGGGTTGGAGCAATCCCCTGAAAAAGTTCAGCCTGCTGAACGCCAAACAATTCGAGACCATCGCAAACGAGAAATACACCAACGCCGGTCTGGCCGCACAGGCCGGGACCAATGCCGCTGCCGACACGGCCAACACCGACTGGCAAAGCCAGGTCATGATAAAGAACGCCGTCGCACAAAGCCATACATTGGCAGTACAGGGAGGCGGAGACAAACTGTCTTATTATATGTCCCTGAACTACTCCACCAACCAGGGTATTATCATCAGTAATTATAACAGGGCTTATCGTGTTCGTGGCAATATTGACTACGAGATCAATAAATATGTGAAGATCGGGAACAACATTTCCATCAGCAGGCAGGAAGACGGAGACCAGAACAACGGTTCCAACGGACTCGGGGGCGCCATCGCCTCGTCCCTCCGCATGCTCCCGAACGTATCGCCCTACAGCGCCGCAGGTTACAAGGGCTATAATATTGGATATCCTATCAACAACCTGATGGACAAGGGGCCAAATTCGAAAACGGTCGATGACAATTTCTTCAACGTCGCCTGGACATTGCGCAATGACAAACTCTATTCGGATAAATACCGGATCATCGATAATACCTATATCGAAGTGACACCCGTAAAGGGACTGAGGTTGCACAGCCAGGCCGGTGTCGACCTGTTTAACGATTATAGCTACCAGGGGCTGAACCTATATCACGGTGACGGTTACAGCGGCAACGGTTCCGTATTCAATGGCACGCAGAATATCCTCAACCTGGTATGGTCCAGCTATGGCAACTATACAATCAACCTGAGCGGGCATAATTTCTCCCTCACCGGTGGGTACGATATACAAAAGACGACGTCTAAATCCTTCTCTGCCTCCGGCACCAATCTCTCCGACGCCTTTTACATTCAACAAAACCTGATCAGCAATTCTGCCGGTATCCAGTCTACCTCGGGCGCATATAATAATACCGGCTTCCTGTCCTCTTTCGGCCGGTTCAACTATGATTACAAGAATAAATATTTTGCACAGGCTTCTTTCCGGCGGGATGGACAAAGCGCCCTGGCCCCCGGTCGTAAATACGGGACCTTCCCTGGCTTTTCGGTCGGCTGGCGTCCCTCCCAGGAAGAATTCTGGCTGGGCTCCGATTTCCTGGCCAAATGGATCACGGAGGCAAAATTAAAGGCTTCCTATGCGAAAGTGGGCAATGCGCTTGGTGGATATCCCTACCTGACCAGTTTCGGCAACGCACCTTACGGGAACCTCAGCGGCCTGGGCGCCACCGGGGTCGGCAACCCGCAGCTGCTATGGGAGACGAGTAAGAAATGGGATGGAGGTATCGAACTGGGTATCCTGAAGAACCGCATCAACCTGACGGCGGATTATTTCTACAACGACGTGAACAACCTCTCACTGGCCGTACCGACGCCTCTCAGCGCAGGGATCGCCGGATCCACGGGTTTGAGCGGAGGCTCCATCAACCAGAATATCGGTACGCTGAACAACAGGGGCATCGAACTCTCGGCCGGAGGAAATGTGATCCAGCGTCCGAACTTCACCTGGAATGTCTCGGTCAATTATTCGTATATCAAAAATAAGATCACCTCTCTCTATCCGGTGGGCGGCGTTGCCACCAAAACGCTTACGGACGGCAATTACGACCTGATCCGTGTAGGCGATCCTTACCATATCATATGGGGTTATCGTTCCGCCGGCGTGAACAGCGCCAATGGCAACCCGATGTTCTACAAGGCGGATGGAAGCATTGTTCAGCTTAGTCTTCAACAGGCAACCGTTGGCAGTTTTTACGTGGCCAACAGCAAGACCGACGGGACCCTCGGCGCAAAGAGCTCCCTTGCTGCCGCCGATCAGACCAAACTGGGAGAGGGCGTCCCCACCTGGTTCGGAGGCCTGATCAACTCCTTTAATTACAAAGGGATCGGCCTGGAGTTCATGCTGCGGTATTCAGGGGGCAACCGGATCATGAATGTCACCCGGCAGGATGTATTGTTTAACATGAGCTTCCAGAACAACGGCACGGAGATCCTCGACCGATGGACACATGCAGGCCAGGTCACGGACGTCCCCAAAGTATATAGCGGACAGGCTGCCAATATCAGCCAGTCGACCATCGGCAATTCCCGGTTCGTGGAAGATGGCAGATTCCTGAAACTGCAAAATATAATCTTATCCTATACCCTGACCTCGAAGATGCTGGGATGGAGCAATGGCAATATCCGCTCGGTCAAAGCCTTCGCACAGGCACAGAATGTACATACCTGGACAAAATACAAAGGAGCCGATCCCGAAAATATCAGCACGGCCGGTGTGGACAACGCTGTTTCACCCCAGGTAAGAAGCGTATCTGTCGGACTGTCTGTGGGGTTCTAATATTTGCTAACATTACAATCAACGAATCATGAAGAAATTAATCATAATAGGCTCACTAATCATTCCGTTCTTTTTTAGTTGTAAAAAGGTCCTGAATACCTCTCCCTACAACTCGATCACTTCGGCAACGGCGTTTGCAACGGACGCCCGCTGCGATCTTTCCCTTAACGGTGTATATGATGCCGCGCAGAGCGGTCTCTACACGGATGGCTCGAGGCGGGGCTATCCCTTCGGCGCAGCCAATATCACCCAGGGAGATTGCCGGGGTGAAGACGTGGTCAATGCGGCCGCCTTTTACCAGATCACCTACCAGGCAACCTACAACTCTTCTGCCGCCAACTGTATCGGTATGTGGAAAGGGCTCTATGCCCTTATCAATGAGGCGAATGTTTGTATCTCTGGCTTTAAAGGCGCCGCCGCCAGTAATATTATCACCAGCTCGAAAATGACCCAGTATGTGGCGGAATGTCGTTTCCTCCGCGCGATGGCGCATCACGAGGCGCTGATCCAGTTTGCCCGGCCCTATATGGACGGAGCCGGTAAAGGCTTGGGGGTTCCCTGGAGAGATACGGCCATCGCATCGAGCTCGGCGGTAGCTTCTATTCTCGCTACTCCCCGCATGCGGACCGATAGTGTATATGCCAATATCCTGGCCGACCTCGATTATGCCGAAGCTAACCTGCCCGTTACCAACCTGGTCTACCGGGCCACAAAGGCTGCGGCTATCGCGCTGAAGATGCGGATCAAATTACATATGGGAGACTGGGCCGGTGTGATCACGGAAGGCAATAAGATCATATCGGGATCGACCTCTTTCACCAGCCCCATCGGCGCCTGGACCCTTACCGCATCCCCCGATGGCCCCTTTGTAAGTAACAGCACAAAAGAAAGCATCTTCTCCATAAAGAACGATGCCCTCGACAACCCCGGCGTCAATGCGGCCCTTGCCGGCATGTACATGCCGACCGACCGCAAAGGAAGAGGGTTGATCATTATTTCCCCTGTTCTCTGGAATAATCCTTCCTGGGCCTGTGATGACAAACGGAGGAGCCTGCTGGCGGTCACCGGTGTCGATGCCAACAACAACAAGGGTTGGCTCATCTACAAATACCGCGATTCCACGGGGCTGAGCGACTATGCTCCCCAGATCCGGTATGCGGAAGTATTGCTGACCATGGCCGAAGCACAGGCCAGGACCGGCCCCGGTGTTTCCGCGACCGCGCTTGCGCTGCTCAACGCGGTCAGGAATCGTTCGGTTACAAACGTAGCGGAACAGTATACGCTGGCCAGTTTCACCACCCAGTCCGACCTGGTCAAGGCGATCCTGTTTGAAAGAAGGGTAGAGTTCGTGGGAGAAGGCAAACGCTGGTCGGATATCTCCCGGCTGGCGCCCGATCCTGCGTATTCAACCGGCGGTATACCGGCAAAAGCCGTGAACGGGGCCGATGGTCTGGCGATCTATAACTGCGGCGGTGGTTATACACCCGGCCAGGCGGCGATCCCTTACAGCGACTACCGGTTCGTATGGCCGATCCCGCTGACGGAAATACAGCAGAACCCGATCATCGCGCAGAATCCACAATACTAGACCGTTAAATACGAAAAGCCCTTTCCTGTATCAGATACAGGGAAGGGCCTTTCTTTTGCATGACCACTTATCCTACAGCCTCCTTATTGCCCGGGGGCCGGGCGCCTTATTTTTCCAATTTGATCTCACCGGCATCCGCTGCCTGTCCATCATTGACGGAAACGCCATCTTTTGCCGCATTCTTATATGGCGGCTTCGCCTCGATGATAACTTTATACATTCCGGGTTTTGCGTCGGCGATCTCATACGATCCATTGACGATAGGAGCCTTCAGGGTATCCGTTGCCGATTCGGCCCAGGCACGTACAGCACCGTCCGAAGGAGTGACCGTTCCCTTGATAGAGCCGGCTTTGATTTGACTAAAGGCAAAAAAACCTGCGGCGGCAACTGTAATGGCCGCCAGCTTTACATTGGTGAAATTCATAACATAGATTTTATAAATTAAAAAATTATTCCAAACTACTACGCATGAAGGGAGAGGGGCTTACAAGTAAATAGACAAGGACTGTGCCATAACTTTTTGAGACTTGTATTGGTTCCTGTAGTAGTGCGGAGAACTGTGGAAAAACTTCTACAATGATGCCGGGTATTTATTTCATTCAACTATGCTTCAGCGTTAGTTTATAAAAGGAGAATATCCCGCAATGCCAGCAAAGGCAAGCCCTTCCGCGGATCGGAGGCTGGCGGCTTGTCGCCGGGCAACCAGGTGTACCTGGTAAATGAACGCCTGTTAAGTAATTGCTAAAACAACACCTTTCTCCAATTGCAGGAAATGATCGATGCAATCCGGCAGCTCCTGCCGGTAATGGCTTACATAGAGCAGTGTCGTATCGAATGCGCGGCATAAGGCATCGATGAGCCCGCGGAACGAGGCGGTCTGTTCATCATCCAATCCCTGGCATGGTTCGTCCAGGATCAGCATCGGCGGGTTCTTGATCAGCGCCCTGGCCAGCAACACCATTCGTTGCTGACCCGTGGATAGCTGGGCCAGCCGTTTATGTTTTAATTCCTCCAGCGAAAGCAACCGTATCCATAAACTGACGGTCTCCTCCTGTTCCGGCGTCAGCTGTCGGAATAATCCGATCGTATCGAAAAGCCCCGAAGCGATCACCTCGAAACAGCCGGCGCTGTAATCAAAATACAAATGCAGCTCGGGAGAGACAAAGCCGATCTTTCGTTTGATGTCCCAAATGCTTTCTCCCGATCCCCGCCGCCGGCCAAACAACCAGATCTCATTGGCATATGCCTGGGGATTATCGGCCGTGATCAGGCTCAGGATCGTTGACTTTCCTGCACCATTCGGCCCCGATATACTCCATCGCTGACCTTTTTTTACCTCCCAGTTGATATTATCCAGGATGACCGCTTCCCCATACCGGACCGTCGTATTCACCATTTTTACCGCCACCGGGAAGTCCGCGTCACCCTCCATTGCCTCATCCCGCAGCCTGTCCAGTATCTGCTTATCCAGCCGGACCGGACCCTGTGCTCCGGAACCGGGATGAAAGTCAGCCTTCGTACCCCGGAACACCCACTTGCCATGGTCCAATTGGGCGACATGCGTGATCGATGCCGGTAGCTCCTGCGCTCCCGTGATCAGAAGGAGCTGGACACCCCTGGCTGCCAGCTCGTCTATAATATGATGTAAAGCGGCCCTTCCCTCCGTATCCAAACCCAGGAAAGGGTTATCCAGGATCAGTAGTTCCGGGTCTTCCAGCAGGGCGATCGCCAGCTGTACCCTTTTATTCTCTCCGTTGGAAAGCTGGATCAGTGGTTTTTCCAGTAAAGGCCGTATGTGCAGACCGTCCAGTACGGTGTCCCCATTTCCTTTCCACCCGGTATATTCCGCCAGCTCCTGTGCAACGGTGATCGTCTGATCGGCATCCGAAGCATTCCAGCGCTGCTGATAATACAGATCCGTCGCCCCCGGCCGGTTTTGGAAACGATGCTGCTGTTCCACCATCCCGATCCGGTGTTCCGGGCCTATCCGGCCGGTATAGAAATGCTTCCCCATCAGCGTATGGGCCAGCACCGTTTTCCCACTGCCTGATGGACCCGTGACAGTCCACTGTTCTCCCCGATAAATCTGTAAATCAAGCTTTTCCAGAAGCGCGATACCGCCTATTTGTACGGTAACTTGCTCCAGCTCCAGAAATTTTTCAGCCATTTTGCGAAATTAGCAAAAGTGGACCACAGGTCCGCTGGCCGAAGGCCAATCATAAGACTTTTTAAACCGAAAGGTTATATTTTCTCAAAAAACCTTCGGTTTAAATATTCACATAATGTAGAAATCGAAATAAGACGCGGCTAATTTCGTTTGCCTATATTTGAGCTTTGATCGCACCTATATGGCAGAAAAATCTAATTTGTTCGAGTATACGGAAGAAAGCATAAAAAGTCTTGATTGGCGGGAACATATCCGTCTTCGTCCCGGTATGTACATCGGTAAACTGGGAGATGGCAGCAGCCCGGACGATGGGATCTATGTACTTATTAAAGAGGTGATAGACAATTGTATCGATGAGCATACCATGGGGTATGGCAAACAGGTGGAGATAACCATCGATCAGAAGACCGTGACCATCCGCGACTTCGGGCGGGGCATCCCCCTGGGAAAAGTGGTGGATGTGGTCAGCAAGATCAATACCGGCGCTAAATATGATAGCAAAGCCTTCCAGAAATCTGTAGGGCTCAACGGGGTGGGTACAAAAGCCGTCAACGCGCTGAGCGGCTATTTCAAAGTGACTGCTTTCCGGGAAGGCCGGGAAAAAACGGCCGAATTTGCAAAAGGCATCCTCACAAAAGAGCATAAAGAAGGCAAAACGGACGAGCCCAACGGTACCCTCGTAACCTTTATCCCGGACGAGACCGTCTTTAAGAACTTCCATTACATCCACGAATACCTCGACAACCAGCTCTGGAACTACTGCTATCTCAATGCAGGGTTGATCATCAGTTTCAACGGAAAAAAATATGTGTCGAAGAACGGTCTCCTGGACCTGTTGCAGCGCCGGACCAACGAAGACGAACTGCGTTACCCGATCATTCACCTGAAAGGGGAGGACATCGAAGCCGCCATCGCGCATAACAACGACTACGGAGAAGAGATCTTCAGCTTTGTCAACGGTCAGTATACCACCCAGGGAGGAACCCATCAGCAGGCTTTCCGTGAAGCCTTTGTCAAGGTCATCCGCGACTTCTATAAAAAAGACTATGAAGCCTCCGATATCCGGACAAGTATCGCTGCCGCGATCTCCGTCCGCGTAGTGGAGCCGGTCTTTGAATCCCAGACCAAGACCAAACTGGGAAGCCAGTATATGGCCGAGGGCGGCGCCACAATGAAGAACTTCGTACATGACTTCCTCTCAAAAGAGCTTGATAACTATCTTCACAAGAACCCGTCCACGGCCGATGCGCTGAAGAAACGCATCGAACAAAGTGAAAGAGAGCGAAAAGAACTGGCTGGCATCAAAAAGCTGGCTAACGAACGGGCTAAAAAAGCCAACCTTCACAACAAAAAATTACGCGACTGCCGCTTCCATTACAACGACGAGCCCACCGGTAAGGACAAGGATCAGATCCTGGAAAAGCAAAAGGAGAGCACCATCTTTATCACCGAAGGAGACTCTGCCAGCGGCAGCATCACAAAGGCAAGGGACGTAGAACGCCAGGCCGTTTTCAGCCTGCGGGGCAAACCCCTCAACTGCTTCGGTCTGACAAAAAAAGTCGTGTACGAGAATGAAGAGTTCAACCTCCTGCAACACGCGCTCAATATAGAAGACGGCATCGAAGGACTACGTTATAACAAGATCGTCATCGCCACCGATGCCGATGTCGACGGCATGCATATCCGCCTGCTGCTTATGACCTTTTTCCTGCAATTCTTCCCCGACCTGGTCAAGGCAGATCACGTGTACATACTGGAGACGCCTTTATTCCGTGTCCGTAACAAACAAGAGACGATCTATTGCTACGATGAAACGGAAAAACAGGTCGCCATTAAAAAGCTGGGCAGCAAACCGGAGATCACCCGCTTCAAAGGGCTGGGAGAGATCTCTCCTGACGAGTTCGCCCGTTTTATCGGCGCCGACATGCGGGTGCAACCCGTCCTGATCATGCCTGAAACCCATATCCAGCAGATCCTGGAATACTATATGGGCAAGAACACGCAGGAAAGACAGGAGTTCATCATCAACAACCTGAAAGTAGAGCTCGACCTGGTTGAAGAGACCCCGTCCTGATAGACCCGTCCGACGATACCAAACAACAATAAATATTGCATCAGCATGATCCATATCGTTTTCCAACGCAACGACGAAGATGCCCTTAAAAAATCCTTTGATCTTGACGCCTCCCTCCAGGGAGAGATCATCCGGATCGAAGACGATTATGCCGTTGGCCCACTCGGCACCCTATCCACGAAGGAAAGCAGGGAAGCCCGCAAACAATGGTGGCGCGAAGTATTGGCCGGCGGCGACTATGATGGGATCGTCGACAATGGCAGTGTGGCCGATGATGACGCAACCGTCGGCGCCCTGAAAGAAAAGCTCGCAGAGGATCCGAAAGAGATCGTATGGATCTGGGCTGCGCAGAATAAGCATGACGTCAGCGGCTACTACTGGCTGATGAGCCAGCTAAAAGATTTCCAGGGAAGGATCTTTATCCTCTATCTCAACAATCTTCCCTTTATCAACGAAAAAGGAAACATCTTCTACCCGGTCAATCTTTCCGAGATACCCCCCCGGGAATTTTTAAAGGCCCGCAAACTGTCCCGTGCGATCACCCTCAGCGAATTCGAGATCGATCCCGATGAATGGAACCGGCTTTCCAACGAACCGGACAAAGGAGTGCGCATCCTGGAAGGCGGAAAAAAACTGACCCAGCATCCCTATACCTATTTCGACGAAGAACTAAAGAAATTCATCACCGGGGACTGGATCAAGGCCAGCAAACTGATCCATCAATTCCTGACCAAGGCCAAACAGACGACCGGGGATGCCTACATCCTCTGGCGTCTGAAACAATTGATCGCCGCCGGCGAGCTCGATGCCCAGGGCGAATTGAAGGGGATGAAGGATTTTGAGATCAAATCGAAGAGTGCGGTATGAAAAACCTCCTCAAACTCGAAGAAGCCGCGATGTTCCTCCTGAGCATCTGTCTGTTCGGCCAGCTGCATTACGCCTGGTGGTGGTGGCTGGTCTGGATCCTGGCGCCCGACCTGAGCATGCTTGCCTACCTGGCCGGCAATAGGGCAGGGGCGATCGGCTACAATTTCGTGCATCATAAGGGAGTGGCTATTATAGTATATTTGTCAGGCCTTTACACCTATAACCCTACACTCGAATTCGCTGGCCTGATCCTTTTCGGACATTCCTGCATGGATCGGGGGATGGGATATGGACTGAAATACTTCAGTGGATTCCAGGACACGCACCTGGGCAAGATCGGACGAACGGCAAAATAAAAAGTAAAAACACAGTGTCCCTTATAAACTAAATCAGCAATGGCCAAGATCAAAATAGCCGATGATTTCCATGAGAACGAATCCGGTGTCACCGGTCAATACAAGAACTGGTTTCTGGACTATGCCTCCTATGTGATCCTCGAAAGAGCCGTACCCGCGATCGGAGATGGCCTTAAACCCGTTCAACGCCGTATCCTCCATGCCATGAAGGAAATGGATGACGGCCGCTTCAACAAGGTCGCCAACATCATCGGCCAGAGCATGCAATACCATCCCCACGGCGATGCCAGCATCGGGGAGGCCCTGGTCAACATGGGCCAGAAAGACCTGCTCATCGAGACCCAGGGTAACTGGGGCGATGTCCGTACGGGTGATGATGCGGCCGCCTCCCGCTATATCGAGGCCCGTCTCAGCAAATTCGCGCTGGAAGTGGCTTTCAATGCCAAGACCACCGAATGGCAGCTCAGCTATGATGGCCGGAAGAACGAGCCCATCACCCTTCCCATGAAATTTCCCCTGTTGCTGGCCCAGGGCGCCGAAGGCATCGCCGTCGGTCTGGCCACGAAGATCCTCCCTCATAATTTTTGCGAGCTTTGCGAAGCCGCTATCAAATACCTGAAAGGGAAAAAGTTCGAGCTTTACCCCGATTTCCTCACCGGAGGTATGATCGATATCACGAACTACAACGATGGCAAACGCGGCGGAAAGGTCCGGGTACGCACCCATATCGAAGAGCAGGACAAAAAGACCCTGCTTGTCAAAGACGTACCATACGGGGTCACCACCACGCAGCTCATCGACTCCATCCTGAAGGCCAACGACCAGGGTAAGATCAAGATCCGTAAGGTGACGGATAATACCGCTGCCGAAGTGGAGATCCAGATCGACCTGGCCCCGGGCATATCCCCCGATATCACCATCGATGCCCTCTACGCCTTTACGGATTGCGAAGTGAGCATTTCTCCCAATGCCTGTGTCATTACCGATCAGAAACCCGTTTTTCTGGGTGCAAAAGAACTGCTCACCGTCTCCATCGACAATACAAAGGACCTGCTAAAAAAGGAGCTGGAGATCCGGCTGGCAGAACTGCAGGAAAAATGGCACTACACCTCCCTGGAGAAGATCTTCTTCGAAGAAAAGATCTATAAGGAACTGGAAAAGAAACACGAGACCTGGGAGAAGGTGCTCCTCGCCATCGCCAAGGCCTTCGAGCCCTTCCGCAAACAGCTAAAAAGGGATATCAGCCGCGAAGACATCATCAAACTGACCGAAAAGCCTGTCCGTCGCATCTATCGTCTAGACATCGACGAGCTAAATGCCCAGATCAAAGGGCTTGAAGTCGACATCAAACAGGTCAAACACGACCTGAACAACCTGGTCGACTTCGCCATTGCCTACTATGACAACCTCCTGAAGAAATATGGCAAAGGCCGCGAACGCAAGACCGAGATCAAACTCTTCGAAGCCATACAGGCCCAGCAGGTCGCCATCGCCAACGTAAAATTATATGTCAACCGCTCCGAAGGATTCATCGGTTCGGGTCTCAAAAAAGACGAGTTTGTCGCCGACTGCTCCGATCTGGACGATATCATCGCCTTTACAAAAGGCGGTAAAATGAAAGTGGTAAAAGTGGCGGACAAAGCCTTTATCGGCAAAGACATCCTTTATGTGGCCATCTTCCGCAAGAACGACGAGCGGACCACCTATAACATGATCTATGTCGATGGCAAGACCGGGGTCAGCTATGGCAAACGCTTTAACGTCACCGGTATCACCCGCGACAAGGAATACGACCTCACCAAGTCGGAGGACAACAAGACCCGCGTACATTACTTCACCGCCAACCCCAACGGCGAGGCGGAAGTGGTCCGGATCGTCCTCAGCCCGGCAAGCTCCGCCCGGCATAAGGAATTTGATTTCTATTTTGAGACCCTGGAGATCAAGAACCGCAGCAGCCTGGGTAACCAGGTGACCAAATATCCCATCCGCACCGTCAAATTAAAACAAGCCGGCAAATCCACCCTCAGCGGACGGAAACTCTGGTTCGACGCCACTTTTGGACGGCTCAACACCGAAGGGAAAGGAGAATACCTGGGTAGCTTCGAAGGAGACGAACGCCTCCTGGTCATCTATTCAGACGGCAACTACGAGCTGACCGATACCGAGCTGGTCCAACGATTCGATGCGGATAAAATGCTCGAGATCCGCAAATTCGATCCGGAAAAGATCATCACGGCCATCTACCTCGACAACGAAAAATTACAGTTCAATGTAAAACGGTTCAAAATTGAAACCACCACCCTTCACAATAAATTCCTGTTTATAAAAGAAGGGGAGGGAAATCGCCTGGAAGCCGTTACCCTCCATCCTGAACCCATCGCGCTCATAAAGTCCGGTCGCGGCGCCCAGGCCAGGACGCAAAAGGTCAAGATCGCACCACTTGTCGAAGTCATGGGATGGAAAGCCGTCGGCAGCAAGCTGTTTGACTTCTCCAAGAGCGTCGAAGTAGAGTGGGGGCATAAGGAGGAAGAAAAAGAACAACCGCCACAAACCGAACTGTTCGGATAACCCGGGGACCGTACATATACTGTTTCAAAAGCGAACGACCTCTTGGAGATCGTTCGCTTTTAATTTATTGAATACCAATATCTTGAAATATTGGCATCGTCTTGGGTATAGTAATTCCATGCTTAGAAATTACTTTAAGATCGCCTGGCGAACGCTTTTAAAAAGCAGGGGATACAGCGCCCTGAACATCCTGGGACTGGCCATCGGAATGTCGGTGGCATTGCTCATCGGTCTCTGGGTATACAACGAATATTCCTATGATAAATTTCTGCCCGGTTATCAGCAGCTTTACCAGGTCCGGCGTAATTTCAACAGCAACGGCGATACGCTGAATTTCACCAGTACATCTTTGAAACTGGCGGATGCATTACGCAGCCAGGTCCCCGAAATACAATATGTGGCCGCAACGGATGGGACGAGCTCGCATGGACTGATGGTCGGCGATAAAAAATTATACCGGTGGGGAGTGCAGGCGCAATCCGATTTTTTAAAAATGTTCCAATACCCTTTCCTACAAGGGAATGCGGCGGGTGCGCTAAAGGATCCCTATTCGATCGTACTCACGGAGAGCATTGCAAAAGCCCTGTTTGGCGCACAGGACCCGATGAACAAAACGGTTCGTATTGACAACAAGAACGATCTGAAAGTGACCGGGATATTAAAAGACCTGCCCGCCAATTCGACCTTTCAGTTTGGCTATGTGGTCCCATTCAGCTACCTGGAGGCGACCGCGGGCTATATGAAGAACGCCCACAACAGTTTTGGCAATAACAGTTATAACGTCTTTGCCGCCTTAAAGCCGGGGATCACCGCCGCACAGGTGGCCCCTAAGATCCGCGGCATCGAATGGACGGAAACCAACAATACCAACGCCATGCTTTCCGCAGTCGTGCTTCAACCAATGACTCAGTGGCATCTCTACGGGAATTATATAAACGGGAAAGACCTGGGCGGTTTTTTGGAATATGTTCGGATGTTCAGCATCATCGGTCTGCTGGTCCTATTTATTGCATGTATCAACTTTGTCAATCTCACCACCGCCCGATCGGAGAAAAGAGCCAGGGAAGTAGGGGTCAGAAAGGCGATCGGTTCGGAGAGAAAAGACCTCATCTTCCAATTCCTGATGGAATCCGTTCTGCTTACCTTCCTTGCCTTTTTGGTTTCCCTGCTCTTTGTACAAATAGCCCTAACGCCCTTTAACGCGCTAACGGGAAACCATATCGTCATCCCTTTTTCCAGCGGTGGGTTTTGGGCCATTCTGTTGGGCTGTGTCCTGATAACGGCTATCGCGTCCGGCAGCCGGCCCGCTTTTTATCTTTCCTCTTTTAACCCGGTAAAAGTGCTAAAGGGTTCTCTGACGGCGGGACGGTCGGGGGCTTTGCCGAGAAAGATATTGGTAGTATTGCAATTCAGCTGTTCGATCGCGCTGATCATCAGTACGATCATCGTGTATCAGCAGATCGGATATGCGGAGCACCGGCCGACGGGTTACCGGATGGACCGGATGATGGAGACGGACATCAACCATGATCTGGGGAATAATTTTACCGCCCTGAAGAACGAGCTGTTGTCAAAGGGTATCGTGGAGACCGTGACGACCGCCACCTGCCCCGTGACAAACCTCTATTCACATACCGACATAGATAAATGGCCGGGGAAAAAGCCCGGGGAAACGATCGAGATGGGAACAATCCAGGTCTCGGACGATTATTTTAAATCCCTGGGTATCCCGATCATACAGGGCCGGGATTTCCGCAGCCCTTCGGATACGATGAGGGTCATCTTTAACGAGACGGCCATCCGGCAGATGCGGATAAAGAACCCGATTGGCCAGGTGATCACTTATCAGGGTACACCCGGAGTGGAGATCATCGGCGTCGCCAAAGACGCCTTGATGGCATCCCCGTTTGCGCCTGCCGATCCAACGGTCTTTTTATATGATCCGCATCCGCAATACATCCTGCTGTACAGGTTGTCGCAGCGTCTGACCACGCAGGAGGGCCTGGCGCAGCTGACGACCATCTTTAATAAATACAATCCTGCGTATCCATACACCTATGCATTTGTGGATCAGAGGTATGCCGAAAAATTCAAGACCGAGGTGCTGGTGGAAAAGCTGTCGGGGATCTTTGCCGGTCTGGCCATCTTTATTTCCTGTCTGGGTTTGTTTGGACTGGCTGCTTTTGTAGCGGAACAACGGACCAGGGAGATCGGTATCCGAAAAGTGCTGGGCGCGTCTGTCTCCGGTCTGTGGATGCTCTTGTCAAAAGATTTTATCGTGCTGGTATTGATCAGCTGTGTGCTTGCTTCGCCCGTGGCCTTCTTCTTCCTGCATAATTGGTTGCAGCAATACAGCTATCGTATCGACATCGGTGCGGGGGTATTTGTACTGGCGTCGGCAACGGCGATCGGGATCACGCTCGTCACGATCAGCTTCCAGGCGATAAAGGCAGCGGTTGCCAATCCCGTAAAGAGCCTGAGATCGGAGTAAGGGGTCTGCTCAGCCCTATCCATCGAAGCGGGGCGGAAGAGGAAAGTTTTATCGTTTTCTCTTTAGTCGTATGGTTGCGTTCTCCGTCAGACTGCTGCTCATAAACACCTCATACCGGTTCTTTCCGTCCGTCACCACCATCAGGGCGGTATTGGGAGGGTACTTGCCGAGGTTCTCCGCAAACATGCTGATCTCATTGACCTCCCGGGTGCTGTCCAGGTGAAGATATAGGTTAAAGGCCTTGGCCGCCAGTTCCTGGTGCGAAAGGACTATCCGGCTATTTACAAAAACGGAAATGCTGTCTCCATCGATCTCCCCATTGTCATAAAAGCTGAGCCGAACGGAATCTGACTCCACGTCCAGCTCCTGGTTCAATACGGCCTTGCGTTTGACAAAGGACTCCACGATCTTCTTGCTTTCTGCCTCCTTTTCCTTCAGGCTATCAGCCTTTGGAGTGATCATGACATCGGCAGCGTGCATACTGTCCGCTAAAATCTCTTTCGCCGGCTCTTTGACCGCTTCCACGACCACGGCTATTGCTGCTGCCGTATCCGGCCTGGTAACCGGTGGCGTTTCCTTCACGGGCACGGCTGCCGGCGGCGCAGCCACATCCACCACTACGTCGTCCGATTGCGGCTTCCAGATCCTTGTACTGGCCGAAGTGGCCTTGAGCAAACTATCGGACGGCTCACTCGCCCGGTCCAGCGCATAGCTCACCTTCAGGTCCGGGCACATATATTTATATCGCTCGTCATGGTAAAAATAACCCTTCAGCGAGCTGCCTACCTTCGAATTGATCAATGTTCCCCGGAAATTGGTGTTGCAATCGATGCTGTTCACCGTGGAGTTGGAGTTGTAATAGATCACGGGAATATTCAGGATCGTCACCTCCCGTGTCTTTGGATTATAGTGGCCATGCACAAAAAAGCTCTGGTATTTGTCCCGGAAATAATAACCGAAAATGCCATCCACCCGGGTACCCTTCTGCTTTAATACCAGCTCGGTCAGATAGTTGTTATGTATCCCGGCCATCTCTACATCCGCCCTCCCGAACCAGGACCCCGTCGCCTGCTGGGCAAAGGCAAATGCCGGCATAGTGCACAAACAAAATATGTATACTAATCTTTGCATCAGGTAATTAAACGTAAAAGACGGCAAGATAGTATAAAAATGGTGTATAGGCAAGGGTTACCACCTACCCCTATGGTCGGTTCAGGTATCGTTTGATCTCTTTTTGGGTATCCCGCTGTTTAAGGCTTTCCCGTTTATCATACAATTTCTTCCCCTTGCCCAATCCTATCTCCAGTTTGGCATAGCCATTCTCGTTAAAGAAGATCCGTAGCGGAACGATCGTATATCCCTTGTCCTTGAGCTTCCCTTCCAGCTTGCGCAGCTCCCGCTTTGTCAGCAGCAGCTTGCGGTCATGCACCGCGAGGTGGTTATTGGTCGTGCCAAACCGATACTCGGCTATATGCATATTCCGTACCCAAAGCTCGCCCTGGAAAAAAACGCAAAAACTATCCACAAAATTTACCTTCCCGTCCCGGATGGACTTTACCTCCGTCCCTACCAATACCATCCCCGCATCGTACTTGTCCTCGATGAAATAATCGTGATAGGCTGATCTGTTCTTTATCTCACTCATAATAATTACCCCTTGAATAACGTCATCAGGGTGGCAATCTTTTCCTTCAGCTCCCGGCGGTTGACGATAAAATCGAGAAATCCATGCTCCAGCAGGAACTCACTGCGTTGAAAGCCCTCCGGCAGATCTTTCTTGATCGTTTCCTTGATGACCCGCGGACCGGCAAAGCCGATCAGGGCGCCGGGCTCCGCGATATTCAGGTCTCCCAGCATGCCAAAGGAGGCGGAGATGCCCCCAAAAGAAGGGTCTGTGAGCAGGGAGATATAAGGTATTTTTGCATCCGTCAGCTGCGAGAGCTTACCGGAAACTTTGGCGAGCTGCATCAGGGAAAAGGCACTCTCCATCATCCGCGCCCCGCCCGATTTACAAATGATCAGCAGGGGCGCCCGGTGCTCCAGGCAATAATCCACGGCCCGCGAGATCCGCTCGCCCATCACACTTCCCAGCGATCCGCCGATAAACTCAAAATCCATACAGCCCACCACCATCCGATGCTCCTTTACCTGGCCCGTACCAATACGAATGGAATCCGTGATATCGGTCTTGGCCCAGGTCTCTTCCAGCCGCTTCTGGTAGGACTTCAGGTCCGTGAAATGCAGGAAGTCCCTGGACCGGATATTCTCGAACAGGACCTCATATTGGTTGTCGTTAAAAAGGATCTCGAAATATTCGGTGCTGCCGATCCGATGATGATGCGCACATTTCGGGCACACGAATAAATGTTCCCGCAACTCGGTCACGGTACAGATATAATTACAGTTCGGGCATTTGGTCCAAAGACCCTCAGGCGTCTCCTTCTTTTCAGCCGTACTGGTAAGGATGCCTTTTTTGATGCGCCTGAACCAGCCGCTCTTACTCTCCTCACTCTGTCCCTCGTCTCCCGCCAGGTTCGCTTCAAAATCATCTTCTTGCTTCATATTATATTGTATTGTCGTTTGTCTTTTCTTCATGGTCTCTTATAAGAAAGACCATAAAAACGCGTTTTACATCCATCCCCGATGCATCCACAACGGAAATTATCCTTCCGTCGGAGCCGGAAATTTGGCGGCTAAGATACTAAACAACGGTGATTTTCAGGAGGCCATGTCCCGTCCGGGACAAAAAAAGCAAGCCGAAAACAATTTTTACAGCATTCCTGTACTAAATTTGCGCGGTTGGATTGTTCGGAATATGCTTGTCATAAATGAATGTAGCATATTCCGCACAAAGGTTAATTTTGGTCCGCAAGCGGACAGAACGCCTGTGGCGTTCTTAGCCGTTTTTGTTTTCATTCTCAATAACCGAAGTATACATATGAACTGGTCTCAACTCTTTACTTCCTCCGTAGGCAAAAAATTCGTGATGGGCCTGACGGGCATTTTCCTCGTTCTTTTCCTCGTAGTGCATGTATGCGTTAATGCCTGTATCTGGGCGATGGATGGAGGCCAAATGTTCAATATGGCTGCCCATTTCCTGGGATCAACCCTCGTTCCGCGCATCCTGGAGATCGGACTTTTTCTTGGATTTATACTACATATCGTCCAGGCATATATCCTTGAATTGCAGAATCGCCGGAAAAGAAGCATCGGTTACGAAGTTCCCATGGGCAATAAAGGCAGCAAATGGTATTCGCGTTATATGGGCTGGCTGGGAACATTTGTATTGCTTTTTCTTGTGGTGCATCTTAAGAATTTCTGGGTCCCTTCTCGTTTTGCGGATATGCAGGAAGTCACTTATCCGCCGGGTGTTTCCGTTCATGACCTTTTTGGCCTCATGAAAACGATCTTTGCAAAAGGAGAGGAATGGCTCATCGTTCTTTATATCATCGGATGTATTTCCCTGGCATTCCACCTGATGCATGGCTTCCAGAGCGCTTTCCGGTCACTGGGCGTGCAGAACAAACGATATCTAGGTCTTCTCAACGCCATTGGAGTCGCATTCTCCATCATCGTCCCCCTGGCATTTGTAATGATGCCCATATCCATGTATCTTGACTGGGTATAGGGTCATTCGCTGCTGTAACCCAAATTTAAAAGGAACAACTCGAAAAATATAACTCATGCTCAATTCAAACATTCCCGAAGGCCCCCTGGATAAGAAATGGGAAGACTATAAAGGACATGTGAAACTGGTGAATCCCGCCAACAAACGCAGCCTGGAAGTGATCATCATCGGGACAGGGCTGGCCGGCGCCTCTGCCGCCGCTTCCCTGGGAGAGATGGGCTACAAGGTAAAGGCGTTCTGCTTCCAGGATTCCCCCCGCCGGGCACATAGCATCGCCGCCCAGGGAGGCATCAACGCCGCCAAGAACTACCAGAACGACGGGGACAGCACGTTCCGTCTCTTCTACGATACCATCAAAGGAGGCGACTACCGCTCCCGCGAAGGCAACGTCTACCGGCTGGCGGAAGTCAGCGCGAGTATCATCGACCAGTGCGTAGCCCAGGGCGTCCCCTTCGCCCGCGAATACGGCGGCATGCTGAGCAACCGCTCCTTTGGTGGGGTACAGGTCCAGCGTACGTTCTATGCCGCAGGACAGACCGGCCAGCAATTGCTGATCGGCGCCTACCAGGCGCTGGAACGCCAGATCGCACTCGGCAACGTCGAAATGTTTTCCCGCCATGAAATGCTGGACATCGTCGTTATCGACGGCAAGACCCGGGGTATTATCGCACGTAACCTGATCACCGGTGAGCTCGAACGGCATTTCGGCCATGCCGTCATCGTGGCCAGCGGCGGTTATGGCAACGTATTCTATCTTTCCACCAACGCAATGGGCAGTAATGTCACCGCCGCCTGGAAAGCACATAAAAAAGGCGCCTATTTCGGCAACCCCTGTTATACCCAGATACATCCGACATGTATCCCGGTAACGGGTGACCACCAGTCCAAACTGACGCTCATGTCGGAATCCCTGCGCAACGACGGACGGATCTGGGTGCCCAAACAAAAGAACGATACCCGTAGGCCGGCCGATATTCCCGCCGACGAACGTGACTACTATCTCGAAAGAAGATACCCCGCCTTTGGTAACCTGGTGCCGCGTGACGTGGCCTCCCGCGCCGCTAAAGAACGCTGTGATGCAGGTTATGGCGTCGGCTCGTCCAAACAGGCGGTCTATCTCGACTTCGCCTCCGCGATCGAGCGGTATGGTAAGATCGACTGCAACAAACACAGCATTGATAACCCCAGTCCGGAAGAGATCCGCCACCATGGAGTAGCCGTCGTAAAAGAAAAATATGGCAACCTCTTCGACATGTACAACAAGATCACCGGAGAGGACCCCTATAGCACCCCGATGCGCATCTATCCCGCCGTGCATTATACGATGGGAGGGCTCTGGGTGGATTATGAGCTGATGACAACGGTCCCCGGTCTTTACGCACTGGGCGAAGCAAATTTCAGCGACCACGGCGCCAATCGTCTCGGCGCCTCCGCTCTCATGCAAGGACTTGCCGACGGCTATTTCGTCGTACCCTACACGATCGGTAATTATCTGGCAAACGAGATCCGGACCGCCAGCATCCCTACGTCCCATCCCGCTTTCGAAGCAGCGGAAAAAGCCGTGGCCGACCGCGTCCGCCAGTTGAAAAATATCAACGGCACCCAAAGCCCCGAAAGCTTTCACAAACGGCTTGGCAAGATCATGTGGGACAAATGCGGCATGGCCCGCAACGAAGCCGGTCTGAAAGAGGCGATCGAAGAGATCCGGGCCCTAAAGGCGGAGTTCTGGCGGGATGTCCGGGTGACAGGCGCGATCGACGAGTTTAATCCCGAGCTGGACAAGGCCGGCCGGGTAGCGGATTTCATCGAACTGGGCGAGCTCATGTGCCAGGACGCGCTGGATCGCCGCGAAAGCTGTGGCGGCCACTTCCGGGAAGAAATGCAGACAGAGGACGGCGAAGCCAAACGCGATGACGAGCACTTCTGTTTTGTCTCCGCCTGGGAATATAAAGGGGATAGCAGCTGGGAATTGCACAAGGAACCCCTGGAATTTGAAGTAGCTCACCCCAGCCAGCGGAGCTATAAATAAATAAAATAATATTATTTAGATTTTATGGAACACTATACAATGAATCTCACCCTGAAGGTCTGGAGGCAAAAGAACAAAAAAGACAGAGGCAGCCTCGAGACCTACGCTGTAAGCGATATTTCTTCGGAAATGTCCTTCCTGGAAATGTTCGACGTATTGAACGAACGGCTGGTCAACGAAGGCAAAGACCCCATCGCCTTCGACCATGACTGCCGGGAAGGGATCTGCGGCATGTGTTCCATGTATATCAATGGCCGGCCCCACGGCCCCTGGGAGGGGACGACCACCTGTCAGCTCCATATGCGGGCCTTTAAGGATGGCGATACCATCGTGGTGGAACCCTGGAGGGCCAATGCCTTCCCGGTGATCAAGGACCTGGTCGTCGACCGCAGCGCCTTTGATCGCATCATCCAGGCCGGCGGCTATATCTCGGTCAACACGGGCAATGCCGTTGACGCCAATTCCACCCCCATCGAAAAGGAAAAGGCCGATACTTCCTTTGCCGCTGCCGCCTGTATCGGTTGCGGCGCCTGTGTCGCCGCCTGTAAGAACAGCTCGGCACTGCTCTTCGTATCCGCCAAGGTTTCTCACCTGGCCTTGCTGCCACAGGGTAATCCCGAACGAAAAAGCCGCGTTACCGACATGGTCGCCCAGATGGATAAGGAAGGATTTGGTAGCTGCACCTCTACCGGCGCCTGCGAAGCCGTCTGCCCTAAAGAAATATCTATCAGCAACATAGCAAGACTCAACGGCGAATATGGCCGGGCAGGTCTGACCGCCGACAAATAAATAAACGTTCCCCCGCTGGCATAAAAAACCCTTTCCGCAGGAAAGGGTTTTTTTGCGCAATAGGTTGTACCTTTGCGCCTCAATTATCATTACCGCATGATCAGAGTGAACAACGTGACCCTTTCTTTTGGGAAAAGGGTATTATTTGATGAGGTCAATCTCACTTTCAATAAAGGGAATTGTTACGGGGTCATCGGCGCCAACGGGGCCGGGAAATCCACCTTTTTAAAGATCCTTGCCGGGGAGATCGAACCCAGCAAGGGATCCATTGAGATCACACCCGGCGAACGCATGGCGGCATTGAACCAGAACCACTTTGCCTTTGACGAAAATACCGTCCTCCATACCGTGCTGATGGGCCACCAGAAAATGTGGACCATCATGCAGGAACGGGACGTCATCTATGCCAAGGCCGATTTTACCGAGGCGGACGGTCTGCGTGCCGGCGAGCTGGAAGGCGAATTCGGCGAAATGGGGGGCTATACGGCGGAGAGCGATGCGGCTGCCCTTCTCAGTGACCTGGGCGTAAAGGAATCCCTCCACGAATCCCTTATGAAGGACCTGCCCGGCGCCCTGAAAGTGCGGGTGCTCCTGGCCCAGGCCCTCTTTGGCAACCCGGATATCCTGATCCTGGATGAACCGACCAATGACCTCGACGTAGAGACGATCAACTGGCTGGAGAACTTCCTGGCCGATTATGAGAATATCGTCATCGTCGTATCCCATGACCGTCACTTCCTCGATGCCGTCTGCACCCATGTGGCCGACGTGGATCGTCAGAAAATAAAGATCTTCACCGGCAACTATACCTTCTGGTATGAATCTTCCACCCTTATGGCCCGCCAGATGGGAGATAAGAACAAAAAGACCGAGGACAAACGCGCCGCCCTGCTGGAGTTCATCGCCCGTTTCTCCGCCAACGCCAGTAAATCCAAACAGGCGACCTCCCGGAAAAAAGCCCTGGAAAAGCTCACCATCGAAGAGATCGAGCCCTCCAACCGCCGTTATCCGGGTATCATCTTCAAACAGCTGCGCGAAGTAGGCAACCAGATCCTCAACCTGGAGAAACTGTCCAAAAAGACAGAGGATGGACGGACCCTGTTCTCCAATGTGACCTTTAGCATCAACAAAGGGGATAAGATCGCCTTTGTCAGCAAGGACCATCTCGCCCTTACAAGTTTCTTCGACATCATAAACGGGGAACTGGCCGCAGACAGCGGGAAGATAGAGTGGGGGACGACCGTTACAAAGGCCTACCTGCCCAATGACAATACCCAGTTCTTCCAACAGAAGAATATCAACCTCATGGACTGGCTTCGCCAGTTCGTTCCCCCCCACGTCACCGACGTGGACGAACCGTTCCTCCGGGGATTCCTGGGTAAGATGCTGTTCAGCGGCGACGAAGTGCTGAAAAATACCAATGTGCTCTCCGGAGGCGAAAAGGTACGCTGTATGCTCAGCCGTATGATGCTTCAGGACCCCAATGTCGTCATCCTCGATGAGCCGACCAATCACCTGGACCTGGAATCCATCCAGGCTTTTAACGAAAGCATGAGCAATTTCAAGGGGATCGTCCTGCTGACCTCGCATGACCATACCTTCCTGCAAACCGTCGCCAATCGTGTCATCGAACTGACCCCTACCGGTATTATCGACCGGCTGATGTCCTTCGATGAGTTCCTGGCAGATGCCCGGGTAAAACAGCTGCGCGAAGAAATGTACCCGAAGGAAGCATTGGTCAAGGCGTAACGGTCTGATTTTGTCTTATTTGATACAATAAAATCCAGATTTACGCATTTTAAGAGAAATCCCGGTTGTTGTTGATCAAAAGGCTGCTTATACTCGCCCTCATATGTTGTGGAGCCGCCTTCGCAGCAACAGCCCGACCGTTATGGGAACAACCGTCTGTAACCGACACTTTCCCGCTGCCCCGGGACACCCTTCCCCGACTCCCCGATTCTGTCAAGGCAATGGTCGATACCCTTCCCCTGTCCGACCTGGCCAAACGCGCCCGGGATTCCGTCCTCCATCCAATAGATACTGTTCTGTCTGCGGCGGCCATGCTCCGGCAGATCGACTCCCTGAATGCATCTCCCATTGCCCCCGTGGATTCGGTAAAATTACGCCTGGATGCCATGCTGACGGCGGCTACCAACCAGCGGAACGGGGGACCACCCGGCCAGCTCAACCCGATAAGCAGACAATCGGTCAACCCCGGTTATAGCCCCTCCGCCGGCTCTGCCCCCCAAAACTATACCGCTGGCGGTAATCCCCGTACCCCGCCGGCGAATGCTGCTCCCAATACCCCCCATGCGCCCAATGCGGCGCCCGGAAATGCCCGACCCGGCGCGCCACTCCGCAATACTCCCTCCTCCTTATCCAACCTTCACCGGAAATACCTGCCGGTACAGGGGGGGACGATCCATATCGACTCGGCCAGCCTGATCCCCGGTGCCTTTTTTGTAAAAGATGTCCCCGACAGCGCCTATACCCTCGACTGGGTCAACGCCACCCTGACCTGGCGACATCCGCCCGCCCATACCGATCCAAACAGACCCGTCGACAGCATCCTGGTCACCTACCGCAGCTTCCCTTACCGGATCAACGCCGTCGCCCGCCGGTTCAGCTATGACAGCATCGAGAACTATTTCCTTGTCCACCCCTATGACCGGGACAAGGATGGCAGGGGCGGCAGCGACAATTTCTTCAGCTTTGGCAACATGACCTACAACGGCAGTTTTGGCCGGTCCATCACCTTTGGTAACAGTCAGGACGCCGTGGTCACCTCCAACCTCAATCTGCAGATCAGCGGTTACCTGGCCGACAGCATCGAGATCTCCGCGGCTATCACCGATAACAATATCCCTATCCAGCCGGACGGCACCACTGCGGACCTCAACGAATTTGACAAGATCTTCCTCCAGTTCAAAAAGAAGAACTGGGCCCTTACCATGGGCGACATCGACCTCAAACAGAACCAGAACTATTTCCTGAACTTTTACAAACGACTACAGGGCGCCTCCTTCGAGACGACCACCTCTCTCTCTAAGAACAGCACCAACAAGACCCTGGTCAGCGCCGCCATCGCCAAAGGGAAATTCAACCGTAATATCTTCGAGGGGCTGGAAGGCAATCAGGGCCCGTATAAACTAGAGGGCGCCAATGGGGAGCTCTACTTCATCGTACTGGCAGGAACGGAAAAAGTGTTCATCGACGGACAGCTCATGCAGCGGGGGGAGGACCAGGACTATACCATCAACTATAATACGGCCGAAGTAACATTTACGGCTAACCGCATGATCACCCAGGATGCCAGGATCCAGGTGGAATTTGAATACGCGGACAGGAATTATCTCAATGTCAATCTCTACCTCTATGATGAGGCGAATATCAACAATAAGCTAAAGCTCCGTGTGGGGCTGTTCAGCAACAGCGATAGCCGCAATTCTCCTATCAACCAGACCCTGACGACCGACCAGAATAAATTCCTGAGCCGCCTGGGCGACAGCATCAATCGCGCTTTTTATCCCGTCGCGAATGTCGACACGTTCGCCGCAGGAAAGGTCCTGTATAAAAAGATCGATACGACCTATAAAAATGCGGCCGGTGTCGTCGTGCACGATTCGATCTTCGTGTTTTCCACCGATCCGACTACTACCCTGTATAACCTTTCGTTTGCCAATGTCGGCCAGGGCTACGGCAACTATATCCCCGATCTGAACGGGATCAACGGCAGCGTCTTTATCTGGGTAGCCCCCATCAACGGGGTGATGCAGGGTACTTATGATGCAGCCGAATTCCTGGTTACCCCCAAGACACAACGGGTCATGACGATCGGAGCCGACTATACCATCGACAAAAATACCTCGCTGACCACCGAAGTGGCGACCAGCCATTATGATATCAATACGCTTTCCACCATCGACAAAGCCAATGACAACGGCTATGCGGCCAGGTTCCAGTTTAAGAACATAAAGCCGGTCGGCGACTCCTCCAAAGGTCTTCGGTTGACATCCAACCTTGGCTATGAATACGTGCAGGCAAATTTCCAGCCGGTGGAGCGGCTTCGCACTCCTGAATTTACAAGGGATTTTGGCCTGTCCCTCAATGTCAACCCCGCCGATGAAAAGATCTATAATGCCGGCTTTCAGCTGAGCGATAAAAAGCTCAATTCCATTAAATATGAAATTGCGCGGTATGAACGGGGCGACGGTTTCACCGGTACCCGCAATTCGATCACGCACCGGCAGACGATCCAAGGATGGAATATCAACGACCAGGTCAGCCTCACCACCAGCGACAGCACAAATTTCACCGGGTACTATCTGCGGCCTTCCATCGACATTTCGAAAAAGATCTCTTTCCTGAAGAACTATCTTGTGGGCGGCGGATATGCCCTGGAACGTAACGAGGACAGGGATAAGACGGCCGATACCGTTACCGCCACCAGCTTTGCCTTCCAGACGCTCACGGCTTATCTAAAATCGCCGGAGAAGAACCCCAACCATTGGGGCGCGACCTTTTCCACCCGGCAAAACTCCTATCCTTATGGCAGAAGCCTGATCATCGGGGACCGCAGCAAAACGTTCAACCTGTATGCGGATATCACAAAGAACCCCCACCATCAGTTCCATATCAATGTCACCTATCGTAACCTGCAGATCACCGACAGCGCGATCACCCAGCAGACGGCCGACAACAGCCTGCTGGGAAGGGCCGAATACCTTGTCAATGAATGGAAGGGATTGTTACGGGGGAATATGCTCTATGAGATCGGATCGGGGCAACAGCAAAAACAAAGCTATACCTATCTCCAGGTCCCCGCCGGTACGGGACAATATGCCTGGATCGACTACAACAAGGACGGCATCCAGCAGCTTAGCGAGTTCGTATTGGCCCAGTTCCAGGACCAGGCGCAATATATCCGGGTCTATACTCCTACCGATGACTATATAAAGGCCAACTATAATACCTTGAATTATAGCTTTACCCTGAACCCCAGGGCAGTGATCGGTGCTAAAAGCAGCCCCTTTCATAAGTTCCTGGCCCGGATGACCCTGCAGAGCTCTCTGCAGCTGAACCAGAAACAGCAGGCGAAGGGTTTGATACAATTAAATCCGTTCAGTTCACCTCTTGACGACACCTCCCTGATCACCCGTACGCTGATCATGGTCAATACGCTGTCCTTCAACCGCACCGATCCCCATTGGGGATTCGATCTCAGCAATACCCGCAATGGGGCAAAAAGCCTGCTGACCTATGGATACGAGGCCAGGCAGAACAATGAATGGTCCATCCGTACCCGGATCAACGTCAACAAATCCATAGCCTTCAATACGGTCGTCCGGCAGGGCATCAACCAGCAGAATAATTCCAGCTCCAACTTCGATAGCAGCAACTTCAACCTGCAGCAGTTCTCCGTCGAGCCGAACCTTTCCTATACAAAGGGATCCAATTTTCGCGTGGGGCTGGGGTATAAATTAAGTTCCAAGCAGAACTCCCCGCAGTGGGGTGATCAGCACTATACCGCCGGATCTTTTAATTCTGATTTCAAATACAATATCCTGCAAAGCACCTCCATCCAGGGGAAATTCACGATGACCGATATCACCTATCTCGTGAAGAACGGCAGCCCCAGCGCCACTTCTTCCGTGGCCTATACGATCCTGGAAGGGCTGGCACCGGGAAAGAACTATCTCTGGAACCTCGATTTTACAAAGAAGCTGGGCAGCAGCCTGGAACTAAGCCTGCAATATGAAGGACGAAAGGCCGGCGATGCGGGCATCGTACATACGGGCCGGGCTTCGCTGAGGGCGATATTGTAGTGTCTTTACCTGCCGGAGGCTTCCAGCCGAGGGGAAGACGATAATAAAAAGGCCGGAAACTTTCGTTCCCGGCCCTATAAGTGTTTTTAAGTATATATCAGGTAGTATCCTGTGGTCGTTCTAACCGAAGATGCCGCCTTTCTTCAATGTGCTGGTACCTTCGCCGATCTTGAAACCATTGTGGTAGATCGCAATCTTGTATTCGCCTCTCTGGAACTGGCTATTTTGTTTCCAAGCGAACTGAACGGACTTGGTCTTACCGGCTTCGAAATCTACGGGCACTTTCGCGGTGAAGAGCATGTCGCCGTTATCACGGGTGGTAAAGCTGCCGGAACCTAAAGCAGGAACAGAGATGGGCTTGCCATCGGGACCGGTGATGCATACATAAACATCTGTCTGGCCGGTCTGTGCGATGCGGTTGGCAACGTCAAAGCCGATAACCAGCTTGTTTACTTTACGGGCAGTGGTCGTTTCCTTATCCTTTCCGTCGCTCTTTTCGTGCATCGGAGTGATGGAGATATTAGAGGCATTCAGCGTAGAAGCTACGTCTACTTTCTTTTCCAGGTCCTGCTTGGCAGAAGTGGTAGTAGAAAGATCGGTGGTCAGCTTTTCCTTATCAGCCGTCAGCTGGGTCTTATCGGCCGTCAGCTGCTGGTTGTCCTGGGTCAGCTGTGCGATCTGCTGCTCCATACCGCTGATCTTATCATTCAATTCCTTGATCTGTTCTTCGGCTTTCTTTCTTTCGGCTTCCGTCAGGTGCTGCTTGTTCAGCAGGCCGCGGATATTAGACTTTAACTTTGCAACCTGGCTGTTGGATTCGTTCAGCTGGCTAGCTTGTTTGTTATTGGTTCCGGTTAAGGAATCCAGCCGTACAAGGGCGTCATCGAAATTTTTCTGTAATTGTCCTTTCTCGTCAGTCACTTTAGAAATTTGTGACTGCTGTTGTGTTTGAACCTGCTCTTGTCTGTTGTTATTCCAGAGCAGATAACCCCAGGTTCCTAAAAAGCCGGCGGCGAGCAAGCCGATCACCAGGTTTTTATAGTCCTTTTTAGGCGGTTGACTTTGAGGAGTTGCTGAGGGATAGTTGGTTGTCGTACTCATAGTTATCGTTTTTTCAAAAGTTATAAAATGTTAATCCCAAATCCAATGAACCGGTTTTTTTCGGTTACAATAGGAGCTAGTCTAAAACCGTGCCAAAATCATTTTATTGTGTGCAGCGCCTGATTGTTATCAATTTATGTAATATTGCCCCATTAAAAAGATGCGATGTCGGTAGAAAAGATCCTCAGTGACTGGAAAAAGCTCAAATTTAAACCCGTTTATTGGCTGGAAGGGGAGGAGGAGTTCTATATCGACCAGCTAGTCAACTATGCCGAACATAAGATCCTGACCGAGGCGGAGGCGGGATTCAACCTCACCGTTTTTTATGGAAAAGACGCCGATTGGACCGCGGTCATCAATGCCTGCCGTCGTTATCCGATGTTCGCCGAACGACAGGTCGTTCTGTTAAAAGAAGCCCAGCAAATGCGGGACATTGACAAACTGGAAGCCTATATCGAAAAGCCCCTTGTCTCCACCGTCTTTGTCGTGTCCTATAAGGAGAAGAAGGTCGACGGCCGCAGCAAGCTTGCCAAGCTGCTAAAGGACAAGGCGGAATTATTCACCACGAAAAAGATGTATGATAACCAGCTGCCAGACTGGACCAGCGGACTCATACACTCCAAAGGATATGAGATCTCCCAGAAAGCATTGCTGTTGCTGGTAGATCATATCGGCAATGATCTCAACCGAATCAATAATGAAATAGAAAAATTATTGGTCAACCTGGCGGGGCGTAATAATATTACGGAAGATGATATCGAACGCTACGTTGGCGTCAGCAAGGAATACAATGTATTCGAATTGCAGGATGCATTCGCCAAAAAAGACCGGGTCAAGGCCATCCGTATCATCCAGTATTTCGAGGGCAATCCCAAGGCCGGACCCATCCAGCTGATCCTGCCTTCCATCTATAATTTTTTCAGCAAGGCCTATATGGTGTTTGGTCAGTCGGCCCGCGATGAGAAAAGCGTCGCCGCCGCCATCGGGATAAATCCTTATTTCGTCAAAGACTACCTGGCTGCCGTCCGGAACTACAACTATGAAGGGATCGAGAATGGACTATTGCTGCTGCATGCCTATAACCTGAAAAGCATTGGGGTCGGCAGCGCCGCCACGGAGGATGCTTCGCTTTTGAAGGAGCTGGTGGTAAAGATTATGAGTTAAGCGCGTTCAGGGACTCTACCTTGTCGATTGCCAACTGCGTCTTCAATGCTTCCAGCCCGTCGAACTTTACTTCGGGGCGCAACCAGGCCTTTACAAATACGCGCAGCTCCCGGCCATAAATATCTTCATTAAAATCAAAAAGATTGACCTCGATCGTCCGGTCTCCGCCTCCGATGGTAGGACGCACGCCGATGCTCATCATCCCTTTTAGATGCGGCCCCGCGAAGAGGGACCGGGATGCAGTGGTGACCGCATGACCGGCCGGGGGGGCTGCGTTAGCGGATCCGGTGGCAGGATCGTCAATCAGCTCGGCTTCCACGGCATAAATGCCGTCTCCTGGGATCAGCTTTTCGGCGTTCTCCATCCGGAGGTTGGCCGTTGGATAACCCAGCACACGCCCCAGCTTGTTCCCTTCCACAACCCGTCCCGAGAAAAAGAAGTCATACCCCAGCAACAGCCGGGCCGTATCGATATCGGCATTCCCGATCGCCTCCCGGATCCGGGTGGAGCTGACCGATACCGCATTCAGCAAATGCACCGGAATCTCCTGCAGCTCGAATCCTTCGCTCTGGCTGAATTGCTCCAGCAGATGGTAGTCGCCCAGCCGCCCTTTACCAAAACGATGGTCATAACCGATGATCACCGTATGTGGACGAAATTTTTCCAGTAGGAAATCCTTTATATATTGTTCGGCCGTAAGCTGTGAGAACGCCTCCGTAAAAGGAACGATGACCAGGTGGTCCACCTGCTGCCAGGCCAGCAGCTCGATCTTTTCGGAAAGGGTATTGATCATCCGTATCTCTTCCGTTCCCCCCCGGACGATCTTCCGGGGATGTGGATAGAAGGTCACGATCACCGTCTCGCCGTCTATACGGTCGGCCTCCCGTTTTAGTTGCCGGAGGATCTGCGCGTGACCGGTATGGACGCCGTCAAAAGTGCCTATCGTAATAACAGCCTTGCGGAAAACGGGTAAAAGATCCGTATGTTGATAAATGCGCATGTGCGTGCAAATCTAAATCATTCATGGAAAACCGATAGCTGTTTAACGTATTATACTATTACATTACCTTTGCGCCCAATATGTCACTCTACGCCCAACGCGGAGTCTCCGCCCAGAAAGAAGATGTCCATAAAGCCACCGAACGGCTGGACAAAGGCCTTTACCCGAACGCTTTTTGTAAAATATACCCCGACTATCTGGGAGGGGATGCCGGATGGGTGAACCTTATGCATGCCGATGGGGCGGGTACCAAGAGCATCCTGGCATATCTCTATTGGAAGGAGACCGGTGACCTCTCCGTATGGAAGGGGATCGCCCGCGACGCCATCGCAATGAACCTGGACGATCTTTTATGTGTGGGAATTTTTGATAATTTGTTGTTCTCCTCTACTATCGACCGGAATAAAAAGAACATTCCCGGCGAAGTACTGGAGACGATCATCAACGGGTCCCAGGAATTTTTTGACGAGCTGAAGGCGTTCGGCGTTGGCATCCAATACCTGGGCGGTGAAACGGCCGATGTAGGAGACGTAGTGCGGACCATCGCGGTCAATGGCACTATGACGGCCCGCTGGCCCAAGGATAAGCTGGTCACCAATGATAAGATACGCCCCGGTGATGTGATCGTCGGATTTTCCAGTTCCGGGCAAGCCAGCTATGAGACGGAGTACAACAGCGGGATCGGGAGCAATGGGCTGACCAGCGCCCGGCATGATACGCTGCATAAGACTTATGGAGCGCGTTTTCACGAGTCCTATGATACCAGTCTCGACGAGCATGTCGTCTATATCGGACCACACCGGATGACCGACCCTATCGAAATACCTGCCGGCCCATCCACCGCCTCCGCGGGCAGCATGACCACCATCGGACAACTGCTGCTGAGCCCCACCCGTACCTATGCCCCGTTGTTGCGGAAACTGCTCACCGAGCAGTTCGATGCCCTTCATGGACTGATCCATTGCAGCGGCGGCGGACAAACGAAATGTATGAAATATCTGCCGGGAGAATTCCGGATCATAAAAGATAACTTATTTGCCCCCCCGTTGATCTTCCAATTGATCCAGCAGGCTTCCGGCTCCGATAACCGGGAAATGTACCAGGTCTTCAACATGGGACACCGGCTGGAGGTCTTCACCGATCCTTCCAATGCCGATGCCCTGATCCGGGCCGGCCAGGCGTTCAATATCGACGCAAAGATTGTTGGCCGCGTGGAAGCAGCCGACAAAAAAAGCCTGATCCTCAAGGTAGGGGAGGAAGAGATCGTTTACTAGTCGATCCTGAATACGAGCGGTTCTCTTTTGTAAGACGCTACCGCATGACCGTTCTTCATGGCCGGTTCCCATTTGCCGCTTAGCTTGAAAATACGGATGGCCTCTTCCGCCAGCCCGCTGCCGGGTACCGGATCGGTTACCACTTTGATATCACGGAGCTCCCCGGTCTTTTCTACCTTGAATTGAACGACCACCGTGCCTTGCGCATTCTTGCTATACGCGGAGAGCGGGTATTTGAAATTCTTTTCCAGGAAGGCCATCCAGGCATCGGAGCCACCGGGATACCGGGCTTCCAGAGTTGTGTCGGGGGCAGAGGCCGGTGCATTCGGCCCTGCTTCCCGTTTTTGCGAAGGGGCGATCTCCATCTCCAGTGAGGACTTCTTGTCAATTGGTGTCTCGATGCTAAAAACGACCGTAAAAAAGTATTCTCCTTCCGGATACACACGGCTTGTGTCGGTAACTATCTTTTCAGAAGCCCTGCGTGCCTCCTCGAGGAACACCACCTTTTTGTTCTCCGGTGTCAGGACCATTCCTTCCTTATCATTCGGGAAGCGGGATGGCAGGCTTTTAACGGTGATCGTATAGGCTTTCCTCCCTTTCAGGTCCGGTTCGGCATCATAGTGTCTGAATTCCAGCAATTGGTTACCCGCCCCGAGCCTGACCGAGAACCAGATCGTTTCTTCCTGTTGTTCCTGCAGGGCGGTGGCCGGGTACTGGAGCCTGCGCAGGTAAAATCGTACAAGGTCATTGACCGGCAAATGACCCGGGCCTTTTCCGATAGCGATCTTATCCGGCGATGCCGGCAACGGTCCAACCGGCCTTGCCCTGGTGGCAAAGGCGCAGAACAGGAGGAATAACAAAGGGAGGGCCATCACCCGGCTGATATAGCGGGGACGAACCGGTTTGGATTGAGTGATCATGTTTATACGTCTTTTAAGGTGAGTATTGAAAAAGGAATGTGCGATCTGCTGGCGGTGATCCCCGCGGATCGATTGCCAGACCAGCCATTCGGCATAGGTCTGCCGGACGCCGGTATCGTTGCCTGCGGGCGCCTCCCCGCTTCCCGATAAGGCATAGCGGTCGGCCAGGAACTCATGGACGACTTTCATCTCGCGGAGCAGCAGGTAAAAGAACGGGTTACACCAGAACGTGCAGCGTATGACCGACAATACGAGGATATCCAGGGAATGCTTTTGCCGGATATGATACAACTCATGCCGGAAGATGGCCCGCCCCCGTCCGGTGTCCAGTGCCAGCTCCTTATTCCAGAAAAGCCGGTTTAAAAAGGAAAAGGGGGTCCCCGGTTCTTCCGTCTGGAACAGCCGGATGCCTTCTACCCGGGTGGAGGTATATTTCCCCGAAAGCCGGACCAGGTAAAGCAGCGAACGGAAAAGCCCGAAAAGAAAGAATCCTGCAGTCAGTCCATAGAGCACATAGATCCCGTTCCACCCCCGGAATAGCCCGTAAAACAGACCGGTATGATGGCCGGTCAGCGTCACCGGCGTCAGCCCGGAAATGGCCTCCCCGCCCTTTGCGCCGGGGTTCAGCAGAACGGTATACCTTTCCCCGCTCATCCAGCCGGCACGGATCATCCAATCGCCGGAGAGGGAAATATGGAGGAGGGGTAGCAAAACGGACAACAGGACGCTGCCAAGGAGATACCAGCGGTTATAGGGGTGAAACGAGGCGTTGCGCAGGAAGATCCGGTAATACCCATACAGCAGGGACGAGACCAGGATCATTTTAGCCAGGTATAATAGCGGGGAAGGAATCAGGAGGGCGCTCATAATTGCTGATTTTGGGGGGGAAAAATGTTCAGGGCTGCTGGTTTTTGGAGGTTTTGATCTGTTGCAGCAATTCTTCCAGTTCCTGAAGGCTCAGCTTGTTATCGCTCACGAACTGGGAAACCAGTTTGGCGGGAGAGCCTTCGAAATACCCCTTTACCAGGTGATGAACGCTTTTTTTACCATACTCCGCTTTGCTGACCTTTGGCCGGTAGCAGTTGTTGCGTCCCTGCACCTCATACTGCACATACCCTTTTTCGACCAGGATCTTCAAAAGGGTGGCAATCGTATTGGAATGCGGTCTGGGCTCGGGCGTCTGGTCGATAATGTCTTTCAGGAAGCCTTTACCCAGTTTCCATAACACGAGCATTACCTGCTCTTCGGCCTTTGTCAGCGGTTTATTGGTGGTCATAGTGCTTGTTTTTGTAAAATTCCGGCCATTCAGAGTAACTATCTTTTTAGTTATATTGCTAATTTATAACTAGTTTTTTAGTTGTAAGAATTTTTCCTCCTCTTTTTTTGAAAAAATTTTGAGAAGCGAACATTTGGCGGCGAAAAATGTTAAGAATACCCTAAAGTCTACCGGCATCCCCTATCTGCAAAGGGTATCGAAAGATTGCGATGCGGCATCGCTGTTACAAGAGTTCCCGGGAAAATCCTAAAAAACGATTAAAAAACTTTGTTTTTAATCCACAAGAGTATATTTTTAATCCACAACGCTATGAATTTCCAACTTCTGTGACTAGCTTTGCAGACGGTTCTGGACGGATTGACATTAAATAAATAACATCTTTTTTGCCCTTTCCGTGAACTCTCCGTTCTTGTTGATTGTTTATTAGTTAAGTACCCGACATATTTTGTCAACTTTTTATTTTTTGATATGAGGCAACTTAAGATTGCTACACAGATTACGAACCGTGATTCCCAGGCGGTTGAGAAGTATTTGCAGGAAATTTCAAAAATCCCGATGATCACTCCCGAAGAGGAGACCGTCCTGGCCCAGCGGATAAAAATGGGCGATCAGAAGGCATTGGATAAATTGGTGCAGGCCAACCTGCGCTTTGTAGTTTCCGTGGCAAAGCAGTATCAGCATCAGGGGTTATCGCTGAGCGATTTGATCAACGAGGGCAACCTCGGCTTAATTAAAGCGGCACAACGCTTTGATGAAACCAAGGGTTTCAAATTCATCTCTTACGCGGTATGGTGGATCCGCCAGTCCATTTTACAGGCGTTGGCAGAGCAGGGCCGGTTAGTCCGCCTGCCTCAAAACAAAATTGGCACCTACAACAAAGCGAATAAGGCCTATATGGCTTTCGAACAGGAACACGAAAGAGAGCCAAGTACGGAAGAATTAGCCGAATTGTTGGAAATGAGCGAGACCGAGATCAACAACATTTTCCAGAGCAATACCCGTCACAGTTCACTCGATGCCCCGGTACACGAGGCTGAAGACGTAGCCATGGGCGATTTGCTGGAAGGTGGCGACGAAACGGATGACGACGTGATGAAAGACTCCCTGCGGGCCGAGATCCGCCGGGTATTGAAATCGCTGAGTCCCCGCGAAGCGGAAATTGTGAACGCCTATTTTGGCCTGGACGGCGAGAATGGAGTGACCATCGAGCAGATCGGCCAAAAATATGATCTGACCAAGGAACGTATCCGTCAGATCAAGGAAAGAGCGATCAAGCGTTTGCAGAAAGCCCGCTACAGCAATGCATTAAAAGCCTACTTAGGATAATATTATCCGATCTTTAATTGTATTTCTCAAGAGTCCCGATTTAAATCGGGACTTTTTCTTTGTGATTTTGCGGGCTGGTCATACAAACGACATTCTCTTTGCGCATTTAGTTTTATTTTTGCTATCCTTAAATTTTGCGAAATGGATGAAACCGTAGAAAAAGTACATTGTCTGATCATCGGTTCGGGGCCGGCGGGTTATACGGCTGCGGTCTATGCTGCGCGCGCCAACCTCAAACCAGTGCTTTACCAGGGCATCCAGCCGGGGGGACAATTGACGATCACCACCGAGGTAGAGAACTACCCAGGTTACCCGGATGGCGTACAGGGCCCCGAAATGATGGTTCATTTTGAAA
>DASYBV010000034.1:0-6368 GCA_036500545.1 Puia sp. | reverse complement strand
ACTGTCCCTGCTGCGGCGGCGTCCAGCATGGCGGGGTTCTCGCGCAGGAAGGGCGGGATAGATGCGCTCTTTACCGGATCGCCTTTTCCTTTTTTCCAGGCTTCGAGAAAGGCTTCGCTGCAGCTGGTCTGGAAGAGTTTATTTTCGAAATCTTCCCCTGTGGACAGATGGAAGAGAAGGAGGACGTTCTCTGCGCCCTTGAAGCTCAGCTGCGTGGGCTCGCCGGGTTGTGTGGTGAATCCGCCCGCTTCGAAGAATGTCTTTAGCGCGTCTGGGGAGATCGTGGTTATCCACTCGAGCTGGTTGATGACTTCGAGCTGGCGATTGAATTCGCCGGTGAGGGCCAGTCGTTCGTTCCTGAAATTTTCTTTCAGCCGGGTATCGATCGACAAGGCATAGGTTTCGACGTCTGCATAGAGATGACTGCCCTGACTGCGCAAATAGAATTCGATGGCTTCCTGTACGTTGTTTTGGGTCTTTTCGCCAAAACCTTTGTACAATAATAATCGGTTCTCCTGGCAGGCATAAAGGAGCTCACCGATGGATTCTATGTCCATTTCCTTCCAAATCGTGGCAATTTTCTTTGGACCGAGCCCCTTGATCCCGAGCATTTCGATGATGCCCGGAGGGGTATTTTCGAGGTATTGACGGAGTAATTTCAATTCTCCGGTATCGATCATGTCGCGGATCTTTTTGCCGATGGCGTCTCCGATACCCTTGATGCCGGTGATCTTTTCCGGGGGAAGATCGGTCAGTTGGGTGGGCAGTTTTTCGATGGTATAGGCTGCGACGGAATAGGATCTCGTCTTGAAGGAATTTTCGCCGTGGATATCCATGAGTTTGGCCAGCAGCGCGAGTTGTGAGGCGATATAGTCGTTGTCGATCAACATGGTTAGGCTAAGTTATAACAAAAGAAAAAGTCCCGAATCTCTCCGGGACTTTATTATTTTCTGCCAATCTAAGAAATAGAAACTATTTCTTTTTTGCAGCTTTCTTAGCAGCCTTTTTCTTAGGAGCTGCTTTCTTTTTTGGAGCTGCTTTCTTCTTAGCGGCTTTTTTTGCTGTTGCCATTTTTTTTGAATTTAATTGGTTAGTAAATCAATTTACAGTAGTAAAAATAGAAATATCTTTGGAACAACCAAAAAAATTTTTGTATTATTCCAAAAAATTTTCTACGCGCCTACTTCTGCAGCATTGACACTAACGAAGGTTTTATCACCTTTTCCCTTCTTAAATTCAACGAGACCATCTGTGAGAGCAAATAAAGTAAAGTCTCTTCCGACACCGATATTCTTACCGGGGTGGTATTGTGTGCCACGTTGACGAACGATAATGTTGCCGGCTATTGCGGGTTGACCGCCATAGATCTTTACTCCCAGGCGTTTGCTGTGCGAGTCCCGACCGTTCTTTACACTACCTTCACCTTTTTTGTGTGCCATATCTTTGAGTTTGTAGTTCTAGTTAATAAAGTTACTACGCGATTTCGCTGATCCTGATCTTTGTGTAATGGGTGCGATGACCATGTTTCTTGCGAAACCCTTTTCTTCTTTTCATTTTGAAGGCAATCACCTTATCGCCCTGTACATGACCGACGATCTCCGCCTTGACGACGGCCTTGACGTCTTTTCCTATGGATAGGACATCTTCGCCGATGGAGAGAAGGACTTCTCCGAATTCCACTTTATCGCCGGCGTTGCCCGCAATACGGGGAACATACAAGGTCTGGTCCTTCTGGACCTTAAATTGCTGACCGGCTATTTTTACGACTGCTAACATAATGAGAATTTGATATTAGGGCTGCAAAGGTAAGGGGAATTTAGGAAAAACAAGAAGGAATGGCCGAAAAAACGGCCGGAAAGCGCAAAAATAATGGATTTCTTTAGATTTGGGGTCCCTGTCCCGGATTGCCCGCCTTTTGGGGGTGTTTCCCGGTCCATTGTCTATTCCGGTTTTTCTTGTAGGTTTGCCCGCATGAACATGAAGATCAAATCATTCCTGGCCAGGCCATTTGCTTCCTATATATATAAGGCCATTCAAAAGGGGATGACGACGGCAGTGGCGGACCAGGAGGCGATCCTGAAGGACCTGTTACGGGTAGGGGCCAGGACGGTCTTTGGGGAAGAACACCGGCTGGGGGAGGTAAAGACCTACGAGGAGTTCCGGCAGGCGGTTCCCATCAGGGATTATGAGCAGTTCGCCCCTTATATCGACCAGATCAAGGAAGGCCGGCATAATATATTATGGAAGGGGCTTCCTATTTACCTTGCAAAGACCTCCGGCACCACCAGCGGCATCAAATACATCCCCATTACAAAGGATTCCATTTCCAATCACATCCTTACGGCCCGCAATGCCCTGTTATGCTATATGGCTGCGACGGGCAATACTTCCTTTTCCGACGGGAAGATGATCTTCCTGTCCGGGTCGCCGGAACTGGAAAGGGTAGGGGGGATCCCTACCGGGCGGTTGAGCGGGATCGTGAATCATCATGTGCCCCGTTATCTGCGTACCAACCAGCTCCCTTCCTATGAGATCAATTGCATCGAGGACTGGGAGACCAAACTGGATAAGATCGTAGAGGAAACGCTTGGCCAGGACATGACCCTCATCAGCGGCATTCCGCCCTGGGTACAGATGTATTTCGACAGGCTCATCCAGCTGACGGGCAAGCCGATAAAGGATATTTTCCCCAATTTCTCGCTGCTGGCGCATGGGGGCGTAAATTTTGAGCCCTACAAGGCCCGGCTCTTTGACAGTATCGGGAAAAAGATCGATACGCTGGAGACCTACCCGGCCTCCGAAGGTTTTTTTGCATTCCAGGACAGCCGGGAAGAGCTGGGATTGCTGCTGAATACCAATAGCGGCATTTTCTTCGAGTTTATCCCTGCGGGGGAAATATCCAAGGAGAATCCCACCCGTCTTTCCCTGAAGGATGTGGTCGTGGGAGAGAACTATGCGCTGGTCGTGAGCAATAATGCCGGTCTTTGGGGGTATAGCATCGGGGATATGGTCCGGTTCGTCAGCGTCAACCCCTACCGGTTGGTGGTAACGGGAAGGGTCAAGCATTTCATATCCGCCTTTGGAGAGCATGTGATCGGGGAAGAGGTGGAATATAGCCTGATGAAGGCGGCGGAGGAAGCGGGTCTGCACATCACCGAATTCACCGTGGCGCCGATGATCCGGCAGGACGGGGGCAAATCTTATCATGAATGGTTTATCGAATTTGAGAGCAAACCATCCGATCTGACCGAATTTGCCATCAAGGTCGACAGCAACCTGCGGGCAAAGAACATCTATTACGACGACCTGATCACGGGGAACATCCTGCAGCCTCTGCAGATCCGACCGGTAAAGAAGAACGGTTTCATAGACTATATGAAGTCGGTCGGGAAGCTGGGTGGTCAGAATAAAGTGCCGCGGCTGAGCAATGATCGTCAGCTGGCGGGTGAACTGGAAAAATATATTGAGTAGTTCTTCGTTAAGAAACATTCATGAACATGTCCAACGGCTTACAGAAAAAACGCATCGCCTTATTTGGATCGACAGGCTCGATCGGACGGCAGGCATTGGAAGTGATCGATGCTAACCCTTCGGTCTTTAGTGTGGAGGTGTTGACGGCGCAGACCAATGATGATCTGCTGGTCAAACAGGCCCTGCATTTCAAGCCGGATATCGTCGTGATCGGGGATGAGAAGAAATACGGGAAGGTAAAAGAGGCGCTGGCGGCCCAGCCGGTGAAGGTATTTGCCGGTGAAACGGCCCTGGAGGAAGTGGCCTCCATGGATAATTATGATATGATGCTGGCCGCGATCGTCGGTTTTGCCGGTCTTCGGCCCACGCTCTGCGCTATCGAAAACGGGAAGGCGATCGCCCTGGCCAATAAAGAGACCCTTGTGGTAGCCGGAGACATCGTCATGCAAAAGGCGCTGGAAAAGAAGGCGCCGATCATACCGGTGGATTCGGAGCATTCCGCCATCTTTCAATGTTTGATCGGCGAGACCCGCAGCCGTATCGAAAAGATCATCCTCACTGCTTCCGGAGGGCCCTTCCTTGGGAAAAAACCGAATTTCCTCGTCAATGTCAAAAGGGATCACGCCCTCCAGCATCCGAACTGGAGCATGGGCGCCAAGATCACGATCGATTCCGCCACCCTGATGAACAAGGGATTAGAGATGATCGAAGCCAAATGGCTGTTCAACCTGCAACCCGACCAGGTCCAGGTGGTCATCCATCCGCAGAGCATCATCCATAGCATGATCATGTTTGAAGACGGCAGTATCAAGAGCCAGATGGGTTTGCCGGATATGAAGCTGCCGATCCAATATGCGTTGGGTTTTCCACGGCGTATGCCCAGCAATTTCCCCCGGTATGATTTCCGGAAGCCCAATACGCTGACCTTTGAAGAGCCGGATGTAAAAACATTCCGTAACCTGCCCCTGGCGATCGAGGCGCTGAACAAGGGCGGCAATCTTCCCTGTGTATTGAATGCGGCGAATGAAATAGCGGTGTTTGCTTTCCTGCGGAATCGCATCGGTTTCCTCGATATGACGGACCTGGTAGAGCGCACAATGCAGCAGGTGCCTTATATTGCGCATCCCACGCTGGAAGAATATTTTGACAGCGATGGGGAGGCCCGTAATTTTGCCGCGTCGCTGATCAAGCTGTAGGAAGGACGCTAAAAAGACGTTAAATCACGATAAATAATAATGAATTTTTCGAGTGGTAGTCCCATACAGGAAATTTAGCAGATATTTGGCAAGTTTCGCTATTTACTAATTAAAGCTCCACCCCGGTGGATTTAAGAAAAAATGATACTATTAGCAATAGATTGGTCTTCCGTAGGAATTAAAATACTCCAATTCATCTTATCCTTTTCTATCCTGGTCGTACTCCATGAGGCAGGGCATTTTTTTCCGGCCCGCTGGTTCAAATGCCGGGTTGAAAAATTCTATCTCTTTTTCAACCCCTGGTTCTCCCTTTTTAAGAAGAAGATCGGCGATACGGAATATGGAATAGGATGGATCCCGTTTGGGGGATATGTAAAGATCTCGGGGATGATCGACGAGAGTATGGACAAGGATGCGATGTCGCAGCCGCCCCAGCCCTGGGAATTCCGCAGCAAGCCGGCCTGGCAGCGGTTGATCATCATGCTTGGCGGGGTGACCGTCAATGTGCTGCTGGCGTTGTTTATCTTTATTATGATCATGTGGGTCTGGGGGGAGCGATATATCCCGGCGGCAAATCTTAAATATGGCGTTTATGCGGATAGCCTTGCGCGCAGGATCGGCATGCAGGATGGGGACAAGATCATCGCCGTAGCCGGCAAGCCGCTGGAGAAGATCGGGGCGACGGGGTCGGAGATCATTATGAGCGAGGCAAAGAATATTACGATCGACAGGAACGGAGATACGATGAAACTGGCCATCCCCACGGGGTTTATCAGCCAGCTGAATAAGAACCGGCTGGGGGGATTTACCTATCTGCGGTATCCCATGGTCGTGGATTCCATCCTCCCCAAGGCGAAGTTTGCCCAGGGCCGTCTGCAGAAAGGCGATACGCTGATCGGGGTCAATGAGCGGCCGGTGCATTACTCGTCGGACCTGATGCTGATGGCGAGGGATAGCAGCTATGAAAAGCTGAAGAACAAGAATGTGGAGGTGGTGGTGTTGCGGAACGGGAAGGATACGGTGCGGGCGACGATGGCTTTCTTCAACAAGGAGGGTGACAATGGCGTTTTGTTCAAGGATGCAGAGGACATATTAGGGTATACGCAGGTTAATTATACCTTTTTGAAGGCGATACCGGCGGGCGCCAAAAAAAGCGTCAGGACCCTTACCGATTATATCCGTAATCTGAAACTGCTTTTTACTTCCCGGGAGATGAAAGTACAGGATTCCCTGGGCAGCGTGGTAAGCATAACGAATGTATTTCCTTCCATCTGGGATTGGCAGAGCTTTTGGGCCCTGACGGCTATTTTCAGTATTCTCCTGGCCTTTATGAATGTATTGCCGATCCCGGCCCTGGATGGGGGACATGCTTTATTTACCCTGGTCGAGATGATCACGGGACGTAAGCCCAGCGACAAGTTTATCGAGTATGCGCAGATGGTGGGGATGATCCTGCTGTTTGCGTTGATGGCGTATGCGCTGGGATTGGATATCTTTAGGATGTTTAAATAAGAAGTTTAAATAAAATAAGATCGTATCTTTGCAGACGCTGGTAAAAAATGGGGGTGCCTGGTTTTGACAGCATAGATCTTTGAAGGTGTAAGCATGCCGTGCGTTGGATAATTAGCACGTTAATCTGAATATTCAAACTTCAAATGGCAATACTTCGTATGCCATGGCTGCCTAATCAGTGATTAGATA
>DASYBV010000033.1:0-133710 GCA_036500545.1 Puia sp. | reverse complement strand
GTGTCTGATCAGACGATTTTTGCGACGGCAGATCAATGCTCAGCTACACCAGAAAAATCATCTGATCCGCCACAGGCGAAACAGCGTTCAAAACGCCCCGGATTTCCAGTTTAACCTGCTTTCTCGTTGGGGAGGAGATCATTTGCCCGATTTCTCTAGTTTACAGTGGACCGATTATTCGGGAGGAGGTCATAATTTAAATGTGCAATTATGAAAAAAGTACGATTTACGGAGACACAGATCATCTCCATTTTAAAGCAACAGGAAGCCGGTATGGCGATTAAGGATCTGAGCCGGGAGCACGGTGTCAGCGAAGCCAGTATTTACAATTGGAAGGCAAAGTATGGCGGCATGGAAGCCAATGAAGTGAGGCGGATGAAGGATTTGGAAGAGGAAAACAGCCGTCTCAAACGGATTGTAGCTAATCTGACCCTGGAAATTGATGCAGTAAAGAATGTGCTGGAAAAAAAGTACGGCGGCCTGACGACAAACGGGAAGCAGTAGAACTGCTGGTGCAAGCGAAATTGAGTGTCCGTCAGGCCTGTAAACTGGTTGATATGCCGCGTTCAGTCTTCCGGTACAAGAGAGGCCTTCTTCTCAGGGGGGGTATCTAAACGGTAAGAGGGGTTACCATCACCGGAATTTACATCCTGCTAGATAGCGAACATTTTTAATAGCATCTTGCATTTCTTCAATTTCCTGTAAGTTACTTGGCGGTTATGATTCCGCCTTTTCTGCTCGTTTAGCCCCATTAGTTATTCCGGATAAGCCAACATTAGCCAGCAATTTATTTCATTTTATCATTGAACCAAACAGAAAGCCGACTTTCATCCTTAATTTCTTTGAAGCTATCTACTAGCCATATTCCTTTACCACGATTTCCCTAATAACCTGTATTCTGCGTCAAGTTAGGATCATTATTTATTTCTGTTTGAGGTATTGGAAATAATTGCCAATTAGAGTTCCAACTTCCTCCTTTTGCTTGGCACACATTTCCGGGTGCCCCCATTATTGCATTAACATTGCCAGTACGGATCATATCAAACCAACGATTTCCCCATTCTGTGAATAATTCTACTTGCCGCTCATGAAGAATAGCATTTATCACAGACGTTTGGTCTGAGGCTCCTGCATAAATAGCAAGACCAGCGCGAACACGAATTACATTCAAATCACTAATTGCTCCGCTCAAACCACTGCCGGCACCCCGTGCCCTGGCTTCCGCCCGAATCAGGTACTGTTCAGCTAGGCGAAGTACCATAGTGTATTCTGAAATCGCTTGAACATTGTATACCCGATATTTGTAAGGGTAATAAAATATTTTAATAGGAGTTGTGGTGGTAGAGTATGACGCTATCCAACTCGTTTTCCGATTATCATTAGCCTCAAAAGCAGACATTAATTGTGGACTAATTGCCTGAGAATTAGGGGCTCCCTGCAGGATAAAATAGAAACCATCATAAGTATTAATAGTATTTGGCAAGGGTATCCCTAACTGCCAAATGGCTTCACTGCTATTCATTTTGAATACTTTAGTCAAATCAGTCACTAAACTAAACATACCGGTTCCTGCATTATTTATCACAGAAGTTGACTGTACTTCAGCATTCACATAATCATTGCTATATAAATAAGCACGTGCTAATAAGGCAGTTGCTGCCCATTTTGTAGGCCTTACTCTTTCGGAAGTTACGGTTGTATCGCTCGCATCAACGAAATTACCATTTAGTAAATTCTGGGCGTCTTTCAAATCAGTGATAATCTGTTGATATACCTGCATTTTCGGTGTTCGAGCAATGGCACCATTCACCGAATAATTCGTACTGATAACTAGCGGTATATCGCCATAGCAATTTGTCAAGTAAAAATTCCAAAAAGCACGAATAAATTTTGCCTCCCCACTTAACTGATTCCTAATAGCCGAGCTAATAGCAACATTATTTTGCAACCCCTCTAAAATGGCATTTGCTTGATAAATATAGCTATACGCATCATTCCAAGGGCCAAATGTAGTCGAAGCCACCATGGAGTTAGCATAAAGTTGTATATTAAAAATGCCGGTGGAATAGTTAGTCAGTTCGTCTCCCACAAGGCCTGTTTGCTGTGCCAAATAATAAGACTCGGCTTTATTATACATTTGTTGATAAATATTTATTAAGGCAGAAGTTGCCGTTGCATTATTATTGAAAACACTGGATGTAACAAGTTGTGTAATGGGTGAAGGGATTTGCACAAATTTTTTGCATCCCATTTGAATCGTTATTAAAGAAATAAACAATATTAGAAGAGCCAATTGTTTTATTTTGTATATTAAATGCATAATAATTGAATTTAAAAGTATTTTATCCGGATAAAGATCGTCTATATAATAAACATCGTACAGTAATTGATCTGTCACAGCTACAACAACTAAATTTACAAATAAATAATCAGGGCCAATGAAAGCCATTATACCCTATTTTAGAAAACAAAGTATCCAAAAGCTTTACCTTTAATACACTTTTCGCCATTTCACCTTGGCAATTAAATGCATTAGCAAAGGTCCATATTTCAGTTTCCCATCCTCGTTTATTTGCAAAATGAATCAATGGCAGAAAATCTCCATCCCCAGAAAGAAGTTTCAAAACACCTGGATTGGATTGAGTAAGAATCAATTCCACTGCTTTTATTACGATTTCCGTGTCTACAGCTTTTTCTTTCCCAGCAGCATTTCTATTATGTACGGTCACATCAAAACCATTTCGTTTCGCAGCTTCCCAAATGCTATCACCTTGAGGCGGCCGTGAGCCAACCAAAATGGCTCCAATGATATGTTGGTTCTCAGCAGCTGCTTTGAGAAGGCACCCGAAATCTAATCGCCAAGAAGGGTCGCAAGGATCTTTTTCGCTTTCAGTAATTTTAATAACTCCTTTTATTTCGGCAGAAAGTTTCTGGCCTTCAATAAATATGTTTGAGTTATCAGTAAGAATTATACAATTTTTCATAATACTTTAATGCAATCAACCTGAACAATTCGTGTATGGTTTGTAAATATTCAGGTAGCATAGGTTGTACCGAATAAAATTCTATTTATTTACTTTTTACTATTATATTTTATTTTGTGGGGCTTGTCAAAAAACTTGTCCATCCGTTGTTTGGGGTTCCTAAATTGGCTCACTCAATTCTAATATTAGCCCTATTCGCCCAATGCAATAGCTTGCTATAGGACCAGATCACCAACAACAAAGCCCCATGAATTGTATATTTTTTTAAATTGCATACTTCAAAGCCGATATTGAATACGAGAGCAATCAAGAAATTATCTAGGGAAATACAGATATCTAAGCGAGTTCATTTTTCAACAATTGCTTATCGTGCACTACAAGCCCGCCAATCGCTGGATAGAACAATTAATATTTGTATTAATACTTATTGCCTGGGAGGTTTTTAACTTCAATCATTATTACTTGCATGTGATTAAGCATTGGAGGCTAATTCTTCGGGACTATCCTTCACGTTTAACACCCCCCCTAGCCGAAAAGTATTGATTTAAAATATGACTTGAATACCGCCGGTAATCATTCGAAGTGGTGGTAGCCCTAGGCCGCCGGTCTCAGGATCCATTCCTTGGTATTTAGTAATAGTCATAAGATTTTGACATTGTATATAAATTCTGGCATTTTGTATGTGTGCTTTTTTTTGCCAATAGTCTGACAGTTGATAGGAAAAAGATAGATTTTTTAAGCGTATAAAAGATGCATCTCCTATTGGATAATCACTAAAGGTGGTCGCATTACCAAACGCGGTTACAGCAGCCCCAGCCGATTGGGTAAACTTTTCAATACTAGCAATATCTCCTGCCTTTTGCCATCTTGCCAAAACGTATATCGGTTGATTGGCACTTGATCCTGGAAAACCAAAGCTTTTGGTATAGTTAAATCCAAGTTGATCTACAAATTGAATAAATATTTCTAATTGTATCTTTTTATATGTAAATCGGTTTAAGAAGCCACCATAATATTGTTGTGTTATAGGTTTAGTGGGTAAATAGTCTGCCGATGAAAGCTTCCCATCTTTATTGACATCCTCAAAAGTATAAACGCCTGCTTGCGGGTCAACACCTGTGTAATGATATAGTCTTTTGCTAAAAATGGATTTCCCAACAGTATAGGTGGAATTATAAGATGTATTTTGAATATTGGAAAAGGCCACTAATTTATTCTTAGGAATGGTAAGGTTTATAGAACTTCTCCAAGTAAAGTTCTTCAAACGGAGATTAACTGTGTTTAACGTAAATTCCAATCCAGTGTTTTGAACAATGGCAGGCAAATTATATTGAACAGAACCAAAACCAGTCAGTATCGGCAAAGGGTATCCTATCAATTGATTATCAGATCTATTACGATAATAGTTAGCTATTATATAAATTCTATCATGGATGAAGCCTAATTCTACCCCCCCTTCTAGCTTATTAACACGTTCCCAAGCAAAATAAGGGTTTGTTAATTGGGTAGGATTTAATCCTGTAATACCCTGATAAGTAGAAGCAACAGGAGTATATGTACTTAGATATTGATAATCTTTGATTTGATCATTACCTGTAGTACCATAGCTGACCCTCAATTTACCAAAGCTAATAAAAGATAAATTGCTTTGAGCAAACTGTTCCTTAGAGAAAATCCAACCGATGCCAGCAGCACCAAAATTACCAAACTGCTTCCCGGGACCGAATCGACTACTACCATCACGACGTCCTGTGACATTGATTAGATATTTTTCCTCCCAATTATAACCAATTCTACCAAATACGGCATTGTAATGATATTGCGTAAATGTATTTCCACTCAGGGCTATAGTAGACGCCGCAGCAGGATTTGGAATTAATGCATCGCTGGCAAATCCATAGGCGTATTGTGTAATAATATTCGATGTATTTTCTTGAAAAGTCGTACCTGTCAATACATCCAATACACCATTTCCCATTTTTTTATGATATACAAGTTGAGGTTCAACAATCCAAGTTTGAACATCTGTAGTTGCAAAGTCATTTAACCTAACAGCAGGGTTATTATTGTTAGGGGGAGCATAATATGTTGCAGGCGAAAGATTCGTTTGATTTAACTGGCTATGAATATACCCAAAGCTGCTTTTCAGCTCTAAACCAGGGAGTAAAATGTATCCAATATTTAAATTACTGATGAGATTATTGGTAATAGCTTTATCCTGTCTTACGATATTTGCCAGTGGGTTGTTCCAGGTAGCCGTTCCATTTTTCATTTGCCAGTTTAAGTTACCATTAGCATCATAAATGGCCGGTGCATCTGGTGCCAAAGTAATGAATCCTGTTAGATCAGAGGCAGGAATTTTGTTTTTATCGCTTATGTAACTTGTAGTTAATTGTGCATGGAGGCGCTCGTTTGTAGAAGAATGAGTAAGGTTAAAATGTACGGAGGTTTTTTGATCGAAGTAGTTACCAGGAAAGACTGTTCCTTGATTACTGTATGCTCCGCCGATTATAAATTGTGTATTTGCATTACCGCCGGATAAACTAGCTTGGACGTTTGTAAACTTAGCAACATCCCCAATCAATACTTTCTGCCAATCTGTATAGCGAGTCGAATCCCAAGTTCCATTTACATCATAATCAGTCAATCCAGGGCTTCTACCATCATTTGCAAACGCCTCATGACGCATAGCCAAATATTCCTGCGTATTTAGTAATTTTAAATTGTGTGTTACTTTTCCTATGCCTGAATATACATTCACGTCCACATTTGTTTGGCCTACCTTTCCCTTTTTTGTAGTAATCAAGATAACCCCATTTGCACCCCTGGATCCATAAATTGCCGTCGCATCTGCATCCGTTAACACTTCGATACTTTCTATATCTGAAGGATTTAAATTATTAAAAGGACTTAATCCCTGACCTACAACTCCACCAGTAGTATTGTTGCCCACCGCACCGCCTCCATATGATGAATTTGTCAATGAAGCAGAACCAAATGGCACCCCATCTACTATATATAAAGGATCATTAGCAGTAACAAGTTTGCCAATGCTGTTAGGAATGCTGTTCTGTCCTCGCAAATGAATAGTACTATATGCTCCCGGAATACCCGTTGTCTGCTGAATATATAATCCTGGCACTCTACCCTCAAGAGCCAAAATAGGATCTGAGACTGGCTGTTTCTGGATGTCCTCCCCTTTCACGGTCGTTACGTCTCCGGTATTCAATCTTTTAGTCGTATTATAATACCCTTTAACAACTGTTTCGTCTAGCCCATTCACAGCCTGCTTCATCTCCGCCACCACCTTCGCCTCCTGATCAACCACCTCGATCTCCGTCTTATAATTTTCATATCCCACAAAAGAGATTTCTACTTCATACTTTCCACTAGGTACATTCTCCAATGTGAATTTCCCCGACGCATCCGTCATCTTCGACCGTTTCAACTTCTTAATATACACCGTCGCCCCCGCCAGCGGAGTCCCGTTCTCCGATCGCACCACTCCCGAGATCAGTGTCGGTGGCACCCCAGCGTTAACCGGACTCTCAACAGCCATCTTCTTCTCTTCCCTTTTAACAAATATCCCCTTATCCTGTACAAAAAAGGTCAGCGGCTGTCCCTTAAAAGAAGCCTGCAGGATCTCCTCCACGGAAACATCCTTCATATCGAGCGTCACCGGCTTCGTATCCTTCAGGATCGTCTCATTATAAAAGAATACATAGCTCGTCTGTTTCTCGATCTGGCTAAAAAGCCTGGACAACGGCACATCCTTCACCGAAAGGCTAAGTCGTTGCGCATTCGTCTTGGCGACTACCTGCAGGCAGGCTATAAAAAGCAAAAAAGCGGTCAGTTTCACGGCGCGTACCAGGGTTTTACCGGAATACCGAAGGGCTTGTGTCGTATTCGTTAAGAATTTAGGGGCTACCAGGGCCTCTAATGGATCGTAACCATCGACAACCTTCCCCATGGAAAGTATCCCATTAGAATTAAAAATCATTACCTTTGATTTGGGTTAACTGTTCAGTGTTTCGCAAAAAATAATGGATCGGAGACCCACCGAAAGGGGAACATTGCCGTGTTCCTCTTTCTTCGTTTGTACAGTACTGTCAGTCGTCGAGCATGAGGGGTGTAAAAATGAGCCTAACCATGACCGTTGTTTTGGTGTTGTTACTAATCTATGTCCTTCAAAAAAGAGCGAAAATAAAAGAGAACGAAAATTGATAGGATGGCTTACGTTAAGGACTTCTAAGGTTTGCTGGTTGGTAGGCAAGATCAAAATACAATCGTTCGGCAAAATAAAATAAAGGTTTTTTCTTCGGTAATGGGATTTACTTACTGCGTACATCCTTTATATTTCCCGATCTATGTCTTTTACGGCTGGTTGAAATGATTAACCAACTCATTAACTATTTTCTAAAAAAATATTTAAAAATTTCCCAAAAAGGGATGGTTAACGATTAATTCATTAATAATTAATCATTTCGTAACGACAATTCCAGGAAATAACACACCATCCGGCGCGGCAAAGTTGACCCCCAAAAGCCTCGCCACGATCGGCGCAATATCCTGTATCCCCATCGTCGGAATGACAAAACCGGCACGCACACCGGTGCCCCATCCCACCATCCCCGTAAAGATCCCCGGGAAGGAAGGATAATACCCATGCGTCCCCTTCTGCCCTGCCGGCCGCAATACCTCCCCATCCGCAGACCCGCCAATGGCAATACCCGGCAATGGCGAAAGCGCCAGCGCAACACTCCGATCGGCGCCGGCCTTATCCAACTCATCCCTCCCAAACACGGTAAAAAGACGCTGCTGCCCCGCCGGCAATCCACTCAGCAACGCACGCACCGCCCGCAACGTCGCCGAATCATCCGCACGCTGCAAATGCAAAAAAGCCGATCCGCTCGCCGATTGGAACATCGCCTTCCATTGGGGTCCCTCTCCAAGGATTCCGGCTTTCTTCAGCCATACATTCGGGAACAAGGTACTATGCACATCCGAGAAGCCATGATCCCCTACGACCAGCACGGCCGTACTGTCCCGGATCCCGGCCTTTTCCAGCGCCTCCAGGATCTCCGCAATAACCCTGTCCACAGCCGCCACCGCCACCCGGACCTCCTGTCCCTCCCGGCCATAGGTATGACAGGCATGATCGACCGCCACCAGGTGCAGCGCGGTGAGGGCTGGCCGGTACTTTTCCAACAGATACGCGGCCATCCGGCCGGTATTCTCATCCGTCCGCAACAGCTCGCTATTGATATCCTCCGCCTTCAGCTGCCCGGTAGCATTTGCCTCCAGCTCATCCACGATCCCCCTGGGAGTGGCAAGCTGTTTCAACAATTGTATATTATCCGTCTTCCTATCAAGCGACCAGATATCCGGCACATTATAATCGATAGGGGCGCCCACGGTGACAGGCCATACGACGGCAGCCGAGCTAAGACCGGCGGAACGGACGGCGCTCCACAACGTAGGACATTTTATAAGACTATACTCCCAGTTCCATCTGCCGGTCACCCCTTCCGGCTCAAAAGGAGTATTCGCACCGATCCCATGATGAACAGGCAGGGCCCCGGTGATAATACTGGTATGATTGGGGTAAGTGACGGTAGGAAAGACGGGGATAACCCTCTCCGCATAAACCCCCTCTCTTTTGAGACGCTGTAAGGTAGGAGCGGGCCACACTGGGTCAAGATAAAACTCGGGGCGCATGGCGTCGATACTGATCAGCACGACATGCCGGGCAGGCTGCGCAAGACAACAAATGGTCACAAGCAAAAAGGAAAGCAACAGAAGAAAGAATGATTTCATTTTATTGGGGAAATTTAATGAGCAGGCATAAACAAAAAGAAAGTCCTGTAGAAACAGGACTCGAATTCGATCAGGGCTGGAAAGCTACAGCGACTTTCCTCGCACAGGTCGTATCACATGAGAAAATACTACACACTAAAAAGAGTTGTTTGAAAAAGGGTTTTACGATCAATAGAACGGCTAGGCAGACACAGGCCTGGTAATTCAGCGGGACGGATATATCCCGAACGTAAAAGGAATGTTTCTAACCATCCCGGTGTAGAATATTTTCCAAAGCGGGACGGCAAAACCGGGGAAGCCGGCAATAAAAAAGGGCAGGACCTTAATCCCACCCCCTGGTATTGGTACTTGAACAAAGAAGAATAGAAGACCCCGGCATCGCCGGTCATATATAGGTTTAGGGGAGTACCGACAACACCCGGCCTTCCAGCTTAAAATGAAGATGCTCATCCTCCATCCCCTTCAACACGGCCGGCAAAGGAAGGCTCCGCGGTATCTTCCCCATAAACACATGCTCCCCGGGCTGTCCCTTATATTCCACATCGACGTCATACCACCTTGCCAGTTGCCGCATGGTTCCCCGCAGATCACTATGATCGAAATGGAAATAGCCGTTCTTCCAGGCGGTCACCTCCTGCACATTGACATGCGGAATAAGTTGATCCCGTCCCAGCGAATCCACGACGGACTGTTCTTCTGGTTGGAGTATCTGCTGATGACCTTGCCGAACAAACTGTACCTTACCCTCCACAAGTGTAGTCCGCTGGACATGCTCGTCAGGATAGGCCATGATATTAAAGGACGTGCCCATGACTTCCACAGAACCCCCATCTGCACCCGCCGCACTCTTCCGGATCTGCACGATAAAAGGTTTGCCCGGGTCCTTCGCCACCTCGAAAAAGCCCTCACCGCTCAGCTCCACTTCCCGGCTTCCACCCGAAAAATACACGGGATAACGCAACGAAGAAGCATTGTTCAGCCACACCTTCGTCCCATCAGGCAGCCGAAGGGTGAATTGACCGGCCCGGGGCGTGGTCAGGATATTATAGGCCGCAGTGCCTGGTTTTTCAGTTGATACATTATAGGCAAGCTGTCCGCTGGCCAGCTTGGAGATCTTTACATTGCCCTGGTCGGCGACCGCGCCATTACTACTGGAGTCGAGATCGATCTGACGGCCATCCGACAACGTAAGTACCGCCTTGTCACCGCCCGGCATACCCGATACAGCGACGATCGCCTGTCCGGCGGCGAAAGGTTGTGTGGGTTCGTCCCTGCGCATCTTCCAATAAAAGATCCCCGTAGCAAACAAAAGGACGACAACAGCAGCCGCAATCCCAACCCGCAAAAAACTCCGGCGGGCCATGGTGACGACAGGCGCAGGCGTTGCCGCTCCGCTCGTGGCGGCCAAGATGCCTTCCGCTTCCAGTTGTGCATGGATCCGTTCCTTGACGGCTTGATCAGGCATCTCCCGGAGCCGCATAAGTTGCTCCCGGACCCAATCCTTATCCTCAAATTTTTTGACAAATTCCTTACCCCTCCCTTGCAGGAAAAGCCCGAACATAGCCGCCTCTTCCTCCGAAAGGGTTTCCTGCCGGAGGTGTTTTATAATGATCGCCTGTAATTCATCCATCTTTTCCATAATTATTTAATGCGGACACCGCCTAAATGGTTGAAACGCATCCATTCCGTACATTGATAGTCACGCGGGGATCGTCATTTTAACCACCAGTCTGGATTAAATTTTCTTTAATTTATTTATTCAGTAGGAAGAAGGCGGCGCCCAGGAAGACCCCCAGAACACCGGACAAAAGCCAGTCGGCTGACAATACGGTCTTTCGCAGCGCCTCCAGGGCCCTGGTCTTATGATTGAGCACTGTTTGACTATTGAGTTGCATTTGCTCGGCGATCTCGGCAGTGGTCTTCCCCTCAAAAAAATAAAGACGCAGGATCGCCTTTCGCTGCCGTGGCAGCTTTTCGATCTCCTCGGAAAGATTCTGCAGAAGACTCGTCTTTAACATCTCCAGGTCCACATACTCTTCACTGTTGAGATAAGAAAGGTCCTCGTGGATCTCCCGGCTCCGGGTCCGGTACCGCAATAGATCGATCGACTCATTCCGGACGATAAAATACAACCACCGGCGGATATGGACATACGACTGCATCTCCGCCCGCGAACGATGCAGCTTTAAAAAGGCGCTGGCTACGATATCCTCCGCGTCGGTAGGGGAATCGATAATGTTTTGAGCAAAATAAAGAAGGGATTTGGTCAGGCGTTCATAGACCCACTTAAAAGCATTCGTATCCCCCTTCCGGAAGGCGGACAAGTCGAACGCTGGATCATCAGAGACCGATTGCTCTATTTTTGGGTATGCCTGCATGAAATAGTTGACTATACGGATTTACGATATGCGGGAGTAAAATCAGAATGCCTTAACCTTTCTACTCATGCAAGACACAAATAAAATCCATTTTCGTGTTTTACGCAATTTATTTCTGCGATTTTTCGCAATTTTTTAGTGTTTTTACGATAAAAGCTAAGGCAAAACCTAAAAAACCCGAAAAACTACATATTCCTAAAGTAAAATAATTCCAACCTTTACTACCCCCTGTTGGTATCCACTCCGGACAAATACGTAACCAGCCGGCCCATCCGGACGATGATACATATTCAACAGCAAAGATTACATGTTAAAAGACAAAAGGCAGAGGCATGGACACAGTAGTAGGAAAAAGGGTGAAAGAATTCAAAGGAGGAGGCTTGTCGGCATAAATGTAATTATAACCGCCAGCATAGCAAAAAAAAATACCCTGACAGAGCCGTTTTTTCAGCTCCGCCAGGACATAATTAATCAGGTTATAAAGACTGGAATGATCAGGGTAATTCAACACTAAAAGGCATCGTCTTCGGCAGCAGACACATCTCATCGGTGCAGGCCTGGTATGTGATCGTCCCGGAAATACTGGCCTTCACATCGGCCTTGACCTCAACCGATTGAACAAAATCTACCTTATCCCGGAACATGTTCTGCTCGATGTCCGCCTCGACTATTTTCTGCTTCTCTACCTTGCCGACTTCCTTTGCCTTCCCATGGACGACAAACAGCGGACTCCGGGTAAAGACGATCCTCGTCGGCTCCGAAATAGCCGTCTTGGGCTGGACCTGCGCATAAATATGCCACCCGTCATTGATGTTGGCGGTCATATGCAGCGTGTAGGCCTTACCGGCTCCCTTTTCCATGCTGAATTTCCAATGCACGGGGTCCTCCGGCGCCTGCGCCAGGACGGATAGGGCGGCGGATAATAGACAGAGAACCAAGGTGCTACTAAAAAAAGCTCTTCTCATGATGGCGGTACTTTCATACCTATACGGCGGACGCATCCCCATTAACCATTTTCCCATTTTCCTGGCGGACTAATCCACTAACGCTCCCATCCCCGACCGTTTCCCAACACCCTCCCTCTGCTCATAATACACACACACCTGGTCCACCAGCTGATCATACACCGCATCCTCCATACAAGGCCGTGACGCCTTCATCAGCCGCTCGGTCCCCATCCGGATCTGCTTATTCCCATCCGCATCAAACAACGCCGAGTTCACAAGCGTCTCCCGGACAAACACCGCCATCCGTTTATGATCTTTCTTGTAATGCGTATTCCGGTGCAGCTGCGCTTCCTCCCGCAATGTCTCCACCGCCCGTAACAGCTCGGACGCCGGACCGGCAGGGGCATCCCCATTCCAGATCGCCTGCGCAACACCCGGATACCGCAGATTCGTCGGGAACTTCGGCTGCACCGTATACACGGGCCGGACAGCCGGCTTCGAAGCCTCCCATCGGGCTACCAGGTCCCGCACTTCCGTCGCCGCATGCTCCAGCCATCCCCTCGCATTCATCTCATATTTATTCTTCCGGTCAAGATCGGCTCCCCGGAGCAGGATCTTTTCCAGCACCCGCAAAGAGACCGCGCGTTCATCCGTATGCTCATGTCGCAAAAGAAATCCCTGTATCGCCCAGTAGACGATATTCGATCCATCCTGGTCCACCACATTGACATCGGCATCCTGATCGAGAAAAAGCTCCAGCGCATGGATGTATCTTTCCTGCTGCACCGCAATATGCAGACAGTTATATCCTTTTACACAACAAATATTTGGATTGGCCCCCTTCTTCAGAAGATAACGTAGGAGCGGCAGCCGGTCGGCCTCGGTGGCGGGACCATTGGAGAGCAGCGCCTCCATCAGCACCGGCATCCAGGTGCGGTCATCAAGACAAGCATTGACATCGAGTCCATGCTCTTCGACCAGGGTCTGAACCTGGTCGGTGGCGCCCCTGGCGATAGCCAGCGACAGCGCATTCCACTCCCGGGCGGGAATTATTTTTGGCATTGCAATCATACTCATAAGGTACAAAATGAAAACCAGGATTGCCAACGATCCCGCCGGAATTATTTTTTAGCCCCCAAATAAGGGGTGTTTCCACGGTTTTTTCCCCGCCGCCATTCCTTTATTTTTATAAACAAGGACCCATCCTCAACCAATCATATTTATGGACTACTCTTCTATCAGGGGGCTGGATCTGCACATCGATGACGCGATCCAGGAGATCTGTAAGACGTCCAACGCGACTGCCGGTAATACCCGCAGCGTGTTATACGTGTTGATGCTGGTATGTATCCTTGCCATCATCTCCGTGATAAACTCCTATGACTCTTACGGATTATCAAACTGGACGACCTCGCGAATAGACAGGAATAGCAAAAACGCCAACAATATCTTTAAGGAGCTGGCCGACACGACAACGGAAAAATTGAGCTATCATGACTCCCTGGCCATCTGGTTCAACCTGGACGTGACAAAGAAAAGACTGGAGAACAACCTGCGCAATGAGATGGAAAACGTACACCTCGTTCGCATCCCGGTCCTGGGGAATTCATTCGACATAAATGACCTGGGACTGGTAGGCGGCATCGCCATCACGATCCTCCTGGTCATCGCACAATTCACCCTGACAAGGGAAGCAAATAACCTGAAGATTGCCTTGCGGGCGGTGACCGAACGCTACATCGACTCCGCCAACGAAGAAGACTTCCGCACCTTCCTGGAGAAAGAAGAGATCCGCCACGATAAAAACTTCGACAAGACCCATACTCTCGCCTCCGTCAACTATACCAGGAGGCAGCATCATTATAATTTCTTGTCGATGAACGAGATTTTCAATCTTCCACCCCTCGAAGTCAGCGAGAAGAAAAAACAACACACCATCGCAGAACGGCTGGTAGGCAAGATCTTCGGATTCCCCTTCGTGGTCTACTGCCTGGTGGTCTTCAATGATGCCTTCTCCATTGCGGATGGATGGGATATGAATAAGATCAACACGGTTTTTCTGCTCGTCGCGGAGATCTTCTTCCTCATCGTGATCTATTCCGCATCGGCAAAATGTACCCGGTTAAAAGAAAGCATCAACGAACTGTATGATGGCTTCAAGAAAAACGAATACCGCTATATTGTCTAAAATAAAAACCAAACACATGAGACCACTGATCTTATCGATCGCCTTTCTCTTCATAATGGGTTGCGCCATGGGACAATCCGCAGAGAAGACGACAAAACAAACCACGCGGGAGCCAATCCCCATTCGTCCACTCCCTTCCGGCGATCGATCTACCTATCGCCCAGCTACCACCGTAACGGTCAACAGAAAACCAGCCGGCGAGACAAAAGCAGCTCCTGCATTGGGTGGAGAAGGCTCAGGCATCATTCCGATAGAGCACAAACCAAAAATACTGCCAAAGCCTACTCCACCAAAACCCAAACCCGACAGCACTAAAATTTATCACTGACCCGCATATTTCCCGTACCTTTACATCCTTACTAACAAATTAAATTCTACAAAATGGCAAAAGCAAAAAAGGCTGCCCCAAAAAAGGCCGCTAAGAAAGCACCGGCAAAGAAAAAAGTTGCAAAGAAAGCAGTAAAAAAAGCAGCTCCGAAAAAGGCCGCAAAGAAAGCAGCAAAAAAAGTAGCAAAGAAAGCCGCTAAAAAAGCATAACAACAGATCTTCTGTTTTATCGATAAGCCTCCCACCCGGGAGGCTTTATCATTTCCGTCCCTCCCGGCATCCAATCCCCCCCGCGCATTCCGTCCCTTCCCTGCATTCCCTAACTCAAATTTGGCCGGTTATTTGGTACCCTATAATTCATGACCAGCAAACAAAGCGCCGGCATCCTCCTCTACCGGCTGACCACAGGCATACTCGAGGTCTTCTTAGCCCACCCCGGCGGCCCCTTCTGGAAAAACAAGGACGCCGGCAGCTGGACCATCCCAAAAGGCGAATTCGGCAACACAGAACCGGCCCTCGACGCCGCCATCCGCGAATTCCGCGAAGAGACCGGCTTCACCCTAAAAGGCCCCTTCACCCCCCTCAGCCCCATCCGGCAGAAGGGTGGCAAACGCGTTTTTGCGTGGATCACGACCGGCGACCTCGTCCCCGCCGCCATCGTCAGCAACACCTTCGAGATCGAATGGCCCCCCAGATCCGGCAAACGACGCGCCTTCCCCGAGATCGACAAGGCCGGCTGGTTCACACTCGACAAGGCCCGGAATATTATCAATCCCGCCCAGATCGCCTTCCTCGACGAATTACAGGAGACCATCGTCGCCCGGCCCTAACAAAAAATCGTCGCCTGACAAAAAAAAGCCCTGCCGGCGGAACCAATCCGTCGACAAGGCCAGGCCGCCCCGGATTGGGCCTGTCAGCATCGTTATACCGCAACAAATGCTGCATCATCTACCGGGCAATGGGGTAAAAAAGGGGGCGAAAGTAAACAGGTAAGACACAATAAAAAACAGGACGAACAGGCTAAAGGGCCATAAGTAAGGGAATAATAAAGATAATCAAATTTCAGTAAAAAAATACTACTTCTTATCCTTCGGATAATTCATCAATATCATCTCCACCCGCCGGTTCTGCGCCATACCCTCCCTCGTCTCATTCGTCGCCAGCGGATGCTTGCTCCCAAGACCGATATAATCCATCCGCGCTACCGGGATCCCCTGTTTCTCCAGGTAATTACGCACCGCCCTCGCCCTTCGCGCCGATAACGACAGGTTCCGCTCATCGGTTCCTTCACTGTCGGTATTCCCTTCGATCCGCAACCGCAGCGTGGTATCAGTCTCAAGGATGGTCACCACCCGGTCCAGCTCCGGCAACGAACTCTTCTCGATCGTCGCCTTGGCCCGGACAAAGAAAACGCGATCTGCAGCACGGTTAACCCCCGTTATATACTCAGCCTTGATCGGCGGACAACCATAGTTGGATTTCAATCCCTTCACAAGCGGACACTTGTCCTCATCGTCATTGACACTGTCACCATCCGAATCCGGCGCAGGACAACCCTGGAAATTAGGCGACCCCTTTACATCCGGGCACTTGTCTTTCTTGTCGGGCACCCCATCTCCATCCCGGTCGGGACAACCGATCAGCGCGATCGGACCGGCGCTATCCGGACACTCGTCCTTCTCATCGACGACACCATCCCCATCCCGGTCATGCGTAAGGTCCTTGTTGCGATAGACCGTATCTGCCTTAGTATGCTTCTTGTCCTTGTCATGCTGGAAAATAGGGATCGTAAGACCCGCATGGACATCCGCCGTCTGGATCCGTTGCTTCAGCAGACTGGATAAGACCGAGCCGCTACCCACAAAGAGAGGACCAAAACGGATCCCCGCACCCCAGTTTAACTGTCCTTCGACATTATACGAAACGGGTGAATAAATACTAACCCACTTCTTCTCCAGCCGCGGAGTAACGGTGAAAGTTGTGATATAGTTCGGATTCACCGGGTTGCTGTTCGCCACCATATTAAAAAGCACATCGGCATTTATAAAGAGTCGTTTGAATATGTCATAGTCGATATTCAGATGCAACGCCGTCGGCAGCGAGACCTTGGCCATCGGGGCGATACCCTTCGATACGATCAGACCGGCCGTCTTCAGCCGGGTAAAGTAATCATCATAGGTCTCCCCGTCCTGCTTCTGCAGCTCGCTGGTATTATGCCCGGCCGTCGTAAGCGTATAATTCTGCGAATTGGCGGAATTGGTATATTTCACCGAACCGATATCCGTCACCGAAACACCCAGCCGCAGCTTGTACTCCGACGGGCTCTTCTTCAGCTCATAGACAAAACCAAGGTCCAGCCCAAGACCACTGCCGCTTCGATGCTTCACCATATCCGAAACACTGCTGCCATTACCCATATTATCCAGGTTATTGGAATATTGGGCCGTGACATCCCCGTTCATCTTGGCGATAAGGTTGGTAGCATCGAGATTGAGAAGCAGCGGACCCGTGGCAAAGCTGCCATAGGCAAGACCCGCGATATATTTCCCCGTGATCCCGATCTTGAACTCCGAGACCTCGTCCTTCAAAAGCACACGGCTATACGAAATACCCGCTTCGGCAAAGGCATTTACCTTCGCCTGGAGGCTTTTATTAATGATATCGATATTGTAAAAGTTTGGGGATGGATTACCAAGCAGCTGGAATAATGAATTACCAAGGTTGTATTCATTACCCATCATCCGCATCCGCGTGACAAGCCCGATGGCGTCCTTCTTAGTAAGAGAGATAAGGGCCGAAGGTCCCAGGATATCCGTGTTGAAATAGGTATACTTATCCGCCGTAGTGGTGGACTTATAATAGCCATTCCCATCGGACATGTTGGAGAAATGAAAGCCAAACAACCGGCTGCGATCCATCTGGTAGGCGTTGGTCCCTCCCAGCACGCTGATCGAGAACAGGTTGACGCTTACCTTGAATTTACTGTCGGATATACTGGCGGGGTTGAGCAGGAGCCCGTTGACGCCGGAATAATTATCGTAGCCGTAGCCCACAAAAGATTGGGAAAAAGCAGTCAGGCACACGAACGACACGAAGAGGAGTAAAACACTCTTTTTACAGTTCATAACGACGGGGCATTGGTTTTTTTATAGGATGGAGATACGTAGTTCTCCGATAAACTAAACGGAAATATTCATTCCGTATTGTGTAAATTGCGCCATGCATTCAATAAAAGGCCGCCTGGTAGACATCGTAGCAAAAACAATAACGACCGTAGAACTCATTATCGACGAGGGATTTATACGATCCATTACCCCTATCGCAGAGGCGCCCCTCCCCTATATCCTCCCCGGCTTTATCGACGCCCATGTTCATATAGAAAGTTCCCTGCTCATCCCCTCGGAATTCGCCCGCCTGGCCGTGGTACACGGGACGATCGCGACCGTTAGCGACCCCCACGAGATCGCAAACGTGGTCGGCCTCCCCGGCGTGGAGTTTATGATCCGCAACGGCGAAACAGTGCCCTTCTACTTTAACTTCGGAGCGCCCAGCTGCGTACCCGCAACCCGCTTCGAAACAGCCGGCGCCTCCCTCGACGCCGAAAAGGTCGCGCAGCTTCTCGCAGACGACAGGATCAAATACCTCAGCGAGATGATGAACTTCCCCGGCGTGCTAAACAAAGATCCCGAAGTGATGGAAAAGATCGCAGCGGCACACCGCCTCGGCAAACCCGTTGACGGTCACGCCCCCGGACTAAGAGGCGAACAGGCAAAAGAATATATCGCAGCCGGTATCTCCACCGACCACGAATGCTTTACCGCCGAAGAAGCGCTCGACAAACTGAAATACGGCATGAAGATCCTCATCCGCGAAGGCAGCGCCGCAAAGAACTTCGACGCGCTGATCGGACTGCTCAACGACTACCCCGATCAGATGATGCTCTGCAGTGACGACAAACATCCCGACAGCCTGGTCGCCGGCCATATCGACCGGCTCTGCGCCCGCGCCATTGAAAAAGGCATCGACGTCTTCAACGTCTTAAAAGCCGCCTGCATCAACCCCGTCGAACACTATAAGCTGGACTCCGGCCTGGTAAGGACCGGCGACCCCGCCGACTTCATCCTCGTGGAAGACCTGCAACACTTCAGGGTCCTCCAGACGTATATAAAGGGACAACTCGTGGCCGACCAGGGCGTTTCAAAGATCGCCAGCACACACCTGACCAGCTCCCCCGCACCCACCACCGCGGCCGGTCTGCTCACCGCCTCCCCGATCAATAACTTCAACGCCCGCCCCGTATCCCCCTCCGACTTCGCTTACTTCCTCGACAAATGGGGCGAACAGGAGAACGTGGAACAGGTCTATCTCATCGAAGCCCTCGACGGACAGCTGATCACAAATAAGGTGATCCTCCCGGTGGCGGATACCCTCCCCTCCGACGGACGCCTGCATAGCAACCCCGCAAAAGATATTCTGAAGATCGTGGTGGTGAATCGTTATCAACGCGCCCCCGTCGCAAAATCCTTTATCCGCAACTTCGGCCTCCAACGCGGCGCCATTGCCTCTTCCGTAGCCCACGACAGCCACAACATCGTAGCCGTCGGCGTCGACGACGAAAGCATCGCCCGTGCCATCAACCTCCTCATCGACCAAAAAGGCGGCCTCAGCTGCGTCGACCCCGGCACTCCTACTTCCGAATTAATTCTCCCCCTCCCCGTCGCCGGCCTCATGAGCCTCGGCGAAGGCTACAGCGTCGCCGATTCCTACACCGCGATTGATTCCATGGCCAAAGACCTCGGCTCAAAGCTCGCCGCCCCCTTCATGACACTCTCGTTCATGGCCCTCCTGGTCATCCCGCATCTAAAGCTGGGCGACCTCGGCCTCTTCGACGGCGATAAATTCCAGTTGGTATAAAAGAATAACCGCCTCTACAGATCCGTAACAAAACCCGCCTTAAAATAAGGAATAAGCGTGTTCGCCGATTGATAGATGGAATTGGCGTCGCCGTTATTGATAAGAAAATCAAATTCCACCTTGATCAGCTGTTTGCCGGTAGAGGAAATATTAAAAAGACTCCCCAGCGAAAATTCCGGGTAGGCAAACACATTCTTATTACCCGTGTTGAAAAAATCCGAGAAGTGGGCATTCTCCGTTACGACACAAAGGAAATTCCAATAAAAGGAAGCATAAAAACTCTTGTGGATAAAGGCGCTCGTGATCCCGACCCGCTCATGAAGGACAAAGGGGTTAAAGCTGGTGGTATTTTTGGAGAGCGTATCAAAAAAGGATACCTTCTTCAGCAATAAATTCGTTTCCACTACCGCCGCTATGGCAAAATTGTCCGAGGAGACACTCTTCCAGAACTTATCGAACTCGAGTTTCATACCAAGCTGGCTGAGCTGTGGATTTAAGATCTTAACCCCTACACTCTGCCTGCTGCTATCCGTCCCAAGTGAATTACCCCATAGCGTAGCAGTCACTCCCCACTTGTCGCTTAGTTGAGGGTTGCTATAACAAAAGGTCGGTGTAGGAATAAAAGCAAGCCCCTGCCCGAGTGAGGGGATCGTCAGGTCGGCATTGGCGCCCGCCCCGGCCGCCGACAGCCCGGGCACAAGCGGCCAGGTGGCGCTGCCTACGGCAGGGATGCTCACGATGATATTACCGGCGGTAACGGCGCCGGCCACCGTGGCCGTGATAAGGGTGGAAGATACGACGGTGACATTGGTGGCCGCTACTCCGTCAAAGGTGACCGTCGCGCCGGCAAGAAAGTTCTTTCCAATAATGCCTACATTGTCGCCCATCGAAAAAGCAGCCTGGGAAAGACCCGTGATAACCGGGGGATCGGCAAAGATAAAGCCGCCCTTACTGGCGGTGTTTGTGGTGGCATTGCTCACAACGACGTCGCCCGTCGCCCCCGCTCCGACAGTAGCGGTGATGGTCTTCCCGTCCACGCTTACACTGACATTGCCGGCCGCCGTACCGCCAAAGCTAACCTGGGATTTATTATCGAAATTGGTCCCCGTAAGGACTACCGTCCCTCCCTGACCCGCCGTCTTGGGATTGAAATCGTCGAGCGTGGGCGCTACAGTGGCATCGGCAAGCCCCGCAACAAAGGGACGCAAACGCCCCGGTACGGAGACATTGGAACGCCCGGCGGCCGGCGGGCGACTGTCAAGCATTTTTCTGAATAGCCCCTGACCATGCACGGGTCCAGTCAGGAACAATAAAAAAAAGACGGGCATAAAAGCAGCGGCGGACCGATACGGCCGGGGAGTGGATGGTTTCATAACGGGAAAAGTATTTTAGGGCAATTTCCCGGATTTTTCGGGTATCCGCATAGGTACTTTCACCCTTCTCCTACCGTTAAACAACGGTACACAAAAACCCGGCAACCCGGGTCTCTTCGACGGCGACAACTTCATACTGATCCAGTGCTTCCTGGGCGTCCTTTGTCAGACCAAAATAGGTGTTTTAACGGTGAGCTATTACTCCGGGGGATAGTAATTTAGCTTACATAATAAAAATCCCTGAATAAAATGAGAAAACACCTGGTAATTGCAGGATGCCTTATGTTGATCATGGGCACAAGAGTAAGCTCCCAGACACCGGCCAACTCTACTTCTTCGGATAATATAGTACCGACGGGTATCAGCGGCATCAATGCGTATTTGAATACGTGCAAGGATGGAGCCGAAGATATCATGATAGAGGTATTTACAAAGGATTCCTTCTTACAGGACCTGGAGGATACCTCGAAGGGAAAAGATCCGATTACCCTTGCGGCAATAAAAATAGATCGGGAGACCCAACATACACAGATCTTCAAATATTACAACCAGCTGCGACGTTTGGTAGATGCCTTCATCACAGAGCTGGAATCTCAGCTTATCCTGAGAAATAAGACCGATCTCGAAAATACAAAACACTACCATGATCTATTGGTCAATATCGACAAGGTATTCGGTAGTTTGCAAAATGAAATGCAAACATATAGATCTGGTTATGCAGCCCACGTCGCTCACCACTTCAACAACCCGAACCCGGAGGGCGATACCGGAGGCGCATTTTCGATAACATCGTTGATACCGAATCCATTAACCTTATTCGAGGATATTATCAGTTGGGTCCAGTCAAAAAGAGATTTCAGGGCACAACAAATACAATCGATCAATACGATGCTGGAAGCCAATAGGCTAAGATCCATCACCGACCTGCAAGCGAATACCAGCACAAATCCGGACAGCAGTTCCGGCGCTGGGGACGATTCCAAAAATTCCTCCAAAGGGAACAAAAAGAAAGCCGGGGGAAAACAACAATGAATGGTATAAATTTTTTTAAAAGGTCGGTAAGCATTGTATTCGTGGCAATGGCCTTTAGCGGATGTAATAACCAGGGCACTTCTGCAGGAAGCGCAGATAGTACCGTTACGTCTCAATATACAACCCCAAAGACTATAACCAGCTTTTCAGAACTGAATATCAGGCGATTTCCGATTCCTATCCGGCGACTGGACTCATTAAAAAAACTTTCATTAACGGTAAAAGATTACCTGTCCCGGACTCGTCAATATGAATACCTGATCTCAATGCTGCAAACAGATACAGTGCTCCCCCCCAGGATCAAACTCCAGGAGATCAGGCGATCCAGATCGTTGCTGGAGGATTTGAAAAATCTTGCATCCATGAAGAAGGTGGAATCTCAATGTGGCATGATCGATGGAACAACAGACATCCTCACATATAAAGACAACCTGTTTGTCCCGCGAAGTTTCGTTGTAAATCAAGCATCCCCCATTGGAATGCTGCAATGGAATAAGAGTTTTGGCAACACCTTCAAAGATTCAGGCGATGACGAAGGAGACGTATTTGGCCAGCCACGAGGCTCCGGATGCCTGATCGATCTGGACCTGTTCATTACGGCCGGACATTGTTTCAGCTCGAAACTTCCGGGAACCTATCCCCCAAAAAAGAATAAAAGAGACCTGAGTCCCACAGAAATGGCACCATTAATGAATGTCGTTTTCAATTTTGAATCGATCTCTGTTAATAACGACCTGGTCAGCGATTCAGTGTCGTTCCCTGTCGTATCATTGGTAGATCTTGGCGATAAGTTAGACTATGCTATTGTCAGACTGGGACCCCGAAACGGCAAAAAGGCAGGCGAGCTCTTTGGCTGGTTAAAGACCGTATCGTCGGATTATATAAATCATACCGATACTTTATGCATTATTCAGCATCCGCAGGGGAAAGCCAAACGTGTCGAATGTGGTCCTTTACTCAAATATGATGACTCTTTTCTCTATTATAATAAAATAGATACTTATGGAGGGTCTTCCGGAGCCCCCGTAATAAATTACTCCAGCGGGCTTTTAGAAGGTGTCCATTTCGACGGCGACTGCTTTACAGAACAAGGAACCGTAATTGGGAGCAATAAGGCAGTCAGGATACAGGCTATAAAAAAAGTCAGCCATGTTTTGAAAGATTAACATATCTCTGCCTTTATTCAATTAAACGAATATTGAATGGCCAGAAAGCCAAACAACTGGGGATCCTTTGTGTCGTATTTCAGCGTGACCGGCAGATAGAAGTTGTCGCTCAACCGCGCGCGCAGCGTAAGGCTCGGGTTCCAGGTGGAGGTCTTTTCATTCAGATATTTACCCTTTGTCACAAAAGAGGTCATTAACCCGGGTTTTATTTCAAAAACCGTCTTCTTTTTATCTTTTGTCATAAGAGCGATGATATCATAACCCAGGTTGACCTTGATCAGGTTACGCTGAAGATTTTCTTTGTTGGCCGTATCCACATCAAAGACATAGCTCCCGGTTATAGTAACAGAAGAGCTTTGCGGATTTGAACGGCGCATATACAAGGTCAGATTGACCGGCATGAGACTTATCTCCTGCCATCTATGCTGTACAAGATCATAGATACTATTAAACCCGGCCGTAAACAGCGGCGCTCTTGACAAGGCCGAGATCGTATTCTGCCAGAGGGTATCCCACGCGCCAAGCTTTGTCAGCAGATCGGCGTCGTCCTTCGCGCCGGTAGCCTGGTTCAGAGCGCTTCTCAGCTCCTTTGGCAACGTAGGCAGATCGGAGGTTCCGATCCCCTTATTGAACAGCGACAAGGCAAGGGCAGCCTCCGGCTCGCCAATATGCGCACCCGCATATTGAGCCAGGGCATCCTGCACTTTTTGAAAAGTCTTATATTCCTCGCTGCTACCCAGCTCCCGGTATTTTTTTGCCGTCAGCTTTTTGTTATTGATGATCGCATAGGTATAACCGGCTCCCAGGCTGTCATACTTAAAAAGGGAGGTAGCGGCCGGTGTCAACCCCAGGGTCAACTGGCTATTACGGATAAAGATCTCTTTACGGAAATTGCCTGATTTTTTCAGGTCGGGGTTAAAAAGGGAGGCGATCCCATAAAAGGTGGGCTGAAAAGTAAGATTGCTCCCATCTTTTCCGGCAAAACTTCCGAGGGCGCCCAGAATGCTGGCAAAATTTGCCTTGCTGTCCATCGTTCTTGCTTTTTGCACAGAGTCGTCCAGCTTTTTAGCATTGATCTGGGCGAAAAGGGATAGGCTGCCGGAAAGGAATAGCCCTGCGAGGAGGAGGTGTTTCATAATTAAACGGTTAACTGATAGCTTTGTTTTGATTTACTCGCATAATCATCGGGCACAGCCGGGGTAATCGAACGGATATTACCCGTTACATTGAAGACAAAGTCCCCATCGGAAAAGGCAGATACAAATACAAGGTAGTCTCCGGGCGGAAGATTTAATTTCTCGCCGAAATCATCCTCATAGCTATTGCTAAAGAAAAAGTGATCAGGCCCCGCGACGGACAGGTGAACAGCGGTAGATTCCGCATCGGAGATCTTCCCGCTGAAAGTAATGATTGGCATAGTCGATTATTTACCCGAAAGATAGGGACCCGCCCATTATTAAAGTACGGGGAAAAGACCCGATATATAGGGGGATTTTCCCGTTTCTCACCCCTCGGACCGTGTATACATTCGTCCCTATTCTTAACACTTAAAAAAAAATTATGAAACACAAGTCCATTCTCCCGAAGTTGCTCTTATTGCTCGCGCTATCCGTCGTTTGCAACGGCGTATTTGCCCAGGTACAGACCTTACAGGTTACAAAACCCATTTCAGCAGAAGACGCAGCCGGCATCCAGGCGATCCTGAATAATATGAACAAGACAAATTTCGATCTTCAGACAAAGACAACCGACGGACAGACATTCATCTACGGAAAGCCAAAGGGGCAGGTCGTGGCCGGACAAAAGATCATGGACATCAAGACCTTTCAAAAATCGGCAGCCGTCCACACAACCATAAAAGATTTCTTTCTGCGGTTAGCTTCAGCGGATGACAAGGCACAGTTGGACAAACTCAAAACGATCCTGGCAAAATACAATTGATCATGGGTAATCGTCTAAGGATCTTTTCGCTGGCGATCTTTATCCTTTCCGTCCTGCTCATAAATTTCTGGTCGCATTTCAAGCTAAACCGGAAATACCCGGACTCCTGGATAAATAAGACCCAACAGGCGATCTCCCGGAATTGCATGATCGATGAATATGCATTCTTTTCCCCCGAGATCCCCGACTCCTATTTCGTAGGATTCATGACCACCAACAGTACAGGAACTGTCTCGGCCGAACCCTTTTTCTATTACAGCAAAGAGATGGAAAACAATGTGTTCAGCGCCCTCCACAAGTTCTATTCCTATCCTGCGATCAGGGATTATCTCGCTTACTCATTGTCGGCTTATTATTTTTCGCAACACCGGGAAAAGGACAGGCTTGTGTTCTTCTTTTCTTTATACAAGCTCCCCGATATCCCGCAATATCTTCAGGGCGTAAAGCCTCATTATGAATTAGTATATGCCAGAGAATATTACGATAAATAATTATCGGTCAAGGGCCAGGGGGTATTTCCTGGGGCAAAGCCATCCGGCCGCCCTGGCCTTTTTCAGGATTGCCATTGGCTCACTGGCCATCATCCACTGGGCCATCCTTTTTAGGTATGCGCCATTGTTATACGGCGAATACGGTATAATAAAGCCCGAGATCAGCAGGGCAATACGCCAGGTCATGGGTAATAATATGATACGATGGGACCTCGTATCATGGACCGAGATCCTGGCGGCAGTCTTTCATACAACGGAGCAGCAAGGCATACTCGTGTTTTTATGCGTGTATGGAGCCTTTCTTCTTTTCCTGACTACCGGCTTCCTTACGACCTTTAGCGCGCTTGTCTGCTGGTTCCTGAACCTGGTCTTATTAAACAGCTATCAGCTGACCAGCTATGGTTATGACATGTTTATGAGCAATTGCCTGCTGCTGCTGGTTTTCATGCCCACGGCCGCCAGGCTGTCGTTCGACCGCCTTTTATTCCGCCGCAGGAGTAGTGAAACCCTGGCTGGCTTTTCTTTCTTTACGCTGAGGATCTTTTTATGCGTTATCTATTTCTTCTCCGGCATAAATAAAATGGTATCGCATCAATGGTGGACGGGCGAGGCGATCTGGCGGGCCTGCATGCAACCGCCCTTTCATTCTTTTGATCTTGGGTTCCTGGCCCGGGTGCCCGTATTATTGACGGTGGGCTCGATCTTTACCTTGCTGGTAGAGACCTTCTATCCATTACTTATTCATATCCCGGCCACGAGGCGGGTCATCTTACTGATGGCTATTGCCATGCACTTATCGATCGCAATGCTACTGGGTTTGTGGTTTTTTTCGGGTATCATGATCGCTATGAACCTAACGCTGTATCTCGGTTCTACACATGCACCACCCCATTCCGTATCGCATAAAGAACCAACCCCACCCGCGTACTCACATTCAGCTTCTTAAACAATGCATCCCGGTACCCGTCCACCGTTCGGTCACTCACAAACATCTCACCCGCGATCTCCTGGTAGGTCTTCTCACTACAGGCCAGCCGCAGAAAGCTCAGCTCCCTGTCCGAGAGCCGGGTCATACTCCCGAGATCGCTCTTCTCATCGGCCAGCAGATTGACCGACCGGACGATCTTCCGGCTGACAAGATCGTTATAATAGTAGCCCAGGCTCAGCACTTCATCAAAGGCCTGCTTCAGCTCCGCCGGGTCCGCATCCTTCAGCACATAGCCCTTGGCCCCGTTCTTGATCATCCGGATGATGGCCGTCTCGGCATCCATCGTGCTGAGCGCAAGGATGCGGATCCCGGGGTAATGATCCCGCACCCAGGCGGCCGTAGCATAACCATCCATCACCGGCATGGCGATATCCAGCAACAGGATATCGGGCAACGGCTCCGACAAGGGCAGCCGCCGCATCAGTTCCTCCCCGTTCGCCGCATCAGCGACGACCTTGTATTGCGGGAACAGGCCGATCAGCGCGATCAGCCCCTTTCTGAACATCGTATGATCATCGACGATGGCGATATGACGGACTTCACTCATAAGGGATCGTTAAGCGTATATGTGTACCTTCACCGGCGCCGCTCTCGATGGTATGGGTCCCTCCCGTAAGATGGACACGGGTCCGGATATTGCCCAGTCCCATCCCATTCCCTCCCTGCAGGATGACCGCAGGATCGAACCCCTTCCCTTCATCCCGGATGGATATATGCACCGCCTCAGGATAATAACCAAAACGAATAAAAATTACCCCCGCCCCCGCATGTTTGATACAGTTCTGGATACCCTCCTGTATAATGCGGAAAAGGATCAGCTTTTTCTGGGCCTCTATCTCCCGGGCGTCTCCTTCCACCGTCACCTCTACACGGATGATACCCGTTTTATTGATCCGCTCGGCCTCCTGCAACAAGGTCTCATGGAGCGTACAGCTGCGGACCCTGTCGCTGCTCATGCTGCGGGCCAGGTCCCGGAGATCCGACATCGCCTTTCCGATATTCTCCCGCACATCCTGTAACATCCCCTTGTCCATCCGCTCGCTCTCGTTCATAATGTTGATCTGTACCTTGGCCAGGCTCAGTACCTGTCCTACGTTGTCATGGATCTCCTGGCTGATGGCATGAAAGGTCTGCTCCTGGATCTCCAGTTGCGCCTTCATCGACTGCTCCCGGAACTGCAGCTGCAGCTCTGCCATCTGTTGCTGTTGAACATAACGCCTTCGCTGGTACAGGAAAAGAAAAAACAATATAATGGCGGCCAGGATCAGGAATAAGGTGATACAGGCCACCAACACGATTAAGACTTCCTTGTATTGATTATCCGGCATAAAAAACCATAAGCAAACAGACCATACATAAGCGTGTTTACGATCTTGAGTACGTTCAACAGACTTCGGGATACGCCCCGGTGGATCTTATAATAGTCCAGCAAAAAATTCAGCGTACCGAAATAAGGCAGTGCGCCCAGGTAAAAGACCAGCATACCCGTGGCGATCCAGAACTCCGGCAGATTTCGAAGGGATTGAATATCCTTGGCGATAATGAGTTGATAATAATACATGATCGCAAAAAGGACGCTAAAAAAACTGCCCGTAATGAGCACATAACTGTTCCAGATAGTAAAACCAAAAAGGAAGAATACCGTTACAAACCAAAAGATAGGAAAAATAATAAGGAAAAGAAAGATAATTTTCCGTAATAACCGGACGCGGATCAATTGGTAATAATAAAATCCATAGACCCAGAACTCCGGCCCGGCAAAGGCATTATACAACGGCGTGTTGCTGATATGATGGGGGCGAAAAAGGATCCCCGCCAGCAGCTCCACCACAAAAGTGACCCCCAGCAGACAGCTAAAAAGCCGTAAATGAAAAGGAAGATCCAGCCTGAAACGGATCAGGCTGGATAAAAAAGCGCTAAGGATAACACTTACATAGATATAATTTAGTACCGGTATCAATATAACATCATTTTTTAAGGGACGAAAGGGCGGCATCAGGGCTGTGGCAATAAACTGCCCCCATTGATACAACCATCATCCGGCGGACAGGGCAGCCCCGTGTCGGCGCCCGGATCATCGTCAAAAGGATCCTTTACAAAGCCGTTTATATCGAAATTCGTATTGTTCGTACCAAAAAAATAATTGGTTGAATCCAGCTTATTGCTGCTCTTAAGCACAAATACCAACGTCAGCTTGGCTTCGTCAAAGGAATCTTTGGGGGTATAACAGGCCGGATGAGTGTCGATACAAACCAGGTTACCGGCTTTCTGTAACGTCTGGATAAACGTGGCCAGACCGATACAATTCGGATCCGTATCGATAAAGTTTTCGATCTTGTACCAGTTGCTCCTCGTTTCATCAAAGGCGGCGTTTCCCGTCGTTCGGATGGCCTTCATGTTCAGCGACGGTATCTTGCTCTGGAAATGCCGGATCCAGTTGGAGGCAGTATCCTTTGCAGGAATAGTGTTTGACGGGTCCGGCAAAAGGACCAGTTGATTAAAAGAGATCGCGTAAATGCTGGTCGTATCATCCTTATGGACGATATTCCCGGTCGAGCCATCGGCGATCGTAGGTACAAAAAGCAGGACAAGGTTCTCTTCCATTCCCGCGGGAATATACTTGATCCCCGGATCGGTATCGCTCCACAGGTAAGAACCAAAATAGACACGGACCCCGGAATATTTTCCCGGCGTTTTCATCAGGATACCAAGAAGCTGGAGAAAGACGGAAGGGGAATAAGTGATCTTTTCGATCTCGGGCTTGTAAGCGATCATACCATCCAGGATCGGCTTTTTATTATCCATAAAATATTTGATCCGCGCCTCGGCAAGCGCAGCCGGGATAATACAAACCGGTGTTGGGGGGGGAATAGCCATAAAAAATAAAGTTTAGTGGTTAAAAATGATAGATAGGCCAATTTACCCCCCTCTCATTAATTTCCCATCCCCACCACCCACTCTTTACCAAAATACGGGAAAAACACCTTTTCCTTCCGCGCTTTCCGCCTCCCCATGTCTTCCCGCGCCTCCCGCGCTTTCCGCCTCCACCATGCCTTCCCCCGTCGGACCCCCCCGCAACGACCGACGTGATAACGGCGGTGACAAAGATTATAAATGGGGGAACAAACGGCCTGGCAGACCGTATCACGGCATTCAATAAATACTATCCCTTACTCACCAGTCACTGACAGGCGTCTCGATCGGCTGCGCAGCGGTCCGCAGCGGCAAAGCCCGGCAGGCAAAGCCAAAGCCGATCGCCGCATATAGCAGGATATCCAGCATCCGCACCGCATTCACCAATCCACCCGTACCCGCCAGGAGAATGTGATGAACAAGGAAATTCAGCGTGCCGAAGTATGGCAACGCACCGAGATAGAAAAGAAGCATGCCCGTGGCGATCCAGAACTCGGGCAGCATACGCAGCGGCGGGACCTCCTGGTCGGTGATCAGCTGAAAGTAATACAACAGGGAAAACACAATGCTGAAGAAACTGCCCATGATCAGCAGATAGCTGTCCAGCCGGTTAAAACCAAGAAGAAAAAATACCGTCGACGCCCAGAAGAGAGGGAAGATAGCCAGGTAGACAAGGATAAACCGCTTCAACAGCCGGACCCGGAGCAGCCGGTAATAATAATACCCATAGGTCCAGAACTGGAGCAGGAAGAAAACATTGTATACATACAAACGGGGACGTACATGAAGACCCGGGGCGACCACGGCAAAAAATTCCACCACAAACGTAAGCCCCAGCAAACAGGAGAACACCTTCAAATGAACAGCCATGCCCGATCGCCAGCAGACCAGGCTCGATAAAAAGGCGAGAAGGATGAAGGCAATATAGATATAGGACAAAGCAAGCATCGAATGGTTTATATGTCCAAAATACGCTTATCCCCCCGGTTTCGCTATAGACCGCAGGGTCCTATTTTCCCTCCCGCATTTCATGCACAGCCCCCACAGTCATTATCTTAAATTATTTAGCAAAACACTAATAATATTAGTTTTTATCTCTTCTTTTTTAGTAACTTTAGTCTGAAAACTTACCCTTAAAAATAGTAGAAATGCAATACGATAATTATCCGGCCTTCCATATTTCTGATGACCTGAGTGTCTTCGATTTCATCAGCCTGGGGAAAAACGGTAAAATACATAAACGGATTGCCTTTATGCGTACAGAACGGTCAGGTGTCTATAACCTGGCATTTGGAGACATTGATGAAGAAGGAGGAATAGACGACTTCAGTATCAGCGACAATGGAGATAGAAATAAGATCCTGGCAACAGTGGCAAAATCGGTAGATGAATTCACAAAAAAGTACCCGCGAAGATGGATAATCTTTAGGGGTAGCACCATAGAAAGGACACGGCTTTACCGGATGGCAATCGGATTAAATTTAGAAGAGCTTTTACAAAGATTTGACATCTATGGACAGCTCAATGACGAATTCCTTCCTTTCTATAAGAATATGCCCACACTGGCTTTTTTAATTAAGAGAAAAATTGTATAATTTTATACCATGAAAAAGCAATCAAAGAAATCCTCCAATTTATTTGATCGTGAAATAACCCTGATCATTGATGAAAAACTCAATCAATTGAAGGGAAAGATCTTAGCTCCAAAAAAACTGGCGGAAGCAAATAAAATATTGAGAAAGGTAAAGTCCTTGCCTAAATAATACTGCGTTATTTAAAAAAATCGCATCCCGGTTCTCCCTACATTTGTAACAAACCAGTTACCCGAAATGCGAAGAGACGTCTTCCAGGCTATTGCCGATCCAAACCGCCGCGCCATCATCGGCCTCCTCACCAGTAAACCCCTGACGCTCAACGAGATCGCCGACCATTTCCCCGTGAGCCGCCCCGCCATCTCCCGCCACGTAAAGATCCTCACCGAATGCGGCCTCATCGCCATCACCGCTCACGGACGCGAACGTCACTGCGAGATCCGCCCGCAACCCCTAAAAGAGATCGCCGACTGGTCGGAACAATACCGGAAATTCTGGTCCTCCAAACTCGATGCCCTCGAAGGCTTCCTCGCCAAATCACATCCTCCCAAACTCTAACCTCTCGCGACCCCTCACAAGATCCCCGCCTCCCCTACTCCCTGTATCCTCCCCTCGCGGCACAAAATCTCCGCGTCCCCCGGCTCTCACTCCGCCTTCAAATTCTTCACCGGGTTAAGCATCGCCGTCTTCACCGCCTGTATACTCACCGTCAGCACCGCGATCACCAGCACCAGCAGACCCGCCAACAAAAAGATCCACCAGCTGATCGCCGTCCGGTACACAAAATCCTGCAGCCAGCGTGTCATCGCCCACCACGCCAGGGGGTAGGCGATCGCTATCGCAATCCCCGCCAGTCGGACAAAGTTCGCGCTCAGCAGAACGACCAGGGCCGGCAGCGAGGCGCCCAGCACCTTCCGGATCCCGATCTCCTTTACCCGCTGCCGCGCCGCGTAGGAGGAAAGTCCAAACAGCCCGAGACAGGCCAGGATGATGGCGACGCCGGAGAACAGGTTCATCACCGTACCCAGCCGTTGCTCGGATGCATACAGTTGGTTGTAGCTCTCGTCCAGAAAACGCTCCTCATAAGGCACACCCGGCGCCAGCCGCTTCCACGTCGATTCCAGGAAGGCAAGCGTCTGCGGCATATGTTCGCCCGTGATCCGGACCAGCAGCCGGTCGGCACGGTTCGCCGGGAAAAGGACCAGCCCCTTTATCGGGTTATGCAGCGACTGGAAGTTAAAATCCTTCACCACTCCCTTTACAAAGCCGGGCCGCGAATCGTCCAGGTACATCCGTTTGCCGATGGCTTCCTGCGGCGTCCAGCCAAGCTCGTGCGCAGCCTTTTCGTTCAGGACAAAACGATACACAGGCTTCCGCGTCGTGTCCCCGGCAAAATACTCATCCGGATGCGAATCGCGCATATCCTGCGCCGTGATCCCCGACCCCGCGATCAGCTGCAAACCCGTGACCGATATAAAATCCTCGTCGATCGGGTTCGCGTACACCGCCAGCTGCTGGTCCGACGGCATGGTGCCGTTACGCATGTTATACCCGCCATAGATGCTCACCGGCGACGACGCACAATGGCTCAGGCCCAGCACATCCGGGTTGCGTTTGAATTCGGATTTTATATAATCGATATTCGGAAGCAGCGCCCGGTTCATCGGCAGCTCCAGTACATGATCGCGGTCATAGCCAAGCTTCCGGTCCCGGATATAACGCAGCTGCTGCCCCATGATAAATGTCGAGACGATCAAAAAAACGGAAATTACAAACTGGAAGACGATCAGCGACTGCCGCAACCCCTGCCCGCTGCGCGTGTTCTTAAAGGCCCCCTTCAGCACCTTGACCGGCTCAAAACGCGACAATACCAGCGCCGGATACCCCCCCGCCACAACCCCCACCACGGCGGCGATCAGCACCGACACCCCAAGGAAAGGCAAGGAAAACATCGATGCCAGCGGCAACTGCCGGTCGGCCAGCCGGTTAAAGGCCGGCAATACCAATGCGACAACCGCAAGGCTCAGCAGCAGGGCGATAAAACAAAGCAACAGGCTTTCTCCCATAAACTGCCGGAACAGCTGTCCCCTGCCCGCACCGATGACCTTCCGCACCCCCACCTCCCGGGCCCGGTCGACGGAACGCGCCGTACTAAGGTTGATATACGTGCTGCAGGCGATCACAAGGATCAGCAGCGCCACCCCCGCGAGGATATAGATATAGACGATGCTCGTCCCCGGCTCAAAGCCGACATATTCGGAATACAGGTGGATCCGCATAAAGGGTTCGAGAAGGAAATTCACATAGGCTCCCTTCCCCTTCATCTCGTTTTTCATAAAGGCCGTTACCTTGGTCTGCAACGCCGGCAGCGAGGACCCTTCCCGCAGCAGTAAGAACGTTCCGTAGTTGGCGTCCCAATAGGTATCTTCCTGGTTGGCATACAGGGACGAGAACGATGCAAGAAAGTCAAACTTGAACTGCGAGTTCGAGGGACAGTCGGCCATCAGCCCCGTCACCTGGTAATCCGAGCTATCCGTACCGACCCGAAGCACCTTGCCCATGGGGTCCCCCGAGCCAAAATACCTCCGGGCGGTGGACTCCGTAAGGATCACTTTTTTCGGCCCCGACAAGGCCGTCGAAGCATCTCCCCGCACCAGCGGCATACTAAATGTCCCAAAAAAGCTCGAATCCGCGAACATAAACCGGTCCTCCTTAAAAAGCCTATCCGTATAGCTCACCACCACATCCGCCATCCGCATCCGGACCGCCGATTCTACCTCCGGGAACACCCGCCGGAACGTGGGCGCAACCTTCGTACTGGTAAAATTACCCCGCTGTACCTCCCCGCCCCCGTCAAAACGATATTCCATAATCACCCTTGCGATCCTCCCTCCCTTCACCTCAAAATCGTCATAGCTCAGCTCATGCCGGATGTATAGCGCGATCAGAAGACAGCTCGACAACCCAACCGTCAGCCCAAAAATATTGATGGCGGAAGCCGTCTTGTTCTTCCGGAAATTCCGCAGCGCCGTCAGCAGCCAGTTTCGGATCATAATAGTAGGTTTTAATGTAATATTAGTAGGTCCCCCCGCAATCCGTCCTTTTTCTTCTCAACCTTCGTCTATTTACCCCCCGCGGGTCGTACAATTTTAGATCGTTTGTAGTTTTTATTCTAATCATCTATAGTAATATATCTAATCATTTGTAGTTACAAATGCATAAGCAAATACCCTTATATTTTATCGATTATATCCCAACAAATTTGTACAGGCGGGAAAATCGGCGTTTCTATGCATTCTGATTCAGTAGCAGACCACAAAAGACCATCCTTTCTCGCAGACCTTTCTTTTTCGCAGACCCATCCTTCAACCGCCGTCGCAGGCAGTTTCCGGTATCATAATTCATTCATTCGGGCTATCCAGGGAGACACCTCCTGAAGGTACCTATTTAATCGTAACCCATGAAACGTTTACTACGTAATTTTTCGTCGATCGCCCTTATGCTCATAACCGTCAGCTCCGCCCGGGCACAATGTACCGGCATCGTCAATCCTTCCGGAACCGGAGGCAACTCCGCCACCGTCGGCAGCGCCCTTTGGATCAATCCAAATAGCATCGGCGCCGCAGACGGCAACAACGCCACCGTCGCCGCGCTCGTATCCCTATTAAGTATCATAACCACCACATCGGATTATCTCACCTTCACCAATCTCGGGTTCTCTGTCCCGCCTGCCAATACCATTTGCGGCGTTACCGTCTCCGTCAAACGGAGCACCGGCGCATTGCTGGCGCTGGGCAGCAGTGCCGTCACCGACAATTCCATCCGTCTCTTCGTCGGGGGCGCTCCGGCGGGCAATGACAAGGCCAACACATCGACCTCCTGGCCAACTACCGCGGCAGTAGCCAGCTATGGCGGTAACAGCGATCTCTGGGGCACGACCATCACACCGCTCAATGTCAATACCACCGGTTTCGGGGTAGGGATCTCCGCCAACCTCGTAGCCCAGATCCTGAGCGTGGCCTTCTCCGCCCAGGTCGACCAGGTCATCGTGACCGTCTATTCCGGCTCAGGCGTCCCACTCCCCATAACCCTGCAAAGCTTTACCGCCCGCAGCACCACCGAAGGCACCGTCCTGGCCTGGACCGCCGCCTCGGACAATATCACCGCCGGCAGCAGCTTCGACATACAGCGTTCAACCGACGGGCGGACCTGGACGACGCTCACCACCATCTCCGCCCAGCCGGGTGCGACGGACTATACATACACAGATGCCAGCCCCATAACAGGCGCAGGTGCGGGTTCCGTCACAGGCCTCAACATATCTTATCGTCTTCGCCTGACCGACGCGGGCGGCAGCATAACCTATTCCCCTGTGCAAACCATCTCAAAGCAGACCGTATCAAACATCCGTTGCTATCCGAATCCATTTACAAATACGATCAATATAACAAGCCCCCACCCCATCGGCCAGGTCATTCTGAAGGACCTCCAGGGCAAGGTGATCCGGGCAAAAGACCTCGGCAATCGCGTCACCAGCTTCCAGTGGCCTGCATCCGACCTTCCTCCCGGCATCTACTTCATACAGGTGAACGGCGCCCCATTCAAGATCGTTAAAAACTAACCTGGTAGCCCGGCCTCGGGCACCTACCATGGCCTCTGGGATCAAGCAAGCAACCCGGCGTTTTCCTGCGCCGGGTTTTTCTATTGGGGGGAAGCGGTGCATGGCACCGCGTCAGGGCTCGATCCACGGTATCTCACCCGGCATTGCTGGACGACCCACCCGCATCGGCTGTCGCTTCCAGGATCAGCCGCGTCCTCACGCGTCTTCTTACGCATCCCATTCACCTTTTACCGAGAAAATCCTTCCATTCGCCGCCCTTTCCCTCAATACTCCCCTATCCCCCCTTGCAAACGCTGTTATAACATCCTAGATTTGATAAAAATTCAAAAAATCAACGACATGGATGAAACGAATATAGAAGAAAAGGACAGGCGCTCCAACCGGGGACCCGGCCGCATCTGGGCAGGTCTCTTCCTCCTGCTGATCGGCGCCGTGCTCCTTCTGGACCAGATGGGCTTCCCCCTCCCCGACTGGCTGTTCAGCTGGCACGTACTGCTGATCGTCATCGGCCTCTTTATCGGGCTGAGAAGCAACTTCCGCGGCGGCGGCTGGCCGATCATGATCCTGATCGGAGGCTTCTTCCTCGTACAGGACTACTACCCCCAATGGCCCATTCATCGCTTTATATGGCCCGCCGTGCTGATCTTCGTCGGCCTTCTTATTATCGTATCTCCCCGCCGGAGATGGCACAGGGATTGGAGACATGACTGGGACAGCCATGGCAGACGCTGTGCCGGCCAGCAACGCTGGGGCCGCCGCTTCGACACCAGCTTCGGGTCGTCAAAAGAAGGCTATTCCTCCGAAGACTTTATCGACTCGACCGCGATCTTCGGCGGCGTCCATAAAAAGATCGTATCCAAGAACTTCAGAGGCGGCGACGTCACCAGCGTACTGGGCGGCACCGAGATCGACCTGACCCAGGCAGACTTCACCGGCATCGCCCGGCTCGACGTCACCCAAGTCCTCGGCGGCACAAAGATCATCGTCCCCGCACACTGGGAGGTCCGCTGCGAAGTGTCGGCCATCTTCGCCGGGTATGAAGACAAACGCCAGCAACCCGCCATCACAAACCCCGACAAGGTCCTGATCCTCGATGGAACCTCGATCTTCGGCGGCATCGAACTAAAGAATTATTAGGTCTTAACCGTTTGAACCCTGATCTAACTTAAATAGTAACTGTTATGAACTGGTATCTCAGCAAAATCATTTTCAGGATCATCTGCGGAGAAGGACAACACACTCCCCAATTCGATGAACAGCTCCGCCTGATCGCCGCCGACGACGAAGAAGAGGCCTTCGACAAGGCAATGGCCATCGGCGAAAAGGAACAGGACGGATTCTACAACCACGAACAAAAGCTCGTCCAGTGGAAGTTCATCAACGTAGCCGAACTGTACAAGCTCAGCGGTCTGCTCGACGGCGCCGAGATGTACTCCCGGATCCAGGAGACCGACGACCCCGAGGCCTATATCGAGCTGGCTAACCGGCGAGCCGCCCATATCCGGATCAACAGCACCCACAAAATGCTGCGGCTGCTGTAATACTACAACGTCGTCCAACGGATCACCCGGTAACGGCGATCCGTACCCACATCCGCACCCACAAAACCAACAATTTGGCAAAAGCACCCCTCTCGATCGGCAAATTCTTTATCATCTTCCTCACCTGGTGGGCACTGTCCGCATTGCTCCAGACGATCCTGCTCACCGGTTTTGGCCTGCCCCTCGGCATGGCCGCCGCCGATAGCGTGGTGTCAAATGCCCTCGTTGCCCTTAGCTGCGGGTTCATCAGCAACAACCTGCAGTATTATCTCCCGAAGAAGGAACGCTACTGGTACATCCTCTTCATCAGCCTCGGCCTCAGCGCCCTCATCCTCCTGGCCTGTAAAGGCATCCTCGTACACCTCCTCACCCAAAAGATCGGCAACGCTTCGGACTACGCGCAGTTCTTCTCCCGCTCCTGGCCCGTCCGCTTCGACATCATTTTTCTCCAGGTCGGCTGTATGACCATCCTCAGCGTGCTCTGGTATTCCTCCGAGGAGGAACAGGAGAACAGACAACGCCGCAACGACGCGGAAAAACTGTCAAAGGAAGCCGAACTCTTCAAGCTGCGCCAGCAGCTCGCCCCCCACTTCCTGTTCAATAGCCTCAATTCCATCAGCGCCCTCATCGGCAGCCGGCCCGAACAGGCCCGCAAAATGATCCAGCAGCTCTCCGACTTTCTACGCGGTAACCTGAAAAAGGAAGAACAGCAATGGGTCCTGCTCGCAGAAGAATTACAATATCTTGAACTATACCTCGATATAGAAAAAGTGCGGTTTGGTCACCGGTTGAGCTCGACTATAGAATGCAATGAGGCCTGCCTTGGAAAAAGACTACCGCCTATGTTATTACAACCGATCGTCGAAAACGCCATTAAATTCGGCCTCTACGACACCACCGAACCCGTCACCATCACCATCCGGGCCCGCACCGAAGGCAACTTCATCCGCATCGAAGTGCAGAACCCCTTCGACCCCGAGACCTCCCGGCCAAAAAAAGGCACCGGCTTTGGGCTAAGCTCCATTCAGCGCCGGTTGTATCTGTTATTTGCCCGTCCCGACCTCCTGGAAACCCATGTCGAAGACAATCTCTTTACTACTATCGTCAAAATACCGCAAACACAAGGCTAAACACAAACAAACCTTCACCTATGGATCAATCGGAAAAGCACTCATCGGATCAAACGGAAAAACACCCATCGGATCAATCGGAAAAGCACTCATCGGATCAAACGGAAAAACACCCATCATCGGATCAAACGCACAAACCTTCACCAATGGATCACAACGTCAACCATACCGGTCAACATCGTTCCCCCACCCCCATCAAGGCGGTCCTCATCGACGACGAGCCCCTCGCCCGCATGATCGTCGCCGAATACCTGCAATCCTATCCCAATATCACCGTCGTACAGGAATGCTGCGACGGCTTCGAGGGGATCAAGGCGATCCAGCACCATCACCCCGATCTTATCTTTCTCGATATCCAGATGCCAAAGATCAACGGCTTCGAAATGCTCGAGCTGGTCGAAGATCCCCCCGCCGTCATCTTCACCACCGCCTTCGACGAATACGCGATCCGCGCCTTCGAGACCCACGCAGTCGACTATCTCTTAAAACCGTTTAGCAAGGAGCGTTTCGACAAAGCCCTCAAAAAATGGCTCGACCAGCACACCGCCACGCTCGCCACACGCACCGTTTCTCCCGATTCACCAGCCGGCCCGGCCGCCTCTTCCGCCAGTTCCTCACCAGTCGCAGAATCTTCCCCCGGGGAAAACAATACCCAGGCCCTCCTCGAAACCGCCGCCCACTCACCGGCACAGCAACAGCGGATCGTCGTCAAGACCGGCGGCAAAATAAAGATCATCCCCGTCGAGGATATCCATTATCTCGAAGCCTCCGACGACTACGTCAAGATCCACACCCACAACGGCGCCTTTCTAAAAAATAAAACGATGAGCTATTTCGAGCAGGCCCTCGACCCCAACCAGTTCGTCCGCACCCACCGGTCCTATATCCTGAATGTGCAGCAGGTCACCCGCATCGAGCCCTATGAGAAGGACGGACATCTCTGCATCCTCCAGTCCGGAGGGCAGGTCCCCGTTAGCAAAACCGGTTATGTAAAATTAAAAGCAGTGCTTGGGTTGTAAACCGTGTCCCTCGGCCGAAAATAGGCACAGGACTATCTATTTCGCCTCCATCAACACCAACGCCATCATCCCCAGCTCCTCCACCGACCAAGCCGGCTGCAGGCTCGCCGGCACATGCCATCCCCGGATCGTAGCCTCCCCCGTATGCCGGGTCCGTATATTCGCCCATTGGTGCCGGGCCGCCTCTTCTTTCTCCTGAAAGAACGCACTCCCCTGCCGGCAATACCCCTGGTACCGCTCCAGCACAAACGCCGCTACCGTCTGCGTAGGCCCATCCGCCTCCCGGTACCAACGGGCAAAATCAGGCCATAGCTCCAGCAGGTGCTGTCGCAACAAGGCAAGACGCAGTGCATTAGGTTGGAAGCTCCGGCTTTGCCGGTAATGATTGACCAGCGCATCCCGGCGGGTCCGTTGTAGGAATTTTTTATACTCAGCCCGCAGATAGACGATCTTTTCCGTCTCCACAAACAGCAGGATGGGAACCTGCAATGCCTCCCGCCGAAAACCGGGGATAAAGGTCTCCCCGTACCAGGCGATCATTTCTTCAAAAATAGCAATTTCTACCGGCCACTCCGCCGCATCCATCTTCCGCAAGGAGGCTTCATATGCATCGATCGATTGTTGGCGGTCCCGTTCATAAAGGGGTAGTTGTTCCGGCGTAAGGATCGCCTTCATCCGGTCCCATTCATATTCCCGTTCTTCCCAGAAGGTAAAAGATAGTGCGCCCCGGATAGGAGCCTCGCTCTCCTGTTCATACAGGAATACCTGCTCCGCCTGCTCGTAAGTAAGTTGTAAATGGTCGTATCGCCGTTGAACGGCTGCAAATTCCCGGTGGGCGTCTTCGAGATCCATGCAATAAAGGTTGGTAGCCTAAATATAATGAAAAACCCTTACACCTCCTGTTCATCCCTCACCCTTCCTGCCCGATCCATACCGCCCCGCCGATGCTGTCCCGGCTGGCCCCCGTGACCGATGCCAGCACGTTATTCTCCTCCCTCCACCGTAGTACCCCCATCAGGGCCATCACCAGCGCCTCCTTATAATCGGTCAGCTGCGCATCCGGAACGACCACCCCCATTCCCGGCAGCAGCTTCTCCCCGATCGGAACGATCGGCGCCCCCTGTCCCCCCAACGCAAGATCCATCGCCCGCAGATCACTCACCACATTGATCCGGGTAACGGCCGCCAGTGTCGCCCCATCCCCTATCTGCGCCGTCATCCTCCGTTCCGGTACGTGAAAGACCGTATGTCCATGACTCGCGATCAGCTGCACCTGGTAATGTAACCCGAACTCCTCTACCATACGCAATACTTCCGTCCCCAACCACCGTCCATACTCCACATGCAGCAGCTGATAATCCAGCGCCGACAGCAAAGGCGCCTCCGCCAGCCGCCGCTTCCATTGCTCCGGGTAGGGGTAGCAGACCGCATGCACGATCTCGTATTCCCATTGCCGGTCCGCCTTCGCCGAAGTGACCACGCGTTCCTGTAAATGAACATAGGCAATATCCAACCCATCCAGCGAGCTGCCGCTCATAAGCCCGATAACTTTATAGACCATAGGCGGCAAAAATAAGCCAGAATATCAACATCCATTTGCACTCACCCCTTCTTCGTAAACACCAGCGAATCCCCCAATTGCCAGGTCGTCCGATCCCGGCTCGTCTCATAAGTCATACGAAACGTCCTATCACCCGTCCGCTCGTACACAAAACGCTCATAATACTCCCCCACCCCCTGCGCCTCCGCCTGCCGCATCAACACCAGCCGGCCCTCCGCCCATCCCGGCGAAGTAAACTCCCGGTGTCCATGAAAATTATCAAAGGCATAAGCGACAAAATTCCCCGCCGTCGCATCCACCCCCCAAAACAACGTGGCCTTGTATACATTCGGCGGCAGGTCCCGGTGCTCACAAACCAGCCAAACGCTATCAAGGGATAACCGAAAGCTAACCGTCGCCGCGATCGGCCGCCCATTGGCAAACTTCCCCTCTCCCTTCCATTCTCCTATGAAAAAGCTCACCAGCCCCGTATCCAGCCGCGCCGGAGCCGTCTGTGCGGAGGCGGTCCCCACCAAAATCCGCGAAAAGATCGCTATCACCATTATCCATCGTATTTTCATCGGCTAAAAATACACGCCCCATCGGCCCCGACCAACCCCATTCAACCGTTACTCCATTTTTTTCAACCCTCCCAGTGGCTTCCCTCCGATCAGTGGCCCCAGCCCATCCGCATCTTCCCGCTATCAGCGTCCTCCCCATAACCCGCAACATCCTCCCACCGTCCGCGGCCTCCCTACCCTCCGCATCTTCCCCATCCGCGGCCTCTCTACTCTCCGCATCTTCCCCATCCACGGCCTCCCATCCCATCCGCATCTTCCCTAGATGGGAATATCCCATATTTAATGTACGTTTGCCCCGTAAACGAACAAATCGATGGTCGTCAACTTAAGCGAACAATATTCCCTCCTCAGCAACTGGATCGCCGAGATCCGGGATGTAGAGGTACAGGGGGACCGGATGCGGTTCCGTCGTAACCTCGAGCGGATCGGCGAAGTGGCCGCCTACGAGATCAGCAAGGTCCTCGCCTTCGAAGAAAGGGAGATCCAGACCCCGCTGGGCATCGCCGTCTGTAAAATGCTAAAGGAACAACCCGTCATAACGACCATCCTCCGGGCCGGCCTTCCTCTTCACCAGGGCCTGCTGAATTATTTCGACAAAGCAGACAACGGCTTCATCTCCGCCTACCGCAAACACCAGCGCGACGGTAGTTTCGAGATCAGCCTGGACTATATCTCCTGCCCCGAGCTGGAGGGCCGGGTGGTCATCGTGTCGGATCCCATGCTTGCCACCGGTGCCTCCCTCGTAAAGACCATCCAATATCTTAGGGAAGAAGGCCACCCCTCCCAGATCCATGTCGTGGTCGCAATCGCCTGCACCGTGGGGATCGAATACGTCCTGCGGAGCGAGCCAAACTGTAAAATATGGTGTGGAGCGATCGATGACGAGCTGACAGCCAAGGGATATATCGTGCCGGGGCTGGGCGATGCGGGCGATCTCGCCTTCGGCACGAAGGTTCAAATGTAAAATCGATGCCAAAAACGCCCCATTTTCGTCCCATATTCTTTCTTCTCCCCTTTTTTTGCTATTTTACCTGCCAGTAATAGGGCGCTACCCCCAACCCGCCCAATCGAGGACCGTAAAATCTACCATGTAAACCAACCGACGGATCGTTTTACCCGTCTTATATAGGATAACCAAAGGAGCATCCTGTATATGCATACGAATCATAATATCGGTACACTTCGGCCTTTGGCCTTGTGTACTAACTGGACTCCGTCCAGTTAAGTGAGTGCCGTATTTTTATTGATAACGAGAGACCTTAACTGTTTATGAAGCCGATAGCTTTACTAAGTCTTTTTTTCTTCGTCCTTTTATTGGCAGGCCCTACCGTCCGGGCCCAGGACCCGGGTTTTTCCCAGTTCTTCGCCTCCCCCCTTACGCTCAATCCGGCCATGACCGGCAAGTTCAACGGGGTCGTCCGGGTGGCTGGCAATTACCGCAATCAATGGCCATCGATCAACCAGGCGTTTATCACATCGACCATCTCGGTGGACATGCCCATCCTCACCGGCAAGCTCCCCGAGAACGACACCTGGGGTATCGGATTCATGGGCATGACCGACAAGACCGCCAGCGGCATCCTCAACCAAAATTTCTTTTCGTTTTCGACATCGTATCATAAGGCGCTCGACGAGGACGGCTATCACACGCTGGGCGTCGGCTTCCAGGGCACCTACGCCAATAAAAGCCTCGACGGTACCCGGCTCACGTTTGAGGACGGGCTCCAGCTCGATGGCACCTGGCTGCGTTCCCCGACCGAGGCGATCAACTCCGAATTTATAAATGTCCATTATTTCGATGCGGCGCTCGGTGTACTCTACAATGCCTCCACCAACGGGAATAACAATTATTATCTCGGCGCCTCGGCCTATCATCTCAATCATCCCCGCGAATCCTTTCTGGGCGTAGATACCATCAGTGTGCCTACGCGCATCACCCTGCATGGCGGCGGTTACTTTCCCATCGCCGGTTCGCCCAGCACCATCTATCTGAGTGGGTTGTTCAACAATCAGGCGGGAGCAAGGGAAGTCGTCTTTGGCGGTGCCTGGGCCGTTAGCGCAAGCGCCGACGAAACCGATCCCGTCAATTTCTATGCGGGTCTCTGGGGCCGGTTCACCAATACCACCGATGCCGTCATCCCCTATGTGGGACTCGACTATAGCAATTTCAGCCTCGGGGTCACCTATGATGTCAACGTCTCGGCCCTGCAAAGCGCCTCCCAAAGCCGCGGCGGCATCGAGATCTCCCTCATTTACATCAAAAAAGCATCCAGCGGAAGAAAAGCAATCCCCTGTCCTAGGTTTTAAGGAAAGGTGGTCATCGGCGGTATCGCATAGGGCATCATCCTTGCGTCGCACTCTTCATCATCCGGTTCTCTGTGGTTCATTAAACGTCTTCTTTCCACTAACAAAAGCATTCCCCTTCACAAAGAATCTATACGGCAACTTCGCGTCCGCGCCCGCATAATCCACCCCGATCCGCGGCCCGGCGGCAATCTCCGTCTTCTTAAACCGGAATCCATCATCTCCAATATAAATATCTTCCCCGCCCAGCAGCGACCTCCCCGTATGTACCGTCAGCAGCCCCATCGCCCGCGACAAATTCCCCGGCCCCCTCGTCAGCGTATGGTTAAGCTTTGTCTTCCCCGTCCGCCGCAGCATCGCCGGTATCCCCTCCAGTGGCTCCAACGCCCGGACAAGCACCGCATTGGGGATCTCCTCTTTGTTCGTTACCACATTAAAAAGATGGTGAATGCCATAGATCAGGTATACATAGGCCCTGCCGCCCCGGGCATACATCACCTCCGTACGGCCCGTCCGCCGGCCCGACCAGGCATGGCTCGCACGGTCCGTCACGCCATTATAGGCCTCCGTCTCCACGATCCGCCCCGAGGTCCGCTGTCCGCCAAACTCCGTTACCAGCACTTTACCAAGCAATTCCCGGGCTATCTTTACCACATCCGGCCTGTCATAGAAAGAATTATCCAGTTTTTTAATGGGGGACACGAATAATATTTTAAGTTTGAAGAGGGTTCACGCCAACCGTATCCAACATATTCAAAGGCAGCGTCCCGATCAGGCAAACAAATTAACAAAAAGAAAAGCACCTTGCTCAAAGAAATTATTATAGCTTTCCAGTCCTACGTCAAGGCGCACCACTTCATCAGCAAGCACAACCTTTGGAAATGGATCCTCATCCCCGGCATCCTCTATACCATCCTCTTCGCCACCGGTATGTATTTCTTTTGGGAGTCTTCCAATACCGCCGTGTCCTGGTTGAGCAGAGTGATCGGGATCGAACGGTTTCTTCACCACCGCCAGAGCGCCGCCCTCAGTTTCCTGTTCCTCATGGGAGGCATCATGGTCCGGCTCGTCCTGGTCTTCTTCTATTTCTCGTTGTTTAAATATCTCTTCCTCATCATCGGCTCCCCCCTCTTCGCCTACCTCAGCGAACAGACCGAGGCGCTGATCAATGGCAAGGAGACAAATGTCCAGTTTACCCCCCAGCTCTGGCAGGACATGCTGCGCGGCATCCGCCTCGCCCTCCGCAACTCGCTCTGGCAAACGGTCTATACAGTATCTATTCTCATCCTCTCCTTCTTCCCCCTCATAGGCTGGATCACCCCCGTCATCTCCACCTTCGTGGAATGCTATTATTACGGGTTTTCTATGTTGGACTATAGCTGCGAACGCCATAAACTGTCCCCCACCGCCAGCATCGCCTATATCAGCCAGCACAAAGGGCTGGCCATCGGCAACGGAATGGTCTTCTATGGCATGCACTTCATCCCCATCCTGGGATGGATACTCGCCCCCTCCTATGCCGTCATCGCCGCCACGATCTCCCTATATCACCAAAACCTCGAATAAACACCCCCAGCATCCCCCCAAATACCTCAACCGGTCCGTATCCTCTCCATTCCATTGTCGTTTGTTTTTAAATTTAGAATTTACTATTTACAGTCAATAGTAAAATATCCAACAAATAATCAAAAACCCTTCTTACCTTTGACCATCAACAGTAAACCGTCAAATCCATGACCTCCCACGATAAGATCCTCCAACTCTTTCAGCAGTCCAACGAGCTGACTGTCAAGGAAATAGTTGACAGACTGGGGATTTCCAAACAGATGGCGCACCTCGCCATAAACCGGCTCCGGGAGGAAAACCGTCTGGAAAGGCTTGGCAGCCCCCCCAAAACGATCTATCGGTTCATCTCCTCCCCCGACCGCACCGGCGATGTCGAAGAACCCCCGGCTCCCTACCAGGTTGCCGATAAGGAGAAGGAATTTCTTACCGCCAACTTTACCGTTGTTACGGAATCAGGTAATCTTCTCGAAGGAATAGAAGCATTCGAATACTGGTGCCACGCACGGAAATTGCCCGTACAAAAAACGCTGAATGAATTTGTCGACACAAAGAGAAGATATGCAGCTTACTATGATAGCGACGGCATGATCAATGGGTCCGAAAAACTAAAGAATACAAAAGGCTATGACAAAATATGGCTGGACGCCCTGTATTACCTGGATTTCTATGCGATCGAACGGTTTGGCAAGACCCGCCTGGGCACGCTGTTGCACTATGCCAAACAAGGTCAGAATAAATTCCTGATGCGGATCATGATGGACGTCATCGCAAATCGGATAAAGGCATTCATCCGGGCCCACGACGCAGACGCCATCGGTTTCGTACCGCCAACCATCCGCCGGGAGGTGCAGTTGATGAAGTTCATCCAAACACAGCTGAATCTTTCCCTGCCGGTGATCGAGATCAAAAAGATCAGCGGCATCATCCCCGTTCCCCAAAAATCGCTTTCAAAACTGGACGAGCGGATCCGCAATGCGGAGAATACCTTTGCCGTCACCGATCGGAGATCCTTTCGGCATGTGGTGCTGATCGACGATGCGGTGGGTTCGGGGGCGACCCTGAACCAGATCGCCGCCAAGATCAGGAACAAGAACGTCGCTCAAAAAATAACCGGTCTTGCCATCGTCGGCAGCTTTAAAGGTTTTGATGTAATAACAGATATTTAAAAATTATGGCCACCCTCTATCTCATCCCCTGTTATCTCGACGAGCAATCCCTCGATCCGCTCCCCGCCTATCTTCTCACCGCGGTTAAGGAATGCCAGGTCTTCTTTGTGGAGAACGAACGTACCGCCCGGCGGTATCTGAAATCCCTCTGGAAGGAAATGGTCATCGATGACTATGAATGGTACCCCATCCATAAGGCGGAAGAAGAAGTAACGTCCGTATTCCGGAAAAAGCTAAACGAAGGAAAAACCATCGGCCTCATCAGCGAGGCAGGCTGCCCCGGCGTCGCCGACCCTGGCCAGATCCTGACCGAGGCCGCCCATCAGGCAGGCGTCCCCGTGCGACCCCTCGTGGGGCCCAGCAGCATCTTACTGGCACTCATGGCCAGTGGAATGAACGGCCAGCAATTCCGTTTCGCCGGCTACCTGCCCGTCGACACCGCCGGCCGGGCCAAAGCCCTGAAGGAACTGGAAGCCGAGTCGCAGCGACTGCACTCCACCCAACTGTTTATCGAGACCCCCTATCGCAACAATCAATTACTCGAAACCATCCTCCAAACCTGCCGCCCCACTACCCGGCTCTGCATCGCCGTCAACCTCACCGGCCCCAACGAATTTATTCGCACCCTCCCTATCTCCGAATGGCGCCAACTCACCCAAAATCCATCTTCCCCTCACACAACAACGTCTTCTCCCAACCTCCACAAACAACCCGCTATCTTCTGCCTCCTGGCATAACCCCCTCAAACAACCCTCACTCCCACGTCTTCTCCCCCTTTTTCATCTTATCGATCGTCTCCTGGAAACCCTTTTTCTCTTCGGCAGACGACATATCCCGGGCCTTCTCTTCCCAGGTGATCGCATCATCCTTCTTCCCCATCTTATAGAGGATATTGGCATAGGTATCCATAAAGGCGGGTTCATTATTATCCTTGAAGGATCGTTTGCTCCAGTCCAGCGCCTCCGTTACACAATTCATATCCGGGCAATGCTGAAATACCGTCCAGGCATAATCGTTTAGTTGTTGCGCATTGGCGGCGGAGCCATATTTCTTCATATAGTCGACGACGACCACCTGGAAATTGTTCCAGTCATTTTTGCGTTGGTAGTAGGCCACCTTCCCCATCGAGAGCACCTCCGGCGCCTCGGTCGGATAGTGAGCGGCTAGTTCCGACTGGATAGCTTTCCAATCAGGAGTAGCAGGCGAGGTCTTCGTCAGTACCCTGGCATATACATATTCGCGGACAAGGATGTCGCGGACTTTCTTTTCTGCCATTCCGGAGCCCAGTACCTTATCTACTTCGGCGGGGTGGTGATAAAAGATAGCAAAGCCCTGATCCTTTGTGCTGGTCGTAAAATCATTCAGGAGTGCCAGCGTGCCGGGGTTGAAAAGATCCATCTGTGTGGCAAAATATGCCTTCGCCACTATCTCCGCATTCTTCAGATCATATCCGTCCCTGGCCATCATAGCCATTTTACGCAGGAAAGAAGAATCCCGGTCACCCGCCTGGAATTTGTGCAGCTGGGTATAATATTGTTTTTCCGGATTGAAGCAGTCCTGTACCCGCGCAATAAATTGGGCGGCGGTATTGGATCCGCCTACAACACGGTGTACCACACGGCCATCGGGTGTGAATATCAGGAAGGTAGGGAAGGCGTTTATGTGATATTCCTGCATGATCGCATGCGCATCCTTGTACCAGCCCTGGATAAAGGCATTATCGGCTTTGGTGGTATCCAGCTGCACGCCGACGCTGATAAATTTCGCATTGAAGTAGACACCACTTTCCTCCTGTGGAAAAACGCTATTTTTCATATACTTACACGGCCCGCACCAGGTAGTATACCCATCCACAAAAATGTACTTGTTCTCCGCCCTGGCCTTGGCTTTCACCGCCGCCCAGCTCAGATCGTCCTGGAATTGTACCCCCTTGCCCGCCGCCGCGGCCGCCTTCTCCTGGGCCATACTGCACAAAGGAGACAGTCCGTAAAAAGCAAAGATAAAGAGCAGTACCCACACCCTCTTTCCCGAAGAAAAGGCGGTTACATTCTTAATTGTCTGTTTCATAAATCAGGTTATTTATAGATATCACAATTTACTCCAAAACCGTCGTTCCCGCCCAACCGGTCATCAAATTTTTCCGGCTCCTGCCCGCTACAATCCGCACCCCCTCCAGCCGTCCTCAACGTCTTCCTCCCTCCATCTGCAACATCCTCCTATCTCACCCCTCCCGTCGCAACGTCTCCTACCGCATCTGGCCTGCACAAACAACCCGCGATCTTTTGTTTAATGGCGCAACACGAAAGGATTGCTTTTTCAGCTTCATATGAGCCATATCGGGATGTTCGGGATTTACTATCAACTCCTGCCGCAACGGATGGATCATCACATCCAGATCTTCCAGGGGGATCACCCCCAATAGCGGCTCACTGTCACCCGGCAATACCATCGCCCGGCAGGTAGTCCTTCTGTTCTCAAACTGTAGCTCGACACCCTTTACCACCTGGCATTTTATGACCCGTCCGTCGGCAGTCACCGCCGTTCTTGTTCCGTCGTAGGAAAACTGAAGGATCTCCTGTATGTTCTCATTAATACATAACATAGCGGCGCCCGTATCGACCATCACATTTATGTGCATTCTCTTGACCTCTTCTTCCCCGATTATATGTCTTTCAGCACACTCAAGATCATATCCATTCACCAACTCTACCGTTGCATATACGTGTCCCATAAAATTATTTTTGTAGGGAACAAATGTATGTTTTTAAAAATCCGGCTAAAATAAACTTTCGCACCGCAATCCGTAACCTCCCCTATCTCACCCCCTCCAGCCGTCCTCAACGTCTTCCTCCCTCCATCCGAATCGTCCTCCCATCGTCTCCCGCCGTCCGTAACCTCCCCTATCTCACCCCCGCTATCGTAATGATACTATCCACCACAAACTTACTATATCCTCTCCATGGCAAGGCCCCCACATACTCCTTATAATGCAGCTGCACGTCCTTCCCGCTGGCCAGTTCCAGCTTCCTGGCAACCGCCTCATTGTCGATGCTAAAGGTAAATTCATTGCTCATCAACGAATTGGGCACCTTGCTTTGCAGACCCGTCTGGATCAGCTCCCCTTCATAGGTCTTGAAGATATATCCCTTATGCACAATATAATTGAGCGTCCCGGCCTTTACCCCATCGCCAAATACCCAGTAATAGCGAACCACAAAAAAGAGCAGCCCGATCAGGAGGATCACCGCAACCGAAATACCCAGGAACTTTTTCATAACGCTATTTTTCAACAATTAACAAATCGATCGGCGATCGCCAAAATCGATCGGCGGTCGCCAAAATCCATCCTCGTCAAAGCCCATACTTATCCACCAGGTAAACAAGCGCCGCCATATTCACCGCGCCCAGCTCCAGCTCCCGCTTGTTCACATTCTCCAGCACATCCGCCCGCGAGTGATGATAATCAAAATAACGCTGTGAATCAGGCCGCAGCTCCCCTACCACCGCCCCCACCTGGGGGCCCAGCGGGTTTACATCCGAACCACCGCCTCCATGGATCAATTCATAGACCCCATAGGGCTTCAACAGGCTCACCCACCCCTTCAATCCCGCCAGCTTCTCTTCCGGCAGCGACAGCGTAAAGGCGCGTGGCGTAAATCCACCGTTATCACTTTCCAATCCCAGTAAATGCGTTTCATGATTCGCCTTCGCCGTCTCGGCATATTTCCGTCCCCCGCGTCCGCCATTCTCTTCATTGGCAAACAATACCACCCGGATCGTATGACGGGGTTTATAACCGATCGCTTTCAGGGCCCGCAGCACCTCGATCGACTGTACCAGACCCGCGCCATCGTCCTGCGCCCCTTCGGCAGGGTCCCAGGAATCCAGGTGGCCGCCTACCGTAATATACTGGTCGGGAAATTCACTCCCCTTCAGCTCTCCGATAACGTTATGCGCCAGCGTATCGGGCAGCATATGAGCCCCCGTACGCAGATAAATGGTCAGGTCGCTGGCCGTAGGATGCTCCAGCGCAGCGGCAATACGATCCGCATCCCGGAGACCCACCGCCGCAGCCGGGATCCGGTTCATCGTATCGCTATAATTCAGCGAACCCGTATGCGGGTTGTTGTCGACCGAAGAGCTCATGGACCGTACCAGCACACCCACCGCTCCGTATTTGGCGGCCCTGCTGGCGCCCGCACCCCGGTAACGAACCGCATCGCTATACGCCTGAAAGGTCTCGACAAACAAGGGGTTAAAAGGATAATTATAAAATACGATCTTGCCCCTCACCTCGTCCTTCCTCTTCTCCAGCTCATCAAAATTGCGCACCATCATGACCGGCGCCAGGATCCCCTTCGCCTCTCCTCCCGCACTCATCCTGGCTCCCATCGCACTCCCACCGGCGTCCCCTCTCCCCTGCCATTTCGGGTCCGTCCCCACCGAATTACCCAGCGCAAGGATATCCAGCCCGATCTGGGAGACCCTGCCCCCCGCACTCCACAACAGCGCCGCCGAATCCTTTCCCCCTCTCACCCAATGCGGCACCATACACTCCTGCATCCATACCCGGTCAGCCTGCGCATCCTGCAAAGCCTGCTGGCCCCAGACCTCGGCCTTATAAAAACCCGGGCTGCCCGACAACCGGGCCCCCACCGTCTTGGTCAGCTGGCGCAGGTTCGTATACGCCTTCGAATCCGTCAAAATAGTGTCGGCAAGCCGCCGTATCAATACCGAATCGGCCGCATTTTGGGCAAAGCCCACACCCCCGATCACTAAGAAAAATAAAAGCAGGCTGGCTGCCAACCATTTCCGGTCCATATATGTTATTTTCCACTAAAGTAGGCATTGGTATGGAACACACATAAAAAATGTCATCCAAATTGAATTACCTTCGGCCCTGGCATTAACTCAAATTAATCGTACAATATGCGGATTGGAATTGTTTGCTACCCAACCTTCGGCGGAAGCGGTGTCCTGGCAACGGAGCTGGGAAAGGCGCTGGCCGACAAAGGCCACCAGGTTCATTTTATCACCTATCAACAACCCGTACGGTTAAACGAATTTAACGCCAACATCTTCTACCACGAAGTTCGCGTCACCACCTATCCGCTCTTCGATTACCCGCCCTATGAGACAGCCCTCGCCAGCACCATGGTAGACGTCATCGTCAACCACCAACTGGACCTCCTGCATGTGCACTACGCCATCCCCCATGCATCGGCGGCCTATATGGCCAAAAAGATAGTGGAAACGCAAGGCAGGCACATCCCCGTCATCACCACCCTCCACGGGACCGATATCACCCTCGTGGGCCGCGACAAAACCTTCGCCCCCGTGGTAGCCTTTTCCATCAACCAGAGCGACGCCATCACCGCCGTGTCACAAAACCTCCGCGACGAGACCTACCGGACCTTCCCCATCGAGAAGGAGATCCAGGTCATCCATAACTTCGTCGATACCCGGCGCTTTCATAAAAAACCGATCGATGCCTTCCGCAGGGTCATCGCCCCCAACGGCGAACGCATCATCATGCATGCCTCCAATTTCCGGAAGGTCAAACGCGTACAGGATATCGTCCGCATCTTCGGGATCGTCCGCAAAAAGATTCCCAGCAAGCTCATCTTCGTCGGCGATGGTCCCGAACGCGCCGGTGCGGAAAGCCTCTGCCGCGAGCTCGATATCTGTGATGACGTCCGCTTCGTGGGCAAACAGGAGCAGATGGAAGAGATCCTCGCCGTCGCCGATCTGTTCCTCCTTACTTCGGAATACGAAAGCTTTGGGCTGGCCGCACTCGAGGCAATGGCCGCCGGCGTGGCCGTCATCTCTACAAATGCGGGGGGACTGCCGGAGATCGCCATCCAGGGACAGACCGGCTTCCTCGACGACGTAGGCGATATTCACGGGATGAGCGAACACGCGATCAGGATCTTGCAGGACGACGCCACCCTGAAACAATTCAAAGCCAACGCCGCCGCCCACGCAAAAAACTTCGACATCCACAAGATCGTTCCCGAATACGAAGCACTGTACAACCGGTTCCTCGTGCCCGCCAATGTAGAAATACCGGCGCTTTAGCGCACCCCCTCTCAACGGCATAATTAAATTCATGTAGTCCTTTTACTATATATTTGTAGGGATTACTTATTGCTTCCTCAAATAACGCTTACTGCATGTCGCACCTAACAACTGCCATTCGAAACCTCCGGTATCGGTTCCCGGTACTCTTTACTTCCCGGTATCCGTTCTCACCAAATCTTACTTCCCGGTATCGGTTCTCACCAAATCTTACTTCCCGGTATCGGCTCCTCTTTCTTTTTATTTCCTGTTTCTCGTCGACCCTCTCTTTTGCACAGCTTCCGGTGGAGATCCTCGTCGTCGGGGGCGGTGGCGGTGGCGGCAGGAACGCGGGATCCAGCTCCAGCGGCGGCGGCGGCGCAAGTGCCGGCCAGGTAACCTTTGCAACGGTCAGCCTCTCCGCATCCGATGTCCTGACGGTGACGATCGGCAACGGCGGTCTGGGGTATCGCAACGCTCCCCTGGTCAATCAGACAAATGGTAATCCTTCTTCTGTAGCAGGAACGCCAGGTACATGGACAGCCGTGGGCGGCAATGCCGGCGGCAGCGCAACCGACGGGGCCACTTCCGGCAATGGAGGCATCTCGGTCAATACCGACCTCTCCGGCGCGGGCGGCAGAGGCGGCATCGCCGACAATGGCAATGACCCGACGGGCTGGCCCGTCAGCGGCGGCAATGGCACTTCTTCTTATACTGCGTGGGGGGCTGCAACCAGCACGGGTGAGCTGGTTAGCGGCACTTATTATTATGGAGGAGGAGGCGCAGGTGGCAACTGGGGCGGACAATCAGGAGGCGGCAACGCCAATGCGGGGGCCGGCGGTGGCGGCAGAAGTAATACCGATGCACTGGCCAATACGGGCGGCGGTGGCGGCGGGGCTAACTCCAACGGCAGCTCCGGTTTTGGGCTCCCGGGCGGCAATGGCGGTTCCGGTATCGTCATCATCCGGTATCCGGGCGTGCCCCAGGCAACGGGCGGCACCGTCATCCAAAGCGGCGGCTTTACCTATCACACGTTTACGACCGGCAGCGTCTTTACGGTAAATACCATCCTTCCCGTCAACTGGCAGTCCTTTACGGCAAAACTTATCTCGGGATCGGTACATCTAAACTGGATCGTGTCGCTGGAAACAAATAATCTTCGATACGAGATCGGACGCGGCGCCGACGGAACGAATTTCACAACAATAGCCTCCCTGAATAGCAGCGGCGGCAGCGGCAGCGGTAACAGCGGCGGCAATAATGTCAATGGCGGTAGCAGCAGCCTTCCCCTCCAATATTCCTATACCGATCCGTCCCCGCTGAGCGGTCTCTCTTATTATCGGATCAAACAGATCGATCTCGATGGCCAGTATACATTTAGTAAAATTGTTTCCGTCAATACAAACAGCCTATCCTCCGTTTTCATCGGCCCTAATCCTTTCGTGGATCAGATCGGGGTCTCCCTGCCACCGGCCATGACCGGAACCGTCGAATGCCGGGTATCGGATGCAGGCGGAGCTCTCCTGCTAAAGCAACGACTCAGCCCGGGCACTAACACGATCAATACGGGCTCCTTGAGCCGCGGGATCTATACGGTGTCGCTCTGGAAAGGGGGAACATGTATCTATGTAAAGGAGCTGGTCAGGTAAGATCGGGGGGTAGTCTGCGGTAGCGCACCCAGCAACATAGTTGCGTCGCACCCTTGTACGGCGGTAGGTCTGTGCATCTCGGGTCTTTGGGTCGTGCCTCCTGGTCGGTGGGGTCTTCTTTGAACGCAGGTGTCTTTAAGGACAAATCTTTCTTAGGTCGTAGTCGTCTATTCCAAACATTATCCGTCCTCACGGCAAATCCTCTTCGTTCGTAGTCGTCGCCCCGCAAGCCGACTGCGCAAGCGCAGTCTACAGGGCTAATGTCTTTGGCTGCACCGATGGACGGCCTTCGTCGCGTCCTATCGGCGCAGCCATTTCTCCGGATCAAACATATGATCCTTCTCATCCGACAGCACAAACTCCAGCTGCGCAATATCCCCCACCCGTCCGATGATCTGCCCCGTCTTCACCTGCTCGCCCTTCGAGACCGAAACCGTAGACAGGTTGCTATAGGTCGTAAAATATTTCCCGTGCCGTATCATCACCGCGCTCACATCCCCGACACTAAAAACGCTCTGTACCTCTCCCTCATACACCGCCTTCACCGCGCTCCCAGCCGTCGCATCGATCGTCACCCCCTGGTTATTATGCATGATCCCTTTAATATATTCGTGCGGGCCAAAGGCCATCGAAACCGTCCCGCTCACCGGCCAGGGCAGCTGCCCCTTGTTCTTCTCAAATCCGCCCGTTAAATGCAAATCCTCCTCCGTATTAAAAACGGTCTTATTAGCCGACCGGATCGGCGTCAGCGTAGCCGGGGCAACATCCTCCGTGTTCCGCCCGTTACCCGTAGCCGTCTTTCCCGCCGCGCTCTTATCGGCAGCCGCCGCCGCAGCTTTATCTGATGCTGCCGCCGTAGCCGCATTCTTCCGGGACGCTTCCTTGATCGCCGCATCACGGGCTCTTTTAATAGCTGCCGCGATAGCGCCGCCCAGCTTCTGGTCCTGCCGTTGTTTGGCCGCCATTTCTTTCTTCAGCTCTTTTTCCTGTGACTGCAGCCGGTTCACTACTAAATCTTTTTCTTTCTTCTCGTCTTCCAGGATCGCCCTTTCCTTATTTTGTTTCTTTAGTACTTCGTCTTTCTCCACCCGGCTTACTTTCAGACCGTCGATCTTCCCCTGCAGCAGGTCCTGCGTGCGCCGGATATTCTCGGCCCGTTCTTCCCGGTAGGCGCGGTAGGACTTTAGGTATTCGATCCGTTTCAACGCGTCGTTAAAGGAGGTGGCCGAAAAGATAAAGTTCAGGAAGTCGTAGCTGCTGCGGTTCTTGTAGGCAAAAACGATGCTCTGTGCATACTGGATGCGGAGCGTGTCGAGCTCGCGGCGCAGCTTCAGGATCTCGCGCCAGGACTCGTTCATATCGCCCTGGATCACATTGATCTGGTCGTTTATATTGCGGATAGCCGACTCGCGGAGGTGGAGACGGCGTTGCAGCAGCGCCAGCTGGCCCAGGGTCTCCCGTTTATTCTTGTGGGTCTCGTCGAGCGAGCGTTTCACGTCCTCGATCTCCTTCTGAATGGCGGCCCTCTCTTTCTCGAGGTCGCCCCGGCTCTGCGCCGGCAGCTGCGCGTTGGCGGCAAATGCTACGACCAGCAGCAACACCGACCCGGTAAATAACGTTTTCAGCATATCCTCAAGTTAGTTATAAAATCATAACGTCTATCTACGTTTATAATTTTTCGGAACCACAAAATTAAAACTTAAAGGCTCGTTAAACTTATACTGCTTATACGAAAACTCGATATCCACCTTCGACTTCTCCGCCACCGAGATCTTCCTATACGTTGAGAAACGCCCCTCATCCTTTCCCTCATAATCCCCATATGTCAGATCGCAGGTCCGCACCCGCATCGGGTCCGTGTCGTCCAGCTTGCTATGCCGCATCGTCCCATCCGCGTTCAGGGTAAGGTAGTTGCTAAAGATCGCCCCCGCGCTGAACAGCGAAAGCCCGCTCTGTTCCTGGCGGTAGTAGCGGATCTGCGTCGTATCCAGGAAGATCGGGTTGCCGATCAGCAGGTCCTGCAAGGTCTGAAAATCGACCGGCAGGTGTACCTCGTCCTGCAGATAGCTGACCGACCGGAGGCGTGCGATCTTCTTGATCTTGTCCAGCACCTTCACGCTGTCCGGGGTGATCAGCATCCGGATCGCCTCGATCCCCAGACCCGCATTCACCGAGACCCAGATCATCTTGTCCTTTTGGATATGCAGAAAGGCGTTCACTTCGTAGTCCTTTCCGTCCCCTCCTTCATAATGCACCTTCATCCGCGCCGAGAAGGTCTGGAAGTCGATCCGGTTCCGTCCCAGCTTGCCGATCGTCTGATGGATCAGCTGCAGCGAATCCGCCTTCAGATCGCGGACCGGCTCCGGCTGCGCCTGTGCAAAACGCGTCGTATCCTTCCTTGCGCTCGGGATCGCCATCACTTTCTGGATCTTCTTCGCCGAACGGCAGCCACCGATCACACCGGCCAATATCCCCACCAGGGCAATACCTGCAAAAAGTTTATACATGTGTTGAATGGATTGTTTGTTTCTCGGTTCTTTCGTCAGGGTCAGCCAACGGCCTCCCCTGTCGCACTTTCTACGCTTTGCCTGTATGTCCAAATCCTCCCGCATTCCTCGCCGTCTCCGCAATCTCCGTGGCCTCTTCCCAGCCGATCTGCACCACCGGTCCAACCACCATCTGCGCGATCCGGTCGCCGGGATGCAGCGTCTGCTCCTCTCCGGAGAGGTTGATCAGGATCACCTTCAGCTCCCCCCGGTAGTCGGAATCGATCGTGCCGGGCGAGTTGAGACAGGTGATACCCTGTTTGACGGCCAGCCCGCTGCGGGGGCGCACCTGCGCTTCATACCCATGCGGCAGCTCGATAAAAAGGCCCGTTGGTATCAGCTGTCGTTCGAGGGGTTTTAACACGACCGGCGCTTCCAGGTGAGCCCGGAGATCCATACCCGCGGAGCCCTCCGTCGCATACGCAGGCAGGGCATTCGGGGACCGGTTAATGATCTTAACGGTGATTTTTTGCATGCCGCAAAGGTAAGGGTAAAAAGGTCATGGTAGGGGCCGCGGTACACGGTATCCGCGTCGGGCCGCGCTACAAGGTGCGCGCGTCCGGAAGCCTGGAGGACTCTCAAACAGCTTCTCTCGTCAAAAGCACCGTCGCATACGCAACCAGCCCCTCCCCCCTTCCCACAAAACCCATCATCTCCGTCGTAGTGGCCTTTATCGAAATATCGTCGGTGTCAATGGCCAGGATCCCCGCCATGGCGGCCCGCATCGCGCCCGCATATTTCATGATCTTCGGCGCCTCCAGGCAGACAGTGGAATCAATATTCACGACCCTCCATCCCCGGTCCCGTACCAGCGCATAGGTCTTTTCCAGCAGGATCTTACTGTCGATGTCTTTATAGGCGGGGTCCGTGTTGGGGAAATGAAGACCGATATCCCCCAGGTTCAGCGCCCCCAGCAGCGCATCGCAAATGGCGTGGAGCAGCACATCCGCATCGCTATGTCCCAGCGACCCCCGCTCATAGGGGATCTGCACGCCTCCGAGCCAGAGTTCCCTCCCTATAGCCAACTGATGAAAATCCACTCCAAAACCGATCCGGTATGACATAATTGTAGATAGTTTGGCCAAAAAAAAGCGTTCCCGAAGACCTCCTCGGAAACGCTCAAATTTACTCCTTTCCGCCACATCTTCTTCCCTGTGGCATCAGTATCTTCTTCTATGGTGTCGTATTCGTGGAATTATTATCCCCTCCGCTATCCAGGTCGAACGTCAGCCCAAAGCGAAGCGTATTCGACAGCGGATTCCGGTTCGTCCCGCTGCCCGAAGGCACCAGGTAGGAGAAGTTCAGCCCCATCACATTATACTTCAATCCAAGGCCCACGCTGAAATATTTGCGGTCGCCCTTTGTGGGGTCTTCGTAATAGTAGCCAAGCCGGAAAAAGAACTGGTCCTGGTAGCTATATTCCGCACCGACGGAGAACTGCAGGCTCTTGAACTGGTTCTCCCCGCTAAAGGAGCTGAACCAGCTGCCCGTAAGGCTCTTGTTATGGTAGTTCGAAATGGCTTCCGAATCCAGGATCGGGTCGCCCACCGAAGGAGGAGGTACCGGAACCAACAATTTATGCATATCCAGGCCGAACATTATCTTATTATCCTCATTAAAAACGCTTGTGTAACTCGCACCCAGCCCCAGATCAGCAGGGATAAAATCCTTTGCCGTCGCATCGTTCGAGTAGCCGATCTTACCGCCGAGGTTCGTCAGCGCCAGCCCGAAGTTCCAGCCGCCCGCTTCGTCCGTCACCCCGTGATAGAACAGCGAAATGTCCGCCGCAAAGGTCTTTCCGGGCTGGTAGGTCGTGGCGCTGCTGGAGGCAAAGCCCGCAGCCAGGTTGGAATAGATATAGCGGCCCGCCAGCGCGATGGCTAAATTATCACTGAGCTTCCGGGAATAGCCCAGGTCAAAGCTCAGTTCCCGGGGGTGGCCGTTGCCCAGCTCGTTCCCGTTATAATCCGTAAACTGGATATTACCCAGCGAAAAATAACGGAGTCCGGCAGACAGGGCGGAATACTGGTCCAGCTTCTTGTAACCCGAAGCCGCCAGCAGATAGACATCATTCAATCCCAGGTCTTTCAACCAGGGCGTATAGGTCAGCCCGATACCGATATCTTTTTTTGCAAAAGGGGTCTTGGCCAGGTTGTAAAAGGAGGAAGCCGCATCCGGGGTCGTAGCGACACCCAGGTCGCCCATCCCTCCCGCCCGTGCATCCGGGGAGATCCGCAGAAAGGGCACCGCCGTCGTCGTAACGTTAAGGGTGTTCGTTTGAGCCAACAAGCTATCCATCCCCACAATCAACAACACAAATAAAGCAGCTAATCCCTGGTAAAATCTTTTCATGAGTTTGTTTAATTTTCTTTTAGAGCAAATCACAATTACAAACACGCAAATTTTGATAATTTGGTTTTCTCCGTCCCGGAATATTTTTGGCAATCCCGCAAAATTCCAAAAAGGTCTTCGCAGATCTCCGCACAATCCTCCGGTCCTTCTAAGAAAAGTAAATTTGAATTATAGGCTGCTAAATTATTGATTATTAATTATTTGCATTCTCATATGCAACCGGGGGCCCTCCAACGGGTCCGCCGGCAGGGTCCGGTCTCCCGGTTTCGATCACCTTCGAACGGTCCCGGGCGTCATTTATTGTCCAAAATTCTTACAAAAACAAGTGTCATCCCCTCTCTCAACATCTTCACCTGCCGGTGCTCCCGGCTTCCCTTCCATTGCGGCCGGCAAAAATAAGGCTTTAGGCCCTATATTTGCACCCTTCCGTCCCGACTACCTATTTTGTTCCAAATTCGGGAACCCCACAGGCAACTGTGGATAACTTACCCCCGTATTTTAATACAATATTTAGTCAATCGGAGCGTTTTTTCTTGTTTACTACCCCCCGGTGGACTCGTCCGCCGGTGAAAACTGGTGAAAACAACTTGCAGCTTAAAAGCGTCAACTTATGAATCTGAAAAACCTAGTATTCCTGGCCTCCGCCCTGTCCCTCTTCGCCTCCTGCCATAAAAAGCCGGATCAATCGAGCGTAACAGGCTGGAATTATAATGACTCCAAAATGGGAGGCTTCCAGGTTTCCAAAGAAAAAGAACAGCATACCGGTCCGGGACTGGTCTTCGTACAGGGTGGTACCTTCACCATGGGGGCTACCCAGGAAGACGTTATGCGGGACTGGAACAACGTACCCCGACGCGTAACGGTCAACTCCTTCTATATCGACCAGACGGAAGTGGCCAACATCCATTACCGCGAATACCTGTACTGGATCAATACCGTATTCGACGCCGACGAATTTAAGGCCGTCCGCGACGCCGCCCTCCCGGATACCCTGTGCTGGAGAAGCGAGCTGGCCTATAACGAGCCGCTGGTAGAATACTATTTCCGCCATCCCTCCTATAATTATTATCCCGTAGTCGGCGTAACCTGGAAACAGGCCCATGACTTCTGTCTCTGGCGTTCCGACCGGGTCAACGAAAAAGCCCTCCTCGACAAGGGATTTATCAATAAGAACTCCGTAAAGAACCTCCAGGGCCTCGGACAGGAGAACTTCAATACAAAGGCGTACCTCCTGGGTGAATTTCAACCCACGCCCGGACCCGCCGCGAAATCGAAAAAGAACGAACTCAAAAATCCCAACGGTACCCCCCGTACACACGTAAACTTCGAGGACGGTATCCTGCTTCCCAATTACCGCCTGCCCACAGAGGCCGAATGGGAATATGCAGCCCTGGGATATATCAACCAGAACCCCCTGCCCTCCAAGAACGACAAAAAACGTGGGGAGGAACTTACCGCCAACAAACAGGTCTACTCCTGGAGCAATAACGTCAACGGGCTGCGCGACACCCGTCACGGCAGCTGGCAGGGTACCTTTATGGCCAACTTCAAACGCGGATCCGGTGACAACATGGGCGTAGCCGGCGGTCTCAATGACAACGCCGTATACACCGCCCCCGTAACCAGCTTCTTCCCCAATGGCTTTGGTCTTTATAATATGTCCGGTAATGTCAGCGAGTGGGTAGGCGACGTCTATCGTCCCATGACCGGTCAGGATGCCGATGACGTAGCTCCCTTCCGCGGTAACAAATTCGAGACCGTCGATCTGGGCAAGGAAGGCAAGGCCGAACGCGATAGCCTGGGCCGTATCAAAATGCGCTACGTGACCGACTCCGAAAGCCGGTCCCGCCGCAACTACCAGAAAGGCGACGTGATCAACTACCTCGATGGTGACTCTACCATTCAGGGCATCTCATACGGCTACGGCAAGACCACCCTTATCAGCAACAAATCCAGGGTGATCAAGGGTGGTAGCTGGAACGACCGCGCATACTGGCTCAGCCCCGGTACCCGCCGCTTCCTGGAAGAAGACCAATCTAACAGCACCGTAGGTTTCCGTTGCGCCATGGACCGCGTGGGCAGCCCCGCCGGTAACGGACGCCAGACCGGTATCAACTACAAGACCCGGAGACAAAATACCCGTAAGCAATAAGGGTAATAAAATAATTCGTTGAAGGCCGCCCCACACAAAGGGCGGCCTTTTTTTTGAGCCTGCCCATTCCCCCGCTCATTCCTCCTCCTCCTCACTCCTCCTCATTCCTCCCCGTTCCTCCTCCTCGTTCCTCCCCGTTCCTCCTCGTACCGCTCACTCCGCCTTCAGACTATCAACCGGGTTGGCCGTCGCCGCCCGGATCGCCTGGAAACTGACCGTCAGCAGCGCGATCGTTATCGCAGCAACCCCGGCCAGCAGATAGATCCACCAGGGCATCGTTGCCCGGTAGGCGAAGTCCTGCAGCCAGCGGTGCATGCCCCAACCGGCAACCGGCGCGGCGACAAGGATCGACAGCAGCACCAGCACGATAAACTCCCGGGAGAGCAGCGAAACGAGATCGGGAACACCCGCACCCAGCACCTTACGGATCCCGATCTCCCTTGTCCGCTGGTTGGCGGTGAATGCGGCCAGACCAAAGAGACCCATACAGGAAATGAAGATCGCGATGCCCATGGCGAGGTTCATGATCTGTGCCGTCTTTTGCTCGCGTTCATAGAGCTTCTCGATAGACTGATCAAAAAAACGCAACTGGAAGGGTGTTTCAGGATATACTTTCTTAAAGAGGACTTCCATCTTGCGGAGCAGCTCTTTCACCTGGCCGGCCGATTGATCCGCGCTGGCGAGCTTTACGCTAAGCAACCCGCCCGCACCGCTCTGGGTAGTAAAGAAGAAGGGTTGTATCTTCTCATGAAGGCTGGCGAAATGAAAATCCTTTACGATGCCGACGACCGGACCAGGGACCCCGCCGAAACCGCTGCTCACCTGGCGCCCTACTGCATCCGCCGGCCGTTGGAAGCCCAGCGCCCTTGCCGCCGTTTCATTGAGGATGAACGCCCGGTAGGGAGCCACTGCCGGAGCGCCCCCTGTCGGATCGCTGCCCTGCCGGGCGGTATCTGCCAGGAAGAAATTTCTGCCGGCGGCAAGGGTCAGCCCGTATAAGGATAGATAGCCCGTGTCAATCTGGTCACAACGCGCGTCGATCTTCGCATCCGTCGTCCCTTTGTATTCGAGATTGGTGCCGCCATGGTCCCCGGCCTCGGGGCTGGCCGTGCTGAGGCCTGTCTGCCGCACACCGGAGAGTCCTTCGATCCCGGTGGCAAGTACCGCCTTCCGGTTCTTCGGCTGGTCCCACGGGAGATCGATCGTAACGATGGCGTCCTTTTTAAAACCCAGATCGGTATTGATCATATAATGGATCTGCCGCCCCACCATCGTCGTCCCGATGATAAAGAGAAGGCTGACCGTAAACTGGAAGACGATGAGGCCCTTGCGCAGATAACTTTTGGAGTTTAGCTGCCGGATGCCCTGCCCCCGCAGACTGATCACCGGCAGGAAAGAGGAGAGGACCCGGGCAGGGTACCATCCGGCAAGCAGACAGGTGATCATGGCTGTCAACCCGATGAAGAGCCAGGTACCGGGGTCGCCCATCCGAAGCCCGACGCCCTCCGGGATAAAGCCATGAAGGGCCGCGATAACAGGGTCCGCCAGCAGGAGTGCCAGAACCATGGACGCAAGGACGATGACGCCCGTCTCGCTGAGGAATTGCCGGATGAGGCCGCCACGGCTGCTGCCCAGCACTTTCCGGACCCCTACTTCCCTTGCCCGCAGCACGGCCTGCGCCGTAGACAGGTTGACAAAGTTAATGGCGGCGATCAGGAGGATAAAGAGCGCAATACCGGATAAAGCATAAAGGGTAGGCTTATGCGCCCGGCGGCCATAGTAATCGGCATAGGCGGCATTGAAGTGGATGTCCGTAAGAGGCTGAAGCCCGAGACCGCCTTTGTTTTCCTCGGAGAGGTGTTTGTGCCGTTTAAAGAAGGCCGGGAGCTGCTTTTCCGCCTGCGCCATCGTCGTTCCCGGGGAGAGCTTGACAAGGGTGTTGACATCGCCTTGGAACATATTCCAGCCGTTCATGTCCTTCTGTAGGAAACTATGCGCAATGGTGGGATACGAAATAAGATCCGTAAAGCCAAAGTCGCTGTGCTGCTGCCAGTCCCTGACGATGCCGGAGACATAGACCGTCAGCGAATCCAGATAAACCAGGCGACGACCCATCCAATCGGCAGGACCGCCCTGTTGAAAATAGCGCCGTGCCTCCGACTCGGTGAGGACCACCGAAAAGGGCGCTTTCAGCGCCGTTACAGGGTTGCCCGCCAGCCATTCATAATGGAAGATATCAAGGTATTGAGGATCGGCAAAGGCTATGTGCTGCCGCTCGCCATCCAGGATCCTGGCAAAGACCCTGGACGGCTTGTTCGTTTCGGGTATCATCACCCGGCAGTCCTGCGTATAGATGCCGGCAACAGTACTGAAGCCGGTGGTCTCCCGCCGCAGATCGGCAGCGAGGGGCGGAGGTACGCCCGCCATGTCATTATGGGTACCGTTCGGAGAGGTCAACGAAACAACCACGCGATAGATCCGGTCGCGATCAGCATGGAAAGTGTCATAGCTGAACTCAAAACGCACATAGAGATAGATCACCAGGCAGGAGAGGACGCCGAGCGTGAGGCCGAGAATATTGATCGTTGTGGTCAGCTTATGCCGGCCAAGGCGACGCAGGACGAAAAGCAGTTGCTTCTTTATCATAATGCAATGGAATATCTTATTGCCGGAACCAAGATAAGGCCATTTTTTAAATGGACTGAGAACCATAGATTTATAAATCCCAGCGGCTTGCCTTCTGTCCTTTTTTGATACAGCCGGTGTCCGCATTAGCGAGACCCGGCGTAATTCTCCCATAATCTTCTGCCCGTCATTCTCCCATAATCTTCTCTTCCTCGCCTTCAAAAACATAATTCCTGCCCGTTCGTTTCTAAAAAATTACGTAATTCGCATACATGAACATCGAACAACTCTATACTATCTATCTCCAGCATCCTACCATCCGGACCGATACCCGCAAACTACGGCCCGGCGATCTCTTCTTCGCCCTGAAAGGCCCCAACTTCAACGGCAACCAGTTCGCCGCCCGTGCGCTGGAACTCGGCGCCGCCTACGCCATCATCGACGAACCCGCCCCCTCCGCCGGAACCCCGGCCTCCCCCTCTCTCCCAACGTCCTCCGCCGGCACTCCGGGCTCCCCCTCCCCCTCAACGTCCTCCCTCTCCGACGCGCTCCCCGTCAAAGGCTCCCCCTCTCCCTCAACGTCCTCCCCCTCCGACGCGCTTCCCGTCAAAGACTCCCCCGCTTCTTCCGTCGGCCCAGCGTCTTCCGCCGCAAACAACGATCGTCTTATCCTCGTCCCCGACGTCCTCACCACCCTACAGGACCTCGCCCTCCATCATAGAAAACAATTCAACATCCCCTTTATCGCGATCACGGGCAGCAACGGCAAAACGACCACCAAAGAACTCATCCACGCCGTTCTCTCCTCCACCTATAAAAGCTATACCACACAGGGCAACCTCAACAATCATATTGGTATCCCCCTCACTATCCTCTCCGTCCATCCCGACGCCCAACTGGCCGTCATCGAAATGGGCGCCAACCACCAGAAGGAGATCGAAGGATATTGCCGGTATACCCTCCCTACCCATGGCCTTATTACCAACGTAGGCAAGGCCCACCTCGAAGGCTTCGGCGGCCCCGAGGGCGTAAAGAAAGGTAAGGGCGAACTCTATGACTTCCTTCGCAGCGATCAGGTTCCTCCGGTTGTCTCCCCGGGTCAACATCATTACCTGCCCGAGGCTACGTCGGAGGTTCTCCCGGCGGCTTATGGCACCGCCTTCGTCATGTGGGACTACGACTACCTCCGCGAAATGAGCCGGGGCATCCCCCATATCATAACCTATGGCACCCATGATGCCGATATCACCGGAGTCCCCCGTCGTGTAGGCCACTGGACCTCCTATCCCCCGCTCGAAGAAGGCCAGGATCAAAGTCGTTTCCAGCCGGAGGCTCCCCCAAACCAGGCTCCTCCCGCGACTCCCGGAGTCCCCGCTTCTCCCGATCCAAATCAGCCTCCTCCCGCGATCGCCCCCAGCGCCTATCTCCCCGTACAGATCACTCATGGCGCCAGCCTACCCCTCATCGCTACCCATCTCGTGGGTGACTACAACCTTCCAAACATCCTCGCCGCGGTTGCCGTCGGCAAACACTTCGGTGTCCCCGACAAGGCCATAAAGAAAGCCATCGAAGAATACATCCCCTCCAACAGCCGCTCCCAACTCATCGAGCAGGACGGCAACGACATCGTCCTCGACGCCTACAACGCCAACCCCTCCAGCATGCGCGCCGCCATCGAGAACTTCGCCACAAAGACCGGCTCCAAAGTCCTCATCCTTGGCGCCATGGCCGAGCTCGGACCCGAAAGCTTGAATGAACATCGTGCCATCGTCGACTTCATCGGCCAATATCAGTGGCGAGATGTCGTCCTCGTCGGCGGCGACTTCCAAAAGATCGACCACCCCTACCACAGCCTCAGCAACAGCCGCGAAGCAGGGGAGTGGCTCCGTCATGCCGGCCTGAAAAATACCTATATCCTCATCAAAGGCTCCCGCAGCATGAAAATGGAAGAAGTCCTCCCGCCACCGCGGGGAGATCACAGAATTTAGTAATTTGCTGCGCAAGGGCTTCTTAACCCATCTATAAATAATGAAAAAGATCGTTTGTCTGCTTATCCTCTGTGGTTTCCTCGTCCTGGTATCCTTCACCCACCGGCCCCTGACCTGGGTCGCCATCGGAGACTCCATCACCTATCTCAACAACCATCTCAATGAGACGGGTAACCGTGTAACAAAAGGCTATCTCACACGGGTAACCGAAAAATTACCCTATATCCATTATGTCAACCAGGGGCACAATGGCTGGACCACCGGGCAGATCGCCCGATCCATCGAAAAGCTCGGCATCCCTTCCGCCGACGTATATTCCGTCCTGCTCGGCACCAACGACTGGTGGCACAGCAACCGGCTCGGCGTCTGGGGGGATTATCTAAACAATACCGGCGACAGCACCATCTACGGCGCCTTCCGCATCATCATAAACAAACTCCGGAGCCTCAACCGGGATGCAAAGATCATTCTCCTCACCCCCATGCCCCGCGCCGACTTCGTCTATATCAACAACCCGAAGAACAACGCCTACGGTTCCTATAAGGAGAAAGACGGCCAATCCCTGGAGCAGGTCGCGAACGCCATCCGTTCCATCGGCCGGTACGAACACATCCGGGTCATCGATCTGTATCACGAAAAAAGCCTCTCCGTTCCCCACCTCGTCCACTTTAAACGGCTGAGGGACCCCGGGACCGGCGACTACAAAAACTATCCCTATCCCGACTATACGCAGATCCCCTTCAACCCCGCGACCGACGAATACCCTTATCCCCCGGCGGCAATGGGCGTCACCTTCGACGGCCTCCACCCCTCCGACAAGGGTAACAGCATCATCGCCGAAAAACTAATAAAGGCATTGAAAAAAATCTAGGTTGCCCTGCAGTAGCAACCCGATAAAACATCCGTTGCGATGCTCCGTTCATCGGCAGTAGTCTTCGCGTCGGTCCCAGGTCGTAGTCGTCGTCCCGCACTTAGACCTTCGTCGGAGCTGCTTCACCACGCTCCTTCTCGGTCGTAACCTTCGCATTCGCTCGGTTACTGGACGTAAACGCAGTCTACGGGGCCAACGTCTTCCGCTCCTTCGTCGCGGTCCTAACCGTCAGGCAGGAATCCTGACGGTTAGTATACATCCATCCCCCGGCGCCGAATGTATCTCCACCTTCCCGCTAAACAGCTCCGCCCGGCTGATAATATTCGTAATCCCCACCCCCTTCCGGTGACGCGAAGCATCAAACCCAACCCCATTGTCCGACACCGTCAGCACAATATCTCTCCCCTCGATCGATAACCGGATCAACACCCGCGTGGCCTGCGCATGTTTCAGGATATTATTCAGCTGCTCCTGCACGATCCGGAACAACGTCAGCTTCCGCCGGTCCTCGATCTGCTCCTCCGATATATTCTGGATATCCAGGTGGATCTGCAGGTCTTCCTTCCCCATCTTCATATCGTCGATCACGTCTTCGATCGAATCGATCAGCCCGATCTCCCGCAGCCCCGGCGTGATCAGCGATTTCGAGATCTTCCGGATCTCGTTGATCGCCCGGCTGATCAGCTCCGTACTCTTCTCCAGCAGCTCCTGCCGCATCTCTTCCTCCGTCATGGCCGTATTAATATACAAGTTGCTCGCCCCCAGGATCTGGTTGACATTGTCATGCAGCTCCTTGCCGATCTCCGTCCGCTCTTTCTCCTGCGCAACGATCACCGCCTCGGTGATCTGCCGCTGCCGCGACATCCGCTGTTCGTTCAATTCATTCTCCAACAGGATCCGCTCGGTAACGTCACTCGCCAGTACCAGGATCGCCCGCTCATTCTTATACCGGATATTATGCCAGGCGATTTCCGCAAAAAGGATGTCCCCATTCTTTCTCCGATGCCGATATACGCCCTTTCGTACTCCTTCCCGGCTCTCCCGGATCTCCTCCACCTCTTCCCGTAATTGCGCAATCTCCCCGCCTGCGCGGATATCCGCCAGCGTCATACCCAAAAACTCCTTCTGCGTATATCCATAATGCTGGACAGCCGCGATATTGATCTCCAGAAAACAAAAGCTCCCGGTATCGAATACCCACATCGGCATGGGGTTGTTATTGAACAGCTCCCGGTACCGCTCCTCGCTCTCCCGCAAATAGTGGAGACTGCGCATACGCTCCAGGCTATAGCGGATCGCCCGTGACAATAGCTTTTCATCGAAGTCTCCTTTGACAAGATAGTCCTGCGCCCCCAGCAATAAGGCCTGCAGCGCCAGGCTCGTATCGGCAATACCCGTCAGCAGGATCACCGGCACCCGCTGCGTATAGGGAGCAAGGCGGATATAGGAGTCCAGACCATAACTATCGGGCAAGGAAAGATCCAAAAAAACGAGATCTACAGCCCTCCCCTCCAGCACCGGTCCCGCCTCCGCCAGCAGCCCCGCCGCATATACATTCCCGATCAGCAGATCCGTAGCCCGCAAAAATTCCTGTAACAGGAAAAGATCGCCCGGGTTATCCTCGATCACCAGTATATTCAGCGGTGCAGTTGCCGGAGACATCTATTGCATGGTTTTTGGAAGTTTTACAATACTGACCCAGAAGTCCTCGATCGTTCGCACTACGTCCATAAATTTATCCAGGTCCACCGGCTTGGTGATATAACAGTTGGCATGATTATCATACGAGGCCAGGATATCCTTCTCGGAAGAAGACGTGGTGAGCATGATCACCGGTATCCGTCGCAGATTGGGATCGTTCTTGATGATGCCAAGCACTTCCTTGCCATCCATCTTCGGCAGGTTGATATCCAGCAGGATCAGGTCGGGCGTCTCGCCGCCAAAAGGACGATTATTCCGCAGGAACCGGATCGCCTCCATCCCGTCATAGGCGATGGAGATCTTACCCACGATCCCAGCCTCTTCCAACGCTTCCCGCGTAAGCAGGATATCCCCCTCGTTGTCATCTACCAGCAAAATGTGGATCTTTTTCATGATTAATAAGCTTAAGGTTGTTTGACTATAGTAAAAAAGAAAGCGCTCCCCTGCTCAGGCCCCGACTCGACCCAGATCTTCCCTCCGTGCCGTTCCACGATCTTCTTACAGATCGCCAGTCCGATGCCCGTCCCCGAATAATCGCTCTTGTTATGTAACCGCTGAAAAATAATAAAGATCTTGTCGAAGAATTGCGGGTCGATCCCGATGCCGTTATCGGAGATCGTGAACTCCCAATGCCCCGCCTCCTCCCTTGCCCCGATCCGGATCAGCAAAGGCCTGTCGCTATGATATTTCAATGCATTGCCCACCAGGTTCTGCAAAAGCTGTGTCAATTGTACCTTGTCTCCGCGCACAACCGGCAGATAGCCGATCTCGATATGCGCCCGCGTGGTAATGATCTGCTCTCTGAATACCTCTCCCACCTCATCCAGGACAGCCGCCATATCCACCGGCCCAAAACTTTCCTTACCCGTCCCCACCCGCGAATATTCCAGCAGGTCCATGATCAGCGCCTTCATCCGTTCCGCCCCATCCACGGCATAATGGATATATTGATCGGCCTTTTCATCCAGATGTCCCTTGTATTTTTTTTGCAGCAGCTGAAGGAAACTGCTTACCATCCGCAATGGCTCCTGCAGATCGTGCGAAGCGATATAGGCAAAACGCTCCAATTCGGCATTCGAAGCCGTCAACTCGGCGGCCCTCTTCTCCAGGTCCTCGTTCAGTTGTTGCAACAATTGCTCCGACTTCATCCGTTCCGTGACATCGCTCACCACGACCATCCGGGCACTGCGGTGCTCATATTCGATGGGATGCGCTGTGATCTCCACATGGATCACCTCCCCGTTCTTTTTTATATGCCGCCAATTCTTATCCCTATACGTCTCCGGCCGCAACTGTATCGCCTCCACATCATCATACAGGCGCCCGAGGTCTTCCATCGGACGGATATCACTGATGGTCATACGCAAGAACTCCTCCTCGCTATACCCATAACTGCGGATAGCCGCCTCGTTGACCTCCAGGAACTTCAACGTCTCCTGGTCATAGATCCATTTTGGCAGCGGGCTCTTATAAAAAAGTGTCTTATATTTTTCTTCGGAGGCTTGTAAAATAGTCGTCTGGGATCGTACCTTCTCTTCCAACTGCTGGTTGAAGCGGTTCAGTTGCTCACGGGCCTCTTTTTCTTTGGACAGATCGATGCGCACTTTCTGGAAGGTCACCAGGGCCAGGATCGCCACGGCGGCAATAAGGATCCACAATACACCCTGCAGTTCCAATGCCCTGTGCTGGTTGGCGGTACGGCGCTGTTCCAGCAACCGCTGCTCCTCCGCCTCTATCCGGCCCGTCAGCAACTGGATCTGGCGGGAATAACCAATGCTGGACCCGGTAGCGATCAACTCGGCCACCCCTCCAAAATTGTTGCCCCGGCTCATCCGGGCCGTGGTCAGGAGTACATCCCGGTTCTTTTCGATCTGTTGTTGCAACAGGTCGATGCGGGCCACCTGTTCGGGATTATCCGCGGTCAGCGTCTTTAGCCGGGCAACACCTTCCCGCAGCCGCTGCTCCAGCCCAACCGCGCTATCCAAAAAGTGGCCCTCTCCCGTCAACAGGAAATTCTTTACCCCCAGCTCATATCGCTGGCTGAAATCTTCGATCTCCTGTACCTGGAATAATACCTGGTTGGTATGTTTGATGGCCGCAGCGGTATCCTGCAACCGGCCCGACTGAAATATAGATAGGACGAGAATGGCGAGCACGCTCACGATTGCTATGACAATCCCGGAGATCAGCTTTTTTTCGACGGCTGCCTTCATATTGATAGTACGCTTTCTGTAGACGAGGGTAAGTCTTCCGAATCTGTAGGTAATTTACAAAAAAAAAGGATCACAACATCCTTACGCGGCCCAATCCACGAAAATAGACACCCGGGCAGGGCCGGCCGGCAAAGCTATAAGTATCACAGCAAAATGCTCAGCAGAAGGGCCGCGCCGGAGAGCAGCGCCATACCGGCCAGGAACAGCACGCCTATCCACAACGCAGCAGCAGCGGGCAGCCGCCGGGGCAGGCGGATGACCGGCCGGTCCAGGGCCACCTCCACACTGTCTAGACCCCCATCTCCGTCAGCACACTCCTGTCAGCGCAAAGGCTCTCCAGAAAACGCCTGCATTTACCCGTATCCGACACACCAAAGGTGATCCCCGTCAGGTTCTCCAGCACCAGGTCGGCCGCACAACCCACTTTTTCCGAAGCCATCACCGCTCTTCCGCTCGCCATCGCCTCGTTGATCCCCATTCCCCAGGTCTCACTCACGGAGGGCATGATGAATACGTCTCCCATCCGGTAAACGGCCGGCATGATCCGCTGGTTCTGAAAATCGAGGAATTTCACGTTCCCGTTACCCTCCGCCTTCTTCTGCAGATCCTCCTTCAGATGACCGTCCCCGACCATGATAAAGCTCACGGGCAGGGCCGAGCAGGCTTCCGCCAGCGCCAGGATAAAATAAGGGTTTTTGACGGAGGTCATTTTGCCCGCATACAACACCGTTATATGATGATCGGGGATGCCCAGGTCTTTCTTCCATTGGCGCGCATGATCGCTATAGTCCTTATCTGGCTCCGAAAAACGCTCTATATCAATCGCCTGAGGAGAAAACACCAGCTGGGAAGACCGCAGCCCGTGTTTCAGGTAATAGGATTTATTGTTGGCGCCCACATATAAGGCAAAATCGATATGACGGTATACCCAGGTGAGGAAAAGACGGCTTGCGACCCTTCTCCATCCCGTTCTTTCATGAAGCAACACACTATCGCCCCGGAAAAACACCGGGATCCTGCCGTGGAAGTGGCGAAGACATTGCTCACGCTCCTTATCCCTTCCCCTGCCGGCGGCCCCCTCATCAAGTTCCCAACCTCTCCCCTCATCGGCTCCTACCTCCCCATCAGCGGCCTCCCTCTCTATCTCCTCCAATCATCTTCAAACAGGTCGGCGCCGGCACCTCCAGCTTCTCCCCCGTCGGCCGCAGCAAACCCGTCTTCCCATCGATCCGGAAAATGACGACCGCATTACTCTCCTGGTTCGCCACCAGCAACCACTTCCCCGAAGGATCCAGCAGTAAATTCCGCGGCTCCTTGCCAAAAACCGGCTGGTAACCCACCGTCTTCAGCATCCCCGTTCCCGGATCGATGGCAAGGATCGTGATATTGCTTTCCGACTCCCTGTTCGATACATACAGGAACCGTCCGTCTGCCGAAACATGGATATCCGCACTTCGGAAAGGTCCCTTCGCCCCCGGCTCATGCGTGGCGATCCGCTGCAACGAATCCAAACCCCCGCTCTCCGGATGATACCGGTAAACATCCACACTACCCCCCATCTCCTCCAGCAAATAAACATATCGTCCATCAGGATGAAAATCCAGATGCCGCGGCCCCGCGCCAGGCGTCACGGTTACAAAGCCATCACCCGCACTATCCACCATCTTCCCCGCACTATTCCTGGTCTCCCCATCTCCGGACGTTCTATCCCCCATCTTCCCCCCACTCAACGGCAGTTCCTTCCCTCCATCCCACCGGTAGATCCCAATCCTGTCCAACCCCAGGTCCTGGGCATATAAGTATCTCCCATCCGGCGTGTACGCCACCGAATGCACATGCGCCTTCTCCTGTCGTACCGGGTTCACGCCATGCCCCGTATGCTGTATATTCTGCCGGTACGGCTCCAGCCCCCCATCCGCACGGATCGGGAACACCGACAGGCTCCCCCCCGTATAATTCGCAACCGCAACCCATCCCCCGCGGGGGTACACCGACACATACACCGGATTATCACCCCCGCTTGGCACCTTATCGATCAACCGCAGCCGCCCCGTCGTCCGGTCAAACGCAAACGCACTGACACTCCCCGCATGCAAAGTCCTTGTGTCCGTCGCCGCATAAACAACCTTCCCACCAGGCCCCGGCGCAAGGAAGGAGGGGTTCACCACCCCTTCGGTATGACTCAGTAACGTAGCATGGCCCGTCCCGGCATCCCAGCGGTATACATAGATGCCCTTGCTCCCCGTACTATCTTTAGGCGCCGCCTCAGTGGTGCTGCCCGTATTCGTATAGGTCCCGACAAACAGCGTATAGGTCTGACCAACGGCCGCACGCCGATCCATGGCGGCACCCCGACTGTCCACGGCATTCCGACCAACGGTGGCATTCTGACCAACGGCCGCAAAGCAAAAAAGCATCCATCCCAATCCAAAAAATATCCGCATAGCTTAATATTCAAATTCATTATCAGGCATCCCGATCGGCGCTCCCGGCGGCATCTCCAATACCGGTTCGGCAACAAACTTGTTCGGGTCCTTCTCAAATTCCTTTATCTGCGACAGCCCAAAATAAATAGCCGCCCGCATCCTGGCTTCCCCGCCCACTACCTTCGGACCCATCCACTCGGCCAGCTCACCGATCTCCAGCAACGCCACCCCCCGGACATTATCCGCATTCTTCGGGTCGGCCGCCAGCGTCAGCAAATGTTTCAACACCACATTATCCGCCAGCACCTGCAACTCCCCCTTATATCCTTCCGGTAATGGCGCCTTCCAGGTCTTTTCGATAAGCTTGTCCAGCACCGCCATCAGCCCCGGTTGTTTCGCGTCCCGCGCATGGTATTCGATCAGCCGCGCCGCCCGTTCGGGATCCAGCAGATAGCCAACCGTATTGCCCACCGCCGTTTCCGCCGCACCGATGGGGTCAAAGGTAGGACCCGTATGCCCGCCAAAGACCTCTACCGTGGATGGATATCCTGTCGGACGAGGAGGGATCTTTGCGATCAACGCATCCGGCAACGCCAGCGCATCGGGGGTGATGGTGTTCATCAGCGCGTCAAAGGCCCGCCATTGCTCCGCCGGATCGACCATCTTCGTAGGTACCTGTCCGTCACCCTTTACGGCATGGGTAAAATATAATCCGCCCAGCGACTTGGCCGCGGCCTCCACCTGGTAACGCTGCAATAAGTAGATAGGAACCAGCACCTCCTCCAACGTCGCCATCGGCGCGTCCTTCCGGATCGCCTTCTCCGAGAAATTATCCAGCAACCGCCGGCGGATCGCCATCAGCTTATCCAGCTGGTCGATCGGGTTCACCCCATCATCCCACTGATTGGACAACGGATGCGCCAGCCCCCCGATATCGGGGATATATTGATATCCTTCTTTTAAGGTTTCTTTCATAATGGCCGCCAGCGCCGCATCCTCGTCGGTCCCCCTGGGAAAATCGGAATACCCCCAGATGATGGCCCGTTTATCCCAACCCCCGATACCCCGCGCATATACGTCGGAGAGATCAAGCGTCCCGTCCGCCTTCATCGTAAAACGCGGAAAAGGGTAATCCATGACCGAAGCCCTGTCCTTTACACTCGCCACAAAGTTATGCGTCAGACCCAGCGTATGCCCTATCTCGTGAGCCGACAGCTGCCGGATCCGCGCAAGGGCCATCTCTTCCATTTGATTCGACACCGGATGAGCGGGTCTTCCCTTCGCTCCCTGTCCCTTCCCTTCGGGCAGCGGCCCCGTGGTCCCCTCCGCATCCTCATACGGTTGCAACAGCCCCTCGGCAATCAAATAATCCTGCCGGTGACGGTCCGATCCCAGCGTCACCACCCCCTTGATGATCTCCCCCGTCCGTGGGTCGATATAGCTGGAGCCATAGGAGAAGGCCCGTTGAGGGTTCCCGCTGCGGGTCAGCCAGTTGACGACATTGTACCGGGCATCCATAGGGTCGGCTCCCTCCGGCAGGACCTTCACCTGGAAGGCATTCTTAAACCCCGCCGCCTCAAAAGCCTGGTTCCACCAGGAGCCGCCCTCGATCAGGGCCTTCAGGATAATAGGGGGTGCTCCCCGGTCGATATAGTATACGATCGGCTCTACCGGTTCGCTGACCGCCGCCGAAGGATCTTTCTTCTGCAGGCGATGACGCTCGATCCAACGCCTCGTGATAGGTTCCGTCATCGGCGCCGAAAAATCCTGGTAGCTAAAGTCATTAAAGCCCGAACGCGGATCGAATTTCCGGGGCGTATACCCGCTGTCCGGCAGCTGCACAAAGGATTGATGCATCCGAAGGGTCACCGCCGTCGGATCCGGAGCAACACTTGCACTCCGTCGTCCCCGTTCACTACCATTACCCGTAAACGTGATCAACGCCTCAAATTCCGTATTCTTTGGAAAATTCTTCGTGTTACCCATAAAAACAGCCGACCGCGTCTCATCGAGCCGGTATCCCCCACCGGCCGCGCCCCCGCCTCCCGCATTCCCCCCACCCGCAACGCCCCTGTTTGCCGAAGCCGAAAACGCACTTCCAGGGTTCCCCCGCCCGGACCCGATCTGGTCCCCCACCCGCAACGCATCCCGCACCACGAAGGGCGTGAGATCGATCAGCACCTTGTCACCCTCTATTGCCGCCGGCGAAAAGCCAAAAAGGATAGACTGCGAAAAACCATCGGTCACATCCCGCTGCTCATCCGCATTGCCATGGACCGATCGCTCGTTATAGTTCGGCTGCAACAAAAACACCTTCGGCCCGACCCGGATAAACTTCGCGATCACCGCCGAAGCCTGTCCCCGTTCCGGTCCCCCGTTGCCTACGCCGGACGGCAGCGAGCAGAAATAAAGGAACTCCTTATCGAATTGATCGATCTCCAGGTACAGCTTCCCCGTCTTATCGTCGTAATAAAAGGGATAAAAACCCTCAAACCGCTTCAGATTCTGCGTCACCGCGGATATCGTAGCAGCCGGAAGCCCTCCTCCCCGCGAACTCCCTTCACCGGAAGGACGCTGCCCCACTCCACACAGCGACAACCCCAACAGGGCGCCGGTCATCAATGGAATACTCAACTTCATATGTCGTAGATTATAAGTTTCGTTTATTGGTCAAAGCATCGGTTTTTCCCGGGCATTCATCTCCTATTCAACTTTCGTTGCGACGCTCCGTTCATCGGTAGTAATTTCGTTCATCTTCTTTTCTTATGCCGCTGAAGCGGCCCCTCTCACGGATCGCTAATGCGATCTCCTGGTCTAATTATTGGCCTTCCTCCGACCTCCGTCCCGTCGGTCTTGGGCGTCAATCTCCCTCAACAGCTCCTTCACCGCCGCATCCGCCTGCGCATCCTTTCCCGCCGGTTCACCGATCGGATTACTAACGGCAATATCCACCGGCCGCGGATGAAGCTCCATATTCTTTCCCGTATGGTCGGTGATCTTGCTAAACGGCAGCCGCACCGTCGATCCGTCGATCAGATTAACGCTGCTTGTAAAGATGATCCACCCACCCGTCGGTTCCCCCACCGTCTTGCCCAATCCCAATGTACGATAACCTTCGGTAAAATCTTCCGCATCGGACAACGAATGCTGATTGGTGAGGAGAATCGTAGGCAGCTCCAGCGCCCGCTGCCCCAGCTGGGCGCGTGCAGGACTGGCCGGCAATCCCCTGTTGGTCATGGTCAGGTAGGATTTACGGGTCAATACATCCAGCGCATAGGCATTGACAAATCCCCCGTTGTTGTTGCGTACATCCACGACTACCCCTTCCCGGGCCTGGTTCTCGGCATCCAGGTCGAGATACAGCTGGTTCAGCGACTCCTCGCTCATATCGTTCATATGTACATACCCCAGCCGCCCGTTACTGATCCGGCTGACATACTCCCGCTCATCCCTGACCCACTGCCGGTACAACAACCCCTTCTCAGAAGCCAGGTTCACCGGCTTAACCGCCAGGTTTCGACCCCCAACGGCATCCCCCTCTCCACGCGCTCCTCTCCCCGCATCCACACTTCCTCCCGCCTCACTATGGCCTCCCGTCTCTCCCCGTCCGCTAACGCGCAGCGTCACCTTCCTCCCTACTTTATTTTCCAGCAGCTCATCGAGGTTATCCCCCGCCGTCACCGTCTTCCCGTCTACCGCCAGCAGATAATCCCCCGTCCGGATCCCCGCCAGATCCGCCGGACCTCCATAAACCACCTCCGTTATCTTCAGCTTCCCTTTTTCTTCATATTCCTTCCGGTCAAAACCAAGCCCCAGCCGGCCCGTCGTAGCCGGGACCGGCCCACCGCCACCCGCCACACCGGAATGCGAGGAGTTCAGTTCGCCCACCATCAGGCTCAGGATCCGCCGCAGTTCATCGGAAGTAGCGGCGCCCGCAGCCAGCGGCTCATATTCTTTATAGACCGCATTCCAATCGACCCCGTTCATGTCCGGGTCGGCATATCCCTTCTTCTCCGCCTGCCAGGCCTGCCGGAAAACCTCTACTTTTTCTTTATCAAAATCGACCTGCATCTCCGTCCGGATCGCGATCGGTTTTACGGTCTTTGTGTCAAGCGAAATAGATTCGATAGCCCCCTGCGAAAGAAAGAACACTTCCTTCCCGTCGGGCGAAAACTGCGCATCGGACTTATTCCCCGGCGTCGTCGTCAACGGCCGCAGCGGCGAAGCGCCCCCGCGTCCACCGGCCCCAGCCCCGCCTTCACCCCGCGCCGACTCATTTGCGGAATAGGTATACAGGTTCGTCTGTCCGCCAACGCTTGCCGTGATCAGGATAAGCCCGTCCCGGCTGATGGACATGTCGTTCACATCGGCCCCGCCGAGCGCAAGCAGGCTCAGTCGCTCATGGATCCCGTCAAAGACGATCCTCGTCACTCCCCCACCCCTTCGACCCATCCGCGAGCGGGCGGTATCGCGGGCCGCACTGTCCGCCGGCATAGTCGCCGGATTGGTACGGCTATAGGTCGGCTCCCCGGGATTTACCGGCGTCGAAGGCGAAGTACTCTGCTCTATAAAAAGCCGTTGCAGACGATCTTCACTAAAATCCGGCCTCCTCGGCGCGAGCTCTACCCGGGCGATATTACCCATCTCCGTCCGCTGCCGGGTATTGAACAAAATATACCGTCCATCCTCACCCCAGGAGATATTTCCTCCAAAGGTATTGGCCAGAAAGCTGATCGGCTTTGCCTCGCCACCCGCCAGGGGGATCACGTTGACATTCCGGAAACCCTTCGCCCCATACGCCGTAAAGGCGATCCACTTCCCGTCGGGCGACCATTTGACGCTGGTGTTGCCGATCGGCGGCCGCCCCATAAAGGCCTTTGTCAGCAGCGTCTCTTTACCGCTTGCCCGGTCCAGCACCCGCAATTCCTTCGTATCCCGGATAAAGGCCAACGTCTTCCCATCGGGCGAATAGACCGGCGCCGCATCGTCATGGATGTCGTTTGTAAGACGGGTCTCCTTCCCCGTTATAAAATTATATTCATAGATCCGGGACACTTCATCCCGGTCCGATACATAACAAATAGCATTGCTGTTCGGCGCCCAGGCCAGCTGCCCTTCATTGGCGCCCGTAAACGTGGTGCGGAAGGCCTCCCCACCCGTCACAGCGGAAACAAAGACTTCCCCATGGGCCACAAACGCGACCTTCTTCCCGTCCGGCGACAGCTTCATGTCGCGGAATTGGTCCGCCCGCGCCCGTTCCGTACCACCACCCGAAGGCGTACCCACACGCCGGATCTCTACCATCGCCGTCTTCCCGCTGTTTACGTCATATTTCCAGATGGCAAAGTCCCGCTCATAAACGATCGTCTGCCCGTTCGCCGCCATGCTCGGCCACAACACACGACCCTTTGTAAACGAAGTCAGCTGCTTCGCCCCACTCCCCGCCGTCTTCCCCTCACTCCGCCTCCCCGCGGCACCCGCCCCATTCCCCGTCGTCCCCGCACCCCTGGTTGTCCCCTCACTCCCCAATGTCTTCCCCTCACGCACCGGCATCGACCAAAGATTCTGTGCCCCACTCCGGTCGCTCACAAAATACAGCGTCGCCGCATCCTTGCTCCACATCGGCCAGAGATCCTTTGCTCCTCCTTCCGTCAATCGCTGATAAGGCTCCGCCGCCCCTTCCTTCCACAGCCAGATCTCCGACTCGTCGAGGTGACTGTGCCCATTCCTCCACCATTGACTAGAGGCGACCCCGCGTGCATCAAAGGCGACCTCCTTCCCATCGGGAGAAGGCATGGCCCAGAACTCCGTCATATACCGGCTATTGCTCACCGGCATGGGCGTTCCTCCTTCGGTCTTCACCCGGTAAACATCCCGCATCGCATTGATATCATGACTCGCAGTGGAGAAATACACATATTTGCTGTCGGGCGACCATCCGCTGATATCCTCATTACCATCGTCAAACGTAAGCCGCCTGACCTCGCTGGTTGCCAGGTTGAACAGGTAGACGTCTCCGTTACCCGTCCGGTTGGAATTAAAGGCCAGCCATTTGCCGTCGGGAGAATAGACCGGCCGCGACTCATAGGCCGGATGAGAGATCAGCAACCGCGCTTCCCCACCCGCGGCAGACACCGTCCAGATGTCCCCGCCCGAGGCGAACGCAATCACCGTCCCGTCCGGCGAAATAGCAGGGTCCGAAAAATAAGGACGTCCGGCAATCTTCCTGTCCGGCTCAAACGAAAAATTGTTCTGCGCCCGGCAAGGGATCACCCCCGCCAGCACGATGGTCACAAATGGAATGATAAGCTTCATATGTAGTGTGTTGTGAATTTTAGTTTTGGTCCGGGCATTCGGTAATACGATCATCATCCAGGCCATACGACCCTTCCCACATCAGCCGGCGCTTTTAGGATCAGCCGCGTCCTCACGCGTCTTCTTGTCGCACTCTTCAACGGCAAAGCATTACTCTCCTTTCAAGGCGGGATACCCAGGCGGTGCCCTCCTATGATGCGTCGCCTGCTCATATCCATACGTATACCGGATCAACGTCGGTTCATCAAAGGCCCTCCCCAGGAACTGCAACCCAGCCGGCAGGTTATCATACGTAAACCCCATCGGCACCGTAAAAGCAGGCAGCCCCGTGTGGGGAGCGATAATCTGACTATTGTCCCCCTTATACCCCGCAAAATCGCCGATCTTCGCCGGCGGATTGTTCCAACTGGGGTAGATGATCGCCCCTACATGCGCCCGGTCCATGGCGGCAACTACTGCATTCCGGTAGGCGATCCGGCGCGGATCGGAATACGCATCGTCACAGCTATGTGTAACCGTATCCGTCAATACCCCCTTGTTCAGCTCGCTCAACAGATCGTCTTTTATGTAATCGGAATATTTCTTCGAATCGGCCACGTCTTGCAGACTATGAACCGGAGCCCCTGGTCCCAGCGAAGCCAGATAACGGTCCACATCCTGCCTAAAAACGCTACACCACTGTCCCTCCCCCAAACTATCAAACCCGACGACCTCGATCGGATCGACGATCACCGCGCCCGCCTTCTTCAGGTCCAGGATCGCCTGCTCAAACAGCGCATGCACCTGCGGATCCGCATCCGCCTTATCGCTCAACGCACGCAACACACCGATGCGGGCGCCCTTCAATCCATTCTTATCGAGGAATTGCGTATAGTTGGCAGGGATCTTACCGGCACTGTACCGCGTGATCGGATCGGCCGGATCATACCCCGCCAGCACCTCCAGCATCCGGGTGGCATCCTCCACGCTCCGGGCCATGGGACCACCCATGTCGTTGCGGAGATATAGCGGAGCGATACCTTCTCTGCTGATAAGCCCGATCGTAGCCCGAAAACCCACCAACGCATTGTGCGAAGAAGGCCCCCGGATCGAATTACCCGTATCCGTCCCCACACCCGCTTCTCCGAGACTGGCCGCCACCGCGGCAGCCGTGCCCCCGCTGGACCCCGCCGTCGTATGCACCAGGTTGTAAGGATTATGCGTTTCGCCGGCAATAGAACTGATGGTAACCATGGCGCTAAAGGCCCATTCTGCCATATTCGACTTGGCCAGCACGATCGCCCCCGCATCCTTTAGCTTCCGCACCATCGTGGCATCCGTGGCAGGAGCAAACCCCTTCAACGCCAGCGAACCGGCCGTGGTCTGCAACCCCTTCGTATTATAGTTGTCTTTAACAATGAGCGGGATACAATGCAATGGCCGCATCTGCCCCGTACGGGCATAGACCGAATCCAGCATGCGCGCCGTCTTCACCGCATCCGGGTTGACGACAATGATCGAATTGAGCCCCGTAGGCTGGTCATACGCCGCGATCCGGCGCAGATATTCATTCACCAAAAATTCACAGGTACAGGTCTTCGCCCGCAGGGCGCGGTGTATATCCGCAATCGACGTCTCCACCACATCAAAAGTCTTTTGCGCGCTCCCAACGTCGCCCGGCCTCTTTCCTCCGCCGGGGTCTCTCTCACCCGCCGTGCTCGCCTCTTTGCCTCCGGCAGCACTCGCACCCGGCGTCCCCTCACTCACGGTCCCCTGCCCCCATCCGGCGATCCCCACCCCCATCCAGCAAAGAATAATAATAAGCTTTCTCATCATGCGTCAGTTTTGGTTGTCAACTTCAAAGTTTTGGTTGTCAGCTTCAATTTATGCATCTATCTGCATATAACCGCACACCCATTGTCCGCAATCGAACACCCCGTCCGCACCCCCTCCTCCAAAACAACTGAATATCAATCACATACAAAGAGGCATCTTCTTTGGTATCTTCATCGTCATAAGAATCAAAACTCATCCGCGTATCGGTCATCAGGTGATCAAAACTCATCCGACCACCGGCCGGCTTCAAATAAACATCCTTTCATATGATCCGAAACTACCTTCTAACTGCCTTCCGTCATCTCCGGAACAACAAGACCAACGGTTTCCTCAACATCTTCGGGCTGGCCATCGGCATCGCCTGCGCCGGCCTCATCTTCCTCTGGGTAGAGGACGAAGTGAACTTCGACGGCAACAATAAAAAGAAAGACAGCGTCTACTTCGTCATGATCAATGACATCCTCGACAAGGGCGTCATGACACACGGGTCCACACCCGGCCCCCTCGGCCCGGCCCTCGCAAAGGATTTTCCCGGCATCGCCAATAGCTTCCGCATGACCGAACAGGGGACCAACTCCCTGTTCACCATCGGCAACAACGCCGTCTATGCAGCCGGCCGCTTCACCGAAAACGCTATTTTCGACCTCTTCACCCTCCCCTTCGTCCAGGGCACCCCAGCCGGCGCCTTCTCCCAATTATATTCCCTCGTCATCACCGAATCGACGGCAAAAAAATTCTTTGGCGAAGAAAAGAATATCATCGGCCGGACCGTCCGCATAGACAGCAAACAGGACTATGTCATCAGCGGCGTCATAAAGGATCTCCCCGCCAACTCCACGCTCCAATTCGAATGGCTCGCCCCCTGGCGGATCTATGAAAAACAGTCATCCCCCTGGATCGAGAAATGGACAAATTTCGGGACCAGCACCTATGTCGAATTAAAACCCGGCATTCGTCCCGCCGACATAAACCGCCAGTTATATAATTACATCGGGCAAAAACAAGGCGACGCCACCACCAACGTACATCCCTTTCTCTTCGGCATGAACCAATGGCACCTCTATAACCAGTTTGAGAATGGCCACCAGACCGGCGGCGGCGCGATCCGGTATGTACGCCTCTTTTCCGCCATCGCCTGGGTCATCCTGCTCATCGCCTGTATCAACTTTATGAACCTCGCTACCGCCCGCAGCGAAAAACGCGCCCGGGAAGTAGGGGTAAGAAAGGTCCTCGGCGCCGGAAAACAAAACCTCGTGGCCCAGTTCATCGGCGAGGCGCTGATCATGGCCATGCTGTCATCCCTCACCGCCATCCTTCTCATCCTGCTAAGCCTTCCGGCCTTCAACCTGCTCGTACAAAAACATCTTTCCATAGCATTGTCCCAACCCGTACACCTGTTGGCGTTAGTGGCGATCACCCTCGTCTGTGGCCTCGTCGCCGGCAGCTATCCGTCCTTTTATCTTTCCTCCTTCAACCCCGTCTTCGTCCTGAAAGGGATCCGTTTGAAAGCCGGCAGCGCCGCGGTTATTCGTAAGGGTCTGGTGATCCTGCAGTTCACCGTCTCCATCGTGCTCATAACGGCAACGATCATCATCTACCAGCAGATCCAGCATGTAAAGAGCCGGGACCTGGGTTTTAATAAGGACAATCTCGTACAGCTCGATCTCAGGGGAGACATGCTCCAGAACTTCGCGGTGATAAAACAGGACCTGCTGAATACAGGCGCCGTGGAGAATGTCGCACTCGCCGATCACGCGACGCTCTATGCAGGCAACAACACCTCCGCGCTCGACTGGCAGGGAAAAACGCCCAATAGCAACATCGTCATCTCCCAGCGCCTGGTCAGTCCCGAATATATGTCGACCACCGGGATGCATATCCTCCGGGGCCGGAATTTCCAGACGACCGATCATGTGGAGATGGGGCCAAACTTCGCCCCAAAGGACAGCAACGCCATCTTTCATATCCTCGTCACCAAATCGTTTGAAAAGCTGATGGGCCCCGGCAGCGCCATCGGGAAATGGGCGCGGCTTTCTTTTGGCCCCGACCGTACCCTCAACATGCGGATAGTAGGCGTGGTAAAGGATTATGTGTATGGAGATATGTATGGCAGCGCCGACCCCGTTGCGTTCTATTATATTCCCGAGGGGTTCAATCTTATGTTCCTTCGCCTCAAACCGCAGCGCAGTCCCGAACAGGCCCTCGCAAAGATCGGGTCCGTCCTGAAAAAGGACAACCCCGGTTATCCCTTCGAATATAAGTTCGTGGATGAGCAGTTCAACGAGCTCTTTTCGAGCGAAATGCTGATCAGCCGGCTGTCAAGGGTCTTCGCCGCGCTTGCGATCATCATCTCCTGCCTGGGCCTGTTTGGCCTGGCGGCGTATACAGCGGAGCGAAGGATAAAGGAGATCGGTATCCGAAAAGTCTTGGGGGCCAGCACGACCGGTCTCGCGGGTTTGCTGTCGGTGGATTTCCTGAAAATGGTGATCATCGCCTGTGTCATCGCCTTTCCCGTCGCGTGGTGGACCATGCACAACTGGCTCAACGGCTATGCATATCGTATAGGGATCAGCGGGTGGATCTTCGTCATAGCGGGACTGGCAGCCATCGCGATCGCGTTGTTAACCGTCAGCTTCCAAACATTTCGCGCGGCCCTCGCCAACCCGATAAAGAATCTGAGGTCGGAGTAAGGCAATCGGTGGGACGCGCTACACGGTGCGCGCGTCGGGAAGCCTGGAAGACTTTTTTCTCATGGCGTCCGTAACAACGGATGCTGGCTCGCCGTATGCAGATCCCTCCAAACCCGGTTGATCTCCGTTTTCGGATCCGCGGCCCGCAACCCGCAAAACGGATAAAGGTCCTCTACCACCCGCCGGGCTTCTGCCGCCAATGTTCGACTCACCTCCCCGACCATAGTCAACAATTCCGGCGATACCCGCTCACTTCCCTCCAACCGCCCTTCTCCTCCCTGCACGAATTCCTCCCAACTGGCGTCTATCGCACTATAAAAGTCCTCCCGTACGATCCGCAAACGCTCCCTCCCCTCCCGCAAACGCCCAAAAAAGTCCCCCTCCTCACCAAAAGCCCCCTCCCCATAACTATCCCTCTCCCCCTCCTTTGCCGCTCGCGGCCCATCCGCCGGACCGTCCGCGCCCTTCTGCCCTGGGCGCGCGTCCGGCTTCCATAACTCCAAAAATCTTTCCGCCATACCCGCATGGTTAACCGCCAGCGTCGCCTCTGCGAAGGCTTGAAACGGGTATCGATAGATCGGCTGCGGCAAAACAGCATACCGCGCGTCGATCCGGAAACAACGGTCTTCCCTAATTCGTAGTCCCTGGACGGCAAACGAATGACTCGCCGTGGCGATCATCCCCATCATATACCAATCTTCGTGGATTGTCACCTCCGGGCGCAAAAACACAAAAGCCCGGACTACCGGGCTTCCATCTTCATTCTCCAACAGTACTCCATCTTCTTCTATCCGGCAATTCGCCGTAAAAGCCGTCGCATGCGGCGCTCCCGTAGCATATTTCCAGCGGCCCGTCACTTCATACACCGCCGTGTCATCTCCCCCCGGCCCCCGCATCCCGGTCTCACCTCCCATCCTCCGCGCCACCCCATCCGCCCGTCCGCTCCCCGCGAGACATACCCTCCTGTCGGCAAACAATACCCGCGCCAGTTCCGGCCGCAAAAAACCCACAAACCAATTGGCCCCGCTGCAAAGCGTCACCGTCCAGCCCAGGCTTCCATCTATCCGCGCCAATTCCTCTTCTATCCGTAATCCCTCCGGCAGCGACAATTCCAGCCCCCCATAGGAGCGCGGGACATACAGGTTAAACAAACCCTGCGCATAAAGGATTTCCAGCTGATCGGGATGCAGGCGGCCCAGTCTTTCCGCGTCTCCCGCCAACCCGCGAAGCCGGACGGCCAGGGCAGCAGGGATCTTATTCATGTGCCGTCCGTTTTTCAAGATCGAATACTTCTTCTTCCTCCCTTCGGCGCGCGATTTTCCTCCAGTCAAAGAAGCCAAACACCGCGACGACGAACAAAAAAACGGTCAATAAAGCATACAAAGGCAGCCCCTTGTACAACAAAAGCGGCACCGCGAAAGCATTCGATATGTTCAGCAGCACCCAGTTCTCCACCTTCCGCTTCGCCAGCAACCACATTCCTCCCCAGGCCGTCGCGCTCACCCAGGCATCCCAGTAGGGGACCGTGGAAGGAGTATAACGGGACAGCAAAACGGCCAGCAGCACAAAGCTCACCCCAACGATCGCGAAGGTCTTCATCCAGTCGCCGCGATCGCACAACGTGATCTTCACTGGGGGCAGGTGCTTCTTTTTGATCCAGTACCACCACCCATAGACGCTCATTACAACATAATATCCATTCAACAGACTCTCCGCAAACAGCCCCGCCACATACAAAATGTAAATGGAAAGAAGCGTCCCCGCAATACCCGTCGGGTACAACCAGATCTTATTCGCCCGCGCAAACAACACCTCCGCCACGCTCAACCCCACCGCCACCCATTGCAGCCAGTCTGTTTCGGCGACCTGCTGCCAGAATAAATGTCCTATCGATTGTATATCCATAATAAAAATCGCCGATCTCCCCGCGGCACTCCCCTCATCTCCTCCCTTCCCAACGGCCTATCTCGTCTCTTCGTCCCCCCGCGGCACTCCCCCCGTCGTTCCCTCACACCTCCCCCTCGCGGCACTCCCCCAAGGTCATCCCCCCTCGCAGCACACCCCTATCTCTTCCCCAACGTCCCATCTCACCTCATCCTCACCCCCTCCCTTCCCCCCGTCGTTCGCTCCCGGCAATCACCCCGTCGTTCGCTCATCTCCTCCCTTCCCGCACCCTCGTCATCCCCCACTCCGCCATCCCATTCAAAATAGGCTCCAGCGTCTTCCCCGCCTCCGTCAAGCGGTACTCCACATGCGGCGGCACAACAGGCTTTGCCTCGCGGATCACCAGGTCATCCGCCTCCAGCTCCCGCAAATGCTGGATCAGCATCTTCTCCGTGATCGCAGGGATCGATCGCTTCAGCTCCCCATACCGCATAACTCCCGATCGCAGGTTATACAGGATCAACGGCTTCCAGCGGCCGCCGATCTTCTCCAGCGTAAAGGTCACAGGGCAATATCCCTGGATTATCTTCTTATTCTTCCGGTTGGTAGAACTTTCTTTTATAGTTGCCATGATCTATACTTACTTTTAGGTAGGTACTTGTTAAATAGACAGTACAAATATACCTTTGTTCTTCAAAAATTAAAAGACAAAAAAATGAAATACACACTCATCGGCTCCCTGGGCCATATCAACACACCGCTCGCCAAACAACTGATCGCCGCAGGCCATACCGTTACCATTGTCAGCAGCAACCCCGACCGTACGTCGCAGATCGCCGCCCTGGGCGCAAAAGCCGCCATCGGATCTATCGAAGACATTCCCTTTCTCACAAAGGTCTTTACCGGCGCCGATGCGCTGTATACCATGATCCCCCCAAACAACAACCCGACCGACTGGAACAGATGGATCCAGGGCATCGGCCGCAACTTCGCAACCGCCATCAAGGCGTCCGGCGTAAAAAAAGTGGTGAACCTGAGCAGCATAGGCGCTCACATGCCAAAGGGCTGCGGACCCGTATCCGGTCTCTATGGGGCAGAACAGGAGCTCAACACCCTCGAAGGAGTAGATCTCATCCATCTCCGTCCCGGTTATTTTTATACCAACCTGCTCCACAGCATCGATATGATCAAACATGCCGGCATCTTCGGAAATAATTTCGGGGCCGACACGACCGTGATCATGACCCATCCCCGGGATATCGCGGCCGTAGCAGCAGAAGAGCTGACCGGGCTTACCTTCACCGGCAAAAGCTACCGGTATATAGCCAGCGACGAACGGACCAGCGCACAGATCGCCGCCGCACTCGGCGCCGCCATCGGCAACCCAAATCTTCCCTATGTGGCCTTCAGCGACGAAGACTATTTCAACGGTGCCGTAAAAGCAGGGCTGCCTGCGGAGATCGCCCGCAACTACACCGAAATGGGCGACGCCATTCGGAGCGGCGAAATGTTTGCCGATTATCGGCTTCACAAAGTAGCCCTGGGACCCACCAAACTGACAGACTTCGCAAAAGAGTTCGCCGCAGCCTATGCGCACTAATAGCGGCAGTTTCCCGGCACTCTAACGGCAATGCCCCGGCACTCTCAATAACGGTCCCGCGCACCCATAACGGCGATGCCCCGGCCCTCCCAATGGCGGTCCGCACGCATTCCATTCCCGTACACTCAGTGTCCGATTCCGTACAAAACGCTTAAAAATATCCTCCATACCCCCCTCTTCTCCAACTGCTTAGTTAAATGGCATATCTTTTGGGGCGCCCGTGTACCCATCGACCCCAACGGTACACGGGCCCCAAAAAAGCCAACACATGCTGAAAAACTATCTAAAAATTGCCCTGCGCAATCTCCGGACAAAAAAAGGCTTCACCGTCATCAACATCAGCGGTCTCGCCATTGGGATGGCGGCGGCCATCCTCATCGGCCTCTGGGCCCAAAACGAATTTAGCTACGATAACTTCCACGCCAACAAGGCGACCCTCTATAAAGCCTGGAACCGCACCAACGCCCCCGGCGAAAAATATTGCTGGGACGTCACCTCCTCCCCCCTCGCCCACGCGCTCACCGCCAACTTCCCCGGCATAAAAGCTTCTGCAAGGATCTACTGGCCCATAAACCGGCTCTTCAACTATGGCGATAAATCCTTAAAGGCAACAGGCAACGATGTCGACCCCGCCTTCCTGACCATGTTCACCTTCCCCCTGCTAAGCGGCGACGCCCAACATGCTCTCGACGGTCCCAATAATATCGTCATCACCGAACACCTCGCGCAAAAGATCTTCGGCAACGAAAACCCGATGAACAAGCTGGTCCGCATCAATAACAAGTATACCTATACGATAACCGGGGTGTTAAAGGAACTTCCCAACAATACCGAATTCGATTTCGAATATCTTGTTTCGCTGGCGGCCAACGAAAAGAATTATACCGACGGATCATGGGGCAATAACAGCTATTATACCTATGTCCAGTTGCAGCCCAACGTTTCCGCCGACCAGATCAACCGGCAGATAAAAGACATCATCCTCCGCAATGACCCCCGGGCCGGGGCCGAGGTCTTCCTCCATCCGATCGGCAAATGGCGGCTGTATTCCCGCTTCGAGAACGGCAAAGTAGCCGGAGGTCGCATCGAGATCGTCCGTCTGCTCTTATTGATCGGTGGTATCATCCTGCTGATCGCCTGTATCAATTTCATGAACCTAAGCACCGCCCAAAGCCAGAAAAGAGCCCGGGAAGTGGGCGTACGAAAAGTAATGGGCGCCCGCAGATGGGGACTCATCAACCAGTTCCTCAGTGAGTCCATCCTCGTGGCCGCGATCGCGGGCATCCTCGCCATCCTGATCGTACAGGCCAGCCTTCCGGCATTCAACCGGCTGATCGAAAAGAACCTGGCCATTCAATATAGCAATCCCCTGTTCTGGCTGGCGCTGGGTAGCTTTATTGTCTGTAGTGGCTTGATCGCTGGCAGCTATCCCGCCTTTTTCCTCTCCTCCTTTCAACCCGTCAAAGTATTAAAGGGGGCATTCAAAGGATCCGTTTCTTTCTTAAATCCGCGTAAAATATTGGTGGTCCTGCAATTCTCCGTGGCCATCGTGCTCGTCGTATCGACCATCGTGGTATACCGCCAGATCCAGTTCGCCCAAAACCGCGACACCGGGTATAGCATAAAGAACCTCATCGAAGTGCCGATCGAAGGCGATATCAATAAGAATTTCGAGCCGATAAAACAGGACCTGCTAAACAGCGGCGCCGCCACCGCCATCTGCAAGACCAGTCTCGACGTCACCATCGATGGGGCTATCAGCGCCGGTTTTACCTGGGACAGCGCCAATCCCAGCCAGCAGCAATTGAGTTTCTCCCGGTTTGGCACCAGCGGCGATTTTGTCCGCACCATGGGATTACAGTTGCTCGAAGGACGCGATATCGATATCGTAAACCATCCGACGGACAGCGCCGCCTGTCTTCTCAACGCCACCGCGATCAAACAAATGGGCATCACCAACCCCGTCGGCAAGTACATAAACCCCGGCACCAACCCCCTGCTGATCGTGGGGGTCATAAAGGATTTCATCATCAATTCGCCCTACCGGGATGTAAGTCCCATGATCGTGCTGGGTACAAAATATTGGACCTACAACACCGTCATCCGGCTAAACCCCGCCACCGGGATAGCAAGGAATATCCGGTTGGCAGAGCAGGTGTTTAAAAAGTATAACCCCGCCTATCCCTTCTCGTTTAAGTTCGTAGACAAACAATACGAACAGAAATACAATGATCAGAAGCAGACCGCTTCACTCGCCGCCCTGTTTGCCGGGCTCACCATCTGCATATCCTGTCTGGGTCTGTTCGGTCTCGCCGCGTATATGGCCGAGAACCGGTCAAAGGAGATCGGTATCCGTAAGGTCCTCGGGGCCAGCGCGGCCGGTATCGCCCAAATGCTTACCCGCGAATTTGTGGCGCTTGTCATCCTCGCCATCGTTATTGCAACGCCCGTAGCCTGGTGGCTCATGAGCAAGTGGCTGACCAACTTTACCTATCGTATCTCGATCGGATGGGCCAGCTTCGTCCTCGCGGGTGGCACGGCGATCCTCATCGCAGCCCTCACCGTCAGCATCCACGCGATAAAAGCCGCCACCGCCAACCCCGTCAAAAGCATAAGAACGGAATAAACCACCCTACATAACACGCAGCATTGCAACAAATACTAACTTATTTAGTTTTACGGCCAAATTTGCTTTTGGCCATAACTAATTTGTAAATTTGACTAAATTCACTGAGACCATGGAAGGTAAAGCAATCAATATTGACCCTGATATTTTAGGAGGCACTCCTGTATTCTTTGGGACCCGGGTTCCTATAAAGAATCTTTTTGATTATTTGGAAACAGGTGATTCAATCAAAACATTTCTGGAAGATTTTGACGGTGTGCGAAAGGATCAAGTGGTAAAAGTATTAGAAATGTCTCAGAAGCTTATTGAATTTTCAACACATATCCACAATGAAAATTTTGCTTGATGAATGTGTAACTAAGAGGGTAAAGGGATTTTTGCAGGAGTTTGAAGTTTTTACAGTATCAGAAATGGGTTGGAGCGGGATAAAAAACGGCAAGTTAATGGCCCTGTGTATTGAAAATAATTTTGACATCCTCCTGACAATCGATAAAAATATAATAAATCAGCAAAACATAAACAAGCATAAATTAACAATAGTGGTCTTGAATTCATATACAAGCAAACTGGATGAACTCTTACTTTTTCTTCCTTCCTTTAAAGCCCAGGTCAATGGATTTGAAACACACCGGGCATACATTATTGAAAAAAAGAATAAAATATAACAGCCCTACCCCTGGTCGATACCTTTATGGTCCATCAAACCCATGAACATCCTCAAAAAAATAATCTCCGTCAATACCCTGATCCTCTGTGGTGCGCTCGCCTTCCTGGTGGCGGGCATCCATCAGCTGACCGAAGCATACTACTCCGGCCGGCTCATACCGCACACAGGTGTCGTAGAAACAAAAACGATCGACTCGACCGAGATCCGGGATAAAATGCAGGTACCTACCCTGTTCTTCAAATTATCCGGAGACCCCACTATCTATAGGGCATCCCGGTATGTCGATCTTATCGACCGGTCATTACATACCGGCGACTCCGTTGAATTATATACAAAAGAGGTGACTTCAAAGATTGGCAATTCAGTCGTCGATGAGACAGGCGGGCGGCTATGGACGACGAATAACCCCAATGAGATCTTCCACCTCGTAGCAATCCGGGAAAACAGTACCCTGATCGACTCCCGGGCCAATCAGCACGACCTCAAAACAACCGTCTGGATCTTTCCCCTGTGTTCGCTCTTATTTATGGGTTGGTTCTTCTACCGGCGTTCCGGCCTCAAAAGTATCTTTATCACCGGATATTCTATTTAATCAGCCACCACCACCCAACGTTCCACCCCTCCGGTACGTATGTATCATAAAGGTCCAATCAACATTTTCATACCCATAATATGAATAAAAACATCATCGCATCTCTCCGTGGCCTAACGGCCCTGGCTTCCCTTCCCGCGCTCCCCGCATCCCTCCGCTCACTGCGGGCATCCCTCCCCACATCTCTCCCCATTCTGCGGGCATCCCTACCCGCATCCCTCCGCCCCCTCCGCGCACTCGTTCCCGCCCTCCTCCTCCTCTCCGCCTGCAGCCGGACCGCGCCCTCTTCCCCTATCGCCATCACCCAAAACCCCACGTCCTACGAGCTTCTCTCCATCATCTGGTCCGGTCCTCCCCCCAATACCGTTGGCATAGCCCCCACCTTCGGGCAGGCGGTGTATTTCACCTATAACAGTAATAATCTTCTCACCGACTACCGGCGTCTCGACTGGGGCGGCGACAGCATCCCCTCTTCCGGTCCCCCCGATACAAACTATTATAACTATCATCTCGAATATACCAACGGACTGGTCAGCAGGATGGACCACCCCTACAGCGGCGGGGAAAGCTGGAATATATATACTTATAACACGGACGCACAGGTGCTAAGCGTTAAGGGATATACCGCCGGCAACATATTCAACACCGAAACCGACTATCAATACGATAACCATGGCAACCGGGTCCTGGAAGCGTATAGCGACGGGGGACAGTTGCTATACCACATCACCTATGTCTTCGATAATAACGACAACATCCTCAGCAAAACGGATTCCACACTCTGGTCCACCCAAAACCAGGTGGCCCGTACCGTCTATAACGGTTTTGATAACAAAGTAAATTTCTTAAAGGCGATCAATGGCTTCCCTGGGGACGAAGCCATATACTGGTATCCGCTAACGGCGTCGAACAATCCTACTTCGCAGATCTCCTATCCGGCGGTATTTACGGGACAGCCCTTCGGGGCGGGCATCCCCCAAACTTTTTCGTATGAATATAATGATGAAGGCCTGCCCACGATCATCCGGACAGGGTCACAGGTGATCACACTCACCTATCGTAAATTCAGGTAATGGGCCGCGGGAGCCGCGCTACTCCGTGCGCGCGTCGGGACTCGGTCCACGGTACCTCGTCCTAAGGCATATCCTCGAAGCCTCTCTTTATCTCCCATATCTCGGCGCAAACAGCGCAAACCCCAACAAGGTCAGGTAGGGTATCAGCAGCACGATCACCGATAATATAAAATGGATCTTCCGCATCGGATGCCGGCTCGCCGGTTCCTCATACTTCCCAAAGATCTTCTGGTCACGATCCTTTACAATAAAAATATAGTTGAAAAAAAACGCCGTCAACATATATATAGACGCCGCAAAAACAGTCGACTCAACCCGGCTCACAAACCGCGTGTGCCGCACCACATGCAGATAAAACGTCTCCAGCATCAGCAACCATCCTCCCGATCCCAGCGAGAATAAATACATCGCCTGCATCCGTGGATTGACAGTCTGCCGGTACTGACTCAGCCGGTAGAAATAATTGTAGATGTTAAAGTAAAGGTAATCGACATGCGCGACGCGCATCTTGGGTCTTCTATCCGATCGGATAGAACTTCGCGGATCATCCCCCTGCGGGACATAATTCGACTTGGTCGTTTTCATAGAAATCGTTTTCGGGTTAGGGTACGTATAGGGAGGCGCCGTAGCGTCTCCGGGCCGGATTAAGGGCTCCCTATTAAACGCCCCATAAGGAAAATTCGTACACCCCTATTCAAAATAAATAATCAATCAATTAACTATCAATGTCTTACAAAAAACTTGTTTTTATTTTCCCCCCTCCCGCACCCCCTCCCCGTCTCCGTGGGTGTCGTCTTTTCCCGTAATTTTGCAGGATTAATCTATTCGTGTATGAGTGTCTATGCAGGTCTGAAATTCTCCTCTTTTGATTATTACAACTCTCTTTTCAACCACCCCCGTACAAATTCCGTTCTTCTTATAGATCCAAATGGCATCATCCTCGACGTAAACCGCGCATTCCTCCTATCCTTCGGGTATGAAAAGGAAGACATCGTCGGCCAGAACTTCGCCATCCTCTTCAGCGAAGCCGACCGGAAAAAGGATCTTCCGTCCCGCGAAATAAACACCGTCCTCGACGAAGGGCAGTCTTTCGACAATAATTATCTCGTCAATAAAGATCAAAGCCTGACCTGGGTATCCGGGGAGTCCCTTCTCATCGGCAACGACAAGGACCAAAAATGCGTCCTGAAGATCATCCAGAACATTCATATGCAGAAGGAATCGGAGTATTCGATCGTCCGGCTAAATAATTTCAACGAGAACATTCTTGGCTCGATCGAAGACGCCGTGATCGTCCTCGACAAAGATCTCAAGATCCTAAAGGCCAACCGGTCCTTTCTCCAGATCTTCAACTTCGCCGACAGCCACGTCGCAAAGATCGACTTCCGCCAGTTCATCCGGTCATTCGATATCAACGACGAACTGTATAACATCATCCTTTCTATCTTCCAATCAAAGCTCACCACCACAAAGATCCAGCTGGAGCTCGAGCCCGGGGAACACTCCGACCGGCAGACCTTCGACGTAAGCTGCAGCAAGCTCGACGAACAGGGCGAACAAACCCGTATCCTGCTCATCTTTCATAATATCACGTCACAGCGGCAGATCGAAAAGCAACGCGAGGACATCCTCAACTTCGTCGCCCACGAATTTCGCAACCCCCTCACCAGCGTCATCCTCAACATCGAGCTCGTCGACCAGATGCTGCGGGAAAAGGAGCTCGACGAGTTTCAACATTTTATCGACCGGGCAAGGAACAACGGACAACGGTTAAAAAAGCTCATCAACGAACTCTATAAGTCAACCAAGCTGATCTCCGGTAATTTCGACCCTGACAACGCCCCCTTCAGTTTCGAAGACATGATCGACGAGGCCATCCAATCTGCCCGGCAGGTCTACCCCCACTATAATATCGTCAAGATCGGAAACGCCCCCGTCACCCTCTTCGCCGACCGCGACAAGCTCATGCAGGTCGTGACCAACTATCTCACCAACGCAATAAAATACTCGGATGACAATATCAATGTCGAAGTCGAAACAAGCCTGAAGGACAACTCCGTCGTTCTCGCCGTAAAAGACTACGGCCGCGGCATCCCAAAAAAGGACCTGCCCTATATCTTCAATCGTTTCTTTCGTGCGGAAAAAACAAAAGATCTCGAAGGCCTGGGCCTCGGCCTGTTCCTTTCCCGCCAGATCATCCAGGCGCATAACGGCCATACCTGGGTCGAAAGCGAAGAGGGCAAAGGCTCCTGTTTTTATTTCTCCCTGCCTTTGCCCATTCCCGATCCCGCCTGACTTCCGGTGGCCTCCCTGGCCTCCCCCTCAATGCATCTTCCCCCCTTCCTCCAGGGCGCTCGGCGGCGCTCCCGCCGATGTGGCGCCCGAGGCCGTCGTCTTAAACTTCTTCCCGTCGATCTTATCCCGGAAGGCCTTGCGAAACGCCTCATTAGGTCCCTTCAGCAGGATGATCAGGCTCCCGTATTCCCGTGCATAGGGGTTCGTAATGCTGTCGAGCAGCCGGGCGGACGCAAAGGCATGGATAAAGGCGTGCTGCATCTCTTCCCGGTCATCCGTGACCAGCAGCAGGTTGTTACAGGCGTAAAAATCATCCGGCAGCCAGTACAGGAAACTCGCATTGTCGCTATAGGCGGGGGGGAGCCCATAGGCCCGCCCGTAATAGTTTACCGCGCCGGCTTCTCCATAATTATCGCAGAACAGCAGCGTTTGTCTTTTCTCCGTGCTATCCAGCGATGCATATCCCTTCGCTACCTTCTGCGTCATTTCTTTCCAGGATAACATATCCGCAAAATCCTGTGGCAGGGGATGGTCCCGGAGGTCTTCCCAACGTAAGGCGCCCGTCTTACGGGCGATCCCGGATCTTGCATAATAGGCGGCGAGCCGGGGTGGGGGGAGGAAGGGGAGGGCGATCGTGATATAGGTATATCCCAATACCAGGACCACGGCCGGGAGCACATAACGCATAAAGTGCAGACGCCCGACGGCCCATCGCTCCAGGACCACCGCCCCAAAGGCGATCAATACCGGGTACGCTCCCATATCATAATAACTCTTCCCATGTCCCAGGACAAAGAGCGAAACAACTAGCAGGTAGGCCCATCCGATAAAGCGGTAAGGCCGGCCCGCTTGCGTAAAGCTCACCCAAAACAATCCCGTAAGCCAGATGAACAAACAGGGCAGGTTATACAGGAGCTGGTCCACCAGGAATCCCGTCGGAGGGATATACTGTAGTTGGGTCTTCTGTAGTTCCTTCATATGGTACACCACCGGGAACCCATGCATATATTGCCAGAGAAAATTGGGTAGAAAAATGAGCAGCCCGATACCAAAGGCAAAATAAAAATGCCGGTTCAGCAGGATCTTTCGTTGGCGGGTTAGCAAAAGGCCTCCAAACAGGCTTACCGTATAAAAAGCGACCGAATATTTACTCATCATTCCGAGCCCAAAGGCGATCCCCGCGACATACAGGCCGAACGGTCTGCCCGCTGCCCGCTTGCCGTGCCCCGGCCGTCCCACAGCCAACTTTCCCGCGCCCTCCCCTGTCGCACTCTTGCCCATCCCTTCCCGCACCGCGTTCCCATCCAATTCCTCCCGCGTTCCACTCTCGCCCACTTCCTGCCGCCCCGCACCCAGCTTCTCGATTCCCTGCCCCGGCCGTCCTCCAGGCCCGCCCACTCCCTCCCGCGTTTCATTCTCACCCATCCCTTCCCACCCCGCACCCGGCATCTCCACTTCCTCCCCCGTCTGAACATAACGCACCAGCCCATACGCCATCAGCGTCCAGAAAAAGATCTCCGGGAAATTGGGCTGGAATAAATAAAACATACGCAGATAAACGCCAAAAATAAACGCCAACACCCCCAATACCAGCGCAAACAACCCACCGCCAAACGACAGGATCAACCGGCCAACCAACACATAGGTCAGCGCCCCGAACAAGGCCGGCCAGAACTTGATCCAAAAAAATCCCCCGCCAAAAATATTCGTAAGCCAGGCAAATACCGACAAGAGCGGCGGCACCTCCATAAAACCCCAGGCCATATGCCGGCCCTCGGCCAGGTAAAGGAACTCGTCCCGATGTGGCTCATACGAGTGGTCCTGGATCAGAAAAGGCAGGATCAATTTCAACAACGCCAGCAGGTATAACAGACGATATTCCTTCTTCATGAATAAGGGGTTTTGTCATAAGATAGGAAAAAAAACCATCCGGTGATAACCCAGCCCCCTCACTGCCGGTACATCCGCACCAGCAGCACCCCATGATAGGGCACATCCGCACCAAAGTCGCGATCAAAGACCCCCAGGTCCTTCTGACGCCAGACATCCCGTATCTTATAGCTCCCCCTCAATCCCAGCCGGGCAAGATCGACCGAAACCCGCTCCGGTCTCCCCGTACCCCAGTCAAAATAGGACTGGGGAGTATTCCCAAAATTGCCCATATTGAACAGCCCCACGGCAACCGAACCATCTTCCATCGGTTTGGCCCAGATCTGTTTGCCGTCCGCACTACTGATCAACCGGGCCTGTTTTCCCAACGGGTCCTGGTCGATATCGATCACTTCGTCATTGGTCAGCAGGCTCAGGGTAAAATCATCCATCCGCTCTACCGGGCAGCCGATCAGCAACGGCGCCGCCAGCAGGCTCCACAGGCTGATATGCGTATATTGTTCATCGGGCGTGAGCCGCGTAGGATGCAACGGAGAGCTCATCGTCGTCAAACCGACCACCAGCATATCCGGGTCGTTCCAATGTCCGGGTCCCGCATACGGTCCCCAGCGATCACTAAGGAAACCCCAGTAATAAAGGCTATGCCAGGTATCGCGGATATCGCCCCCGATCCGCCAGCTATTGGCCAGCCGCGCCCAATCCGCCGCCTTTTCAAAATCCGCGTTATTCGAAAGACTAAAGACGATATCCCTCCCGGATCTGCGCAGGATCTCCGACTCCTCCCGGGTTGGTTCCACGTCCTTGACCGGCCAGTCGTATTTTAAAAAGTCGATCCCCCAATCGGCCCATTGCGCCGCATCGTTTGCGTTAAAATGATATTTACCGATATGATGCACCGGCCGTTTGTTTCGCATATTCTTAACCGTATCGCTCAGTTGTCCGTCTTCCCGGTCGGACGACTCACCCATATATCCTCCATAGGTGGCCAGCCAGGGAGTGGAATAAAGACCGGCCTTAAACCCCATCGCATGCAGATCGCGGACCATCCCGGCAAAGTCGGGGAACTTTTCATTCGGCTGGATCGCATTGAACTTTCCGCCGCGTTTTCCTTCCCAGGTATCGTCGACGTTGACATAGGACCATCCGTGGTTTAAAAGCCCCTTCGAGACCATCGCGCCGGCCGAAGCCATCACCTTTTCCTGGCTGCTCCCGCTGGCCCAGGAGTTCCACCCGTTCCAGCCCATCGGGGGCGTAAGACAAAGGGTATCCCCGATCCGTATCCGCAATACGCGCGAAGCCTTCCCCCGGCGATCCTGCGCGGACAACAGTACGTTGTATGATCCGCGGGTACTTACCCGGCCCGTTATGATCCCCGTTTTACCATTCAGCGTCAGACCGGCGGGAAGGTTTTGGGCGCTATACGTCATCGGTCGTTCTCCCGTAGCCGCCACCGTGAACAGAAAGGGATTGCCCGGCGTGGCGCCGATGATGACAGGACCATTTATTTTTGGGTTTGGTGAGGACGGAGGGGTGAGGATATAGGGGGCGTTCTTTGAATAGACCGGACGGATACTATCCGCCTGCGTGACGATCCGTGCTTCCGCCCAATCACCAAACGTACGGTTGGTCAGGATCCCCACCGGGTTGACGACCAGCAGACCCAGCTTTTGGATATGCGTAAGGTCGAGGTCTATCGCCTCCGCCACGTCCCCGACATGCATCGGTTTGCTCTCATAAAGGACCTTCTCATCCCCGATCACATAAAACCGTACCTCGCTGCCTTTGATGCCCCCGTCATCCTGTCCGATATAGGCGGACAGACGGCTGGCCTTTCCATCCAGGTCCATAAAGATCGAACTGACCGCGGCCCGGACCCCTACCCCCCTTTCAAAGAAATGCCCGGCAATCTTCATCGGCCCTCCGGAATAATTGGTATTACTCTTGGAGGCAACCACGCCAACCTCGAAATCATTCAGGTAAAGGTCCCCCAGAAAGATCGTCCGGGCAGACTGCGCAAACAACGCCGCAGGGATCAATAACGTAAAAAGAACGGCAAACAATCGTTGGAAGAGCCTCATGTAAAGTAGTTAAGCTCCTAATTTAGACATTCCCATTTAGCATAAACCATTATGTCCCGAAAAAATGTACGGAAACGATTTCGCCACTCACCTTCTCCCCACGTCCTCTTCCCGCTCTACGCAAGCCCTCCCTTCTTCCCCACTCCCAAAACATCATTCCCCCTTCCCCTCAAAAAAGAAAACAAAGAAATCTCTTTGGAAAGTCAAAAATCAATCTTTACTTTGTATTTCAAAGTACTTTGTATTTCATCAAAAGCCTACTTCTTCCATGCCAAAAACACTCGCCCCGCCCCAGAAAAAGATCGTCCGCCGCTGGATCATCTTCTTTATCATCGCCCTTGCCGTAAGCGGCCTCACCGCCTTCACCCTCGAGACCGAACTGCGCTGGCTGCTGAAGGTCTGGCCATTCCACGAAACCGGGGATCTCTATAACTGGGTACAAAAAGTCTACAAGGCGCTAAAGAACACCAATATCAATTATCCCTTCCTGGCCTATGGCTATGACTGGCTCGCCTTTGCACACCTCATCATAGCGTTGGTCTTTATCGGCCCCCTCCGCGACCCGGTCAAAAACAAATGGATCATCGAAGCCGGGATGCTCGCCTGTCTCCTGGTCTTTCCTTTGGCATTCATCGCCGGAGCCGTCCGCGGCATACCCATCTACTGGCGTCTGATCGATTGCTCTTTCGGGATCATAGGACTGATCCCGCTGACGATCTGCTATACCCTCATCCGAAAAATTCACGCCTGACAAACCATCTTCAAAATGCATAATCAACCATCATCAAAACCATCTGCCCCGGCATCCGCAAAGCCCATCCGGGCATCATCAAAAGCTTTCACTCATCCCGCATCAAAAAAAGGCCTCCGAAGCTATCTCTCGCTGATCTTCCTGTTTATCCCGGCCATCCTCTTCGGAGCATTGATCCTCCTTTATAAGGGGAATACCCAGCTCAGGATCAGCCCTCATTTTCCCTATCTCAGCTGGCAGTTCTTTGCGATCGGCGTATTTGGAGTAATCGCAACCGCCGGCGGCATCCTCGACTGGCAATATCACAGGAACCCCCTGAACATGAAGATCCCAAAAAAAGAACGCGATGCCGAGGCATTGGCGCTCGGGGCGGGCGGTGTACCCATGTTCCTGCTGATGTGGTTCGCCATGCTCAGCGCCCATCCGGCTAATTTCCTGATCCCCATCCTCATCGTGCTTATCTACACCGTCGTCGGCATAAGCTATGATGAATTTGTTTTCCATATCAAACGATGCGGACCCACGGAAAACAGTTACCATCGGATGCTGGTCTTTGGCAACGGAATTGCCTGGATCGCCTGGTTTCATTTTATCTATTGTTCATAAACTTCATCCATCGAACGAACGCCAATCGAATGAACGCCACACATCTCCTTGCCGCCGGCGTCCTTCATTTAAACAATTATCCGGACGACAAACCACCGCCCGGTATCACCGATCTGTTTTCCGCAGGCGCCCGCTGGATGCATGACCGGCTCGGCGAACTGGAGGGGAAGCATCCGGCACCCTTTGACCCGACAAAAAACTATACCTTCTATGGGTGGCTAAAGTATGGCATCTGCGGGACAGGCTTCCTCTTGTCACTCATAGGGTTGTCAAAATACAGTCTCCTGTTCATGCCCTTGTCTCTCTTATTTTTTTACCTCCTCGAGATCCATTTTCTGTTCTTATTTCCATTATTGATCGATCATTCAACCAATCCAATCGGCATGGGTATAAAAGAGGTCTACAAAATAGGGGTCTTCAAATGTCTCATAACCGTCATCCCTATCGGCGTTTTTATGATGATCGGCTTACTTCGCAAGGACGATCGCTTCCGCAATTGGTATATCGGTTGTCTGGCAATTTTAATATGGTATAACAATGAAGCTAGAAATAGGATCTAATCACCCGTTTGAAATACGAAAATACCAGTATGTATCCGGCAGCCTTTCCGGAATACGCATCCTGTATCTCTCCGACTTTCATTATAACCGCTTCTCTACCCGGCGCGCACAGAGCATCGGCGATCAAATAGCCCGGCTAAACCCAAATATCATTTTATTAGGGGGTGACTACGCCGACTCAAACGGCGGGATGGTACATTTCAACAACATGATGGCATCCATCTCTCATTTTAAGAACATCTGCGCGATAGCGGGCAACCACGACCGCCGCCGCCCCGCCCACCTCTCCATCCTCTGTCTGCACAAACCCATCGACCCAACCACCCTCGCCTATCCGTATAACCTGATCTTCGCCGGTCATTTACACGGCAGCCAGATCGTCGGCTGGCATACAAAGAACGGCCTCTATCCCGGCCGGTGGCTTTATAAATGGAACCGTCTTTCCGCCTCGATCGGCGATGCCAGCTATTTGATCAGCAAAGGACTGGGCGATACCCTACCCATCCGGTATAACTGCAGAAAAGACCTCCTCCTCGTGGATCTCCTCCACGACCCGGCCAAATCTCCGCCGCGCAAAACGCATTAAATTTCATTGTATATTTATGTCCTCGTTACTATCTATTCTATGTTTCACTCCTTTTACCTGGCTCTCTGTCTACTGATCGGCGACCCTTCCGGGGCGCCTCCAAAAGATACCGCAATGGCTAAGGACATCTATCATTCAAATACTTTATTGGCCCGGACAATGAATATCGGCTATGCCCTCGGATCGAACACGTCCGAAAAACAAAGCCGGCCCGTGACCCACGAGGACCTGGCAAGGATAAAAAAAGCAGGCTTTACCGCCGTCAGACTTCCCGTCAACTGGGTATCCGCGATGGATCAGGCCGCACCCTATGCCTTGCAGGCTTCTTTTCTATCGACGATCGATAGCGTGATCGGGTATGCCCTGAGGATCCACCTGGCCGTCGTGCTCGATAATCATACGGATGAGCAGTTGATGGAGGCCCCCCAACAATTCAAGGACCGGTTCCTTAGCCTATGGGAGCAGCTGTCCCGGCATTATAAAGGCTATCCACCCGAACTCATGTTTGAATTGCTGGCAGAACCACATGGCAAAATGGATAATGACTGGCCGCAATACCTGCGATCCTCCCTTTCGATCGTGAGAAAAGACAACCCGGACCGGGCGGTTATCATCGGCCCTTCCCTGTCAAACCGGCCCCAGATGCTTCCCATGCTGTCGCTTCCGCCGGATGACCGGCACATCATCGTAACCTTTCATCAATACATCCCTATTAAATTTACGATGCAGGGAGAACAATGGTTCCCCTTTGGCAAGCCAATGGAGTGGCTGGGCACCCGGTGGCCGGCCGAACCCGATGACGAGTCCGCCATCACACAGCTGATAAAGGACGTCGCAGCCTGGGCGGATAAAAACAAACGGCCGGTATTTATGGGCGAGTTCGGGGTCTCCTCCAATGCAGATCCTGCATCGGCAGCCCATTGGATAAAGTTCAACCGCGAAGCAGCTGAAAAACAGGGGTTTTCCTGGGGTTATTGGAGTTGTTATGCGCTACGATTCAATATTTTTAATGAACAGACCAGCGACTGGAAAGGCAATTACCTGGATGCCCTGATCCCCGGCAGCATCCCCGTTTCAGCATCCTCCACAACAGATCAGACCATCAGACCGGTAACAACCGGCATAACAGCCACTACCATCTTACAAAAATGCATCGATGCAATGGGGGGTGCCCAGCGGATAGCAACGATCACCGGGATCTTCCTGGGCGGCACGGCCATGATGGGCGATCACCCTTTAACGTTGGAAGAAAAGTACCTGCTCCCGGCGGGATCCTATGAAGAGACCATCCAGCTCAATGGCATGCCCTTTCTCCATACCATTGTAAGATCCGGCATGACCAGCGTCACCGTACAAGGGCATGACCGGCAGCTCACCGGGGAGGACAAAGAGCTTCTGGAAGAAAAAAGCAACCCGTTCCCGGAGCTGTATTTACTGAGCCGGAAAACATACGACCTAAGCGTCAGCGGCATCCAGCTGGTAAATGGAGAGGACTGCTATATCATAAAAATAAGATCGCCGCTAGGCAGGGTCTTTTATAATTATTATAGCATCAAGACCGGTCTGCTGCAAAAAACAGCCTCCACCCAAAAAACATCCACCGGCGATACCCTCTATCAGACCCGGTTCGAAAACTATAAGACAGTAGAGGGGGTGCTTATCGCAACAAAATTAACCAACGACCGGGGCCCGGTAAGGATGGAAGCCAGGTTCACGAAAATAACGATTGAGCATTAAACTCCGCCGCCTCTTTCAAAAAGCTTTAAATAAAGATAACCTCAAAATCCCCAAAAGAATCCGTATCTAAAATAATTTAGCGCTTTGCCCGGATCTAAAACACGAAAAGCGCATGTCACTAAGCAAAATCCTTCGGTTCCTCTCCCTGTTATTGGCGGTTAGCTATGCACAAGCCCAGGACCTTTCCTCCATCGAACACAATAGAGTAAGATTACCAAATGGATGGTCATTGACTCCCATAGGCAAAAGCCTTCCGCTGGGCGACCTTCCCTTAAATATCGCCGTAAGCAGGAGCCATCGCTATGCCGCCGTTACCAACAACGGACAAAGCATCCAGACGATCCAGTTGCTGGATGCAGCCAACGACGTGGAACTGGACAAGGTCGTCATCAGCAAGTCCTGGGGAGGGTTGGTCTTTAGTGGCGACGAGCAGTATCTTTATGCATCCGGTGGCGATAATAACTGGATCGTACGCTATTCCATCGTCAATAAGAAATTGGTGGCAAGCGATACCATCAAATTAGGTGGGGTGGGTTTAAAACAAGATAAATTTATACCGGCCATTTCCCCTACCGGTCTGGCGACCGACGACAAGAAAGGGATCTTATATGTCGTGACCAAACAGGATAACAGCCTTTATAGCATCGACCTGAAAACAAAGACCATCCGGCAAAAGATCGGATTGGGATCCGAAGCCTATACCTGCCTCCTCTCACCCGACCGGTCAAAATTATATATCAGCCTCTGGGGTAAGGATAAAGTGGTGACCTATGATACAAAGAAAAACAAACTGATCGACTCCGTCTCCGTAGGAGATAATCCCAATGATCTGTGTATCTCCCGCAATGGAAAATGGCTCTATGTGTCCAATGCAAATGACAACACCGTTTCCGTTATCGACCTTAAAAAAGCCGCCGTACTCGAAACGCTAAATACCGGTGTCTATCCCACCCACTTAAGCGGTACGACCAGCAACTCCGTCGCCCTCGCGGCCGATGACAAGACATTGTACGTCGCCGATGCCGACAATAACTGTCTCGCCGTATTTGACGTAAGCAGTCCCGGGTCGAGCCATTCGCTCGGGTTTGTTCCGACGGGCTGGTATCCCAGTGTAGTACGGGTGATCGATAACAAACTGTATGTGGCCAATGCCAAGGGCTTATTATCCCTCCCCAACCCGCATGGTCCAAATCCTACGGGCTATAAGGAGACCGTCCTTCTCCACGGAGGCGATCCCGGCAAACCACAACAGGTCCAGTACATCGGTGGCGGATTGCTGATGGGTGCGCTCAGCGTCATCCCCATTCCCACCGCGGACGAACTGTCGGTCTACTCACAGGCCGTGTATCACAATACCCCTTATCGCAACGAGCAGGAAACAACCGCAGAAGGCGAGGCGGAGAACCCCGTCCCCCGCAAGTCAGGCGACCCTTCTCCTATAAAATATGTCTTCTATATCCTCCAGGAGAACCGCACCTATGACCAGGTACTATCGGACATGCCACAGGGCAATGGCGACACCAGCCTGCTTTTGTTCGGTAGACATATAACGCCTAACCATCATTCCATCGCCGACAATTTTGTGCTGCTGGATAATTTTTATGTCGACGGAGAGGTCAGCGCCGACGGGCATAACTGGAGTATGGGCGCCTATGCAACCGACTATATGGAAAAGAACTGGCCGACCAGCTACGGAGGCCGCGGGAAGGGGGCGATCGGAGAGACCAGCCTGAATAAACTGTACATCTGGGACCAGGCAAGTCGCTTTAATGTTCCTTTTCGAACATACGGGGAGTTTGTAAATGCCGATAATACCGCAAGGATCCCTGTACTGAAGGGCCATTTTACGCCCGAGTACCCCACCCGCGACCTGAAAGATCCTGATACCATGCGGTACCGGATTTGGGAAAAGGATTTTGATTCACTCCTCCAACACAACGCCCTCCCCCGGCTAACGACAATGCGTATGCTTTCCGATCATACCGAGGGAACCGCCGCCGGCAGACCCACTCCGTACGCGCATGTGGCCGACAACGATCTCGCCGTCGGGAAGCTGGTAGAGCACATCAGCAAAAGCCCCATATGGGAGAACAGCGTGATCTTTATCGTAGAAGACGATGCGCAGAACGGCCCTGATCATGTAGATGCACACCGGACAACCGCCTATGTGGCCGGGGGCTATGTCCGGCGCCAATATGTGGACCATACCATGTATTCAACGTCTTCCCTGGTACGTACGATCGAGCTGATCCTTGGTCTTCCCCCGATGACCCAGTATGATGCCGCGGCCACCCCCATGTGGCGTTGCTTTAACCGGACGCCCGATATGACCCCGTTTAACAGCCTCCCCTCCAACATAAATTTAAAGGATGTCAATCCCAGGAGGACAAAGCTGGCCGCCATGGCCAAAGGGCTGAATTTTTCGGAGGTAGACCGGGTTCCCGACGAAGTGATGAATGCAATGCTATGGAAGTCCATCAAGGGCGAAAACGCCACCGTGCCAAACCCCGTCCGCGCCGCGTTCGTAAAAGAAATAAAAAAGACAGAGGGGGACGATTGATCATTTCCGGCTATGCCGGGTAAGGCATAGAAACTCATTCCCGTGAGGGGGTCTTCCGAGGAAGCATACGTTTCCGGATGCGGCTGAGGGAGGGGCCCTGGATGCCCAGGTAAGAGGCGATATGGTATAGGGGGACGGAGTTAAAAATAGTAGGATGTTCTTCCATCATCTGCAGATAACGTTCTTCGGCGGTGTGGAATAGAAACCCCTCGGTACTTTTCATGACGGCGTCAAAGGCCGCTTCGGCGATGACCCTTCCGAAGCGTTCCCATCCGTGGGATTGTTTGTAAAGCTGGTTAAGGTGATCGATATGGATGTAGAGAATAGTCGAGTGGACCATCGACTCTGTAAAATAGTTACAGGCTGTTTGTGTGAGAAAGCTTTTATAGGACGCGAGGAATTGATGGTTCGTAAAGAAAAGCATGTTCTTTTCTTCACCCGTCTCCTCGTTGACCCTATATATTCTGAAGACACCGTCCAGGACAAAGCCAAGGTGTTTGCAGATATTCTTATATTCATTGTAATATTCCCCTTTTTTATATTCTTTGAGCTGCCAGAAGGGGGCAGACAGGTCGAATGTTTCCTTACTCATTCCTGTGGCGGCACAGACCATTTGTTGTACTCTTTCTAAATCCGGAACCTGATCCATACGATAAAATTAAGAAAAACTCACCGGAATCGATCCCGGTGAGCAAAGGAGTAAAAGGAGCCGATCTATTTTGCCTCCTGTAGAATAATAGCGGCCAGCACACCCGGCATTGTTATAAAGGGGGTATGACTCGAAGGAAGCGCATACGTTCTGGCTAGAGTAGATTTTTTAACCATTTTCTGCTGGAAAGTATAGCTGATCGCATGGTCGTTAACCGTATAAATGTAGACCTTTTCTACTCTGCCAAAGCCCGCTTCGGTAAGGGTAGCAGGGGCCGCGAAAGGAGCCAGCGGCTCGGATCTGAAGTTTGCCAGGAGATGATCTGCGACCGGTTGGGGGGCATCTGCGGCGAATACATCGATGATGCCGTCTTTTGCGATGTTGGCATTCCCTTCATTCTGGTTGATCTGTAGATATTTGCCGATATGACTGTCCGGGTCGGATTGGGCCAGGGCCAGAAGGCTTTCACCATTGGCGGGGAGGAAGGCCGCCAGGTATATGAGCCTTTTTATCTGGTCCGGGATCTGCTCTGCCACCTCACTAATGACGAAGCCGGCCATGCTATGACCTACCAGGATCACGTTTCTTCTGTCGCCAATCGCTTTTTTGACGACCTCCACATAAGATAGCATCGTTATTCCGGCGAAAGAGATATTGTCTTTGCCATGGCCGGGAAGGTTGATGGTGATAACGTCATAACCCTGGGCTTTCAGAATAGGGGCCGTGTTGTCCCATGCGGAGGCGTCCGACCATGCGCCATGTACTAATACGATAGTGCTCATCTTTTTTATTTTTGATTGTGAAAGAACGGGGGATATCCCGGTCAGAAGGAGGGCGGCGGCTAAAATTGTGGTTTTCATTTCTTTGTGTTTTAATTTTATAGCACAAAGTTGGGATAGGGGCAGGAGAAGGATTTTAACCTGGGTTAAAGTCTGAAAAATAAATTATCCAAACTATGCGGGTCTTTTCCGAAACATCATGTCCTGGTTAGGGCCTTTTCCGGAATATCATGTCCTGGTTAGGGCCTTCTCCGGAATATCCTGTCCTGGTTAAGGTTGAAATCGGTAATTTTATACCATAACCTTCCAACGTGCGTATACTTTTGACGATAGTGGCATCGATGACCTTCCTTTCCCCGAAGGCGCAATCGCATGTGCCCATTGGGACGGGGGCCCATTTACCCATCGGAGGATATGGATATACCCAATGGCCTGCCTATTTCCCTTCCTCGGTAACCGATAGTAACCATCTTAACCGCCAATGGCAGATACGGCCCTATGCCAGCTTGTCGATGGGATATGTCTTTCTCCATGGCGGCATGTCCTTTTTGTCTGTGCCGGCCGGCCTGGCGCTTGTTCATCCCTTCAATAAGAATGTATCCGCTTTTGCGGGCGTTTCCGCCGCGCCGGTCATTTTCAGCGTCAACCGTTTATATACAGATCCTGCGCTAAATCCATCTCCCGGCAATATCTTTTCAAGGCCCTACGGCTTTGGCTTAAATGCGCGGGTGGAAGCAGGCCTGATGTACACCAACGATGCAAAGACTTTTTCGATATCCGGAAGTGTCGGAGTAGAAAGAGGTGGTTACCCGGTTTATCCGAATAACAGGACGACTACAAAAAAGCAATAACAGCTTACTCCCGCGATCCGACTGTCCCATTTTTGGAAGTACACTCCCATAATAGTGCAAAACTCCCGATACGGGATGCGTAAACCCATTGCCAATCAATAACTTAAAATCCTGGTCCTTTTTATGCCTTTTAAAAGGCATTCCAAATCCTCTAACAACCCAAACCATGATCCGTCCATCTGTTTCCCTATTGATATCGCTTTTAGCAGGCACACTTGTTGTCTCCGCACAGGACCTCACCGACAATAATGGAGGCCCATCCCATACTACCCTATCATCAGCGATTCCCGTCACAACCGATTCGGTCGTAAAAACACCGGCCGGCCGTTCATCAAAGAAGGTTGCGCACAAACCACTGCCGCTTGCCCCCGGCTGGCATAAAGAAGAAGACCAGGTGACCGGGAGCATAAACCGCGATATCTTAACAAGAATAAAGACACTCAATAATCAATTGATCGGTTTTTTCTACGATTCCTGCCTCGACGGGCCGGCGCATCATGGGCTCTGGCATGGCGAGTTCAGATCGGATAAGGCCGACAGCACAGGACTGAAATATGGCATCAAATGCAGTTTCCCCGCAGCAGAGGGTCAGGATCACAATCTTTCATTGACCGCAACACTGGAGATCACCGCAAATAATCTTGCACCATTGACGAGACAGGTGACCGTCTATGGGCATGACTACAACGCCATTGTACCCACGAAGATAGTACGCAACGGATGTGCGTATTTCGAACCGCCCTACCTGGCTGGAGGAGCATTGATGGTAGCGATAAAAGACGGGGACAAAAATGCCCCTCATATCAACACCTGGCTGGTGACCGACCGGATCGATAACCTGCCCTATACGCCGATGAGCCGCAAGGAATTTCTGGAAGAGATGGGCGTATCGCTAAAGGCAAACAAAGACGCCCTGATCGCTACGCTAAAAACAAAAAATCCCGTTCGTCCGCAGGCGGACCAGGAAGCCGATAAACAAAAAAACCTGGAGTCGCTCGGCACGACATATAACGGCGCTGAACTGGAAATGCGCAAGAGAAATTACCTCGATCATTACAAGAGTGACGAGGACGATCTGAAAGATCTCATCGATGCGCAGACCGCTCCCATCGACAGCACCATTGCCTTTATCGATGGCATGCTGCACCGCCTGGCGCCTGCTACCCTGGCCGCACCGGCCTATGTGCTTGCAAAAGCCGCCGAATTTGAAGGCTTCGCAGATGGAGAGGACGAGGCCGTAATGCTGATCCATCGCGAGACACCCGTTTCCGGTATGGCAGCGGCTTCAGACAAACCGAGGTATTTCCTGGTAAGCTGGACCTATGATCCGGCAGATACCGGGGCGGTTGCTATAAAGGAGCTGCTGAATAAAAACCTGGATGTCGTCTATATCAGGTGGCTTTTAAAAAAATAACTACCCCTCTTCTCTTTTTGTTTCTCAATAACTTACACTGATTCTCAGATAATTTTCATCGAAACACATCCTGAAGGTCTTGCTTATTCTTTCATGGATCCTATTTGTTGGTGTATGCATCGAAGCTGGCGGCAGCATCTTCAGTGCTTTCTACACCCTCGTGATCAATCCCGTCAATGCTGCCGATTTTTGGGTGGGCAACGATCTCTCGGGTCTTTACAAATACGACCCCGGGTATTTTTTGGTAGTCGCCTTACTGACCGGCATTGCCTCGGTGATGAAGGCGTTCATATTTTACTTCACCACAAAGATCCTGCAGGGAAAAAACCTCGATCTGTCGCAGCCTTTCAGTAAAGAGGTGCGGGCTTTTATTAACAAACTAACCTTTTTGGCCTTTGCTACGGGCCTGTTCACCTCATGGGGAGCCAGGTATACCGAGTGGTTGGTCCGGCAGGGAGTGAAAATGCCCGATACACAACATTTACGGCTGGGCGGCGGCGACGTTTGGTTGTTTATGGCCGTTATCCTCTATATAATTGCCCAGATCTTCAAGAGAGGCATCGAGATCCAAACCGAAAACGATTTAACCATATAACTATGCCCATCATTGTAAACCTGGATGTGATGATGGCGAGGCGGAAGATGTCGCTCAACGAACTTTCAGAAAAGGTCGGCCTCACACTATCCAATCTCTCCATACTCAAGACCGGCAAAGCAAAAGCCATCCGCTTCAGCACCCTCGAAGCCATTTGCAAAGTACTGGACTGCCAGCCGGCAGATATTTTAGAATACAAAGAAGACTAGCTGGAATGATCATGCAGGATCTTCCAGCCATCTTTTGTATGGATCATCACGAGCGAGTAGCGACCCGAGCGTTCCGGCAACTTATTCCCGGACAACGTGAATTTCCCCGTCAGAAGGGCGTAGTTCTCGCCCAGGGGAGTCACCTTCATCTCATCGTAGTAGAGGTGCTGTTTTGGCATCTTTCCGATAAAATAATGACTCTGGTAGAGGTCCCGGATAGCGCTCAGACCGGCAGGGCCCGTGGGCATCATCATCGTGGAGGCGCCAATATACATCTTCATAAAACCCTTAAGGTCACCCTTGTTCCAATCGTTCTCGGAGTTCTTCATGGCGGTAATGATCGCCTTCTCTCTTGATCCGGGCTTGCCTTGTGCGCCGGCCTGGAGGGTCAGCAGGGAAAAAAGCAGGAAGCTAAAGAGCATCCGTTTGGTATTCTGTCTGGACATGTCGTATGGAGATTTTGTTGTTCTAACTAAATTATAACATTTTTCGTTCCCATTCGCTTCCCGGTTCTTCCCGTTCGCTTCAACGGCCCTTCTATCCGTTTCGTCGGTTTCTCCGCGATCAATTTCTTCCCGCCCGCTTCGTCGGTTCTTCCGGGTCAGATGGCCTCCGATATCCGGATAATGTACCCATTCACATCATAAATGCTAAACTCCCTGATCCCCCATGGTTTATTTTCCAGTACGCTGACTATCTTCAGCTGTCTGCATTCCTTATACTCTTTGTAAATCTCATCCACATTATCGACAAACCAGATCAATACAAACCTATACGTATCATTATTGATCTCCGCAATATTTCCGTGGTCTTTGCAAAAAAGCACACGCATATCATCCCTGCGATGCCGCCATCGGTACCCATGGTCCATTCCTCACAAAACCCCAATATATCCCGGTAATGATTCAGCGTTTCCTGTACATCCCTTATAGGTATAAAACCGATAACCGGTTAAATTTTTTTTGTTTCATTTGTCTTTTTGATTATTTGATTTATTTCAAATATAAAGTAAACACTACTACTCGTCGACCTACGGCTGAGGAATTACCCCTGGTTCAATCGGTGAGATTTGAAAATATTTTTATATTCTAAATAGTACCTTTGAAAATATGAAAAAAGAAATTATTTCACAACTTCATAGCAGTTTCGAGCTAGCTGTTAATGAAACAGATGGTATCGAGTATTGGCTTGCGAGGGACATTCAAGATCTTTTGGGCTATACAAAATGGGAAAATTTCATTAAAGTCATTGATAAGGGAAAAATAGCTTGTACCAACGCTAAACAAGACATCTCCGACCATTTTCTTGACGTCAGGAAAATGGTTGATCTGGGTTCCGGAGCAAAGCGGGAAATAGAGGATATAATGCTTACAAGATATGCTTGTTATCTCATTGCTCAAAATGGAGACCCGCGGAAAAATGAAATTGCATTTGCAATGAGTTATTTTGCTGTACAGACAAGAAAACAAGAACTTCTGGTACAACGGCTAAAAGAATGGGAGCGATTGCAAGCAAGGGAAAAACTAACTATTTCAGAAAAAGAACTATCAGGTCTTATTTTTCAGAAAGGAATTGATAATGCGGGATTTGCGAGAATACGAAGTAAGGGCGATCAAGCTCTATTTGGTGGCAGGACAACGTTAGATATGAAAGTAAGGCTTGGCATTCCTGACAACAGACCTCTTGCCGATTTTTTACCGACTATTACCATAAAAGCAAAAGACTTTGCTAACGAGTTGACCAATGTAAACATCCGTAAAGCCGATTTAAAAACAGAATCCGCAATTATGAATGAACATGTTAAAAATAACAAAGATGTAAGGGGATTATTACTAAAAAGTGGCATAGCACCAGAAAATCTACCAGCCGAGGAAGATTTAAAAAAGATAGAAAGAAAAGTAAAGTCTGAAGACAAAAAACTTCTGAAAGAAACAAAGAAATTAAAAAAATAAAATAAGCGATCACACATGCTTCGATAGTATATCGTTGAGTTTATCATTTTATCCATTTTGATAAATATTTTTGCTCCGTTATAAATCTTCCCTTTTGGAGCCATGCGGAATTTTGGGTCGCATTCTGAACTAAACAACCCAGCGACTCCAGGATTTAGGGACCTCCCTGCAGTATTACTGCAGCATGCATTCGGCAGATAGAAGGAAATGCCTCTCTTCGATACTTTACCCCATGAAATCCCGTTTCTCAAAAAACCTAAACCATGAAAAGCCAATTAATCATCTGTTTTCTCCTCGCGTTGATTCGGCCTGCTTTAGCACAGGAATCCAGCACATCATCTTCATACAAAGTGATCCCGATCATCTCCAAAGAGACCTTCACACTGAATAGTGGAGGTCGGGCATTGTTTGGCGGCAAATCCAGGATCGATTTGACTGTTGAGTTGCCTGCCAATACGGTTGAATGGTATTACGCATTGACCACTACTCCCGAAAAGGCTCCCGCCCCTACTATCGGCCTGGCAGAGCAACTGATCAAATATCTCACTCCCGCGGGAATTGCCTCATCCGTAATGAGCGCCCTCATGACCCCTAACGGCACGGGCACCTGCGATGTTTATCTTTTCGCAGATCAAAACAATTTAAACCGTTTCCTTGGTAAACAACCCCAGTTTTCCTACCTCATGAGTGGTACGCGACAGAACTTCAACCAAGGAGCCGTCCAGGTCCGAGATGCCGTCAAAGGGAGTTTTTTCCTCGGTCTACGAAATCCCTCCGGTCTTTCAGCTGTGCAGATCACGATCGAAGTTTGTGCCATCGTCAAGGACTAATCATTTATACAGTCAATATTTCCCGTTTTAATACCGGTTGGTCCACTAAAAAGACCCGTTGGTAATACATAAAGCTGGTCATATCAGGAAGTCCGGTTTCCCGTATTTCTGAGCAGTATTTTGGGACTATCTTACCCCTAAAAGCCTGATGCTAATGCCAAACATTCCTTATCTATTAAAAAATGGTCTGCTTTTCCTGAAAAGATTGGCCATGGTTATAGTTAAAGGCTTTTGCTTGATAGTTATGGGATTCCGGAAATTAGAAGTCGATTGTGTCATCGTAAACAACGCTTTTTTGCTTTCCAATGGCCTCATTATTATTCATTGGCAGGTAAAAAATGTGCTTTGGATCAGCATCCAGGGCAAATGGATCGGCAGTCAACAGAATCACACGATGATCCATGCAGCAGACACCCCAACAAGCATATCCATTCACATCCAGGGATTTTTTAGCAGTTATAAAAAGAGTTTTACCCTTCATACCCTGGCCACTCTGATAATTCCCGAGTCGCCACCACTTCTTACGTTCACCCCACCCATAGACGATACGATTTATTACAGATTTTTACAAAATTTTAAGTTTCCAGATCTTACTCTCGAAAGCCAGAATTTTATAACAAATATTCCCCTTGTGAAAGTCATTATACCCCCATTTCAAACCGAGAACCATTATGACAAAAGACTATTACATCACCCCTAAATCGACCTATTTAATGCGCTTGCTCTGGAAGGCCGCTGGCGGCGACCGATTTATCCTTGAGCGCGCCACCTTCGCCGACCAGATGAAGTACATGTGTCTGGGCGGGGTCGTTACCGCTACCGGCATCATGGCAGCGCTGGCCGGCGGTTTTGCCTTCTATACCATTTTTGAGCCCAAGGGGTCGGCTATCGACCAGGGGTTCAGCCCTGGAACCTGTATTCTTTCCTGCTTCTTCGGCTTTTTTTGGGGCCTGATGATCTTCAATATCGATCGATTTATCGTTACCAGCACCGGTAAGGGCGATGGTACAGAAGCGATCACCTGGCAAGAGTTCAAGGGGGCCATACCAAGAATCCTGATGGGCGCCATAATCGCCATGACAATTTCCAAACCGGTTGAGATCCGCATGTTCAAAACCGAAATAGATGCCCGGCTGTACGAGGAACAACTAAAAGTGCAAAAAGAATTTGAAAAGAGAACCGCTGCTAATTTTGAGGATCGGCTTAAGAATGTCGACGATGATCTCACTTGGATCAATGCAGCCAGGCAAGAATTAATGAACCGGATAAAAAAGGCAGAGACAGATTACCTCGACCAGCTTAATGGTCGTACTGGCGTAGCTGGTGCGGGGAATGGTCCCTTGTCAAAAGCTCTAAAAGCGCAATTGGACAATCTCGAGCAGGAAATGAACCAATTCGATCAGACCCATGCCGCTGAATTAAGCTCCATTCAATCCAAGCGGAAAGACATCCGGAAAGAGAAGGAAAAGGCGCTGTCCGAAAATGTTGCCGTGGCTCACGGTCTCGACGGCCTCCTCGAACGGATCAAACTTGCCGATGAGATCGCCGGCTGGGGCATCTCCCTTTTTGTTACCCTTTTGTTCCTGGCCATCGAACTTACTCCCATCTTCTTCAAGCTCATGCTCGTCAAAACCCCTTATGACTATTTGGAAGACAATATAAAAGAGCTTATCAAGGCCGAGAACGGCATCGAAGTTAAATACGACTATTACAAGGACAAAAAGGGACAGGAGCGACATCTGGTCATCCATCACCAAGCGGGAAGACTGATCCATGAAAAGGCGAATGCTGCAGAAGCGCAGAAAGAACTGATCGATTATGCGATAAAGAAATATATCGAGCAACAGAAGGACAGGATGGACAAGGATCCCGATGCTTTCATCAAACAACTTGGCGATGCCTGAACAAAGACTCTTCTGGCCTATTGCACAACTTTGTAGGCTTTCTGGGGAGGATGTCGATATTATCCTCGCTGCCAAAACCGATACCAATGTCGCCGGCAAATTTGCCTGCATCGGCCTATTGGTTATGGCTATTTTTGCAATCTCTGTTTATAGTAGTGTACATTTCTTAATCCACCTTCTCACCGACAGTCATTTTATCGCCATAACGATTGGTTTGTTTTGGGGAGCTATGATCGCCAATATCTACTACCTCCTCCTATTCACAATAACACCTCCTATACTAAAAGGACGGGAGTGGGCCGTACACGGCATCCGGAAAGAAGAAACTACAGAAAAGAAGGCCCTCTCCAGGGTCTCTCTCTTGTTTCGCCTCCTTTTTGTCCTATTACTAGCCATGGTCATTGCCCAACCCTGGCTTGTGACCCTTTTCGACACATCGCAGTGGATCGATCGATCCCGGCAGGAATATCGTAAAGAATTCATCCGCCTTTCCGACAGCGCTACCTTATCCCAGGACTCTTTGGACATCACTGGCCAACGGGCAAGCAACCGTCATCGAATCGACCACCTTCTTTCGGTTAACAATTTCTATACCCGGAAGATCCAACTTATCAACAGCCAATATCCACTATCCTGGCTGGTAACGTTCATCGTGGTGCTTCTCTTTATCATTCCCATCGGCTTAAAATACCATATCCGAAGCAAATCCAATTTCTACGAAAGAAAAAAAGCGTTGGAAGAGCATATCGTTTGTGAGCGATATGAAGATTTTAAAGAACGCTACGTTGCCACCTTCTCTACCCGATATGGGATCTCTACTACCTGGTACGAGTCCTGTACGGATCCGCCATTCAATACCCGTAAAAAGGAAGAGAAGCAGGAGCATGCAGACCAGCAAGAACTTCTGGCTAGAATATACGATAACGAGGAAGATTCCGAAACCAACAAATATACTGTACGCGAAACGATTTCCTAATGGCAATTGCCCTTTTTGTAATCCTCTTTCTTTACCTCCTTTATCACATTTTCCGTAAAAAGAAAAACGTGGCGCCCCCTTCTTCCCTGGTCCAAACGGTAAGCCCACCAACCTATCCTCAGCCGATCCAGGCTGAGGCAAATCCCGGTTGGATCGTCCAACATCATACCCGTCTTCGTCAGCGGAAAACGTATATCAAGGGAATACTATTAGCGAAATTCCACGGGGAATTGGATTATATAAAGGACCTCCAGCAATTCGTCCGCGAACGATATTTCGATATCACCCTTTATGATGCTCGGATAGAAGACGCTCAGTTCCGAAAGAACAATGATGGGCCGTTTCCCGAGTCGAGGGAAGAGGAGAACTTCCCTGGTCCCATAGAACCAAACCCTCTTCCCTGTTCCATCTCCTACCAGGGGATTACAGGCAAATACGCCGTCTTGTTGCACAATGTCAAATTGTCGGATATCGATCTGGACAAATACCGCATTTTACACATGGAAGAGGACGATCTGGTCTTCGGCACCATCGCCGCGACGATCACCGGTCATATCCTCGAGGACTTCAGGGAAGAGTACCAGGTCAAAATACCCGTGACTAAACTCGAAATGAAAGACGTTGGTCGCGCCCTTCCTGTGATTCCCAAATCGGCTCACGTTTCTCAGCCTTTAGTCGAATTTACAGGCAAAACGAAAACAGAGAGCGGCTACCGCTGGCAGGAATTTCGGAATACTACCCAAAAGTCGACCTGGTGGGGAAATCCCGTTTACACGCGTCCTGATCAAAAAGGGTGCCTTGGAATCATTGGATTCCTTTTCCTGCTCTTCTTCGCGATTATCTTTTTGGCTGCTATCGGCCCTCAGGGCATTTATGTTCTTCTTGTTCTTGCCGTTTTCAGCCTCGTGGCTGTCTTTTTTTCGGCCCTATTCCGGCCGATTCTTTGGTTGCTGACGGCGATTGTATTGATAATTGGAGTAGCTTCCCTTATTAGGGTAGTCATCCACGGATCCGATATGCTCGCTACCCCTTTTTCCCATGACCAATCCAATGAGGTCAGTTTTGTCGTACAGGGAAAAACCATAGGTAAGGATCCCGCAAAACGTGGAACGTTCGACTCCCTCATCGTTCACCATCGCGTTTGGAAGGATTATGCCGGCAACTCCTATGACGGTAATATCTGGGTTCGCACCAGCGACCTAGCCAAAAGTGGCGAATACAAAAATCGTCTCCAGCTTCCCCAAGACCCGCTTATAGCATACGACTGGATGCTCAATGCTCTTCAGGCCAACGATCGTTCCCTACTTCCGGGAGTATACGGGCTTCTGGACTCTGTCCGCATTTTACATCGTCTTGATGCGATTGCATTTGCCAAGGTGGTTGTCTCCTTCGTACAGGATATCCCCTATGCTCTTATCCTCGACCGCGATTGTAACCCGGATCTATATAACGATGCGTTTACCCGCTCGTATCTAAAAACCAGGGACGCTCTTTGTTCAGGTTTTCAGCGCTTTGGCATCAATACCCCTGTCGAATTCATGGGAACGCTAAAGGGTGATTGTGATACCCGTACCTTACTGTTGTATACCCTGCTCAGCCATTATAACTACGATGTCGCTATTCTAAGCAGCGAAGTATACTCACATTCGTTGCTGGGAATTGTCCTTCCTGTACCGGGAATAGCCTACACCTTTCACAATAAAAGCTATGTTTTGTGGGAGACAACGACACCGCAAATGCCACCAGGCCTTATAACTCACCCATATAACAACCTTTCTAACTGGAGAATTTCTTTAACCTCAAACAATTACCCATGACAGTCCTTAAATATACCCTTCTTTTCTGCTGGTCCCTCATCCTTCTTTCCATGATAATCTTTATCATCCGATGTCATCCATTTATCCGCAGAAAAAAGGATGCAAACCTGAATCTCAGCGAAACAATCTATTTTATAGCGTTACTGATCAGTGGAACGCTCGTGCTTTCGTCTCTATTACAAACACTTGCTACCGACTTTGATATCACACAGAAATTCTATCAGGATAAAGCCTTTATCACATTGGTGACAAGCGGCAGTCTCATTTCTATATCCGGTGCTTTTGTGTTTATTCTATTCATTGTCACAGCGCGTGGTCTTTCCACGCTAGTCTCTTTTAAAAGAGATCCGTTGATCGAGTTCAACGCAAATAATATTGCTTATTCACTATTGCGGGCGGGACTGCTTCTTTCCCTAAGCTTTTTGATCTCCCCTTTTTGTAATACGCTGTTTCAGTATTTGTTACCGACGATCGCTATCCCTTTTTATCGATAGCCGCTCATGCTATTTGTCCTACTCCACTTCTTTACTATGGAAATATGTGAGTCCTTATCATATACGCAGTTATCGGCTTCAATCGCAGTCGCTGGTCAATAGGATGATAGCCATCTGAGGTATAATATTCCAAATTCCCCCTGTATTTAACATACCAGACAGTGCCTATGGCGTTTATTGTGATAGTGTCCGGTCGGGTTATTTTCCTTAAATGAACGAGCTTTTGAGAATCTAATGCAATAACCAAAGTATTTCCCATTCTTTGGTTACAGGAGACCTGCTCATAATGATCGTCTGCCCAAAACATACACGCTTCGTGCCCTGTGAAAGAAGGTTTTGAGAAATTCTTACTTATCAACCAATAGATAACGATACTAGCTGCAAACGCAATTGTTATTGTCAAGACTATCTTAACTTTTTTTGAGTTAGAGCCCCTCTGTACGAAAAGAGTCTGTTCGGTTGTTACATCCTCAATTTGTCCAGATTTCTCAATCGTCGCCTCATCTGTTTCTCCCTCGCTTTGAACCGGAATTCCCCGCCCATTTTTTACTCTTTCTGCTTTTTCTTTTTGGGGCAATTCTTTCCAGATGCTCGAGTCTTCCGTGTCGTTTAAATCATACTTCCCGCTATGTTCAAATGGTCTGGGCTTAAAGTCGATCAGCCAGGCCAGGAGTTCGATGTTTTTGGGGTCTGTGGCTCCTGTCGATTCCTTTAGAAAATTAACCAACGGCCTGAATTTGTCAATATCACAGCGTTCTATCGCCTTCAGATAAGCCCCTTTATCACTACCCCGCCCAAAGAACGCCGCAAGCGTACCTTCATCCTTCCTCCAATCATGCCTTTCATTGCACACCTCAAGACATATGTCTCTGAGTCTGGCAGGAGTTGGCTGCATTAGATACAGCGGAAGGGCATCAGCAGCCGTTTTCTTCCGATAATCCCGAACAACCAATGTTATGTAGTCGGCAAACATTACAACAATTATAAGCAAACTAACCGACTTTACGGAATCTGTCCGGCATTTCCGGAATCCCTCCGGAATCATCGGAATAATCGGAATCATTTATGGCTCAGGGTCTTACACGACCCTATCTTCGTTTTCGAAATCAATGAAACCTCATTAGCTACGAGGGCCACTGTACAGAAATGATTTCCGTGAGCAACGAAAGCGGAGGCAGAGAATCGGCCTGGGAAGCGTTTACCGGCTTCCGCAATCAACGCTCACACTACTTCCCAAAAAGGTAAGAAGCGCTTCTTACCCGACCTGCATCGCCGCACCGGAAGCTTCACAACCGGCCGCAGCACCTATTCATCTTTTAAAAATTTAAACAATGTTAGTGTTATTTCTAGCCATGTTTTGGGCATTCGCATGTCCCAACCATACAAATTCGGCAACGACACATCATAACTGTACACAAGTCACACCCCTGGACGACACCGGTGGGGAAACAGGGCATATTCCGCCTGATGGACCCCCGCCACCGAATCCTTAACATCCAATGGGTAAGGCAAGATTCGTCTTGCCTTACTTTTTTTAAAACCACTCTACACATTCAGAAGTAAGTTTTTTACCTTTAACTCAAACCCCTTCTTTTGAAAGCATTCCATTTCTTCTTCCTGCCACTGATCGCCGGCCTTTACGCCTGCGGAGAACGACATAAAGTTGTTCCCGTAATAACATCGCCCGACTATAAAAAGGGGATGTCCCTTTTAAACCAGCAGAGTGATTCGGCATTTTATTATTTTAATAAGGTCGCTACATCCTCAAAGGATAGCTTACAAATTGCGCTGGCTTATAACCATATGGCAGATATCCAATCCGATGCAGGCGACTATTATGGCAGCCAGGAGAGTCTCTTGACATCCTTAAAATACTTGAATGAACAAAAGGAGCGGGATCATCTTTGTCTTACGGCAGACTATAACGAGCTGGGGAACACTAGCTTAAATCTGAAAAACTATAATGCCGCAATTGATTTTTATGATCTGGCTTTAAAGTTTTCAAAAAGCGAAAGTTTTAAAGCGATCGCTTTAAACGGCAAAGCTGTCACTTACCAGAAAATGCGGCAATATAACCAGGCTATCCCCATCTACCAGTTAATTATAGATCAGAGCAGGAAAAATAAGAAGGAATACGCCAGGATAGTATCCAACCTGGCTAAAACCAGGTGGTTGCAGGATCCCCGGTACCGGGCGGCTCCCGATTTATTAATGGCATTGCAGATCCGCAAAAATGAAAAAGATGAATGGGGATTAAATGCAAGCTATGCTCATTTATCGGATTTTTATTCCCATTCCAGGCCAGACTCAGCTTTAATCTATGCAGGTAAGATGTACGCCATTGCCCAAAAGCTCACTAGCCCTGATGATGAGCTCGAGGCGCTGCAAAAACTGATCCTGCTGAGCCCGCCAAAAGACTTAAAACTATACTTTACCCAATATCTACATTTAAGCGATAGCCTTCAAACAACCCGAAATGCCGCAAAGAACCAATTCGCATTGATCCGCTATGATGCACAGAAAAACAAGGCCGATAATCTGAGATTACAACAGGATAACACCGAAAACAAAGTTGAGATCATACAGCAGCAAATAATCATCTATAGCGCGGCAATCGTATTTGTCATAATAGTCGGGTTCCTTGTCGCCTGGTCTCGAAGAAGAAAACAGAAAATGGAGTGGGAATCGCGTGAGTACCGGCTAAAAACATCTCAAAAAGTTCACGATGTCGTAGCGAATGGCTTATATCGTATGATGACAAAGATCGAACACAACGAGAACATCGAAAAAGAGCAATTACTGGATGAAATAGAGGATTTGTATGAGCAGTCACGTGACATCTCTTATGAGCAGTCTGAAAGGCTTGGACAGGAATTTCAGACAACGATCGCCGAATTGTTGACGTCATTCGCCGGGCCTACTACCAAAATACTCGTCCTCGGAAATCATAAAGACTTGTGGGACAAGGTTAACTGCCGGATAAAAAAGGTCTTGGACCCAATTCTGCTGGAATTGATGATCAATATGAAAAAACACAGTGGCGCCCGAAATGTCGCCCTCCGGTTTGACCGGGAAGGCGAGCATATTAAGATCCAGTATACTGACGACGGAGTCGGATTTGCGCCGCATTGGCGTTATGGAAATGGGTTGACCAATACGGGAAACCGGATCAGGGATATCGGCGGCCGGATTATATTTGATCATGACACCCCTAAAGGGCTAAAAATTCAGATATACCTTCCAATTGCTTAACCCATGACGATTAAGAAAGTATTAATAGCAGAAGATCATGAAAGCGCCAATATCTCCGTCCAAAAAACGTTGGAGGAATTAGGGATCACTCAAACCGACTACGTTTACTATTGTGATGATGCCCTGACGAAAATTCAGAAAGGCAAACAGATCGTTCAACCCTATGATTTACTGATCACCGATCTCTATTTTGAAGAGGACCATCGTAAGCAGGACATCTCCGGCGGGATGGCGCTGATCACTGCTGCACGAGAGATTCAACCTGATCTCAAAGTATTGGTCTTTTCCGCAGAAAAAAAGCCCACCACGATCGAAACGCTCTTTAACAAACAGCATATTGACGGATATGTCCGAAAAGCCAGAAATGATGCCAAAGAACTAAAAGCAGCTATCGATCAAATAGCTAAAAATCAACGTTATTTTCCCAGGCATCTTGTCGACCTTATCAAGCAGAAGAATACGCATCAGTTCACTCCATTTGATGTCACCATCTTAACCCTACTGACTCAGGGCATACGACAAAAAGACATCCCGGCTTATTTGCAGCAGGAAAACATCCAACCGTCAGGCTTAAGTAGTATCGAGAAACGGCTCAATCATATAAAAGAGGTCTTAGACCTCACTACGAATGAACAATTGATAGCCTATTGTAAAGACATGGGCATCTTCTGACTCTCATTGTAAACTCCTAAACCCGCTTTTTGATGAAATTCCTTTTAATTGCTTTCCTGCTTTTTACCAGCGCCAGATGCACCACAAAAACCGTGTACATCTGCGATAGCCCGAATGCCATCAGGTATCACTACAAAGCGAATTGCCGGGGTCTCAGCAATTGCAACTACAGGATAATCGAAACGACCCTTGCAAACGCAAAAAAAAGCAATAAAACGCTCTGCCAGTGGGAACGGTAGGATCAACAAACCATACTTACGGAAAACCAGAAAGATTACTGAAGGAGCCGTTGTAGGTTTACATTAAAATATAATTTTTATGGCCGCAGCTTTTATCGAACATCGACCACACGCCTCAAGCGAGCATGTTGCTACCTCCCATTTTGTCATAATAGCAAATGGAGAAGAAATTGGTTCATTCCCAACTCAAAGCGCTGCAAAAGATGCAGCTTGCAAAAAAGGATATGACCCGATTCATGTTGCAAGAGTACGACATCTACAGGACAGAAAAAACCCTGCACATTGGCGTGTCGATCGTTGCTGAATCGACTTTTGGGAGGCTTACAAATTTGTAAGCTTCCCCCTTATTTGGGTTTGCATACGCCTGCAGGGAGTCTAAGGAAGTCATTTTTAATTTAATTTTGAATAACGGCATGAAATTTCCTTTTCCATTATTGGCAAGTGTATTATGGTTCTCTTGCAGCCAGCCCGCCGAAAAAACAACCACAACCGTGGTTCAGGCAGACGTCGTTGCGAAACAAACCAATCCTGAAGGATCGTTACACCCCGTCCAGGACACGGATAGTCCCTCCATTCGCTCGCTAATCAAGTCTTTTTATGTCGAAAAAGAACGGGGTAATGGGATCTATCTCCAAGCCTACATTTATATTTCGGATATCAACAAACTGGTGGCTATTAATGAATACCTTCGGGTGCGATACCAACCACGTTTCACGGAGGCTTTGGATATCTGGTATTTTGACAAACCCCATTTGGTCAATAAATATTTGTCGGCTATGGACAATCAGACAATTTCGAACAAAGAATTTGAACATTTGGACAGACACATGGTTTGCCAATATTCACAGTTAGGGCAAGGTGAGGGCTCTTTTGATTGGAATGCCATTGCTAATTAATATAACTTACAAAATATCTGGGGCTAAATACCTAACTAATAAATAATATAATAATGCGGACGGATTTTGTTGATTGGCTAAATGCACAGCCTTATACGGACAATACCAGGAACGCACAGCTTTACCGGGTAAAAAAGGTCGAGGAAGCTTACGGCGACCTCGACGGCCATTTTAGAAATGGTACCTATCAGCAAATTATTGACGACTTGCAATATTCTGCCAGGGATGAACGGGAAAACAAACCCAATCTTTCAAAGATAAAGTTCGAGGGGAATATCCGACACAATCTACAAGATTACAAAAATGCAGCGGCAAGGTATCGTCGGTTCTTAAATGAAATGGATGTTTCTGACATGGTACGGAAACCATTGCAGGATCAGAAGGGACAGCCGGATGAAGAATTTTTGTCAGAAAAACTTCAACGATTTTCCATGGAAAAAGATCTGCAGTTTGCCTTAAGAAAAAACATTCAGGCGCTTTCTCCTGGACTCAGAATCATTGACGATGGAGCTGAACGAAATGTGAAGACAGGATTTATAGATATTACATGTGAAGATGATGAATCCATCGTTGTGATAGAGCTGAAGGCTGGTGTGGCGGATAGTCGTGCGATTGGCCAGATTCTGGGTTATATCGGAGACTTGATGGTAGAGGAGGAGGGCAGAAAGGTCAAAGGGATTCTGATTGCTCATGATTTTGATAAACGATGCAAATCGGCAGCTCGTGCTATTTCAGGGCTAACGCTGAAAAAATATTCGATTGATTTTAGCTTTTCACTCACGGAGTAGTAACAAGCAGCATCAGAATATTTTAAGGAAAAAAATTAACTTTGTCACAGGTATGATTAAGCTTACTCGCTATACAAACATTAAGGATCTGAAAGCAGCAAAAAACTCATTTCAGCCTCAAAAGTCCGATTCCGAACGTGAATCAGACTTAAAGGAGCTTGTCGATCTTATAAAAAATCATTCTCTTACGCCAGAGCGTTCTAAATCAGACAATTCCGTCAATCATTCAAGCAGTGAAAAATAGTTTAATCGAAAGTGTATTGAAGGTCTGCAAGACACGCAATACTCATTCTATTGAATACCTGATTGTTGGAGGCACTGCCGTTGCGTTGCATGGTTATCTTCGTCAATCGCACGATTCGTCAGGACATTTGATGGAAAAGCATTAATCCGGAATAAATATCTCATGCAGATTTAAATCCTATTTTTTACGCCCTCCTGCTCCCGCGATCAATCTTTTTACCATTCTGTACATTATCAGCCAGCAAGGAATTACGGCAAAAATCAAAGGAAAGACGGTTTTGTTCAATTTCAAAAATGACGATTTTTTCCAAGTTATTATCACCTATTCCCGGTAATTTAGACGCAGGTTGAGTCATATTGCCAGTAGTTAGCGGACAATATCAAACTAAGACAAAATAAAATATAGAAAAATATGAGAAAAATAATTTCATTTATGCACATATCGCTTGACGGTTTTGTAGCAGGACCGAACGGAGAAATGGACTGGATAAAAGTTGATGAAGAAATTTTTGATCATGTCGGTAAACGGATAAGCGAAGGCGATACTGCATTATATGGACGAGTCACTTATCAGATGATGGAAAGTTACTGGCCTACAGCAGGAGATAATCCGGCAGCGAGCAAACACGACATTGAACATTCAAAGTGGTATAACAAAGTTCAGAAAGTCGTTTTATCAAAAACAATTAAAGATTCGGGTTTGACCAACACAAAAGTTATTAAGGACAACCTTTCGGACAGAATAAATGAAATTAAACAACAGCCAGGTAAAGACATCTTGCTTTTCGGTAGCCCGACAGCAACACATTCACTTATTCAACTGAACTTAATTGACGGCTACTGGCTATTTGTTAATCCAATTATTCTTGGACAAGGCATTCCATTATTTGTAGACATCAAAGACAAAATAAAACTAAAACTATTGACTACCCGACCCTTTACCTGCGGGGTAACTGAACTGAATTATACGGTGGACAGACAGTAACGCCGATCTCCAAAGGGGGGGCTTCAATCAAATAAATACCCGTTCGCTCCCGCTCACTCCCATTTTGTTCTCCGCACCCGGATCGAGCAAGTTTGACTGCAAACAAAAATACCCGGCTTTGCCATGGCATTTATTTATTCAATTGGCGGAGAGTAAGGATTAGCTGCGAGCCTCCCGGCTCTACGCTGATCTCCAAGGGGGGAGGCCAGATCAACCAATTGCCGGTACTTCGTACCCTCATTTTTTACGCCCTCCTGCTCCCGCGAACAAGTTCGCTTCGCAATCCAGGCATAAAAAATGCCCCACCAAAGGTGGGGCAATCGTTGATCTGCGGGGCGTTGGGGACAACTTTCGAACTTTTCGGATGATGAATTTATGAAATTGAAGCATTTTTTGGACAACCATTCCAATCAATTGTAACACGGATTGGAATGAAATGAATTCCTTTGGAATCGTCTGTCCTGAGAAAAGTTCGAAATCGAATTGTCCTGTATGGCACGTTTATTCATCTTCAAGGAATAAACCGTCTAATCCCGAAAGCAGCCGAAACTCCGCAGGGTTTAGAGGCTTTCTTTTCAGGTTCATCTGATTTATCCTTAGTAGGCTTCGCCCGGGCATTCTTGCGCTTTGGGCTTCTAATTATTCCTTTTTCTTGTTCGGCAGTTATAGAATGGTTATCACTTGTTGATTTGTAAGCCCACGGTGAACCACCTGTTGTCTGATAAGTAGGGCAGGGATATGTTTGCAGAAAAAAGATATGCCAACAGATGATTCGGTCCGGGAGAAAATGTTTGCCAATATTGCTTCCTGGCAGGGCAGTGGTCTATCACAAAAAGAATGGTGCAGGCAGCAGGAGATGCCCTATCACATTTTTCATTACTGGTATCGCAGATATCGGGAACAGCATTCCGGGCCTGCTAGTAATAATACTTTTGTTCGCCTAACGGTACCCGCCGACGATGCCAGCTGTGAAGTGATCTTGGCCGATGGAACAAAGATTGTATTCCGGGAACCTGTGCCGGCTCAGTATTTAAAAAGCCTGTTGTTTTAGGCTATGTTACACCTTTCGGCATCCTGCCGCTATTATCTCTACCGCCCTGCCGTCAATATGAGGAAAAGCTTTGACGGGCTGATGGGAATCGTTCAGAATGAACTGAAAATGGACCCGCTTAGTGCTGCCATTTTTATTTTTCTGAACCGTCGCCGTAACCAGGTGAAGTTGTTGTTATGGGAAGGAGATGGGTTTTCTTTATACCATAAGCGACTGGAAAAGGGTAGCTACGAATTGCCTGCGGGCAGCGAATGTCAGGCAGCCGTTAGTGTAGAAGCCGATCAGTTATTGTTGCTGCTCAAAGGAATATCCCTGCGGCATATCCGGCGGCGCAAAAGATACCAACACCGGGGTAAAATTGTGGATAACCCAGCGGGGTAAAACGGTATTTTTGCAGCCTTTTGTTACCTTTATTCTGCCTATGCAGGAGGTAGCCGCACATACGGATTATAAAGCGCTTTACGAGGAATCTCAACTCGTCATCATGCAGTTGCGTCATGAGCTCGATCAACTGAAGAAAATGATCTTCGGCTCCAAACAGGAGCGATTTATCCCTGGAGAAACTATCGATCCCACTCAATTAGCGATGGGCCTGCCTGTCGAACAGGTAGCTGCTACGTCACTTATCAAGGCCAAAAAGATTGAATACACCCGTACTGAGTCTGTTCTAGCCAACCCCGTTGCCACACACCAGGGTCGAATGAAGTTGCCCGATCACCTGGAGCGCAGAGAGATCCTGGTGGATGTGGCCGGAAAAGAAGGGTGCCGGGAAATCGGTCGGGAGATCACCGAAGAATTGGAATATGAACCCGGCAGACTGTATGTGAACCGTTACATCCGTCCTAAATATGTCAGCCCGGACAACAGGACCATCCTGGTGGCGCCGCTGCCTGAGCGGCCTCTGCCAAAGGCTATTGCAGGTCCTGGCCTGCTGGCACAGATCATCATCGACAAGTATATCGATCATTTACCGCTCCACCGGCAGCAGCAGCGCTTTAGCAGGGAAAAGATCAATATCCCCTATAGCACCCTGACCGACTGGGTAGGCAATACCTGCGGGCTGATCACACCACTATATGAGGCCTTACGCAAAGAGGTCCTGGCCAGTGTTTATCTGCATGCCGATGAGACGCCGGTCAAAGTGCTGGATAAAGATAAAAAGGGTGAGACGCACCGGGGTTACTTTTGGGTGTATCATAACAGCCTGCAGGATATAGTCCTGTTTGACTATCAACCCGGCCGGGGTCGGGAGGGGCCTTTGGAATTATTGAAAGACTTCCGGGGCCATTTACAAACGGATGGATATGCGGCTTACAATATCTTCGACACACAAAAGGATGTGACCTTGCTGCATTGCATGGCGCATGCCCGAAGAAAGTTCGTGGAGGCCGGCGCAAACGATCAGGTCCGCGCAGCATATGTGCTGGAACAGATACAGCAATTGTACACCATTGAACGAAAGGCAGCTGACGAACAGTTGTCAGAAGCAGAAACCCTGGAACTACGCCAGCAGAAAGCCATCCCCATCCTGGAATCCCTGGGCAGGTGGATGCAGCAGGCTTATATTGAAGTACTACCCAAAAGTGCCATCGGCGTGGCCCTGGCCAATAGTATTCAAAGATGGCCGCGATTAATGATCTATGCCACTGATGGCAAACTGAACATTGATAACAACCCGGTAGAAAATTGCATCCGTCCGGTAGCCATCGGCCGGAAGAACTACCTGTTCGCAGGCAGCCATGAAGCCGCACAGCGCAGCGCCATGCTGTACTCCCTGCTGGGAACCTGTAAACTTCATGATATCAATCCCTTCAGCTGGCTCAAAAATGTGCTCGAGATAATCCCATCGCATCCCATTAATAAAATCCAGCAATTACTTCCCTATAACTGGAAACATATGAATTGATCTTTCAGGAAGGCAAAATTCTATTGGCAATTAAAAAATATGACTAGATACATTTTAATCATTTTATTCCTTTACTCTTGCACACAAAAACCAAAACATCTTGATCCATCTGGTTGGTATGAGCGAACAAAGGCACTTATTTTATCACAATCCAACTTACCTACCGATAGCACTTCGACTGAAAAATACGAAGATGGAAGAAACCATAAGATAAAGGCATTTAACAATGGACATCCAACAGTTGAAAAATGGTATCGGGAAACCGGCGAGCAGGTAGTTCAAAAAAACTATAGTCGTAACGGGCAATTTGAACTCAGAGAGGAGATTTGCAAAGACGGAAAGCCTGGATTTGAAGGCATTTTTTATAAAGGAGAGGCCTATGGGCTATCGACTTGGTGGAGGTGTGGTAAATCAAAAGAAGAAGAAGGAATAAGATATAAAGATGAAAAAATCGGAGTTTGGAAAAATTGGGACGACAATGGAAAAGTAACGGAGACTGACTACAAAAAAAGTGATCTTATTGACAGTTTACAATTGATAACGAGAATTGACGAATAAAAAAAATTGTCAACAGCTAAGCCAAGAACAATAGGTAGTTCATCGGAGGCTTACGTTGATTTAACATTCTGTCTATATTGATATGTTTCAAAAATAATGACAGCCAATTGCTCAATCGAACGTACAATATCGGCCGCATCATCATCTTTGCAATGCCCAAAACCTGGGTAAGTTTTTAGCCTTTCCACTGTAAGAGGTTCTTTGCGGGGATTAATCTTTTCGGCAAATCCGATCCAATCTTCGACGGTTTTTAAAGGAGGAATTATTAGGCTCATATTGTGATTGGTTTATTTAATTTCTTTTCCCGGGAGAACTGACAAATGTCAAACTCATTTATTTATGATTTAAAGGAAATTGTGGCCTTTATCGATCAAATCTAAAGTTTATAAGATCTCCTTTATATCCTTGAAGAACAGCCCCAAGCAGCTAATGACCAATACAACATACTGGCAAACATATTTTTAAGTAGAAGTAAGTTTAATATGCGAGCAACAAGGATATAGCCGTATTAAATTGGGTTTTTCAAAATCGCTATAAAAAAAATAAGAATCAGCAATAGTATGATGATAGTTTTGGACGTTGGATTTTTGCTTTTAAATTTAAAACTCAAAAAATTAATTTCAATTCCTTCTTCTTTCCTATTTTGAGAGTTAGGAGTCTCAGTTGTGTTAGACATGTTACCATACATTTTTAGTCCTAAAAACAATACTTCCAGACGAACAATGTAAAGGTAGACGGCTCTTGTGAGTGGATCAAATCTCCGCAACCTTGCAGTACAAGTAGCCAAATTAACAACGAACATCAATTAAAATACGAGGAAGTACTATTTTTTTCGGTTCACCATTTAGCCCATCAATATAATAATGTTTAGCTATGTGTTCGTCCATAATATCACGAAAAGCACCTCTAATCCTTGCACACTGGATATTTATTGATGAATTAGTAATGTCAACCAAATCTTTAATAATTGCATTTATTTCCTCTTTATTATTTTTATTTGTTAATTTATTATAAATCTCTAATAATTCCCTCTTATGTTCATAGAGTTCTTTAAAACGAATGCCCTCAGGATGTCGAAGAAATAGAATGTATACCGTTTTTGCTAAAGCATACATCTTAACTTCTACGTTGTTAAAATCCGGAAGAGATATTTTGAAATGCTTGTCAATTAAAATAGAACTCAAAACAACTTTTGTTTGTAACAGTTTTTTTCGGTCAATAATCGGCTTAATCTTGTTAATGATATCCGGGTTTTCATTTTGTATTTTTTCAAGCATATACATTAGTGCTTCAGCTAAAACTCCATACTCCCCTTTTTCTTTTATTTTATCTATTTTTGATATCAATTCTGCTGAAAGTTCTTTTGCTTCTTCATTGAAAAACCAATCTGCATCATATTCGGGTGGAGAAGGTATTTTGGAATAAAATACACTTTCGCCATCGTTAGGTATTTTTATTCTCTCTAAATACCAATCAAAAAAATCATCAAGTTCTTTCTCTGACTTTTTGTCTGATAATGTTGTATATGTAAATTTATTTTCTGTGCTTTCAAATCCCCCTGCTATATTCCTTAAAAGGGCTGGCCTTGGGAAATAGGGAATCTTAATTTCCTCAAGAACCATTTTATAAAACTCGTCCGGGTTAATTTTATTTAAAAGTAAAATAACTGCAGAATGCATTTCCCCATTGGATAAGGAATACATAGCGGGGTATCGATATCTTACAAAATCATATAAAGAAGTTAACTTTTCAGGATTTATAATTTTAAAGAAAGGAAAATACAAGAAGCGCATCCCTTTCTTCACTAAAGCATTGTTTATCCTGCTGTAATTTTTTTCTATATATCCATTAATAAACGGATCAAAATCATCTTCAATATAAAGTACATATTCCGCTGAAAGAAAAGATCTATTTTCAGCCTTTAAATAATATTCTATATTTCTGGTCATGGAGATAAGTGTCTCCAAACTATTCCATTCGATCTCTGTTTTTCCGCCCTCGCTACTTGATTTACTTTTTTTCCATAATTCTAAATTTTTTTCACTTCTATGCGTTGTGTCTATACCTAATTTTTCTGCTTCAGAAATCTCTGCAAACTCTTTTACAACTAAAAATGAGTTCAGCAATGAAATATTCTCATTAATTACATGTCGTTTAAGGTCTGAAATTTTTGCAATTTGATAGTATGAATAAATGAGATTATCGTGAATGAGTTTGTCAAGGTGTGATTTTTTATCAGGAGTTATTGTCTCGTATGAATAAATAAACACTTTTGCGTGATTATCTTTGCAGTGCATCAAAAATGCAGGGACATTTTCTTCAATTGCTTCTCGATATTTTTCGCTTTTTATTAATTGCGTTTTCAATATTTTCTTCTTTCTAAAGAAGAGATTAGAAAAAGATTCCAAGATATAATTTAGCTTATTAGCCACCAAATCGAATTTCTTTAAAATGGCAGCAACAAGAAGTATGACTACTAATAGTGGTACGAGGGGACCTATAAAAATTATTCGAAAAATTCTTTCGGGTTTTGAAAGTGTTTCCTCAAATTCATAATATTTTCTTTCAATGTAAACGTCTTGCCTCGTAATCCCCTGGAGAATTTCTCCATCAAGAAGAAAGCCTTGAAATAAGTCCAATATTTTATCGTCTAATGGGAGAAATACCGCTTTTTTACTATCCATTACCAAAATTAGATATGAGTGTTTAAATACAAGTGCTTAACATTATAATATTCAATTACTTAAAATGGAATTGGGTAAGTTGAATGTACAACATAGTACTCATAAGGCAAAATAGGAACACTCAACAAACTTCCACCTGACTATTTCAATTTTCACCCATGCGGAGCGGTGGGACATTTTCGAGCAGAGTAAATGAACGACAGCTTAATTAATACACTAAGCTAAAGATATCAAGAATTCCTTGTCACTATTTCTAAACCCGCTTTGGTCCCTTGCCGAGAACTAATTATCTTTCAATTAATTATTAATTTTAAAACCTCATTTAATAATTCTAAAAATTATCACAATGCCAGTCATACCATTAGCGGACGGATCTCCGGAATATAAATTTCAGCAGCTTATTGACATCTTCTCTTTATATAAGCCATTCAGTAGATATTCTTTATTTAGAACAGATCGTGAATGGACTGATGATATGACCATTTTATTTGAAAGATATTCCCAAGAGTTGCTAGGAGTTTATGAAGTTGGATATGACCCGAAAGATATATTGGCTATAGGCATAACGAATGGCTTTCAAACTAAGCCCGATCACATCCTAGACCCTCAAAACTTATATTCTCTAACAAAACTAGGAATACTTGTTCATCACGATATCGCAAACACAGAAAAAAACAAATTACAAAAAAATGATTGAACATATATACATTTGAGTTCATGGTGTCAGCTAAATCGATTATTCAATATGATCTCAACTATTTATGAAAGGGACTACTTTACCATTACAGAAGAAGAAACTGCAAAATGGGAGCAAGAATTAGAAAATGAAATTGTCAATAAAAATGATCGTAGCAACCCCATTCGAAGATCCCGTTATCGTGACTACCCCAAAGCTGTTCGGCATTATCTCAGCCTTTTTCCGGGGCATTTATTAGATGCAGTTGATCTAACTCTGGAGAAGGACACTTTTCTCAGCCAGCTCGCAGCTTTTGAATATCTTCTTAATGATCAAGATATAGGGGAAAGAGCCATTCTGGACTTCATTAAATCAGAAAAAGCCTATTTTATTATTGGCTCTTTATTGAAAAAGGGATATTTATTTGGTCACCAGGCCTTATTCCTCTTTCCAGAATTCCAATTAGGCACAGACTATAAAGCCGATTATTTGTTAGTGGGTAAAAATTCTCATGGCTATCACTTCGTATTTGTAGAACTAGAAGCAATCAATGGAAATATTACCCTAGTAGATGGTGAATTCGGGTCGGTAATTCGAAAAGGCCTTAACCAGGTTGAAAAATGGGAATCTTGGCTGGAAGCTAACTTTGCTCACTTAAGACCCATTTTTGAAAAATCGATGGGACCTAAGAATGCAAGCCTTGCCCGAGAGTTTACGATATTTGACAAAACAAGAATTCATTTTGCCATAGTTGCTGGGCGCAGGAAAAATTTCAACGACTTGACACAGCGTTTGCAAAGGAAAAAAGAGGAAGAGAGAATTAAGATTTTTCATTATGACAATCTTTTGGAAGATATAGCCCTGGCTATCGGAAGTCCAACTTACTAGCTTTATTCAGCATGATCAATTACTACAAAAAAGACAATAAGCTCATCCTGAGCTATTATCCAGAGCAAGGTCAAGAGGATTGGATTGTAAAAGCTCTACAGGAACGAGGGAAAGCAAGCATCAAGAAAACATTTACTTTCAAACCAACCGATATCTTTCAGTGGCCAAGCATCAACGATGAAGACGAAAATTTTTCATTCGACAAATATGATACACAATTCGTTATTGGAGAGTTAGAGGGATCATATTATAAAATAAGGAAAGGTATCCTTCTCAGTGATTATGACATTTATCTAGACCGAAACTTACAGATAACAAAAGAAATATTCGTCGCAGATCACGATATTTCTGTTTTCGGGTCATTGGCGTCCTTAATCCGAGAAGATATCTATATAGGGGGAGAGCATGACAAGGCTATTCCCGAAAAGGCCTTCAACCGAATTCTATCCAACTTTCCAAATACATATGAAAAAAAACTCTACGCAAAAGCTAGAATCACAGCAATTCTTCGAGACTATCTAGATACTACTATAGACGGGGAAATGCAGTACCAGCAGTACATGAATAAAAAGATTCCTCTCAAGGGAAGTAATTTGCAAAAGCTATTCAAAGAATGGGAATTGGAGAAGTATACTACAATTTTGCAAAGATTAGAACAAATGCTTCATAATGAAAAAGTATATTCCGAAAAAAACTGGCAAGAAGAATTGATTCAAATTTTACTACTGTTGTATCCTAAATATATAGCAGTCTTTCGGGAAGTGCCAATAGAACTACCAGGTTCTGGACGCCGTTACCTTGACTATTTACTACTCGATTCCAATGGACATGCCGATATTGTAAAATCCTACCATGCTGACCATCGATCCTGCGATGCTGACCACCTGGGATAGGTGGCCTGTTCTGTAATCTATTAAAGAGCTGGTTGTACAAAAATAAGGTTCTATTTCTTTCTAAGTGATTCTCCTTTGAGATCCA
>DASYBV010000032.1:0-119364 GCA_036500545.1 Puia sp. | reverse complement strand
GAACGGGAACCGGTTCAAGCTGATCAAATATGATTATGACCTGATCAGCGGGAAAGTGAACCAGGTGAGCTACCAGCCGGGTCAGGCGGATGGTTTTTATCATCAATACAGCTATGATGCGGAGAACCGGATCACCGGGGTACGGACGAGTACGGACTCGGTCGAATGGCAGGACGATGCGCAGTATACCTATTACCGGCATGGCCCGCTGGCGCGGGTACAGCTGGGGAGCCTGCAGGTACAGGGGATGGACTATGCCTATACGGTACAGGGGTGGCTGAAGTCGGTTAATCCATCGTGGATAACGCCGTCGGGGCTGACGGACCAGTATGACGGGGATGGTACGTCTACGGTGGCATTGCTGGAGCGGGATGCCTACAAGTTCAATTTGCATTATTATGATGACGGTACCTATACGGATTATACACCGGTTGCGCCACCGTCGGGCTATGCGCAGGGAAGTGGGATACCGGGCGCCCAGCGGCGGAACTTATACAACGGCAATATCAGCACCATGGGCGTCAATATCCGTCCGTTGGCGAGTGGGTCGTCGGCCTATGCCGGTCCGCTGCTGTACAACTATGGGTATGACCAGTTGAACCGGATCGACAGCATGGACGCCTGGGCGGCGAATGGAAGTTTTGCGGCGACGGGGACGAGTCCGCTGACGGACTTTGCGGAGCGGTTCGGTTATGATCCGAATGGGAACATCCTGGCCTTGAGCCGCAACGGGACGACAGGGAATGGGGGGATGCTGACGATGGACAACCTGAGCTATAAGTATCTGTATGCCAAGAGTGGGGGCGGGGTAGGCGAGTATATACCGGGCCAGACGCTGCCCGGCGATATGGACCACCTGACGAATCAATTGTCGAGCATACAGGACGGGGTCTCTTCTTCGAACTATACGACCGATATCGACAACCAGTCTGCTTTTAACTACCAGTATGATGCGATTGGTAACCTGACGGCGGATGTGCAGTCGGGGATCACGGGAGTCACCTGGAGCGTGTATGGCAAGATCCTGAGCATCACGAATTCATCCGGCACGATCAGCTATACCTATGATGCCAGCGGCAACCGGATCAGCAAGACGGCGGGGGGTATCACGACCTGGTATGTGCGGGATGCGAGCGGCAATGTGATGAGCGTCTACACACAAGGAGATGGGTCAAAGAACAGCGGGGCGCTGACGCAATCGGAGGCGCATGTTTATGGGAGCAGCCGGCTCGGGATATTGAATTTAATGGTAAATTGCACGAGCCTGGCGCAGCCGACGGTGCGAAGCCTGGTGCGGGGTAATAAGCTCTTTGAATTGCCGAACCATCTGGGCAATGTGCTGGTGACGATCAGCGATAAGAAACTGCAGCATACAACGGACGGCTCGACGGTGGATTATTATACAGCCGATGCGATCAGTGCGAATGATTACTATGCGTTCGGGTCGCCGATGCCGGGCCGGGCGATGAATACGACGGGATACCGGTATGGGTTTAATGGGAAAGAGAAGGATGATGAGGTGAAGGGGGATGGGGATCAGATCGACTATGGGATGCGGGTGTATGATCCGAGGGTGGGGAGATTTTTGAGTGTGGATCCGTTGAGTAAATCATATGCTCAGTTAACGCCATATCAGTATTCAGGAAATAGCCCTATATCTGGAATTGATTTGGACGGAAAAGAATTTAATTGGTTTATGTTGGAATGGGCTGAGAAAAAGTTATTAGGAACGACTCATTTACAAAAAATGAGACAGGGCGCAATTGAGCAGGCTGCTAAAGATGTCAGTGATATATATAATGGGATAAAAGATTTTATAAATAAAAAGGGAAATTCTGCTCCTATATATGGGAACGGTACAACTTTGACAGGAGGAATTCCTCCTGGCTTTAAAATGAACATGGATCCGGGAACCCAACTCGGAATGCAAGTGTTTAAAGGTGTGGCTAAAGAGTATGGTGACCTAATTGCAAAAGCATTTAGTGGAAATGATAAAGCAGTAGGTGCCGCCGCATTTGAAGTGGCTATTTTGTTTCTTCCAGGTCCCGAAGAAGCAAAAGAGCTTTCACTTTTGCCACGGGGCTTTAAAGATGCGGAGCAATTTTCAAAAGTCGGCGAGGAGTTGACGGAGGCGCTTAATAAATCAGGAATTAAATTTAAAGAGATAGGCGTTGCCGGTAGTTCTGTGACAGGGGTTTCTTCAAAAGGAGGTGAGTTTAGAGAAATAGCAGAAAATGGTATGAAAGCAAGTGATATTGATGTGTTTATTGTTCTAGATGAGGATATACCAATTAAGGGAGGCGTAAGGAGGCCCGATTTTATACATCCTGATAAACTGTTGAAGCAATATCCTGCGTTAAGAGAATGGTCTGAAAAGTGGTCTGAGATCTTGAAAAGAGAGATTACACCTGCAGCAATTAAACCAGAAAAACCTCCAACCAATTAACTATTATAAAATGAGCGAGCATTTATTTTTAAATATAGATGGGCAAATAGAAGAAGCTGCCAAGATAGTATTTGCAGCCTTGGGGTTTAAAAGCTCTTATCAAGAGGGTGATAGTAGTCATGTTTCGGGTGGAGTTTACTATTCATATTCAATATTAGGGGTGCAAGTTAAATTGGAGGAGAATGGTTATGATTATGATGATAAATACAATTATATGATTGGGTTACGAAAAGATGCTTTTTCAAGTTTGAAAATTGACGAGACTATTATAAAAAGTTTAGCTAATATTGTAATTAGGCTTTTAGTAGTGAATGTTAAAACAGAGGTCGCCTATGAGATTGATGACAATAAACTTGAGGTTTTTGGTAATGTATCAAAATAGGTAATGTATCAGAATAGCAGTTTTTTATAAGATACAGGCTGTATAAGCTTTATGGAGGGCCTCGGGAGAGGCCCTCTGTTCTTTTGGTAGGCTAAACGGCCTTATTTTCGTAAGCGGGCGCCCTGGAACGGGGCTTTTTCATTGCTCGTATATCAAAATAGCAGGTATAATTATGGATTGTAAATATTGCGGTCGCCCATGCTGCCGATCCGGTAGGCAAAAGAATGGTATTCAACGCTATTATTGTACGTCGTGTAGGAAATATCAGCAGCAACGCTATCTGTATCGGGCTTGTGAAGCTAAAATAAATGGAGTCATTCAATCACTTGTTTGTGAGAGCGTTTGTATCCGGGGTATAGGCCGGATATTAAAAATATCTGTTAATACTGTTCTTGCCCAGATCAAAAGCATAGCAGCAAACATACAGCGTCCAATTATGGAGGAAGCTCATTCGGTATTCGAAGTAGACGAGTTGTGGACCTATATTGGTCGGAAAGACAATGAGTATTGGCTGGCCTATGGTTTGGGTAATGTATCAGAATAGCAGTTTTTTATAAGATACCGGCTGCATAAGTCTTATGGAGGGCCTCGGGAGAGGCCCTCTGTTCTTTTGGTAGGCTAAACGGCCTTATTTTCGTAAGTGGAAGCCCTGGAACGGGGCTTTTTCATTGCTCGTGTATCAAAATAGCAGGTATAATATGGATTGTAAATATTGTGACCGCAAATGCTGCCGTTCTGGAAGGCAAAAGAATGGTATTCAGCGCTTTCATTGTAGGGTTTGTAGGAAATATCAGCAGCAACGCTATCTGTATCGGGCTTGTGAAGCAAAAGTAAATGGAGTCATTCAATCGCTTGTTTGTGAGAGCGTTTGTATCCGGGGTATAGGCCGAATATTAAAAATATCTGTCAATACGGTTCTTGCCCGGATCAAAAGCATTGCGGCAAACATAGAGCGGCCAATTGTAGCGGAACCCAACCCCGTATTCGAGGTAGACGAGTTATGGACCTACATCGGACGGAAGGATAACGAGTATTGGGTCGCTTATGGCCTGAACAAAACCACCGGTGCAGTAGTAGACTTTGTTATTGGTAAACGGACAAAAGGGACGTTGAAGCTACTGATCGACAGCCTGCTAAACTTCCAGCCGAAGAAGATCCGCACAGACAACCTGACTATTTACCAACGGCTTATTCCCACAGCCATTCACCGGAGAGGCGCCTACTGCATCAATCATATTGAACGGAAGAACCTTTCGATCCGAACGCATCTGAAGCGATTAAGTCGCCGGACGATCTGCTTTACCCGAAGCATCATTTTGCTGGAAAGTAGTCTGAAGATCTATTTTTGGGCAAAAGGCTGTATGGCATAGCCACCTGATCGTAGGATCATAAAACAGCTCAAAAATTGCCCACCCGCCGAACAGCCCGCTGACAAAAGAAGAGGGTAAGTGGCACCGCAGGGCTGCCCTGTCCGCAGAACCGCCTTTTCGAGCGAACCCTGTCGCCATAGTGAGACGGACGCCTGCAAAAGTAAGTGATACAGGCACACCCTTGCCCTTCCGCGAAGGAATACGCTATGGCCGGCAGCAGGGCCTTTTCCGAAGCGAACCAGGCTACGCAGGTGAGAGCGGCGGGGAGAGCGTAAGCTACAGTAACAGGTTGTTACGCTTCCGCGAAGAAACAGCGGTGGCGCGGAACAGGTCAGCCCCCCATGTTCCTCCTCTACAAACGCCCCCCACCCCCCACCACCGTAGAAGGGAGTGACACAACGATGTACAATAGTAGTACTACCGCCGACCCACACCTGCCTTTTTCTCCTGCTTTCCTTTTTGCTCCTTTATTCCCTACACGACCGATATCGACAACCAGTCGGCCTTTAATTATCAGTATGATGCGATCGGTAACCTGACGGGGGATGTACAGTCGGGGATCACGGGGGTAACGTGGAGCGTATATGGCAAGATCCTGAGCATCACGAATTCATCCGGCACTATCAATTACACTTACGATCCCTCCGGCAACCGGATCAGCAAGACGGCGGGGAGTATCACGACCTGGTATGTGCGGGATGCCACCGGCAATGTCATGAGCGTTTATACGGCGGGGGATGGGACCAGGAACAGCGGGGCATTGACGCAATCGGAGGCGCATGTATATGGGAGCAGCCGGTTGGGGATATTGAATTTAAACGTAAATTGCACAAGCCTGACGCAACCGGCGGGACGAAGCCTGGTGCGGGGCAACAAGCTCTTTGAATTGCCAAATCATCTGGGCAATGTGCTGGTGACGATCAGCGATAAAAAGCTGCAGCACAGCACAGACGGCTCGACGGTGGATTATTATACGGCCGATGCGATCAGTGCGAATGATTATTATGCGTTTGGGTCGCCGATGCCGGGCCGGGCGATGAATACGGCGGGATACCGGTATGGGTTTAATGGGAAGGAGAATGACAATGAGGTGAAGGGGGTAGGGGATCAGATCGATTATGGGATGCGGGTGTATGATCCGAGGGTGGGAAGGTTTTATGCCATTGATCCAATTACGCAGAAATATCCTGCATTGACGCCATACCAGTTTGCTAGCAATAGCCCAATAGCGATGGCTGATATTGATGGAATGGAGGGAGGAGATTATATGATGTGGGCCATGCTCAAAGCAAATGAACAGCAAAAGAAAAATGGCTACACAAACGATCAAATCACAAAGTTCAACAATGATGTGGTGCATGGTATACAAGAGTCAACAAAGACTCAAGGGAAAGTGATTTTGGTATTGGGAGCCGCTGCAGTAGATGTATTTGCCACAAAAGGATGGCTAACAAGAACTTTACTAGCTTCGCAATTATTTGGGGCGTTTCCACATACTAAAGCATCGACCCCAGAAGGCAGAGTGCTACAAGATCAAAATTCGAAGGAAGCACTGACTGATGCATTAGTTACGTGGGGTGCAGGTAAAATTTTAGGCGTTGCTTTGGATGTAAGTGTATCAGGATTAAGAGGGTTGGCAAGGAATCGATTGGACTTTGCGAAGAATTTTTATGAAACTGCAGGATTTGCTCCGGAAAGAGCTGGTTCTCATATGAATGGTATCGATTTAACAAAAAAGGTTGTTGAAGAAACTTATAAGAAAGGAACAGTTCTTGAACAATGGACCTATATCGATAAAGATGGACATCCCATTATGGGTGATTATTATGCTTTACCTGGTGCTGACCCCTCTAGATTAGGAATACCTTTGGAGGGTAGAGTAAAGACAACAATTGTTCTCAATGAGGATACGAAATTTCTTCAATCAACATCCGCCGATATTAAAGATTGGACACCTGGGTCAAATAGAGAGCTTAAGGGGGGAGAAACCCAATTGTTTCAAACCGGTGTGAAATATAAAATAAAAAAATAAGACGATTAGTATGATAACTCAAATTAGTACGAGTAACATTGAGGATATCGTTCATGATATTCAGGAAATGGATTACGATTGTAATAAATTGTCGCGCATCGTAACTGGAGAAATAAAGTATCAAAAGGTTAGTGATACGTATAATAAAATCATTATTGAGAGAGTGTCCGACAATATTAAAACTGTCATCATTGATTGTGTTGAAGGTAAAATTAAATCCATTGCATTTTACGGTTCTTTGAATATTCAAATCAAAGAGATTTTTAATCTTTTCAAAAACTATCGTGAATATTATTCGGTGCATGATGATTTATACTTTTATATTTTTAATGAGGAACAAAGAGTAGGAAATTATGTTCTGTCTTTCTTTGACCCTTCACCGAAGAAAAATGAAATACAAGACAGTAATGAGTATCTCTTTAACCTCATATTGTCTTGGTAATGGTAATGTTGGGTAATGGGTAATGTCTCAGAATAGGTAATGTATCAAAGTATCTGGTTTTTATTAAAAGGTTGTAAATGAAGCATAGAGAGGGGCCGTGAAGGCCCCTCTCTATGTTACAGGGAGGTCAAAATCATTAAATTGACCATGACCAGTGGGCTGGGAAAGCGATTTTTCGTACCTCGTGTATCAAAGTATCTGGTTGTATGCATTGCCAATATTGTAAGGGTACCTGTCAAAAGGCAGGAAAGCAGCGGAATGGCGCTCAAAAGCTGTATTGCGGCGACTGTCAAAAATATCAGCAGTCTACCTATAGGCATAGAGCGTATGAGGAAGGGGTGACTTCGATGATAGCAAAGCTGGTATGCGAGAGCGTGAATATGCGCGGCATAGCCAGGGTACTGAATATATCTGTTAACACCGTTCTTGCCCGGATCAGAAGGATAGGAGCAAACATAGAGCGGCCAATTGTAGCGGAACCTAACCCCGTATTCGAGGTAGACGAGCTATGGACCTACATCGGACGCAAGGATAACGAGTATTGGGTAGCCTATGGTCTGGATAAAGCGACTGGCCGGGTGGTAGACTTTGTGATCGGCAAACGTACGAAAGGGACCTTGAAGCTACTGATCGACAGCCTGCTCAACTTCCAGCTGAAGAAGATCTGCACAGACAACCTGACTATTTACCAACGGCTTATTCCAGCGGCCATTCACCAGCGAGGCGCCTACTGTATTAATCATATCGAACGGAAAAACCTGTCGATCCGAACACATGGAAAGAGGCTAAGCCGCCGGACGATCTGCTTCACCCGAAACATCACTTTACTGGGAAGTTGTCCGAAGATCTATTTTTGGGCAAAAGGCTGTATGGCATAGCCACCTGATCGTAGGATCATAAAACAACTTAAAAATTGCCCACCCGCCGAACAGCCCGCTGACAAAAGAAAAGGGTAAGTGGCACCGCAGGGCTGCCCTGTCCGCAGAACCGCCTTTTCAAGCGAACCCTGTCGCCCTGGTGAGACGGACGCGGGCAAAAGTAAGTGATACAGGCACGCCCTTGCCCTTCCGCGAAGGAATGCGCTATGGCCGGCAGCAGGGCCTTTTCCGAAGCGAACCAGGCTACGCTGGTGAGAGCGGCGGGGAGAGCGTAAGCTACAATAACAGGTTGTTACGCTTCCGCGAAGAAACAGCGGTGGCGCGGAACAGGTCAGCCCCCCATGTTCCTCCACTACAAAGTTCCACCCCCACCACCGTACAAGGGAGTGACACAACGATGTACAATAGTAGTACTACCGCCGTTCAGCATCCTGAAAATTATGGAAGTAAGGACAACAAAGAATACCGTGAAGCACAATAATAAGTTATTTCTCATCTTATGATAAGCCCGAATTCCTTTCGATGAGCAGATTTTTCCAATGCAGATCATAATATTTTCCATTCTTATAACCGATACGGATTTTTCTGTCTGATAGATCTATTGGCTTTACAAAATGATGATGCACAAGCCGGGCAACGGATTGTTGAAATTTTCTGCCATTTTTTGTGAGGGAGACCAGAAGACAGGAGGTTGGTTTGTTCCGTTTACCATCAGGGATCAACCTTTTGGTCAGCTCTTTTGTCCAGGTATTCACCCTTCCTTCTTTAAATCGGGCCAACCCTTTTATCCTGCCAAGATTGGATACGCGAAAGGCATTTTCCAATCCCTGGATAGGCTTCCAACGCTCACCTTTCATATTTTGAGGGCGAAGATTCAGTGTAGCGATCGGATTTGTATGGGATGTCTTTGGTTCCCCCATTTTTTTCCATAGGTATTCGTTAAAAAATTGGTTGGATTTATCCTGAGCGCTGGAAGAGGGTTTGGTTTTAGAAGGAGATACCCATCGAAACCCGTGGGATTGATAGATCCGGCCATCTACACAGGCTGCAATGGCACTCGTGACAAATCCTGTTTTTTCCTGCGCTTCTTTTAAACTGGTATAAGCGGCAATCTTTTTTCCGCTCATGGTCAGTTGAAAAACTGGTAACGCGTTTTCTTCAAACTTTGGCCGGGAACGCCTTAGCCGGTGACTTCTCTTCATAAGATCACTACGATTAGTTAAAAGAAGGTTCCGGGCATCGAGGTGACGTCCATCGCAATCTTTGTAGGAGATCAGTAATTCTTTGTCATCCAGATCGAATGGTTTTACAAAGGCAAAGTAAACATATCTTGCCGTACTGCTGGTGATGGATTTTCCATTTTTTTTGAGCGTTATGCCTATTGTATAGGTACATTCATTCAGCAAGTGATTCTTTTTACGCCGTACAGATTGCTTCCTGATCTTTTCGGTGGTATAATAACCCGCATTGGAACCGCAGGACCGCCAACGACGCAGCGATTTAACCCGACCCAAATTGGATATTTCATACTCTCCGTCAAACCCAGGCATATCCTTCCATCTTTCACCGGGCAAATTCTTTAGAGATTCGTGCTGATAGAGCCAGATATTTGTTTTCATAATATGAATATAATAAAAGATTGGGATAAGAATAAAGGAGAGTTTCGAATAAGCCCATTGTCGTTTTGTTATGGATCGGGACGAACGGGAAAAATGGCGGCGCCGAGAAGAAAGAGAATGGGAAATTATCCCTAATTTATAGAAAATTCATCCTCGGAATGTATCAGATCCTGACAACAAAAAGAATTCCGCAGTTACTGCTGATCGCCAGCCTGTCGCTGGTCCACCTTTCCTCCATCGCTCAAAAGATCATTCAGCCGCCGTTTATACAGGAAAGCTGGTCAAAGGATTATGAGCCTTTCCGCATCGCCGGCAACCTCTATTATGTGGGGACCTATGAGCTGGCCTCTTACCTTATCGTTACTCGGCAGGGAAATATCCTGATCAATACGGGTCTGGCGGAATCGGCGCCGATGATCCGGTCGCATATAGAAAAGCTGGGGTTCAAATTCCGGGACATAAAGATCCTCCTGGCAACCCACGCACATTATGACCATGTCGGCGCCATGGCGGCGATAAAGAAAATGACCGGAGCCAAAATGATGATCCATGCGAAGGATGCGCCGGTGCTGGCCGATGGCGGCAACTCGGATTATGTGTTCGGTGGAAAGGGCAGCATGTTCGCGCCCGTTAAGGCGGATCGTCTGCTTCATGACGGAGATACCGTAGCGTTGGGCGGCATGAGGATCCGGGTATTGCACCACCCGGGTCATACCAAGGGCGCCTGTAGTTTTTTATTCGACGTAAAGGACGGGCACAGGACCTATCGCGTCTTGATCGCCAATATGCCTACCATTCTCGATGAAACAAAATTGTCGGGTATGCCGACCTACCCGGACGTCGGGAAAGACTATGCCTATACGCTTAGTGCCATGAAGAAGATCCACTTTGATATCTGGCTTGCCTCCCATGTCAGCCAGTTCGGGCTTCTTACCAAACGCCATCCAGGTGACGGCTATCGCCCCGAAGCCTTTATCGACCAGGCCGGGTATGATTCGGCGATCGACGATCTGCAAAAGGCTTATGAAAAGAAGCTGGCTGCCAAATGATCCGGTCGGGCCGCCAAATGATCCGCTCCTGCTGAACCGGTCCTGATGAATGTTTCCGCTCAACGGCATCAGGGCACCAGTACGATCTTTCCACGGGTATGGTTCTTTTCCAATTCCCGATAGGCATCGCGAACATGTGCCAGGTCGTATACGTTGGCGATGGGGATCTCCAGGCGACCCGTTGCGATCTGTTCGGCCAGTTCCGACAGGACCGCGGCTTTCGCCCCCTCCTGGTTGCCGTCTGTTTTAACGCCATGTTTTTTGGCCGCTGCAAAATCGATGATGGTGTCGATCCGTTCGGGAGCAACCCCTAATTGGATCGCCAGTTCGACATAGCCCCCTCCATGTGTATCGATAAAGGCGTCGATCTTGCCACCGGATGCTTCCCGGATCCGATCGGCTATGCCTTCTCCATAGGCGACGGGGATGATGCCATGATCGGTCAGCCATTTATGATTGGCCTTGCCGGCGAGACCAATGACCTTTGCGCCCGCATTTTTGGCTAATTGCACCGCAACCGAACCGACTCCTCCCGCGGCGGCGGACACCACCACCGTATCCCCGGCTTTTACGCCAACGGCTTTTACAGCCGCATAAGCCGTCGTCCCCACAACGAATAAAGCACCCGCCTGCTCCCACGGCACTTTGGCCGGACGGGGGACCAGGTGATCGGCCTCTACGATCACAAAGTCTGCATGGCTATCCCGCCGATCGCTAAAGCCGATGATCTCATCACCGATATGTATATTATTTACTCCTTCTCCGACCGCCTCCACCGTACCGGCGAGATCGCTGCCTTCTCCTGAGGGAAAGGTGGCGGGAAATTTTTTGGCCAGTTTGCCTTCCCGGATAGACCCCTCGCCCGGGTTGATACCGGCCGCCCTGACCCTGACAAGCACCTGCTTTTTGCCCGGCACGGGTCTGTCGATCTCGACGACATTGAGCACGTCGATCCCGCCGTAGGTATCAAATTTTACGGCCCGGGATTTATTTGTCTTTTCCATACTGATTGATTTTATGATGTCCGGATACCGGTCATAAAAGCAATTATTATTCCCAGCGTGGGATCAGGATGGCCATTACCAGGTTTCGGTTCATTTTCATGATTTTTAGTCTTCTTCCGGGATGCGAAATACAACCGGTTGCCGGATCGTATATCTTATCGGGCGGTTATGTTCGAAAGCGGGTATCCAGCGGGGGGACCTTTGGACGGCTTCCATCGCTATTTTATCAAAGGCGGGATAGAAGGGGACCGCAACTTCCGCATCGACGATCTTTCCCTCCTCGTTGACCGTGGCATCTATGACCACGGCGGCCTGATCGCCGTTGTTGAATTTATAGCCATCGGGGAAGTACAGCGCCTTGCTCAGGTATTTGCTCCAGGCTTTGATACCGCCGGGAAATTCCGCCTCCCGGTTCTTTGTCGTCGTATCTGTCATGGGCGTTCCTTTTTCATCAAAATATTGTTTATCCTGGAGCTTGCCGTCACGGTCATAGGTCTCGAGGGCGCTGGTCCCGCCGTTGTGGTAAAAGTATTGCCATTTACCAAAGGGCTTACCCCCTACGCCATAGCGGCCGGCGGCGGCGGGATTGCCATTATCGAACCAGGCTACTTCGGTCCCGCTGCCATCGGGATTGTGGATGGCGGAGTCGCGGGAATAGCCGTTGCGGTACCAGCTTTGACGAATGCCGGTGGAATTGCCTTCTTCATTATACACCGTGGAATCACTCATCATTCCGTTGCTGTAAAAGCGTAGCCACAGACCTTGTTTTTTCCCTTTCCGATATACGCCGATGGATTCGGGTACGCGGTTGGGATGCCAGAAATGGAAGGGGCCGGAGGAGATCTTACAGGCGCTGTCTTCATAAAAGCCTTCCATCTGGAGAAAAAGGCTGTGCAGGTAATAATCCCGGCGATGCCAGGTGGAGTCCGTCTTTTCGGTCAGGCTATAGAAACGGGCATTGCTGGCGGTGGTATCATGCCAATTGAAGGTATAATAGCGCTCGATCTTCTGGCAAAAAGATGCGGAGCAGGTCGATAGAACGAGCAGTGCAAGCAGGAGGGGTCTGGTCATGGTTGTTGGGCTCTGGTAAGTAAATTTACCGTAAAATTCATTATTCTACGTTCATGCGGCCAGATGCTTGTTGAATCCTGCTGTCACAAGGCGTTGGTACGCCTCCCAGACGTCGTCGGGGATATCCTGGGGGATCTGGAATCCTTTGGCCGGGTAGATCCGGATGCGTTGGAGATCGCCCACCATAATATGGATCACTTTTTCGAGGGGGATCTCTTTTGTCGGGTAGTCCTCGAAAGAGAGCAGGGGAGAGGTGACGATCAGCTCTTTGTCGGGCCAGTGTTTTTTGAAGGTGGCATAGCTTCTCCGCTCCATATAGGGTTTTTGCACGAGGAGGAAGGTTTGGGGATGGAGGCCTTTCTCCTGTAGCAATTGCTGGGTGAAAAGGATATTCTCTCCGGTGTTGGTGGAGGCGTTCTCGATAAAGATCGCTTCTGCGGGGACCCCCTTATCCAGTGCGATCCTTGCGAACCGGTCCGCCTCGGGGTCTTTCCAGATGCCCCGTGTCACATTACCCAGTCCCCCGGAGAAGATCAGGATGGGCGCCAGTCCCTGGAGGTATAGCTCCGCGCCCCTGTCTGCTACGCGCAGGTCATGGCTTCCCAATACCAGGATACAGTCGGAAGGGACAGGCGTATGGTGGAGGTGATGATAGTCCCACAATTTCTTTGCGTCTTCGAGTACTGCTGGTGTAATCATATAGTAGGAGAATGACCCCGCAAAGATAATCAGTTTATTCTCCCCGGGCAAAGCGATACCCCACACCGGATTCCGTAATGATATGTTCGGGGGAATGGATGTCACGTTCGATCTTCTTTCGTAACTGCCCGATAAAAACGCGGAGGTATTGTAATTCGCCGGTATAATCGGAGCCCCAGACCTCGTGGAGCAGGTAGTGATGGGTGAGGACCTTACCGGCATTTCTGCCAAACAGCGCCAGCAGGGAATATTGGGTTGCCGTCAGCTTTACCCATTCGTTGTTCTTTTTCACCGTCCGGGTGGACAGGTCGATCTCCAGGCTGCCCGAGCGGATAACGGGGGCCTCCCCGGGTTCGCTTAGGACGGCGCTGCGTAAGGCGGCGCGGATCCGCGCCAGCAGCTCACCGGGGCGGAAGGGTTTTACAAGATAGTCGTCGGCGCCGTCGTCCAGGGTCGCTATGATGTCTTCCTCCTCATTGCGGTGGGAGAGGACGATGATGGGGGCCCGGTGGTCGTCCCGTAGTCTTTTCAATAGCCCGTCCGTCTTGTCTACCACTCCTTCCGGATCGATGATGATCAGACGGGGGGCGGCGGGACAGGGAGCGTCTATCCAAACGGTATAGCCTTCCGACATCAACAGCGTATGTAACGGTGTCTCACCGCCGATCACCCATATTTCCGCGGTATGCATGGTAGATATGTTAGAGGATCTCCTGTTCCTTCAGCCCGTCGGGGGTGGCGACCAGCAGCGTGCCCTGCATGTATTTTTCATCATGCTGGCTGGCATCCAGGCCTTCTGCCTCTTCTTCATGGCTGACCCGCAGGGGTACGATGAAGTTGACGAATTTAAAGATCAGGAAGCTGACGACAAAGCTATATCCGACGGCGCAGGCCATGGCCTTTAACTGGATAAAGAAAAAAGAAGAGTTGCCATAGAACAGACCGTTGGCGCCGCCGGCCTTATTGACCGCCACGGTTGCAAAGAGACCCGTCATCAGCATGCCGACCATGCCGCCGATGCCATGGCAGGGGAAAACGTCGAGGGTATCGTCGAGTACCGTTTTTGTAGCCTTAAAATGTACGGCCATATTGGAAATAATGGCGGCTATTACCCCGATAAAGATGCTTTGGGGGACGGCCACATAACCGGCGGCGGGTGTGATGGCCACCAGTCCAACCACGGCGCCTACACAGAAGCCTACTACCGAAGGCTTTTTACCCCTCAGCACATCGAAGAACATCCAGGACAGACCGGCGGCGGCGGCGGCCGTGTTGGTCGTCGAGAACGCGGATACGGCGAGCGAGTTGGCGCCAAAGGCGGAGCCGGCGTTGAAGCCAAACCAGCCAAACCAAAGCAGCCCGGTGCCGATGAGGACATAGGGGATATTGGCGGGATGCATTTCTATGCGGTCGATATGCGATTTACGGCGTTTGAGCACCAGGGCCCCGGCGAGGGCGGCACAGCCGGCAGAAATATGTACGACGGTACCACCGGCAAAATCCAGGGCGCCCATCCTGGCCAGGAAGCCATCGGGATGCCAGCTCCAGTGTGCCAGGGGCGCATAGACGAGGAGGCTGAACAGGACCGTGAAGAGCACATAGGCGGAAAAACGCATCCGTTCGGCGATAGCGCCTACCACCAGCCCCGGGGTAATAATGGCAAACATCAGCTGGAACATGGAGAACAGCGACTTCGGGATAGTGGGCGCCGGGCCCCAGGGAGCGCCACTCATGACCCCCTTATAAAAGAAATGGGTCATCGGGTTGCCGATCAGCCCGTGGATGTCGTCGCCAAAACAAAGACTATATCCTACCACGATCCATAATACGCCAACCACTCCTGCGGCTACCACGCTTTTCATCATCGTCGAAAGCACATTCTTGCGGTTTACCATTCCTCCGTAGAAAAAAGCCAGCGCCGGGGTCATCAGGAATACCAGGGCGGTCGCCACCAGCAGCCAGGTGATATCGGCGGGGCTGTATTTACTCTCATCGAAGGTGGCGGGCAGGCTGGGGACAAAAATGGCGCCGACTGCCACGACGATCAGGAAAAAGAAGGGTAAAAAACGCTTTGGAGTAAGTTTGGACATGGTCTCAGTATTTTCACATTAACGAAAAAATAATATATCTGATGGCAGGATAAAGGTATAAAGATTTTGTAAAAAATAGATGCACGAACATATTTGTATAATTATAATTCAATGTATCTATGCCGATATAACTTTGATTATTAAGTAATTATGAATAAATATGGCAAAAGACCAGATGTGAAACTTTACGATTCTCGCAGAAACACCCCCCGCGAATTAAATATTATTTATAATCTGGATCATAGAATTCGGGTCTTTTTGATAAAAAAAGGGCCATTTGCTATGATCCGGGGAAAGATTGAAGGACCGCCGCCGGTCATTGAAAAGAAAAACGGCCCCGCCAAAAGCTTCGTAGTTTTGGTCATGACCATTTTTACCCGGAAAGCAACGCCCCTTCAACTCCAGCTGATGGTATGGGTGTTTGTCTTCCTGATCAATCTTCTTTCCGTAATGGCGGAGGATGGCTTCCGGCAGGCGATCATTTATACGATGATCAGCACCTTCTTTTATGCGATCATCATCTATGGTAATATCAGCTTTCTTTTTCCCCGGCTGTACGAAAAAGGCCGGATCGCCTTGTATGTGGTCGTTACGGCCCTGTTCCTGACCGGGGTAGGGCTTGCCCGGACCTTTCTGGGGATCTGGATCTATAACCGGTATTTCGCGGAAAAGCCCGAGGCATTTACCGCCGCCATGGCGGTCTATATATCGGTGACGGGTGTGGTGGTATATATTCTCAGCTTCGTTTTTCGGATCGCCATCGCCTATTTCCGGCTGAAACAGCAGGCCGAACAGATGCAGGAACAGAAAAGCCTGGCGGAGCTGAACCTCCTGAAATCGCAGGTGCAGCCGCATTTTCTTTTCAACACGCTAAATAATATTTACTACGAGGCCTTTCGGGAGGCGCCGCGTACCGCCCTGCTCATCGGCCGTCTTTCCGATATCATGCGTTATTTCGTGGAGGAGAGCCCGAAAGAAAGAGTGTTGCTGACGGCCGAGATCCAATTCCTGGAGAATTATATCGCCCTGGAAAAGATACGGATCCGTCATGGGGTGAAGGTGGCGTTCCATAAAGAATATGAAGGAGAACCCACGGTCCCCCCGATGCTGCTGATGACCTTTGTGGAGAATATCTTCAAACATGGGATCGACCGATCCGCGGCCGACAACCAGATCCATCTTTCCCTTGTGCAAAAAGACGGGACCCTTATCTTTCAAACGGAGAACTCCCTGCAGGATATCCCGGTGGGGCCCGCCAAGGAAGGATTTGGGCTAAAAAACCTGGAAAAACGCCTTACCTTGTTATTCGGGGACCGCTTCGAATTGCATACCGCCCGGACGGGTTCTTTTTTTCAAGCCTATTTAAAAATTCCGCTGCCATGAACCTACGTTGCCTGATCGTCGATGATGAGCCCAATGCGGTCAATCTATTGGAAATGTTCATCCGCCAGCATACCGGCTGGGACATGCCTGCAAAGTGTTATGATGCCGTCGAAGCCCTTGCCTTTTTAAAAAGCAACCCGGTAGACCTGGTCTTCCTCGACATCAATATGCCGCGTCTTTCGGGTATGGAAATGGCGGCCTTGCTGCCCCCCGGTACAAGGATCGTCTTTACGACCGCCTATTCCGAATTTGCCGCCGACAGCTATACCTACCCCACGATCGACTACCTGTTAAAACCGATCACGCTCAAACGCTTCTATACGGCCCTGCAAAAGATCGAAGCTTTTTTCGACCGTCCCGAAAAACAACTGGCCGGCGATACCCCTTCCGCCATCGTCGCATCCGAAGAAGAATATTTCTTTATCAAGTCCGGCCGCATGCTGCATAAGATCCTGCTGAAGGACATCCTGTATTTCGAAGGAGAAAAGGAATATGCAAGGCTGGTGACCCCCACACAAAAGCTGCTGGTCTACCGCCGGTTAAAGGATATCGAAGAGCAACTGTCGCTGTCCTTTGCCCGGGTACACAATTCTTATATCATCAATATCGCACGGCTGGATTCGATCCGCGACAACCATGTCTTTATCGGCAGCAAACAGATCCCGATCAGCGAGAAGTTCCGGGAATCCTTTATGAAAAGGATCCAGCAACGGGTGTTTTAGCGCGGATAATTCCCTACATTGCGAGCGTGACCAGACAAGGTTATTTCCCCATATTGGATCCCCTCCGTTTCCTGGCCAGCCTGTGCGTATTCCTGGCGCATTCCGTCGTATTTTTCAAGGTCCCCGTCGCATCGCTGTCTTTCAACGACCTTATAAAAGATGCCGGATATTATGGGGTGATCTTTTTCTTTGTGCTCAGTGGTTTTTTGATCACCTGGCTTTTACTGCGGGAGAAGAAGGCAACGGGGACTATCGCCCTGCGCCGTTTCTATATCCGCCGGGTATTGCGCATATGGCCGCTTTATTATTTGATCGTCGGACTTTCTTTTTTTGTATTTCCGCATTTGATCCACGGGCATCCGGCTGCGGGCATCGGGAACTGGGGTTGGCCCTTCCTGTTATATGCTCTTTTCCTGCCCAATATCGTTCCCTTTACCGGCTTCTACCTGGCTACCTGTTTTCATACCTATACGATCGGTTACGAGGAGCAGTTCTACCTGTTCTGGCCGCTGATCCTCCGAAGGGCGGGCCGGTATCTGCGTTATGCGCTGGCGGGGTTGTTCCTTTTACCCGTCCTGCTGGAAATAGTGCACGGATGGCTTATGACACATGGGTATGCGTTGCCCGGCCGGTGGGATGGGCTGGTGCGGGAGACCCTGGATTTTATACCGGCATTTATTGCGGGCGCCATCGCGGCGTTTCTCTACCTGGAAGGCAGCGACCGGCTACGGGTATTCATCGGGAAGAAAATATGGAGATATGGCCTGATCGCCTTGATCGGATCCCTTATGTGGTTTATCATCCCGGGAAGGACAGGCTATTCAGGAATGGTCTCGCTGCTCTTTGCCTTTTTGATCCTGCACCTGGTTCAATCGGATGCCGGGGTAGGGCGGATCGGGATGCTGCTCGCACGGGGAGGAAAGATCTCCTATGGGATCTATATCTATCATGCAGCCGTACTGATCGGTGTGTCGCTGTTTATGACGCGGATGCATATTGCCATTGCCGGTTGGCCCCTCCTGACCTATTTGATCTATCTGCTGCTTTCCTTTGTGTTATTGTTGCTGACGGCTGCCGCAAGCTACCGGTATTTTGAAAAATTCTTTCTCCGGAAGAAAGAACGCTGGCGGACCGGCGGGGTGTGATGCATGGGTCTCAGGAAGCCACGCTTTCCCGCGTGTATTTATTCCGGTACTCTACCGGCGACAGACCGGTGATCCTTCGGAACAACATACGGAACGCCTTGCTATCGGTATATCCGACCTCGTACATGATATCCGTTACGGAGGCGCGACCTCTTTCCAGGCTTTGTTTGGCCGCTTCGATCTTGATCCGCTGCAGGTATTCCGCAGGTGTATTGGCCGTAGCTTTTTTAAATCGCCGCTCAAAGTTCCGCCGGCTCAACGCAAACATCGAAGCCAGCCGGTCGACGGATATTTTATCTTTTACATTGTTCTCCATAAACAGCTGTGCCTGCCGGATCGGTTCGTCTTCGTGTGTTTTCTGTCCCTGGAAGATGGTAAAGGGAGATTGGTTGCTACGCCCGAAGTCGATCTCAAAGGCTTTTGAACAAAAGATAGCCGTCGGCCGGCCGGCATATTTTTCCACGAGATACAGGATCAGGTTAAGAAAGGAGTAGGCCCCGCCGCTGGAATAGATGCCCTTCTCATCGGTAATGATCGTTTCGGCGATCAGGTCCACGTCGGGGAACAATTGTTGAAATGCCGTCGCCGCCATCCAGTGCGTCGCACATTTACGGCCCTTCAACAATCCTGTCGAGGCCAGCAGAAAGGCGCCCGTGCAGAGACTGGCCAGCTCCGCGCCCTGCCGGTATTGTTCTCTCAGCCAGGGGATAAACTCCTTGTTGCGTGCCAGCGCCAATGCGAGGTTGCCATCAAGAGCCGGTACGATCACCAGGTCGGCCTGTTTGGCTTCTTCGAGACCGGTATCGGGATGGATGGAATACAGACCGCCCTGAAAAGGGACCTTGTCTGACAGACCGACCAGCTGGACCTGGAAAACGGGTCTTTTACCCAGGCTCTGCAGATGCTCATTGGCCCCGGTAAATACATGATGTGTTCCGATGATGCTGCTGAGGATGGATGGACCATCAGGAATAAGGATGGCGATCTGTACCATGGTTTTGGCGTTTTTACAAAAGTAGCCCATAATTCTGTCGCAATCAACCCTTTTGAATTTTGGCAAAGCGGTTGAATTGCCGGTAAATGTAATTTTTTTCAGGCTATTTTGGTCTCAGCGTAAATATTGCTCCAATTGCTGAAAGGCGCCAAGGAACATTTTGTATTTGTTATCGGTATGCGCCCAGGCGATGCTTTTCCGTTGAAAAATATCCCGTATGACGTCATTTGATCAGACAGGGCAAAAGATATATTCTTGTACGCATACGAAGGGGTTTTATATGGCAAGATCGTATTGTAATATACTACGAAGACCGGCGACCGGCCAGGTATTGATAGATCGCCGCCTGGGAGCGGAAAGAGGGTTGCCCACCTTCCGCGTGGGTTGTCGGGAGATATTCTCCCGCATCTGCCAGCTGCAGACGGATAATGTTTCTGATCTCTTCTTTCAATGCTTCGTCGTACAGTGGAAAACAGACCTCGATCCGCCGGTAAATATTGCGGTTCATCCAGTCTGCCGAACCCAGGAAGATCTCTTCGTTGCCATTGTTGTGAAAGATAAACACCCTGCCATGTTCGAGGTAACGATCGACGATCCTTTGTACGGTAATATGTTCGCTCATTCCGCTGACGCCGGGAATACAGCAGCAGATACTCCGTACGATCAGCTGGACCTTTACCCCCGCCTCCGATGCGTCGTATAATTTTCGGATCAGCACGGGTTCTTCCAGGTTGTTCACCTTGATGATGACGGAGGCGGGCAACCCCTGGCGGGCGTTTGCGATCTCCCTGTCGATCAGGGAAAGGAGACGTTGCTGCAAATTGAATTGCGCCACCAGCAGGTGATGGAAATCGATGGTCTCCGATCCGCGGGGGTCCTTACGGCGGCTGAGGAATATGAACAACAATTCCAGCTCCCGCATCAGGTCGTGCTGACCCGTCAGCAGAATATGATCCGTATAGTAACGAGCTGTATTCTCATTCAGGTTACCCGTCGCCAGCAGACCGGAATACCGGACCCGCTGATCGATCCTTCTTTTTACAAGGGCTATTTTGGCATGTACTTTCAGTGCCGGGATGCTATAGATGATCCGGACACCCGCCGCCTTCATCTTCCGGGCCCACCGAAGGTTATTGGCTTCGTCAAAACGGGCCTTCAGTTCCACGAACACCGTCACTTTTTTCCCGTTGCGTGCGGCGCTGATCAGGGCATGCCCGATCAGGGAATCCTTTGCCACCCGGTACATGGTGAGCCAGATCTCTTCTACGGCAGGGTCGATGGAGGCTTCATTGAAGAATTGTAGAACGGGATCATAGCTTTCATAGGGGGTATGCAGGAGCATATCTTTTTTGGTGACCTCCTGGAGCAGGCTTTGCGCCTTGTCGTGATCGCGTTGGAAGGGCGGCCAGGGAGTATAGGACAGGGCCGGGTTCTTCACCGGGAAATCGGCCAGGTCCCTCAAATTATGATAACGGCCGCCTTCGACGACATACGCCGCATCCAGGCTTAGTTTGCGGATCAGCGTTTCCAGGACCCGCAGCGGGATACCCGGTTCATAAAGCAGACGGGTAGCTAATCCCGCATCGCGTTTGGCCAGCTTCTTTTCGATCTTCTCCGCCAGGTCCCCTTCGTATTCATCTTCCAGGTCCAGCTCCGCATCGCGGGTTATTTTAAAGCTGTAGGCGCCCCTGACGGTAACACCGGGAAAAATAAACCCCAGGTTATCCCGTATGATGTCGTCGATAAAGAGGATGTATTGGGTCGTTCCTGCCTCCACCCGTATAAAGCGGGGAAGACTGTCCGATGGAATGTTCAGGAGGACGATCTCTTCCTCTTCGGCATCTATATCGTGTGCGGCGGTGTTTTTATCGAGGACCAGTAAAAAATACAGCTTATCGTTTTCTGGGAAAAAACCTTTCCCCGCTTTGGAAAGCCCGATCGGTTGCAGAAAGGCGAGCAGCTGGGTAAAGAAGCAGGCCCGGGCCTCTTTTTTTACCGCTTCGGGCAGCGGCTCGTGATAAATAAAGCGGATATCCTGCGCCGAAAGGGCAGGCAGGATGCTCCCGGTAAACAACCGGCCAAAATATTCCAGCTGGGAATGGACCTCGGCCGCGATCTCCGATAAGAGGAACAAAGACGATCCTCCTTCCGGTAAAACGTGGCTGCCTTTTGCCTTTTTGATCTTTTGCAGGGCGGCAAGGGCCGGGATACGTACGCGGTAGAATTCGTCCAGGTTGGAGCAGTAGATGGACAGAAAACGGACCTTCTCCAACAAAGGGGTCTCTTCCCGGGCAGCTTCTTCCAGTACCCTGAAATTGAAGGATAGCCAACTCAGGTCTCTATCGGAAAAGGAATAGTCAGGCATACTTGCAAAATAGCTTTTTTTGGCCATTTCGTGGCAGGTGTAATACTCCGGAAGGGAAAAAGAAAAGGTAAGGAGAAAGACTTTTTAGCTATGCTGCAATTTAGCATTGCGAAGCATTTCATTGATTTTTTTAAGCTTCGAAGTTTCCTTTGCCGGTACGACTGTATGGTTGACAATAACTACATTGGAGGTAGTCAAGCCGGATCTTTTCCCGGCTTTTCTGATATTTTTTTTCTTTGTCGGCGGCATATACCAAAGTTAATGAATTCTTTTTATAAAAAAAGCAGAATATGCAAAGGCATCATGAGGTTGAAAGTTGACTTCTTCATAAAAATCGCCCCTGGCTATAAATGTCCATTTACCAATTTGCCGAAATAGGATTATTTTCAACCCATGCGCAAGGAATTAAGAAAGCTGGAGGAGCAGCGGGACGTATTTACGGGTCTGTTCAAAAAGTATGGGAGCAAATCCAATTACCGGGGACCCTCCACCGATACCTTGCTGCTAATAAACATCCGGGATAACGAGGGCACTCCTATTACCGACCATCTATGGTTCAATCTCACGAAAGGATTCGAAAAACTGGGCCCGCTGAAAGAAGGGGACAGGATCCAATTCGAAGCGCGGGTAAAAAAATATAAAAAAGGATATGTCAACCGGAAGATCGGCATCGATCAAAGTTCGTCGGATTACAAACTCAGCCATCCGACAAAGATGATAAAGATGTAACCTGTATTTTTCCTATCTTTCTTCCCGGAAAAATATGAGATCAGCAATTATTGTCATTGCCGTCCTGACAGGACTGTCCTTCTTACCGGCCGGGCTCTCCGCACAATCTTCCCTGCAACGGCTGGATGAGCATATCCTCGAAGGGCTTGCCGCCGGCAGGACGGATGGGCAGACAAGATTATGGAGGTCGGTCTCCAATGCAAATAATTATGTAAACATAGCCATACCCGCAGGCGTACTGCTGGACGGGATCATCGGGAACGACCGGCAGACCCGGCAGAACGCCCTCTACATCGCGACCAGCACGGCTACCACCTATCTTCTGAACCTGTTTATAAAAAAATTGGTGAAGCGTCCCCGGCCCTTTCTCACGGACCTGCGGCTGGTGCCGGTATACCGTCCGATGGAGTATTCGTTCCCCTCGGGTCATACCTCTTCTTCTTTCAGCGCGGTCACCGCTCTTTCGCGCGCGTATCCAAAATGGTATGTGATCGCACCCTCCTTTCTCTGGGCTGCCTCCGTCGGGTATTCCCGTATGTACCTGGGGGTACATTATCCCACCGATGTCACCGCCGGCGCCGTGCTGGGTGTCGGGACCTCCTTTGCGATGGGATGGCTGAGGCCGTGAAATCCCGGAATTCTTGATTTTCAAGAAAAACGGACAAAAATTTCTCTATGTAAAAAAAATGCACTTAGTTTGCGTCAGATTAACGCAAACGAAAATGAAACTTTTCCATTCTTATCAGAATCCGGCACTGGCCATTGACCTGGTGGTATTTGGGTATCAGGCAAATGAACTTTCTGTATTGCTGTTAAACAGGAAGGAGGAGCCGTTTAAGGATGGCTGGACCTTACCGGGTGCTTTTTTGCAGATGGAAGAGCGTTTTTCGGATACCTGTTCACGAGTATTGCGTACCAAGCTGGGGATGGACCAGCTATTTCTGGAGCAGCTATATTCCTTTGATGAGCCGGAGAGGGACCCGCGTGGCAGGGCTATATCGGTTACCTATTATGCATTGGTCAATCCACGAAAATTTGAAATCTCCGCCGGTACCATGGCCAATGATGTGCAATGGTTCAATATCAGGAAAATGCCGACTCTCGGGTTTGATCACCGGATCATATTTAAACGGGCCCTACAGCGTCTGCAATCAAAGATCCTGTATTTCCCAGTTGGTTTTGAGCTGCTGGATGAACTGTTTACGATAACGGAGCTACATGAATTATACGAATGTATCCTGGATATACCATTAGACAGGCGAAACTTCAGGAGGAAGATCCTTGCCTCGGAATATATCATTAATACAGGCACAAAACGGGAGGGATTGCAGAACCGGCACCCCGAGCTATATAGATTCAACAAGAAATTGAAACAAAATAATTTTCAGCTTAACATCACTTTATCATGAAAGTATCACCCATCTTATTAAAAGACGGTTATAAAGTAGGCCATAAATTTCAGTACCCGGCCGGAACCACCATGGTCTATTCCAACCTTACGCCAAGAAAATCCAGGAGTGAGGCGGTAGACGAGATCGTATTTTTTGGCCTGCAATATTTTATCAAAGAATACCTGATCCGGCAATTCAATGAAGAGTTTTTCCAACGACCCAAGGACGAGGTTGTCAGGGAGTATGCAAGACGAATGGACAATTACCTGGGTAAGGATAGCATTACCTACCAGCACATTGCGGAATTACACGATCTGGGGTATCTGCCCTTGGAGATCAAGGCCCTTCCGGAAGGCAGCCTGGTGCCGATGCGTGTGCCGATTTTCACGATCAAAAACACCTTGCCGGCTTTTTTCTGGCTAACGAACATGCTGGAAACGGTATTGAGTGCCATTCTTTGGAAGCCTTCCACCTCGGCCACCAGCGCCTTTGAATACCTGCGGACCTTTACCCGCTTTGCAAAGGAGACAGTAGGAGAGGACCTGAGTTTTATCCCCTGGCAGGGACATGATTTCTCCTTCCGGGGCATGAGTGGTATCGAAGATGCGGTAATGAGCGGGGCCGGCCATCTGTTGTCTTTTTCCGGCACCGATACAATTCCAGCCATCGATTTCCTGGAACAATATTATCGTGCTGACTGTGAGAAAGAACTGATCGGAGGATCCGTACCCGCCACGGAGCATAGCGTAATGTGTATGGGTACCCAGGATGGAGAGGTTAAGACATTTGAACGCCTGGTATCTGAAGTCTATCCTGCTGGCATCGTATCGATCGTCAGCGACACCTGGGATTTCTGGCAGGTCATTACGGAAATTTTACCGTCATTGAAAGCGAAGATCCTCGCCCGGGAAGGCAAGGTGGTGATCCGACCCGACAGCGGTGACCCGGTAAAGATCATTATAGGTGATATGGCTGCCCCCAAGGGAAGCCCAGCGTACAAAGGCGCCATCGAATGCCTCTGGGAAACCTTTGGCGGTACGGTCACGAAAAAGGGGTATAAACTGTTGGACAGCCATGTCGGTTTGATATATGGCGATAGTATTACAACGGAGCGCCAGTCGGCGATACTGGAAGGGTTGAAGGCAAAAGGATTTGCCAGCTATAATGTTGTCCTGGGCATCGGTTCCTACACCTATGAATACGTGACCCGTGATACGTTTGGATTTGCCATGAAGGCCACATATGGAGAAGTAAATGGAATAGGTCGTGATATCTTCAAAGATCCAAAGACGGACGATGGAACGAAGAAATCCGCTAAAGGGTTGATGCAGGTCTATCGCAACCCGGCCACCGGTAAACTGGCGTTGAAAGATCAATGTACCTGGGAAGAAGAAGGGCAGGGGGAGCTACGAACGGTTTTTAAGGATGGGAAACTGATGATTGATTGCAGTCTCGCCGAGATCAGGGAACGGTTGAAGGCGAATTTATAAAATTAGTGTGAAATGAAGACAGTAAAATTATATAGACCTGTTGGCATCAAAGAGCTTGAGCTGATTATGGCGTCTGCCTGGTTGTTGTTCCCTCCCAGGCTGGAATGGCAACCTATATTTTATCCTGTGCTGAATCAGCTTTATGCCGAACAGATCGCAGACCAATGGAATACGAAAGATCCGTCATCCGGCTACTGTGGTATTGTTACGGCATTCGATCTCCTGGAGACACATTATTCGAAATTCATCGTTCAGAATGTAGGAGGCGATATCCATAATGAATTATGGGTGCCTGCGGAGGAATTGGATGAGTTCAATAGAAATATTGTCGGACAGATTGATGTCGTAAAAGTATTTTTTGGAGGAGAATTTAGACTCCCGGAGAATGGAGGAATGGCGGAGTTACTACAAAAATTCAGAGAAAATGAATGAGAAAGAAAAAACTAAGACCAGTAAATTTTTAAGCTTGGTTCTGCGGCATGATCCTGCAGCGATCGGTCTTCGCCTTGATGAAAATGGTTGGGCAGATGTGAATGAACTTATTTCCAAATCCGCGGGCAACGGGCGGTCTTTTTCCAGCCAGGATTTGAAGGAAGTAGTTGTTTCAAATGATAAACAGCGATTTTCATTCAATAATGACGGAACCAAAATAAGAGCTAACCAGGGGCATTCTATCGAAGTTGAATTGCAACTGGATGCAAAAGAACCCCCGGATCTGCTATATCATGGGACTGTTGATAGGTTTTTGACCGATATTTGTTTGGGAGGGCTGAAGAAAATGAGCAGGCAGCATGTTCACCTCAGCCAGGATAAAGAAACGGCGGAAAGGGTAGGAAATAGACGGGGGACTGCCGTTATATTGGTTGTCAGAAGCGCGGAGATGAAGAAGGATGGGTTCCTGTTTTATCTTTCTGCGAATGGGGTCTGGCTAACCGACCATGTGCCTGCGGATTATATTGATTTTTAAAGAAAGGACGATATTGAGCATTTATGCGACCGGCTCAACGCAAAACTTAATTTATAATGGCAAAGACCTATGTCATAGGAGATATACACGGCGCTGAAAAAGCCCTCCGGCAACTGATCGACAAGATCAGTCCGAAAAAGAACGATCGACTGATCTTTCTCGGCGATTATGTGGATGGGTGGTCACAGTCGAGACAGGTGATCGAATACCTGATGGAACTGGAAGAAAGTCATGCCTGTATTTTTATCCGCGGCAACCACGACGCCTGGTGTGAAGAATGGTTGGGAGGCTATGGAGAAGATCCGGATTGGTTATTTCATGGCGGTCAGGCTACCGTCGACAGCTATAAGGGGATCACCCCGGAACAGAAAGAGGCGCATCTTGCTTTTTTTTACCGGATGCGTCCCTATTATGAGGATGGAGCCGGGCGTCTTTTTATCCATGCCGGTTTTTCTTCTATGCATGGGCCTGCAAGAGAACATCATGCAAGCAATTACTTCTGGGACAGGACCCTGTGGGAGATGGCGCTGGCGGTGGATAGACGAATACCCCAGGATAGTATATTCTATCCCCAAAGGCTCTTGTTATATAAGGAGATCTATATTGGTCATACTCCTACTACAAATTATGATATAGAAACCCCGATGCAACGTTGCAATGTCTGGAATATCGATACCGGAGCAGCATTCCAGGGAAAGATCTCCGCCCTGGATATCGCGACAAATGAGTTCCGGCAGAGCGACGGCGTTGCGCAGTTATATCCCGGCGAAAAAGGAAGAAATAAATAAAAGCAGTAATCATGACAACCTTTAATCTAATTTACCCGGAGAAGTCGGACATCCTGTTCAAATCCATGGTCTTTCCGGACGGACAGCCCCATATCAAGATCGATGCAGGACATGCAGAAACAAAAAATAAGAAAGAGCCGTTGCGGATCTTTACCCGTGTAAACAATGCCAATGACCTACTGATGGCCCTCTTTGTAAAAAATACGCTGGAGTATCTTGATTTTGCGCATATCGAATTACATATTTCCTATCTTATGACTGCCCGCATGGACCGGGTCATGCTGGACGGAGAACCTTTCTCCCTGAAGGTAGTAGCCGCTATTTTAAACCAGGCGGGTTTTAAGAAAGTGAAAATATTCGATCCCCATTCGGAAGTGTCAACCGCGTTGATAGATAGGTCCTATGCCGTATCCAATCACCGATTCGTAAAAGATTCACTGGACGATTACTCCCGCAAACATCCCGGAGAATCCTCTTGCCTGGTTTCTCCCGATGCCGGTGCCTTAAAAAAGATACACCAGCTGGCGCAATTCCTGCAAATGGAACAAGTGGTAGAGTGTATGAAGGAAAGGGATGTAAGGACCGGAGCGCTTACAAATTTTAAGACGCTGACGACCGATCTGAACGATCAGACCTGTTTTATCGTGGACGATATATGTGACGGTGGCGGTACGTTTGCCGGGACAGCAAAAATGCTAAAAGAAAAAGGGGCGCGAAAAGTCAACCTGATCGTCAGTCACGGTATTTTCAGCAAAGGCCCTTCGATCGATTTTGTCGATGAAATATATTCTACGGACTCTTACAAGGAAGTGGAAGGCATCAGTTGTTTCCGGATCGGGGATTATATGTAAGGCGCTCAAAAACGAACCGTCACCTCCTTCCCTTCATACTTCACCGTTTTGATCGTTCTGTCCGTCATCCGCTCGACGGCAAAGGTCTGCTGCACCGGCAGGCCGGCGGTATCGCCGGCAGAATCGCCGTCCGGGGCGCCCGGGCGAAGGGTCAACGTCCGCGTCTTATCGTTCCAGCTCAGGTGGATCCGCGTGTCTTTGCCCCGGAGATATTGCAGGCTGATGCCGTCATCTTCATACAGGGTAAAATCTCCGTCTGCTCCCGGATAGATCCGAAGGGTCGTTGGCCCTTTTACCGGTTCGGCAGTATATTGACGGATGGGGTCGAAAGGAATGATGGCGCCGGCGCGTACATAGATGGGCATGATAGAGAGATCGACGGCGCGGCGGATGGTAACACCCCCGGTAATGGGGACGGCGCCGGCTCCGCCGCCGGCAGGACTGCTCCACCAATCATACCAGCTGCCTTTTGGCAGGTATACTTCCCGGGCTGTGGCTCCTTTCTCAAAGACGGGCGCGATCAGCAGGTCGCGGCCCCACAGGTATTCGCTGCCCATGCCACGGGCTTTTTCATCGCCGGGATAATGGAGCCAGAGGGCCCGCATCAGGGGCATACCGGTCTGTCGCGCTTCCCAGGCCAATGTATAGTTATAAGGTAATAGCTGGTACCGCAGCTCATCATATTTTTTGACGACGGGCTCTATCGCAGGATTGTTCATTGCCGAGACCGGTACATTCCGCAGGGCGAGGATGCTATCCGAATTGGAGCGGCCGGTCTCTAAATCCCCGCGGTCGCTGAGTCCCCAGCCCCAGGGCAGGATACTATTGGTGGTACGCCCATGCGAACGGAAGGAGGGGCAGAAAGCCCCGAACTGGAACCAACGTGCATAAAGCTCTCCCGTCTTTTCGTTACTCGGGTAGAAGCCGCCTATATCCGATCCCCAGTAAGGGCTGATGCTAAGCGAATAGTTGATACCCACGGCTACCTGCCCTTCGAGCGTTTTCCAGGAGGACTCGGTATCGCCGGACCATACCCAGCCGCCCCATTGGGCGATCCCCAGGTATCCGTTGCGGTGAAGGCTCCAGGGGCGGATATCCGGGAACGTAGACAGCGGCCCCTGGTAATAAAGCTGGTGGCGTGACACCCGTTCGAATAAATTGAACCAATCACCTTCATCCGGCCAGAAGGCATCGACGCCGGTCTTCATAAGCGGGATGTGCAGCTGCCAGTAGTTCTGTATATGTCCCGCATCCAGTACCTCTCCGGGCCGGGCCGGAATGGAACCATGCAGCGAAGGAAGCTTATCCCGGTCCAGGGGTACCATATGCACCACCACTTTTACATGAAGGGCATGAAGGTCGGCCAATACTACAGCCGGGTCCCGGTGAAAGACTTCGGGGTTGAAATCAAAAGAGGGCTGTTTTGTATTCCACCCTCTCGGCGTAAAACCAGTGCCCAGGTAGATAACGGCATCTACGGGTATCTTCTTCGAACGGAAACTGTCCACGATGCCGATGATCTGCGTCTCATCCTTTATCGTACGATGGGATTGCATATACCCCAATGCCCATTTGGGCGGTATGACGGCCGGCCCGCTCAGGACCGAAAGATCTTTCAGAAAGGCGGCCGGCTGATGTGCGTCAAAGACGATCAGATCATACAGACCGGGGATGACGGAACTGGCCGGAGGAACTCCCTTTGCCCGGGCCAATTGCTGGTTCTTTTCGTTCTGCTGGGCCGTATCCTGCGCCGTCGGCTTCCAGGGGATGTATGTCCCATGGTCCGCCGCCTGAAGATCGACCTGCCCCCAGGGTGTGGCTACGAAGAGCGCCCAGCCGTCCGTTCCGATCATTAACGGAACGGGATTGCGGGAACCATACGAATCGCCCTGCCAGCGGGGCTGCATATCCTGCAACCTGCCTCTCCGGTCAAATTCGATGGGCTGTGTACGCCAGTTGACGCCGGGCACGGGTTTATGTCCTCCTTCCCCCATCCCCAGGACCGGGGCGTCGTGGAGGGCGAAGGACAAGGTATTATCCCCGTTGAAGACCAGCTCTTGTATGGGTTCGCCCTTCAGCGTGGTCACCGTGACCCGGATGGCCGACGCTTCTGGACTAACGGTCACCATCATGGGTCCGACCCTTTTTTTGACGGCACCCGATAGCGTCGTCAGCAGGATCTCTGGAGCGGGATAGCTCCGTTGCACCAGCGCGGGGCTGAAAGGAAAATCCTCCCCAAAGCTGAGCGGTTTCAATGTAATGCGGATGCTATGTTCCCCCGCCTGTCGGATCGCCAGCTGCGCCGGGGCGCCGGCGGTAGTTACCGGCTGGGCATATGATGCGGTGACCGGCAGGATCAATAGCCACAGCGCCAACCGGAAAAAGATCCCGGTCATACGGCGGACAGGCCCAGTTGGGGCATTTTTATGATAGATGGAGATCATGGTGACGATAAAATAGGTTCAACGCTAATTTCAAGGATTGTACGGTAGAAAGAGGGATGCATTTTATCTACTTCCAACCGCATTTTAACCGGGGATCCCCTTTTGGGGTATGCGATGCTAAAACGGTTTATTCCCGAAAGCGGGTATTTTTATAACCACAATAGGGTATAATTCAAATTATAACACATTAAAAAGTATACTTAAATGGTATTGTCCGATGTATCCGCTGCGACTAGTTTTGTGCTCAAATGAAACTGTTGATCAAAAAACAAAACTTTATGCAGACACATCGTTCCCTCTATCGCAAGACATCCCTGACAGCCGCCGCTTTGCTTCGTGTATCCCTGATCGTACTTGCCTCCGTGCTGATCGTATCCTGTCAGAAGGGAGATGCCGGTCCAACGGGACCTGTGGGGCCTGCCGGTCCAACGGGCGCCACCGGTACGAAAGGCGCCGCCAATGTAATCTACTCCAGTTGGTTCACACCTGCCGCTTACACAAAAGATACCGTTTTTGGTATCTATGGATTTAGCTATACAAAGGCGACTACGGACATCACCCAGGCAGTCGTCGATAGCGGTACGGTCCTTACTTTTGGCAAACTGGATGGTTACAATCCCGTCATCTGGCCGTCCGCCCAGGTTTCCTTGCTGCCGATCAGCATCACCTATCTGGATGGATCTGCCTCCAACATCGATACCTGGTCGGCATTTGTTACGGCAGGCAACCTGAAGATCCGGCTGGTCAGCAGCCTGAATGCGTATGGGGGTATATCCAATGCGCATCAGTTCCGGTATATTATCATCCCCGGTGGTATCAAAAGCACGGTGGCTTCGGTGAAACCTATTCAGCAGATGAGCTATTCGGAGATCTGCCGGCGTTTCGGAGTGCCGGAATAAATTGCTCGTACGATCTATAAAAAAACCCCTTGTACATACAGGGGCTTTTTCTTTTTAGTTCTTATCTACGAACCGGTTATTCGACTCGTTATATCGGGCTCCCGTGTCGGGATATTTTGCCAGCAGCGCCTCTATCTGCTGAAAATCGGCGGGTGTCAGCGTCACATCGACCGCGCCGGCGTTGTCCAGCAGATATTTTCTTCGTTTGGTGCCGGGTATGGGGATGATATGCGGGCCTTGTGCCAGCACCCAGGCGATCGCCAGTTGGGCGGGGGTACATCCTTTGGCAGCGGCGATATCGGCAAAGCCGGCGGAAAGATGCCGGTTATTGTCTGCATGCTGTTCCTGGTAACGGGGCAAAGATCTCCGGAAATCGTTGTCGCCGAGCTTGCTTACGTCCACGGTATTTGTCATCAGACCTCTTGCCAGGGGACTGAAGGGAACAAAAGAAATGTGCAGCTCTTTGCAGAGAGGTATGATCTCCGCCTCCACCTCTCTTGTGAGCAGGGAATATTCGCTTTGCAGGGCGCTGATCGGATGGACGGCGTGCGCTCGCCGGATAGAATTAGGCGAAGCTTCCGAGAGGCCCAGGTAACGGACCTTTCCTTCTTTTACCAGGTCGGCCATGGCGCCCACCATTTCTTCCACAGGAACATTCGGGTCGATCCGGTGTGCATAATAGAGGTCGATCACATCGGTCTTGAGCCGTTGCAGGCTTTTCTCCACCGCTTGTTTCATATAGGCAGGGGAGCCGTCGAAGCCGCCAAGACGGCCGGCGGCATCCTGGATAAAACCGAATTTCGTAGCGATGAATATTTTTTTCCGGTTGGGTTGCAGGACCTTTGCCACCAGCTCTTCATTCTTTCCGTTGGCATAGACATCGGCGGTGTCCCAGAAGTTGATCCCGATCTCTATTGCTTTTTCCAGGGTGGCAATCGATTCTTTGTCATCCGGTTGGCCATAGGCATGGTTCATGCTCATGCAACCCAATCCGATAGCGGATAATTCTACGTCCGTATTTCCGAGCTTTCTATAATTCATCTATTTTTTATGTAAAGTTCAGGGATTATGAGGATATGTGGACGACCTCTTTCTACTTATTTTTGCAGGGTAATCAATCAGACATATGGAAGATTTTATTATTAATGTCGGAAAGGTAGAGGAAATGCAAATGATCAAAGACCTGCCTGCGCTGGATGAATTGTTCCGGCGGGCCAGGCGGGTCATGGTAGGAGGGGGGACGGTCGCACTGGTGCGGGAGCAGCCTGGCGGGGAGTCCTACCGGTTTGAAGAGTTCGCCAACCTGGAGGATTTCGAGCAGTATAAAAAGAATGTATATAAATATCTTGAATAGATCGGGCGGAAGGGGTAAAAAAAGAGGCTATCTCCGTGGAGACAGCCTCTTCTGACAATGTTGTCAGCAGATTATTTTTTGGAGCAACCCGGTTAAGCGAAATTAACCGAAGGTTTCCATGATTTATCTGTAGATAGCATGAATACCTCCTTTTTTTTGGTGAACCCTAAAGTTAAGAAAAAAAACTGAAAAACTACACGGGCAACTTTTCCTTTAAATGGATCAGGTGTTTTCCGGGGAGGCGCAGGGCCGGGATCAGGGCGACGGCGATGACAAAGGCGGAGATCAGGAACCCATCCTGCAAGGCAAAGTGTTCCGCTACCGGTGCGGTATATTTTTTATCGAGATAATGGGAATAGATGAACTGGTGGATCACGCCAAAGATGGCGATGCCGATGGAGCCACCCAGTTGTTGCAGCAGGCTGTTCATGGAAGTGGCCGTGGTGGTTTGTTCCCTGCTGACGGAATTCAACAGGGCGGTGGAGACCGGGGCGACCAGCAGGCTCATTCCCGCTCCCCGTACGATCATGGGCAAGATGATCCACGCGACCGCGTAGCCTACGTCGATCCGGGAGAACAGGTACATGGACACCGAGGTGATCACGATCCCTATGACCGAAACATTCCGGATCAATCCCTGGTCGGCCTTTTTTCCGGCATAGGGCCTTGTCAGCAGCATCATCAATGCATTGGGGAGCATAAGCAGGCCCGATTGGATGGCCGTATAGCCCAGCAGGCCCTGCAACAGGAAGGGGAGGAAGAACATGCCTCCGAACAGCGCTACCGAACGGATGATAATAATTATGGAGGAGTTGATAAAGTCCCCGGACCGGAAGACCGTCAGGTCCAGCAGTGGTTGTGGCCGGCGGGACGAACGGATGAAGAGATAAAGGGACAGGGCGGTGGAGGTGCACCCCGCTGCCAGTTGCCAGGACAGGCCGCCTTTTTTGGAGATAGCGGAGATAGTGTATTGGATCGCGACGATGAAGACGGCGAACCAGGTAAAACCCCTGAAATCGAAGGAGGGTTTGCTTCGGGGTTGTGAACGCAGGAAGGATAAATGGCGTATCGTCAGCAGCACCGTAATGATGCCCAGGGGAATATTTACATAAAAGACGGATTGCCATCCGAAATAATGAGTGAGCGTACCGCCGAGCGTCGGACCGATAGCGGGCCCCATGACATTGCCGATACCCCACCACCCGATGGCGTTGCCTCTTCGTTCTTTTGGAAAGCTGTCGCTTAGGATCGCAAGTGAAGTGGGAGAAATGGCGCCGCCGCCGCTGGCCTGGATCACCCTTGCGATCACCAGCATCGTCAGGTTCGTGGAGAGGCTGCAAAGCAGGGAGCCGAGCGTAAAGACCGTCACGCTTGCGATAAACAGGTAAAAATAACCGATCCTGTTCTTCAGCCAGCTTATCAGGGGCATAAAAAGGCAGAAAGAGATCATATAGGCCGTGATCACCCATTCCACCTGGTCCAGGTCTACTTTGAATTGATTGCGGATAACCGGTAAGGATACATTGACGATGCTGCTGTCGATGGCAGCCATCGAGGTACCCAGCATCAGTGTGATCAATACGAGCGTTGCGTTCTTCAGCATTCAGACGCAATATAAGGAATATAGGGTTTCAGGAGGCCTGTCGGTGGCAGGCCCATTTTTGTAGTTTGCCGACCAGCTCATCCAGGTTGACGGGCTTGCCGATATAATCATCCATCCCCACACTCAGGCATTCTTCTTCATCCCCCTGCATCGTATTGGCCGTTAGTGCGATGATGACCGGTTGGGCCGGTAATGGAGCATTGCGTATAATGCGGGTGGCCTCCAGACCGTCCATCTCCGGCATCTGCAGGTCCATAAAGATAATATCGAAGGGGTCCTGGCCGGCGGCGTTGACCGCTTCCTGTCCGTTGGTGACGACCCTGGGGGTATATCCCAGCTTCTGCAGGATGAACAGGATCACCTGCTGGTTGATGAGATTATCTTCCGCTATCAGGATATTCAACGGGAATTTTTCGGACAGATCGGCCGGTAATTTTGGCTGGAAGGAGTCTCCCTCCCCACCGGTCCTTCCCTGGTCCTGGAGCCCCGAGAGGATATACCGGTACATCAGCTGCTGTTTCAGCGGCTTTGTCATGACGGCGCTGAATAAGTTCTGATGGTGCTTCTTATATTCATCTCCTACCGAGCTCAGCAGGATGATCGGCATCTTCGGGTATCGTTGCCGGATGGATTCCGAAAGGCGGATACCATCCATAAAAGGCATTTGCATGTCCGTTAGGACCAGGTCATAGTCATTATCTTCCGCCAGGATATTCAACGCCTCCACTCCCGAGGCAGCCAGTACCGGCACCAGCTTCCAGTATTCCAGCTGGCTTTTCAGGATCGTCCGGTTGGTAAGGTTGTCGTCAACGATCAGCACCTTTTTGCCGGCATATTCCGACAACCCGTTGTTTGTATGCGGCTGTTGTACATCGGCGCCTGCCCGGGTGATAACGGTAAAGGAAAAAACCGATCCGTTGCCCGGTTCGCTCGTCACGGTGATATCGCCTCCCATCAGCTTCACCAGCTTCTCCGAAATGGCCAGCCCAAGCCCCGTACCTCCGTATTTGCGGGTCGTGGAGGAATCCACCTGGGAAAAAGCCTTGAAGAGCCGCTCCAGCTTGTCCGGCGGAATGCCGATGCCCGTGTCTCTTACCTCAAAGCCTAACCGGAGAGCGCCTCCCGGGAAATTTTCCAGCAACCGGACCCGGATAAAGATCTCTCCCTGTTCGGTGAACTTCATCGCATTGCCGACGAGGTTGGTAAGGATCTGCCGGAGACGCAGGTCATCTCCGCGGATATGCTGGGGCACTTCGCGGTCCACCTGGTACAGCAGCTCGATGCCTGTCTGGGCCGCCCGGGCGCCAAACAGGTCCAGTATATGTTCGATACAATTCTGCAGGTTGAAATCTTCCTCCTCCAGTTCCATTCCGCCCGATTCGATCTTTGAGAAATCAAGGATATCGTTGATGACATTCAGCAGGCTTTCCCCGCAGGAGGTGATCGTCTCGGTGTAGATCTTTTGCTGGTCCGTAAGGGGCGTTTCGCCCAACAGGGCGGACATCCCGATCACCCCGTTCATCGGCGTACGGATCTCATGGCTCATCGTCGCAAGAAAAATGCTTTTGGCCTGGTTGGCGCGTTCGGCCTCCCTGCGGGCGCGTTCTGCATTGAGCCATGCCTTCTCCAGCGCATCTGCGTTTCGTTTGCGCTCCTGCAGCACGATCGCCTCCTTATGAAGGATCGCCATCTGTACCGTCTGGCTGATCTGTACCTCACCCGATTTATTCAATTGGTATGCCCATAGTCCGCAGATGAAAAAGATCACGGCGGTCAGGATAATATGAATGGCAAAGGTTTGCCAGTCGAGATAATCCAGGCGGGTGAAGTAAATGTGATCATTGCCCATGTACTGGAGGTAATTGAAAACCGAATGGTGAAGGATGACGATGATCAATATCGGGATCTGTAGTTTCCAGTTCTGGTAGGTGATCAGGATGGTGCCCCCGATAAAGGCAAAAAAATGCATCTCGAACAAGCCATGCATCTGGTAGATATATTGGGCCATGAAGATCGCGATCACCGCGCTCAGCACATATTGATAAAGATCGGAATCGGGCAACGCAAATTTAACCGAATAGTAGGCGATCAGGGAGATACCCCCTACACCCAGGGCAATCGGCCAGGTATCGAAAAAGAAAGCCAGTATAAGACCCGTGAGAAAAAAACCGATCAGGAAATAATGCATGAGCCTGTCGGACCGCTGCTTTACCTGCAGACGGAAATGATCGGTCTGGGCCTGCAGGCTGGTGTCGGTTAATGGGTTAGGTAGCGTTCCCTTCATCGGTTACAAGTAGGTAATTGGCATCCATAAGCCTTGAGGGCCATAGAAGGAAAAGTTTGTGTATAATTATTTTGCAGCAGCCCGTCCAGCGCCATGCGCGCATAGCTGCTTTTTTCATCGGTACAGTAACGGGTACGATTATAGTTGCCCCGGTAGTACAACCGGTCCCGCGTATCCAGGATCACTGCCTGCGGGGTGGAATAGACCCCACACGCGGCGGCAACCGAAGAGTCCGTCAAAACGGGGATCGGATAGGGAAGTTTGAGCCTTTCCCGGATCTGATCGGCGGTAAATTTTTTATCGGTCATCAGTACGATCGCAAAATCGACCCGGTTCCCATATCGCTGTACCAGCGAACGGAAATGGGGCATATTAAAACGGGAACAGGGACAGTCGGGGTTGAAAAAATGCAGAAAAAGAGGTTTGCTACGGATTACCGGAGCACCCACAGCCAATGACAGGGTTAGCGCCGCCGTTTGCGATTGCCCGGAAGCCGCCTCGGGTTGAAGCAGGGCCCTTTGCGGCAGGTCGATCGTCGATCCCAGCCTGACGTCATGATAATTGGCCGGCACGGGAGTCGGCAGACTGTAGATCCATTCACTTCTCCAGAATAAGAGCGCAACACCTGCCAGCAGAAAGACCAGCCAGGTGAGCACCAGGCCTTTTCTCATTTTCTTTTTATGGGTAACGTTATATAGCAATTGCTGCGTATGTGTTTGGAATATGGATTATTATTAATAACGCCCGGTTGGTTGTTTTATTAAGTGTATACGCGTATATATTTTCCTTGACATTGTATAAGCGGTCGTGTAGGACAAATACGACAATATGATAAAAAAATAGCTCATTCATAAAAAGTGTAACTTCCCCGTACAAACGACTCCTGATGAAGAAGATAATAACGGTTGCCTGTATCCTTACCGGTTTCCTCCTGCCGATGGTCAATTTTGCCCAGCCCCCTGCCGAAAAATATAGCGTCGATCCTGCCTCGGTGGAGCATCCGGGAATCCCCAAAGGAGAGGTGTTAAAATGCAGTTTTGATCATTCCGCTATTTTCCCCGGCACCGTACGGGATTACTGGATCTATATCCCGGCCCAGTATCGTCCCGGCCGGCCGGCCTGTGTATATATCAACCAGGATGGCATCCAATGGAAGGCGCCGGCGGTATTCGATAATCTTATTGCCGCAGGGGAAATGCCCGTTACCATTGGCGTATTTATCATGCCGGGAAAGGTGCCGGCGCCGGATACCGCTACTTCGCTGGACCGGTTCAACCGCAGCTTTGAATATGACGGATTGGGAGACGCCTATGCCCGTTTCCTCCTGGATGAGATCCTGCCGGATGTCGAGCGGCATGTGGCAAAGGACGGAAGGGCCCTTCATCTGTCACGGCAGGGAAATGACCGGGCGATCGGCGGTTCCAGCAGCGGGGCCATCTGTGCCTTTACGGCTGCGTGGGAGCGTCCGGGTGAGTTCTCCCGGGTCTTTAGTTGTATCGGTACCTATGTCAGTCTCCGCGGTGGCGACCGGTATCCGGGTCTTATCCGCAAATATGAACCCAGGCCGCTGCGGGTCTTTCTCCAGGGTGGGTCCAACGATCTGAATATTTATGGCGGCGACTGGTGGAAGGCAAATGAAACGATGGAACGGGCACTGGTCTTTTCGGGATATGAAGTACGACATGTATGGGGAGAAGGAGGACATAGCGGCGCCCAGGGCACTTCGTTGTTCCCGGATGCGATGCGCTGGCTTTGGAAGGACTGGCCCCAGCCTGTAAACAAAGGGAATTCAAAAAACCAATTTCTCAGTGAGATCCTGCTCCCCGGCAAGGACTGGGAATTGGTGGGACAGGGATATGGTTTTACGGAAGGCACGGCCGCGAATGCAGCCGGGGATCTTTTTTACCAGGACATCCCTGCCTCCAGGACCTACCGGGTCGGGACCGACGGGCGGCCGCAGGTGATATCCACGAATGCCAAAAGAGCCAGCGGCACTTGCTTTGGCGTCGACGGGGACCGGTATGAAGTGGCGGGAGGAAGCCGCCAGGTCCTGCGATATGGCGCCGATGGGAAGGTAAGCGTGGTGGCGGAAGGGCTTTCGGGGAATGATCTTCTCGTGGCGCGGAACGGGAATGTATATGTAACCGTACCCGATGAGTCGGACAAACCGGGCAGGATCTACCTGATCCGTCCGGGGGGTGAAAAGATGGTGGTGGATTCGGGACTAAAATTTGTAAATGGATTGACCTTTACACCCGATCAGACCCAGCTTTATGTGGCCGAATCGGCCTCGCATTGGATCTGGATCTATTCCATCCGCCCGGATGGCACGCTGTATAACAAACAACACTATGGTTGGCTGCAGGCGCCGGACAACCAGGAGAATGCCTGGCCCGATGGATTGAAATGCGACAGGGAAGGGCGTTTGTATGTCACCACGCGCTTGGGTATCCAGGTGCTTGATCAGTTGGGAAGGGTGAATGCCATCCTGCCCGTGCCTTCAGGCCAGGCATCGAATTGCGCCTTTGGCGGCCCCGCCTTTGACGAGCTCTATATAACCTGTGTCGATAAGGTCTACCGGAGGAAGTTAAAGGTGCGGGGATGTAATCCCTTCGAGGCGCCGGTTAAGCCGGGGAACCCTCATCTATGACTTGCACGCATTTCATAGGCTGCTAAAGCAGCCCCTCTCACGGACCGCTGTGCGGTCTCCTGGTCTAATGTCGGGCCTTCGGCCGACCGTCCTCCGGACGGTCAAGTAACTCTATACGCCGACGGCGTTACGCTGGTCTGTTTCTTAAAGAAATTATTGAAATGCGCCGGGTGCTCAAAGCCGAGCGTGTGACTGATCTCGGCGATATTCCAGTTGGTGTGTTTTAGCAGTGCCTTTGCCTCGCTGGTCAGCCGTTCGCAGATATGTTCCGTCGTGGTCTTGCCGGTAGTCAGACGGATGGCCCGGTTGAGGTGATTTACATGGATCGAAAGCTGTTGGGCGAAATCCTTTGCCGATCGCAGTACAAACCGTTGTGAAACGGATTCAATAGGGAATTGTTGCTCCAGCAATTCCGTAAAAACAGCCGTGATACGCGAATTGGCATCCGGATGCTGATAGATGGTCTCCGATGGTTCTACCTTTAGGGCATAGTGGATCAGTTCGGTGGTATAGTTTCGTAGCAGGTCGTACTTATACCGGTAATCGGAGCGGATCTCCGTCAGCATCCTTTCAAACACCTGGCTGACGTATTCATCCTCGGACCGGTTAAGAGCGTAGAAAAGCCTGCCCCCGGGAATATACATCGGCAGGTCCTTTATATTATCCCGGAGCTTTTCAGAAAAGAACCCTTCCGAGAAGACGCAGAAGAAGCCTGTTTTATCGTCTGACAGGGATTCGAAGGTATAGGGAATGATAGGGTTTAGAAAAATGAGGGTACTACCGTCGATCGGGATGCTTTTATCCGCATAATGAAAAATGTAGCGGCCTCTTATAAGACTGATCTTATAAAAATCCCTGCGCGTATATTTTATGGGGACTTCACTCCTGTGCGCGAAATCTTCGCGACGGAATACGTTAAAATGGCCAATGTCCCGGCTGAGATTGTCGGGCAGCCAGTTAAACGCCTGCTGGTAAAAATCCTTTAGCGTTTCTGTGGTTGCCATGTTGTAAAGTTACGGTATTCAAACGGTATGGATCGTGCAGACACAAGGGCGCATCGGGACTCCCGGCTGTCCGGATAATGTCGTCCGCGATCTTTTCGGCATGGACATCCTGCTCCTCATCGATGCCGTCGGGATACCGGGCGTTGCGGTATGCGGCCATCTTTTTCCGGGGTGTATTCAGTCCGTTGAAATAACCGGTAGAGACGGTAGTTACGCCAATGCCAAATTGTTTTACCTCGGCGGCCAGCGATCCGGTAAGACCCTGTACGGCCAGCGTCGTCGCATAATGGATCCCCAGACCCGGTAAGTTGTCATAAGCCTCCCCGACCGCGGAAATATTGAAAATGTGCCCGGATCCTTGCTCCCGAAGATACAGCATCACCGCCCGGATGACGTTCAGGGTGCCAAATACGTTGCTGTCGAAGTTATTACGCACTTCCTGGTCGGTCAGCTCTTCCAGGCTTCCGGTCAGACCATATCCGGCATTGTTGACCACCCTGTCTATTTTTCCGAAATAGGCGATCACCCTGTCGACGGCGTCCTCCACGCCGACAGAAGACGTAAGGTCTACCGCCAGGGGAAGGAAACCGGGCTGCTGTTCACCAAACGTCTCCGTAAGCACAGGGAGGGACCCTGCGATGGCGGCCACTTTCCGGCCCTTCTTCAATAATTGTTTAACCAGGATACGTCCCAAACCTTCGATTGCGCCCGTCACCAACCATACTTCTTGATTGTCCATGGTAGTTTATTTGGCACAAAATTAGGACAGCGGATCGTTATCCGTATTACCCCATTCAAACGGATAATTACAAAATTCAAATAATTCCGATCTTTTTTATCCGGGACGTCATTTCTTCATCTTCACCCGATCGGCCACCAGCATCCCGATCTCGGTGCCCATCTTGTGGCTGACGGCACAGGAATACTGGTAATGGATGCCACCATAAAAACGCGACTTTTCGGTCTCGTCGGCCGCTTCCCGGAATGAATGATACGAACGGCGGTTGATCCCGAACTCCAGTTCGGTCGTATCGGTATAGGCGAGATGATCCCCAAAAACGCTTGTTAATGCCTCGGCGGCAGAAGCGGAGATCGTGCAATGGCCGCAGGTATATTCGGGGAATGGAGGCGTCTGCAGATGAGGGCGCCAGTTGGCATCGAAATATTTGTCGATGGCCGTCTCCGGCCGCAAGGTGTTATAGAAGTACTTGATATTCCAGCATTGAATAAAGGAGTCGAACAGGGCGATGGCCGTCTTGGCATAGGCGGAGGCCGTAGTGGGGAAATCGGCACCCGACTTTTGCGCGGCGATGCCAACGATCCCCATCCAATGTCCCGCGGGGGAGAATTTTTTTGTACCGAACATCAGGTGCCCGGAGACGTTTAGCTTGAAGGGGTTATCATCCCAGAAATCCGCGATAAAGGCCTGTTCGGGAGTGAGGCTGTCGACGGTGGCCTGGATTTTTTTGACCTCCTTGTAGTAGGGGCTGTTCTTGTCCGTCACATCGAATTTATAGGGGGGCGGCGGCATGAATTCACGGACACTGTCCATGACGACATAACGGATTTCGCTCCAATGTGGCTCCATCGCCGGTGTATAAGCGGGCGGGGTCGGCACCCAGCGGCCGGGGGAATCGTTGACCGTATATTCGGGCGCGCCCCTTGTCTCAAGATAGCGATCCTTTTTGCTCCAGCGCATGATGGCGGCGGCAACGGAATCGGCATACGTAACGGTAGCCGCAAGCATATCCGATGGCATACCATGATCGGTTGCCATCTGTTTGAGGCTATCGACATAGGTGAGCATGCTGCCTTCCGGAAAGGTAACGGCTTCCCCCAGCTTGCAAAAGGCAAGAAGGGATGCCAGCTCAAAATCAGGTTTTTGTCCAGCGGCAGGCCGGGGTACCGGGCCTAAACCGCGCAATTGCCCTGCCAATGAATTGAATTGCCCGGGATAACCGGCGGCTATGGCTTCATACCCCGCAACGGAGGCATATAAATAGTTCCTCGACGCTACGATGGGGCTGAAATTATTTCCCATGACGACGGTATTCAGTTCATGGACGGCATCGCAATAAAGTTTTGGGTCTTTGAAGAGCTGGTCATAATCGTTTTTGGAGTGGCAGGCGGTAATACTTATGGCCATGCAGGCGATCGCAATTATCTTTTTCATATTATCAATTCGTTAACTTCAAAACAAGCCTCCAAGATAGTTAACTTTAATTAAATATATGAGCCAGGAAGATAAAAACATTCTCGCCGTTAATGGCGGGTCGTCCAGCATAAAGTTCGCGGTATACGGAACGGATGGTGCGCGTGCCGGTGAAAATGCGTCCGCACTGACAAAAAAACTGTCCGGTAAGATCGACCGTATCGGGATGAAGGAGGCAACACTAACGTTTACAGATATCCTAAATAACGGGAAGGGCAGCCTGCCCGCAGACGCCGCGGGGCCGGAGGAGGCGGCCGTTTTCCTGCTCGACTGGCTTGGGCGGCAAAAGGATGTCCTGCCCCTGGCCGCCATCGGTCACCGGGTCGTACATGGTATGCAGCACCGGCAGGCGATGCCGGTCGACGATGGTTTGCTGGATGAGCTGCAAAGCATCCGTGACTATGACCCCGATCATCTTCCCGGGGAGATCGGGCTTATCCGGTTATTCCGGCGTCATAGTCCGGACCTGCCCCAGTTTGCCTGTTTTGACACGGCTTTTCATGCCGGTCTGCCCCGGGTGGCTAAACTTTTACCCATTCCGCGTCGTTATGATGGATCGGGTATTCAACGATACGGGTTTCATGGGCTGTCCTATGCATATATCCTGGAGGATCTGGCGCGTGTGGAGGGGGCTGCGATTGCGAATGGCCGCGTGATCATCGCTCATCTGGGCAGCGGGGCCAGCATGGCTGCCGTCAGGAATGGCTGCAGCGTCGATACCACGATGGGCTTTACACCCACCGGCGGGATCATGATGGGTACGCGGACCGGCGATCTCGATCCCGGCGTCGCCTGGTATATCCTGCAAAAAGAGCAGCTGACGGCCGCCGGGTTCAATGACCTTGTCAACCATCGATCCGGGCTGCTGGGCGTTTCGGAGACAAGCTCCGATATGCAGGACCTGCTGGCCCGCGAAAAGGAAGACATAAGAGCCGCCGAGGCCATCGCCTTGTTCTGTTACCAGGTAAAAAAGACGATCGGCGCCTTCTCCGCCGTGCTGGGCGGTGTCGATACGCTGGTGTTCACGGGAGGGATAGGAGAGCGGGCCGCCGTGATCCGCAGCCGGATCTGCGGGGGACTTGAATATCTCGGCATCGGGCTGGACGAACAGAAGAATAAGAACAATGAGCGGGTCATCTCCGCACCCGGGGGCCGTACAGGCGTCTATGCGATCCCCACCGATGAGGAGCAGATGATTGCGCGAACGGTATATAATCTTTTAAAGGATCATTAAACCAGTTTTATGACAACCCTTACGACGGATCAGACGGGCAACCCGTATTCCACAGCCAATGTCAGCCAGGAAGGCGGTCCGCTTTCCCCCGAACAATTGTATAAGATCGATGCCTGGTGGAGGGCCGCGAACTATCTCTGCGTCGGGCAGATCTATTTACGGGATAACCCGCTGTTGCGGGAACCGCTCCGGATCGAGCATATCAAACATATGTTGCTGGGACATTGGGGGACTTCACCCGGGCAGAATTTTATCTATGCCCATCTCAACAGGATCATCCGGCAGTATGACCTCGATATGATCTATGTGGCGGGTCCCGGTCACGGTGGACCCGCGCTTGTAGGCAGCACCTATCTCGAAGGAACGTATAGCGAGGTCTACCCGGACATCAGCAGGGATGAAGCCGGCCTTCGAAAACTGTTCAAACAGTTCTCTTTCCCCGGTGGCATTCCCAGCCATGTCTCCCCGGAATGTCCCGGCTCGATCCATGAGGGCGGTGAGCTGGGTTATTCGCTGAGCCATGCCTTTGGCGCCGTATTCGACAACCCCGATCTTATCGTCGGCTGTGTGGTGGGAGATGGCGAGGCAGAGACGGGTCCGCTGGCCACGTCCTGGCATTCCAATAAGTTCCTGAACCCGGTGACCGACGGGACCGTGCTGCCCATCCTTCATCTTAATGGCTATAAGATCGCCAATCCTACCATCCTGGCCCGTATCAGCCGCTCCGAGCTGGAACAGCTGATGAATGGCTATGGCTGGACGCCTTACTTTGTCGAAGGCGACGATCCAAAGAAAATGCACCAGGCCATGGCCGCTGCGCTCGATGCCATCGTCTGGCAAATCCGGGCCATCCGCCAGGAAGCCCGTGCGGGCGGCAATACAATACGCCCCCGCTGGCCCATGCTCGTCCTGCAGACGCCAAAGGGATGGACGGGTCCAAAATTCGTGGATGGATTACCGGTAGAAGGAACCTTCCGGGCACACCAGGTCCCCCTTTCAGACCCTTCCAAAAACCCGGAGCATCTGCGGCAGCTGGAGGAATGGATGAAAAGCTATCAGCCGGAAGAATTGTTCGATGAAAAGGGGGCCTTCCGGGCCGAATTGGCGGAGCTGGCTCCCGCCGGCGACCGGAGGATGGGCGCCAATCCACATGCAAATGGCGGACTGTTGCTGTTAGACCTGAAAATGCCGGACTTCCGCGACTTTGCGGTAAAGGTCCCTGCCCCGGGCGCCGATAATGCATCCGATACATTGGTGCTGGGATCGTTTCTGGCCGAAGTGATCCGCCTCAACCAGGACCGGCGAAATTTCCGGCTCTTCGGACCGGATGAGACGCTGTCCAACAGGCTGGATGCCGTTTTTACGGCAACGAATCGTCAATGGGAGGCGGAGACCCGCGACAATGATCAATATCTCAGCCGCGACGGGCGTGTGATGGAGGTGCTGAGCGAACATCAATGCGAAGGCTGGCTGGAGGGCTATCTTCTTACGGGCCGTCACGGGCTTTTTAATAGTTATGAGGCCTTTGTGCATATCGTGGACTCCATGTTCAACCAGCATGCCAAATGGCTGAAGGTGACCTCCCATCTTCCCTGGCGGAAGAAGATCGCCTCTCTCAACTACCTGCTCGCCTCTCATGTATGGCGACAGGATCATAACGGGTTTACGCACCAGGACCCGGGTTTTATCGATCATGTGATGAATAAGAAGGCGGAGATCGTCCGGGTATATCTTGCGCCCGATGCAAACTGCCTGCTCTCGATCATGGACCACTGTCTGCGCAGCCGGCATTATGTAAATGTGGTCGTCGCGGGCAAGCATCCGGCGCCTCAATGGCTTACTATGGAACAGGCCGCCCTGCATTGCGCCAGGGGGATCGGGATCTGGGAGTGGGCCAGCAATGACCGGGACGGTGAGCCGGATGTCGTCATGGCCGCTGCCGGTGACGTCCCTACGCTGGAGATCCTCGCCGCCGTCTCCATCCTGCGTCAGCGGGTTCCGGAACTGGTGATCCGGATGGTCAATGTGGTCGACCTGATGAAACTGCAGCCGCAGAGCGAGCATCCGCATGGACTCAGCGATGCCGACTTCGATCATCTCTTTACCCGCGGGAAACCCATCATCTTTGCCTATCACGGTTATCCCTGGCTGATCCACCGGCTGACATACCGGCGTACCAATCACGGCAACCTGCATGTCCGTGGGTACAAGGAGGAAGGGACCATCACTACTCCTTTCGACATGACCGTGCTCAACGATATGGACCGTTATCACCTGGTCATGGACGTCATCGACAGGCTGCCGCAGCTGGGAGAAAGATGCGGCTGGCTGAAACAGGAAATGCAGGACAAGCTGATCCAACACCGTCTATATATAGACGAGGAAGGACAGGATATGCCCGAAGTGCGGAACTGGAAATGGCCGGCCAGCTAGCTCATTACTATAAGACAAGGATCGTTCCCCACGAATAATTCGTTCCGTCGGTCCAGACCATTTTATAGGTTCCTTTGAGCAATCCCGGCAGATCGACACGGACCTGCGGGGTGTTCGCGTTGACATCCTGCGCCTTTATTATCTTACCCAGCATGTCCGTCACCTCGATGTGCGAGGGCCGGGTGATACCCGGGATGTCTACAAGCGTCCACCCGTATTTTACGGGGTTTGGATAGATCGACAACCGGTCCGTCGTTCCTTTTGCCTTTAGTTGGATGACGATGCTGTAAATAAAGGAGCCGGAAGTATCCACCATCTTAAGCCGGTAATAATTGGTGCCGGCCCGCGGGGTAAGGTCCGTATATGCATAGCCGTGATTACCCGGATCCTTTGTGTCCGGCGGTATGCTGGTCAGGACGGACAGGTCGGTGCTGTCGGTCCCGCGTTCCACTACGTAATGGAAGATGCCCTTATCGTTGCGGGCCACCCATTGCAATACCGGCTGGTCGCCGGATAAGGAACCGGAGAACTGCAACAGCTCAAAGACGGTCACCGGCGGTGGAGGCGGCGGCGTCCCACCCGATCCGGAATGGCCGGTATCCTGTATATACGTAAACCCGGCAAGAGAATCCTGCCAGGAAAGGCCCGATACGTTGACTTCCCCGCTCGCGCCGTTGCCGACGAGGGCGATGATGGTACTGTCGGAAGTGACCGCGAAGGAGGCAGCCAATGAATCCCCGAAGCGGACGGAGGTGGCGCCATTCAGGTTGGTTCCCCGGATCGTTATCGTGGTACCCGTATTTCCGCTTGTGGGAGAGAAGGAGGTGATGGAATAAACCAGCTGGACGGGTTGACTATAGGTGAACCCGGGCAGGCTGTCCATTCCGTTGGGCCCCGTCACCCATACCTGTCCGGAAGTACCTGTCCCGACAACCGCGACAAGTACGCTATCCGATACAATAGTATAGGAACGTGCAGGCGTCCCGCCAAAGCTGACGGCGGTGGCCCCTGTAAAACTGATCCCCTTGAGCGTGACCGGTGTCCCGGTTTGTCCACTGGTGGGTGAAAAGGAGCTAAGATCCAATGCGACCGGTGGCGGTGGTGGCGGTGGTGGCGGTGGTGGCGTCGTGGTATCTATAAAGGTAAAGACACCCAATGAGTCCGAGCCATTGGGAGAGAGGACCGTGATCTTTCCCGAAGAGCCGGTTCCTACCAGGGCATAGACAAGGGTATCTGCAACGATACCGAACGACGTAGCCGGCGTACCGCCAAAACCTATTTGTGTGACCGTGCTAAAGCCGCTCCCCGAGATAAATACTTTTGTCCCGGGTGGTCCCGTGACGGGGGCGAACGAATGAATAACAGGGGGCGGCAGCTGGTAAGTAAATCCATTGAGTGAGCCCGTACCGACAGGAGTCGTCACGACGACAGCGCCGGATGCGCCGGCTCCAACGGTAGCCGTTATCAATGTATCGGAGACGATGTTAAAGGAGGTCGCAAGGGTGTCTCCAAAAGTGGTACTGGTCGCCCCGGTAAAATTATTCCCGATGATCGTCACAAGCGTCCCGGCCGGCCCCTTTATTGGAGAGAAGGAGCGGACGATCGGTTCCGATGCTCCCTGGTCCCTTAATACGGCGAATGTGTTGTCATTATAATTGGAGGTAGCCAGGTCCGGTTTGCCGTCGCCATCGAAGTCGGCGATGGTAATATACTGGGGGGATGAACCCGTCGGATAAATAACGGCCGTTGCGACGGAAAGACTGCCGCTGGTGCCGGTATTACGGAATACGGATACCGTTCCGTCGGTGACATTGGTGACGGTCAGGTCCGGTTTGCCATCCCCGTCAAGATCTGCGATACCGATATCCTGTGGACCAAGCCCGGTAGGAGGGGCTGTGCCCGTTCCCGGATCGAAGGAGAACGTGCTGCCGGTAGTGGTATTTCGTAACAGGGAGATCGTCTGGTCGGTCTGGTTTACGGTTACCAGGTCGATCTTGCCGTCTCCGTCCAGGTCGGCGGCGGCGAGCCCATTGGGATTCATGCCTGTCGGGAAATCCTGGTTGACGGCAAAGGAGATCGCTCCATTGGTTATGCTGGTATTCCGGAATATAGAGACAAAGGACGAATAATAATCCTCCGTGGCCAGGTCCGGTTTGCCGTCGCCGTCAAAATCCCCGATGACTACGGTCTCCGGGAAGCTCCCGGGCGGCAGGACGAGGTCCTGTCCCGAGGTCGGAAAGGAAATGTTGCCGGGAGTGCTGCTATTGCTATAAATGGTCAGGGTGTTATAGGTGGAAGGCCCATCGAGCCCGGGACAGGCGGTGATGATCTCCGGTTTGCCGTCCCCGTTAAGATCGCCGATGCTCACGGACAGGGGGCCCGTGCCGGCCGATGCCTGGAAATAGACCGGCGTCGCCAGGGAAATATTACCCGTCGTGCTGGTGTTGCGGAAGATCGCGATGGTGGTGGAATTGATATTGCTGATGACTATATCCGGTTTACCATCCCCGTCCAGGTCGCCTGCCGTTACGCCGACGGGATAATCTATCGGGCTTTGGCTCATGGGATATGAGTTGACAAGGACAAAGGAGGTCGCTCCCGCGGCGCTGGTATTCCTGTAAAGGGAGATGCTGTTGGCATCGCCGTTGGCGACGATCATATCCGGTTTACCGTCCCCGTCCATGTCGACGGAGTAGATCCCCTGTGGTCCGAGATCCGTCCCTATGTCCGGGTTCGTTCGCTGGGAAAAGGCATTGGCCGTAAATTGGTTGGGGTCGCTAAAGGTAATGTTAAAGGGTTGCGCGGAGGCAGCCGTCAGACCGCCCGTCGTCACCGTCAGGGGCTGATAGCTGGCGCCCGTCGGAACGGTGACCGTCAGCGTCGTCGCCGTGGCGGCGGATACCGTAGCCTTTACCGATCCGAAATAGACGATGTTGGCGGAAGGCGTGGTATTGAAGTTGCTACCGGTAATGGTTATTGGCGTCCCGACCGGCCCTGCGGCGGGCGAAAGGGAGGTAATAGCCGGTTGTGCAAAAAGAAAAAACGGGAAAGCTATCGCAAGGATGAGCAATAACGACGGTTTTCCAATGCCATAGGAAGGCTTGTTCCCAGGGTAGATTTTGGGCATGGGGTATTGAATTTGAACCAAGATAATAATAAGATCGTGTAAAGAGAAACATATATAGCAATACTATATATGTTAGGAGATCTCAATAATCAATTTCCTGATTATTATAGAATTATCTTCTATAAGGTAGTGCGGTAGGGAGAATAATGGCCGTTACAGCGATCCTTCCGGCTGGATGAGCCCGATACCGATAAAGATCCATTCCATCTTTTCCGTCAACTTAAAAACGCCATTTTTCCAGCTTTTCGGGGCTTCTGCCGGTGCCGGGACACTGGGGTCCGGAGCGTCGTTGTACGGGATCTTATAATATTGGCCGACCAGGTCGTCGCTGGGGGCGGGTAAGGACGATCGGGTCAGCTTTTCGACTTCTATGGAGGAGAATTCTTTGTTGGTCATAACACGTTAAATGTAGCGATTTTACGACTTCCTGACAAATATGAGTTGGCGCTGGTTCTCCCGGTGGACTGCATTGAAGAAGGCAGCGAGCCTGGGATAGACGGATGGAGGGTATCGTCCTTTGTTTTGCCGGAACTGGCAGGTCAGGATCAGGGTGTCGCCTTTCCGCTCGGAATGATAGTGATAGCTGCCAAAGGAGGAAGAGAAATTGCGCGACAGCAGCGCGCCTTCCGGTTCATAGCCGGGCGGGATCCGGAGGACGATAGAGTCCGTTTCCTGGACGGAGGTGGTCAACTCGATCTCGTTTTTCCGGCCCTGGGGATCTTCCGATACGGCGACCGCCCTTTTTAAAAAAAAGCCGAGAGGCAGCATCAGCCGGCTGCCGGTAATATTGGAGTAATGATCGATCGATAGCTGCATCGTCTCTTCGATGGCCGGGATGGGAGAGGCAGGCATCGCCTGGTAATGGAGGTCGGTGACCGTGCCGTTCTGGCCAAAGGATTGCTGTCTTTGGTCCAGCAGCTCTTTTTTGGACGACCGGTCCAGCAGGTTCTGCAGGGCATCCTGTTCCTGTCCGGTATAGTCTATCTGCAGCGAACACCGTAGGGTGCCGTTGTTATCGATGCTGCCGTTCAGGATCCGCGTCAACCGGTTGTCCTGTGCGCTATAGACGGGGGTATGTACGATCGTGCCGCCCGAGCCGTCGATCAGCAGGCCATCCCTGTCGGAAGTAAAACCACCCAGGTATCCGGGCGCCAGGATAGCGCTGGTACATTCCAGCCAGATAGAATCCTTGCCGGCAAAGGCCAGCGTGATCACATGGTTGAACTGGCTGGAGGCAAAACCGGTGTCGATGCCCGGATCGTTGTATCCGCCCCGGATGAGTACCGACCCTGCGCGGATGCCGGCTTCTTTCAGAAGGGCCACCATAAAATTGGAGAGCGCCTTGCAATCCCCATATCTTTTTGTATAGACATAGTTTGCATTAAAGGGCTGCCAGCCGCCGATGCCCAGCTCGATGCCTACATAATGGGTATTCTTTTGCAGGAAGTCATACAGCGCTTTTATTTTTGCCTGCTCGTCGGGAAGACCGTCTGTCAGGGAATGGACCTTTTTCTTTGCCTCTTCCGACAGCTGGTCCTGTCCCTGGAACAAGGATCCCACAAATTTTCCCATATCCGTCCAGGTATAGAGGCTGCCTTTGTACCCTTCGATCTCAAAATTGCCGGGAGCAAGGCTGACGCGGGTTTCCCGCCATTGCCAGGGAATGGTGAAGGGTTCCTGCGGCACTACCGGGCGGTCATTACATTCCCAGGTATAGGTCTTTTCGTCTTTTTTCTCCGTGATGACGGGTTCCTGCGGGTAATTGTATTGTTTATACCGAAGGGGATATCCCGCGGGCGTCTTTACCACCAGGCTGGAATGTTCTACGGATATCCCGGGGGAGGACTGGGGCTGCCACGAGGGTAAGATAAACAGGCCGTTGAGCTCCGTCTCCTCCTCATAGCTGATCGTATAGGGATAGCTGTGAAAGGCGAACCGATAGTATTTCACCCGGGTATCGCTCATGATGATCCCCGCCCCATCGATGGTCTGGTCGGACATGTCGCTCTTCCGGACCTTCTTCTGCACCTTGCCTGTCGCGTCATAAAGGACCGCGGTGATATTGTCGGGGTTGTGGAATTTATCATAGAGCGCAGATACGACCGCATATCTGTCTCCGGTATTGTCCAGGATGGTGAATATGCGCCGGTAGTGCAGCCGGGCCTTGCGGGGGGACAGGATCTCCAGTTCCGTCACGTCCAGTCTTTTGACCATCCCGGCGTTCTTTTGCAGGGAATCGGGGAGGGGGGCGGGGGTCCAATCCTGGGCACGAAGCTGCAGGACCAGGGTACAGGCTGTCAGCAGAAGGGAGAAATGCCGGAGAAGAGAAAAATGCCGGCGGGAGCGTTGGGGAGATCGGACAGACATGATCAGTGGAGTTTTTTAAAGATGATCTGTTCTTTTTCCTTGTTGGCGACGAGGGAGAAGAAGTTCCGCAGTCCTTCGTATCCTTCTACGGGGAACCATGTTCTCTTGATACGCACCATCGAGGAAAGACGGATGTTCTTCCCGTCCGATTCCGCCCGGTATTCAAAGATACAGGTGCTATCGTCCATGATGACCCGCTGGGATTTCGGCAGCTGCTCGACGGTATATCCTGTGGGGATCGCCATATTCAGGTTATAGGTATAGTCTCCCCCAAAGGGCATTTCGACGGGATAGTGGCGATCGGCCGAAGTAAATGGATTGATCTGTCTGTCGTACATGATCGGGGTGAAGGTGATGGTCCTGTTGACAAATCGATATTTCATAGTATAATGCCAGACCACGGGCAGGTCCTGGTCCTTCAGGGTCAGGGTATCGAAACTGCTTTCCGTAATGGTTTTATAACCAGCCATCGTCTTGCGCAGGGCCTCAAAAAAATCCTCCGGTTTGGTCTTCTTCAGCCGGTTGTGCAGTTCCATCGATTCAAAGCGACCCGCTTCATGGACCAGTTTCCCCGCGAGACCGGCGCTGTCGAGGGAAAGGTTGACCGTTGTGGTCCTTCTCTCCGTCAGGGAGTCGGGTGATAAAAGGATGGGATCATGGCTGGCATCGATGGCCCGCGCCACGCCGTTATAGCAGAGTTCGGGAAGTTGGTTGAACCCGATATAATTTTTGGAAGCGTCCAGCAGATAATATTGTCCGTCGACCCTGACACGGGTGATCACATAATTGTAATCTTTTATAAGCGGATAGGAGGGCAGGGCAAAACCATGCGCACGGGAACTGAGGATCACGGGCGATGCCTCCAATCCCTGGTGCTGGTACAGCGCCGTCAGCAGCAGGTTGATGTCGGCCACGTTCCCCTTTTTATCGTCCCAGGTCGTCTTGAACGGCTGGGAGATCCGGATCCCCTCCGCATTCGAGCAATCGAAATGATCCCGTACATAGGTATAGACATTCCTGACCGACTGGAGGGATGTCTTATCGTCTCCGGTGATCTTTTTAAGCTCGTCATTCATCCAGTGGTTACGATCGGTGAGGGGTATCCCGAAATGTTCGTCCTTCATGAGCTGATCGGTCAGCTCGTCCCAGGTCGAAAGAAAGCTCCTGTTATAGCCGGATACCCGGATCGAAGACAGCTGGAATTCAATTTTACTGATGTGGTTCCGGAGCGTGGTGGTAAAGGGTTCCCGTTTTTCCAGCACGGGGACGTTCTGCATGGCCCATATATGCCGTACTACCTCTCCCGACCATGTTCCGCGGTATGGGGGTCCAAACCCGATGCCCGGGAACGTAACGGGGATCGTGGCATTGGAGACAAAGACGGTGTCCAGGGCAAATTTCTGGTAGCCCTGTTTTTCCGTGACATAATCGAACAGCGTGGGGAACGTGATATCATATTCGCTCCATAATACAGGGTACTCTCCCTGGAAGGTCCACTCGGGTATATAGGAGAAGCCGGGAAAAGCGATACGAAAAGTATATTCGATAACGGACCCTTCCTTTACATTCGGAAAGGCGATCTTCTCCAGGGTCAGATCACCGTTCTGTTCCTTAAAAATATTGCTTTTGTCCAGTTTTGTCACGACCACCTTCCCGTCTTCGAGGTTATAGGTCGCACCCTTGAAATTCTCGATGGTCGCAGCATTGGCATTCTTCCGGTTGGAGGTGGAAAGGACCATGCTGGCCAGGCCAAAGGCATTCTTATGAAGCAGACGGATACGGGCGTGTTTTTCGAATACAATATCGAATCCATGATTGTCACGGGATGCCTCATCGAAGACTACTTCTCCCCTGTCAAATAAGACAACGGCATTGGCATTGCTGTCCAATCCATAGACGGCGGGAGCAAATATTTGTGAGGACACTTCACCGAACTTCATGTCGGGACGGCCCGGCTGGGCCGACAATACGGCGGGCAGGAAAACTACCAGGATCCCCGACAGGAAGGGAGATGCAAATTTCATAGATCGATTTTATGGTTCTGAAAATAGATAAAAAATCGGAAAAGTACCGGCTATTTTCCTTTTGTTAACGCGCATTAACAATAGGCGTGGTAAAAGGTTGATGTTGCCGTGTTAACCGATCGTTCACGCGGTCTTAACCGACCGTTTGCAATACCGGATGCAATGCCGGCCTAAATTGCATACGATCCCGTAGAATATTCCATCCCCTCAAACCCTGTTTTATGAAAAGATCTCTACGCGTACAACTTGTCCTTATCACCGCCGCCCTGGCATCCTGCAGCCGGGTGTGGGTTCCGGCAAGATCCCTGAACGATAACCTGTCCGATACTATCTCCCGGGCAATCACCCCGCCTTGTGAGACGGATTCCTGTTTCTGTCCCTGCGAACCCTGCGACGATCCGTCGATGATGCAATTGTGGAGTTATGCCTTCGATCCTTTTGGCGTATATTATTGGCCGGCGGGCAGCTGGTATTTTCCCGACGGAATACGCCGGAAGGGAACCGTATGGAGAAATAGTCATGCCATTGTCCGGGGAGGTCTGGGAAAGAGCGTCCATGCTGCCGGCGCCTAATTATCCACCTGGCTGATCACCGGCCGTTGATCCGGGATCCTTTTTTCATAGGGGATGATAAAGGCGGAAAGATCGGGGGTATATTTCCGGGGACGGGCGAGCTCATAGCGATAGATCGTTTGGCCCAGCGCATACATAAAGGGATGGGCGATCGTCTCGAAATCATATTTGTCGTCATTGAGGATGCCGTCGCTGTTGGTATAAAGCGTGGCGGCCAGCATATATTCGACATGATGCCTGAAATCCACTACATAAGAGATGTCCGTTAAGAAGCCATAGGCCCAGCCCACCTTATTAAATACCCGTACGCCTTCCGGAAGATGTCTGTGCAGGCTGTCCCTGAAAAAGAACTTTACATAGGAATCATAATAGGTCGCAGAATCATATTTTGGATAATTCGTCTCCGAAGGGAATTGAGAAAGGTATTGATATAAGAAACGATAGTCTTCCCCTGTCAGGCGGAACCGTTGTTTTGCCGGTACGGAAGCGGGGAACAGGACCGACTGCAACATTTGCTGGTAATCATGCAACGAGACGTTGTTATGGGTAGTGAAGTCCATGGGCTCATTGATGAGGCTGTCCCTGCTGTTAAAATAACCATTGCCTATTTTATTTATATGGCTGAAGTCGAATGAATCGGTATTCGTGGCGGCCGGCTGTGCATAAAGGAGCGTTCCGTCCTTTTTTATAAACCGTACCGGGCTGCTATGCCGGTTCTGATCGGCCGTCATGGGATAGAAGTGACGGGTTATACGGACATCGGTATATCCTTTCTCCCGTAATCTCCGGTTGATGGTCTGTTGTCCCACCCATTCATACATCCGGTTGTAAGCATCATTGTCACTGACGAGGAAGGCCTTTCGGATAAAATGCGCCAGGGAGGGAAGCTCGTCCGGCGCCGTGCTGTCCCTGTATTCGGGTCGTAAGCCATTATAGCCGCTGTCATACTGAAGATGGGTATACTTGTCGATACCGCGCATCCCCAGTTCGTTCAGCTTCTCCAGGGATAACAGGGCCAGGGGGAGCTTTACGGTGGAGGCGGGGTTGAAGTAAAGCAGGCTGTCTGCATTATAATAATAATTGGTAAAGGTGGGGATATTGTTCTTATCCCTGTCGATCTGCGTATAGATGATCTGTGCGCGGTATGTCGCCGGGTGCTGTATCACGTCTTTTACAATAGGCTGCTTGTCGCCTGCCAGCAGATCCCTTAAAAAAGCGTCTGTCCGCGGCTGCGAATGGGCGGGATGACAAAGACCGCCGATAAGAAGGGAGAAGAGTAGTTTCCTGACCATTTTTCTAAGATAAGGAAAGCATTGCTATATTTACGCATAAAAATGACTGCCGGGCACAACGATAAAGAGATCACCATCTATGACATTGCAAAAGTGCTGGGCGTGTCCACGGCTACCGTCAGCAGAGCGCTAAAGAATAACCCCGCGGTCAGTAAGAGCACTCGCAGGAAGGTCCTGCAGACGGCGAGGAAAATGGGTTACCGGCCGAATAATTTCGCCAGTAACCTCCGGTCCAGGAAGACCCATACCATTGGGATCATCATCCACGAGCTGAACAGCAATTTTATCATTTCGGTCCTGACCGGGATCGAAAAGGTAACGGCCGAGGCGGGCTATGATATCATCATCGCGCATTCTTCCGAGACCGTCAAAAAGGAGATCGCGAATGCCCATAATCTTTTTCACAAGCGGGTAGACGGTCTGGTCGCCTCTTTGGCATATGATACGGAAGACCTCTCTCATTTCGATCCCTTTATAAAGAAAGGGACGCCGATCGTATTTTTCGACCGGGTGGAGGAGAAGGCCGTGGGAGTCAAGGTGGTGATCGATAATGTCAAGGCCGGTTTCATGGCTACCGGGCATCTGATCCGGCAAGGCTGCCGGGACATCGTTCATATTACGGGCAGTCTGCGGCGGAACGTCTATGCGGACCGGCTGAAAGGTTACCAGGAGGCGCTGCTGGCCAATGGCCTTGCCTATCGCGAAGACCGGGTGATCATCAATGATCTCAGCGATAAGGCGGGGCTGGAAGCTACCCGCAGGATCCTGGCCATGCAGCCACGGCCGGACGGCCTGTTTGTCACCAATGACTTTTGCGCCTCCGTGGTGATGCAGGGCCTGAAGGAGGCGGGGGTGAATATACCCAACGACATTGCGGTCGTGGGATTCAATAATGATATTATCTGCAAGATCGTGGAGCCCAGATTAACCACCATCGACTATCCCGGGCGGGAGATCGGTGAGGTGGCGGCCCGGCATTTGATCGGCCTGCTGAAACAACACCCGAAGAACAGCGCTACCAATAGGGTCATCCTGAAGTCCGATCTCATCATAAGGGCTTCTTCGCTACGCAATGGCGATGACGCGAGCCCGGCTTAAAAGACGGATACCCGGCGGGAAGAGGCCTGGATATCCAATGAGGTCTCCAGCTGGACCGTCTTATATTTCTGTGTCGTATTCTTATTTTCGATAAGGTTGATCAGCAATTCCGCCGCCTGTTGTCCAATGTCGAATGTCGGCTGGCGGACCGACGTCAGCGCCGGCGACAGCAGGTGATTGATCGGGTTATCGGAGAACCCCACCAGGGCGACGTCTTCCGGGATCCGCAGGTTCATTTCCTTCAATACATTCATACAGCTGGTGGCCAGCCGTTCTACGGAGGCAAGGATCGCATTGGGCGGGTCTTTTTCCAGGAAGAGCTGGCGGATGATCCGTTCGTTCTCCGCCGAGTTGAAATTGCAATGGATGATCCATTCCTTTTTAATGGGGATGCCATATTTTTTTAATGCATCGATATAGCCGTTCAGCCGGTTCTTTGTAATGGAAAGGAATTTTGAAATAGTGATATGGGCGATGCGATGATAACCTTCCTGGATCAGGTGTTCGGTGGCATTAAAGGCGCCATAATAGTCGTTGACCACTACCTTGTGGGTGATGATCCCATCGGAAACGCGGTCGAACATGACGATAGGGATCCCTTTTTCGATGGTCTCGTGAAGATGTTCGAAGGTATTGGTCTCATTGGAAAGGGAAATGATCAGTCCTTCGATCCTGCGGGAGTTCAGAAGCTGCGTATTGATCACTTCCCGGTCCAGCTTTTCATGGCTTTGGAAAATGATGACATGATAGCCTTTGCTATAGGCGATGTCTTCGATCCCCGCGATGGTGGAGGCGCAAAAGTTATTGGCGATCTCCGGCACGATCACGCCGATGATCTTACTCTTTTTCTCCTTCAGGGAAAGGGCAATGGGATTGGGGCTGTAGCGAAGCTCGGCGGCCAGTTCCCGGACCAGTTCCCGGGTGGCCAGTTTGATCTCGGGGCTGTTCCGCAGGGCCCGCGATACGGTAGAGACAGAAATCTTCAACTGCTGCGCAATATCCTTGATCGTCACATTATGCTGCTCGTTCATTTCGAAAGAATTTAACCAGGGTTCGATATTACCGGAAAGGACAAGGCGGGAGGTTTTCTACAATCAATCGGCGGGTTAAAGGGAATGGTATTGCGAAGATAGCCAATATTATGCAAACGTTGCCAGCCGTCTGCAAACGAGTAACGGGAAAAACAAATTTTAGAGCCTTGCCCGGGAGATGGGTTCTCCATTAGAAATCATATAGTTGCAATCGGAAGCAATTATTTGTTTTCCAATTTATTTGTAGATATTCTGCAGCATCTATTCTGCAAACGTTACCGAGAACGTATGAAATATTTGCGGTGTTTTCGGTCGCCTCTCCGCTGTTGGTCTGGATTTGAAAGCTATTTACTTTTAGCAGGAAGATCAGGTTCCAATCATTCCCTGTGCGGATAGAATAAAAGACAACGAATGCACTCCATCGAAACAGCCATAGACAGCAAGACAATAGCGCAGACCCATTCTCTTTTTGATTTGACGGGCAAAACGGTTTTGATCACCGGCGGCGGCAGCGGGCTGGGCTATGCCATTGCCCGGGCGATCCGGTTTGCCGGGGCCAAGGTCATCATCACCGGCCGCCGGGAGGATGTTTTACAGGATACCTGCCGGGAGTTAGGCGGAAAGGCGGTTTACCGGGTATATGACCTGGCTCATATGGAGGGCATTCCTTCACTGGTGGAGGAGATAGAGGCGACCGAGGGTCCGCTGGACGTATTGGTGAACAATGCCGGCATCAACCTGAAAAAGGATATCCTCGATGTGACGGATGAGGAGTTCGGGACGGTCATACAGGTGAACCAGGCGGCGGTTTTTGCACTGACGCGGGAAGTGGCCCGGAAGATGGAGCCACGCAGAAAAGGATGCATCATCCTGATCAGCTCTATGGCGGCAAGGTACGGTATTCCAAAGGTGATAGCCTATACGGCTGCCAAGTCGGCCGTCGAAGGAATGACCCGGTCGATGGCGGTCGATCTTTCTCCCCGCGGGATCCGTGTCAATTGTATCGCTCCCGGCTTTATCGAGACGCCTATGTCGGCAAAGGCATTGAACGGTGACCCGGAGCGTAAGAGCCGGGTGCTGGCCCGCACGCCGATGGGATATCTCGGCAAGCCGGAAGACATAGGCCTGGCCGCGGTGTACCTGGCTTCCGAAGCGGCCAGGTATGTGACGGGCGCCATATTGCCGGTAGACGGCGGCAATTCCATCGGGTTTTGATGATCATTAAATTAAACGGTTTATTCATTGCCATATAAAAAACAAGTCATGCATAAGTTTAACTGCTTGCGAAGGTCCCTGCTCTTCTTGCTTTTCATACTTTTCTTTTTGCCTGTTGCCTTAATGGCGCAGGAGGTCAACGTAAGAGGAACAGTAACGGACCAAACAAAGAACGAAGCCTTGTCCGGTGTATCGGTACAGGTAAAAGGCACCCAGCGGGGAACCACCACCGATTCGCTGGGGAAGTTCAGTATCATGGTCCCCAGCCGGAAGGCGATCCTGACATTCAACTATGTCGGTTATGCCGGTCAGGAACAAACGGTGAGCGGAAAGGGCACCGTGAATATCTCCCTGTCACCCACGACGGCCAGCCTGAACGAAGTGGTGGTCGTCGGTTACGGAACCCAGAAGCGGAAGGATATCACCGGCAGCGTCGTATCGCTGGACCGGCAACGGCTGGATAACCTGCCCAGCTCCAATTTCTATCAATCCCTGGAAGGCGCATTGCCGGGTGTGACCGTCACCCAGACATCTTCCAGCGCGCAGGGGAATAATATGACCATCCAGATCCGGGGTAAAAATTCCATTACGGCCAGCAATAATCCCCTGATCATATTGGATGGGATCCCTTATAATGGGCTCATATCCGATATCACTCCCTCCGATATCGGGAGCATCGACGTCCTGAAAGATGCCTCGGCAGCCGCCATCTACGGTTCCCGGGGTTCCAACGGCGTGATCCTGATCACTACCGTCAAGGGCAAGAACGGAAAGCCTGTCATCACCTATGATGGCTTTGCGGGCATCCAGAAGATCGCACACCTGCCCACCTTATTGTCGCCGACGGAGTTCTACGCGTTCAAGCAATACCGGGAGCCGGGGTCTATCACCCCTTCCGAGCAGGCGGTCTACGATTCCAAAAAATTCCCCAACTGGCTCGGCCTGGGCACGCGGACCGGCGCCCGGGACCAGCATAGCGTCAGCATCCGGGGAGGCAATACCAATACAAAATACTTTCTCTCCCTGACCTACCTGGATTCGAAAGGCGTCGCGGTCAACGATCATTTCAGACGCGGATCGGTGAGGATCAACCTGGAGACCAATATTACGCACTGGCTTAGCTTTGGCACCAATACACAGCTGAACTATGACGATAACAGCGGTCTTCCGGCGACATTCGGGGGACCGGGAACGGCCGGCGTGTTTTATATGAACCCGCTGACGACGGCCTTCGATTCGCTGGGCAAGCCGACCATCTATCCCTGGCCGGACGATGTCAGCTTCGGCAACCCGCTGGCGCCCACCCTCGCCAATAACCAGAATAACCGTTACAAGGTATTCAGCAATGATTACCTGCTGGTCAAACTTCCTTTTATCCCGGGGTTGAGCTATCGTCTCAATACGGGGGTGGAATACCAGAGCAGCGTCAACAATACCTATTATGGAAGGAATACCCGTACGGGTGTCCAGAACGGAGGGTCGTATACCGGCAGTACGTCGACGCAACGGAACCTGACCCTGGAGAACCTGTTGAACTATGACCATACGTTCGGCAAGCATTCTATCGGGTTTACAGGATTGTATAGCTATGAAATGGACAATACACAGGGAACCACCCTTGCCGCTCAGACCTTCCCGGATGATATCCTGACCTATTACCAGGCGAATGTCGCCTTATCCGTGCAGCCCGGCGCCTCTTATGTCAAGACAGTGCTGGTATCGCAAATGGCGCGTATCAATTATGGGTATGACAGCCGTTACCTGTTGACCCTGACGGGAAGGCGCGATGGATATTCGGGGTTTGGCGTCGATGATAAATACGGGTTCTTTCCATCGGTAGCCGCAGGCTGGAATATCATCAATGAAAAGTTCATGGCGAATAATAAAGTGGTCTCCAACCTGAAGCTCCGGCTTTCCTATGGAAGCAACGGGAACCAGGCCGTCGATCCTTACCAGACGCTGGCACGTCTCTCCACCCGTTCCTACGTGGACAGCACTTCCACGGCGCCCGGTTATCTGCCAACCACGCTGGCTACGCCCGATCTGCATTGGGAAACGACCAATACCGCCAATATCGGCTTCGATTTCGGATTCTTCGGTGGCCGGCTGCAGGGTACGATCGATGCCTATAGCGCCCACACCCATGACCTGCTGCTTACGCGGCAGATCTCCAGCGTCGAAGGGGTAAGCACCATCCTCCAGAATATCGGCAAGACAGCCAATAAAGGAATGGAACTGGGGCTGACCAGCATCAATATGAAGGACCGGGATTTTACCTGGACTTCCAGCGGAAATATCTCTTTCAACCGGAATAAGGTGGTGGAACTGTATGGCGATGGAAAGAATGATACAGCCAGTCAGTGGTTTATCGGCCACCCGATAGACGTCAGCTTCGGTTATGTATTCAATGGGGTCTGGCAGACCAAGGACAATCTGTCGGCCTCCCCGCAGCCGGGCGTTCAGCCAGGTTATGCCAAGATCAAGGACCTGAACCATGACGGCGTGATCGATAGCCGGGACCGGACCATCCTGGGAAGTCTCCAGCCGAAATTCATATGGGGCCTCGGCAATACTTTCAAGTATAGGAATGTCTCTCTTTATATATTCCTGCAGGGGGTACAGGGTATCGAACAACCCAACCCGCTGTTCACCGATAATGTCAATTCCGGAGTACGTTACAATACCTTGAAGAAGAACTGGTGGACACCTACCAATCCCACCAATGACTATTGGGCCAATGCCCTGGGCGCAAATACGTTCGGCGCCCAGATCCTGCAAAACAAAAGTTTCTTACGGGTAAAGGACATCAACTTATCCTATGATTTCTCCCCGAGGATCCTACGGAGCGCCAGGCTGGATAAATTGAAATTGTACCTGGAGGTAAGGAACGCCTTCACGTTCACCAAATGGACGGGACTCGATCCGGAACTGTCGGACCAGGGCGGTATCCCATTGCAACGCGAATATGTACTCGGCCTGAATGTAAGCCTCTGATTTGTTAAAATATTAATTTAAAGAACCATGCAATCATACACAAAATATATATTCGGAACCCTGACGGGCATGCTTATGTTCCTGTCCTGTTCCAAATCCGTACTCAATGAGCAATCCCCTTCCGTGCTGACCGCGGACCTGCTGTTCAAGACCAAGGCCGGGTTTCAAAACGCGCTTAACGGCTTATACAGCGAAGTACGCCGCTACCGGTCGGGAGAAACCTACGGCAGCGAGGATGACATCATGAACATGCAGGCGGTGATCGGCGTCGACAACGGCTATGGGAACTGGCGCGACGCCATTATCGATATCTTTAATTACTGGGGCACCTACAACCTGCCGAATAAGCCCCACACGAGTGAAGTATGGGCCTGGCTGTACGAGACCATCAATGCCGCCAATACCATCATTGGCCGGTCGGAGAACACGGGTATCGACTGGACCCCGGAAGACAAGGCCACGATCGTGGCCGGGGCAAGATTGATCCGCGCCTGGTGCTACCGCCATCTCACCTATCTATGGGGCCCGGTACCCCTGACGCTGGAGGAATCATCCGGTACGAATATCAGGACGGACCTGACGCGGACACCTGTCGCCGATATACAAACTGCGATGAAACAGGACCTGCTGTACGCAGAACAAAACCTGCCGGAGACCTCTTCCGATGACGCCCAACTGTTAAAAGGCACGGCCTCGCATTTCCTGGCCGAGCTTTACCTGGCAACAAAACAATATGACAGCGCGAAGATCGAAGCGTTGAAAGTCACCACCGACGCGAACTATAAACTGGTCACCGCCCGTTATGGCGTTCAAAAAACAAGTCCGGGCACTCCTTTTACGGATATGTTCCTGGATGGCAATTCGAAAAGAAGCGAAGGCAATACGGAGGCGTTGTGGGTGATCCAGAGCGATATCAATCTGCCCGGCGGGGACGGGTCGACGATCATGCGGCGCTATTGGGTGAACCGCTATTATTCTCTCAGCGTAAAAGGAACGGACGGTAAAGCGGCCACTCCCGTCCTGGTCTCGGCCGCAAACGGAGGCCGGGGGATCGGCCGGCTAAGCCCCACCAAATGGGCAATGACCATTTATGACGCGAACGATGACCGGGGCGGCGATTTTGCCTGGCGGTATTACTATCTCATAAATAACCCTGCCAGCATCCCCAAGGGATCGAAATTAGGAGATACGATCTACCTGGATAAGTCTTCCACGGAAAAAATAACAAATGCCAACTGGCCGTCTACGCGTAAATGGGATTACGCAAGCCCTGTCGATCCTACGGTGGATAAATCCTATAATGACCAGGTCTTCGTCCGGGCGGGCGAGACCTACCTGCTGCTGGCGGAAGCCGATTTCCGGCTCAATGATCTCCAGGGCGCGGCCGACGCCATCAATGCATTGCGTAACAGGGCCCACGCCACGCCGATCATCCCCTCACAGGTTACGCTGGATTTCATATTGGACGAAAGGTCGCGGGAGCTATTCTCCGAGGAAGACAGGCGTTATGTGCTGCTACGTACCGGCACCTGGCTGACGCGGACGAAATTATATAATAAGGTAGGCGGGCTGACCGTCGCCGCCCGTGACAGCCTGCTGCCCATACCCCAGGATGTGATAGACGCGAACCTTACGGCAGTGTTGCCGCAGAACCCGGGATACTAACAGCTGTCACGAATCAATGTCTAACATTATATGAACCGATCAACGACGATTATCCTGTTCTTATTGATGACAGCCTTCCTGATGACGATCCCTTTTAAAGGCATCCGGGCGCAGGCTCCCGATCGCAATCCCAGCGAGGGCGCGGGCGACAGGGTACGGTTTACCATCGACGACGGCTGGAAATATATTTCGGAGGGAAAGGCCTATGCCGCAGATCCGAAACGGGATGATATCGAAGGAGAAAACGTTTCGCTGCCCCATACCTGGAACGCCAAAGATCCTTTTGACAACGATCATACTTACCGGCGCAGCGTCGGATGGTATCGCAGGCCGTTGGTGCTCGACGGTCGATTCAGGAATAAGAGGGTCTTCCTTTGTTTTGAAGGCGCCGGCCAGCTGGCCGATGTCTATGTGAACGGGGCCTTTGCGGGACGGCACAAGGGAGGCTATACGGCCTTCACCATGGATATAACGGACCTGTTGAAATGGAAGGGGGACAGCAGCAGCAACCTGGTAGCCGTACAGGTCAGTAATGCATGGGACCCGTTTATCCCTCCTTTGTCCATCGGGTATGCCTCCTATGGGGGGATCTACCGCGATGTCTGGGTGATCGCCACCGGGGGGCTTCATTTTACCGATGTGAACACCAATGCATCCGGCGTATTTATAAAGACCCCGGCCGTCTCCGCGGAAAAGGCAACCGTGAACGCCCGCTCGACGGTGAAGAACGAGGGTGACCATGTGTTGTCATTCCGGTTTGTAAATATCATCTATGACGCTGCCGGACACCGGGTAGACTCTACCGTTAATCCATATACGATCGCCGCGCAGGGAGAAGCCCTTGTGCAGACGGAGACCGGTCCTATAAGCCATCCCCGCCTGTGGAGCCCGGACGACCCCTATCTGTACCGGGTTGTAAGCCGGCTGGAGGTGGACGGGCGGACGGTGGATGAAGTGTCCAACCCCCTGGGCTTTCGCTGGTTCAGCTTCGACCCTGACAAAGGGTTTAGCCTGAACGGAAAAAAGCTCGTCCTGCATGGCACTACGCGTCACCAGGATCTGATGGGAAAAGGAGATGCGCTGAGCGGGGAGGACCATGAACGCGATATGAAAATGATCAAGGCGATGGGGTCGAACTTCATCCGTCTCGCACACTACCCGCAGGCGCCGGCCGTATTGGACTGGGCTGACAAGCTGGGTATCATCATCTGGGAGGAAGTGCCGGTCGTGAATTATATGACCCTGGACCCCGAATTCCTGCATAACGCGCAAAACATGATCCGGGAGATGATCCGGCAGGGATACGATCACCCCTCCGTGGCGCTGTGGGGGTCGATGAATGAAATATTATTATATGGAAAGGAAGGCAGCCGGGTCATCCGGCATACGGATACGGCCTATATCCGCGGCCTGCGAAAATATGCGGTCCGGCTCGACAGTACGGTGCGTGTGGAGGACCCTACCCGCTATAGTACTATGGCCATGCATTTGAGCGACGATTATGCGCGTTTTGGTCTCGATAAGATCTCGCAGGTGGCAGGCCATAATATATACGACGGGTGGTATTCGGGCAAGCTGGAGGACTTCGGCAAGGACCTGGACGCTATGCACAGGGCCGATCCGCGGCAGATCATCTTCGTCAGTGAATACGGAGCGGAAGGGGAGATCCAACTGAATACGGAAAAGCCCGGGCGCATGGATTATACCGGGCAATACCAACGGGCATACCATGAATCCTATCTCCGCCAGATCGACGATCGGCCCTGGCTGGCAGGTACGTCCATCTGGAACGAGTTCGATTTTTCACAACCGAATATCGGCGGGCCTACCCCTCACCGCAATCAAAAGGGAATGGTGACCTGGGACCGGAAGCCAAAGGATGTGTACTACCTGTATAAGGCTAACTGGAATCCCGATCCGATGGTCTATATCGCCACGCGCAACTGGCTGATACGGGCGGGCGAACGGGACGCACCCTCCACCATCGACGTATACAGCAACCGGGCCGAAGTGACCCTGTATGTGAACGGCCAGGCACAGAAAACGATAAAGCCCGATGCAATAAAGAAGGCAAGCTGGCAGGTGTACCTGAAAGAAGGCCCGAATACGATCATGGCCATGGCCAAACAGGAGGGGAAGACCTGGCATGATGAGACAACGATCGATTACCGGGTCTATGATGCGCACCCGGCCGAGGCAGCCGTCCCCTTCCAATCCCTCTCCGTCAATACCGGCTCCAATGCCCAATACCTCGATCCTTCAGGGGAAGTATGGATCGAAGACCGGCCATATACCAGATCCGGATTCGGATCTATCGGGGGAGTGCGGCAGACCTTCGCAAGAGGGGAGATCATAAAAGGCACGGGGGATGTCCCCTTGTACTATACCTATCTCGACAGCCTGAAAGGTTATCGTTTCGATGTGAAGGACGGCGAGTATGCCGTGACCCTTTACTTTGCGGAAGGCAGGTATAGCGGGGCGGGAGAGCGGGTCTTCGATATTGCCGCCAATGGGCGCACGGTGCTGAGGGACCTGGACCTGGCCGGCTCCTATGGCTATGCCGTCGCCATCAAAAAAACGTTTATTGTCAGGGCCGTGAACGGAGAAGGGGTGGACATCTCCTTCGACGTCAAAAAAGGCAGCGCGGTCCTGAGCGGAATAAAAATTCAACACTTATGAACCGGAGAACGCTATTACTCTTCAGAACGTTATTACTATTGTTATCCGTTCCTTTCGCCGGCATCGGCCGATCGGCCGCACAGCAGCCGGTCATTTCGGGGATCACGCCTTTTACCGGGATGAACCGGGTAAGGATCGTCGCGCATGTGGCGGATACCGCTGCGTTGGCCCAATATCAATATAAGATCATCATCCAGTCCGTCAGCGACGGGACGGTCCTCTGGCAGGGACCCGTTCAGGGGCAGGGCTATGCCGACCGCGACGCACATCATATTTCCTTCAACGTAGAGGGGCTTTCCCCGGTGCTGTGGACTCCCGTCCACCCCTACTTATACCTGGCAAAGCTGCAGCTGATCAGGGACAATAAAGTGGCGCAGGAAGTCAGCGAACGACTGGGTTTCCGGAAAGTGGAATCAAGGAACGGGCAGATCTATCTGAATGACAAGCCAATCTTTCTCCGGGGCATCGCCATCAATCCTCCCGGAAGGGGAATACCCGACAGCGTGGGACGGAGCAGGAAGTTCGCCGAAGACTATGTGAAATACATGAAGAGCATTCATGTCAATATCATCCGGATACCCGATGAGGAGACCTGGTATGATGTCTGCGACGAGCAGGGAATGATGGTGTTCGGAGGCAACTATGCAGGCGGCGTCAACGGCCAGCAGCCTCCCGGGAACTACGAGGATGCGATCTACTGGTATAAGGAAAAGAAATTCCTGCCCATTGCCGGGCATCCCAGCTTAATGATCTATGCCCTGGTCAACGAAGCCCCTTTCCGGGGTCCGCTGGCGCCGAAATGGGAAAAGTTCCTCTCTTACGCCTATGATCAGATGGAAAAATGGGACAGTACCCGTGTTTATATCGCCAATGCGGGATATGGGTACGGGAAGTCAGGGGATATCTGCGATATTCACCGCTACTGGGGCTGGTACTATGCCTCTCCTTTTACCTTTCTGCATATCCGGTACAACGAGGATATCATTCCCTTTAAGAAAAAAGTACAGCCGGTCACGTTTACCGAATGTGTGGGCAACTATACGGGCCCGGACGGGCGATATAATCTATCGCCGAATCATAAAAATCCGGGTTCTCAGCTGAACTGGACGGGCAATGCGCCCGAAGAACTGCAGGCGCGGCTGGCCAATGAGCACCAGAGCTATACTTTTAAACAGGCGGCGGAGCTGTTCAGGCGTCTCCGGTCCGTGAACAGTGAACTAAGCGGTCTCTTCCCCTTCACCATCTTATATTACAACTGGCAGGTGGGTGATTTCGTGGATATGTCCCCCAAGCCGGTCACCCAACAGGCCCGGCTTTCATACGCGCCGGTATTGCTGAGCTGGGAATGCTGGACGCCGAACGCCTATGCGGCCGCCACCCTGCAGCCGATCGTGCATATCGTCAACGACGACGATGACTTCCAGGACCTCAAAGACGCCCGGCTGGTATACCAGCTGCTGGATGGCACAAAGACAGCCATTGTCTCGGATACGCTGGCATTGCCCCTCATAAAATATTATGACACCTGGCAGGATAAGCTGGATCTAAAGATCCCCGCGGACCTGCCGGCGGGCTCCTACCAGTTGAAAGGAGCCATTACCCGGAAAGGGAAGACCATTTCGGAAAACTATTTCGACCTTTATATCGCCGGTCCGGATCTCACGGCGACGGCTGTACGATCAAAGGCGCCCGTTCTATTGTACGATCCTTCCGGAAAGACGGAGAAGGCCCTGAAAAGCCTGTCCGTCGATTTTCGTAAAACGACCGAATTGGAGTCCCTTCCCCTCACCTCCGTATTGCTGATCGGGGAGAATGCCGCGGATGCCGGTCTCCTGAAGCATAGTACGGCGATAAAGCAATTTGTCGAAAAGGGCGGGAGGCTGATCAGCCTTTGCCAGGACACCCTACACCTGCGGAACCTGAATGCGCTGCTCAGCCACCCGGTAAAGGTAGTGACCGTGGAATTGGATGATCCTAATTATCCCCCCGCGCCCCGTCCTTCCCGGGATGGCTATTATGTCAACCCCGAACATCCGGGACATCCCCTGTTCGCGGGCATCGACCGGGAGAATTTAAAAGTGTGGTCCGATTATACCCACTGGGACGAGTCACAAAAGGGATTCCCTGCTATTTACCCGGTTACGGGGGGATTTGCCGTCGGCAACAAAAATGATATCGGTTCCACGGCCGTATATGGCAACTATGGGCCGGGGCTGGAAGGCATCGCGCTGGCCGAACAATTTGACGGGAAGGGGAGCGTCCTGTTATGCGGTCTCGACCTCGTAAACCGGTCCGGTCTTGATCCGGTGGCGGACCGGCTGCTGCTGAATATAGTGGGATATATGGGAGACCGCGAACGGCATGCCCGCTACCCGATTGTCACCGATCCGATCGTATGGGGAAATTATGGGTCGGAAAAAGGGTTGCTGACAGGAGTGAACAGCGGCTTGATCGTGAACGGCAAGCCTCGTCTCACGGGAGAATACAAGAAAATACCGTTGGTGATCACCGCCGAAGGGGATGAATTCGCCGGGAAGCCGGGGGGATGGAATGACAGACCGGGATTGCAGTATGTAGCCTATGGAAGACGTCCCTTTGGCCCTTATGATCTCAGGGGACTGGGCGTTCCCCGCCCGCTGGATGCAAAGAACCATACGGGGGAAGGTTTCTTCTGGTGCAGCGTCCTTCCCGGGAAAAAAACGGCTTCCACGCTTGTCTGGAATCCCAGTACGGAAAAGCTGACCATCAAAATAAAAGTGAATGAGAAAGAAGTCGGGCAGGAGATCGAACCAAATACGACGGCTATCGTGAATTGTCCGGTGGTTGCGGCTCCCGGTGCGACCGCCGCCATGACGGATATAAAGATGACCTTTACCGGGGACCGCAGGCTGGTGTTGCTGCAGACCTCCTTTAAATAAATATATTCCTAATGATGCTATTTGCCGCCCGTCCTTTCCTTGCCGCCCTCCTGTTCTTCTTATCGATAGGGAGTGCCGGGGCCGCCACCTATTATATAAATAGCCGGACCGGGGATGACGGACGCGCCGGAACGACCACCGATGCCGCCTGGAAGGGACTGACCAACCTGGAGCGGCGGGATTTCCTGCCCGGCGACAGCATTTTATTCGCGGACGGGTCGTCCTATACCGGGGGATTCGTTTTTCATTCGTCCGGGACGGCCGGTAAACCCATTGTTTTTTCCCACTACCATATAGGCCCCGATATCATCCATGCCATTCCCCGGTCGAAGCTGGATAGTATCTTCATCAAATACGGGGGTGGCCCTGCGCCTTCTTTTACGAATCCTGACTGGACGGTGCTCCATGGCAACATCTTCCAGGTAAAGGGTAGCTATATCATCCTGGAGGGGCTGTATTTTCACGATAATACCTACCCGCCCAGCTCCGATCATATCAATAAGAATGTGGAGAAGATGGGAGCCGTTTATTTCGCGCTGGGCGCCAACCACAATATCATCCGGCAGTGTGAGTTCTTTCACTCTCCCGTAGGCATCAAGATAAAGGGCTCCTATGACCTGGTAACGCATAACTACCTGCATGATGCCAGCGACAAGCTGGCCTATTCCTGGGGACCCCTGGCCATCATGATCGTAAAACCCTACAACGAGATCTGCTATAACCGGATCGAGAACTATGGTTCTTATGGAGGCCCTTATGGTTCCGACGGCGGGGTGGTCGAACTGGATGGGGTGGATGACGACTTCGACGGCCGGCAGGTCAATATCCACCATAATATTTCCATCAACAATCATGGTTTCCTGGAGCTGGCAGGCAGGGGGATGGACAGTATTACCGTAGCCTATAATGTCAGCGACGACACCAACCAGTTCATCGGCGGCGGATCGATGAGAAATGTTTTTGTTTATAACAACACCGTCATAAGGACCCGGGATCCCAATATAGACCGCTATATATTCTGGACCTTCAACCTGGATAGCACCTCGTTGGTGGTCCGCAACAATATCTTCGTGCTGCCTCCGGATATCCAGGTATATGGTCCGTTAAATAAGACAAAGGGGCACCAGCGGAGCCGGGTGGGTAACCAGCCGCATGATCATAATCTCTATTTCTTCGCCGGCAATAGCCCGGGCGATCCACTCGGAGGGATCCCCCGGGGTAAAGGCGACCGGGTCGCGGACCCGATGTTTGTCGACGCCCGCAACGGGAACTTCAGGCTCTTGCCGGGCAGCCCGGCGAGGGCGGCCGGGGCGATCTTACATTATAAGGAAGACCTCGATGGGTATCCGATCCCGAAGAACAGGCGGCCGGATATCGGCGCTTATTGAAAAAGGGGCGACTGGCGACGGGAACATTTAATGCTATAACAATGATGTATAACCGGTAAAAATGAGCAATAAAAAGAATATTTCAAGAAAGGACTTTATCCGAAACTGTACTACGGCCGTAGGCGGGTTGACATTAAGCGCAACAGGGCTGCAAAGCCTGGCCGGCAAAGGAGAGCAGGAGGCGCAGGGCGAAGAGCGCAGGTCCTTCGGGGATGCCGGTTCCGGGCATACCGCACCGGCGGGTGACAAGGCCGCCATCCGAGGCTCCTGGGTGCAGCGGAACCAGCCGGCAAAAGGCGACGTAACATTGGTGGCCAATGGAAAGGGCTGCCAGGTGTCCATCGGGAAGAATGCCCATACGGCTCTCCGGCAGGCGGCGATATTCCTCGCGGCGGACATCCAAAAGATCACCGGGTTCCTGCCTCCCATCGTGGAGACGGCGGATGAAAGTACGGCAACGATCCGGCTGGCCGTGGCGGGCGCGGATACCGTGCCCGGGGATCTGAAAGTCCAACAGCTCATGGGGCAGAAGGAGGCCTATCATATTCGCACCCGGGGTAATTCCGTATGGCTGGTAGGGGCGGATTTTCGGGGAACCGCCTTCGCCGTTTATACCTTGTGCGAGCGCCTGGGCATCGATCCCCTTTATCACTGGAGCGGCTTTACCCCCGAGACCAGGGATGGGCTCGTACTGAAGGAGACCGATTTTTATACCGCTGCGCCCGCCTTCCGATACCGGGGCTTTTTTCATGACGACGAGGATATCCTTCCACGGCCATTCGAGGCGAACGGCTACCCGATGCGGCTCGGGGATGTGCCCATGGAATGGTACCGGAAATATTTTGAGACGGCGCTGCGTCTCCGGATGAACATGGTGGCGCCCTATACGCGCGTTCACCGCCGGTATGAAGTGCAGCAATGCGCCAGCGACTGGGGGTTGTTCTATACTTCCCACCACTATGATATCTTACTGTCCAATCCATTCGGCATCGAACGGTACGACCTGGCCAAAAAGAGAGGCATCGATCCCCAATGGGACTGGTTCACCAATAAAAAGGGGATCATCGGCTATTGGAATGGCGGAGTGGAAGAAAACAAGAAGCTGTATACCATCTGGCCTGTCGGCTTAAGGGGAACGGACGACCATGCCTATGATTTCCCGCCCAATACGCCGGAAGATGTACAGGCGAAAGTATTCCTCGAAGCCATCGATACACAGGTATCATTGGTGAAAAATGCGCTGCCCCCGGACTATCCCTCGCTATTTCATTTTACCTTGTATACGGAAATGCTGGATAAGTACAAGACAAACCGGGCGGCCTTTAACATCCCGGAAGAGGTGATCATCGTCTGGCCGGACGATAACAACGGGATCATGCGGGAATTGCCGGAAGAAACGGGCAAATGGAAACATGGGGTATATTATCACCTGGCTTATTTCGGCGGCGTCAATACCAAGCAAAGCTTTCATACGGTATCGCCGCAGACCATCGCGGAGCAATTCAAAAAGATCATCGACCGGAAGGCTACCGAGTTCATGCTGGTCAATACCAGCGAGCTGCGGGAGTTCGTCATGGAAGCGAGGATGCTGGCCGAGATCACCTGGAAGGGGGCGGAGCTGTACAAGGAAAATAATACGGGAGATGCGTATATTCAATGGTGGTGCAATGAATATTTCGGCGATGGGGACAATACCCGGCTTAGTAATATATACCGGCAATATTATGACCTGCTGAATAAGCCGGCCATCACCTGGTTCGGGTCGGAGATGGTGCAGGATCTCCTGGACAAGCTGAGCCGGAAGATGAATGGCCAGCCCTTTACCCCGGCGGAGACCGGCAACGTCGAGCTATTGAAGAGCAGGGACGGAAAATACCAGGCTGTCATCCGGGCGATAGACGTTGAGATGAAAGGAATGCGCCAGGAACAGGCCGTCTTTTTTTACGAGCAGGTCAAGATTGGGTTACTGTTCGACTGGAGGCCCACACAGGCGGCCTTGCTGCTCCTCCGGGCTTTGTCGGAGCCGGACCGGGCAAAGGCCTGGGCCCTGGTCGGAGAAGCGTTGAAGCCCCTGGAGCAATTGGAGCTGGAGACCCTGCGGGCAGAACGCCCTCCCTTTGAAAAATGGTACCGGGAGACATGGATCCGATCCTATTCCGCGAACATGAATACCCATCGCCCTTATACGCAGCTGGTCGGATTTATTTCCTGCGGCGGGAAGAAAAGCCCGGTACAGCCAAAGCCAAAGAATGGTCATAACATAGCAGCTGCTCAGTTATGGACAAGGTTTGTGGAGGACATGGAAAAACTGCCCAATCAGATATTATAGAGCATAAGACCTTCAAAATTCAACTCAGACCATGCAAAACGCAATACAACATCTACGTATGAACAAATTATTCTTCACTGCCGGGGTCCTGGCGGTTATTACCGGGGGATTCTTCGCCGGCTGTTCCGCTTCGAAGAAGCAAGGGGCTTCACCGGGCGACCGGCAGGAGGCTTCGGCGGCCGGATCTGTTTCCGTAAAATGGATCGACCGGCATATGCAGGAGGCCGACAAACAATATAAGGTGCTGATCCCAACGGTTCCGGAAGGAGTAATGCCGAGGTCGATGGCCCATGACAGTCTCAAGACCTGTACGTCGGACAATTGGGTCGCCGGTTTTTACCCGGGCACTTTACTATACCTGTATGAAGCTACGGGCGACAAGGCGCTGTACGATGAGGCGGTAAGGAAAATACCCCTGATGGACAAGGAACAATTCAATACCGGCACCCATGACCTGGGCTTTATGATGTATTGCAGCTATGGGAACCTGTATCGTCTCCATCCGGAGGAAAAATACAAGCAGATCCTGCTGAATTCGGCCCGGTCGTTGAAGACCCGCTTTAATCCGGCCGTAGGCTGTATCCGTAGCTGGGGCAAGTCCGATGACACGACCCAGTTCCGGGTGATCATCGACAATATGATGAACCTCGAATTATTGCTGTGGGCGACAAAAGTTACCGGGGATTCTTCCTTTTATAAGGTGGCCGTGACCCATGCCAATACGACCATGAAGAACCATTTCCGGCCCAATTACAGTTCCTACCATGTGGTGGTCTATGATCCGCAGACGGGGAAAGTCATTAAAAAACAAACGGCCCAGGGTGCGGCCGATGAGTCCGCCTGGTCGAGAGGACAGGCCTGGGGACTGTATGGCTATACCATGCTCTACCGGTCGACAAAGGACCCGCGCTACCTGGAACAGGCACAGCATATCGCCACCTTTATATTAAATAATCCCACCCTCCCCGCCGATAAAGTACCGTATTGGGACTATGACGCTCCCGGTATTCCAAATGTTCCCCGGGATGCGTCGGCGGCGGCCGTTATGGCTTCCGCCTTCATCGAACTGTCGGGTTATAGCAGCGGGGATGCGTCGGCCAGGTACCTCGCTACGGCAGAGACCATCCTGCGATCTCTTTCTTCCCCTGCCTATATGGCCCCGATAGGGAAGAACGGCGGGTTCCTGCTGGAACACAGCGTGACCAATAAGAACAAGAACCAGGATGTGGATGCGCCGCTGCCTTATGCCGATTATTATTATGCAGAGGCGATGCTGCGGTTAAAGCACCGGTTACAATAGACACGACCATGAAAAGAAAGTGCGTCCTCTTACTGATCATCTGCCGGATGGTTGCGCCGGTACCGGCATCGGCCCAGGAGGCGATCCTGCCGTCCAGGACGATCGCCGCGGATCTTATGAAGCCGCTGGGCCCTTTCAGCCGGGTCTATGGCGAATGTGTCGGGGCAGGCCGTGCCGACGAAGGTTTACGGGCAGACTGGCAGCAGCAATTGTCGGTTGTAAAAAAGGCCATTGATTTCAAATATATCCGTTTTCATGGACTGCTCTGTGATGAAATGCATGTCTATACGGAAGATAAGGCCGGCAATCCCCAATACAACTGGCAGTATGTAGATAAACTTTACGACTATTTATTGAGCATCGGGATAAGACCGTTCGTAGAGCTGGGCTTTATGCCGCCCGACCTGGCGAGCGGAACAAAGACTGTGTTCTGGTGGAAGGGCAATGTCACACCGCCAAAATCCTATGAGAAATGGAGTGACCTTATCCATGCACTGGTAAAGCATTGGGAAGACCGCTATGGCCGGGCCGAAGTAGAGAAATGGTATTTCGAAGTATGGAACGAGCCCGACCTTGGAGGATTTTTTGCCGGAACGAGGGATGAATATTTTAAGCTCTACCGGGTGACGGCGGCTGCCGTCAAATCCGTTTCCCCGACCTATCGGGTCGGCGGCCCGGCTACTTCGGGCAGTAAATGGATCCGCGAAACCCTGCAATTCTGTGCGGACAACAAAGTGCCGCTGGATTTTATTTCGACGCATAGCTATAACACCCGGACGGGATTTGATGAATTCGGAGTACGTAAGCGTACCATACTGGCGCCGGATTACCTGTCGGGGAATGTCGTCAATACCCGCCGGATCATGGACAGCAGCGGGTCCCGGCATACGGAATTGCACTATACAGAAATAAATTCCTCCCCTTCTTCCCGTGATCCCCTGCATGACAGCTATCAAAATGCCCCTTTTATTTTAAATACGCTGAAGAACACAGAACATGCCACCCGTTCCATGTCCTACTGGACCTTTACCGATATCTTCGAAGAGGCAGGGCCGGCGATGACGGCCTTTCATGGCGGGTTTGGATTGTTAAACCTCCAGGGGATCAAAAAGCCTACCTTCTTTGCTTATCAGTTCCTGCGGGAGATGGGAGATACCGAATTAAAGAATTCCGATCCCTGCTCCTGGGTATGTAAAAGTAAGAATGGGGTCCAGGCGCTTTTCTGGAACCTGAAACTTCCTTTTGCCAACGCTACCTTTTTTAATGATAGCCTTTTTCGCATAAATACGCCGCCTGAAAGCGCAGGAACCGTGACCGTACGGATCGATCACATCCCTGATGGAAAGTATACCGTATCGGTATACCGGGTCGGCTATCACCACAACGATGTTTTTAGCGCCTGGCTCGAAATGGGATCACCGGCCAATCTCTCCCGGCAGCAGGAGGCTGCCCTGAAACAGGTAGGGTCCGGCACACCGGAAAGCAAAAAGCAAATATCCATAACCGGTGGTAAGTATAATGAACGGTTCCAGGTAAAGGACAACGACATCTATTTTGTAACGTTAGTAAGGTCATCCAAATAAAATATATGACTTCCTGTAAGAACAACAACCGCCGGTATTTCGTCCCGGCGATGGTCTTCGCCCTGCTGTCATTTTCGAATGCTGCATTGGCCCGGGTTAAATTGCCGGCCATCTTCAGTGATCACATGGTATTGCAACAAAAGACGAAAGTGCTGATCTGGGGCTGGGCCGATCCGGGTGAAAAGGTGACCGTACTGGCGGGATGGATGAAGAAAGCTGCCGGGACACAGGCGGACGCCTCCGGCAAATGGTCGGTCAGGGTACAAACTCCTCCGGCAGGCGGGCCTTTTACCCTGAATATTGACGGCAGCAATCATATCGGGCTGGACGATGTGCTGGTCGGCGAGGTATGGCTTTGTTCGGGGCAGTCCAATATGGTCTATACCCTGGGCAAGAGCCAGCATGCGGAGCAGGAGATCGCAGCGTCGGATATCCCGTCCATCCGCTATTTCAGCGTCACCCGTCAATATGCTTCGCATTTGTTCGACGACTCGCCCGGGGCCATATGGCAGAAGAGCGGACCGGCCACGGCTCCCGCCTTTTCCGCCGTCGCCTATTTCTTCGCAAAAAAGATACACGAGCAATTGAACGTACCGGTGGGGATCGTTTATTCCGCCTGGGGGGGAACGCCGGCGGAAGCCTGGACGCCGGAGCCGGCGTTGAAAGACGATACCATCCTTTCGCGTTACAACGATCGTTGGAAATACATCCAGGAAAATGTCGGCAAGGATTCCGTCGTCTATCATACCGCGCTGGACAAATGGGAAAAAGAGCAAGGAAAAGGCCCCAAAAAACCGGAGGAGCCGCAAACCCTGTATTATTACGAACGTCCCTGGCGGGAGCCGGGGGTGCTCTTCAACGGGATGATCAATCCCGTCATTCCATTCGGGATCAAGGGAGTACTATGGTACCAGGGAGAGTCCAACGTCAATTATGCAGATGAATATTATCGTCTTTTGAGCGCGATGATCCGTGAATGGAGGGCGCGTTGGGCAGCGGGTGGCAAGCCGTCCGGCCTTCCCTTTTATGTCGTGCAGATCTCCGCCTTCGGGTACAGCTCGCTGGACAATGCGGCAAAAGTGCGGGAGGCGGAATATGAGATCATGAAGAAGGTCCCTAATACCGGTGTGGCCGTCACCACGGACCTGGGCAATATGAAGAACATTCATTTTACCCGGAAAAAAGAAATAGGGGACCGGCTGGCGCTGATTGCCCTTGCAAGGGACTATGGGGATAAAAAGATCGTTTATAAAGGGCCGGAAGCAAAGAAAATTGTGGCGGTCGATGGGAAAGCCGTCGTTGACTTTGAACCATCCGCCGCCGGGCTGGCAGCGGGCGATGAAGCAAAGCCCTCTTCCGGTGACAGGGTCGTAAAAGGCTTCGAGATCGGGTACCGGGCCGCTTCGGGTGATTCGGTGATCTTCGTGCCGGCCAACGCGAAAGTGGAAGGGAACAGCGTCATCGTTTGGAAGGAGGGGGTCGCGGACCCCATAGAAGTGAGATATGCCTGGTTACTGGTGGGAGAAGCAAATTTATTCGATACGGGAGGGCTGCCGGCATTTCCGTTCCGGATGAAGATCGGCGGCAAACATTGAAGATGGGAAGCATCTATTAATACGAGCGAATGAAGAATAGCGTACTACCTGCGATAGTCCTGATCCTGTTAAGCGGGTCCCTGAAAGCCCAGGAGAAGAACCTGGCCCTGCACAAGCCGGTATCCGCCAACTCGGAGAACAGCCGTTATCCTGCCGCCAATGCCGTGGACGGAAAGATCACCCGCGAATCCAAGTGGATGTCGGGCAACATACAGCCGCCGCATATCTTCGAGATCAACCTGCAGAAATATTGCAACATAAGCCGGGTCGTTGTATACACGGGTATCCCCGAGGCAGAGCGCACCGCGGCCGAGTCGGTGCAGGCGGCGGGATTCTGGTCGGCCAAGAACTTCAAGCTGCAATATTGGGATGACGCCAACTGGACGGACATCCCCAATACGGAAGTGCATGAGAACCGGCTGACAGAGGTTCCGTATACCTTCTCTCCGGCGATCAACACGTTCAAGCTGCGGTTGGTCTGCGATGACGGAGAGCCGATCAGCATCATGGAGATCGAGGTATTCGGGAAGGAAACCAACAACATCCCGGTTGCGGGCAGCACCGCTCCGGACCTTCTCAAAAAAACAGAGAGGACCAGTGACCAGGAGGTTGCGGTCCGTATCGGCAGTACCGTCACCGGCAGGACCCTGCGGTATGTCGGGTATAACCAGGGATATTATGTGCCCGGAAGCAATGCTTCGGGATGGCTGGAATATGCCGGTGTCAATAGTCTTCGGGTATGGACCACCCTCAACTCCTATGTGCCGGCCGCTGCCGTGGAGGTGGACCCGGCGATAAAGGACGTAGAGGAGTTCGACCGGCGGAAAACGGAGCTGCGGTCGAGCCCGGAAAAGAACCGGTTTATAAAATGGGAGCAACTGCTTCCCTTATACGAACACCCGGAGAAGGGAGCCAATACCAACCCGATGGTGCTTAGCTATGTCCTGTCTGAGCTGAAGCGGCTGAAGATCGATCCTGTCATACAGGTAGGGAGCACCGACTTTGACGATACCTGGGGCAACAAGTGGAAACAATGGCAGCGGTACTACGCCCTGGCCTACTATGCGGCGAAGACCGGGGATGTGACGATGTTTGCGATGCAGAATGAGCCTAATCACAAGAACTCCGGGCCCATGAAGCTCGATCAGTGGATTGGGGGCATGCGGATCGTCAGCGACGCCCTGACCTGTGCGATAGAGGATGTCGACAAAGCCTATGGCAAGCACCTGGAGGCGAGGATGGTCGGGCCCGTAACGGCCGGCAATAACCCGGAATGGTGGGCCGCGGTGGCGAAAAGCCAGCGGACGGATTATCATGGCAAGCCGATCGATCATGATCTGCTGGGCATCTTTTCCACGCACTCGTATAACTCCCCGGCGGCGGGATATGTCAACCGGGTCAATGACATCCGGAAGATCCTTTCGGAAAACCAACCCGGCGGTCAGCCGTTGCCGATTGTCTATACGGAGATCGGCCGGTGGATGAACGCCTATCTCATCGACAAGGAAGAGACGATGGATGCGCCCTCGCTTTTCACCGAATGGGCCGGCATCTATGCGAACAATACGCGGAACGGCGCCTATGGGATGTGGGCCTTCAAATTTTCCAATACGACATCGGCAACCTACCCTTTAGGTGTCAAGTCGGGTCATCACCTTACCTGGCAGGGCCGGCGCATCGTGGAAGATGCCTATGCCGATCTTGCTGCGGGACGGCCGGTAAAGGCCAGTACCGAAGTAGAGGGGTGGCCGGCGGCGCGGGTGACGGATGGAGATAAATCGGACCGGTCGGCCTGGCATTCGGATCCGGGCGCCGGTGAAAAATGGTTGGAAATATCACTGGGGGCGCAGAGAACGCTGGGCAGCGCCGTCGTATATACGGGATCGTCAGATGGGATCTATACCAGCCCGGACCGGGTAAAGGATTTTAGCCTGCAATATTTTTCGGGCGGGAGCTGGAAGGACATCCCGGGCTTTACGGAAAAAGGGAATAAATACTCCCAGGTATTCGGAATATTCAAGGAACCTGTCACGACGGACAGGATCCGATTCCTGTCGACGGACCCCGGGATGATCAAAGTGAGGGAGATCAAGGTCTTTGCCAAAGGCGACGGGCCTTCTGAAGCAACGGGTGACTATGATGTCTCGGGCATCCAGCGAACGGGAGAAGTGGTGCGCCTGTTTGCCAAAGGCTTTAAGGACCAGCGTCCCTTATACGAAACGAATGTATCGGTCACGGATGCCAACATGGATGCACTGACATCCTATGATACCGTCACGGGAAACTATTATATGTGGCTGGTGCAGCGGGGAGGATATAAGGACCTCTTACACCTGGACCTCTTCGCATTGGCCGTCCGGGCGGGTGCGCCGGTGACGGCGGAGAGCGTGGGTCCCGGGGCTTATGGGGAAGTGACCAGCCTTACTGCCGTCGGCGCCGATAAGAAGATCAACGTTACCCTGCCTCCGCAGACGGTGATCCTGCTGACCATTCCCTCCGGTAAATTACAAAAGACGGTTGTTGCGCCGGTGGCAGAGGCTACCGTATCGGCCGGAAAAGAAGCCGGGGTGCATTGGACGCCGGCAAAGGAACTGGCTGTCGCGCTGGATGCGTCCAGGCCGGAAAGGAATAAGGTTAGTTATATTCGTTTTGATCTCCTGGGGAAAGACCTGTCTGCTGCTTCGCGGATCCTTTTGCGCGTATATGGCTACAATGCCGTCGATACGGCGCTGTTTCGTTTTCATGTCTATGGGATGCCGGCCGGTGAATGGTCGTCGGCGGAGATCACCTGGAAGACGGCCCCGCAGCTGGATGGGAAAGAGGCCCTGATCATGGGCGTGGGGCAGAAGGCATATGTCGCGGGTGAGCTGGCCATGGACAACCGGAGAAGAGCGCATTATCTCGATGTGACGGACCTCGTAAAAAAGCATGGGGGCCGGTCCATTACTTTTGCCTTTGTCCGCGAGACCCGGCAACTGGGGGATGACATCGATAAGGGCAGGAAGGTATTGATCGGCTCGTCGGAAGGCGGGCAGGGGCCGGAACTGGAATATTGGATACCAAAACCATGAAAAAGACATTGCTGGCCGATCCGCTGTTGTAGTACTTTACAATCAAACTCAATTTCTGAAAAATGAATTATCGTATCAAAAAAATGAGCTATCGTATCCAATTTTTGGTAGTCCCTGTCCTGCTGTTCCTTTCTTCGGCTGCCTGGTGCCAGTCATTCAAACCTTCGGAGGGGGATGGACAAAAAGAACGGCAGTACCTGGTGGCGACGCTCACGCGTATTGCAGATCCCGTTCTTACTGCGTTGAGCAGGGGCGAGCTGCATAAGAAAATGCCGGTCGAGGCGTCCAATGTGGCCGATGTGGAGAAAAGAAGGACCTGTACCCACCTCGAGGCTTTTGGCAGGCTGCTGTCGGGGATGGCGCCCTGGCTGGAACTAGGGCCCGATGCTTCCCCGGAGGGGCAGTTGCGGAAAAAATATATCGACCTGGCAGTGGAGGGTATTAAGAACGCGGTAAACCCGGCCTCTCCCGATTTTATGAACTTTAATACGGGCCGGCAGCCCGTGGTGGACGCCGCTTTCTTTGCACAGGCGCTGCTTCGCGCCCCGACACAGCTCTGGGGCCGGCTGGATACCGTGACGAGGGCACAAACGCTGCATGCCTTGCAGTCCTCCCGTGTCATCACGCCTTCCTATTCCAACTGGCTTATGTTCAGCGCCACGATAGAGGCGGCGCTGCTGCGGTATGGCGGCGACTACGACCGGATGCGGGTGGATTATGCCATCCGGCAATTGATGAATTGGTATAAGGGCGATGGGGCCTATGGCGACGGCCCGGAATTTCACTGGGATTACTATAATAGTTTTGTCATGCACCCGATGTTGCTGGAGACGTTGCAGGTGCTTGCGACCGCCGACCCTAAGAACCCGGATAATAAATTTTATGAGGAGGTGTTGCGGCGGTCGAAACGCTATGCCGTCGTGCAGGAAAGGATGATCTCCCCGGAGGCGACCTATCCGCCGATCGGGCGCAGCCTGGCCTACCGGTATGGTATATTTCATTTACTTTCCAGGATAGCCTTGATGAAGGCCCTGCCAAAGGAATTGCCTCCGCAGCAGGTAAGGGCTGCGCTCTATGCGGTGATCCGGAGACAGACGGAGGCGCCGGGTACATTTGACAGGGAGGGATGGCTGCAGATCGGTCTTTATGGGCATCAGCCGGGGATCGGGGAAAGCTATATCTCTACCGGCAGCCTTTATTTGTGTTCGGAGGCTTTCCTGGTGCTGGGGCTGCCCGCCGGAGATGCATTCTGGCAGGGTAAGGACCTGCCCTGGACGGCGCTGAAGATCTGGAATGGGGAGGATATCCCGGTGGACCATGCATTGGGCCTCCCCTGATCTCCTTGATAGGACTACAGGCGGCGGAGTTGTCTGAAGGGCGAAAATAAAAAAACCATCGGTAAAGATGGTTTTGTAAAAAAGATGTTACAGGGCGCCGTTAATAATGATGATGATAATAGGGGTGATGATATCTTTCGACATAACAGCCGCTTAGCATAGCTCCCATAACGACGATAGCCAGGAGGATTAACAGACACTTTTTCATGTTGGTAGATTTTAAGTTAAATTCAGCTGTATATAGGACCCGGCCTTTGTCGGACTGTTTACTAACGAAATGTGAGCCTTTTGCTAACTTTGTGTTAAATCAAATCAGGTGATATGAAACCGGTAATAAGAACAAAACGGGTATACGATAAGCCTTCGAAGGACGACGGTATCCGCGTGCTCGTGGACAGGCTTTGGCCGCGGGGCATGAAAAAAGAGGAATTGGAGATGCGCGAATGGATAAAGGACCTGTCGCCGTCTCCCGACCTGCGGACCTGGTTCAACCATGATCCCGAACGCTGGCCGGAGTTTCAGAAGAGATACAAGGCCGAACTAAAAGCGAACGAGGCGGTCGCCGGCTTTGTCGAAAAATATGAAGAGGCGAAAGTGATCACGTTGTTGTACGCGGCAAAGGATGAGCAGCATAACCATGCGCTGGTGTTGCAGGAGTACCTGGAACACCGGTACCGGCCATAACTTCCAGGGGAAGTCGAACAGGAAGGGCATAAATTTAGATTTAAGATACCTGAATATTGCTAAATTACAGCTCGTTATTTTCCAATTAACCACTAAAACACCTGTTATGGCCGCACTATCTACACTCGGTATCATTCATACGGCGATCAGCCTGGTCGCCGTCGCTACTGGCATCATTTCCCTGATCCGTTACCGCGAGATCTCCTGGAGGAACATGATCGGAAAGACCTATGTGGTCGCCACCATCTTCACCTGCGTCACCGGTTTTGGGATCTTTCATCATGGCGGTTTTAACAAAGCCCATGTACTGGGGATCATCACCTTGTTTGTGTTGGCCATTGCGCTGGCTTCAGGAGAAAAGACAAGGGTCTTCGGCCGGTTCTCACCCTATGTGGAGACCGTTTGCTATTCGATGACCTTCTTTTTCCACATTATCCCGGGTGTAACCGAGACGGCTACCCGCCTCCCGGTCAACGCGCCGTTATCATCGAGCCCGGATGATCCGCATATCCAAATGATCATCGGGATCAGTTTCCTGGTGTTCCTCGTCGGCGCAACGCTGCAGGTACTTAAAATACGAGGCAGACGTGCAAAGGCCGCAAAGGAGGGCAGGGCCGTTGCTTAGTCTGTTATACACATGATACGAATGGATCTGTTAACCAGGCTGGTCCTGGTTTTTTATGTCAGTACAGCCGCCTGCCGGGCATCGGCAGGAAGTACCGCCGATCCGTGGACGGCAGGAAAGGTCATCGACACGGTGATCTGTAAGGCCGATCCCGGTCAGTCCTATGCATTGTACATCCCCGTCAGGGGTAATAGCCAGGCATTGCCGGTGATCTATTTCTTCGACCCGCATGCCGCAGGGGCGCTCCCGCTTAGAAAGTACCGGGCGCTGGCGGATGTGTATGGATTTATCCTGGCCGGCAGCAACAACTCGAAGAATGGCAATGACTGGCCGGCTACAGAGAACATCTGGCGTCGTCTGTCGGCCGATGTACAGGCGCGGGTAAAGATCAATCCAAACAGGATCTATCTGGCAGGGTTTTCGGGCGGCGCCAAAGTGGCCGGCTACCTGGCCATACAACACCCGGAAGTGAAAGGCGTCCTGGCTAATGGAGCCGGTCTCCCGGATGGAATTTCGGCGGGTGATCTTTCCTTTAGCTTCACCGCCATCGCCGGCGAGGGGGACATGAACCTGACCGAACTGTTGAGTATCAGCGGCGACCTGGATAAGACCCGTACGCGGCATCACCTGATCCTTTTCGACGGAAAACATGAATGGGCGCCACCCGATTGTATGAACAAGGCCTTTGCCGGTTTGCAATTCGATGCTATGCGGACGGGGCTTCTTCCAAAAGACAATGGATTTATCAATGGCTATATCATAAAAAGCAAGCAACGGCTGGATTCGTATCTCAAAACGGGCGAGCTGAAAAAAGCCGGTCGGGAATGTATGCTTTCGATCGGTTTCCTGGATGGATTGAGCGATGCGGCCGGCTGGTTCCGGGAAAAAGCGGCTTCCCTATCCGGCAATGCGCTCTACCGGAAACAGCAGCAGGCGGAAGAGAGCTTATTGCAAAGAGAACAAAGCATCAAGGCGGAATATATGCAGCATTTTCAACGGGGTGATGGGACCTATTGGACTACGACCATCCACGATCTTCAAGGGCGGGTAAAGGCGGGAGGTGCGGGGCGGGAGATGTACCAGCGGCTGCTGGCATATTTATCACTGGCCTTTTACTCCATCAGCAATCACCTGATCAATGGCAATGCGAATAGCGAAGCCCGGCATTTTGTAGACCTGTATGAAATGGCCGATCCTGCGAATAGCGAGGCCTGGTATTTTTCCGCCATCCTGGATGCCCGCAACAGACAGGCCGCCGCCGCAACCGGCGATCTGCTCAAGGCTGTCGATGAAGGCTTCCGCGACCTGGAGCGGCTGCGACAACAGCCGGAGTTCAAAGACCCATCCATCCGGATCGACCTTTCGGGGGTAGAGAGAAAGATGCATCAACCGGTAAAGGAGAATTGATGACCGGTTTTATGCTTATTTTAACTACTGATATTCAAATGGTTGTGTATTTTTAGCGCAATTTAATGAGCCGGTAGCAAGGGGGTGAGGCATTCTTACTTATTTTTGTCGCCTACAGTGTTCTTTTTAAAAATAGAAATATGAAAAATAGTTTCGTCAGCTTGTTCCTACTCCTTTCCGTACCTGCTCTCGCACAACAAACGTTGACTGAAAAATTTCAAAAGATCGGGACCGTCCCGGAGGCACAGACATTTATCGATGCCAATCCAGGGATCAAGCCGGCCTTGCTCCATCTCTCCTATGGCAAGGATTCGACCGTCATCGACAAGCGGTTACTGCGGCAAAATAAGGGAGATGTTTTTTCCGTCGGCTATGTTACGTATAAGGTATTGGAATCGACCGAACAGGTTAAATACCGGGCCAGCTATATCTTCCTGGATGGCTCCTCCTTATCCGCGACCCAGATAGACAGCCTTACAAAACTTATAGAGAAGAAGATCAGCTCCGGCGTACCCTTCGAGCAGCTTTCCGACCAATATACGATGGATGGAAATACCACGCATGGAGATACGGGCTGGTTCTTTGGCGAAGAAATGATGCCAAAGGAATTCCAGGATGCCGTTAAGAACCACAAGACCGGAGATATCTTTACCGTGGATGTGTCGGAGCGGCAATGGCATTATATCGTCAAGAAGACCTATGATGACGAGGATAAGAAGGATATGACGGTGTTGCGGGCGACGGGTAGGTAAGCAAATTTACAACATGCGGATCTTTATGTTCCTCCATTCGCTGGAACCGGGATGTTGCTGTAAGGCGATCTTACCTTTGGTTACCTTTGCAAAGTCGGCAAAGGCCTTATTGCTGAATTTGCTGCGCGAAACCATTGTCTTCCATTCTTCACTGCCGATCTGGCCGTCATAGGTCTTTATACCATTGAGCCAGAAAGTGAGATGTCCCTTGTTCTGGATAAGCCGGACCTGGTTCCATTCCCCGACGGGTTTTGGTTTGGAGACCGTTGCATCGCCGGACATATCGTACAGACAGCCTGCGAGATGATTTTGTTTTTTATTGTCTTCGGCATCTATATTGTCCAGGACCTGCATCTCCGGACCGGTTATATACGTTGCGCTGTATTTCGGATCTTCCTGTACATCAAAGATGATCCCGCTGTTTCCCCCTTTTGAGATCTTCCATTCCAGGTTTAGCTCATAGTTTTCGTACGCTTCATTGGTGACGATATCGCCTCCTCCACTCTGGGGTTGAGTCGGATCAAAAACGATCGCCCCATCCCTGACCTGCCACTTGGATCCTACCGTATCCCTGAGATAGGTATGCCAGCCCTGTGTTGACTTACCGTCGAAGAGCAGTTTCCAGCCATCTTTCTTTTCCTTCTTTGTAAGCGTATTGGGTTGTTGGGATCTAACTGCCATGCACAGCATGACCAATGTCGTAAAAACCAGCATTTTCTTCATGAACCGTATTTTAGAGGTCCTAAGATAGGTAAATTGGGGGATGTACCGGCTATTTTGGAAGTTTAGCCAGGTATTGATTAAAATAAACCACCCGGCCCTCTTTTACCCTCCAGTTTTCCTGCATCAATACCGTATCCGGTATGCCTTTTTTGGGGTATCTTCTTTCCGAGGACCAGATATTGATCCAATCTTCATTCTTGTCATTGACATGCGCGCTTTGCCACATGCTTATGTCGAATCGCATCGAGTCAAGCCCTTCTATATCCTTTTTTGCATAGGCCAGCAATTTTGCCGCGGGGCCGTAAAAATGCATGCCGCTTGCGTCATCGTAGGTAACGGTATCGGCAAAATAAGGTTTCATGGTTTCTATATTGGCGGTCTCAAACATTTTCCAGACCTGCAATACTTTTTGTGCATATCCGGGGTTAGAGGGCACCGTGATATCGGATGAATAGGTGGCCTTGAAAAGGTAAGTAAGCGTATCGGGTGTACGTTCGGCGGGAGCAGGGGATACTGCAGGCTTTGTAGTCGTATTGCATCCTGCCAGAAAGAGCAGCACGAAGAAAAAAGGGATCGATCTGTTCATATTTATTTTTTTAAGATTAAATAGAATGTCAATCGAAGCGTTCAAATTAGGACATAAGTTGTAATAAATAACGACATTTTCACCGAAAATAAACTACAATTCCTTTGTATTGATATCCAGCCCAGCGATCTCTTTTACCTTCTGTGCGTATTCCCTTTGCATTTCCGGGTTCATGTTCTTTACACGGGCAGTCCCATGAATGGCCCCGGGCACGACAAATCTTTTTGAGTTTACTTTATCGGAGACGATGATCCCGGCGGATGTCCAGGTATCGAGACCGCCATAGATATAGATCATGTTGTTGCCGTCGGTCTCCAGCCATTTTGCGACCTTTTCGTTGAGTGAAGGGTCAAAAGGTTTAACGGGAGCGGACTTGGGAGGAAACGCCCCTGACGGGTTCGGTCCGCTCAGGTAATGAAGCCATTTCTTGTACGGCGCCAGGTTATAGCCATAGTAGCCGCTCTGGGTAGCCGCCTGGTAATAATGTGCCTCAAACCGCTTTAATCCTTCGTCGGCAAAAGCGGAGATATCCGAGATCTTCATCAGATAATCGACATTCTCGTCCACGGAGGTGCCGGTGGGGATACTCTCGCAGTCGCCATGTGTTTGCCAGAAGGCAAAGGGGAACTCCAATACGGAATATTCAAATGATTTGCCGATGCTCCCGGTATAATTAAAGGTCATATGGGCGCCCTTTGCAAACCAGGTCAATTTTTCCAATGCTTCCTTTTCGTGCTGTAACAAGAACACCTGCAGGTTAAAGATCTTTTCCCGGCAGGCCGCGGTGCCGATCGTGTCAAAAAAATGATAGATCCGCTGGTCTTCAAGGCTGTTGTCAAGAGGGGCGACATAGGGTAGGGACAGGTCCACGTCCTTTGGATAAAAATATTTATAGTAGACCGTGGTCTCACCGCCTTTACTGACGCCGGTGCTTATCCATTTTCCCTTGTAGATATTCCTGAAAAGCTGGTTGATCGCATGCAGATCCGCCGTTGCCTGTTCGATGGTAAGATATTCCCATTGCATGGTATCCGGCAGGGATTTTCCGTAAAACCGATATTCGATGTTCAGGTCATTCGCATTGTACATCTTTTCTACCTCATTGCGACCGTTGCTTAGCCAATATCCCTGTGTTTCCATGACCGTCGGGGCAGTAAAACTTTTATGCAGCAAAGTGGCATGCTGATAAAAATAGCCTTTTTCCGGATGCTGATGATCCAGCGGCTGCCGGATGGTCAATTCATATTTCAGGTATTTATCGGATGGCGTGGAGACCTTCCTGAAAGACAGATCGGGCAGGTTGTATAATTGTCTTTCCAATGAGATCTCATCGGTTTGGGCCATTGCCGAAAGCAGGGAAATGGAAAAGAAAAATAAGAGTCCTATTTTCATATGCGTTGGTTTGAGGTTAACTCAAATATAGCATTCCGAATGGGTACGTACTGTGCAAATTTTGACCAGTTTTGGCTAAATAGCAGCCAGAAACTCGTTTACAAGGACTACAAAAAGCTCCGGTATCTTGCTATTGGGATCATCCGTCGCCGCCTCGCCGAGATACTTGCCATGGGTGCCGGGCAATATTACCAGGCGGCCATGGGGCAAAAGACGGGATATGGCAGCCGCATGTTCCGGCAGCGGGAGGTCCTGGTCGCCTATCACGATCAGCGTGGCCGCCTGTACTCTTTTTATATCTTCATCCTTCCAGTCCGTAAAATGCTCCATCCGCTGAACGTCTTTATTAAACATATTCAGTAAGGCCGCGGGATCGGGATTTATTTTTAAAAACTCGTCCTGGTAAAGCTTTGGCATGTTGGCGAGCGTGGCGTTGGCAAAGCCATCCCAGAACCAGGCAGGCGCCCCATCCCTTTTAAAGAACGCGGAGGCGATGATCAATTTGCGCACGCTGTCCGGATGTCGTATGGCTATCTCAAGCGTCGTTTGTCCGCCATTGCTAAAACCAAATATATCCGCCTTTTGTATGTGAAGCTGTCTCAGCAGCTCGGCCACATCGTCCGCATCCTGTTGAAAGGTCTCCGGGGCAGCCCTGTCGCCGGTATGTCCATGGGCCTGAAGTTCTACGGCGATCACCTGGTGCGTCCTGGCCAGTTCGGGCAAGATCCTGCCAAACGTTGTATAAATCGTAGAGCCGCCGCCATGCAGGAGTACCAATGGACTGCCGGCGCCATGGATCTCATAGTACATCTTTATGCCGTTGACATTTGCATAGTTGCCTTTTTCCATGACTGTATTTATTTGTGAGATCCGTTGTGTTGAGACAAATATGTTTCGAGCTTTTCGACATTTTGCTTCAGCCCCTCTACTGCCCCATATTTTTTCACCACCAGCTGGAATTGTTCGGCCGATTGAAACAGCATATGCCAGGTAAGCAGCGTCTGTTCCCCCTGTTCCTTAAATTCGACGGTGGTAATGAATACGGGGTCCGTCGTGTGTTCATAGACTATCTTTTTGAACGGGACGATCTCCTTAAAAACGCTTTCGTTTTCGTAATCCGTCCCGTCCGGACCATGCATGACAAGGTTCCACTGGCCTCCGGGCTTTACATCCATACGGCTGATGGTGCTGGTAAAACCCGTGGGGCCCCACCAATTGGCGATATGTTTCGGGTCTGTCCACATCTCCCAGACCAGCGCTACGGGAGCATTCAACGTCCTTGATAAAAGGATCTCCCGGTCTTTTGTGCTACTTTTTGCGTTTTGCATCTCTTTCTTTTTTTATTTTTTCAATATAGGTTTCCAATGCGTCTAATTTCCGCTCAAAATGTTGTTTGTACTGCTCTACCCAGTGGGATACTTCGCTAAGCTGCGCGAGGTGTGCTTCACAGAGGCGTTCTCTTCCCTGTTGTTTGACGACCAACAGACCGCAATCGGCCAGGATCCGGATATGCAGGGAGATGGCCTGACGGCTCACGGCAAACTTTTCGGCGATGGCATTTACATTATGCGGCTGGGAGGAGATCATCTGGATGATGGCCCTCCGGGTGGGGTCGGCTATGGCCTGGTATACGTCGCGTCTGGCTTTCATTATATGCAAGTATGTGCTTGCAAATATATATGCAAGCATTCACTTGCGCAAATTTATTTGAAAAAAGACCGGATTTTGATACCGCCCGGGGAAAGCAACTTGACTCCCCGGGGAAAAACAACAAAACCCGGAAGACCGGGTTTTGAAGAATGTGTTGATCGTCAGATCGATAAAGCAGGCCCCTTATTTATCTGCGTTATCGGGTGTTTGCAGTAATTTATATAGCTCATCCAGTTTTGGCGACAGGATGATATCCGTCCTTCGGTTAAGGGCCCGTCCTTCGGGTGTATTGTTTGTCTGAACGGGGTCGTATTGGCTATGCCCCGATGCAATGACCCTCAGCGGATCGACGCTATAATCCGTTGTCAGGACCCGTACGATAGAAGCGGCCCGCGCAAGGCTAAGATCCCAGTTGTCCTGGTATTTTCCATGGATCGGGATGGAATCGGTATGGCCTTCGATATCGACGGTGATATCGGGGTTTAGATTAAGGACCTGCGCCAGCTTACCCAGGGCTTCCTTTCCTTTCGGGTTTACCACGGCGCTGCCGGATGGGAACAACAGGTTCTCCTGCAGGCTTACATATACTTTCCCGTTCTTAATGGCGACGGACAGCTCATTGGATTTAAAACCCACCAGCGCATCCGTCATCTTTTTCCGTATCTCCTCTATCGATTTCTTCTGCCTGTCCATCAATGCCTGTAAATGCTCCAGCTTGGCCTGCTGGCTGAGCAGCTCCTGTTTGCTTTTGCTGAGCAATGACTGCCGGTTTGCGGACTCCGTCGACAGATCGGTATTCTTTGATTTCAGGTCGTCGATGGATCTTGTCAGCCGGGCGATCTCCTGCCGCCGTTCCTCTATCTGCTGGGCGAGCAGCTGAGACAAGGAGTCGATGGATTGTTTTTTCTGCTGGCTTTCCTGTGCAAGAGAGGCTTGCAGGCCCTTTACTCTATTGGCCAGCTGTGCGCTGTCATATCTTGCCGATGCCAGGGATTGTTGTGCCGCATTAAATTTACTGATGGGGACGCAACTGCTAAAAAAAAGAGCGCCCATAATTTGCAGGATGATAAAGCCGCTTAGTTTCTTCATTGTTCGGTTTGGTATTAAATAAATCGGTCAAATATATTGATAAGGCCTAAAAAAACAATAGAACGAGGTTAGAATTTGATTAGAATGACTTACCTGATTTTGTGTAACTTAGACAGCATTTTGACCTTGACCCTGAATCGTATGCTACCTTGACCTGCTATCTGAAGATATCCTTCCTCCTATGCTGCAGCTTTGTCTGGCAATTGCCGGCAACGGCGCAACAGCTTGTCTCCTATACACGGCTTACCGCCAGCGATGGATTGAGCAGCAACTCGGTCCAATGTATGTTACAGGACAGCAAGGGGATCGTATGGATCGGCACCAATGACGGATTGAACCGGTATGACGGCAAGTCCTTTATCCAATACAATGTACTAAGCCGGCCTGCCCTTTGTAATGGAGTGGTGACGGCCCTTTTCCAGGATTCCACGGGAGATATATGGATCGGTACGGAGGGCGGGTTGAATATCCTCGATCCGCGTACCGATAGTCTGCGGCAATTTGTTTATGAGGACCGTCGGAGCGGCTCCCTACCCAGGGGACCGGTACGGGCCATCCGGAAAATGAAGGATGGCGCCATCTGGATCCTTTCGGATAACTGGATCGTACGGACCGGCCCCCATCCTCTATTCTCCCCCGTGCATTTACATCCTTCGCTTCTCGAAAATAATATGGTATTGGTTGACTTTGCGGAAGATGCCGGAGGAAGGATCTGGCTTTCCTACCTGGATCATGTAACCGCACTCGCGGGAAGTCCGGTCAGAAAGGATAACGGAGATAGCCTGGGACCCGCCTCCCTTTGGACTCCCGATTATGCCCGGATCAGCAGCGACCCGCAGACGGGTGTCTGGGGCATCTCCTGTGATGGGGTCAGCCTGTATGACAGCAGCCGCCGGAATTTCGGGACCTTGCTAAACAACGGCTATACCACCCCTGTCCCCAACCTCCATGTCCATACCTGTTTTTGTATCGATGCGGAAGGCTGTATCTGGCAGGGGGCGGAACGGGTGAGCCTTGTAAAATATGACCTCCGGCAAAAAAAGACCATCGATTACCGTTCGCTGCTGACCGCCGTCAAGGCAACGATGGTCTATTTTCTGTATGCGGACAATAGTAATAATATCTGGGTAGGCACCGACAAAGGGATCATTAAAATACCCAACAATGCTTCCTTTTTCCGGACCATGCCCTTTGTCGCAAAGGATAAGACGTTGGAGGGTATCCGTTGCCGCAGGATCATAGAAGACAGGAATAAAACATTGTATGCCGGTACGGAGAACCATGGTTTGCTGAGACGGGAGACCGCTTCGACCGGGGAGGCGCTCACCACACCACTTTCCACCTTTGGCGCCTTTCCCATCTCTGCCTTACCCATCCGCAATAACGCGATCCATGTCCCCCTGACGGGCGCTTACGATATAGGCTATATCTATGATATGTGGTATGATGGCGGGAACGTCGTCTGGACGGCAGGCTATAGCATCGGGCGGTATGATATTACCGGATCCTCCCTGGACATCTTTCTGCCGGATGGGGACGATCAGACCCGGAGGGAAAGCATCACGCAGTTCGCCATCTGTAATGACGACAGCCTGTTGTGGACGGGTGGGCAGGTCAATATATATACATTCGATCTCCGTACAAAATGCATGAGACCCTTCCGGGATGACAAGGGGGCCATGCCGTTTTATGGTACCCCCTGCTGGAGCCTTGTAAAAAAAGGGAAGTGGATCTGGGCGGGTACGCACAAAGGGCTGTATAAGATCGACAGCCATACCCGCGAAGTGTTTAAGGTGGCCGCCGCCCCCGCCCTGGAGTATGGCATTAACGATATTTTTTTGGATAGCGACGGCAGCTTTTGGATCAGCACGGCGGGAGGAGGCATCGTACATTATGATGAAAATATGGGGCTGGTCAGACAATATACAAACCAGGACGGCCTAAGCAACAATACGGTCTGCGGCATCCTGGCCGACAACGATCATAATCTATGGATCAGCACCTATGCGGGTCTGAATTACCTGGACCGCCAGACGGGACAGTTCACGAATTTTTATGAAAAGGATGGTCTGAGCATCGACGAGTTCAACCGGAAGGCCTTCGCCCGGCTGGCGGATGGCCGTATGGTCTTTGGCGGTCTCAACGGGTACGTTGTTTTTAATCCCGTGGATGCATTCAGAAGTAAAAGACCGTTACATCTGCTGCTGACGCGCTTTAGCAGGACAAACCATACGGGGACGACGACGGAGACGATCTTTGGGGCCGATACCATAAAAAAAGTGGTCATTTATCCCGGGGATACCTTCTTTTCCTTTGGGTTTACCCTGACGAATATGTACGATCCCGCCGGTAACAGCTATACCTATACGTTGAAGGGACTGGATGATGGATGGCATTCCGTCGGCAGCACGGGCGTATTGTCCTTTACCTCCCTGCCGGCCGGGAAATATACCCTGGTCATAAGAGGCCGTATTGCAAAAGGGTCCGTTGCTCAAAATGAGATAGTGGTCGACCTTGTCGTTCGCCAGGTGTTTTACCGGACGCCCTGGTTTATTATATCGATGGCATTACTGGCGTTGGCCGTCCTGTACCTCATCCTGCGATACCGTATCCATCAGTTAAAAAAATGGCAGCGTCTCCGCACCCGGATAGCCAGCGACCTGCATGACGAAGTGGGCAGCCAGCTGGTGAGGATCACCCTGCTGGCCGATGCGGTAAAAAGAGAAGGTGTAAAAGAGAATACCGATGAGCAGCTGGGCGCGATTGCCGGCATCAGCCGCGGGGCCATCTCGACGATGAAAGACGTCATCTGGAGCATCGACGGGCGCAATGATGCCCTGACGGGCCTCGTCAATCACATGCACGAACACATGCACGATATGTTCTCGCCTGCCGGTATTGAATTTGAGTTCAGACATGCCGGTCTGCCGGAGCAGGAAAAACTGCGCATGGATCTCAGACAGCATATATACCTCATATTTAAGGAGGCCATCAACAATATCGTAAAACATGCGCAGGCCAGTATGGTCTATGTCAGCCTGGAAAGGAACAATGGGCTGCTGACGATGCAGATCCGCGACAATGGTAAAGGGATCTCAAAAACGGCCCGCTTTAGTGGGCAGGGGATCAAAAATATGAAGATGAGAGCCGCGAGGATAAGGGCCAGGCTTCAAATAATCCCGGACAATGGGGTCACCATTATATTGGTGGCGCCCTGGCGGTGACGATCCTCCCCCTTTTATGGGATGTCGATCGGAAAGAAACAATGTTATATTTAGGTGACTATGATGCATATTGCCATTATTGAAGATGATACCGTGGTCAGGAATGCGCTTGTCGTATTTTTTTTACAACAAAAAGAACTGGTCTGTGACGTAGCGGCGGGCTCGATAGAAGAATTTTTCCGGATGGCGGAGGGTATTCCTTCTCCGGACATTATACTAACGGACATCGGCTTGCCGGGTATCAGCGGCATAGAAGCGATCCCATTGATCAAAAAGAAGTTTCCGACGACGGCGGTTGTCATGTTGTCGGTGTATGCCGACAACGATCGTATCTTTAAGGCCCTCTGTGCAGGCGCCGTGGGCTATCTGCAGAAGGACACCCCGCTGGAGGAGGTATTACATTCCCTCCGGCTTATCCAGAATGGCGGTTCGGTAATGTCGCCTGCCATCGCCCGTAAGGTGGTGGAGTACTTTGCACCAAAACGCACCTATAACGAGCCGCTGACGGCAAAGGAACAACAGGTAATAACCGCGATGGTAGACGGTCTCAGCTATAAGATGATCGCCGATCGCCTGGGTATTGCCCTGGAGACCGTCCGCCAGCACATCAAAAACATTTACCGGAAGCTACAGGTAAACAGCAAGGCGGAGATCATTACCCGATCCATGCGGGGTGAAATTTGATCCAACCACTTTCTCCCCCCTTTATGGGATAGCCATTCTTTTGTCATAAGAAAATAAAGTGCGAGGTTTAACGCCTAAACCAACATACTTGTCTTATGGAAGGAGTCATCGGTGTGGTAACCTGTTTTGCAGGAGCCTTTATACCAAAGAACTGGATGGCCTGCAACGGCCAGTCATTATCAATTCCCAACAACAAACCGCTTTTCACGATAATCGGCAATGCATTTGGCGGCGACGGCGTTTCTACCTTCAATCTGCCCGATCTGCGGGGCCGTACACCCGTCTCTCCGGGTGTCGGCCAGGGCTCGAATTATAAGCAGGGACAGCCAGCCGGGGCGGAAACGCTGATCGTTACGGCAAATCAGTTACCCGAGCATACGCATTCCGGTAGTATAACCGTACAGCTTCAGGCCAATAGCCAGGACGGTATCGATCCCAACTCCACCGGAGGATATCCGAGCCGGTTTACCGGCGCCTATTCGACGACGGCGAATTGTGCGATGGCCCCACCGCCTACATTTCCCCAGTGTGGCCCTTCAGGCAGCCAGCCGGCTAATACCTGTTCGCCATACCAGGTCATAAATTATATCATCTGTATTGCCGGTGTTTTCCCTACCCGGAATTGATCAACAGCGTCTACCACTACCTTAAACTTCTTATACATGTTTACAAACCCAGCTATCGGTACCGTAACCATCTTCGCCGGTACCTTTGCTCCCCAGAACTGGCTCTTCTGCCAGGGTCAGCTCTTGTCCATCGGAGAATATGCAGCCATGTATTCAATCCTGGGTACAACCTTTGGAGGCGATGGCGTCCAGACCTTTGCGCTGCCCGATCTTCGGGGACGGGCGGCGGTTCATGCGGGCCAGGCGCCGGGCATGGACAATTATATACCGGGACAGCTGGGCGGCAATGAAAGCATTGTACTTACCGCTGATCAGTTGGGCGGTCATACGCATACGGTGACCAACATAGAATTAAAGGGGCCACCCGCCTCCAGCCTACCGGGTGGTACGGATCTCCCGGCGGGTAATGTTCCGGCGGTGGTCAATGGAGCCCCCAATGCCTATAGCTCGGTAGGCAGCGGACAAAACCTCGGGACAACGGACAGCTTTACCTTATCCGGCGCCGCAGGCAGTACATCGCCCTCGCCGATAAGCGTCATATCCCCTTATCTGGCCATGAATTATGTCATTTGCATGGCCGGTATTTACCCAACACAAGGCTAATTTTGAAACACGCTTAAAAAAATACGTATGAATGGAGTCATAGGATTCACAACACTATTTGCAGGCAGCTTTGCCCCCCGCGGCTGGGCATTTTGCAATGGACAGATGATGCCGATACAACAAAACACCGCTTTGTTCAGCGTTTTGTCGAACAATTACGGCGGTAATGGGGTCTCTACATTTGCCCTTCCCAACCTGCAGGGCCGGGCGGCGGTAGGTTCCGGCCAGGGACCCGGCTTATCCGCGTACGGCCTGGGGCAGATCGGCGGATCGGAAGTCAGTACAATTACAGGTACCCAATTGCCGTCGCATACACATGAGCTGCATATGCAGCTTACACCGAATGTCAACGGTACTCCCAATACAGCATCACCCGACAATGCAGTCTATGCCACCAGTCAAAGCAGCCTGTATAACTATACTTCCGATACGGTCATGCAAAGCTACACGGGCACGCTTACCCTGGGAAATACAGGATATAACCCGAAGAATGCCCCGCCCCCCATTCCAACGCTTCACCCGGTATTGGGTCTGAACTATATCATCTGCGTGCAGGGAGTGTTCCCAAAAAGGACCTAACCGATCTGAATATGAAACCCATACGTATCGGCTTACTGCTGCCCCGTTCTACCGACTATCCCGCCATGGGCTTTGAGATCCTGGACGGTTTGCGGTGTGGGTTAAAGCTACAGGGTGTGGCATGTGATCTCTTTTCTGAAAATACCGGTTTTGGAGAAGACCAGGCCCTTACCTGGTCCAAAGCGGAAAAGCTCCTGATCCAGGATAATGCGGACCTGCTCGTGGTCTATTCCGGTTCACTCAATGCAGAATCATTGTATCCATTGGCCGATGCAGCACAAAAACCCTTTATTATACTGGATGCCGGTATGCAGCTGCCCCTCGGAAAGCCTTCGCCCTATTGCTTTCATATCAGCCTGCAGGGATTGCATGCCTGCCGGCTGGCGGGCTTTATGGCGGGGACGGGCAACCGGAAAGTGCTGATGGCCACTTCCTTTTATGACGGCGGCTATCGCGGACCCTTTAGCTATGACCGGGGTCTGTCGGAGGCCGGCGGAGCCGTATGCGGTAACTTCGTAAGCGGGTATAAAATAACCGAATTTAATATCGATAATTATCTTTTTTTGCTTCAACGATCCGAAGCGGCAGCCGTGGCGGCCTGTTTCAGTACCTACCTGGCCGAACTCTTCTTTAAGGCGTTGGGTGAAAAACATAGCGAAGCGACCCCCTTGCCCTTCTATTGCTCCCCCTTTATGGCAGAAGAACAGCTGCTGGGAAAATGCGATTTCCCCGGTGGCGAATTTCATGCCATCGTCCCCTGGGCTACTTCCCTGCAAAACAAGGAACAGGAGCAATTCATCCATACGATACGGGAGGAAAAAAACAAGACGGCCACTATTTTTCATTTATTGGGCTGGGAGGCGGCCATCGCAGCTACCGCTGCCTGGCGGCAGGGCGCCCTGGCATTAAAAGGCTTTTGCTATAGCAGCCCGAGAGGAGAAGTGACGATCCATCCCGAAACGCACTATAGCTTTGCCCCCTTGTACAAGGGGAAGATCGCCCGCGGGGGGGAAGGAAAATGTACCCTTGAGATCTCGGAGCCGGTACCGGTCGATGCAGCGATGCATATGGCGGTATTGGGGGATCGTCCGGACTCCGTTGCAACAGGATGGACAAACGATTATTTGTGTATCTGACCAATGCGTATAGCAATACTTTGTAACGACCGCCTGGCGCTGCCGGGGCTGGAATACCTTATTCATACCAAACAGGCTGTCGCCATTGGCATGCCCACCCGCGTTTCCGAAACACAGCGTCTCGTCCACTCCCGGTGCAAACAGGCAAAAATACCCTTTCAGCTATTTGGTAAAAAGGATCTTGCCCCTGCCATCATCGCCTGGCTGATCGAGCACAAGCCGGATGTAGTATTTGTAAAGACATTCCCCTATCTGATACCGCCGGAAGTCTTGTCATTGCCTGTCTATGGGTTTATAAACTTTCATTATGCGCCCCTCCCCGAATGGCGGGGCCCCAACCCCTTGTTCTGGATGCTGCGCAACGGCGAAAAGACGGGCGGTGTCACCGTCCATGAAATGAGCAGCGGGTATGACGAAGGGCCTATCCTGCTGGAACAACCCGTTCCGATCGGGCACAATATAAATTTTGGTATCCTGAATACACAATTGGCGCACGCGGGATTACAGCTCACGATCCAACTGGTCAACGATTTTGCCACGGTCCTCCAGCACCGGAAAAAACAGGACCATTCAAAAGCAGGCTGGTATGATCATCCAAAGGAGACCGATCTTTTTATCGACTGGCAGACCATGACCGCAGCGGAGATCCTTGCCCTGGTGAAGGCCTGTAACCCGTGGAATAAGGGTGCCGCCACCCGCTGGAAGGGCTGGACCTTTGGGATCACCTATGCATCGGTGGGGGAACTGCTAGCGGGAAGTATTTACCCTGGTACGATCCTTTCGATCGATGCAAGTACGGGGCTTACTATCGTCAGCAAAGATCATAAGGTAGTGGTCGCGGAAGTGGTGTATTGTGAAGAAGGGTATTATCCCGGCTATTGTCTCAGCGCATTCGGATTGCAAAAAAACGACATACTATTGACATGAAAATATACTTATCCTCTCTCTTTGCCTTGTTCTTTTTAACGCCTGCCATTGCACAGCAGTGGACGTTTGCCACCCGGTTCGGCGGAACCGCGACCGGCTTTAGCGATGCTACGAAGGCGATGTGTACCGATGCGTCCGGCAACGTGTATGCCACCGGCAATTTTAACGCTACCATCAATTTCGGGAATGGCACCGCCGCATTGACGGCTACCACGGGTGGAACGGCCACGGATGGCTTTGTAGCCAAATTCAGTCCCGCGGGGCTTTGTCAATGGGCGATCCGTTTTGGCGGGGCGGCTACCGACCAGGGGGGATTAGGGATCGTCACCGACGGGACGGCGGTCTATGTTACGGGACAATCGCAGTTCCCCGCCACCATCGGGTCGACGGCTCTTTCGTCCGTCGGCGGGGGTACCGACGGAGTAGTGTTTGCCCTCAATGGATCGACGGGCGCTACGCTATGGGCCAGGGCCTTTGGCGGCACTTCCACCAACGACGCAGGACAGGCTATCTGTATGGACGGGGCGGGGAAGATCTATGTGAGTGGCGTTTTTTCGACTCGCAGCACGGATGCAACCCCGGCTTATTTTGGCGCTATCGGATCCTTTAGCCGGACGGTGCAGGGGAATATGTCCATGGCTACGTCGGATATGTTTGTGGCGCAGTTGACTGCTTCCACGGGTGTCTTTAACTGGGTCAGTACGGGCGGCGCAGCTTCGCAGGTCACGCCGCTGGTCATCGGCAATGATAATATCACCGGCAGCGGCATCGCCTATATCCCTACTACCAGCCAGCTGGTCGTTACCGGGTCGTTCAACGCCGCCACCGCCAATTATTTCTCCAATGGGTCTACCACCTCATCCATAACGCTGACCAATGCGGGGGCGGCCGATCTCTCTATCATAAAGCTCGATCTGTCGGGTAATTTTCTCAGCGGACTGGCCGCGGGTGGCGCCACCAGTGATGAAGCGCTGGCCGTTACATATGATGCCAATACGGACGCGTGTTATATTGCCGGGTACTTCAACAGCCCGACGATCTCCGGCGCCATCAATCTGACGAACAGCGGTTCCGCTACGGATGAGATCTTTTATGCACGGTATAATCCATCTACCAATACCATCGCCTGGGCAAAGAACGCCAGTGGTACGCTCAACGACGTCGCCTTTGCGGTTGCGACCGACGGAACGGGACAGGTATATGTTACCGGGAGATACCAGAGCACCATTTCCTTCCCGGCTGCTACCGGGCCGCTGACCTCCACTTCCGCCGGCGCGGATGACATCTTCCTGGTGAACGTAAACCCTGCCACCGGCAATGTGATGCAGCTGGCGACGGGTAACGGATCTGTCGGGACCGATGCGGGCCTGGCAGTAGCGGCCTCTACGAATCACGATGTCTGGGCAGCAGGTATCATTGCCGGGGGCACGATCTCCTTTACACCCTCTTCCCCGGCGGTCACGGCAACCGTTGCGGTTGACCAGGAAATGTTTATCGCCCGGTATAATGACCCACCCCCCGGGATCACTACGGCCCCGTCGCCCGTTACGGAATGTGCCGGGCTGTCTGCTACTTTCACGGTGGTAGCCACTGGCTCTCCCCTGACCTATCAGTGGCAGGAGGGTTCCGACGCCGCCTTTACAACACCCATCACGCTGACAAATACCGGGGTCTATTCCAACGTGACCACGGCTTCGCTGACCATCAGCGATAACACGACCGTGAATGGAAAATATTACCGTGTGATCGTCAGCGGAAGCGGCGGCAGCACCACTACCGGCGGTGTGTTGTTGACCGCCAATACGCCGTCCCTGCCTTCTGCCAATAACAGCGTCGTCCAGTCGGTCAATACATCCGCCGATCTTTATTATACCGGCGCCTGTTTGTTGTTGGGTAAGGTCGTTCCGTCCGGGGCGAGCCCGGTGACAGGCCTTGTAACCAGCCAGGTATGGGTCGAGAGTACGGTACCGACGGTGTTTTCCAATCCTTTTGTGCAACGGCATTATCAGATCACGCCGGCTACCAACCCAACCACCGCCACCGGAACGATCACCTTGTATTTTACACAGGCAGATTTTGATGCCTTTAATGCGGCGCCCGGCAGTACGGTAAAGCTGCCGACAGGTCCCCTCGATGCGGCTGGGATCGCCAATCTGCGGATAGGTAAATACTCCGGCACCAGCAGCGACGGCAGCGGACTACCGGCTACCTATACTTCCACCTCCATCGTCATCGACCCGGCGGATGCCAATATCGTCTGGAATGCAGCCGATGGTTTTTGGGGAGTCACGTTTGACGTCACCGGCTTTAGCGGATTTGTCGTCCAGACAAGCACGATCGTATTACCGATCGATCTCGTCTCCTTTGGCGCAGAACCCATCGGGTCCGTGGTCCAGGTCAGCTGGACGACCTCGAAAGAGATCAATAATGATCATTTTGAGCTGGAGCGAAGTACCGACGGTCAGACATTTACGTCGATAGCGACGATACCGGCGATGACGGGTAATGGCACACATAATTATTTATGGACAGACCAAAATGCGGCTTCGCTGAATAGCGCCAAATTATTGTACCGTCTTAAGATCGTCGGCCTGGCCGGCTCGGTGGAATACAGCAATATCCTTGTGGTCGGTATGGATATAACAGACAAAGTAACCGTCGGTGCGGCAAACCCATTCAAGGGATCATTGCAGCTGAACATCCATGTGCCTGCAGGCGGGACACTGGCGGTCAGCCTGGGTGACGTAAACGGACGGATGCTGATAAAGGACAACCTATCGGTTCCCGGAGGCTTTAGCACGCAGGCGTTGAAGGGAACGGAGAAACTGGCGACGGGGATCTATTTTGTATCCGTTTATTTTGAGAAACAGCGCTATACGTTTAAGGTGATAAAACAGGACTGATCCATATCCTTCCTGTTTATGAGGACTATGGTTCCTGGTCAGCTCATCAGCCTGTCCAGGAACTCGCACTTCCGACCGCCTCGCAGGAAGGGCTTCCGCCGGCTATTATGGATTGCTCAGGGTATCGAGGAAGGATGGGAAAAAGATCAGGAGCGGGCAGGAGGTTTTGGTCAGGCGGGTAGGGGAGACATGGGTCGGAGGGAACCGTAATGCCGGAGGATGGAAGTCTCTTCCGGCATATCATGGCTGCAATGGGTGGTCTGTTGCCCGGCCGTCACTTCTTAGGTTTGTAACATAGGACCGTGACCCCGCAATCAAAAGGGGTGGCGTATTCTAAAGAAAGTTTTTGCCATTTGTCTACCGATTTGAAAATGGTCATTCCGTTTCCGATGATCACAGGGTCCATAAAGAGCAGGAACTCGTCGATCAGTTCTGCTCCGATCAGCGATGATACAAAGCCCGCGCCTCCATATACGATGAGATCCTTTCCTTCTTTCTTTTTTAGTTTTGCAACTTCTTCTGTGAGGTTTCCTTTTGCCAGGACCGTATTATTATCCGGGGATTTTTCCAGCGTTTTTGTGAAAACCACTTTAGGGATGTCCACCATTCTTTGCGCAAGGGGGAATTCATAGCTTTCGGGGTGGTTGTTAGCTATATCCATCCAGTATTCCGTAAAACCTTCCGCCATTTTCCTGCCCATCAGGAGCGTATCCGATGCATCGGCAGCGGCGTTGACATATTGCATCATTTTGTCGTCGATCGGCTGGGTCATCCAATCCAGTTCACCGTTTGGCCCTGCGGCAAACCCGTCCAGGGTCAGCCGTATATGTAATTTTAATTTTCGCATTTTCGTTGTTTTAAGATTTTAATCAATTCTTATACCACGAAAATACTGTTGCGATTGGACTTTTGCCGGGGGGGGAAATGACATTTGCAGGGGGTGTTTGGCCAGTTGGCGGGAGATTGTTCTTATTTTACGCGGCTTTTTTTCCTAGCCAATTCACGAAATCAATTTCATCTCTTGGCATGAAGAAACCTTGTATGCAATTGGGATTACGGATGCAGATTTGAATATGGCTTTTTTCGAATAATCCTGCGCCCTCAAATGCCGGACCTCCTTCTGTAAATACTCCACGGGTAGAATCGAATATTTTATATTCACTATACCCTTGGTCAGCAAGATCTTTCTTATATTGATCTTGTGTCTCGGAATGCATGAATTCGATGGCAGCGCAATCTAGATGCCGAAGAATCTTATCTTTATGAGTATCTTGTCTTACATCTTTGTTTTGGGGGAGTATTTTTCCCAAGAGTTCATATTTTGATTTCATGTTGTCAAAATAAGAAGCTAATAGTTTAATATACCTTTTATCCAGGAAATCACAACAATGACCTAAAAACAATACAGCTCCTATAACGGCCGGTTCCTTTATCCCACCACGTTGTTTTTTGTCTGTGGCCCATTCCAGTGCGCCTTCGTAGTTGTTTTCCCAGAAGTACAATCCATGCCCTAGCCAATCAAATGGCTTTTGACTGATTTTATAGTCATTGGGATTCATGAGAAGTTGATCACGAACACTTCTTTCGCATCCGTGGAATCCAATGATTAAATTGGGCTTCACATCGTACATGTTAACTTCTTATTTTTCTTTAGGAACAGCAAGGCTCGCATACGGAGCGGTTAGGTTTCCGTTTTCATCCAAGATGCCGGCCCGCACCAATGAGCGAAGAGCTTCCTCTTTGGAAACCTTTTCCTGGAGCTTTTTTTGTGCCAGTTCCATTAATTTATTGAAATCTTTTTCGCTCATTTTTGAAATTGTATAATAAAGGTAATGATTATTTGATATTCAAAAACTAAAATTATCTCTCTTCAAAATAATGATAGGAACCGCGTTGTATTGATTCTTTGGATCAATGAAATTTTCATTTATTTGTTCCGTTTCAGAACCTCCACCAAGTCATACACAAGCGCATCCAGTAAGATCAATACCCCCACCCAAAAACTAACGATCATCAAAACCGGTATCGTCGTCATCCCGGGTCCCCAACCTCCACGGACCTTCTGAAAAGTCCCGTACCCACCCGCAATAAGGTTCGCTACGCCCAGCAGAATATACCAAAAGGCGGCTGGATTCTTTATGATCCGAAACAATCTTAAAAGGAGGGCCACTGCCCCTGCTCCAAATGCAATGGCCCATCCAATCATAAACAAGAAAAATAAATTCATACCATATTGCAACCCGGAGTCGGAAGGATAGAGCCACCAGACAAAAAACAGACAAATAGCCCAGATCAGGACTAATGACCAAAGTAATTTCCAAATCCTCGATCCGTTCATAAACACTAATTTTTGGCGGCCGGCAACGAGGCTCCGCAATCGGCTAAATAGTTCAGCCACTCTTTTCGAAGATCGTCTCTTATCTGGTAATAGACCTGGGTCCTGTCATCATAAAAGAACCCTGCATAAAAGCTTATCTCAATTTTCCGTAACGTCCCATCCGGTAGACGGCAGCTTGCTACATAATACCCCATCCAAACAGGCGTCATTTCTTTGGGAACAACCGAGATATCGTATAACAGCGAGCGTATGGAGTCAGTATTTAGGGAATAACTCGGAAAATTGGACAAAGTGTCAATAGGAAATTCAAACGCATCCTTACTATAAATTCTATACAGTTTCCATTGTGTTGCATCCTTCCAGGGTATCGATTGACAAAACGATCGATTAGCCAATAGCATCAGGACAAATAAAAGATAGGTATATTTCATAAGTAAGCGCTTAATTACAATTACCAAGATTCGGATGTGAAGTATTATTTGTACTTAACGACATATTGGATGATAAGGGCATGTTTCGAAGATCCTCTCCCAAATCTCCCGGATCATTCCCGGACCCTTTTGTCCAATAGCCCACGGTCGACGGCAAAAATACACCCCCGGCCCCCAATGTATGCAGGGCAAAGGAGGTACAATTATTCCCATTTAGATCATACATATAACCAGGATCATTCCCCTGTTCTATAAAATTAATCATATTAAAGAACTGTGCATTGTCTACCGTGACTGTCAGGGAAATATTGTAGTCACTGCTGGCATTGTTGTTTAATTCCCCCTGATCGCTTGGAGACCAGGGATTTACTATCCCATGCGGATAAAATCCAACGTTTCGGGTTGTAGTGCCGGTGGGAGTAGTTTCAGTCATGATCAGGAATGTATGGCCGACATTAAACATATTTCTTCCAGCCGATGAACCTACGCTTGTAAAACCCCAGGGTTGCCTTGACCCGGGAACCGGTTGGTTTACGCAAACCGTCACGGTATAAATATGGTCATTTCCCCCGACATTGGTATAACATTTCATATAGTCCTGGATATTCCCGATCGGATTCACTCCTGTCGTGATCACCACCGTATTATCCCCCGCCAGCTGCCCATCGCTCGACCCCGCCGGTGGGACACCCCCGTACTCCGCCCCCGAGATCCCCCCTCCGGCGTCCGCCAATCCACCCACATCCACCGGCGCATAACTGCAAACCTCCTCCGTCCAGAAATATGCTTCACCCCCTGCATCCGGGGCATAATTATAACCCTCGATCTCATCGCAGATCTGTAAAGATGCCGTATGGGGAACCGCCGCCACTTGTTTGGCTTTCCCGGAGAGAACGCCAGAAGAACCGCCGGTAAAGGCGACAATCCTCCCGCCGGGATAATATTGCAGCTTCGCAACGGAATGACCTACCCAGTCTTCTACCAGGATAACCCCGGTAAAGGGGATAGGGTTTAATAAATTTGCCTGATCCGGGAACGATGTAACCAATTCCGCCCGAAGCCCATTTCGCCCATCCGGATAGATAAGCAGCCGGGCCCGCTCATTTAACGAAAAGAGCTTTTTCCCGGAGAAGTTCGTCCGGATAAAGAGCGGCTCCGCATACTCCACCGGTACGACTACCGCCTTTCCGGCCTTCAGTGAAATGACAAAGGCCTTCGACCAAACCGGTGTCTTTGTCGATCGTAACCGAAGATTCGGAGTGCCCGGCTCGGCCCGACCCGGCAGGACAGATATGTTCCTGTTAAAATACTGCCGGGCAGACTCGATCAACTGTCCATCCGAAACCATAGAAGCTAAAGGTCCTCTTTTGTTACAATCATTGAAGAATAATAACAGCATAGCCGCTAATAGGAGAGAGGTCGTTTTTTTCATAATAGAAGGTTTAAGGTGTGATAGCGGGATGAAGTACCCGGTAACGCAAATTTATATATCCGACGATGTGAAAAAACGACCATAATAGGATTCCGCAAAATTGCGCTTGCCGGTGAGCCATTAGCCCGCCTGCCTCCGATTCTTACGGGCCATGCTCTGCATCTTCTCTCTATAGACTTTCCGGATCATATCATAAGTGCGACCACCTACATCCAGGTAACTGGCCATCTGGCTATTCGGAACCCGCAATACCAGTTCCGGGTCCTGTTTCATCAACTGCTCATATTTGTCCTGCGGTGCCTGTCGGCGCATCGCAAAGATCCGCTCCTCACTCCGGCAGTAATATTCATTGCTGATCATCCGTCCGTGTACATTGAATGCAGGATATTTTTTGTACGTTTCCTCCAGTTGCCCATGCGTGATCCCCCAGCAAAGACAGGGTTCTAGTGCGACAAGGATATCGTACGAAGGTGTCTGCCGCAGAAAGCTCAGGACCGAAATGCAAATGTCCCCCTCCTTCATAAACCAGTTCGACACTTCCTTCCCGTTCAGCCGGTAGAAACTCCGCACCAGACCGGATTCAATGTAGAAAATAGATTGGCAGACAGCCCCTTCAGCCAGGATGATATCCCCCTTTTGGTAGTCGATCCGCCGGATCTTTGAGCGTAAGTGTTTTTCCAGACCCGCCGACAGCGGTATGATGGCATCCAGCAGTTGAATAAGTTTTTGCACAGACAAGATTTGATTGTTAAAAAAATTACCTCCTATGTACCCCTGCGGTGCTGCCGTCATCTTTCCGGCATGGACTATACATCGGAGGTAGTCCGACCGACCCTCCTAAATTTCGGAAATAATTACCTTATACGATACCGTTACAGATATTTTCCCGCAATGAGTATAGGTTTTATAGTACTTCGGCAGCCATTCTTGCGCCATGGTCCGGGCGTCGCGCCGGGAGGACAAAACTTAAAAAGAACCTTGTTTTGGATGATTCCGCAAGAGCATGATTTATAGTTGACTGATTTCGAAATAGTTACATTTTTTCAGAAAGGGAAAAATTACTCTTTTAATAGCGTAATATTTCTTATCTTTATGAAGTAAAACATCTTGTATGACTACAGCAACAAAGCAGCGAAAGACCCGGGAGCTTTTTAAGGAATACCAGGAGGAACTTTCTAATCCGATATTATTGGTATTTACCGCAGAGAAAGGACTTGCCGTCACTTTTTTTGATGAGTTAATATCGGTTACAAACCTGAATAAAAAAACATTGGCTGACATCATTGATGCCACGACCAAAACTATCGATAATCGCAGGACCAGCAGGGTCCCATTAGGGCGTACCAAAAGTGAGCAGCTTTTACAAATATTAGCTCTTTACCGTAAAGGAATAGAGATCTTCGGAGCTACTGATTCATTTAATGAATGGTTAAAGCAACCCGCTGCCGGATTAGGAGGTAGGATCCCCTTTGAGTTCATGTATACCTCCGGAGGGATAAGATTAGTAATGGAAGAATTGATCCGAATAGAATTCGGGGCTTTGGCATAATTATGTTAGTCTATAGAATTACCCTTGCAAAATGGTCAACGTTGCTTACTGCGTCAGGAAGCGCAGCACGCTGGAACAGTAACGGACGATTTATGCTCTATACCGCCAGCACCCGGGCGCTTGCCTGTCTTGAAAATGTCGTTCACCGGAAAAGCATTGGACGAGATGATTTTTTTAAGATAATGGTCATAGATGTTCCGGATGATCTAAAAACGGAACAGATAGCACTAAAGGACTTACCACCCGACTGGACGGCATATGCCAATTATGCAAAATGTCAGGCAATAGGAGATAACTGGTTAAATGGGGGTACTACAGCTATATTAAAAACGCCTTCTTCCATCATCGCAGAAGAATACAATTATCTTTTGAATCCGCAACACCCCGATTTTAAAAGACTATCGATCCATGCTATAGAAAATTTCTCCTTTGATGAACGCCTTGTTCCAAAGGCAAGATCATAGCGCGATAGAGAAATAAATAAGGTCGTTCCCAATCAGTAGCAGTAGTCATAAAATCTTAAAGCATGGACACACGATTTTCATTACAGATCTCTCCTTCGATCGGCGCCGTTACGGCCGTGTATATGGCTCCCAAATCAGCCAAATGTATCATGACGCTGGCACACGGAGCAGGGGCGGGTATGGACCATTCCTTTATGGTTGAGCTGGCTTCAGCCCTTTCGGCGGTTGATATCGCCACCCTCCGGTTCAATTTTCCTTTTACCGAGAACAAAAAAGGAAGACCCGATACTCCTGCCGTGGCTCACCAAACGATTGCAGCAGCGATCGCCCATGCGCATACATCCTATCCTTCCCTGCCGCTTTTTGCTGCGGGTAAGTCTTTTGGAGGACGGATGACCTCGCAATATCTGTCAGAGAACCCCCTTCCGGAAGTAAAAGGAATCGTTTTTTACGGCTTCCCGCTGCATCCCTCCGGTAAGCCTTCCATCGACCGGGCTGCGCATTTGAATGATGTTAAGACGAAAATGCTTTTCCTGCAGGGTACAAAGGATGATCTGGCCACCTGGGATTTGATAGAATCGATTTGCTCGCATCTTCCCAGGGCTACGTTGGTCAGGATCGAGGGCGCCAATCATATGTTTAAAGCCGGGAAAAAGGATGTGATGGCAATGCTTGTGGAGGCCACGAGGGAATGGTGTTTTACCATCACCTAAAATTCCTCCCCTTATCAAACACCTTCTCCTCCCCGCCAAAAAGGGTAGGGGCTTCCTCTTTTCTCTCCACCATCTGTCTTAACATCCCCGACAGGTTATGACAACGCTGTACCACCACGTGAACCACCTCTCCTTCCTTTTGCAACTTCCCTTCCACCATCAGGAGCCTGGACTGCAGGATGGTCTTTCTATATTTATCAAAGATCCCCTGAAAAACTACCAGGTTTGCAAACCCTGACTCATCCTCGATAGTGATAAAACAAACTCCACTCGCCGTTCCCGGTCTTTGCCGTACGAGCACCAACCCCGCCACCTTTACGAAGGCTCCATCCCGGCACCCCGCCAGGTCCTTTAGAGCCAGGACCCGCAGGAGACCCAGTTTCTCCCTTACAAAACTCACCGGGTGCGCCTTTAACGACAAACTCGTCGCTGCATAATCCTGCACTACCTGTTCCGCCGCACTCATCTCCGGTAAGGGCACCCGCTCTTCCAGCACCGACTCCGACGGTTGACCGGAAAACAGCGCTACCGGCTGATCCGCCAAGGCAGAGACCTCCCAAAGTGCCCGGCGCCGATCCAGCCCCATCGAGCGGAAGCCGTCTGCATCCGCCAGCTTTTCCAACGCGGCAACCGGTACACCCGCATCCACCAGCGCAGAAACATTCATATAGCCCTCTCCCCGGTTCTTCACCAATAATTCCATTTCCTCTTCCCGTAGTCCCTTCACCTGCCGGAAACCCAATCGGATGGCATAATACCTATCCCGCCGCTTTTCCAAAAGATTGTCCCAGCCGGAAGTATTCACATCCACCGGCCGTACTTCGACCCCATTCTTCCGCGCATCGATAATGATCTGCGCCGGCTGATAAAACCCCATCGGCATACTATTTAATAAGGCAGTTGCAAAAACATCCGGGTAATAACATTTCAGCCAGGACGAAACATAGACGAGCAAGGCAAAGCTTGCCGCATGGCTTTCCGGGAAACCATAGCTACCAAACCCCTCCAATTGTTTAAAGATCCGGTGCGCATACTCCTGGGTATATCCTCGTGCCATCATTCCATTCACCAGTTTCTCCCCAAACCGTGAGACCACTCCCACCGACTTAAAGGTGGCCATCGCCCGGCGAAGCTCATCAGCCTCCGACGGAGTGAAACCCGCCGCCACGATCGCGATCTTCATCGCCTGTTCCTGGAAGAGCGGAACGCCCAGCGTCTTGCCGAGAATATCCTCCAGTTCCTTCGATGGATACTCCACGGGCTCCTCCCCATTGCGCCGTCGCAAATAGGGGTGCACCATATCCCCCTGGATCGGCCCCGGGCGGACGATCGCCACCTCGATCACCAGGTCATAAAAACATCGTGGTCGCAGCCGCGGCAACATCGCCATTTGCGCCCGGCTCTCGATCTGGAAGACGCCGATCGTCTCGGCATGACTGATCATCGCATAGACCGCCGGATCGTCCTGGGGGATATTGGCCAGCGTCAACTCCAGCCCATAATGTTGCCTGGCCAGATCAAACGCCTTTCTTATACAAGTCAGCATCCCCAGTGCCAGCACATCGATCTTCAAAAAGCCCAGCGCGTCGATATCATCCTTATTCCATTCGATCGTCGTCCGGTCTTCCATCCGTGCATTCATAATGGGGCAAAGGTCCGAGAGCTTCCCCTGCGTGATCACAAAACCGCCAGTATGTTGCCCCAATTGACGTGGGAATCCAATAAGCTGCCCCGTTAGTTCCAGCACTTTTCGCAAATGCCCGTCCGCCGGATTCAGCCCCAACTCCCGGATCCGGTCATCCCCAAGCCCTTTTGCCGTAAATTCTCCGATCGCACCCGAGAGCAGGTTGAGCATATCGACCGATAAGCCCATCGCCCTCCCCACATCGCGGATCGCGCCCTTCTGCCGCTCCTGCGTGACTGTAGCAACAATCGCCGCCCGGTCCCTCCCATATTTCCGGTAGACATACTGGATCACTTCCTCACGCCGCTCATGCTCAAAGTCTACATCGATGTCCGGTGGCTCATTCCGCGCAGAGGAAATAAACCGCTCAAAGAGCAGTTCGATCTTCGTTGGATTCACCGCCGTGATCCCCAGGCAATAACAAACCGTGGAATTTGCCGCCGACCCCCTTCCCTGGCAAAGGATATTTTCGCCGCGCGCATATCGGACAATATCATAAACCGTTAGAAAATAGGAAGCATAATTCATCTGCGCGATAAAGCCAAGTTCATGGATGATCGCCGTCTTAATCGATTCAGGGATAGCTATTCCGAAGCGCTCCTTCGCACCCGCCCAGGCCAGCACCGTCAATTCTTCCTGCGGGGTACGTCCTTCGCTCGTGAGTTCCTCCGGGTAAACATATTGCAGCGTAGCCAGTGAGAACTGACAGGCTTCCGTTATCTCCTGCGTTCGCCGGATCGCATCGGGGTATTGCCGGAACAGCCGCCGCATCTCTTCCACGGGTTTCATATGCCGCTCGGCATTGGCATGAAGGCGGTAGCCTGCCGTTTGGATCGTACACTTCTCCCGTGTACAGGTCAGCACATCCTGTAATTCCCGGCGTGCCGGTTCATGATAATGTACATCGTTGGTCGCCACCAGCGGAACGCCAATGCGGCCGCCTAGTTGAGAAAGGCGAAAAAGGAGTTTTGCATCGTCTCCTCCATAACTCCTGCTCGCGGCCAGATAAAGCTCGCCGCCAAACGCTTCCTTATAATTCCCCAACTCTTCCCTAAAAACATCCTCAAAACCAAAAGCCGCATTCAATCCCGCAGGCGGCACCACAATAAACTTCATTCCCTTCGCATGCGCATACACATCCGCTTTATAAAGAAAACACTCCCCCTTCTCTGCCCGGAGATTTCCGAGTGTCAGCAGGGCAGAGAGCCGCCCATAGGCCTCCCTGTCCGTGGGATAGGCCAGCAGACTCGACCCATCCAGCAGGTCAAGCCGGCAGCCGGGGATAAACTGTAACTCCTTACCCCTCGCCGCGACATGCGCCCGAACGATGCCCGCCAGTGTATTCCGGTCCGTGATCGCCACCGCCGACAGCCCAAATTTGGCCGCCTGCTCCACCAATTCCTCGGGATGGGAAGCGCCACGCAGAAAGCTAAAATTACTCGTCACCTGTAATTCCGAATAGCCCATAACGTCAATCTATTTCATGCAAAAAATCCATGTAAAAACCATCCATGTGGATTCTCCCCGGTGTAATGGCCGGACCGGTAGATCCAATAACGCCGCCCCTCTTCATCTTCCACCCGGTAGTAATCGCGATGAGGTCCCTGCTCCAGCCACCATTCCCGTTCGATCCGCTCCGGGCCGTCTGCCCTGATGATCTTATGAACTTTGCCTCTGTAACGGAAAAGCATAGGCGGGTAATCGGGGATGGGTGCAGCCACCTCTACGGGCTCGGGTCTTGTCAGGAGGCGGATCGGCCTTGGGCGGTCCACCGGCCAGGAGAGGGTGGGTTTCTCTTCCAAATGCGCAGCTTCTTTAAATGATCTTTCCGGCCAATAATGTTCATCCGGCAAAAAACGATGGATGATGTCCTTGCCAAGTCTACCCGTCAGCCGGTCCAGCAACTCGGCCACATTCACATCTTCGAGGCCACCCGTTCCGCCCCAGATCGTCTCCTGTAGAGGGGATACCTCTTCCACCTTTGGCGCTTCCAGCACGAAAAGCTCGATACCCAGGGCAGGTTCGATGGTTGGGATCTTTAATTCAAACAGTTTGAAAAGATGACTCGCATTCCGGGAGGGGCGATTTGTTCCGATGTCGATCTGTTCCAGCTTTCCATCGATCCGGTAACACATAAACAGCGCGGAGCGAAGACCCTTTCCCTCCTTTACCAAACGTTCACAGATAATATCCAAAAGCCTTCTGAGGGCAATCCCGATCCCCGTGGCCGTCACGATCGGCTCCGGGCAGGGTAGCCGTTCCCGGTAGGCTTCCGGCGGCTGCAAGGGTTCCGGCATTTCGACCTTGCGACCCATTGCCTGGTCGATCCGGTAAAGCAATTCCGTGCCAAAACGCCGTCTAAGCACACTCCGCGGCATTCGTACAAAATCCTGGATCGTAAAAAGTCCCAGTTTCCGGAGTCGTAGGAGGATTCCTTCCTCCAGTCGCAGCGCGGCCGGGGGTAAGGGTAGGAGGGCGTCCAACTGCCTGCCCGTTTCAACGATCGAGCCGCGTTTTCCAAAGCGGGCAATCGCCCGGGCCGCACCGATCGTATCGGCCATCCCTCCGCGGACATCATAACCCGCCGTTCGTAATCGGGTAAGGATCTGCCTTAAATAGGGTTCCTCCCCGCCCCACAAATGTGCGCAGCCTGTTACATCAAGGATCAATCCATCGGGCAGGTCAACCGCTACCAGCGGCGTATACCGGATGCACCATTCCCCGAGTTTCCTCAACAGGGTCACGGCTCGCTCCGGTTTATCGTCCAAAACCTCCAGACCGGGGAGCATCGCCCTTGCATCGGCCACCACCATCCCAACACCGATCCCCTCCGACTGTGCGAATCCATTCGCAGCCCGGATTACCATCCGCCCCCGTTCGGGGCCTGCCAGCACAAAGGGTTGGTCCTTCAACGCAGGCCGCCGCAGTACCCACCAATCTGTCACCAGGTGGCGGAACCATATCGTAACAAAGCGCTGGTGCATATTATCCCGTTTTCCGTTTTTCTTCCGATAGCCGCGCAAGAGTTTGCGGCGACACGGAGGTTTCCTCCAGGCCTAACAGCTTGAACCCACCCGCCGACCATTCCAGATCCCAGCTCCCCGGCCGTCCATTGCGGATCTTTAATAGCTCCACCTTCCAGCGTGGGAAGCCGACTCCCGGCATCCCTTGTTCCAGCGCACTCGACACAGGCCGGATCCTCCATCTGGCAACACAGGCCGTCGTATTCATTTTCCGTGGCTCCGGCCGAAGGATAAAGCTTGTCACCCTACTTTGTTCTACGGCCAACTGCAGCCTTCGCGAAGCGGTAAAATCAATCTCTTTTAATTCCCCCACCACCGCTGCCAGCCCCTCACATTTCAACGCTTCTTCCATGGCCCAGAGCCCATCCTTCTCTCGTTTCAGATCCACAAAAATTACCCGATCCGGTTCCACTCCAAAGAGTTTTAATGCTGGCGGAAAAAGCATCCGCCCGCAGCCAATCCAAATACAAACCCCTTTCTCCCGCATCAAGCCACCGAGTACCCCGGCCACAAATCCACCCGTTGCCGCCGCCTCTTCCGCTCCGGTACTTAGAAACTCATGCACTGCTCCTGTCGGAAAGATGCCATTCGGAAAAGCGGCCGCCACCGGCCCCAGGCCCAGTTCCACGGTAGTCCCTGCCGGAGTTTTGTACCCCTGCAAAGGCAGGATCTCCTTTTGCAATCGAGCTAGTATATCTTGTTTGTTGGTGGACATGGGGAGCGGGTAATGAAGCCGCCTGCAATATTACTAAATAATTTAGTAATCCGGTGGTTAATTTCTTCTTTCCAACGTTTGCCGGCGGGCTGTTTTGATAAAATCCTGTATTATTGATGCATTTACGCAGTCTTAGTCGAATGAAAGCACCTTCTTATACATTTAAGTATTTTATTGCATCGGCATTCTTGTCAATCCATACGCTTCTTCCCGGGCAGGTAATACCTGCCCCCCCGGGGCAACCATCCATTATCAATTTTACCGCACAAACCTATAATGCAAGTACGCAAAATTGGTCCATTGCGCAACAGCCAACCCTTGGGAGTATCGTCGTTGCGAACTCCAGCGGTGTGCTTTTTTACAATGGCTCCCGGTGGAATTTGTATCCAATGCCCGGCAATCCCATCATACGTTCCGTGGCCACGGCTCCCGACGGAAAAGTTTATGCGGGGGCCTATGGAAAGGCAGGGTACTGGGACTTCTCGAAAGGGGAAGGAATGGTCAGGTATGTAAGCCTTGATACGCTGATCTTTAAAAAAGGAATTGCCAAAGAGGAAATTTGGAAGATCATACCTACGGAGGAGTACGTCCTATTCCAGACATTCAACAATATTTTCCTCTTTTATCCCGATGGGAGCCTTCAACGGATAAAACCTCCCAACCATTTCATTTTCGCCCACCAGGTCTATAACCGGCTTTTTATCCCGGTCCCCGGGAGCGGCTTGTATGAAATACGCAACCGTCAACTGACTGCTATTGATAGCTCTCCGGGAATATCGGCACTGAGAATAAGATGCATGCTGCCCTATAGAGGAAATAGCCTGTTGCTGGTGGCCGAAAAGCAAGGTGTCTGGATCGACAGCCACTCAGGATCTTTGAAAAGGCTTGGGGGGAACGGAGGTGACTGGCTTGCCGCCCATTCTATATCGTTTGGCCTCCAGCTGAAAAATGGAAATTATCTATTCGGCTCATCCGACGGCGGCATGATCATCATCAATGATTCGGGCGAAATGCTGAGCCATCTCGACTATACGACGGGTCTGCAGTCCAATACGATCGTGGAGGGGATGGAAGACAGGGATGGTAATATATGGCTGGTGGGTGAAAAAGGGATCGACCTGGTCGTCATGAATTCCCCCTTTCGCCTTTATACCACGCAAACTAAATTTATGGATGCTGTAGTGTGGAAAAGCAATATCTATTTCGCTACCAACTATGGCCTGGTATATCAAAACTATACCGATTGGAAAAATGGAAATAGCTCGCACTTCAAAGTGGTGCCGGAGCTTAGGGAATTCATATGGAGCACGTCGGTATTTGACGATCAATTAATAGTCGGAAGCGCCTCCGGTACTTTCCTGGTAAAAGAGAATGGAAGCGTCAAACGCATCTCCTCTATGTCCGGCGGATGGACCCTGCAACGGCTGAAGACAGACAGCAATTACCTGATCCAGGGAAATTATCGGGGATTGACCCTGTTTAAAAAGGATGCCGGTGGCGAATGGAGCTTTTTTAAACAGCTGGAGGATGAGATCCATCCTATTAAGGAATTGGCGCAGGATAACGAAGGAGATATCTATTTCAAACACGCATATGAAGGATTATATCGCTGCAGACTGTCTTCCGATCTGGGCATCGGAAAAATAGAGATCGCCGAAAACAGCCCGCCCTATACGATCACTCCTAAAAACTCCATATTTGAATACAATGGGAAAGTATATATAACGTCTGACAGCGGCGTCCTGAAGTGGGATGCGGGGAAAAAGGATATCGAATTGGCGCCTGAGATAGAAAAGCAATTGGGCGGAAGCAGGAAGAGCAAGAAGATCATTCCAGGCGACCATAACGAATACTGGATCTTACGCAGGAACAGAAGCGACAGATTTGATTACTTCGTTGAGGACAATAACGGAGAGGTAAAAAGCCATCAGCAGTTCTTTATTCACAATTTCAATTTGAACTATGACTATGAAAAGATCAAGCTGCTCGATAAAGATGAGTACCTCTTCTTTGGCGGCAACGTTTTGGCATTGTTCTCTCTGCAGAACCTGTTCAAAGAAAATTATTTGAATTATAAGCCCTATTTTTCTCAATTATTGTTTCGGGATGAAGACAAATGGAAGGAGGAGGTCATCGGGAGCGATTCTACCATTACGGTCCCCAACCGGTTTAGTAGTTTCCTGCTCCGGTATACTTTTCCGGTTTTTGACCGGGATGTTCGCTACCGGTATAAATTGGGGGGCAATGGGATACAGGACAACTGGTCTGACTGGGTTTCGGCCGGAGAACGCGAATTTCTCAATATGTCGCCCGGCGTCTACCTGTTCTCGGTGCAAACCGACCTCGTGCCCCATACGATATCTATTACAATCATCGTATTGCCTCCGTGGTACTGGTCATCCTGGGCAAAATTTATCTACCTGGTCCTTTTCTGCCTTGGGATATTTTTCCTGCTGCGGTGGTACACGGTCCGGTTAAAAGCCAGACAGCAGCGGGAGATGCAAAAAATGACCGAGAAAGTAAAAAGGCAGCAGGAGGCGATCGAAAGAGAACAGGAGAACCTGAAAAAGGAACAACTGGAGATGAACCTGAATGCCAAAGCCCGGGAAGCGGCGGATTCGGCGATGACCCTGATCAAGAAGAATGAGTTTTTGCAAAAAATAAGAAGGGATCTGATCAAGTTCAAGGACAAAAACGACAAAGGCCTGGTTATCAACCAATCAGACCGGCTTATAAAGATGATCGATAATAATATAAAGGACGAGCAGGAAGAATGGATGCTATTCGAGTCAAATTTTAACCAGGTGCATGAACAGTTCTATAAGAATATGCTGGAAAAATACCCGGGTCTTACCGCAAACGACCTGAAGTTCGCTGCCTATCTCAAAATGAACCTCTCCTCCAAGGAAATAGCCCCCTTGCTAAACATTACCGTTAAAAGTTTGGAACTCAAGCGTCATCGGTTGAGAAAAAAAATGAATATGTCCGTAGACCAAAACCTGAACGAGGTGTTGATGAAGTTTTAAGGTAACTACCCGGGCTGATGGGGTATATTTTTTATATATTATTTATAATCAGTCCAATGCGAATTGCAAAATATCTTCATGTTATGCTTATGATAGGGTCGATCGCCTGAGTCTTCGAAGGTTGATAGGGTAAAAAGGGGGCCTTGAATTTGGCTTCCCAACGCATGGCGACTACATTTGAGATGCATTAATGCTTATCCCGCCGACTGAACTTTATCCCCACTAACAGAATCGTCACTTACGTTGGAAAAATCAATTCGTAGGATTGATAGGTGGACGCTTGCACCTAATTATATATTAAAAACTAACAATGCTTGTCATGTTGAAACAGAAACCCCCTCTTTTATTACTCCTGGTGGCGCCGGTCTTTTTGATTGTCCTGTATACGGCATGTACGAAAAAGAGTACCCCGCTGAAGGACAAATATGTTATCTCCACGAATGTCGATTCCCTTTCTTTTACCGACTCCGGCGGGACAAAGACCTTTACGATAACCGCCAATGCTCCGATGGCCGTTTACCTTAATTCCGGAACCGATTGGGTGAATTACTCTCCAAGAGATACGGTCAATCCGGCATCTGGTTATACCGTTACGGTTACCGTACCTTCTTTTGGGGACCTGAATTCCAGGCGATCCACCCAACTGACCATTCGCTGCGGCGACCTGGCCTCGGATGCGGTAATCAGAAAATTTATTTCTATTTCACAAACAGGGCCTGTGGCTGGTCCGCGCGACCCGGGTATTTATGCCCTGAAGGATCTCTCCGACCTGGCCGTTGCCGTTGCCGGAAACCAGGATTGCTCCAAATGGCAGGATGCCAACGGCGTGATCAACCTGATGAATGATATCGATGCCGGCACTTCGCTGATCCCTTGTATCGGCGGACAGATCGTGACCACCGATACGGTAGGCGCCTTTGGTGGTATATTCGATGGTCATGGGCATACCATCAAGGGAACGCTCGATGGCAAAGGAAAGCCGATCGTGGCGCTCTTTACCCGCCTGGGGCCTACGGGAGTGATAAAAAATCTTACGGTCGACGTCACCGCGGTGAATGATTACGCCAATACGGACGTGCAACCCCACCTTGCGGCATTGGTTGGTTTCGTCGTGACGGCAACGACGGGTGATATTGAAAATTGCGTTGCAAAAGGCTCGCTGACCCGCACCGGAACGGCTACCAATCCCCGTGTGGGCGGTATCGCGGCCTACGGACGTTGTAACATTATAGGCTGCAGTAACTATGCAACCATCACCGCTTCCTGCAACCGTGTAGCCGGCATCAGCGGCGCCGGAGGCGGTGCGGTTATCATAAAAGATTGTAATAATTATGGGGATATCCACGTGGATTGCAGCGCCGCCCAGGTAGGCGGGATCATCGGTCAGCTAAACGGTCAAACCATTACCGGCTGTACGAACAATGGGAATTTGACCGCAACGGCAAATGGCAATACCGTAATAGGAGGCATCGCCGGGAACAGCCAGGGATCTTCTTCTATCGGTTCGGCCGCCTCCCCCTGTGCAAACAAGGGTAAGATCACCCTTACCGTATCAACGGCGGCTCCGGGAGCGACCTGCGGCGCCGGCGGTGTTTCCGGCGGAGAATCGGCGGCAGTCCCGTTTGTCAATTGCAGCAATTCGGCCGATGTAGCAAGCCAGGTCGACAATGCGGTCATTGCCGTCGGCGGCATCGTGGGAAACGCGTCTACGGCAACGGCCATCACGAATTGTACGAATGGCGGCGCCACCAATATTACCTCTGCCCAAAATGCGGGAGGCATGATCGGTCTTACTACAAAGGCCATGACGTTGACCGGTTGTTCAAATGCCGGTAATATCAATTGGCTCGGCGCGACCGTGGCGGCAAAATTCATCGGTGGCATGATCGGCAGCGATAAAGCTTCCATACTGACTTCCTGTACATATGGGGGTACTGTTCTTGGAGCGCCGGGCACCAGCGCCAATGCGATCGGTTTCTAATTTATTAATCCTATAATCAAGAGACAAGATGAGACAAGCACGTCTTCCTATATTTCCCATCCCACTGATACTTATATTGCTGTGTCAGATGGTTCTCACGGGGCCGGCTTTCGCACAGAACAGCCCGGGGCAGATCATCACGGTGAAAGGAACGGTGACGGGTCCCGATGGTACTCCGCTTATCGGTGCGTCGGTAACCGATAAGAGAACAAAGAATGCGATGGCTACCGATGGCAAAGGACAATATAGCCTATCCGTTCCGAATGACGCGGAACTGGAGATCACCATGATAGGTTATGCGCCCCAGACTGTTAAAGTAAACAAGCGATCCGTCATCAATGTCGGTATGATCGAAAGCGCCGGCAAGCTGGATGAGATGGTGGTAATAGGTTACGGGACGAGAAAGAAAAGCGATCTGACGGGCGCCGTGTCGCAGGTGAGCATGGCCAAAGTGGAAACGCAACAGGCGATATCGCTTGGCGATTATTTGCGTGGATCTGTTGCGGGATTGAATGTACAACGCAGTGCGTCGACAAGCGGGCAGACCGGCTTCGAAATCCGCGGACAGACTTCGCTGAGCGCCAGTTCGGCCCCGTTGATCGTCGTGGACGGGATGATCTATAACGGAAGTATCAATGACATTAATCCCAATGATGTCGAAACCGTTTCGGTACTTAAAGACGCTTCATCGGCTGCCGTATATGGCGCCAGCGCCGCAAGCGGTGTGATCAACATTACCACAAAGCAGGGTAAAAGCGAAAAGCCGACGATCCGCATCGATGCAAAGACGAGTGCGGCCGTTCTCTATC
>DASYBV010000031.1:0-335223 GCA_036500545.1 Puia sp. | reverse complement strand
TCAAACCAGGTTTTGTAATGCTGCCACTCTACGATGTCCTTGATTATCTCCAAGCAATTACTCCATACTTTGTCAAACGTTTTTGCCATTATACAACAACCAATTTTTATGCCGATTTAAGAATTGTAATTTCTAAAATTTCTTTAAGGAACTGGATTTTGAAAAGTTGCGCAGGGCGGCGAATATCAAAATTATTTGTGAAACAAAAAATTTTTTATTCACCTCTTTTTTTCGCCTTCAATACAGTCGGGACTTCCAGCGAAAAATTCATTTTTTTTCTACAAAACTCATATCCAGCCTGAGTGAGATCAGATCAAGCAAAATAAGAGCCAAATGATTTCCAAACTTTTTTCTCTTTAAAAAAAACCTTTCTTTAAGACTTATCAACATTGCCATCGGTGGCTCGGGTCCTACGACCGGCAGGTTAGGACATATTACCGGCTAACCGGAAAACATGACAACCGCCTCCACGAGGCATTGAGCGACAGTAGTGGGATTCAGCGTACTGCAGGAGATGGCCCTGCTTAAACGTTTTAAACCTACATAATAAGAAGAAGGAGAACTTGAGTTTCGATGGTGACGAACCTTTCTTCATATAGTAGAGTTTATTGTGAGGCCACTGAAGATAACAAATAATTTGATTGCCTTTTTAAATCCAGGATCTTTTTTTAAAAATTTGCTGCTTGTCTTTTCCCAGTGATTTTTTTTAAAAATAATTTTTTTATTTCCCGAGATTGGGTATTTATACTCAAACCCGGCATGGTTGAGCATATATCTCAAACAGACAGAACTAATTACAGTAATTTTAGGCGTGCAACAAACGCTCCAGTTAAAATTATTACCTGCCGAAGCGGCCAGCGATCCCATCATTCGGGAATATATTGCCCGTGCCACCGGCCAGCCGGAAACAGCAATAACCGGCTTCAGCCTTGTAAAGCGCTCACTTGACGCAAGAGGACGTCAACCGCATATCATTTTAACCCTCCGGGTTTTTATCGGAGAGCCTTTCCTGGAAGACGAACCCGCCCTCCTTTCTTTCCCGGACGTTTCACATGCGGACAAACAGGTCATTGTTATCGGGGCAGGACCCGCGGGTCTATTTGCGGCCCTCCGGCTGATCGAGAAAGGGATCCGCCCCCTCCTGCTGGAAAGAGGAAAGGACGTGCGTGCCAGAAGAAGGGATCTGGCCCTCCTAAACAAGGAAGGGGTCATCGATCCCGACAGCAACTATTGTTTTGGCGAAGGGGGAGCGGGCACCTACAGCGATGGTAAACTATATACCCGCAGCTCCAAACGGGGAGATATCCATCGCATCCTGCGCCTGCTTGTGCAATTTGGCGCGGAAAAGAATATTTTGTACGACGCCCATCCGCATATAGGCACCAACAAGCTGCCGCAGATCATCCAGGCCATGCGCCAGCAGATCCGGGACTGTGGTGGTCTCTTTCTCTTTGAAAAAAAGGTCGTAGACTTTATCCTGCGCGACGGACTCATCCGCTCGGTGAGAACGGCAGACGGCCACTCCTTCGATGGCGATGCCGTCATCCTGGCCACGGGACACTCGGCCAGGGATATTTTTCACCTGCTGCATCAAAAAAAGATCCTTATCGCCGCAAAACCCTTTGCTCTCGGCGTCCGTATCGAGCATCCACAAAACCTGATCGATACCATACAATACGGGCTGCTCCGCGGAGCCCGCGCTCCGTCGCCGGCCCGCTCGCCCTATCTCCCACCCGCCTCCTATAGCCTGGTGGAACAGGTGGAGAAAAAAGGCGTTTTTTCTTTTTGCATGTGCCCCGGAGGGATCATCGCGCCGGCCGCCACCGCCGAAGGAGAACTCGTCGTCAACGGATGGTCACCCTCCAAACGCGATAACCCCTATGCAAATTCGGGCATCGTCGTCAGCGTAGAGGAGAAAGACCTGGCACCCTTCCGGGAACACGGCCCCCTGGCGGGTCTGTATTTCCAGCAGCGCGTGGAACAAACCGCCTTCGGACTGGGTGGGGGAAAATTTGTAGCCCCCGCACAACGCATGGCCGACTTTGTCGCCCAAAAGGTTTCTCCCGACCTTCCTTCCTGCTCCTATCTGCCCGGGATCCATTCCGTGCCGCTAAAAGAGGCGCTGCCCTCCTTTATATATAAGAGCCTCCGGGAAGGCTTTATGGCGTTTGGAAAAAAGATGACGGGTTATTTTACCAACGAGGCGGTGATCGTCGCTACGGAATCCAGGACCTCCTCCCCGGTGCGTATTCCCCGGGACCCGGACAGGTTGCATCACCCCCAGATAAGGAACCTGTTCCCCTGCGGAGAAGGAGCCGGCTATGCCGGAGGTATCGTCAGTGCGGCCATGGACGGCGAACGGGTAGCAGATGCTGTAACAAATCAAAAAGACTAACGACTTATCTTTAACTTAAAAACCCTCCCATGGATATCCTGGAAATAAAGGACCTGCAGAAAAAATTCTCCACGCAGACCGCGGTGGACAAGCTCAGCTTTACCTTGAAAAAAGGCTCCATCTTCGGCCTGCTCGGGCCCAACGGCGCCGGCAAGACCACGCTGATCCGTATGATCACGGGCATTTTCTACCCCGATGAAGGATCGATCCTTTTTGACGGAAGACCCTTCGACCCCATTGGCGATATACCCCAGATAGGGTATATGCCCGAAGAAAGAGGGCTGTATAAAAAGATGAAGATCGGCGAACAGGCGGTCTACCTGGCACAGCTTAAGGGACTGAGCAAACAGGAAGCGACCCGGAGGGCCCGGGAATGGTTTACAAAACTCGAAATGCAGAGCTGGTGGAATAAAAAAGTGGAGGACCTGAGCAAAGGCATGGGGCAGAAGCTTCAATTTGTCATCACGGTACTACACCAACCCCGGCTGATCATCCTCGACGAGCCATTCAGCGGTCTGGACCCCGTCAACGCAAATATGATCAAAGACGAGATCTATTCACTGGCCCGTAACGGCAGTACGATCATCTTCAGCACGCATCGTATGGAACAGGTGGAAGAGATCTGCGATCATATCATCCTGGTCAACCGGGGACAGAAGATACTGGACGGTACGGTAGATGGGGTAAAACAACAGTTCAAGGAGAACCTGTTCCGGATCGGGCTGGAAGGACTGCAATCAACCGGCAGGGAAACAGGAACGGCCGGTAGCACGATCGCCGCCGATGCAAAGGCCTTTGACGTGGCCGGGCAGGCCGAAGGACACCTGATCGTAAAGATCCGCGAAGGCTATCGTCCCAACGACGTGCTGGAATATTTTATCGGCCGGGGGCAAGGCATTACCTCTTTTATCGAGATCCTGCCTTCCCTCAGCGATATTTTCATCAAGCTTGTCGAAGGGACTCCCCTCGCCCGTCAATTTCAACCGGTTCAGGCATAAAATAAATCATCCCCAAAATCTTTTATATGAACAAGATCTGGCTGATCGCCCGCCGGGAATATATGACCCGGGTCCGAAATAAAACATTCCTTATCTCTACCTTTCTCCTCCCGCTGATCCTCGTACTTTTTATCGCAGGCTCCGTCATTATATCCATGCAGACAAAGACCCGGCACCGGATAGCCGTGATCGATGCCAACGGCTATTTTAAAGATTACCTGAAGGGGGATTCCTCCATCGCCTTTGATTTCTCTCCCGGGCTGGATACCCTGAACTATGAGAAAAAAGGCTGTACGGCCGTGCTGATCATTCCACTCCTGCCGGAGGACCAGAAGACGGTCTACCGGCTGAAATATAAAAAGCAATTGGGGCTCGCCGGCGTCTCCGACCTGGAAGATCGTGTCCATAATGCCATCACCGATCACCTGATCTATAAAAAGACCAGCATCAGCCGGGCAAGTCTGGATTCTGTCCGGCAGGCATCGGATATCGCCGAGCTGAAGAGCTATGAAGATATCGGCAAGACGGGAAGGGCCTCCAATCAAACGGTCGCTTATGCCATCGGTTATTCCAGCGGATTGCTGATCTATCTCCTCACCTTTATATATGGCGCCATGGTCATGCGGGGTGTGATGGAGGAAAAGACCAGCCGGATCGCCGAGGTGATCGTCAGCTCGGTCAAACCATTCCAACTGATGATGGGTAAGATCACCGGGATCGGTGCGGTAGGACTGACGCAGTTCCTTTTATGGGTGGTGTTGCTGGGTGGTGTAACGATCTGTGCAGAGGGGCTTATCCCGCATAACACCCTGAACGATGTGCAACAGATGCAGCAGGCAAGCCCGATGGCAAATTCGGCCATGGCAAAGGCAGGCGGATCGACGGAAATGATCAACCAGCTGGCGTCGGCGTTGAGCAGCGTCAACCTGGGTCTGACGCTTTTCTGTTTTCTCTTCTATTTTATCGGAGGCTATCTCTTCTATTCCTCGTTGTTTGCGGCGGTGGGCAGCGCCGTGAACGAAGACCCGCAGGAGGCGCAATCGCTGATGATGCCCATCACCCTGCCGGTGATCTTCTCCTTTCTCCTGATGTCGGTAGCCATACAGGACCCGGCTGGGTCGCTGGCTGTCTGGGCCAGCATCATTCCTTTCAGCTCCCCGATCGTCATGATGGCCCGGATCCCCTTTGGCGTACCGTGGTGGCAGTTGGGGATCTCCATGCTGTCCCTTATACTCGGATTCCTGGGCACGACCTGGATGGCGGGCAAGATCTACCGTACGGGCATTTTAATGTATGGAAAGAAACCCACCTGGAAGACGATGTGGAAATGGGCCTTTTCAAAAAACCGTTAACCTATAAAAGATACCACTAAAAGAGTATTTTTTACCCCGCTTTTACTCATTTACTTTGGCTACGCGATAGAGCAGGTTCGAAAAAGTTTGTAAGCAAGGCTTTGGTTGTAACTGGCAATGTCATAAAAAGTAAGCATGAGCAAGCGCGCATTGGTCATTAATGGCGGGATTTCCAGGGGAGCATTTGCGGTTGGCGCCATCAAAAAGATCATGGAAAGTCAGCCGGAATGGGATTTCGATATCCTGGTCGGCGCGGGCGCCGGTTCCCTGATCATTCCGTTTGCCGCGCTGGGAGGGATCGATACGCTGGTAGAGGTCTTTACGACCAAGCATAATAAGGACATTATAAAAAAGTTCTCCTTATCGGAGCGTACCGGTGAGACCTCGATCCTGGATGCCAGCCCGTTCTGGGGTTTGCTGGACCAGTATTATACGCATGGGCTGTATGATCGTTTGCTGGCGCTTTCCAAGGAACTGTATTTTAATACCGTCTGTCTGCAGACGCATGCATTGACCACTTTTTCCAACAGGCTCCGACCGGCCGTTGCTAACCGTTACACACATCGTACGCTTGACACCTATGACCAGTTCCTGCGTACCCTGCTGGCCTCTTCCTGCCAGCCGTTATTGTTACCGCCTATTACGATCTTCCCGGGAGAAGTCCCTGTCCGCCAGTACATCGATGCCGGCGACAGGGAATATGCCGGTATAGAGATCGCTATAGCCAGCGGAGCCACGGAAATTTATACGATCCTGCTGACGCCCGCAACGGTAGAGCCGGAGGACAAGGAATACAAAGACCTCTTCTCGATCCTGCAGGAGACGCTGGACATTTTTATCGCCGGGGCAGCCGACAAAGAACATATCCTACCCAACCTGTACAATGAAGGACTCCGTTATATCGACTCGGTAAAACATAAGATGCGCAGCCGGGGACTACCGGAAGAGACGATCACCGATCTGTTCGATACGGGAATGCCGGCAAACCCCTACTATGACCGGAAACCGGTAAGGCTGCATATCATCCGGCCGGACGAATCCCTGGGCGGCGGACCGGATGGGCTGAACTTCGATCCGGCGGTTATGCGGGAAATGCTGGTCAAGGGGGAGCAAAAAATGGAGGCCTGTCTGGAGAAGGCGATTAGGGATGAATGGTAAAAAATAAAGGAACTCCGGTGCAACATTACGGGGGTTAGCCCGTATTTTTATACGAAGAATATCGTAAGAAGCTGGGGAAATGCTGAAGACCGTGTTGTGGGGCCGGGATGGTGGAAGAGAGCGGTTGGTGACAGGGGCGATAGTGTGGGGGCCGGGCTTCATTCAACAATGGCAGGCATAACTTCATAATAGATCTTAAGCCTCATGTGTAGTAGAATAAACGGGACTGTTCTCAGTCCCGTTTCTATTATGTGTAAGCGAAGTAAGATAGGCGTAGACTCAGCTTGCCTCCAGGAGGCGCAGGATCGGGTATTCGCCGTTCTCTGAATTCGACGCTCCTTCTTCGGGCAGAAATTCAACGTTGAGCTTGACGGAAGTTTTTTCCCGGATGGTTATATTCGGGCGTTTGCAGGATTGATAGCCTTTTTTATCGAATTGGATGGTCACCTGGACGGCGGGCATCCCGGCAAAACGAAAATAGCCATCCGCATCGGTCAGTACCTCTTTCAGGCTGTTGGTGCCGGGAACGATCGCGGAGACGATCACGCCGGGCAGAGGTTTTTTTGTAATAGCATCCGTCACATAACCGTGCAGGACACCCTCTACTTTTCCGGTACCGGCCTTTGCATAAAGGGCCAACGGAAAGACCAGCAGGAAGAACAGCAATTTTTTATTGGTGCTCATAAAACAGTTTTAATTTGAAAAACAAATCACAACTAAAGTTAGCATGGCGGTTAAACTGCAATCGCCGACCTGATCTTCATAAGGCCGTTTCTTATCTGGCTTGTTCCCTAAATTTAGCTTAATTTTTACACTCTGGCAAATTGTTGCCAGGCCCCTTATAGTGGTAAATGGAAGAAGACGCGTGAGGACGCGGCTGATCTTAGAAGCGCCAGCGATGTGGGAGGGTCGTCTAGGGAAGAGGGCGCGAGAGCGACCGAACCTGGAAGCGCCAGCGATGTGGGAGGCCCCTTCTAAGGGTAGGTGGGTAGGTAGGTGCAGGGGCCCCATTATGATTCCCCCAGATCGATCTCGGTATTGTCGCCGATGTTCAGGCTACGGGATTCGCCCTTGACCTCGGTGTCGCTGCCGATAAGGGAATGGGTCAGGACGATATCGTACAGATCGGCAAAGGAGCCGATGATGGAGTCTTTGATAATGGAATAGTTGACACGGGTCTTTTCGCCGATGGCCACATTGGGGCCTACGATGGAGTTGCGGATATCGCATCCGGGGGCAATGCTTACCGGCTGGATGATGATGGTATTTTCGAACTGGTGTTCCGGGGCGATGGTTCCCCCGAATTTTTTCAGCAGTTTGGCGTTGGATTCAAGAAGCGTTTCTTTCTTGCCGCAATCGAACCAGTTCTGCACTTTGAAGGCATGGAATTTTACGCCGTTGCGGATCATGCATTCGATGGCGTCGGTGAGGTTGTATTCCCCATAGCTCGTGACCTGGTTGCGGATATTATTCTCCAGGCAATCGAACAGGGTGCCGGACTCCTTTATCCGGTAGATGCCTACCAGGGCCATATTGGACTTGGGGATCTGGGGTTTCTCCACGACCCTTTCGATGCTGTTGTCGTCCTCCAGCTCGGCCACCCCGAAATTACGGGGGTCATCCACTCTTTTCACCCCCAACAGGGAGTTGGGGTTATTCAGCACTTCCTTTACGTCGTATTCGCAGATGGTATCTCCCAGGACGATAAAGATCTCGTCATCCCCGACGATGCTACGGGTGAGGAGCACCGCGTGACCGATGCCATGGCGTTCGTTCTGGACGACAAAATGCGCCGTGAGCTGGGGATATTTCTGTTTTACAAAATCCTGGATCTTTTCGCCGAGGTAACCGACGATGAAAATGAACTCGTGGATACCGGCCTCCATCAACTGGTCGACAATGATAGAGAGTATGGTTTTTCCCGCTAAGGGAATCAAAGCCTTTGGTTGTGTATAAGTGTGCGGACGTAATTTTGTGCCAGCGCCTGCTACGGGAATGATCGCTTTCATGTAAAAAATGGTTGTCATGCGAACCGGACTTTGTCCGGACACCGCCTGTAAACGCGTGTAAAATAGTGAATTTTATTATCTGTTATATAGATAGTTGGCCTATTTTTGCGCCATGCAAAGAGATACCTTAATTTTTGACCTCATTCAGAAAGAATTGGAGCGTCAGCGTCACGGCATTGAATTGATCGCTTCGGAAAATTTTACTTCCCTGCAAGTCATGCAGGCCATGGGCACGGTATTGACCAATAAATATGCGGAAGGCTACCCCGGCAGAAGATATTATGGCGGGTGTGAGATCGTGGACCAGGTAGAACAACTGGCCATCGACAGACTAAAACAGATCTTTGCCTGTGAATACGCCAATGTACAGCCGCATAGCGGCGCGCAGGCCAATGCCGCGCTGCTGCTGGCTCTCCTTCAACCCGGGGACACCATCCTGGGACTGGACCTAAGCATGGGCGGTCATCTGACGCATGGCTCTCCCGTCAACTTCTCCGGCAAACTATACCATCCCGTATTCTATGGGGTTGGAAAAGAAGATGGCCGGGTGGATTATGCGATGATGGAGACGGTCGCCAAAAAAGAAAAACCAAAACTGATCATTTGCGGCGCCTCCGCCTATAGCCGCGACTGGGATTATGCCCGGATCCGGCAGATCGCCGATAGCATCGGCGCCCTTGTCATGTGCGATATGGCACATCCGGCCGGTTTGATCGCAAAAGGTTTGCTAAATTCTCCGTTCGACCATTGTCATTTCGTCACCTCCACCACCCACAAGACCCTGCGTGGACCCCGTGGCGGTATCATTATGATGAAAAAGGATTTTGATAATCCCTTTGGGTTAAAAGATATGAAGGGAAATATCCGGCCGATGAGCAACCTGATCGATATGGCGGTGTTCCCGGGTACGCAGGGCGGTCCGCTGGAACACGTGATCGCCGCCAAGGCGGTGTCCTTTGGCGAGATCCTGTCCGACGAGTTCACCACTTATGCCAAACAGATCATCACCAATGCACAGGCGATGGCGAAGACCTTCCTCGACAAAGGATATCATATCGTCAGCGGCGGTACGGACAATCACCTGTTGCTGATCGATCTGCGGAATAAGAATATCAGCGGGAAAAAGGCGGAGATCGCCCTCGGTAAGGCGGAGATCACGGTCAATAAGAATATGGTGCCTTTTGATGACAAGAGCGCCTTTATCACCTCGGGTATCCGGGTCGGCGTACCGGCCATCACCAGCCGGGGCCTGAAAGAAACCCATATGGCCACGGTCGTGGAGATGATCGATAAGGCCCTGGTGAATGCAGAGGATGAGGCGGTGCTGGCTTCGCTGCGAGGGGACGTGAATAATTTTATGAAACAATTCCCATTGTATCCCGAATTATAATCTTATAATTTAACCTGTATGCTGCAACGAAAACAAACGCTTTGGACCCTGCTGGCCGTCATTTGCGCCGCACTGACCTTTAAATTCCCCTTCTATAGCGGAAACGTAAAGGTCGGGGCCAATGGTCACGTATTACTGGGAGTGAAAGCCGCCCCGACCATCGGCTTTGGCAGTGACAGCGCCAGTGCAGGGAGTGTCCTGATCCTGATCGTCACCATCCTTATCATCGGTGGCGGCCTTATCAATATCTTCAATTACAAAGCAAGGAGGAAACAGATCCTGATCACCATCGGGCTGATCGTGCTGTCCCTTCTGAATATCTTTCTCTTCTGGCAGGCGTGTCAGCCCCCCCGTTTTATGGAGGGCAACTATAGCCTGGGGGCCTTTTTACCGGTTGTTATCCCCATCTTCCTTTTCTTTGCGGCCCGGGGGATCGTCCGGGATGAGAAATTGGTCCGGAGCACAGACCGGCTGAGATAGCCAACCGACGGACAATCGCTCCGATCGCCAGGCAGCCGAACGGACAGCCACCGGGACCGGCTGAGATAGCCGCTGGATCACGATCGGACGGAAGCTGTATCGAAATCGTACATTCCTTTTAAAGGAACAATATAATTGATTGATTAATAATGCCCTGTAACAGGGCATTTTCTTTGTGGGGAAACCGGATCACCCAAATCCCCCGATCCATGTTCAAAAACTATCTCCGCATTGCCTTTCGCAATCTCCGTCGTCACTGGGCTTTTTCGCTGTTGAACATCCTGGGGCTGACGATCGGGATGTCGGCCTGCTTCCTTATCTTTTTATACGTCCGGTTCGAGCTTAGCTATGATAACTTTCATTCCAAAGGCGACCGGATCTACCGGATGGCTACCGATATCAAGACCCCATCGGAGACCCTGCATTGGAGCGTCGCCTCGGCGCCGATGGCCATCAATGCCAGGCTCGACTTTCCGGAGATCGAGGCGGTCGTACGGGTGAATCCCAACGGCATGCTTGTACGAAGGGGAGAGCTCAAGTTCCAGGAGGACAATATGGCGTACGTTGACTCTGCTTTTTTCAGGGTCTTTGATTTTCCCTTGCTGGAGGGCAATCCGCAGACGGCCTTGCGGGACCCCCTGAGCGTGGTGCTGACAGAATCGGCGGCAAAGAAATATTTTGGTTCCGTCGATCCCGTCGGACAGACCCTGCTCCTGACGGATAAGGGTTATTCGGCCAGGGTCACGGGTTTGATAAAGGATATGCCGGAGAATACGCAGCTAAAAACGGACATGCTGGCGTCACAGTCTACCTATCAGCAATTCGATTCCTCGTTTGATAAGAATTGGGGGAGTTTTGGGGTGTTCTCCTATCTCCTGCTAAAGCCAAATACGGATGCAAAAGCGCTGGAGAAAAAATTGCCGGGTTTCCTGGAGCGAAGGATCGGTCCTTTTATGAAGAATAACAGCATTCATTATACGCTGTTCCTGGAACCCTTAAGAGATATCTATTTGAAGTCTACCCGGGGCGGCCAGGCCAGCGGCAGTATCACGAATGTATATGTGTTCTCGATCATCGGTCTTTTTATCCTGTTGATCGCCTGTATCAATTTTGTGAACCTTACGACGGCGCGATCGACGGAGCGGGCAAAGGAGGTCGGGATCCGGAAAGTGATCGGCGCCGAACGGGGGCAGCTTACCCAGCAGTTCCTGGGCGAATCGGTATTGCTTTGCCTGATCGCGTTCGTGTTGTCGGTGGGCATCTGCGCCTTATTGCTGGCTCCTTTTAATTTCCTTGCCGGGAAGACCATCAGTACGGGCATCTTTCATCATCCCGGCTATATACTTTCTTTATTATTGATCGCGATCGGCATCGGGCTGCTGGCAGGGGTCTATCCTGCGCTGGTCCTTTCGGGGTTCCAGCCCATCAAGGTGTTGAAGGGGCGTTTTTCTTCGGGGACGAAGGGGGTGCTTCTGCGGAAGGGGCTGGTGGTTATGCAGTTCACTATTTCCATCGGGCTGATCGTCTCCACGCTGATCGTCATCCTCCAGCTCAATTTTATGCGGCGGCAGCCCCTTGGCTTTGACAGCCAGCAGATGCTGGTGGTGGACACGCACGGAGACGAACATCGCAGGGCCCTGAAGACGGAAGTGGATGGATTGCCAGGGGTCATTTCCACGACCATGTCGTCCAGCACACCCGGCGGAGGTTTTATGAACGCCTATTCGATCATCAAGAACCAGAAGGGGGAGATGTATGTCTGCAGCCCCGATCTTTATTTTGTCGACTATAATTATATCACCCAGTATAAGATGAAGATCCTGGCGGGCCGGAATTTCTCCACGGCCTTTGGTACCGATACTACGCAGGCGATGATCCTGAATGAAGCGGCGGTCAGGATGCTGGGTTATTCCTCTCCGCAGGATGTGATCGGAAAGCCTTTCTCCCAATGGGGACGGAAGGGGACTATCATCGGGGTCATAAAGGATTTTCATTACCAATCCCTGCGATCGGAGGTCCGGCCGCTGAGCATGCGGATCGAGCCGAACGGGTGTGACCAGCTCTCCGTGAATGTCCGGAGCGGCAACATTCCGGCAACGGTCGCCGCGATCGAGGACAAATGGAAGAAGGTTATCCCTAATCAACCCTTTAGCTATTTTTTTGTGGATCAGTTCTTTGACCGGCAGTACCGGGGAGAGGACCGGTTTGGTAAGCTCTTTTTATACTTTGCCGTTCTTGCCATCTTTATTTCCTGTCTGGGTCTGCTGGGGCTTGCCTCCTATAGTACCCTGCAACGAACAAAGGAGATCGGGGTCCGAAAGGTGCTGGGGGCCAGCATTGCGGGGATCGTCAACCTGCTTTCCAAAGAATTCCTGTTGCTGGTGGGGATCGCGTTTGTGATCGCCACTCCTCTTTCCTGGTTTTTTATGAACCGGTGGCTAAAGGACTTCAGCTACCGGATGCCTGTGAGCTGGTGGATCTTTGTCGTGGCCGGGGTATTGGCCCTGCTGATCGCGCTGCTGACGATCAGTTTCCAGGCGATCCGGGCGGCGGTAGCCAACCCGATAAAGAGTTTGAGAACAGAATAAACTGGTAGTATGATCAAAAATTATCTTCGCACGGCCCTCCGCAATCTCTGGCGGCACAAGGGTTTTTCCCTGCTCAATATCGTCGGGCTCAGCATCGGCATGACGGCCTTCTTCCTGATCTTTTTATACGTCCGGTTTGAGCTGAGCTACGACTCTTTTCATTCGAAGGCGGACCGGATCTACCGGGTCGTGAGCGATGTGAAGACACCGACTGAGACGAGACATTACAATGCGCCGCCGGTCCCTGCTGTCATCCATATGGCGGGCGAGTTGCCGGAAGTGCAGGTGGCGGTGCGGGTGAGCCTGGGAGATAATTGGATGGTGATCCGGGGGGACCAGGTCTTTGAACAGGAGGATGTGTCTTTTGCCGATTCGGCTTTTTTCCGGGTATTTGATTTTCCTCTTCTGAAAGGAGATCCCCGGACCGCGTTAAGAGATCCGTATAGCATTATATTGACCGAAACAACGGCCAAAAAATTCTTCGGCAGTATCGACCCGATGGGGCAATCGCTGACCCTGACGCGGGATAAATTCCATGGGAAGGTAACGGGTGTGATGAAGGACCTGCCGGAGAACTCCCATATGAAGATAGCGATGATGATGTCCCTGACGACCTTTTCCCAGGATACATCAGCCCATGCTTTTGACAAGCAGTGGGATAATTACGGATTTAGTTCGTATCTGCTACTGAAACCAAACGCCAGCGCCAGCGCGCTGCAGGCCAGGTTCCCGGCCTACCTCGAAAAGATGAATGGCTCGGAGATGCACAAAACACAGCAGGTCCCCACCCTGCTGCTGGAGCCGGTCCGGGATGTCTATCTTTATTCCACGCGGGACGGGTCCAAAACGGGTAATATCACTAATGTCTATATCTTTTCGATCATCGGGACTTTTATCCTGCTGATCGCCTGTATCAATTTTGTCAACCTGACGACGGCGCGATCGGCGGAGCGGGCAAAGGAGGTTGGTATCCGGAAGGTAATGGGTGCGGGCAAGGGAATGCTGGCCGGACAATTTATCGGGGAAAGCATTATCCTTTGTCTGATCGCCTGTATACTGGCCGCGCTGTTTTCGGCGCTGTTGCTGCCGGCCTTTAATCAACTGGCGGGAAAGGTGATCAGTTCCGGGATCTTTTCACAGCCGCAGTATCTGTTGGTCCTGCTGGGCGCGGTCATAGGCATCGGTCTTGTCGCCGGTCTTTATCCGGCGCTGGTCTTGTCTTCCTTCCAACCGGTGGCGGTATTGAAAGGGAGATTTAGTACGGGGACAAGGGGGACCATTTTACGAAAAACGCTGGTGATCGTACAATTTACGATCGCAACGGGTCTGATGATCGCCACCCTGGTGGTCTATGATCAATTGACCTATATGCGCAGCCAGGACCTGGGTTTTAGCAAGGACCAGGAGTTGATCCTGGATACCCGGGATGATTCCGTCAAGATGGCTTTTAAGCAGGAGGTATCCCGGATGCCGGGGGTATTGTCGACGGCGTTTGCAAATAACGTCCCCGGTAGTGGGGACTTTACCAATGGCTGCCAGCTGGAGAATGTCCGGGGGGACATGCAGCCGGTCAATGCCTGTGTGTATTTTGTAGATTTCGACTATCTCGGCCAGCTCGATATGAAGATAGTGGCCGGACGTGCTTTTTCCCGGGGTTTTGGGATGGATACGGCGCATGCGATGATCCTGAATGAAACGGCGGTCAGGCTGCTGGGTTATCCTACACCGGAAAAAGCGGTAGGGCGGCGATATAATCAATTCGGCCGGGAAGGCACTATTGTCGGTGTGGTCAAGGACTTTCATATCCGGTCGCTCCAGGAGGTGATCAAGCCATTGACGATACGGATCGAGCCCAGGGCCGGCGATCTGTTATGTGTGAAAATAGACGGTCGTCATTTGCCGGCTGCCATGGCCGCCATCGAAAGCAAATGGAAGCAAATGCTGACGGACAGACCGTTCACCTATTTTTTCCTGGATGAATTATTCGACAGGCAATACCGTAGTGAATATCGCTTTGGCAGGCTATTCCTGAATTTCGCTATCCTGGCGATCTTTATCAGCTGTCTCGGGCTGATGGGGCTGGCCTCCTACAGCACCCTGCAACGCACAAAGGAGATCGGCGTCCGGAAGGTCGTAGGCGCTTCGGTGGGGGATATCGTGGTCCTGCTTTCGAAGGATTTCCTGAAGCTGGTATGCTGGGCTTTTCTTGTAGCCGCGCCGGTGTCATGGTTCTTTATCGATGGGTGGTTGCGGGGTTTTGCCTACCGGATCGATTCGTACTGGTGGATCTTTTTACTGGCGGGTCTGGTAGCCTTGCTGGTGGCGTTGGTCACCATTAGTTTCCAGGCGATACGGGCGGCATTGGTCAATCCGGTGGTCAGCTTGAAAACGGAATAAACACAATCGGCCTGTTTTTATGGGGGAAGTGCGGCCATTTTGCGGCTAAAAAAGGCCAATACAAAAGATTTTTGTTGGTGGATTAAAAATTAGTTCTACTTTTGTTTAACGGTGTTAGATTATTTAAGCAAGTAAAACACTACGCATGGGGAGCAAGGATAGAATCCATCGATTGAAGGAGCAGACGAGGTTCAGCATACTGGACGCGGCGCATGGGATCGTCAAAGACGAGGGCTGGCAGGCACTGAGTATGCGTAAGATCGCCGATAAGATCGAATATACTGCCCCTATCATCTATGAATATTATGCCAACAAGGAAGCCATCCTGCTGGAACTGACCAAGAAGGGGTTCCTATTATTGGCCGGGCGTATGAAGGAGGCAAAAAGCCGCCATACCGATCTGGAGGCACAATTGGAAGCCATGTGGCTATCCTACTGGAACTTTGCCTTCGAGGAAAAGGAATATTATCAACTGATGTTTGGTGTGGAAATGAATTGTTGTATAATGGATGAAATGCTCCCTTCCGGATCCACCCCCTATGATATTGCCGCCGGTCCCATCGCAGAGCTGATGGGGATCAGCGACCCGGAAGATGACCGGGTATGTACAAAATACTATACCTATTGGTCCATCATCCACGGCCTGGTCTCTATCAACATTGTCCGAAAGGGCGCCAGCGATGAGATCAACCAGCAGATCCTAAAGGATGCCATCGGCGGCATTACCCGGTCCCTGACACGTTGACCCTCTTTTTGCCGTAAGAATACAGCCATCTGAAAAAAAACCGGACCCCATTGTCCTATTTGGGCAAGCTCGATCGTCTTATGGACGTCGGGGGTGTGTCTGAATAGCGTCAAGCTCCGCCATAGGCGTTCGCGTCACCTTACACGATTGTATGGAACGCCTTCTATTGTAATCGTCACAGAAAAAACATTTTTTATGTAAACAGAACCCGATCACTTGAAAGAAACTTTTGCTCCAAAATTTAACATCATTAAACAATTTAATAACGTTATGAGACAGTATCTATTACCATCCGTTTTTCTTTTAGCCGCCGCTCTTTATATCAGCGGTTGCTCTTCCGTACAAGGCAACCAGGCTCCGCAGCCGCCGCAGGAGCTGCCGGTCCTTGCGATAAAAAATTCTGAAGCCACTACTTATCTCGAATATTCCGCTACCGTCGAAGGCAAGACCAATGTAGAGATCCGTCCGCAGGTGAGCGGTCTGCTGGACAAGATCTATGTCGAAGAAGGAGCTTATGTAACGGCGGGTCAACCCCTCTTTAAGATCAACGACCGGCCTTATGACGAGCAGGTGAACAATGCGCAGGCGACTATCGCAGCAGCCAGGGCCAATATGGAAAAGGCAGCCATCGAAGTTAACCGTTTGGCACCGCTTGTAGAGAACAAGGTGGTGTCCGATGTTCAATTAAGGGCCAGCAAGGCTGCTTATGATGCGGCAAAGGCGCAGGTCGCTGAAGCAGAGGCAGCGGGTAAAAATGCCGGTATCAACCTGGGTTATACGCTGTTGAAGGCCCCGGTAAGCGGGTATATCGGTCGTATTCCTTTCAAGGCAGGTGCGCTGGTAGGCAAGGGTGAGGCACAACCGCTGACGGTCGTATCCGATGTGAAGGAAGTGTATGCTTACTTTGGAATGAGCGAGAACGATTTTTTAAAATTCACGGCCCAGGCTCCCGGCAAGACGATCGCCGAAAAGATCAAGGGATTGCCTCCCGTAGAGCTGCAGCTGGCAGACAAGAGCATTTATGCATCCAAGGGCAGGATCGAGCTGATGGAAGGCCAGTTTGACAGAAGCATCGGAGCGATCACCTTCCGGGCTACTTTCCCCAATGCAGAAGGGCTGTTACGCTCGGGCATTTCGGGTAAGGTCCGTATTCCCCAGGGCAGCACGGGTACCTTGTCCGTCCCCCAGACAGCCACCTATGAAATACAGGACAGGGTCTTTGTGTTCGCGGTTGGAGACAGTAATAAGGTGGCCGGCAAGCAGATCCATATCATCGGCAAAACGACCAACTACTATTTAGTGGACAGGGGCGTACAGGCCGGAGAAAAGATCGTTTTTGCCGGGATGGACCGGTTACAGGATGGCGCGGTGATCAACCCCGAGATCATGTCCGCAGACAGCGTGCTCAAAGCAATGCCTTTCTAAAAGATCGAGGCAGGACCAACAGGCAGGATTGAAATACAAACAAAGAGAAATTATTTTATGCTAAAGAGATTCATTGAAAGGCCGGTGTTATCAACGGTCATGTCTATAATTTTGCTCATACTGGGCGGGTTATCCGTTTTTACGTTACCCATTTCCCTCTTCCCGGATATTGCGCCACCCAGTGTACTGGTGACGGCCACCTATCCCGGCGCCAATGCCGAAGTCGTTGCACGTAGCGTCGCTACCCCCCTTGAAGAATCCATCAATGGGGTGGAGAACATGACTTACATGACCTCCAATTCCAGCAATGACGGCAGCATGTCGCTGACGGTCTTTTTCAAACAAGGCACCAATCCCGATATCGCGGCGGTGAATGTACAGAACCGCGTATCAAAGGCGACGAGCCAGATCCCGGCGGAAGTCATCCAGGCGGGCATCTCGACGCAGAAACAGCAGAACAGCATCATCATGTTCGTCAGTCTTTATTCTACCGATACCAGCTATGATGAGACCTTTTTGCAGAACTACGCAAAGATCAACCTCATCCCGAGGCTCCAGCGTATACCCGGTGTGGCAGACGCACAGCCCTTTGGCACCAAGGATTATTCCATGCGGATCTGGCTGAAACCCGACCGGCTGGTAGCCAATAATCTTTCGCCCCTTGAAGTGACGAATGCCATCAAGGACCAGAGCCTGGAGGCCGCCCCCGGCCGTCTGGGTCAGAGCAGCAAGGAAGTATACGAATATGTGTTAAAGTACAAGGGAAAGCTGAACAGGAACGAAGACTATGAGAATATCATCATCAAGTCCAACAGCGATGGTTCCGTGGTCCGGCTGAAGGACCTGGCCCGGGTGGAGTTCGGTTCCTATACCTATTCTTCGAACAGCACGCTGAACGGCAATCCGACTACGGGTATTGCGATCCAGCAGGTAGCCGGCTCGAATGCCAACGATATCCTCACCGAAGCCCAGAAACTGATCGCCAGTTTCGATAAGCAGCTGCCGAAGGGTCTGCATACGACGATCATGTTCAACTCCAAGGAGTTCCTGGACGCTTCGATCGAGCAGGTGAAACACACGCTGATAGAGGCCTTTATCCTGGTGTTTATCGTGGTGTTCATCTTCCTGCAGGATTTCCGATCTACGCTGATCCCTGCCATTGCCGTGCCGGTGGCCATCATCGGTACCTTTTTCTTCCTGCAGGTATTTGGGTTTACCATCAACCTGCTGACCTTGTTTGCGCTGGTGCTGGCGATCGGTATCGTGGTGGATGACGCCATCGTGGTCGTGGAAGCGGTGCATGCGAAAATGGAAAATACGAACTTACCGGTGAAAGAGGCTACGCTGAAGTCGATGAGCGAGATCTCCGGTGCGATCATATCCATTACGCTGGTGATGATGGCGGTATTTATCCCGGTAGGCTTTATGAAGGGCCCGACGGGTGTGTTTTACCGGCAGTTCGGTTATACCCTGGCTATCGCCATCTTTATATCGGCTGTCAATGCCCTTACGCTGAGTCCCGCGCTTTGCGCGATCTTCCTGAAGGATATACATGCCGTTGACGAGCATGGAAAGAGAAAAGGGTTTGGCGCCCGGTTCTTTGCCACTTTTAACATGGGTTTTAAAGCCATGACGGAAAAGTACCTGGGTAGTCTGAAGTTCCTGTTCCGTCATAAGTGGGTCACCATTGCCGCGCTGATCTTCCTTGCCGGCAGTGCTTATTTTATGATGCAGCGGACTCCCAGCGGATTTATTCCCACGGAAGACCAGGGTTTCATTTTATATGCCCTGAACACCCCTCCCGGCAGCAGCCTGGACAAGACGCACAAGGCCATTGCGGAGATCGACAGCATCATCAAGGCCGATCCGATCTCCGACAGAAGGTATAACGTGGAAGGACTGAACTTCATATCGAATGCGAATGCCTCTCCTTATGGCGCGGGTTTCATCCGGATGAAGTCTGTTGACGAACGGGGACCGATAAAAGACATCAATGCCATCAGCGCTAACCTGACGATGAAGGTTGCCATGCAGGTAAAGGATGCGCATGCCTTCTTCTTTACCTTCCCGACCATACAGGGTTTTGGGAACGTAGCGGGTTTTGAGTTCTCGCTGCAGGACCAGACCAACGGGTCGATGGACCGGCTCAGCGCAATGACCGGTACTTTTATCGGGGCGCTGATGCAACGCAAGGAAATAGCCTATGCCTTTACCACGTTTGCATCCGGCAATCCCCAGTATATGATCGACGTGGACAACAGCAAGGCCAAACAGCTGGGCGTGTCCATCGCCGATCTGATGCAGACCATGCAGATCTATTACGGCAGCAGCTATGTCAGTGATTTCAACCGGTTTGGTAAATATTACCGGGTGATGGCGCAGGCCGATGCCCAATACCGGAACAATGAAGCATCGCTGACAGGCATCTATGTCAAGAACAACCTGAACCAGATGGTACCGGTCAATCAGCTGGTCACGCTGAGAAAGGTATATGGTCCGGAAACGGTGAGCCATAATAATCTGTATAATTCGGCGACGATCAATGGCGTTCCGAAGCCGGGGTATAGTACGGGCGATGCGATCAGGGCCATCGAAGAAACGGCGGCGAAGGTGTTGCCGAAGGGATGGGGTTATGAATATACGGGTATTACCCGGGAAGAAAAGGCGGCAGGTTCGCAGATCATCTTCATCTTTATCCTGAGCCTGGTATTTATCTACTTCCTGCTGGCGGCGCAGTATGAAAGCTATATCCTGCCGTTTGCGATCGTATTATCGATCCCGGCCGGTGTATTCGGTGTATTTGCCTTCCTTCAGATCTTTGGTATCGACAATAACATCTATGTACAGGTGAGCCTCGTCATGCTGGTAGGTCTGCTGGCGAAGAACGCCATCCTGATCGTTGAATTTGCCATCCAAAGACGGCATGCGGGTATGGAATTATGGGAGGCGGCGACGGAGGCCGCGAAGCTTCGTCTTCGTCCCATCCTGATGACCTCCTTTGCCTTTATCGTAGGGTTGTTGCCGCTGATGCGCGCCAAGGGCGCCGCGGCGCTTGGCAACCGAAGCATTGGTACGGGCGCGGTCGGCGGGATGCTGACGGGGGTACTCCTCGGTGTGTTTATAGTACCGGTGCTGTTCATCATCTTCCAGTATTTACAGGAAAAGTTCTTTGGTAAAAAGTATGTGAAATCACCGTCTTTGGCAGAATAAGGCCTGGATAAAATATCAACAACATGACATCATCATCAATCATAAGAACAACGGCTTTTGCCCTTCTCTTTGGGCTGGGAGCTTGTAAAGTATCAAAAGACACGGCTACGCCGCAGCCTGAGTTGCCGGGTAATTTCCGGAATGCGGCGACACAGGGGGACACCACGAGTGTGGCCAGCCTGCCCTGGAAGAGCTTTTTTGCCGATCCGGCGCTGCAGGCGCTGATCGACAGCGCGATCGCCCGTAATTACGACATGCAGATCGCGTTGAAGAATATTCAGTCGGCACAATTGGTATTAGGGCAGTCCAGGCTGGGTTACTGGCCGGACCTGACCCTGAATGCTACGGGTAGTTATGACCGTTTTTCGGATAATAGTTTAAATGGCGTTTCGCTGAAGCCTTTTATCCACAAGAACTACCTGGAAGACTACAATGTCAACGCGGGATTGTCCTGGGAGCTTCCTATCTGGGGCAAGATCGAAAATCAAAAGTCGCGGGCGCTGGCCGGGTACCTGCAGACACAGGAGGCGCGGAAGGCCTTACAGACGAATATCGTGGAAGGCGTTGCGGAAGGTTACTATAACCTGCTGATGCTGGATGCGCAGCTGGCCATTGCAAAAAAGAACCTTGCCCTGAACGACAGCACCCTGCAGATCATCCGTCTGCAGTTCAATGCCGGGGATGTAACCGCATTGGGTGTTCAACAGGCAGAGGCGCAGGAATTGGTGGCGGCTGAACTGGTGCCGCAGATCCAGCAAAGTATCCTGTTGCAGGAAAATGCGCTGAGTATCCTGACGGGCCGGTTGCCCAATACGATCGCAAGGGGCGCCGCCCTGGACGATGTCCCTATGAAAGACACCTTGTCTGCCGGTGTTCCGGCGACGCTGGTGGCGTATCGTCCGGATGTGCGCAGCAGTGAGCTGGCCCTGACGATCGCCAATGCCAATGTGGGTATTACCAAGGCCAGCCTCTATCCTTCCCTTACCATTACGGCACAGGGCGGTTTGAATACGTTCACGGCCAGCAACTGGTTCAATATTCCCGGCTCTCTGTTCGGGCTGGTAGGCGGCGGGCTTACACAGCCGTTGTTCCAGCGTAAGCAGCTGAAAACGCAATATGAGCTGGCGAAAGTGGATAGGGAAAGGTCGGTGATCCAGTTCCGGCAGTCGGTGCTGGTGGCGGTCGGAGAGGTTTCGGATGCGCTTGGTAAGATCGAAAAGCTGAAGGAGCAGCGGGTAGTGGTTGCCAATCGCGTGAATACGCTGCAAAAGGCCATTACCAATGCCAACAGCCTGTTCCGCAATGGTCTGGCGACCTACCTGGAGGTCATAACGGCACAGAGCAATGTATTACAGAGTGAATTGGAATTAGCATCGATAAAGAAAGGACAATTAAGCGCGGAAGTAGAATTATACCGCAGTCTCGGCGGAGGATGGAATTAAACGACAGAGCGGATGTATCGAAAGAGCCGGGCGATCGCCCGGCTCTTTTATTTTATTTTTATTTAGAGGAATTTCCCGGTATAGCTTTCCTTGCTCTTTTTCAACCCAGCCGGGACACCGGCATAGACGAGGTTACCGCCGCCATCGCCGGCTTCGGGTCCCAGGTCGATGACCCAGTCGGCCGAGCGGATCACATCGGTATTGTGTTCGATCACCAGGATGGAATGTCCCTGTTCGATCAGGGCGTTGAAAGAAGCCAGCAGTTTTCGTATATCGTGAAAATGCAGACCGGTGGTGGGTTCGTCGAAGATGAACAAAATATGTCCCTGGGCCCTGCCCTTGCCGAGAAACGATGCCAGCTTGACCCGCTGGGCTTCTCCGCCGGATAGGGTGTCGGAAGATTGTCCCAGCTTTACATACCCCAGTCCGACGTCGCTGAGCGGCTTGATCTTTTGTATGATATCCTTTTCGTCCTTAAAGAACTCCAGGGATTCGTCCACGCTCATTTCCAGTACCTGGTATACGTTCTTTTCCCGGTAGGTCACTTCCAGCACTTCTTCCTTGAACCGGCGTCCGCCGCATACTTCGCAGGTCAGGTGTACGTCGGCTAGGAACTGCATCTCCACTACCTGTTCGCCTTCTCCCTTGCAGGTGTCGCAACGGCCGCCATCTACATTGAAGGAGAAGTGTTTTGGCTGGAACCCGCGCATTTTGCTGAGGGGTTGCCGGGAATAGAGGTCGCGGATCTCATCCCAGGCTTTTATATAGGTCACGGGATTGCTCCGGCTGGATTTGCCGATCGGGTTCTGGTCGATCATTTCGATCTGCGAGAGATAGTCGATGTCTCCCTTGATCGCCTTGTGCATACCGACCTTGTCGGCCGGCTCGCCTTTTAGCTTTTGGAGGGCCGGGTATAGGATCTGTTTGACCAGGGTGGTCTTTCCGCTGCCGCTGACGCCGCTGACGACGGTCAATACATCCAGCGGAAATTCAACGGTGATATCCTGCAGGTTATTCTGACGGGCCCCTTCGATGATAAGGGAACGTTTCCATTTCCGGATGTTGGCGGGCGGGGGGATGCTTAGCTCTCCCTTCAGGTATTTGCCTGTGAGGCTGTCTTCGTTGGCGATCAGCTCCTTATAATTACCGGCGGCGACCACTTCCCCGCCCAGGTGGCTGGCGAGGGGTCCCATATCGATGATATAATCCGCCTCGCGCATCATCATCTCATCGTGTTCTACCACGACGACCGTGTTGCCCAGGTCGCGCAGCTCCTTCAAAACCCGGATCAGCTTCTGTGTGTCCCGGGAATGGAGGCCGATGGACGGTTCGTCCAATATATATAAGGAGTTGGTGAGATTGCTGCCGAGCGAGCGGGTCAGCTGGATACGCTGGCTTTCGCCACCGCTGAGGCTATTGGCCAGCCGGGCCAGGGTCAGGTAACCCAGGCCGACGTCCAGGAGCGTGCCGATACGATGACGGATCTCGATCAGGATCCGTTTTGCGATCTGCTGTTCGTGTGGTTCCAGCTTTAATTCTTCAAACCATGCGGCCAGGTCTTTGACGGGCATTTCGCAGAGTTCGCCGATATGGCGGTCGCCTATTTTTACATAGAGGGCCTCCTTGCGCAGGCGATAGCCGTTGCAATCGGGGCAAAGCGTACGTCCCCGGTAGCGGGACAGGAGCACGCGGTACTGGACCTTATACAAATTCCGTTCAACCTCCTCGAAGAAGCCGTTGATCCCGTGGGCCTCGGTATTGCCTTCCCAGAGGATCTTGTATTGTTGTTTTGTCAGGTCGATGATGGGTTTATGGATGGGAAAATCCATCTTTTTGGCCGCTTTTATAAACTGGTCTTTCCACCAGACGAGCTTCTCCCCTTTCCAGGGCGCCACGGCGCCTTCGTATACGCTGAGTCTTTTATCGGGTATGACCAGGTCGGCGTCGATGCCCAGGACCTGGCTGAAACCTTCGCAGGTGGGGCAGGCGCCATAGGGGTTATTAAAGGAGAAGAGGTTGGGTACCGGCTCTTCGAAGGTCAGGCCGTCCAGCTCGAAGCGATTGGAAAAGACCAGTTTTTTTTCGCCGTTGATCTCCAGCTGCATTTCGCCTTCGCCTTCATAAAAGGCGGTGCCGACGGAATCGGCGATCCGGTGCTGGTCGTCTTCGTCGAAGTCCTTGGCAACCAGGCGGTCGATGAGGATAAAGGCGCTGGAGGCCGCGGGGAGCTTCTTTTTAAGGGCTTTTTCGTCCGTTTCGAGCAGCTCTTCGATACGGAGCGTTTCGCCGGCGGCATAGAGCCGGGAAAATCCTTTTTGCAGCAGGATATTAAGCTCTTCCCGGACCTCCCGGTTCTTATGTTGTTTGAACAGGGTCAGCAGGAGGATCTTGTCGCCGGTCTTACAGGCCCGGATGGCGGCCACCACGTCTGAAACATCGTCTTTTTTTACGAGCCGGCCGCTGATCGGGGACCAGGTCTTTCCTACCCGGGCAAAGAGCAGGCGGAGGTAGTCATAGATCTCGGTCATGCTGCCGACGGTAGAACGGGGGGTCCGGGTAATGACCTTTTGTTCGATGGCGATGGCGGGGCAAAGACCTTTTATATAATCCACATCCGGTTTGTCCATCCGGGCCATGAATTGCCGGGCATAGGCGCTGAGGCTCTCGGCGTACCGTCGTTGTCCTTCGGCAAAGAGAGTATCGATGGTCAGGGAGGATTTACCCGATCCGGAAACGCCGGTGACGACCACGAGCTTGCCCCGGGGGATCGATACATCAATATTTTTTAAGTTATGAACCCTTGCGCCTTTGATAAAGATGGCGTCCGCCGGCGGATTGGAGGAAGACAGGGTTAATTTCTCTTTTTTTGGCTGTTTTACTTTACCCGTTGTACCCATATATTATAATAACAAACCTAAGTTTAAAAAGATAAATAAAAAAAAGGGATCAAATAAGCAGTGGAGCCGTATAGGAAATACCTGTTTCCCAAAATTAGTAAACGCGATAAGACAAAATAAGTGGTTACCTTATTGTTTTCCGGGGCGATTGGAGAATTAAAAAACAAAAAATTTCCCAAAATGTTGTTTATTCCAAAAAATGTATATCTTTAATCTGTATTAGCACAAATAAAATTGTGCACATTTTAGAAAACTTTGTGAACAAGATTTTTAACACAAAATAAACTCTCGCCTATCGACTAAGCACTTCTACACAGAAAAACCGAACCATCTTTTAAAATCCAAAATAAATATCCTCACCTTTAAAACCCGTAGAAGTTTATGACATTGCTACGCAAAAAAACTGACCACGAACTTATTCACCAATTCCGTGATGGCGACCTTTACGCCTTAGAGGCTTTAATTGTCCGTCACAAGGATAAGCTCTACACTTCCATCCTCTTTCTGGTAAAAGACAAATACCTTGCCGAGGATATCTTCCAGGACGTTCTTATTAAGATCATCGACACCATCCGCGGGGGCCGTTATACGGAAGAAGGAAAGTTCCTTCCCTGGGCGATGCGTATCGCGCACAATCTCTGTGTCGACCATTTCCGGAAAGTCAAACGTACTCCGGCGATCAAGACCAGCGATGACCGGGACATTTTCGAGGTGATCCACTTCACGGAAGAAGGCGCCGACACCAAGATGATGAAACGGCAGAGTCATGACCGGGTTCGCCAGATGCTGGACCTCTTACCGGAAGACCAGCGCGAGGTGATCATCCTCCGTCATTATGCCGATCTCAGCTTTAAGGAGATTGCCGCTCTTACCAATTGCAGCATCAATACGGCCCTGGGTCGTATGCGCTATGGGTTGATCAACCTGCGCAAGATGATGACAGAAAAAAAGATCGCCTTGTAAAAATTTTACTCAAACGGATGATTAAAGATGGTACCGCCTTTTGGAGTACGAAAAACCAACGGGCATTCTTTTTAGAATCTTTAACTACTTTAGAGAACGGGGAACGGACCAAACCGCTAACTTCATTGTGTGAAAAGATCCATTAAAGAAAATATTTTAAGTTCCTGCTCGTTAAGAGCAGGGACTTTTTATTTTTACAGTATAGACAGCCGGACCATCCGATGGTCTTATCATAAGCTTGTCATTCTGGCTCTCCATCCGGAGATAAGTACTTGCCCTTAGCACGGCCGGAAGGCTGAGACAGAATGACGCCTAATTAGCATCGCATACAAACCCCCAACCAGTGTTGGGGGTTTCGTTATTTGGATTGGTGATATGCATCTAACCCACACTGGAGCCATTGCGCATATTCTTTGGGGCCGGGGGTATAGCCGACGGGCAAGGTCAGCAGCTTTTCGTCGGGGGTGATGACCACGTATAGCGGTTGGGAGGCGTTCTTAAAATTCTCCGATTGCAGGGTGGCAAATTTATCGCCGATGGTACGGATCTCTTTTTTGCTGCCGTCGCTGGTGGTAAAGAGGAACTGCTGATCATCCGGCAGGGGTTTGCGGTCGTCGACATATAAGGAGACCAGGATGAAATTATCTTTGATAAGGTCCTTTACGCCAGGCTGGGGCCATACGTTCTCCTCCATTTTCCGGCAATTGACGCAGGCCCATCCCGTGAAATCGATGAGCAAGGGCTTATGCTGCTGTCTGGCGAGGGCCAGGGCCTTATCATAATCGTTGATGACATTGGCTTCTACCCGATGCGCATCATTGCTGCCGGAATGATAGAACGTATAGCTCATGGGTGGCGGAAAACCGCTGACAAGAGAGATATTGGCATATTTTGTATTCGTGAGACCCGGGGCCAGATAGAGGGCAAAGGCCAGGAATAATACGGCGAATGCGATCCGCGTCTTGCTTAGTTTTTTTGGCGGGGGATCATGATGAAATTTTATGATCCCAAACAGGTAGAGCGATAAGGCTACGCTGACGAGTATCCAGCAAGCGAAAAAGGTTTCCCGCTTTAGCAAGCCCCAATGGGTGACCAGGTCTGCATTGGAGAAATACTTTATAAACAGGGCCAGCTCCAGGAACCCAAAGACGATCTTTACGGTATTCATCCAACTTCCTGAACGGGGCAGGGACTGCAGCCAGCTTGGGAAGAGGGCAAAAAGCGCAAAGGGCAGGCCCAGGGCCAGGCCAAAACCTGCCAGCACTACCGTAAGCTGGAATGGTCCGCCATTGGGTCCAAGAGCGCTGACTACAAAGGTGCCGAGAATGGGGCCTGTGCAGGAGAAGGAAACGACCGCGAGGGTCAGCGCCATGAAGAAAATACCTCCAATGCTGCTGATATTGGACTTGGTATCTACCGAATTGGAAATGCTGCTGGGCAGTGTGATCTCAAAAAGCCCGAAAAAGGATAATGCAAATACCAGGAACACTGCTGCAAAGAACAGGTTGAGCCAGACGTTTGTTGCGATATTATTCAGGATGTTGGCGTTGTTCGCCTTTAGGAAATAAAAGGGGACGCTGATCAACACATAGATTATAAATATAAAGAATCCATAGAGAAAGGCATTGGCGATGCCTTTGGAACGGGTCTCCGATCTTTTTGTAAAAAAGGATACCGTTAACGGGATCATGGGAAAGGTACAGGGCATGATCAAACCAACCAGACCACCCAATATTCCCAGGAAGAAGAGTCCCAGCATTCCTTTTGATTGAGAGTCCTCGGTGCCGGTGCCGCCGCATTTATTGACGGGGTTTGCGAGGTCGATCGATGTCTTTTTCAGATCGTTGGAGGCAGTGGATGATTCCTGCAGACCGGCGGTCTTGCTGACCAGGTTTCCCCCGGCTGTGATCGCATACCGGAAGGGTACTTCTACGGGACCGACGACGGAATCCTTATAAATAGCCATAAAGGTCACCGTGCCTTTCAGATCGGTCTGGCTGCCGGGTTTTATGTGTACGAGCCATTGTACGTCGTTGCGGAAGCTGCGGGTAGTGGCATTGCTGAACAGGGGTTCCGGTCCTGTCTCCAGTTTGCCCTTTTCTTCGATGCCCAGGATCTTTGCCGTTGCCGTGCTGTCCAATGACACTCTTGAGTTGGGAAGACTGTCGGCCATGGTCGTGGAATAGAGTCTCCAGCCTTCGCGGATCTTTCCATGAAGGACGAGGATCGATCCCCCATCGGGGGCCTTTGTCGCGTCGAAGCTCCAATCGACCACGTTGTGCGCCGTATCCGTTCCCTGTGCATGGGTTGATGACACCAATAGGAAGAGTAAAGCTATGTTCAGCAGGATGAACTTGGGTTGCATATTATTGAGGGGCTATCGGCTATATGACTATCCGCCGACATTAACTTTTATATCGACATCCGCGGGCGGCAGACATTCGTGGTCGTTACAAACCATAAATTCCACTTTGCCGGCGAGATTGGTCTTTACATTGCTTTTCAGCTTGACGACCTGGACAAAATCGACCGTTTTTTCATAATAATGCACGTCGTGGCTCCAGGCGGTCTCGTATTTTTTTACCAGTTTGCCCACCTCTTTTACTTTACCATCCGGGGTCAGCAAGGGGTTCTTTGTAAAGGTGAAGGTGGTCGGGATGGGGCCATCGCCTCCGGCATCCTGGGCATACAGGTGATAATCCCCGCCGATGGTGGCGGTCATGTGGATCTCGTAGGTTTTGTCGGCAATCTTTTTGGCGGTATAGGCCCAGTTAACTTCTTTACTGGATTGGGCCATCAGAAAATGGCTCATGACAATGGCTATGCCGAATAGTAGCGTTTTTTTCATATCGGGTAAAGTTCTGCTAACAAATGTTAGGAAAAAACTAAAAATTAACCAACCCGGCCTTCGGGCTGACGGGTTTCTCTTTGGGGTTTATAAACAGGGTGCGAAGGATGGTCCTTCCGTCGATATTCCCCAGCGCCTCCGTGCAGGCACGTTCGGGGTGCGGCATCATACCGAACACGTTACGGGTCTTATTACAGATCCCTGCTATATTTAGTAAAGACCCGTTGGGGTTGCTGTCGAGGGTAACATGTCCCTTTTCATCGGCATACCGGTAGATCACCTGGTGGTTCGTTTCCAACTCTTCCAGGGTAGCCGGATCGGCGTAATACCGTCCCTCACCATGTGCGATGGGTATTTTCAGGGCCTTGCCGCCATCTCCCTGTCCGCGCAGCCAGATATTTTTGGCGATGAACTGTTGGTTGGCATTGCGAAGCAGGGCGCCGGGGAGCAGATGGGACTCGCAAAGGATCTGGAACCCGTTGCAAATACCCAGCACCTTACCGCCTTCGGCGGCAAATTGGGTGACGCTCTGCATGATGGGGCTAAAACGGGCGATGGCGCCGCAGCGGAGGTAATCGCCATAGGAAAAGCCGCCGGGCAGTACGATACAATCTTCCGTGGTAAAGGCGCTCAGGTCCGTATGTTTATGCCATAGCATGATCACTTCCTGGTCGAGGTCATATTGCAGGGCGTCCTGCACGTCACGATCGCAATTGGAACCGGGAAAAACGACTACTCCGAATTTCATAGACGAGAAAATTTTACGGGACAAAGGTATGATTTTTCCCGGGCCATCAAACCATATAGTTCATAACCATAATATAAGCCACTATAACCCAATGTAATATAAGTGGTCCTGTCTTTCGGACGGGGTAATAATAGGCAGCCGCATGAAAGGCCGCAAAGGGGACGGCCATGATGATCCAGTTCTCATAGGAGTTGACCTCATTGATCAGGATGATGATCACGGCCACCATGAGAAAGAGGAGGAGGAGGCTCCAGCTTTTACGGATCTGGATCAGCACCTTGTTCAGGTTCTTCTGGACAAAGTACCCCCCGATGATAAAGGGGATGACCAGCCAGGCCATGCCCAGCGATACCCAGATGGAGGAGGGATGGGCGGGAAGGATAAAGATGATATGGGGGACGATATTCGACCAGCTCCAGTGTCCCGTCAGGTACAGGACCAGGAAGAGAAAGTAATAGGGAAAGGTAAAACCCAGCAGGCCGACAAACCATTCCCGTATGCGGAAAGGCCGCATGGTGATCAGTCCAAAAAGCACCAGCAAAAGAAAGGCAATAGCGGGTATATACAACAGGGAGACGACGCCGGTCCATACGCCGATCGCAAAAATGGCGGAACCGGGCCGCTGGCTGTTATACAGCTCCATCATACGGTGCCATACCCAGATCATGATCGAATTGATCAGCAGGGGGGCGGAAAAGTGGCTCCAGTCCGGCAGGAGAGAGGTGATGAGAATATAGGACATGCCGGGCAGGTAGTTCGGTCTTGGTAATACCTTATGGTGATTGGAGATCCGGTTGAACAGGGTGGCCTGGGTAAAAAGGATGAGGAACGTAAGGATGGCATACGGCAGGGGGGCCTGATGAAAAACGGAATCCAATGCACGCAGGATCAGCCGGTACAGGTAATTATCCTCGGGATGCAGGGCCGGCGCCACCGGGTGGAGGAACATGGAAAATTTCAATACCAGGGCATATACCAGTAATAATAAAGCGTTGCCCGGATTTTTCTGTCTGAAGATGCCGATCACCTGGGTGGGTTATGTGTTAAAAATCAACTTTCGCAAAGCAAAGATAGTTCCTGAAGAGACAGGGAATGATAGATTCATAGCTACTCACCTGTTTTCCGTAACGGGGCATGAAATCATAGCCTTTATCCAGGTTCCTCAGCGTAGGATAACGCGTGATCTTTCCCTCGGGGGAGATACTTTGATCGTTTAGCAGCATATTCCGGCGTTCGTACAAATTAAAAAGGAAGTGTAGTTCCCCGCCGGTGTTGACAAGCTCATGGGAGATGGTGTTCTCCGTCTCGTCATCGAACTGGCTTTTGGGGATGACGTTGCTCCATTGGAGGGCGCCCTCCTTGTCGAAGGAGAGGACCATGATATTCTCCGCATGGAAGCGCTGGGGGTTGCCATAGTTCCGGTTCCAGGGGCTATAATACGGGTTGTAGTAATAAGGAGAGTAGAAACCGCCGCCATAGCCCGGGTTCATATAATCCCAGCGATTATACATATTGCCCCGGGAAGTGGTGTACAGGGATTCGCTGACCAGCAGGTATCCGCCGTCCCGTTTGGTAATGATATGTTTTATGAAGAAGTCGTTAAACGCCATTTTCAGGTTGGCATCGGTACTCTTGGCAACGGCCCGCAGCTCATCGTTGAAGACCGTCGTTTGCTCGCTTAGCTTGACATGGGTAGCCTTGTCCCAGATGACCGAATACAGTCCCTCGATGTTTCCCCTTCGTTGTTTGTAGTAAAACCCGGTCAGGATATATCGTTGGTTGTTATTGTCCGCCTTCATTTTGATCTCGTCCAGGATACGGTCGCCGACCCCGATATCGTTGACATAAAAGCTGTCCGAGACGGGGCCTTTTGTAACGAGGGATACCCGCGAGACATAATCGTTGCTGCCGCTGCGTTGGTATTTGCCGAATACCAGGGCACCGTCGTTATCCAGCATAAAATCGGTAAAAAGCTCGTTGCGCTCCTCCATTGGCAGATAGATCCGGTGACGGTCGACCAGTTTTAGCCCGGCATCATAGAGAAAGGTCGTGAACAGGAAATTCTTAGGATTTTTACTGTTGATCTTGAAGACCATGATCCGCTGTTTGTCCTCGCTGACGACGGTGGTATAGATCTTGTTGTTGGAGGCAAAGCCTATCTGGGTGGTATCCAGCTCCACGGGTTCGCCTATCTTCTGTGCCTGGCCGTCCATTTTGACGGCGGTGCAATGGACGATGCTTTTCTTCTGGTATTCGTAGATGATAAGGAAATGATCCGGGTAGGCGACAAAATCCACGTTGACGTATTTGTCCGGCATAAAGGTGAGGGGGACCCGCTGTACCAGCTTCATGTCATTGTCATAGATGGAAATGGCGCTGGAAGCACCGTTATTCTTGAAAACCAATGCGTTACCATCAATTTTACCAATGATCTCAAAGTTGGTGCGGCGGCTGTCCTCCCGCTCGGGCTCGGTATACAGGATCTGTTGTACCTGTGCTTTCAGGAGACGGGGCGTCCCAAGGGTAAATAACAGTAATAGGAATGACAACAATTTGTTCATATTCTGTTTTCCACTGCTTTTAAATGAAGTTCTAAGATAGGCAAAAGTTTCTTCTGTAATTGTTACGAGGCTTTTAAAGTTGGGGTTGTCTCGCCTCCTGCCCCCTGCAAAAAATAGCTTGTCCATTTCGTGTATTTCGCTATACCTTTGCTGGTATGCCGGGCATTTCCGGCTTTTTTCGTATAAAAGGACTCAGTCGTGAGCAAACAGATCAACCAGGTAAGTTTTGCAAGTCTCGTTATTGCATTAGGTATCATTTACGGCGACATCGGAACCTCCCCTCTCTACGTTCTTAATGCCATCATTCACGGCAGGATCATTGAAGAAAAGCTGATATTGGGCTCTTTGTCCTGTATCATCTGGACCCTGACGCTGCAGACCACCGTCAAATATGTCTGGCTGACGTTAAAGGCCGATAATAACGGGGAAGGGGGCATTTTCTCCCTTTATGCGTTGGTAAGACGTCAAAAACGATGGCTGGTAATACCGGCCATGCTGGGGGGGGCCGCCCTGCTGGCGGACGGGATGATCACCCCGCCGATCTCCGTGACCTCGGCTATCGAAGGGTTGCGGCAGATGGATGCTTTCCGCTATATCGAGCAATCGACCATCGTATACATCGTCCTGGGGATCCTTGTGATCCTTTTCTTTCTGCAGCAATTCGGCACCGAATCCATCGGGAAATTGTTCGGTCCCATCATGTTTATCTGGTTCTCCATGCTTGCCGCGCTGGGCAGCGGTCACCTGCTCGATGACCTGGGCATCTTCCGGGCGTTGAGTCCCTATTACGCCATCCAATTGCTGACCACCTATCCAAAGGGGTTCTGGATCCTGGGAGCGGTCTTTCTTTGTACTACGGGGGCGGAGGCATTGTATTCGGACCTGGGTCATTGCGGGAAGGGGAATATCCGCATCAGCTGGATCTATGTAAAGACCTGTCTGATCCTGAACTATCTCGGACAGGGAGCCTGGTTGATGGCGCAGTACAAGGGGCGGGTCTTCGACACCACCCTGGGCAATCCCTTTTATAATATCATGCCGTCCTGGTTCGTCATACCCGGCATCATCATCGCTACGGCGGCCGCCATCATCGCCAGCCAGGCATTGATCACCGGCTCTTATACGCTGATCAGCGAAAGCATGCGGCTAAACCTCTGGCCAAAGCTACGGATCAGCTATCCGACGGAAGAGCGGGGGCAGTCTTATATTCCGGCCATTAATTTCATGTTATTCCTGGGCTGTTGCGGGATCACTTTGTATTTCCGGAGCTCTTCCCATATGGAGGCTGCCTATGGGCTGGCCATTACGTTGTGTATGCTGGCCACCTCCATCCTGTTTGCCAACTATCTCATTTCCCGGCGAACCCAAAAACCGTTGATCTATTTATTCCTGGCGGTATACCTGAGCATCGAGCTAAGTTTTCTTTTCGCCAACCTGGACAAGTTCCCGCATGGCGGTTTTGTGACGCTGATCGTCGGGGGTGGTTTGTTTGCGGTGATGTATGTCTGGTTCCGCGCCCGTAAGATCAAGAACCGGTATGTGGAGTTTGTACGGATGGAGCATTATATTCCGCAGATCCAGGAGCTGAGCAATGACCGGACGGTGGCCAAATATGCGACCCACCTGGTCTATATGACCAGCGCCAATAACCCGAAGGAGATCGAGCATAAGATCATCTATTCCATCCTTAATAAAAAGCCCAAACGTTCGGATATCTACTGGTTTGTCCATGTGGACACGCTGGATGATCCCTATACGGCGGAATATTCCGTGGACCATATCATCCCCAATGACATCATCCGGGTGGAATTCCGGCTGGGGTTCCGGGTAGAGCCAAAGATCAACCTGATGTTCCGGAAGGTGGTAGAGGACCTGGTGAACAACCGGGAAGTGAATATCACCAGCCGGTATGAATCGCTGGAACGTAACAATGTGGTGGGGGATTTCCAGTTTATCGTAATGGAAAAATACCTGAGCCAGGATAATGAGCTGCCTTTCTTTGAGCGGGTGGTCATGAAACTGTATTTCTGGTTAAAAGAGCTAAGCCTTTCCGAGGAAAGAGGTTTTGGCCTGGATCCTTCCAATGTGACGATCGAGAAATTTCCGTTGATCGTATCTCCCGTTCCCAATTTCAATCTCAAGCGTACGGATACGGAGTAAGCCATGATAGCATGAAAAAAAAGATATTCCGCTGGATCAAGATCGGGTTGCTGCTCTATTGCATAGCGGGCATCGCACTATATTACAAACAGTCAGCGATCTTTTTTCATCCGGTGCCGGTGGATAAGAAGACCGTTTATGACCTGGGCGGGCAGCCGTATACGGAAGTGAACCTGGCCTTTGACAAGGAAACGAACCTGAATGTCATCCAGTTCAAGACCGGGGACTCTGCACGCGGCGTCGTTTTGTACTTCCATGGCAACAAAGACAATGTCACCCGGTATGCGCAGTACGCCGCCGATTTTACGCGTCATGGATATGAAGTATGGATGATGGATTACCCGGGGTTTGGCAAGAGTACCGGGACGTTCAGCGAGCAAAATCTTTATGATCATGCGTTGGTGCTGTATAAGCTGGCGCGGAGCCGTTGGAAGCCCTCGCAGATCATCCTTTACGGGAAGAGCCTGGGGACGGGGATCGCGGCGCAGCTGGCGGATGTGCGGGATTGCCGCCGGCTGATCCTGGAGTCGCCTTATTACAGCCTGGAGGCCATCGCTGGGCATTATCTGCCGATCTATCCCTGGGGGCGGCTGTTGCATTATCATTTTCCAACCTATTCGCATCTTCCGGCCGTTACGGCGCCGGTGACGATCCTGCAGGGGAGCGCGGACTGGCAGACGCCGTATAGCAATGCGTCGCGGTTGAAGCCTTTATTAAAACCCGGAGATGAATTTGTCACCATCGAAGGCGGGGGGCATAATAACCTGCATGAATATCCCTTGTTCAGGGAGAAGCTGGATTCGGTGCTTATGGAAGCCGCCGGCAAAGGGGCCGTGGGCAGGTAAAGATGTTAACCGATGAGGTGTCTTAGCCGTTGTTCGTGTTGAGCGGGGATGAAATAATTATTTTGGGATGGGATTTCCCCCTCCGCATATACATTAAGGAGGGTCCATTTGCCGTTGTCCAGCGTATAGGCCCGGTAGCCCAGGGGGTGGAGCAGCTCAAAGACCCTGATGCGCTGGGTCCTTTCGAAGAGTTCGAGGAGGAGGACGGGATGATGCGTGGCAAGGGTCCGGGGCATGGAGGCAAAGACCTGGAATTCCAATCCTTCTACGTCACACTTTATAAAATCGATGCGGGGCAGATCGCGGAAGAGGTGGTCGCCGGATTCGTTCTTTACCTTTTCCGATTCTACAAAATCGAGGTTACTATCGGGGTCCTTGACCCTTGCATAAGCAAAGCGTTTCATGTCCCCTACTTCCGGAATACCCATTTCCACATATTCGCCATTACCGCCCAGCGCGACCTGGTGGAGGGTCACGTTCCGGATGTTCTTTCGTTGAAGAAGACGCTGGAGGGTACGGTTGAACTGGCTCATGGGCTCGATGGCCACCACCTTACCGGAGTCTTTGACCAGCCGGCTCAGCTCCACCGTAAAGTATCCCAGGTGGGCCCCTATATCGATACAGGTATCTCCTTCCCGGATAAACTTTTTGAGGAAATAGACATCCTGGTATTCCCGCCCCAGCCATCCGGTGCGGTAAAGGCGTTGAAAGGAACCCGCCAGCAGGGACAGGTATTTTTTCTCCCCTAATACGCTCAGTAATATCTTTTTAATCCTCATATCGGCTGCAAGCTACATGTGGGAGGGGTAAAAGACAAAAATAAATTCGGGGTCAGATCGGAATGACGTTGCCGTTCTTGTTCTGCCGGACCTTTTCCGGCACGGATTTGACGATCTCTTCGCGCAGGGCTCCGACAAGCCGTTGTTTGACGAAATCGCGGTGAACGATCAGGCTCACCTCGCGCATCGGGGCGGGGCGTTTGAAATGCCGGATCAGCTGCTTTTGTTTGGCCGTCAGGTCCATGGCAGCCAGTTCCGGGAGGATGGTGATCCCGTCGTTCAGCTCGACCATTCGCCGGAGGGTCTCCAGGCTGCCTGCCTCGTAATCAAAATGACTTCCTTCCTTGCTGGCCTTCCGGAGTTCGCAAAGCCGTACGATCTGGGATCGGAAGCAATGTCCTTCTTCCAGCAGCCAGAGCTTGTTGGGGTCGATATCCTGGGCCAGCATATAGGTCTTTTTCCAGGCGGCGTTCTTCCGGGATACATAGACCAGCAATTCTTCATAAAAAAGTACATGTTCGCGGATGCCGTTCTCCTGCAGGGGGGTGACCAGGATGCCCACATCGATCCGGCCCTCCCGCAGCCTCGCCACGACTCCTTCCGTTGTCAGCTCGTTGACCACCAGTTTTATCTGGGGGTATTTGGCCGTAAATCCCTGTACAAAGAGCGGCAGGAGATAGGGCGCCAGGGTGGGGATGATGCCGATGCGGAGCTCGCCGGTCAGGATGCCTTTTTTTGCCTGGACAATTTCCGAAATGATCCCCTTTTCGCTGAGGATCCTGCGGCCCTGCTCGATGATCTCCCTGCCCGCTTCGGTAGGGATGACGGGTTGTTTGCTGCGATCGAATATTTTCAGGCCCAGCTCTTCCTCCAGTTTTTGTACCTGCATGCTCAGGGTAGGCTGTGTAACAAAACAATGACCGGCGGCCGTGGCAAAATGGCGATAGGTGTCTACGGCTACGATATATTCCAATTGAACAAAGGTCATATGCACGGGGGATTTGAATAGAGGCCCCAAAATTAAAGAAAGCCACCGATCGTTGGCTTTCTTTTTGCTTAGGTCATTAACGATATAATAACCAATTATTATTGGTAGGTTTAGGCGTTTTTTGCAAACCTTGCAGGCATTAATATAAAAATGAAGAACCATGTATAAAAAGTTGTTGTTCGTCCTCTTCTTTGGCGGTCTATCCGCTCTTTCGCAGGCTCAAACCCGGCGTATCGATACAGTGGCCGTCGCTGTCCTTGACAGGATGAGCGCTATAATCGGTGATCTGGGATCCTGTAGTGTCACTGTCCGGTCGAATTATGACATTATCAGCCATCAGCTGGGGCTGGTCAAACACTCGGATGAAGAAGAGCTATATCTCCATGGGCCAAATAAACTGTTGTTGCGGTCCGAGGGGGATAAGGGAAGCCGGAACTTTTACTTTAACGGCAAGACGCTTAGCTATTACTCCCTGGATAAGAACCAATATGGCCAGATCGAGGCGCCGGTCTCCGTGATGGAGATGATCGATACGGTGAATAAATTATATGGCATCGACTTTCCCATCGCCGACTTTTTTTATCCCACTTTTGTGGACGATATCATGGCCGACTCGAAAGACCTGGTCTACCTGGGTCTTACAAAGGTCAACGGGAAGGAATGTTTTCATATAGCCGGCGTAGCAAAGGACAAGACCTTCCAGTTCTGGATCTCCCATGATGCCTTTTATCTGCCTGTCAAGGTGGTGATCGTATATACCAGCAAGGAGATGAGTCCGCAATACGAGGCCGTTCTTAGTGATTGGCAGATAAATCCCAATCTCCCGGATGCGATGTTTGAATTTTCCCCGCCCCATATGGCTAAGCGGATCAAGCTGGTACCCGTAAATACAAAAAAATAAATCACTCCTCCAAATTCTCTATTATGAAAGCACTCTTTAATAATAACCGTTTTATCATCACTGCTTTTCTTCTGGCGGTGGCGGGGATCCTGTCCACCGGGCAGGGTATGGCGCAACGATTTAATCATGGAGGCGGTGGCAACCGTGGCGGTGGCGCTCCTCCTCCCCGGCCGGCGGCCATGCCTGCGCAGCGGCCGATGTCCGCTCCTGCCCAGCGACCTGTCAGCCCGGCCCCTTCCAGGCAAGCGGAAGTCCGGCCTGTCGCCGCTCCCGTCGAGAACCGGACGATCAATGGCGGAAGCCGTAATTTCGGCAATCATGATTTCAACCGCAATGCGAATGCGAACGTACATGAGAATGTTACGGTCCATCAGAACGTAGACGTCCACCAGCACGTGACCGTACGGGATCATGAGAACGTATATCATACCGGGGGTTACCGGGGTATCCATCCCTACTATTACCATCCGTACCGTCCTTCTTACTGGGGACCGCACTGGCATCCGTTTGGCTTTTTCCTGTCCTCGCTGGCCGCCGATGCGGTGATGATCTCTATTGCCAATCAGCGGTATTATTATGAAGATGGCGTTTATTATGAGCCGTCGAACGGAGGGTATTCCGTTGTTCCTCCGCCGGTGGGAGCCGTAGTAAGCTTTTTACCGCAGGGTTATGAGACGACGATGGTAGGCAATGACACCTATTATTATTATGGCGGCGCCTTCTATATCAACAACGGACAGGGTTACCAGGTCGTCGACGCCCCGCCGGGCGCGGTGATCGTTCAGTTACCGGTGGGTGCGCAGGAACAGCAGATCAATGGCGATACGTATCTTGTCTATAATAACGCCTATTATCAACCGATCTCACAGGATGGGGAGGATGCATATGAGGTGGTGACACCGAATTGATCCGGGTCCTGTTTTATCGGGATCCGATCAGCATTCTTCCAGTCTGACCTGGCCGGCATCCACGACCAGCCGGTGTTCCACGCCTGTTTTTAGCGCGAGGTTCTCCTTGTCATGGCCGATGGGGAAGTGGAAACAGACGGGATAGTCATATTCTTTTATCACCTCCCGGATGATCTCCTCCACGGAGGCGCCAAAAGGCCGCTGGGTATCTTTCAGATCCGAGAATGCGCCGATGACCAGGCCGGCCAGGCGGTCCAACTTGCCGCTTCGTCTGAGCTGGTAGAGCATGCGGTCAATATTGTATAAATATTCTCCTATGTCTTCCATGAACAGGATCTTTCCTTTTGTATCCAGGTCGGAAGAGGTCCCTACCCCATGTGCCAGCAGCGAAAGGTTGCCGCCGGCCAGGGCACCCGTCGCCGTTCCGGGCCGGTTAAAGGGATGCGGGGCGCATTCATATTTTGCCGGCGTTCCCGTGAGGGCCGTTTTCAGCGATTGGATATATATCGTCGCCGCACCGCCGTCATTGAAGGCTCCCGCCATGGGGGCATGAAGAGTGGCTATGTCATAATGGGTAAGGACATGTGTATGCAACAGGGTGATATCACTGAAGCCGATGATCCATTTGGGCGCTTTTTTAAACATGGAAAAATCGATCCTGTCGATGATACGGCCGATGCCATATCCGCCACGGCCGCAAAGGATGGCATTGATCGATGGGTCATCGAGCAGCTGTTGAAGATCGGCCAGCCGTTCGTCATCGGTGCCGGAGAAATAGTTTTCCGAGTCGCTGCCAAGCGTCGGCCCGGTACGCACGTGATAGCCCCAGCTTTGCAGGGTATCGATACAGGTCTGTGCTTTTTCCCGGGGCATATAGCCGGCGGGGCAAACGATGCCGATGGTATCGCCGGGATGTAAGTAAGGGGGGATGGTGGACATAATTGTTTTATTAGGAAGTTCTCGAATGCCGGCGAGATATGATTGTAGTTGTTTATTTTTCAATTAGTTGCACCTGAGCTTGTTGAACCGTCAGAATATGCGGTATTCCATATTTGAGTGCGACATTATTCTTTTGATGGCCGACGGGAAATTCGAAACAGACGGGATAGTCATAGGGTTTTATCCTTTCCTGTACGATATCATAGAGGGTCCGGCCATATTCATCGCCGGGATCGTCGGGCTTTACCTTGAAGCCGCCGATGATGAGCCCATGCAGACCCGAGAGCTTACCGGTTCGCTGCAGGTTCCAGAACATACGATCGATGCTGTACAGATATTCCCCGGTGTCTTCGACGAAGAGGATCTTCCCCGTCGTATCGATATCCGAATGGGTGCCCGCAAGCGTTTCGATGGTCTTGAGATTGCCGCCGACAAGAGGGCCTTCGGCCGTTCCCGTGCGGTTCTTTTCATGCGGGGGAACGTTGTATTGCATTTTCTCTCCCGATAGCGCCTGGCGAATGGAGAGGATGCATTCTACCTGGACAGGTTCCGCCTTCGTCCAATCATCGGGAAAGCTGTTACACATTTTTGAATGGATGGAGGCGATGTTCAGGTTGTTATGAAGATGACAAAGCAGGACCGTGATATCGCTGAAGCCGATCACCCACTTGGGATGCTGGTTCAACCCTGAAAAGTCCAGCCGGTCGACGATATGTACAGCGCCATATCCTCCCCGGGCGCAAAGGATGGCCTTTACTTCCGGATCGTCCAGCATTTTTTGAAAGTCGGCCAGTCTTTCTGCATCGGTGCCGCCAAAGGTGAAATCCTTTTTATCGACGGTGTCGCCGACCTTGATCTTAAAGCCCCAGCTTTCGATCAATTCGACAGAAGGTTTGATCTCTTTGCTTGTAATAAACCCGGCGGGACAGGTAATGCCGATGGTATCGCCGGGCCGGAGATAGGCAGGGACGAGGAGGGGCAGCTGGCCTGAAGGCAGCGCAGGATCATGGTGACCCGGATGAGCAGGATCAATGTGACCCGGATAGCTGCCGGTTGATGTGTGCCGGGTTGGTGTGTTTGAAGCCGATGCGCCCAGATGAGGGATCACTGCACCTGCGGTAAGGATCGAAGAAAGAAAGTTTTTTCGGTTCATCTTTACATTATAATAATTAATATTGCCTGCTTAAAATTAGTACTTTTAAATACATGCGTTCTTTATTGGCCATCTTATTGTTATTGTCGGCAGGGGAGTATGGATTGAGGGCGCAGGATCTGACCGGGCAATGGACGGGGAGCGCCACCGACAATCTGTCGGAGAAGAAGCAGAAGCTGGTCCTGACCATTACGGAAGCCGATTCCGCCATTGGCGGTGTCCTTCACTGGTATTTCCCCGATAACCAATACATCAGTCATCTTATCGTGAGCGGCCGGTTTTACCGGAAGGATTCTGTATTGACGATACGGGAAGACAGTGCGGTGGACCAGGAGACAACCGGAACCACGGACAACGGCGGAATGACCGGCAGGACGGCGCGGGAGCCGGCACAGAATCCTGCCAATGGCTTTTACACCCTCTACTATCGCAGAACCGCGGCTCATAAGGATGTGCTGGAAGGGCATTGGAGAAATCCCCGCAGCCGTCATGGGGATAAGGACGGGAACCTTACCATCCGGCTGGAGAAAAAGGCGCCTCCTTTTATACCGGTCCCGGTAGTCAATCCCACCCACAAGAAAAAGGATTCCGCACAGATAAAACAATACCATGACCTGCAGGACCGGCAATCCGTCGTAGCGGCGACTATCCCTATGCGGGGGGCCGATTCGGCTACCATCACCTTATACGACAACGGGGAGATCGACGGGGATTCCGTCAGCTTATATCTGAATGGCGAGCTCCTTCTTCAGCATCTCCGGCTGACGGCGCAGCCCAAGGTCCTGACCATTTCCATCGACAAAAGTCTTCCCGTCAATAAGCTCGTTTTGTTCGCGGAGAACCTGGGCAGGCTGCCGCCCAATACGGCGCTGATGGAAGTCAGCGTCCGGGGGAAGACCTATGATCTCTTCCTGTCCACCGATTACAAAAGGAACGCGTCCGTCGAATTCACCCTGCAGGAATGAGGAGGTGGAATGAATGGGAGGGAATGTGCGGGGAACAGCGTAATTTTGCCGCCTATGGATCAACCGAAAAGATACCTGATCACGGCGGCGCTGCCTTATGCCAATGGACTGAAGCATATTGGTCACCTGGCGGGGGCTTACCTGCCGGCTGATATTTATGTGCGTTATCTGCGGGCGCAGCGGCGTGATGTGGCCTTTATTTGCGGCAGTGACGAGCATGGGACTGCGATCCCCATACAGGCGATGAAGGAGGGTACGACCCCCCGGGCCATTATCGATAAATACCATGCGCTGATCAAGCAGAATTTTGCCGATCTGGGAATATCCTTCGATATCTATCACCGCACCAGCGAGCCGATCCATCATGAGACCACACAGGAGTTCTTTACCGATCTGAACAGCCGGGGCGAACTGGAGGTAAAGGAGACCGAGCAGTATTATGATGAAGAGGCCAAGACATTCCTGGCAGACCGGTATATCATGGGCACCTGTCCCGTATGCGGGTACCAGCGGGCCTATGGCGATCAATGCGAGAATTGCGGAAGCTCGTTGAGCCCGGAGATGCTGATCAATCCCCATAGCACCCTCAGCGGCAAGGCGCCGGTGAAGAAAAGCACCAGCCATTGGTATCTTCCCCTGAACAGACACGAGGCTTTTCTCCGGGAATGGATCCTGAAAGAGCACAAGGATGACTGGCGTGCCAGCGTAGTGGGTCAATGTAAAAGCTGGATCGACGGAGGGCTGCAGCCCCGGGCCGTCACCAGGGACCTGGACTGGGGTGTAAAAGTACCCCTGCCGGAGGCGGAGGGCAAAGTATTGTATGTATGGTTCGACGCCCCGATCGGCTATATCAGCGCGACGCGTCAATGGTCGATCGATACGGGAAAAGACTGGAAGCCCTATTGGTACGACAAGTATACAAAGCTGGTACATTTTATAGGAAAGGACAATATCGTATTCCATTGCATCATCTTCCCCATCATGCTGAAATTGCATGGGAATATCCTGCCGGACAATGTTCCTGCCAATGAGTTCATGAACCTGGAAGGAGATAAGATGAGCACCAGCCGTAACTGGAAACTGGAAATGCAGGATTACATCGATGATTTTATCAAAAAGGAGAATGGCGGCGCCCAGCTGGCGGATAGCCTGCGCTATTATCTGACCGTCATCGCACCGGAGACCAAGGACAGCGAGTTCACCTGGAAAGGATTCCAGGACGCCAATAACAGCGAGCTGGTAAGCATTTTCGGGAACTTTGTCAACCGCACTTTTGTGCTGATGCACAAACTGTGTAAAGGGAAGGTCCCCCCGTTGCATACCGATCGCATGGATGATACGGACCGGGCGATGATCAAAGACATCGAATCGGCCAAAGGGAAGGTGGAAAATCTGCTGGAAGCCTATAAGTTCCGTGAAGCCTTGTTCGAAGTGATCGACCTGTCCAGGAAAGGCAATCGCTACATGCAGGAAAAAGAGCCGTGGAAAAAGGCGCCGGCCGGCGGAAAGGGGGCGGCGGGCAGCAACGGGGCCGGGGAGACCGTGGTCCCCGAAGAGACCCAGCAGCTGATCGACAATTGTCTGCATATCTGTCTGCAGCTGACGGCTAATCTTGCCATTCTTATCAACCCCTTCCTGCCTTTTACCGCCCGGAAAATGCTGCACCTGATGAAAGTAGTGGAGAAGATGCTGGATTGGGAAAATGCGGGTAAGATGAAGCTGCTGAGCGTTGGTTATAGCTTACGGGCGCCGGAACTATTATTCCGGAAGATCGAAGAAGAAGAGGTAAAGGCGCAGGTGGCAAAGCTCCAGGCAGCCTCCACGGCCCGGGCCGAAGAAGATGCAAAGGAAAAGACCGGCGCACCGGAAAAAACAGCGGCGCAAACGGGTCAGAAAGGGAGCGCGGGTCAGAAAGGGGGCGCGGGACCGGAAGGAAAAGCGCCGGGAGCGGCTAACGCCGGGACGGGTCCCAAAGCGACCATCGTCTATGACGATTTTGCAAAACTGGACCTGAAGGTAGGGACCATCGTTGCCGCGGAAAAGGTAGAAAAAGCCGATAAGCTCCTGCAACTGACGGTGGACCTGGGTAGTGAGCAACGGACGATCGTCAGCGGCATCGCCCAGCACTTCCGTCCGGAGGAGATCGTCGGCCGGCAGGTGGTGGTGGTGGCCAACCTGGCGCCCCGGAAGATGCGGGGGATCGAAAGCAACGGCATGATACTCATGGCGGAAGATAAAGAGGGCCGACTCCATTTTGTCAATCCGGACAATAAAATAGAACCCGGTTCGGGGGTGAGCTGATTGACCTTCGGTCGGTAGACCTGTGGTCTACCATGTCATTATAAAATCTCCCGGATGCGTTTTTCCGTATCTGTATGTACACTTACATGGAACGACGCATACAATACGGGATCTTCCTCCTCCTATCCCTGATCATTGGGCTGACCCTGTATGGACTCTTTTTCCGATCGACCTCGGATCCGGTTGTCCTTACCCATGCGGATGCCCGTGTCGGCGCCCGTGACCTGGCGGTTGCCTTTGACAGCCAGGGAGACCTCTCCGACAGCCTCTACCTGTATAAAGTCCTTTCCGTCAGCGGCGTCCTAAAAAAGATCCGGAAAGACCCCTCCGGCAATTATACCGCCTTTTTGGGCGACCGCTCCTCGACAACGGCATTTGTCAGCTGCCACCTGGACAGCCTGTACAATCACAAACATCTTTCTCTAAAGACCGGGGATAGTATCACGATACGGGGTACCTGCGCCAATCATCTGACCGATGTGATCCTGCTTCAATGCATTATAGAAAAACAATAAGTATAGTACGGAGAATGGGTAAAAACTAAGTGCTACCCCTTATATCGAAGAGGGGCAATACTTAACTGCTATTCCCTGACGTTAATGAGGTATGATTTTTATTCCGGGACGCGGAACGAAAGTCATTTGCCATTATTGCGAGAAACCAGAGAAGAAAATCTAATATCAATTTCAATTTGTGCTATGAAACCAACCCTTCAGTACAGGATCCTGCCGTATAATCGCTATAGTTCCATCTACCAGGAGAGAGAGAGTTTTTACCGGAGCTTTATCAATCAGTACTACCTGGATTTTGCCCATCAGTTATTATCCCACGAACATCATAGCCCTTATCTGACAAGTACGCTCATAGCACCGCACGATATACAGTTCGGCGCCTCACCCCGTAAGGTCGTCTGGAAAATAGGCATGCCTTCCTTCCAGGTGAAGGATATCAACGATTTTAAGGATCATAAGATCCTGTTTTACCGGACAAAGCTGCTGCATCAGAAAGTGCTGCTGCAGTTCCATTTTATCAACGGTTTCTTTTACTACTCCCAGCTGAGCTTTCTTTCCTTTACGGAAAAGACCAACGATATCCTTACCAATTCCATCCGGAGCAAGTACCAGGGCGCCAATACCTTCGAGTCGGAGGACAGGGTCCATATGACGGATATCTGCGGGAACAGGATGATCATCGAAAAAGGCGTTTATCTCACCGTTAGTTATATAACCGGTGATAAATACCCCCGGACCCTCATGGAGGATCAGATGAAGCTCAAACACCTGCAATTAAACAAGGCCGACCACTACGAGATCGACAGGCTGAGCAAGGTACTTTAGTCTATAACGATCAAGCGACAGATCATTAAAATATGGGCGGACCGCTGTGCGGTCCGTTTTATTTTTTTCGCTACCTTCGGTAGCAATAGTTGTTTAACTAACTAATTTTAAAGCCGCATGAACCGCATAATCAAAAAAGTAGCTATCCTGGGCAGTGGCGTTATGGGATCGAGGATCGCCTGTCATTTCGCCGGCGTTGGTATTCAGACCTTGTTGCTGGACATGGCTCCTTCAGAACTTACCGAAACGGAAAAGGCAAAGAAGCTCTCCCCGGAGCATCCGTCGGTAAGGAACCGGATCGTGAACGAGGCCCTGGCGGCGGCCGTCAAATCGAATCCATCGCCTCTGTATACAAAGGAGGCTCTTAAGCGGATCACCACGGGGAATTTTTCCGATAACATGAAGGATATTGCCGGCTGTGACTGGGTCATCGAAGTGGTGGTGGAACGGCTTGATATCAAACAGCAGATCTTTACGGAAGTGGAGAAATTCCGTAAGCCGGGTACGCTGATCACTTCCAACACCTCGGGGATCCCGATCCACCTGATGGCCGAAGGACGGAGCGACGATTTCAAACGACATTTCTGCGGCACCCACTTCTTTAATCCTCCCCGCTATCTGCGGCTGCTGGAGATCATCCCGACGCCCTATACCGATCCGGCCGTTACGGAGTTCCTCCTGCATTATGGGGACCTGTACCTGGGTAAGACCACGGTGCTTTGTAAGGATACCCCGGCCTTTATCGCCAACCGCATCGGCGTCTATGGCATCATGGCGATCTTTGGGTTGATCGATAAGCTGGGGTTGACGATCGACGAGGTGGATGCGCTTACGGGTCCCCTGATCGGGCGTCCCAAGTCGGCGACCTTCCGTACGGCGGATGTGGTCGGTATCGATACCCTTGTAAAAGTGGCAAAGGGGGTTGCCGAAAATTGTCCCGGGGATGAGCAGAAAGCGGTCTTTTCTATTCCCGGATGGCTGGATGCGGTAGTGGCGAAAAAGTGGCTGGGGGACAAAACGGGACAAGGGTTCTTTAAGAAGACAAAGGGAGCGGGCGGGGAAAAGGAGTTCCTGACCCTGGACCTGAAAACGCTGGAATATGGTCCCCGCCAGCGGCCGAAATTTGCGTCTGTGGAAGCGGCCCGGGCCATCGACGACCTGAAAACGAGGTTGAAGATGTTGGTAGCGGGTACCGATAAGGCGGGAGAATTCTACCGGCAGTTCCATTATGGTCTTTTCTCTTATATCTCGCATCGGATCCCTGAGATCTCGGATGAGCTCTACCGGGTGGATGATGCGATGATGGCGGGCTTTGGCTGGGAGATCGGCGCCTTTGAGAGCTGGGATGTGCTGGGGGTGGAGTCCACGGTAAAAAAGATGAAGGAGGCGGGTTATTCCATAGCCGGATGGGTGGAGGAGATGCTGGCAAGCGGCGCCAAAACATTTTATAAGATCGAGAACGGCCGGCGGTTTTATTATGACCTTGCCGGCAAAACCTATAAACCCTTACCCGGCGGGGAGGCTTTTCTTGTTATGAAGAATTTCGAAGGGCAGACGGTATGGAAGAACAGCGCCTGTCGTCTGTATCACCTGGGCAAGGAGGTACTTGGCCTGGAATGGTATACAAAGATGGGTAGCATCGGGGGCGAGGTGCTGGAGGGTATTCAGCGATCGATCGGTCTTGCGGAAGAAAAATACAAGGGATTGGTGATCGCCAACGAAGGACCGAACTTCAGTGCGGGCGCCAATGTAGGTCTGATCTTTATGCTGGCCATCGAACAGGATTATGACGAGCTGGATATGGCGATCCGGCAATTCCAGCATACGATGATGCGGGCCCGTTATTCGGCGGTGCCGGTGGTGGTAGCGCCGCATGGGCTTACTTTGGGCGGGGCCTGTGAGCTGAGCTTGCATGCGGACCGGGTCGTGCCGGCCGCCGAAGCCTATATCGGGCTGGTGGAGCTGGGAGTCGGTCTGATACCCGGCGGTGGCGGCACCAAGGAGTTCACGCTACGGGCGGCCGACGATATGCATGAAGATGAACCGGAGACGATCACGCTCAAGGACCGGTTCTTTACCATTGCGACGGCAAAGGTATCTACTTCGGCCTATGAGGCCTTCGACCTGGGCATCCTGAAAAAGGGCCGGGATATCGTAAGTATGAACCAGGGCCGGAGGATCGCGGAGGCGCAGGCCTCGGTGATCGAACTATATGATGACGGCTATACGATGCCGGTACCCCGGAAAGACATAAAGGTATTGGGCCGCTCGGCCCTGGGTGCGTTATATTCCGGCATCCATTCGATGTGGCGGGGTCATTATGCCACGGACCATGATGTCGTAGTAGCCAAAAAGCTGGCGTATGTCATGTGCGGAGGAGATCTCAGTGAGCCGACGGCCGTGAGCGAACAATATATCCTGGACCTGGAACGGGAGGCCTTCCTTAGCCTTTGCGGGGAAAAGAAGACATTGGAAAGGATCCAGAGTGTGTTGAAAGGCGGGAAGCCGGTGAGGAATTAATTAGCGACGGACCGGCGGCGGGAGTAAATGATGGAAAAGCACTAAATTAGCGGAATGAGCTATCGATCGTTAATTGGCATGATCGTCATCGTCGCTGCTGCACCCCTTCTGGCTGGCACCACCGCGGGCGGCCCGCGTGCCGTGAAGGATCAAACGGAGATCGGCAAACCGGCCCCCGATTTTACACAGAACGATATACATGGAAACCCGGTAACGTTATCTTCCTTTAAGGGGCAATATGTGCTGGTGGATTTCTGGGCCAGCTGGTGCGGACCCTGCCGGGCCGAAAATCCTGCGGTGGTAAAAGCTTACCGCCGGTTCCATTCCAAAGGATTTACCGTCCTTGGGGTTTCTCTTGACGATGAAAAGAACAGCTGGGAGGAAGCGGTCAAAAAGGACGGACTGGATTGGACACAGGTCTCCGATCTGAAGGGCGGCTACAACAGTGTGGCCCTATTGTACGACGTGAAAATGATCCCGATGAATTATTTGCTGGATAAGGAAGGAAAAATAATAGCCAGGGATTTACGGGGCAGGCAATTGGAAAAAAAATTAGCTGAAATAGTACGTTGATCATGGGAGAAGCCGAACTCCATACCCAATCGCGACGGCTCATCATCCGTTCCATCCTGTATTTTTATGGAGGGGCTGCCGACCGGAGCCTATCCATACAGATCGCCGAGGATATCAGTAATACCTGGAATGAGCCGAAGTGTACCGTGAAGATCCGGGGCGAGCAATACGATATCCGGTTCGAGATCGAGGGTCTCTATGAGCCCGATCTCCGGCCGGCCGCCGTCTGGCATAATACGGATCCCCGGCTGAATTTTTTCCGGATCGAGGAATTTTCATTGCATGATATTTCTTCCGTCGACGGGCTGGGCTGTAATACAGGTTATTTCAAGCTGGGTAACCTGCTCAACCATTCCACTACGGCTGCCCACGAATACGGGCATACGCTGGGGCTCGATCACCCGAAGCTGCTGGATATCCGGGGAAAGGGCCAGCCGGGCATCATGTATCCCAGGGGGACGCTATGTGATCCGGCCTTTCAATACGATCCGGCCGCGCCTGCCGGCGGCCCCGGTGGTACCCTGAATCCCTTTACCCGGCGGGTGCTGGACAGCGATATTGCGGGACTTCGGTTATCCCGTCTGAGCTTTGACGATCGTTCGCTTTCGATATTGGGCGAATTTTCTTCGTATTATCATCAGAAACATATGCCGGCCGTATAAGGGCCGGTCCCCTAATAAACCAACAACCATGGAAAGCATCTTATCCATTCGATCGCTCACAAAATTTTATGGCAGGATACGGGCCTTGCACCAGGTATCTTTCGAAGTGCCGCCGGGATCGGTATTTGGGGTGCTTGGCCCCAATGGCAGCGGCAAGACCACCCTACTGGGAGTGGTGATGGATGTGCTGCGGGCCAATGAAGGACAATATTCCTGGTTTGGCGAGCCTCCTTCCGAAAAGCACCGGCAAAAGATCGGATGCCTGCTCGAGACGCCCAATTTTTATCATTATTTGTCCGGCGAACGAAATCTTCGCATCGTCGCGGCCATCAAAGGGCATGGCCCCGAAGACATCGACAGGGTATTGGAGGTGGTGAAGCTCAGCGACAGAAGGCATTCCCTGTTCAGCACCTATTCGCTTGGGATGAAACAACGGCTGGCGATCGCTTCCTGTCTGCTTGGTAACCCATCGGTACTCGTTTTTGATGAGCCTACGAATGGACTGGATCCCGTCGGCATCGCGGAGACGAGGGAGATGATCCGTCTTCTTGCGAGGGAAGGGAAGACGATCCTGCTGGCAAGTCACCTGCTGGACGAGGTGGAGAAGGTCTGTACGCATGTCGCGATCCTGCAGAAAGGACAGCTGCTGATGGCCGGGGATGTGAATGAAGTGCTGGCCAGCGAGGATTTTATCGAGCTGGGGGCGGAACCTGCCGGCCGCGACGCCCTGCGCGCTGCCCTCAACGGGTTACCGGGGTTGAAGCATGTCAAAGACCATGAACAGCATCTCCAGGTGTTCTTTAATAAAGAAGTAATGGCGTTGTCCGCCGTGAACCGGTATTTTTTTGAAAAGGGAGTGGTCCTGAACCACCTGCAATTATGCCGCCGGAGCCTCGAATCGAAATTCATGGAATTGACACAGGAAAAGAAGCCGGCCGCCCGGAAGAATTAATTAACCAACCAAACACTTATCTATGTTACGCATACTCGGAATAGAATGGATGAAGGTAAAGAACTATCGCACGTTCTGGATCCTGCTGGGCATCACGGTCATCAGCATCCCGGGGGTCAACTATATGCTTTATAATGTCATGGACAACAGTTTTCCGAAGGTAAAAGGGAAAAGCATTTTCGGCAGTCCCTTTGCCTTCCCGGACGTCTGGCAGACGGTCAGCTGGAACGCCAGCCTGTTGTTCTTTATCCCGGCTATCCTTATCATCACGCTGACCTCGAATGAATTCACCTATAAAACGCACCGGCAGAATATCATCGACGGCTGGAGCAGACAACAGTTCATCACGGTAAAGCTGATCGAGGTCGTACTTTTATCGCTGCTGACTACGCTGGTAGTGGTGCTGACCGTATTCGGGTTTGGTCTTCTCGGCAACAAGGTCCCGGAAGGGGTTTCGATATGGAGTGACGGCCGTTTTGCCCTGTTCTATTTTGTACAGATGGTCTCTTATTCCCTCATCGCCTTCCTGCTGAGCATATTGATCAAACGGGCCGGGCTGGCCATGGGATTGTTCTTTATCTACCTGATCTTTGAGAACATCATCGTGGGCGTCGGCCGCGGGATCTATAAGATCAACGCCTTCGAGTACCTGCCGGAAGAAGTTACCGACAGGCTGATCCCTCAGCCTTATCTGAAGGTCCTTGTTTCGCCGGAGCAGTCATCGGGATGGGAAAGTCATATACCCTTCTACCTGCTGGTTGCGGCGGCGTATATCCTGGTCTATTGCCTGCTGACAAGCCGTTATTTCCTGAAAAAGGATCTATAGCAGATCGTCGAGGGCGCTGCCGATCGAAGGAAAAATAAATTGAAACCCGGCCTGCCGGGTTTTTTTTGCGCTGACGGTGACGCTTTTCAGCACTTCGATGCTCATCTCCCCTACCAGGATCTTTAATAGAAAAGAAGGAACGTAGACAGGAACGAAATACCGGCCTTTCAATCGCCGGGCCAGTTCCAGGGTGAGGGTCTTGTTATCGACGGGTTTTGGGCCGACGCCATTATACACACCGGACCATTCTTTCTGTTCGATGGCGTGGAGGAAAAGACGGCAAAGGTCGTCGATATGGATCCAGCTTACCATCTGGCGTCCGCTGCCGAGGATGGCGGCTACGCCTAACCGGACGGGTTTTTTGAATTCTTCGAGGGCGCCTCCTTTCCGGCTGAGCACGATGCCGGTGCGGATGAGGACCAGCCGCTTGCCCATCGCCGCGACGGGGGCAATGGATTGCTCCCAGAGGCGGCAGGTCTCGCCAAGGAAATCGGTGGCGGGGGCATCGGTCTCTTCGAATGGACGGGGTTCTCCGGCGGGCGGAGACGCGGGGGACGGATCGGGGCCATACCAGCCGGTGGCGGACATGCTGATGACTGCCCGGACCTTATTGGGGATCTCCTGCAATGCCTTTACCAGCAGGGCGCTGCTCCGGGTCCGGCTTTCCACTATTTCCTTTTTGCGTCCTGCGCTCCAGCGCCGGTCGGCCACGCCTGCGCCGGCGAGATGGACGATATAATCGGTCTGCCGGATGGCCTCGGGGTCGATGGCGCCGGTGTTGGGGTCCCAGTGCAGGATACCGGCTGCCGGTCCCGGGGGTTCGGGTGTGCGTCTTCGGGCAGGACGGGAAAGGAGGATGACCCCGTAGCCTTTATCCCGGAGCAGGTGTGTGAGGGCGGTACCGATCATACCCGTCCCGCCTGTAATCAGGACCGTAGGTTGTGCGCTGGGTTGATTCATGGTATAAAGTTAGGGGGTATTGCACAAAAATCCCCCCGGAGAACCGGGGCAGAGACGGTCACAGACCGGCTGGCCGAAGGCCGATCAAATATGATCTTTTTTGGGGACGCGGTACTTTTCCGATACCCGCGTCTCCAAAAAAACCCCCCGGGGAACCGGGGGGAATAAAACAACTAAAAACAAACTATCGTAACGTGAATGGGAGCGGATCAATCCGGTCGTTTGCCATCCAGGAAGGTATTGATGGTACTGATCTCCGTATTATTATTTTCATCGGTCTTTACTTCATAGTTGCTATAGAAGTTCTCGACATTGGAGATGGTGTTGTACAATTCCAAATTACGGCGGATGTAGGCCGGCACAGTTTCAAACTCGTTGTTCGGATCGGCGGCATTTATGTTGAACGACAAGTTGCGCAACTTGTTTATTCGTTCGGCCGCCCTGCGTTTGGGATCATCCGCATCGTCCTGCGCCGCAGGCTCCTCTACGGGTGAGTTCTGCACCGAAAGGGTGTGAGTTTGGTGGGCCCCAGGCTCATCCGCCGTTGGGTTCGTTTCCCGGAACACCAGTTGCATATCGGGTGAAGAGCTTTCTTCCTTCGACGGATCAGGAGCAGTGGTGTTCAGGATCGGCTCCTTTACTGGTGTTGTGTGTTCTGGGTTGGATTGTTTTTCTGCACGGGGTTCTTCTGCATAGATATTGGATGGCCTTGCAAGGTATCCTCCTGACGCTGCAGACGCAGGAGAACTTTTTGAGGCGGCAGGCGCCTGTATCTTTTGTGTTAGAACGGGAGCGGGCTCGGGGGCAAGCACCCATTCGATCCGGGGGGCGTGGTCGGAGCCATTGAGGGAGACCCGGGGTAATCCTTCTTCCATCGGTGTCACCGGTTGTTCATTGGAGAAGAGGGTCAACGGGGTAGCGGCGGGGGGAGTCATGTCGACCAGTTTTGGCTGCAAGGCATCCGGCAATGGAGCAGGAGGTAGTTCCTGCTCTATTGCCGGGAGAGATCCTTGAGCACTTAATGATGCATTGGCAAGATCCGGCGCCTTTGTGGCGACGGGAACTTCCTTTGCGACGTCAACAGAGGGAAGGACAGGCCGTTTATCGGTTTGTTCTTCAGCGGGCAGACTTAACGTCATGAGGATCTTTTCTTCTTTCTTAGGGGTCGAATTGGCTTCGGAGGTTTTGGCGGTAAAGGGGTCTCTGTGTTCGAAGCCGGTAGCGATCAACGTGATGCCCAGGTTGGCGCCCAGGGTATTATCGTATCCAAGACCCATGATCACATCGGTATATTCTCCGGCCTGGGTCAGCAGGTAATTCTGGATGATCTCGACCTCATCCATGGTAAATTCATGCTCGCCTTCGCTGGAGTTGATATTGATCAGGATCCATTTAGCACCGCTGATATCGTTGTCATTGAGGAGCGGGGAGCTGAGCGCTTCTTCGATCGCCTTTTGCGCACGGCTGTCTCCTTTGGCCGAGGCGCTGCCCAGGATCGCCACACCGCCATTCCGCATGACCGTGCATACATCGGCAAAGTCCACATTGATCTGGCCGGTGCTGTTGATCACGTCGGTGATACATTTGGCGGCTGTTGCCAGTACGTTGTCGGCCTTGGCGAATGCCTCCTTCATTTTCAGGTTGCCGAACTGGTGACGCAGCTTGTCATTGCTGATGACCAGCAGGGTATCCACATATTGTTTCATCACGCGGATGCCTTCTTCGGCCTGCAGCTGTCTTTTCTTTCCTTCATAGGAGAAGGGGGTGGTGATGATACCTACGGTAAGGATCCCCAGGTCCTTACAGATCTTGGAGATGATGGGTGCGCCGCCGGTGCCGGTACCGCCGCCCATGCCGGCCGTGATAAAGGCCATTTTGGTATTTACTTCGAGGATCTGTTTGATCTCCTCCAGGCTTTCTTCCGTCGCTTGCCTACCGATGTCCGGGTTTGCGCCGGCCCCCAGTCCTTGTGTCAGATGCGGGCCGAGCTGTACCTTATTCGGCACTTTACTCGTCGCGATCGCCTGTGCATCGGTATTACAAATAATGAAATTAACCCCTTCAATGTTCTGGCTGAACATATGGTTCACTGCATTGCTGCCACCGCCACCCACACCAATGACCTTGATGATGGATGATTTCTCTTTCGGTAGATCAAAATGGATCATAACAATAAAAATTTAAAATTATAGCGCGTGATCTTCTTCTTCTTTAAAAAGGTCGATGATGCCGTCCTTGAATTTGCCCCAGAAGTCTTTTACACCTTTCCGGTTGCGGACCCGTTCTTGTTGCAGCGTTTCTTCGTCCGGTGTTGCCATCTCCTGGTTCCGGGGGGCCTCCATCTTCTTCAGGTTGTCGGGCACTTCCACCTTGCGGAATTCTTTTTCAAATTCCTTGCGGTTGTGTTCGTAGTCGCTGTATCCTTTCAGGATAAGACCGATACAGGTGGAATAGGTCGGCTTGGCCAGTTCCTCGATGTGTCCGGAAGCCAGGTGTTCGGTCGGATAGCCGATCCGTGCATTCAGACCCGTGACATATTCCGTGAGCTGGATCAGGTGCCGGAGCTGGGAGCCTCCGCCCGTCATCACGATGCCGCCGTTGAGCATCCGGCTGTCCAGTCCTACCTGTTTCAGGTGGTAGGTGACAAAGTCCATGATCTCGCTCATCCGGGCCTGTATGATATTTGCCAGGTTCTTTACGCTGATCTCTTTGGCCGGCATACCCCGCAGACCGGGTATCGTGATATAGGCATTCGATTTCGCCTCGTTGGAGAGTGCGGAACCGAACTGCACTTTCATTTGTTCCGCCTGTGTCTTTAGTACGCCCAGACCGGTCTTTATATCGTTGGTGATATTCTCTCCTCCGAAAGGGATGACGGCGGTATGTTTGAGGATGCCTTCATAAAATACTGCCAGATCGGTGGTACCGCCGCCGATATCGACGATGGCTACGCCGGCCTCCAGGTCTTCCTGGCCCATGACGGCGGCGGCGGAAGCCAGCGGCTGCAGCACCAGGTCCTTTGTATGCAGGTTGCTCTTTTCCACGGCCCTGTTGATATTGCGGATTGCATTTTTATCCCCGGTGATGATATGGAAATTCGCGCCCACTTTTACACCGCCATAACCGATCGGGTTGGGGATATTCTGGAAATTATCCACGGTAAATTCCTGGGGGATCACATCGATGATCTGGTCGCCGGCCGGTATATAGGTCTTGTACTGATCGGCTACGAGCTGATCGATCTCCTTGCGGGTGATCTCGTTGTCGGTATTTTGCCGGACGATGTCACCGCGGGTCTGCAGGCTCTTGATATGATGTCCGGCGATCCCCACATAGACCTCGCTGATCTCCAGGTTGGGATTGGAGGCATAGCAGTTGTCGAGCGCCATTTGGATGGCTTTGATCGTCTCATCGATATTGAGTACCTGCCCGTGCTTGACCCCATTGGAGTTGGCACGTCCAAATCCCAATATTTCAAGCTTGCCGTACTCATTCTTGCGACCTGCAATGGCAGCGATCTTTGTAGTCCCAATGTCGAGTCCGACGATAATTGGCTGTTCCTGATTCATAGTCTAGTTTAGTTTATTTTGTTTAGTTGTTTTTTTAATGCTTTTTTGGTGTACTGTCCGCCGGCGTACCGGGGATCAGGTCATAGTTTGTCAGGCTCTGTTCCGTCTGCGTGTTGTGTTCCAGCGGGCGGATATTTATCTGGCGGAGCGTATCGGGTTGCAATTGCTGTGCCGACCGGATCAACTGCCGGATATTATTCATTCCCTGTACGGAATCGGATCGGGTGCTTTCGCTGCCTTTGCGGGTACCGATCACCTGTCCGGCGTATGCGACATCGATACGGGAATATTTATCGAAGCCGGTCCGGCTCAGCACTTCTTTATAGAAAAGGAAGAGCCGGTGAAATTTCTGTTCATAGTCGCTGCCATCCCCGAAACCGACCACATGTTTGCCGATCATGGGGATCAGCTCGAAGGTCTTCCCCGGTGTGATATCCACCTGTGCGATCTGGGCCATCCAGAAAGGGTCCTGCCGGATGAAGCCGCTTAGCGTACGGATCTGGGTCGTAAGTGTGCTGTCCTGTCCATGCAACCGGACCTTCGGGGCGGGATAACCGGTGAAGACAGGCAGCATGGCCGGTAATTTCCCCGTCAGCGGCAGCTGAACGCAACTGCTATCCATATAGAAGCTATTCCCATCCGTCGTAAAGATCCGGGCGATGGGTTCCCGTTCGATCACGTTCACCCGTAAGATCCCATTGTTATCAAAGAACAGCTGCGCGTCCCTTATCCAGACGTTCTTTTCCAGCGTGGCTTCCAGGCGGCGGAGATCGAAGGACACGATGGGTTTGTTCTGTCCCTTCCCTGCGCCCGCCGATGCCAGGATCTCCGTTATCTCCTTCCGGTCGATAAAGAGCTCACCGGATGGACCCGAGATGTCGATCCGGAATCCCTTGCAAACATTGCTGTTCTTATACCGGATCGCGGCCACCAGCAACACCATCACCCCCGTTGTGATAACAGACCACAACGTGACAGATAGTATTTTCCTGATATTTATTCTTATGGCCATTTATACATTTTGTGGACCCCTGGTCCGCTTTGTTTTTTGAGGCCCGCCTGACGACCTATCGGACCGTCAGACGGGTACAAAAGTGTCCGGATGGGTTAAATTCCGTCCACAATACGGTAAGGTGTTCTCATATTACGGTAGTCCCTTATTCTAAGATCTTTATTCCAATATCTCCCGGAGCGGCTCTACCAGCGTGTCGATATCCCCCGCTCCTGCCGTGATCACTAATTCAAGCTTTTCTTTATGCCCTTTTATTATCTCCAGGATCGTCTGTTTACCGGCGATCGTTGCTTTTCCTTTTGTCATTTTATCCGCGATGAGGGAGCTGGTCACTCCTTCGATCGGTTGTTCTCTTGCCGGATAGATCGGCAGCAGGAGAACTTCATCTGCCAGGTCCAGGCTTTCCGCAAATCCGTCCGCAAAGTCCCTTGTTCTCGTAAAGAGATGCGGCTGGAAAATGACGGTGCATTTTTTGCCGCGGAAAAGATCTTTTGCTCCGCTGATCAGCGCCCTCAGCTCTTCCGGATGGTGAGCATAGTCATCGATAAAGACCCGATCGGGTTTTTTGATGATACACTCGAATCTTCTTCTCACGCCCCGGAAGGCTTCGACGGCCGCCCGGATCTTTTCATCTTCTATCCCCAGCCGGTGGGCTACGGCGATGGCGGCGGTGGCATTGTCGACGTTGTGTCGTCCGCCCATGTTCAGCGTCACCTGGTCGAGGATCCAGTCTTTTGACTGTACCCGGAAGCTGTAGTTGCCCTCGCCGATCGTGATCGCGGCAGCAAAGAAGTCGGGCTCGCCCTGCGTTCCGGAGCTGGACGGATGACCATCGAAACCCGTGCCCAACAGGCCATAGGTCAGGTGACGATCCCCTTTGAGGGCCTGTTCCTTTTCCAGTCCCTTCCGGCTCACCAACAGCCCCCCGGGTTTTAACCGGCCGGAGAAGTCAATGAATGCCTCCTGTACCGCGGCTGCCGTACCATAGATATCGAGATGATCCGCATCCATGGCCGTGATCACCGCGATATCGGGGCTGAGCTTTAAAAAGCTCCGGTCATACTCATCGGCCTCAACCACGCACACGTTCCTTTCGTTGCTCCAGAAATTGCTGTTATAGTTAACGGCGATCCCCCCGAGAAAGGCGTTGCATCCATAGCCGCTATGCCGCAGGATATGCGCGATCATGGTGGAGATCGTGGTCTTGCCATGCGTACCGGCTACACAAATATTAAAAGAGCTCGCGGTGATCGCACCCAGCACATCACTCCTCTTCCCGATCCTATAATTATGCTGCTGATAATACAACAGCTCTTTATGGTCTTTTGGCACCGCCGGGGTATAGACGACCAGGTCTGCATCCTTTGGTGCGCGGTCCAGGTCTTCTTCATAGTGAACGTCGATGCCTTCGCTCTCCAGCTGGCGGGTGAGCGGAGTGGATGTTTTATCATAGCCACTCACCTCCTTCCCATGAAACCGGAAATACCTTGCCAGCGCACTCATTCCGATACCTCCTACCCCTATGAAATAGATCTTCTTTATATCCTTGATGTCAACCATTTTCCGCTCCTTATTTTTTGTCGCCGGCCAACCGGAGGATCTCTCCGGCAATGCGTTCATCCGCGTTGGTGACCGCCAGCCGGCCGATATTTTCTCTTAGCTCTTCCTGCCGGGCCCGATCCTTTGCCAGGCCGATCACGGTCGCCATCAGTTTGTCTTTTGCCTCTGCATCCCGTACCAGCAGACCGGCCTTTTTATCGACCAGGTGCTGGGCATTGGCCGTCTGGTGGTCTTCTGCCGCAAAGGGAAAGGGTACGAATACCACGGCTTTTTTCGCCACGCACAGCTCGGCGATGGACATGGCCCCGGACCGGGAGATCACGAGATCCGCCGCGGAAAAGGCATATTCCATCTGTGTGATAAAATCCCGGGTCCAGATATTCTTTTTACCCGCGCTGAGTGCGGCGGCCTGTCCCGCAAAGGGCTTTCCCGTCTGCCAGATCAGCTGAAGGTCGTTACTGCCAAATTCATCCAGGTGGGCGGCGATCGCCTCATTGATCCCTTTTGCCCCCAGGCTTCCCCCGGTCGAGAGGATGGTCGGCCTGGAGGGGTCCAGGTCGAAAGACCGGATGGCTTCTTCCCTGCTGATGCGGTTGTTGACGATCGGGGTACGAACGGGATTACCCGTCACCAGGATCCTTTCTGCCGGAAAGAATTTTTCCATGCCATCGCTGGCCACGAAGACGCGGGTCGCCTTCTTTCCTAATAATATATTGCTTTTCCCTGCGAAGGAATTGCTTTCATGGATAAAGGTGGGGATGCCTTTTGCCTGTGCATAACGAAGCACCGGGAAGCTGGAATAGCCTCCAACTCCCACCACCGCATCCGGACGGAAAGAGCGGATGATCCGTCTTACCTGGAAAAAGCTTTTTATCAGCTTGAAGGGCAGGCCGATATTCTTTATCAAAGAGCTTCTGTTAAGACCGGCGATATCGATCCCTTCGATCCGGTAGCCGGCCTGGGGGATCTTTTCCATTTCCATTTTTCCTTTCGCCCCCACGAAAAGAAGCTCGATGCCTTCGGATTGCCGTTGCAGTGCTCCGGCGATGGCGATGGCCGGGAAGATATGGCCGCCGGTACCGCCGCCTGCTATGATGATCCGTGTGCTCATGCCGTCACTGCCTCCTCTTCTTTATTACCTGTTCCCTTCCCTTCCAATTGTTCCACGTTGCGTGCCACGCTCAATATGATCCCGATGGCCAGACAGGTGAACAGGAAGGAGCTGCCTCCCATGCTCACTAGCGGCAGGGTCACCCCGGTGACGGGAAATAAATTGACATTCACCGCCATATTCGCCAGCGCCTGGATGACCAGGCTGAAACTGAGCCCTAATGCAAGAAAGGACCCGAAGGCGAAAGGGCATCTCCGGAAGATCCGGATGCTGCGCAGCAGGAAGATCAGGTAGATGAATACGATAAAGGCGCCGCCGACCAACCCATATTCTTCTATGATGATCGCAAAGATGAAATCCGAATAGGGATGGGGGAGGAAATTGCGGGCCTGGCTGTTACCCGGTCCCAATCCCATGATGCCACCCCTTGCGATAGCGATCTTTGCCTGGTTTGTCTGGTAGTTATGATCGTCATTGTCTTCTTTCGTTCCGTATACGAATGTCTCTACCCGGTTTATCCAGGTATCTACCCGGACGAACAGACGGCTGCGGCCTTCGGCCTTTGGTTTTTCCGTTATTCCGCCATCTGCCTTGTGGCGGAGGGCGGCGGCCGAGACGAGGATAATGACCGGGATCAATGCGATGGCGCCCGTCAGCAAAAGGTGTTTGGCGCTCACCCGTCCGATGAACAGGAGCAGGAGGCTTGTGGCGCCGATCAGCAGGGCGGTGGAGAGGTTCGCCGGTGCGATCAATACACAGATGATCGCGACGGGGGTGATCACGGGTATAAAGCCTTTGCGGAAATCCTTTATGACATCCTGTTTTTTGCTCAGCAGCCGGCTCAGGTACATGAACAGGGCCAGTCTGGCCAGGTCGGAGGTCTGGATCGTCTGGTTGATAATGGGCAGGCGGATCCAACGGCTTCCTTCGTTGAGGCTGACGCCGAAGAAAAGGGTATAGACCAGCAAGGGTATGGAGATCAGGAAGAGGATCCGGGCCAATTTGCCATAGGCCGTATAGGTTGCATGATGGGCAAAATAGATCACCATGGCGCCTGCAATGATAAAGGCGAATTGCCGGAACAGGTAGATCTCGGTGTTGCCTTTGTGCATTTTATAGGCCAGCAGACCCGTAGAGCTATACACGACCAGCAGGGATGCGATGGCCAGCAGCACCACGGTCGCCCAGATGACCTTGTCGCCTTTGGTCCGTGACCGAAGGCTCCCGAAGGATGTTTTTTCTATCGTTGCCGGATTGCTCATTTATTTATTCCTGTTTTACGGGGGAGCGGGGCTTACAGGTCCCTTACGGCTTCTTTGAACTGCCGTCCCCTGTCTTCATAATTTTTAAACAGATCGAAGCTGGCGCAGGCGGGGCTCAGCAATACCACGTCTCCTTTGGTGGCAAAATGAAAGGCTGCCTTTACCGCCTCTTCCGCGCTGGCGGTATTCACCATCAGGGCGACGTCATTCTGGAAGGCCTCGTGGATCTTCCGGTTGTCCACTCCCATACACACGATCGCCTTTACCTTTTCCTTTACCAGATCCCTGATAAGGGAATAATCGTTGCCCTTGTCCACTCCGCCCAGGATCAGGATGGTTGGTTTTTCCATGCTTTCCAGGGCGTACCAGGTGCTATTGACATTGGTAGCCTTGGAATCGTTGATGAACTCCACTCCTCTTACCGTGAGGACGTATTCCATACGATGTTCCAGGGCTTCGAAGCTTTGGATCGCCTCCCGGATCTTTTCCTTACGTATGCCGACGGTGGCCGATGCAATACCTGCTGCCATAGTATTATATTGATTGTGAATGCCTTTGAGGGCAAAATCATAGATGCTCATTTGTAATTTCTCATTGCCGGTATTTAGGTTCATCTGTCCGTTCTTAATAAATCCTCCTTTGTTGGGTTCCTGTTGCATAGTAAATGGTAGTGGGTTAGAATAAATGGTAAACTGGCTTATATATTTTTTTATCACAGGGTCGTCTTCGCAATAAATGAAATCGTCTTCTTTTGTCTGGTTCATCACGATCCGGAACTTGCTTCGGATATAGTTCTCGAATTTGTACTCATAGCGGTCCAGGTGGTCTTCGGTGATATTGGTCAGTACCGCTATGTCCGGCCGGAAGGTGACGATATCATCCAGCTGGAAACTGCTGATCTCGGCTACGTACCATTCCTTTGGGTCTTCTGCCACCTGCCGGGCGAAGGAATACCCGATATTCCCCACCAGTGCCGCATCCAGTCCGCCGTGGCGGAAGATGTGGTAGATCATGGCGGTGGTCGTGCTTTTCCCGTTGCTGCCTGTGATCGCCACGATCCGGCTGTTCCCTTTATACCGGTAGGCCAGCTCGATCTCGCTGATCACCGGGATCCCCCTTGCCCGTATCTGCCGGACGAGCTCGTTCTTTTCCGGTATGCCCGGGCTTTTTACGATCTCGCCGGCATCCAGGATCCTTGCCGTGTCATGTCCTCCTTCTTCGAAGGAGATCTTATGACGCTGCAATTCCTGCCGGTATATGTCCTTCAAAGAGCCGCCATCCGATACGAAAACATTGTTTCCCTTTTGTGCGGCCAGTATTGCCGCGCCCACGCCGCTTTCCCCGCCGCCTAATATGACTATGCGTCGATCCATTGTTCTTAGTTGTTGTTTTCAGGACGGATTTATCTCGGGACCATAATGTCTTTTTTTAGGTCTCGATGATCACGCCAGGGCGGATTGGTTGGTTCTTCAAAAGCATGAAATTCTTTGGGCTGCACCACAATTTCTTTTTCGACAAGAGATCTGTTTTGTTCTTTGCCGGGTCTATCTACGATCCGGCGGGGTGGTTTTTCATCAAAGTGTTGCTCCGCGCCGTTGCCGGCGGTTGATATTAGTTTTACCTGATCTTCAATGTTGCTATTGCCAATGCCACGCAAAGGATCGTCACGATCCAGAACCTTGTCACGATCTTACTTTCATGATACCCCAGTTTTTGATAATGGTGATGCAGGGGGCTCATGAGAAAGACCCTTTTTCCTTCTCCGTATTTTTTCTTTGTATATCTGAAATAAGTTACCTGGATCGTTACGCTAAGCACCTCTACCAGGAAAACGCCGCAGAAAATGGGGATGAGCCATTCCTTGCGGACGATGATGGCCAGGGCGGCGATGATCCCGCCGAGCGTCAGGCTGCCCGTATCGCCCATGAATACCTGTGCCGGGTAGGCGTTATACCAGAGAAAGCCCAGACAGGCGCCGCACAGGGCCCCGATAAAAATGGACAGTTCTCCCAGGTTGGGTATGTACATGATATTCAGGTATTCGGCAAAACGGATATTGCCGCTGGCATAGGCGAAGATGCCCAGACAGGCGCCGATGATGGCGCTGGTCCCGGTCGCGAGCCCGTCCAGTCCGTCCGTCAGGTTTGCTCCGTTGGATACGGCGGTTATGATAAAGATCACCAGGACGATATAGAGTAACCAGCTGGCGCCTCTCAGTGCGGCCGGTAATAATTTGGAATAATTGAATTCATGGTTCTTTACAAAGGGGATCGTCGTGATCGGTTCCTTTGCTTCTACGAATACCTTTCTTTCCTTGCCGAGGGTGACGAACTTCAAGCCCGTGGTATCGGAGGGCAAGGTGGTGCCTACATATTCCCGCCAGACCCTTGTATTCGCATTGAAGTACAGCGTGGAACCTATCACGATACCCAGCACGACCTGTCCCAGGACCTTGAACCATCCGGCCAGTCCGTCCTTATTGGCTTTTTTGTAGGCGACCCCCTGTTGTTTTGCGATACGTTTGGACCGCAGTTTCAGGTAGTCGTCGATGAAGCCGATGAGGCCGAGCCAGAGGGTTGCGAAGATCATCAGGCGGATATAGGCCTTATGCAGATCGGCCAGTAGGAGCGTCGGGACCAGGATCGCCAGGATGATGATGAATCCTCCCATGGTAGGGGTGCCCTTCTTTTGTTGTTCCCCTGCCAGTCCCAGCTCGCGGACATCTTCTCCCACCTGTTTCTTCAGCAGGTAACGGATCAGTCTTTTTCCGAAGATCATGCTGATAACGAGTGAAAACAGCACGGCCAGCAGCACCCGGAAGGTGATGAATTGGAACAGGGAGCCCCCTGGTATTTTTACGCTATTTTGTCGAAACCATTCAAATAAGGTATACAGCATGTCGTCTTCGTTTATGTCAGCGGACCGTTGTCCGCTACTTATCGAGCAACTCGAATAATTCTATTAAGATCTGTTTATCGTCGAAGGGCGTTTTTATCCCTTTTATTTCCTGGTATTTTTCGTGTCCTTTTCCTGCGACCAGCAGGATGTCTTCGGTACCGGCGAGGCTGATAGCAGTCCGGATCGCCTCTTTCCGGTCCGTGATGGAGATATATTTTCTCCTGGCGGCGGTATTCAATCCCGCCTCGATCTCCCTTATGATCTGTTCGGGGTCTTCGCTCCGCGGGTTATCGGAGGTGAAGATCACCTTGTCGCTGTATTCGGCGGCGGCGGCTCCCATGAGTGGTCGTTTCGTCTTATCCCGGTCTCCGCCGCAGCCTACGACGGTGATGATCTGTTCGTGTCCTTTCCGTAGTTTTTGGATGGTTGCCAGCACGTTGATCAGGGCATCGGGGGTATGGGCATAGTCGACGATCCCGATGATCCTTTCTTTTGATGATACGATATAGTCGAACCGGCCTTCCGCTCCGCTGAGCTTGCTGAGACTGCGGAGCACTTCGCTCCTGTCTTCCCCCAGGCAAATTGCGGCGCCATAGACTGCCAGCAGGTTATAGGCATTAAATTCCCCGATGAGCCGGAAGTGTACTTCCTGGTCGTTGATGGTCATTACAAGGCCCGTCAGGTTATTCTCCAGGATCTTTCCCTTGAATTCGGCAAGGGTCTTCAGGCTATAGAAATATTTTTTTGCATGGGTGTTCTGCAGCATGACGGCGCCTCTTTTATCATCCGCGTTGGAGATGGCGAAGGCTTCGGAGGGCAGCGAATCGAAGAATGATTTCTTCACCCGGATATATTCTTCGAAGGTCTTGTGATAATCCAGGTGGTCATGGGTGATATTGCTGAACAGGCCACCGGCATATTTCAGCCCTGCGATCCGTTGCTGGTGGATGGCGTGGGAGCTGGTCTCCATAAAGGCGTAGGTACATCCTTCGTCCACCATTTCCTTTAACAGCGCATTGAGATGAAGCGCGTCGGGTGTGGTATGCGTAGCCGGCACGATCCGTTCGCCGACCTGGTTCTGCACGGTGCTGAGCAGACCGCATTTATGGCCCAGTGCCGTAAAGAGCTTGTATAGGAGGGTGGCAATGGTCGTTTTTCCGTTGGTTCCGGTGACGCCGACGAGCTTTAGTTTTTCGGAAGGCTGACCATAGAAGTTATGGGCGATATAACCTGCCGCGGCGGCGGTATTCTCTACCTGTATATAGGTTACGTCCTCCCGGAGAGTGGCGGGCAGGTCTTCGCAAATAATAACAGCGGCGCCGGCTTCGATGACTGTTGGAATATACTGATGTCCGTCGGTATGTGTTCCTTTCAGGGCGATGAAAAGCGAGCCCGGACCTGCCTGACGGGAGTCGGTTTGCAAATTATTCACTTCCCTGCCCAGATCGCCGTGGACCGAGCGGATGCTTACCTTATATAATATGTCCTGCAGGTGTGCCATACCCTTTCGGGGAATTGGGTTAATCCAGTTGAATAAATATGGTTTCGTTCTTTTGCAGGGCTGAGCCCGGCTCTATGCTTTGTGTCTTTACTTTTCCTCTTCCTTTTGCCGCTACTTTCAGGTTTGCGCTTTCCAGCAGGTAAAGGGCGTCTTTTAGCCCCATGCCTTTTACGTCGGGTACCGTTTGTTTGATCATGGCTTCCTTATTGAGGACGGATTGTCCTCCCGATGCGGAGGCGTAGAGGCGGGACCATTCGTTGTTCCCGGCCGAGTCCCTGTAATGGAGACCGACCGTGCGGGTCACTTCTTTTATATCCCGGGTAGGGCCGGCATAAAAGAACTGCGAGCTGTCCTTCTTTAGTGCCGGGGCCGCTGAGGGATCCGGATCGGCGCTCATCAGTTTATCGGCCAGCTCTTTGAATACCGGTGCGGCGACGAGCGCCCCGACATATTTCTTTGCAAAGGGGTGGTTCTTTATGACTACGATGCAGGAATATTTCGGGTATGCGGCGGGGAAATATCCTGCAAAGGAGGATTGATAGATATGGTCGGCATAGCCGCGGGTGCCGTTAGCGACCAGGGCGGTCCCTGTCTTGCCGGCTACTTTATAAAAGCTGTTCTTAAAGACATTGTGCGCGGTACCGAAAGGCTCCTGGCAGACGCCTTCCAGGCATTCCTTTAGTTCCTGCAGTGTGCGGTCGCTGCATATCTTTTCGATTTCCGTTACCGGCTGGTTTTCTTTTATCGTGATACCCGACTCCTGGATGGCATTGACCAGGTAGGGTTTCATCATTTTTCCGTCATTGGCGATGGCGTTGTAGAGGGTCAGGGTCTGCAGGGGGGTGACGAGGACTTCGTAACCAAAGGCCATCCAGGGGAGAGTGGTGGCGCTCCACGTCCGTGATCCGGGATGTTTTATGACCGGCGATCCTTCCCCGACCAGGTCGATACCTGTCGGCTGATCGAGCTTCAGTTTTTTCAGGTGAGCAATAAAACCGCTGGGGTTGCCGGCATAGTGTGATGAGATCAGCTTGGCCATGCCGACATTCGAGCTCAGCTCGAAGGCTTGTTTTACCGTCACGTTGGTCCGACCATGCTGTTCCGCGTCATAGACCGTGCGGCCGGATATTTTCCAGGTGCCTCCTTCGAGGTTTACGTTATCGTTGAGCGTGATCTTTTTGTCTTCGAGAAGGGACAGGAGGCTGGCCAGCTTGAAAGTGGATCCCGGTTCCGTCGCGCGGATGGCGTAGTTGAGGTCTTCCCAGTAGGTGCCGTCGGATTGAAGGCCCAGGTTGGCGATCGCTTTGATCTTGCCGGTGGCCACTTCCATGACGATACAGGTGCCGTGTTCCGCTTCGTTTTCGATGAGCTCCTTTTGGAGGGCCTGTTCGGCGATGTCCTGGATATTTACGTCGAGGGTGGTCATGATGTCCTTGCCGTTCTCCGATTCGATCTCATATCCTTCGACGGGCATATAGGTCCCGCCGCCGATATACCGGACAAGGCGGCGGCCTGTTTCTCCTTTCAGCAGCGTATCGTAGGTGCGTTCGAGGCCTACGTTCTGTGCATTCGCTCTTGCCAGGCCAATGGTACGATTGGCCAGCAAGCCGAACGGATTTAATCTTTTATTATTCACTTCCGCGATAAAGCCGCTCTTGTTGCGTCCCTGGCGGACAAGGGGGAAGTCGCGGAGCTGCTGGTATTTTTGAAAAGAGACATTGGATTGCAGCAGGTAGTAGCGGTCATTTGTACGGTAGCCGTGGAGCAGGTCCTTTTTATAGGCGGCGGCGGACTGGTCGTTGAAAAGGGCGGAAAGGCAATGGGAAAGAGAGTCCAGGTTCTCGGTAAAGCGCTGTCCGTTCTTTTCGCGAAGACCGTCGGCGCCGAAATCGATATAGATATTGAAATAAGGGATGGAGGTGCTGAGCATGCTGCTGTCTTCGCTGTAGATCGTCCCCCGTTCGGCATCCATCTCGATGAATTTCTGATGGAGGCTATCGCTCAATCCTTTCCAGTAGGCGCCCTGAACGCGTTGTATATAAAATACCTTACCCAGTACGACGAGGCTCAGCATCGTAATGCCAATAAAGCAGAGGTATACCCTCCATAATATGTCGCGTTTGACTTCCATTGTTCGTCGTCCGGTCAGTTATATATGTTCAACCCGGGTGTTGTGTTTGGGCCTTCGGTCCGGGTTAGTTCTTATTTTTTTGTGTGCTATCGATCAGTACGTACGGCGGCAGGATCAGCTCTTTTAGTCCAAAGGGTTCGACGGCTTTTGCCAGTTCACTTTGTTTGCTCCGGAACATTACTTCGCTCTTTAGTGTCTTGTATTCGTATTGCAGTTCTTTCAGCTCTTTGTTTGTCCGGTTGATATCCCGTGCGACCTTATCCGCATAGTGTCCGTTGTAGATATAGATCACCGCGAGGGCTGCCAGGAACAGGAAGAAGCGGATGTTTCTCATGATCAGCTGATAGCCGAGGGCGGAGGGTTTCCAACGGGAACGGGCAGAATATCTTCCGGGGGGTGCAGGATCTGTCGTTTTCGAGCCGGCCTTGTTGCCCGTCGTCTGGCCTGGTTTGACGGCGGCGGCGGCAGAAGCTTCCACGGCGGAGACCTTTTGTGGTTCTTCCGCTGTGTCCTCCCAGGGGAGGGCAGCTTCCTGGTCTCGTGTTTTCTTCTTCATATACGTTCTGCAACCCGCAGCTTGGCGCTCCGGGACCGCGGGTTTTCTTTTTGCTCTTTATCACCGGGTATGACCGGTTTTTTTGTGATCACTTTTAATAGGGGGGGTATAGCACTTTGTCCGAAGGGGTCCGACTGTTCTTCGTCTTCGAAGGATCCTTTTTTGAGGAAGTTCTTGACGAGTCTGTCTTCCAGGGAATGAAACGTAATAAGGGCGATGCGGCCGCCGGGCGCCAGGAGATCGGGTACCTGTTGCAGCATTTCTTTCAGCGCTCCCAATTCATCATTCACTTCGATGCGCAGGGCCTGGAATACCTGGGCAAAGTATTTGTTGGGATTTCCTTTCACCACACTGTTCAGCGCTGTTTTAAAGTTGGCCGTGGTCCTCAGCGATACGGAACGGCGGATACCGACAAGGGTCCTGGCGAGGGTTTTGGCGTTGGTGACCTCTCCGTATCGTTCGAACAGCTTGTGTAGTTGTTGTTCGGAGTAGGTGCTGATCACGTCAAAGGCGGTCAGGGACTGTCGCTGGTCCATTCGCATATCCATCCCGCCTTCCCAGCGGAAGGAGAAGCCTCTTTCGGGTTGGTCGAACTGGTAGCTGCTTACTCCCAGATCGGCGAGGATGCCATCGACGGGCAGGGCTTCGTGCAACCGGAGAAAACGTCCCAGGTGGCGGAAGTTATGGGGCAGGAAGGTGATGCGGGTATCGTTCGGAACGTTGCGACGGGCGTCACTGTCCTGGTCGAAGGCGAATAGCCGGCCTTTTGGTCCGAGTCGTTGCAGGATCGCCCGTGAATGGCCGCCGCCGCCGAAGGTGCAATCGGCATAGGAGCCATCCGGTCGTATGCTGAGGGCGTCGAGCGCCTCCTGCAGCAGGACGGGGGTGTGATAGGACCCTTCGGGCCTTTCGGACCTTTCCTTGTTATCAGAAGCTGTCAAGGAGTGAGCCCTCCCCGGTTCATCACCTGTTTTGCCAGGCTGCTGAATGTTTCCGGTGAAAAAGATTCAAAGAACTGTTGGTATTTAGTTTTATCCCAGACCTCGATTTTGTCTACGGCGGCTACCAGCACAATATCTTTTTCGAGGCCGGCATGTTCTTTCAGGTTTTGAGGTATTAATAATCGTCCGGCGGAATCGAGTTCTGCCATCGTGGCTCCGTTGAGGAAGTATCGTCTGAATTGACGAACTTCGGGGTCAAAATCATCCAATTGGCTAATACGGGCGAAAATCGGTTCCCAGCTTTTCATCGGATACAGGCTCAGGCACTTTTCAAACCCCCGGTTGACCACAAACTGGGCGGACCCTTCTTCCGGCAGCTGCTTTTTGAAGCCGGCCGGGAGCAGGAAGCGACCTTTCGAGTCCAAAGTAGCTTCGTATTCGCCCAGAAAACCAATCATTTATGAAGTGTTGATTCAAATTATACTAAAACTAACACAAAATAACACTTTTTCCCACTTTCTAAACGGAAATTGAAAAATTTAATTTTTCCACAGTAGTGTATTACCCTAATGAATGTGAGGGTGTTGCATTAGCCGCGATGCAGGGGAGTTTTTGGTCGACTTAGGCTGTGGATACGATGTGAATAGCTGTGGATAAGGTGTGAATAGTGAAAACTGAATAAAACCGGCGGCAGTTAGCCGTCCATGAATATGCATCCGAAAGAAATTTCTATTGCCGACTATCGCTACGATCTTCCCTCTGCGTTTATTGCCCATTATCCATTGACTGAAAGAGATGCAAGCAGATTGCTGATCTACCGGGATGGGGAGATCGGGGAAGACGTTTATCGAAATATCGGTACCCGGTTACCGGAGCATTCCCTGCTGGTTTTCAACAATACAAAAGTGGTGGAGGCCCGGATCATTTTTCACAAGCCAACGGGGTCAAAGATCGAGATCTTCTGTCTGGAGCCGCCGCCGGAATATGGGGATATTGTCACCGCCATGATGCAGACCGGGAAGGTCCGTTGGAAATGCCTGGTCGGCGGCGCCTCGAAATGGAAGGCGGGGCAGGTGCTGGTCCGGTCGGTCCGATGCGCGGTGCCGGGGAATGGGGCGGAAGGTCCGGATGTTGAACAGACCAATGAGATGGAACCCGGCCCGATAGCTGCCGGACAGGATGTCCACCTGGAGGTCCGGTATATCGACAAGCTGGAGGACGCTTTTCTGCTGGAGTTTTCCTGGACGCCGGCGGGCCTGACCTTTGCCGAGCTATTGCACGAGGCGGGGCTCATCCCTCTCCCACCCTATATCCGCCGGGCTGCGGAGCCATCCGACACTCAGCGATACCAGACGATCTATGCCCGTCATGACGGGTCGGTCGCCGCTCCTACGGCGGGATTGCATTTTACCGAGGCTATCTTCGATTCCCTGGCGGGTAAGGATATCCGGCGGACGTTCGTGACCCTTCATGTTGGCGCGGGCACGTTCCTGCCGGTAAAAACGGCTACGATGGAGCAGCATGCCATGCATATAGAATTTATCGCGGTGACAAGGGATACGATCGGAGAATTGCTGGGCGCACTGCGGACCGGGCGGCCGGTCATCCCCGTGGGAACGACCTCGGCCCGAACGATCGAGAGCCTGTACTGGCTGGGTGTGAAAGCGTTGCGGGACCCCGGGATCGCCGCGGAAGACCTTGTTGTTCGTCAATGGGATGCGTATGAAGGATCGGAAGGCGGGGGTCGGGGAGATGAGTGCATGGGAGACGGGGAGGTGCAACGAGCAGGCGGGGGCCGGGGAGGCGAGCGCGTGGGATCGAGGCGAGCCCTGGAAGCCCTGCTGGATTGGATGGAAAGAGGGTCACTGCCCCAGCTTGTCACCACGACACAACTATTGATCACGCCGGGGTATGAATGGAAAATAGCCGGTGCGTTGATCACCAATTTTCATCAGCCCGAGTCTACCCTGTTATTGCTGGTCGCCTCGCTGATCGGTAAAGACTGGAGAAGAGTATATGCGCATGCGTTGGAACATGGATTCCGGTTCCTTAGTTATGGGGATGGATGTTTGCTGTTCCCGGCGCGGGGGGATGAGCGAGGATGAGCCGCGTGGGCGGTGCGCGGAGTTAGTCCTTTTTCAGCGGAAATTCCAGGGTAAAGGTCGTGCCCTTGCCGACGACGCTGTCTACCTTGATCTTGCCCTTATGTGCTTCCACGATCGTTTTTACGTAGCTTAGACCCAGACCAAAACCCTTGACATTATGCAGGTTGCCGGTATGGGCGCGATAGAATTTCTCAAAGATCCGCCGTTGGGTCTCCTTACTCATACCGATCCCGTTGTCTTCGATCCGGATGATCAGGCTTTTGGGCGTGCTATGGGTAGTGATCCGGATGAGCAATCCATCTTTTGAGTATTTGACCGCATTATCGATCAGGTTGGTGATCAGGTTTGTAAAATGTACTTCGTCGGCGTCTACGAGATCGTTCTTTGCGTTGAGCTGACATTCCTCCCGTCCGCCTTTTCCTTCCAGCTGCAGATGGAAGTTTTCCATCGATTCCTGTATGACGGTGTGGGCATGGATAGGGCGAAGGTTGAGCTGCTGCTCCTGGCGATCGAGAAGGGAGGCCTGGAGGATGGTCTCTACCTGTTTGTTCATCCGCTTGTTCTCCTCCTTTATAATACCGCTGAAATATTCCGATTTCGCCCGGTCCTGGACCACTTTTTCATTTCGCAGGGCATCCACCGCCAGGGAGATGGTCGCCAGCGGGGTCTTGAACTCATGCGTCATGTTATTTATAAAGTCGTTCTTTATCTCGCTGAGCTTTTTCTGTCGTAGCAAGGCACCGACGGTGACATAGAATGCGGTAATAATGACGAGCGTAAAAAAGATCGCGCCGGCGATCATCAACCGCATCTCTCCGATGACGGCCTTTTGGAAATCGGGCACCACGACGGCAAGTCCTTCATCGGGAAGCGTGCTATTCTGATCGGCTCCCTCCGGGGCCATTATGGACATAATGAACCGGAAATTGGTGGTATCTTCTATCGCCTTTCTGAAATTCTTGGACTGCAGTTCCGGGGGCTGGTAACGAAGGTTGGAGGTACCCAGGTCAGAAGAAACGCGGAACTCGAAGGGAGTATTTTTCAGCCCCATGGTATTGAAGGCCTTTTGTATCTTATCGTGGATATCTTCCACCGTAAATCTTTCCGCGATCGTAGGGGGTCTCATCAACTCCATGAGGAACTGGTCGGTAGGACGCCAGAGCGGTCCCTGCCGGAGCCGCAGGGCCTTGAGATTGGGCACGGTGGTAGATCCCCTTTGTTCCTGTAATTGCTGGATGACATAGCCGACGGCGTCGACCAGCTTATGCTGATGCTCTTCTTTCTTGTTCTCGACCATCGTCAGGATCCAGTTGACCTGGATATAGATGATCCCGGTCAATGACAAGATGATCAGTACAATGATGATAGGGAAAATTTTTTTCAATCCGATGCTTTTTGGTCCACCTGCAAATGTAGAAAAAGGATAAAGGAGCCCCTCCCCTAACCCTGTCTAAGATCGGGTATTTAACGAAGGTTTCACAAAGAAAAGGGATTTCGGTCTAAAATATATAATAAAAGGAGAGGCTTGCTCATTTTTTAAACAGTCATTTTGTTATATCGCAGGATTACTTAATTTAGATGATATGGAGAGTCCAGCACCCGGCATATTGTTGATCGCGGATCCATTTCTGAAAGATCCCAATTTCATGCGAACTGTTGTTTTCCTCTGTGAGCACCAGGATGAAGGCAGCTTTGGGTTTGTGTTGAATAAGAACTACGAATATACCCTTGATGAGCTGGTCAGCGGGCTGGAAGACCTGAAAAAGATCCCCGTTTACCTTGGCGGGCCGGTTCAGATGGACACCATCCATTTCCTGCATCAATACCCGGATAAGATCGTCGGGGGATATGAGATCATCGATGGGGTCTTCTGGGGAGGCAATTTCGAGACGGCTATCGAGCTGATCCGGGCGGGAGAGGTCGATGTGTCCAAGATCCGGTTCTACATCGGGTATTCCGGTTGGGGCAGCGGACAGCTGGCCGATGAGCTAAAGGAAAAGTCCTGGCTGACCGTACCGGCCAGCCGCCCGCTGGTATTCCATAAAAAGCCGGATGAGATCTGGAAAGACGCCCTTCGCCACTTGGGAGGGGATTATGAAATGATGGTGAATTTTCCGGTCGATCCGCAGTTAAATTAGTATAAACAAAAAACCCTGCTGACGCAGGGTTTCTCATCTTTACTTGGTTCCTTCGACAGGCACCGCGCCTTCTACCAGCACGGTCACCTTATTATGAATGACTTCTACAAATCCGCTCTCGATCGTAAAATAAGCGAGGTGGTTATTTTTATCCTTTAATACTTTCACCCGGCCGTTCTTCAGTGCGCTGACGAGCGGGGCATGCTGGTCCAATACTTCGAACAGGCCTTCCACTCCCGGCAGTTGTACACCAAATACATCGCCGCTGAAGAGTTTTTTTTCGGGCGTTAAAATTTCTAAGTTCATTGTTTGTTATTTGTGGTCTTCGCTCCGTTCGGTTAGCCCTGAGCCTGTGCCATGAGTTTCTTGCCTTTCTCGATCGCGTCGTCGATATTACCCACGAGGTTAAAGGCCGCTTCGGGATATTCATCGACTTCCCCGTTCATGATCATATTGAAACCACGGATGGTCTCGTCGATGGGGACGAGTACGCCTTTCAGACCGGTGAACTGTTCGGCCACATGGAAAGGCTGTGACAGGAAACGCTGTACTTTACGTGCCCGGGAAACCACCATTTTATCTTCATCGCTCAGCTCATCCAGACCAAGGATCGCGATGATATCCTGTAACTCTTTATAGCGCTGTAAAATGAGCTTGACGTTATTGGCGCAATTGTAGTGCGCATCGCCGACGATCTTGGGGGTAAGGATACGGGAGGTGGAATCCAACGGATCCACCGCGGGATAGATCCCTAAGTCGGCGATCTTACGGCTCAGTACGGTCGTCGCATCCAGGTGGGCGAAGGTCGTTGCCGGGGCCGGATCGGTAAGGTCATCCGCCGGAACGTATACGGCCTGAACGGAGGTAATAGACCCGTTCTTGGTGGAAGTGATCCTTTCCTGCATGAGACCCATTTCCGTAGCAAGGGTAGGCTGGTATCCTACGGCAGAGGGCATACGGCCCAGCAACGCGGATACTTCGGAACCTGCCTGGGTGAAACGGAAGATATTGTCTACGAAGAACAGGATATCGCGTCCCTGGCCTTTTCCGTCGCCGTCACGGTAGTATTCGGCGATGGTCAGACCGCTGAGGGCCACACGGGCACGGGCGCCGGGGGGCTCGTTCATCTGTCCGAATACGAAGGTGGCCTTGGATTCGGCGAGCTCGTTCATTTTCACTTTGCTTACGTCCCATCCGCCTTCTTCCATGCTATGTTTGAAGTCGTCGCCATAGTTCATGATCCCGGCTTCGATCATCTCCCGCATCAGGTCATTCCCTTCGCGGGTACGTTCGCCGACACCGGCAAAAACGGACAGACCGGCATATGCTTTTGCGATATTATTGATCAACTCCTGGATAAGTACTGTTTTTCCCACACCGGCGCCGCCGAACAGACCGATCTTACCACCCTTGGAGTAGGGTTCGATCAGGTCGATGACCTTGATACCGGTGAAGAGCACTTCCGCGCTGGTGCTCAGGTTCTCAAAGGCGGGCGGTTTGCTGTGAATAGGGCGTCCGCCGACCTTGCTGACAGGAGGCAATCCATCGATGGGGTCTCCGGTCACATTGAACAGGCGTCCTTTGATGCCTTCCCCGATGGGCATGGCGATGGCAGCCCCGGTATCGGTGACGGGCAGGCCGCGGGTGAGGCCTTCGGTACCGTCCATCGCGATACAACGTACGCTGTCTTCCCCGAGGTGCTGCTGTACTTCCAGTACCAGGGTTTCGCCAGTGGACCTCTTCAGTTCCAGTGCGTTATAAATCTCGGGGAGTTTGCCTTCAAACTGCACATCGATAACGGCCCCGATGATTTGTTTGATCTTGCCGGTACTTGCCATATTGTTCTATTATTGCTTTAAATAATGAGGGTTTAAAATTTGGCTGCAAAGGTAAGGGGGAACAGGGTAAAATCCTATTTTTGTCCCTTCACTTTTTTCTAATATGGAACTGATACAAGTCATTACTCCGGCCCATGCCAACGAATTTATACAGGTCAACGTCCAATTGAACAGTGCCGTTCCGGGCTATATCCGTCCGCTGAACGCGGAGATCAACGAAGTATTCGATCCTTCGAAGAACAAGGCTTTCCGGCACGGGGAAGTCGCCCGGTGGGTATTAAAGGATGCGGAAGGCCGGTTGATCGGCCGGATCGCCGCCTTTGTGAATAAAAAATATAAGAATAAAGGGGATGATGTACCGGTGGGCGGGATGGGCTTTTTCGATTGTATCAATAGCCAGGACGCCGCGGATATGCTGCTGGATGTGGTCCGGCACTGGCTGACCCAGCGGGGGATGGAGGCGATGGACGGGCCTATCAACTTTGGGGAACGGGATAAATGGTGGGGTCTGCTGACCGAGGGCTTTCACGAGCCCCTATATGGGATGAATTTCAATCCGCCCTATTACAGGAACCTGTTGGAAACCTATGGTTTCCGGCCGTTCTTTCACCAGCTTTGTTTTGGGTTCGACCCAAAGAAGCCATTGAGTCCCAAGCTCCTGCAACGGCATGACGTCCTGGCGGCCGATCCGGGCTACAGCGCCCGGATGATCGAAAAGAAGCACCTGGATAAATATGCGCTGGACTTTGTCACGATCTATAATGCCGCGTATGCGGGTCATGGGGGGTTGAAAGAGATGAAAAAGGACCAGGCCCTGCAGCTGTTCAGGAAAATGAAGCCGCTGCTGGATGAGAAGATCGTTTGGTTTACGTATTACCAGGACAGGCCGATCGCCATGTTCCTGAATATTCCGGATCTGAACCAATATTTTAAGCATTTCAACGGGCGTTTTGGCCTGTTGCAAAAGCTCTATTTCCTCTGGCTCAAGGCCCGGGGCGCCTGTAAGCACTTTACGGGGCTGGTCTTTGCCGTTGTGCCGGAATTCCAGGCCAAGGGGGTAGATGCCTATATGATCGCCGAGACGGCCCGGGTCACCCAGCCGCAAACGCCCTATACCAATTATGAGATGCAGTGGATCGGGGATTTTAACCCGAAAATGGTCAATATCGCCAGGAACATGGGGGAGACCTTTATCAGCCGGAAGCTGACCACCTACCGATACCTGTTCGACAGGGGCAAGGAGTTCAAACGGCATCCGATGCTGGCAGTCTGAGCCGGGTCGCGTACCGGGAAGTATTACCGGTCAGTCCCTGTATCGGAACCGGACATCCAGGCGGGCTTTATAAATCATAAATTATTGGTTAACATGCAATAACAGAAATGGTATTGTCTTGGTAGCCTTACCGGATCAACTCGTCTCCATGATCCGAAACTATCTCAAGGTCGCCTGGCGCCGCCTCAATAAGAACAAGATCTTCTCCGTCATCAATATCCTTGGCCTCTCGGTAGGGCTAAGCTGTTGTATGTTCATCGCGCTCTATATTTTGCACGAGAACAGCTATGACACCTATCATCCGCATATCGACCGGCTCTACCAGGTGGGTACGGTCGACATAGCACATGGCAAAGAGACCCGCTTTTATGGCTGTCCACCCCGGCTTGCGGGGCTGATCAAGGGCGTTTTTGCGCAGGTGGAGAGGACTGCCCGGATCTGTCGCCTGATCGGAGACGACCAGAACCTTATTCAATACCACGGCGACAATGGCGACACACGTTCCTTTTATGAAGACAACGGGATGATGGCCGATTCGGGATTCTTTCACCTGTTCCACTATGATTTTGTGGAGGGCAATGCCAATACGGCCATCAGCGGTCCCTATTCCGTCGTACTGGAAAAGGATATTGCGGACAAGCTCTTTGAGGGAAAGCCGGCCGTAGGCAAGACCATCCACATCGCAAGTCATCAGAACGGCGACCACGACTATACGGTGACCGGGGTATTCCGGCCCATCGATAAACCTTCGCATATCAATGGACGTTTCTTCCTGTCGATGTATGGCGGTAATATAGGGAACTATATCGGGAGCAGCACCAGCACTATGTCATCCAACTATTTCTTTGTAACCTATGCGTTGTTAAGACAGGGCGCCGATCCCGCACAGATAGAAAAGGGTTTCCCTGCCTTTGTAGAAACATATGAAGGGAAAGACCTGCGACAGGTGGGCGACTATCGCAAGCAATTCCTGCTAAAGGTCCGGGATATCCATTTACATGCGAACATGCCCTATGGCGACGTCACCCCCTCCGGTAGCCTGACCTATCTCTACATATTGGCTTCCACTGCCATCTTTATCCTGCTTATTGCCTGCATCAATTTCATGAATCTTTCCACCGCCCGGTCGACCAAACAATCATTGGAAGTGGGTGTTCGCAAAACCCTGGGGGCCGGACGGGCGTCCCTGGTCGGACAATTTCTTGGGGAATCCCTGCTAATGGCTTTTATAGCATTGGGGATTGCCCTCCTGCTGACCATAGGTTTATTACCCGCCTTCGAAAAGTTGGCCGACAGGACCATCCATTTCCAGGTGTCGGAGGTAGTGGCGCTTGGCGCCGGTTTCCTGGCGCTGACCATTCTTACCGGATTACTGGCGGGCAGCTATCCGGCGTTTTATCTTTCTTCTTTCAAGCCGGTAAAAGTATTAAAGGGAAAGACCAGTAATTCCCTGGCCGTGATCTCTTTACGAAAAGGGCTGGTCATATTCCAGTTCTGTATTTCTATCGTGCTCATCGTTGCCGCCGTGATCATCGGCAAGCAGATGCATTATCTCCGTACCACCGACATGGGTTTTAATAAAGATCAGCAACTGATCCTTTCCCTGCGGGGGGACACGCGTCTGAAATATACAACCGTAAAAAAAGAAATAGACAGGATACCCGGAGTCTCATCGAGCGCAGGCTCTACCCAGTTCCCGGGTATAATAGCCCCGGGGGACGACCTGCTTTATGCAGAAGGTCATCCCAGTAGCGATAATCACCATGTCTATATTAACTTCGTCGACTTCGACTATATGAAGATGATGGGGTTACAGATGGTATCCGGTCACGCCTTCTCGTCCGAGTTCCCCCATGACAGCGTGGACGGCATCATCCTAAATGAGACGGTTATCCGCGAATTGGGATACGATCCTGCGACCTGCGTCGGAAAAAAAGTTTATTCCGGCGTATCCTGGTCGCTGGGCGCTGCCTACCGGATAGTCGGCGTGGTAAAGGATTTTCACTTTGAAGACCTGCACAACCCGATCACCGGCATCGGCTTCGAAGTATTCAGCAACCCGGTGTATAATTATATAACGGTAAACGTAAACAAGAACAATCCCGGAACGACGATCGCCGCCCTGCAGCATGTCTGGCAGCAGATCTTCCCCAGTGTCCCTTTCGAATATACTTTCCTGGACGAACGATTTCAAAAGAATTATGAGGCCGACCGCCGTGTAGCGAATATCGTAGCCTATGCTACGGGGTTTGCCATTTTTATTTCCTGTCTTGGGCTCTTCGGGCTGGCCGCTTTCAGCGCCGAACAGCGTACAAAAGAGATCGGCATCCGCAAGGTGCTCGGGGCGAGCGAAGGTAGTATCGTAGCCCTCCTGTCCCGTGATTTCTTACGGCTGGTGGCGATAGCCGTGCTCATCGGCTCTCCGCTCGGCTGGTACCTGATGCAACAATGGCTACAGGGGTTTGCTTACCGGACGACGATCGGGTGGACCGTCTTTGCCCTGACGACGGGCACGGCCTTGTTTATTGCGTTGCTGACGATCAGCTCGCAAGCCCTCCGGGCTGCTTCGGCCAATCCGGTGAAGAGCCTGAGGGCGGAGTAAATGACAGTTAGATCACCTAATTATCGCTTAAAACCGATCCGCGGACGCTCCTGCCATGATTTTTCATCCTCTTTTTCTTTTAAGAGGTTTTCGATCGCGTCATAAATTTTGCTCAATTGCTCATTATGATTTTCGACGGTCTCTTTTATTTCCTGGATCTGGTCAGCCAAATCTTTGTACTGCAGGGCAAATTGCCGCAAAGAAATAAAGGCGCGGACGATAGCAATGTTCATTTCCACGGCTTTCGCTTTTTAATACACTTGCCAGCATAGTGACCCCATGTTCGGTAAATGCATGGGGATTATACTAACTATAGGCACCTCTCCCCTCCAGGGTTTCTAAGGTCACAATTTGTGACCTTAGAGAAGTATATTCCTCCCGGGTAAGCTGACCGGCGAAGCCTGCACTGAGACCATTGAAAAGACATTATGGTACGAAGTAAACATAAAATCTTCGGGGAAACGATTGATATTCCGTCTCATAGCCTGGTTTAGAACCTTGGTTGGCACCTCATACAATTCAGCCAGATCAAAGTCCAGCATGACCTTTTGCCCACGGATATCATATATTTTTTGCTGAATGATGGCCAATTGCATAAAAATAATTTTAAATATATAATTTCGAAAAATCATCTTTCAGGCTCGATCCGCGGTGCCAGCAGCTTATACAGCACGGGCGTCACTACCCGGGTCAAAATGGTAGAGCTAAGCAATCCGCCGATGATGACCAGCGCCAATGGCGAATACAGCGGGTTGTTTTCGGCGGCGAGGGGGATCAGTCCGCCGATCGCCGTGAAGGTGGTCAGGATGATCGGCACAAAACGCGTCTCACCGGCCTCCTGGATCGCCTCATCCAGTCCCATCCTTCCCCTGCGCAACTGGTCGGTATAATCCACCAGGAGAATGGAATTCTTTACTTCGATGCCGATAAGGGCAATGATGCCGATGACGGCTACAAAGGAAAAGGTATTGCCCGAGAACAACAGGGCCAGCACGGCGCCGATGACACCCAGCGGTACGACGGAAAGGACGATCAGCGTACCCCGGAAGGTCTTGAACTCCAGGATGAGCACACCCAGCAAACCGAATACGGTAACGAGGATGATGGCGCCGAGACCGCCAAAGCTCTGCTGTTTGCTTTCCACCTCTCCGGCGGCCATATAGCTTGCTCCTTTCGGGAAGGACATCCTGTCCAGCGACGCCAGCACCTGGCCGGTGACACGGGTGGTGTTGAAGCCGTTGCGTACAAAAGCCGTGACGGTCGTATACCGGTCCTTGTCATAATGCCGGATACCCGTCGGAGAGCTTTGGAACTGTATATCGGCCAGCTGGCTCAGGGGGATGGAGCTTCCATTGGAGGAGTTTACGTATATTTTATCCAGGGCATCGAGGGTCTGCCGGCCTGTCCTGGGCAGGCATACATTGATGTTATAGTCATCGCCTTTGTCATTATCCTTCCGGAATTTGCCGATGTCGAGACCGGCTACGGCCATACGGACGGTGCGGTCGATCTCGTTGACCGGGACGCCGAGGATGCCTGCCTTTTCCTTGTTGACCTTTACGTCGATATCCGTCTTCAGGGTTGTAAGCTCATTGTTCACATACATGGTCCCGCCGGTCTTTTTCAAGAGGTCTTCCACCCGGAAGGCAAGGCTCCGGAGGGTATCGAGGTCTTCGGAGAAGAGCCGGATCGCAATGGGCGCTTCGATCGGGGGTCCCTGTTCGAAATCCTTTACTTCGATCTTTGCGCCGGGGTAGTCTGAAAAGCGCAGCCGCAGGGAATCGATCAGCGCCCTTTTTTTCTCCGGGGCCGTCTCTTTTAGCTGGACGAATAGCTGGGCATAGTTGCTCACCTCATTTTGCGGGATCACGTTATAATATATGCGGGGATTCCCGCGTCCTACATTGGTGGTATAGTTCTTCAGATCGGGGATGCCGCGGATGGCCCGTTCGACATAACGTGCTACAGTATCCGTTGCGGTCAGGCTCGTGCCCAGGGGGGTCTGGATGTTGATAAGGAACATCGGTTTCTCCGAAGCAGGGAAAACGCTGAACCCAACCCGTGGTATCAGGGCCAGGCATCCCACGAAGATGCCCAATGCGATCAGCAGGGTGGTGATAGGGCGGGCGATGGCGGCATGGAGCAGACGGCGATAGGAACCGTTGATAAATCGCCGCAGTCCGCGCAGGAAGAAATTGCCTTCGGGATGCTCATGTCCGCTGAGGATACGGCTGGAAAGAAAGGGTACGATCGTCAGGGAGACGAAGAGAGAGGCGAGTACCGTGCTGACGACGGCCGCGGGCAGGCTACGGATAAAGTCCCCCGCGGCCTCGGGGAGGAACATGAGGGGCAGGAAGGCAAAGATGAGGGTCGCGGTACAACCGAGCACGGCCAGCCCGATCTGCCGGGTGGCGGCCATGGCCGCGGCTTTGCGTTCATATCCCATACGCAGATAGCGTTCGATATTCTCCACCACGACGATACTGTCATCGACAAGCAGACCCAGCGCCACGACCATGCCGACGATGCTCATCTGGTTGATCGTTATATGGAAGAGGTCGAGCAGGAACAGCCCGATCAGCAGCGACAGCGGAATGGAGACCATGACCACGATAGAGGCGCGGGGCCCCAATGGCAGCAGGGTAAGCAATACCAGGAAGATGGCGATGGCAAAATCCATTTCGAAATGTCCCAGCCGGGTACGCACGCTTTGGGCATTGTTAAAGCTTTTTTCATACGCGATGGCAGGGGGCAGCTCCTTCTGGAATTTTTGCAATACCGGGTCCATCTCCTTTTCCACGGCAAAGATGTTGGTGCCGGATTTACGGCTGGCGGTCACGAAGACGCCTCTTTTGCCGTTGAGCCGTCCGATATAGTTCTGCTCTTCATAATTAAAGGACACGTCGGCGACGTCCTTTATATAGATACTTTTGCCGTCGGCGCTGCTGACGACCGTGTTGCGGATCTCGTCGACGCTTTTGTAATCGCCGCTGGTCTTGACATTGAATTTTTTGGCGCCCATTTCGATGCTGCCGCCGGGGATGTTTACATTCTCCCGCTGGATGGCCTGCAGCACGGCATTGAGCGGCAGCTTATTCTGCGACAGTTTTTCCAGGTTGAGGGATACCCGTACCTGTTGCCGCGGGAAGGCCCAGTTCTCCACATTCTTCAGGGTCTTGATCTTCTCCAGTCTTTCCTTTAATTTTTTGCTCCACTCTTCCAGGTCCTTGTAGGGGGCCGACTCGCTGAGCAGGCCGATCTGCAGGATATTTACGTCGGAAGGGGTGAAACGCTTTACATCGATGCTGAGGATGTCCGCCGGCAGGTCTCCGCGGACCGCATCCAGTTCCCGGATCACGTCCTGGTATTTTTTATCGGGGTCCTTATCATATTTAAATTCGATCTCGATGACGGCCAGCCCATCGTCGATGGTGGAGCGGATGCGTTTGACGTCATCCATCTCATTGAATCGTTTTTCGATGGGGTTGACCACCAACTCTTCCATGTCCTTTGGGCTGGTGCCGGGGTAGATGACGATGGCGGAGAAGGAGGGAGCTTCGATATCCGGGTCTTCGCCCCGGGGCATATTCAGCAGGGAGTTCACGCCGATGGCTGCCAGCATCACGAATACGATGAGCGTGAACTGGTAGTTCTTTACGGAAAAGTCGGTGATTTTCATCCGTTCGTTTTTTTAGTTTTTGTTGATTACTTTAACGGCAGAGCTTTCGGTCAGATAGCCCACTCCGTCGGTGATCACTTCGGCCACGTTCTCCAGGCCGCTGCTGATGGCTATCTTGTCATTCTGCAGGAAGGCGATATGCACGGGAAGTTTCCGGACCGTCTTCTTATCCGCGTTCAGCGTGTATACATAACCAGTAGTACCGTCTCCTTCTGCAAGGGCGCTGGCCGGGATAAGGGTAAGGGCCGTCTTGCCTGCAGCCGGTTGTAATTGCAGGGTACAGAATAATCCTGGCGCCAGCTTGTGCCCGGCGGGGGACACGGTCACTTCTACCGCATAGGTCCCACCGGCGGCATCGGCCCCTTCCGCCAGTTTGGTGAGGGCGCCCGAAAAAGGCTGATCGGGGTAAGCATCGATGGTGATGGCCGCCTTATCGCCTTTTCGCAGGATCGCCCAGTCTTTGTCGGACACGCCGAAACGTACCACCCAGTCCTTTGTGCCGGCGCCGTTGAACAGGAGTACGGCCGTGCCGGCGGAAGCATATTCTCCTTCGGCCATCAATTTTTGAAGGATCGTACCGCCGGAAGAGGCCCGGATCTGTGCGTACTGCCGGTTGAACTCGGCGATATGCAGGGCTTCGCCGGCCACGGTCAGCTGTGTGTGGGCGTTCTGCAATTGTTCCAGGGAGGCAACGGTATCCTTGTACAGGTTGTTGATCCGGCCTTCATCGCGCCGTGATTTCTCCACGTTCTGCGTCGCCTGTTGCACCTGTGCATCGATCTCCGTCAGGTCAAGGGTGGCCAGCAGTTGTCCTGCAGTAACGGGATCCCCTTCTTTTACAAATATTTTCGAGATTATGCCGCCGATCTTAAAAGAAAGGCGGGCTTCGGAATTGGAGGCGATCAGCCCGGAGTATTGCAGGGTCCGGCCATGGTTACCGGTGATGACCGGCTGTACCCTGACGGGGATGGCCTCATCGGACAAAGGAACGGCAGGGGCGGAGGCGGCTTTGTTCTCACCGCATCGTACCAGCGCGAAGGCAAGGATCGCCACGATGGGGAGGCGGAGAAGGAGGATCGGTTGGTTGGTCCTGGAAGTCATATCGGTTCGTTTTTGGTGTTTGCATTAAAATTTATAGGAGGCGTTGACGCGTTCGAGGTCGGCGGCCCTGTTCAGTACGGATAGCCGGCCCAGCGAGTAACGGAGCTCTGCGCTGGTCATTTGCGTACGGGCGTCGATCAGCTCGATCTGCAGGGCCTGTCCTTCGTTGAATCGTCGTTCTGCGAGACGGTAGGTCTCCCGGGCGCTGCTGACCTCATCGTTCAGCGAGTGCAGGGCTTGCAGGGCCGAATGATAATTATTGGCTGTGGTCTGCGTCTGCAGGCTCAGCTCCAGGGTAAGCTCGCGGTATTGATCGTCGATGGAGGAGATGTCGATACGCGCCTGCCGGATCTTGTATTTATTATCGTTCGCCTTGAAAAGGGTCCATTGCAGGTTAATGCCGGCCAGCTGGTAGAACTGGCTGTTGTCGAAATGAAAACCAAAGCCCTGGAAACCGATATCATAAAAAGCGTCGAGCCGCGGTATGAGGTAGTTGCGGTCCCATTTGAGGTTTGACTGTATGATCCGCTGTGCGCTTCGCAATTGGTTGAGCTCTTCGCGTCCGGCGGGAAAAGGGGGGAGTTGACCGGGAGGGGGGATGCCGGATGCGGGAGAGGTTCCTGCCGGGGGAGAGGTTCCAGCCGGGAGGGATGTTCCGCCGGTGCTTGTGGCGGGATCTTCATCATCATCGATGAGGGAAGAGTCGACCAGGACCTCGCTGTCGAGAGGGCGGTTTAGTAAAAAATTAAAATAGGCGGCGGCATTGTGCAGGTCGTTGTCCGCCGCGATCAGGGAAGATTCGACCTGGCTTACCTGGGCCTGGGCGCGGAGAACGATCTCTTTGGTGGCCATCCGGTTCTCCACGAATTTTTCGCTGACCCGCCGGTACTCTTTTACGAGAGAGAGCGCGGTGCGATAGATGGCGGCGGCCTTACCCGTCTGCAGGTATTGATAATAGGCCTGGCGGATCCGGAGTACAAGATCCCGGCGATAGACGTCCACGGCGGCACGTTTACTGTCGATCAGTTCGCCATTCACTTCTTTATTATGCTGCAGGTCGATGTTGATCAGGGGCATGGAGATCTCCATTTTGGTATCGTGATAGTCATTGGGAAGGAATTGGATGGATTGGTTACTTACCTGGGGGAATTTATTGGAGCCGGTCAGTTGGTTGAGCGTTGAATAAACCCCGTTGAGCAGATCGCCGACGGGGATGCTCTGTGACCGGCCGCCATCGGCGAGGGTATATTGGGAGCTGAAACCGGCCTGTGGATAGAACAGCGATCGCGCCCGTTGAAGATCGATCCGTGCCCGCTGAAGGTCGAAGTTTCGCTGGTGAAGGGCCAGGTTGCTGTCGAGGCCAAGACGGATATAGGAATCCAGGATAGAGGGCTGTGGCGCGATGGAGGGCTGTGGCGAAGTGAGAGAGGGTTGTGGTGCGAGAGAGGGCTGCGGGGGAGCGATAGTTTGTGCGGTAAGCGGGCGGCTTTGAAGAGCGGTAGTAAGCAGCAGCACGAGCGTGAAAAAGCGTTTTGGCATGACGTTCTGTTTATTGTTAACGTATATATTATTTACAGTGTTAACTACTCATGTAAAAAAAAGGCCCTCTTCGGGCTGGTAGTCATCGCCGGGATATTTACACTGTCTTTGCCGGTCGATCCTTGCCGCTGATGTCAATGCTGTTGACCAGCCAGTTCAGTGATTCCATCATCACCCGCAGCAACATCTCTTTTTGCGGAACAAATTTCTCCATCCGCTCCCGGATCGCCAGCGCCACCAGTCCATGTACGTGGCTCCAGACGGAGAGGCTTACCAGGTGGGCATCGTTCTTTGCCAGGTATCCTTTGTCCATACATTCCTGTATCGTTGCCTTCAGCAGGCCCAGCGCCACATCTCCGTTCTCCCAGTCGCAATTCTGCAATGTCTTCATCGGTTCCCGTGCAATGAACATCAGGTTGTAATACTCCGGGTTCTTCATCCCGAAATTCAGGTAATTCTCTCCCATTTTATGCAGGCGGATGAGGGGATTCCGGATGGATCCCAGGTTCTGGTTCGCCTCCAGGAGCATTTTAAAGCCGATGTCATGCAGGTTGAAGAAGATCTCGTCCTTATCTTTAAAATACAGGTAAACCGTTGTCGGGCTGTATTCGATCAGTTCGGCGATCTTCCGGATGGAAACATGGTTGAACCCTTCTTCCACGAATAATTTCATGGAGGCATCCAGGATCATCTTCCGGATCTCGAGTTTCTGTTTTTCCTTTCGCTCTGCAATTCCCATGTGCTACAATTAACGGTACAAATTTAGTTAACACTGTAAATATTCCAAACTTTTTGTCACTTTTTTTTCGAAGATAGCAAAATTGCAAGGAGAAGTCGCGAAAGCGACTGAGCTTTTGGAAGAGTTGGCCCATGCGGGAGGGGTCTTCAGGGGAAGAGGGGAAAGGCAGTGGAGGGGGTAAAGGTTGGGAAAGAGTGATAGTTTTGGGGTGGGGGAAGAAATTCCGGCTCCCGGTCATTGCCTGTTTTAGTATTTACTGTAGGTTTGCTAAAGCCGCGGAAAATGGCTAAGGAGCTAAACTAATGGATAAATTTATTGTTTCGGCGCGAAAGTACAGGCCCCAGGACTTTTCTACGGTGGTGGGGCAATCACATATCACGACTACCCTCAAAAACGCCATCAAAAGCCAACAGCTGGCACATGCCTTTCTTTTTTGTGGTCCACGGGGGGTGGGAAAGACTACCTGTGCGCGGATCCTGGCAAAAACGATCAATTGCGAGAACCCCTCACCCGAGGGAGAAGCCTGTAACCATTGTCATTCCTGCGTATCCTTTAACGAGGGTACTTCCCTGAATATTCATGAGCTCGATGCCGCCAGCAATAATTCGGTGGACGATATCCGGACGCTGGTGGAGCAGGTACGCTTTGCACCGCAGGCGGGCAAATACAAGGTCTATATCATCGATGAGGTGCACATGCTAAGCACTTCGGCCTTCAATGCCTTTTTGAAAACGTTGGAGGAGCCTCCTCCCTATGCTATTTTTATACTGGCGACGACGGAAAAGCACAAGATCCTCCCCACGATCCTTTCCCGTTGCCAGATCTTCGACTTCAAACGGATCACGACGGCGGATACCGTAGCGCATCTGCGGGAGATCTGCGATAAAGAGGAGATAAAGGCGGAGAAGCCGGCGCTGCAGGTGATCTCGCAAAAGAGCGAGGGTTGTATGCGGGACGCGCTGAGCATCCTGGACAAGATCGTCAGTTTTACCAATGGGGTCCTCACCTATCACAATACGCTGGAGCACCTGAATATACTGGATGCCGACTATTATTTCCGCATCCTGGACGCCATGCAGCAGCAAAACCTGTCGGATGCCCTGTTGATCTATGACTCGATCAATCAGAAAGGGTTCGAGGGAGACCAGGTCCTGAACGGTCTTGCGGAATTTATGCGGAACCTGCTGGTATGCAGGGATGAGAAGGTCGCCTCCCTGCTGGAAGTGGTGGAGAGTTTCCGGGACCGGTATATCGCCGCCGGCAAGGGAGTGGATGCCGCCTATCTCATCAGCGGGCTGAATGTATTGAACGATGCCGAGATCAATTATAAATCCGCCCGCAATAAACGGCTTCATGTGGAGCTGGCCCTCATAAAGCTTTGCTATCTGGGGCAGGCCCTGCAGCTGACGGGCGGGGAGCCGGGTAAAAAAAAACAGGCTGAATCGGTAAGACCGGTCTCGTTCCGGAATATACCGGCGATGGAGCTGGTCCGCCGCGAAGGACCCGGCGGCACAAAACAGGCGGCGCCACCGGAAGCGCAAGCGCCCATAAAACCGAGGGAACCCATTGTCAGCGGGGCCCGGTTGCTGGTCGAGACGGAGGTGGAAAAGAGCGCCGCGCCGGGACAAGCCGATCCGCGGAGGCAGGCATCCGTACCCGGGACCGCAACGCTGGGATCACTGTCAAGGATCCGGCAGCAATTCACCGATCGCCAGCAAAACAACGAGGCCGCCAGTAGTAAGACCCTGGAACCGGAGGCGCTGCAAAACGCCTGGGCGGACTACGTCCGGATCCTTCGGGAGAACAAGAACCCGGCCGTACAAAGCCTCGAGCTGGCCATTCTGCGGATAAAAGATGCAACCGGTTTTGAAGTGGTGACGAGCAATAACCTGGAGCAAAAGTTCATCGAGCAGGAGAAGCGGAATTTATCCGATCACCTGCAAAAAGCCTTCTCCAACAAAACGATCTCCTTTACGGTGATCATAGAAGAGAGGCCCGATACGGAGGAGCCGGCGGAAAGGCCTCTGAATAAGCGGGAGCAGTTCCAGCAGATCGTAGAGCAGTACCCACTGGTAAAGGAGCTGAAAGATCGCCTGAAACTCGAGTTGGATTATTGACCTGTTAAATTCTGCCAGGCACGGGCGCAAAATATAAATCATAGTTAAAAAATATTGATTGGACTTTGATATACACCTGATTGGCGGGAACTTTGCCAATACGCATCTATGACAGGCAATTCGACACCGACTTCAAAAAGGCAGATCTTCCAGACAAATTCACCGGGGCGCTGGCAACGGCTCAAATGGGGGGGAAGGATCGTCGCCCTGGTCCTTGTCCTCGGTGTTGTCATCTTTGGCATTGCCGTCTCCCGCAACTATGCACCGGCCCTGCCCCGGATAAAGGAGCAGAGCCAGCTGTACAAAAAGGTATTGGATACGGGGCGCACGTTCCTGTTCAAGAACAGCCTGATCGAACAATATGGGGGATTCCGCAAATACATCAACGAAAAGGTCCCCTATAAGGCAGGCGCCTTCCCCGGTCAGCACAAAAAGGATTCTGACCACTCCATTCTCCAGCCTTTTAAGGCGGATACTAATTTCCGGTCTTTTACCAAGTTCCCCACCGGGATCCGGGCCGCTTTCTATGTGGACTGGGATGCCCAGTCCTTTTTATCCCTGCAGCAATATATTTCCAAGATGAACCTGGTGATCCCGGAATGGATCTTTGTCGATCCTACGGCGGACACGGTATTTACGAATATCGATCCCCGGGCCTGGGACATCATGAAGCGATCGGGGGTAAAGGTCATGCCGATCCTTTCCAATAACTATAAGGAGGTCTTCCGCGGAGACGCGGTACACCGGATCATCAATGATCCCGTTAAAAAAGAACGGCTGATCAACGATGTGCTCAAAATATTGGAGAAGAACGACTTTGTCGGTGTAAACGTGGATTTTGAGGAATTACAGGAAAAAAAGAATGAGAGCCTGGTAAATTTTCAGAAAGACCTTTACGAACGGCTGCACGCCAAACATTTTCTCGTTACCCAGGACGTTATTCCTTTCAACGAGGATTATAATTTTAAGGAGCTGTCCAAATACAACGATTATGTTTTCCTGATGGCCTACGACCAGTATTCGGACGCATCGGGGCCGGGTCCTATCGCTCACCAGAAATGGATCGAAGGGGCGGTGGATGACGCCGTCGAAAAAATACCCATGCAAAAGCTCATCCTTTGCCTGGCTGGTTACGGATATGACTGGAGGCTGGGGAAGGAAATGTCGGCCAGGACGGTGAGTTATCAACAGGCCCTCTTCACAGCCAAGGATAATGGCGCCACCATCGATTTCGACAACGACTCCTATAATCTCAAGTACGATTACGAGGATGAGGACAATAACAAACACCAGGTGCAGTTCACCGATGCCGCCACCATTTTCAACGCCCTTCGGTTTGCCACAGAATATGGCCTGGCGGGAACGGCGCTATGGAGATTAGGAGACGAGGATCCCCGGATGTGGTCCTTTTATGACCGGGATATGCGAAAAATGGCAGTCGCCCATTTCAATTTTTCTGCTTTCAGCAAGGTGGACGCGATGGCCAATGCGGATTTTGTCGATTATGAAGGTACGGGAGAAGTATTGGACATCATTGCCACGCCGACCAATGGGCGCATAACGCCGGAGCTGAATACGGGGGAAATGCTGATCAGCGAGGAAACCTATGACAGCCTGCCTTCGCGTTTCGTTGCCCGGAAATACGGGACTGCGGATTCCATGAAGCTGGTCCTGACCTTCGATGACGGACCGGATCCCAATTATACACCTAAGATCCTCGATATCCTCAGTAAATATCATGTGCCGGCTACTTTTTTCCTGGTGGGTATCAATGCGGAAAATAATATCCCTCTTGTAAAAAGGGAGTTCAATGAAGGTCATGAGATCGGCAATCATACATTTACCCACCCGAATATCGCCAAGGTAAGCCAGCGGAGGGCCATCCTGGAAATGGAGTCCACCCGTCTGCTCATCGAATGTATCACGGGCCATTCTACGATCATGTTCCGTGCCCCCTACAATGCGGACTTCGAACCGGAGAAATGGGAAGAGCTGATCCCGGTGGCCATCGCCCGCAAAAAAAATTACCTGGATATCGGCGAATCCATTGACCCTACGGATTGGGAACCGGGTACTCCGGCTGATAGTATCTTTGACCGAACCGTCGCGGGTAAGAACAACATGACGCGTAACGGACTGAGCGGTAATATCATCCTGTTGCATGACGCCGGGGGCGAGGACCGGACGGCCACGGTGGAGGCGCTGCCCCGGATCATCGAATATTTCCAGAAAAGAGGGTTCCATTTTACCACGGTAGCCGATATCCTGGGGAAGACCCGGGATGAGATGATGCCGCCGGTGCCCAAGGGAAGCGGTTATTATCTCCTCCAGATCAACTATTACTTCGCGGAGCTGGGATATTGGAGCGGGCATATCCTTTTTTCGATGTTTATCGTGTTCATGATCTTATCGGTAGGCAGGGTGCTCCTGATGGGCTTTATCGCTACAAAGGAGTTTATCCGGGAAAAGAAGATCTCGCTGGCCCCTTTCTGGCTTCCCGATGGCAGCAATGCGCCGCTGGTAAGCATTATCGTGCCTGCCTACAACGAGGAAGTGAATGCCGTAAGCTCGGTGGAAAGCCTGCTCAACCGCGATTACCCCAACTTCGAGGTCATTTTTGTGGACGACGGCAGCACCGATCTGACCTATGAGAGAGTATGCCAGGCATTTGCAAAAGATCCAAGGGTAAAGGTGTTCACCAAATCCAACGGAGGAAAAGCATCGGCCCTGAATTTCGGGATCAGCCAGGCGGCGGCGGACTATGTGGTGTGTATCGATGCCGATACGAAGCTGAGATCGGATGCCGTATCGCGGCTGATGGAGCATTTCAGACCGGGGATAAAGGGACAAGGCGATACCAGCAGCGACCAGAGGAGCCTGGTGAATGTGGACATGCCGGGACGGGGGTTGGTCGGAGCCGTGGCAGGGAATGTAAAAGTAGGCAACCGGGTGAACCTGCTGACGCGCTGGCAATCCATTGAATATATCAGCAGTCAGAATTTCGATCGCAAGGCGTTTGCCTATCTGAATGCGATCACGGTGGTGCCGGGTGCGATCGGGGCCTTCCGGAAAAAGGCGATCGAGGAAGCCGGTGGATTCACCACGGATACCCTGGCCGAGGACTGTGATCTGACCATCCGTATTTTACGTTGCGGATATCTTGTCGAGAACGACAATGGGGCCATTGCCATGACGGAGGCGCCGGAGACGTTGAAGATGTTCTTTAAACAGCGTTTTCGGTGGAGCTATGGGGTGATGCAGACATTCTGGAAGAACCGGGATGCGTTGCTGAACTGGAAATATCGCTGGCTGGGTTGGGTGGCGCTGCCAAATATCTTAATCTTTCAATATATCATTCCTTTTGTCATTCCGCTTGCCGATTTCTTTATGATCGTCGGTTTGTGTACGGGAAATGCCTCGAAGATCGGTGGTTATTACCTGGTCTTTATGCTGGTGGACCTGGCGGTCGCCGTGCTGGCTTTCAGCTTTGAAAAAGAGAATATCGTCCGGTTGATCTGGCTGATCCCGCAACGGTTGATCTGGCGCTGGCTGACATGGCTGGTGCTCTTCCGGGCCGTACGACGTGCCCTTAAAGGTGAATTGCAACACTGGGGGGTATTGAAGCGTACGGGAAATGTAAAAGCGGCCTGAGGCAGTTTGTCCGTAAGAACAGACTTTAGCGTAAACCGGAGATGCGCTATTTTTCCTGACGGAGGATTTCCGGTTTTTGTAGTAATTTCACAGCTCGGTTTACCATTTATCTTTTCTAAATAAGAATTTGCGTTATGGCTGAAGTTATTTTAATGCCCCGGTTGAGCGACACGATGACAGAAGGAGTGATCGCGGCCTGGCACAAGAAAGTGGGCGACTCCGTTAAAAAAGGAGATCTGCTGGCGGAAGTAGAGACGGATAAGGCTACTATGGACCTGGAAAGCTATAAAGACGGCACCTTATTATTTACGGGTACGGACAAAGGGGGAAAGATCCAGGTCAACGACCTGCTTGCGATCATCGGCACTCCCGGCGAGGATATTTCCTCCCTGGTCAAGGGCGGGGGTGCGGCGGCTCCGGCGGCCTCCCCGGCAGCGGCTTCGACAGCACCGACAGCACCGGCGGCTTCGGCAGCCACGGCAGCGACAGCGACTGCTCCGGCGGCAGCGGCGGTATCGGCAACGACGGGTTTGGATCTTTCCAAACAGGAGGAAGTCATCCTGATGCCCCGTCTTAGCGATACCATGACGGAAGGTGTGATCGCGGATTGGCATAAGAAGGTAGGCGATACGGTAAAGAAAGGAGATATCCTGGCGGATATCGAGACGGACAAGGCCACGATGGAGCTGGAAAGCTATAAGGAAGGCAAATTATTATATATTGGTGCGCAGAAGGGAGAAAAGATCGCCGTCAACGACCTGTTGGCCGTGATCGGGGATGAAAAGAAAGTACCCCTGGATAAGATCGTGGCTGCCAGTAAAAATAAGGGGGTAGCGGCTCCCGTGGCTGCCGGGCAGGCTGCACAACCCGCCGCCGCGGGAAGCAGCGCACCTGCTGCAAACACCGCTGCCGTATCGAATGGCGCCGCTCAACCGGGTCTGTCCGCGGGGCTGTCCGTCAGTGCGGATGGCCGGATCAAGGCTTCTCCGCTGGCAAAAAAGCTGGCGGCGGACAAGGGGATCGATATCTCCCAGGTGCCGGGAAGCGGCGATAATGGACGGATCGTGAAAAAAGACGTGGATAGCTTTACACCGGGTAAGGCGGTGGCCGGCGGCGCGGCCCAGCAACAACCGGCTGCATCCGGTAAGGGCGCACCCGCCTTCACCTCACCGGCAGGTCAGGTAAGTTATGAGGAAGTGCCGGTATCGCAGATGCGGAAGGTGATCGCCAAACGTCTTGCGGAAAGCAAGTTCTCCGCCCCTCATTTCTATGTCACCATGTCCATCGATATGGATGAGGCGGTAAAGAGCCGGGCAAAGCTCAACGAAGTATCTCCTGTAAAGATCTCTTTCAACGATATCGTATTAAAGGCCGTGGCGGTAGCCCTGAAACAACATCCTGCGGTCAACAGCAGTTGGCTGGGGGATAAGATCCGTATCAACCATCATGTCAACATCGGTGTGGCGGTAGCGGTAGAAGACGGGTTGCTCGTGCCCGTGGTACGGTTTGCGGATCTGAAGAGTCTTTCGCAGATCGGCGCCGAAGTAAAGGATCTTGCCACGCGCGCCAAGAATAAGAAATTACAACCTGCGGAATGGGAAGGCAGCACCTTTACTATTTCCAATATGGGTATGTTCGGCGTAGAAGAATTCACTGCGATCATCAATCCTCCTGATGCCTGTATCCTGGCGGTCAGCGCCATCCAGCAGGTGCCCGTCGTAAAGAATGGGGCCATCGTGCCGGGGAATGTGATGAAGCTGACCCTGAGCTGTGACCACCGCGTAGTGGATGGAGCGACGGGTTCGGCCTTCCTGCAGACGGTAAAGAGCCTGTTGGAAGAACCCTTGCGGATGATGATCTGATCTCCCCGGATAATGATCTGATAAAGTACATAGTGCGGGGTAAGTATTATCGCTTACCCCGTCTCTTTTTATATCCCCTGTCTTTGACCGATTCCCGGATGAGTGTATTTTAGATATCTGATCTTTATTTTCATCTTCGGTTAATGCGTCTCCGTTAGTAGTGCTAAACTTTATCCACATGAAGCATTACCTTAACCTACTGTTACGACTGGATCAATTTATTCGACAGAAAAGAACGGGTTCTCCGCCTGAATTTGCTGAAAAAATGGGCGTTTCCGAACGCAGTCTCTACGAATACCTCAAAGTGTTAAAGGAATTGGGGGCGCCGATCCGGTTCTCCCGGCAGGACCGCAGTTATTATTACGAAAAGGGCGGGCAGTTCCAGATCAGCTTTTTGTAGTTTTCTTATTCCCTGCCGGAGATAAAAAAACTTGCCGCCTCATAGATATGAGGCGGCCCTTTAAACCTTGTCCTTCAGGCTCAGTTGTAGAAACAACGGCCTCTCAGAACTGTGTCCTTGCTGTTCCAACCAAACTTTAAATAGTTTATTATTTTATTAGGAAGATCCTGGATACGAAGGGCGACAAGCTGTGATTTACCTGCCGCGGACCATAAATTGCGAATTGTTATATCCTGAACAAATATAGGGGTTTTTCCGGTGCGGACTAATTAAACCGCAAAAAAATTAAAAAAATCTTTCCGGATATTTTTTCCTACCTTTGCGCACGTTACATTCCTTTCTATCAGCTTTCGTGACAACCTTCTGTAATAACTCCTGAAGGATATTGATGAGTAGATGGGCTTTTTTCAATTAAACAGTAATTCAATTGTTATTTCAAGATCTCAAACTCATTGAGCCTTTGTTAAAGGCTTTGGATAATGAGGGTTATACAACCCCCACGCCTATCCAGGAACAGGCTATACCTATTATACTTAGCCGAAAAGACCTGTTGGGTTGCGCCCAGACAGGCACCGGTAAGACAGCAGCCTTCGCTCTTCCCTTATTGCAGCTTCTTTGTGAAGATGGCGCCGGCCTTAAAGAAGACACCGGGCTGAGGAGCCAGCGTCCGATCAAGGCCCTGGTGCTGACCCCTACCCGCGAACTGGCTATCCAGATCGATGAAAGCTTTGCCGCTTATGGGAAATATACCGGGATGAAACACCTGGTGATCTTTGGTGGCGTTCCGCAACAGCCGCAGGTACATGCACTCCAGAGAGGCATCGACATCCTCGTTGCGACTCCGGGCAGGCTGCTCGACCTGGTAGACCAACGGCACGTCAACCTGCGCGATATCCAGTTCTTCGTCCTTGACGAAGCAGACCGGATGCTGGACATGGGTTTCGTCCACGACGTCAAAAAGATCATCACCCGTCTTCCCCAGAAAAGGCAAACGCTGTTCTTCTCCGCCACTATGCCCCCGGAGATCCAAAAGCTGGCGGCAACGATCCTGGTGAATCCTTCCAAAGTGGAAGTGACACCGGCCTCTACAACGGCCGAGACGGTTCAGCAGTCCCTTTATTTTGTCGAAAAGAAGGACAAGAAATCCCTTCTCTTCCATATTTTGCAGAACGACGCCATTCTCTCGGCGCTGGTATTTACCCGCACCAAGCATGGCGCCGATAAGGTAGCACAGGGGCTAAGCCGTGCCGGGATCCGGGCGGAAGCCATCCATGGCAACAAGTCGCAGAATGCCCGTCAGCGTGCGCTGCAGAGCTTTAAGAACCGGCAGACACGGATCCTCGTAGCAACGGATATCGCCGCCCGGGGCATCGACATCGACGAGCTGACGCACGTCATAAACTTCGAGCTCCCCAATGTACCGGAAACATATGTACATCGTATAGGCAGGACCGGAAGGGCCGGCGCCAGTGGTATCGCCCTGTCTTTTTGCGATGCGGAAGAAAAAGAATTCCTGCATGACATACAGAAATTGCTCGGCGGACCGATCCCGGTAGTGGAAGATCATCCGCATGTGATGCATGCGTCCATATCCTCCAGGCCGGTGGCACAAGCCCCTTCCTTTGCAGGCAGGGACGGCAGCCGCAGCAACAATGGACGCAACGGCTCCTCCGACAGAGGAGGCAGGGGCCGCGACCAGAACGGTTCCGGCAACAACGGACGCAGCAATGGCGGCGGTCGTGGCCGTGACAACGGGGGTCGTGACAACAATGGATCGGGTAACCAAAGAAGGGACGGTCAAAGGGGAGACAACCAAAGAACCTCGCTCCCACCCATCGAACGGGCCGAAAGACCCGAACGAACTGAAAGACCCGAACGAACTGAACGGGCCGAAAGACCCGAAATAAAAAGACCGGAACGCGAAGTAAAACATGCTGAGCCGGAAATGAAAGGGACGGAGCAGGCCAAACGCCCCGAGCCATCCGTATCCAAGCGTCCCGAGCAGGCCGTCAAAAGACCCGAGGTGAACAAGCGTCATGAACCGCAAACGGCCAGCCGGCCTGATCCCAGTCGCCCGGAGAAGACGGAAGACGGAGGTTTGCCCTTCCGGATCAACCAAAGCTCCGGAGACGAGAAGTGGTAAGATAGGGGGCAGGAAACCATTTTTTGTCTAACTTGGCGAACTATGCGACTGTATCTTCTATTGACGGCCGTTCTATTCGCCGGCAGGACCGGAACGACAGGATACGGGAAAGGAACGAATGACCTTTCCGCGCTGTTGAGCAAGGGCCTGTACGAGAAGATGTTTCCGCATCACCACTCTCTTTATACCTACGAAGCTCTTATAAAAGCCGCCGCCGGTTTTCCTTTATTTGTCGCAGATGGATCACCTTCTGTGCGTAAACGGGAACTGGCGGCTTTTTTTGCCCATATCGCGCACGAGACCACCGATGGAGGCCCGGGCTCGGAGGGCGGCCCCTATGTCTGGGGACTTTTTTACACAGAGGAACAGGGCTGTCAGGATGGGCATTGTACACAATATAATACCGGCGGTACCAGCCCTTACCGCCCTGTGACCGGCAAATCCTATTTCGGCCGGGGTCCGATGCAATTGACCTATGCTTACAATTACGGTCTTGCCGGCGAAGAGCTGGGATTACCCTTGCTGACCCAACCCGAGCTGGTGAGCAGCGACGGGGTGATCGCTTTTCGCACGGCTATATGGTTTTGGATGAGGGCACAAAAGCCCAAGCCTTCCTGTCACGACGTGGTATGCGGGAAGTGGCAGCCGACATCCGAAGACCTCCGGCTTGGCCGGAAACCCGGGTTCGGGATGACGATCAATATTATCAATGGAGGAGTGGAATGCAATAGCCTGTTACCGGCCGGCCGGGCTTTGCGCGAGGAAAGGATAGGATTTTACAAATGGTTTGCCCATCTCCTGCAGGTATCCGTCGAAGAAGAGTGTGATTGCGCAGGAATGGGAACATATATTTATTAACCCCTGCATATGAACGCACTTAAACAGGATCGCGACAAATTAAAAGATCAGCTGGAGAAGATCTGGAACACCCATAGCCTCCACATCGCTCTTTTTGCCTATGTATTGATCACGCTTATCGCGACGGCCCAGGGGCTCTTTGCCGGTCCCAAGATCTATGTGCCCGGCGGCCGGCCCTATATCGACTACAATAACTACCGGATCTTCAAATTTTCCTTTTTCCACCTGTTGCAGGGGAAAGATATCTACCAGCTCTTCCCGGAAGATCACTGGGACCTGTATAAATACAGCCCCGGTTTCGCGCTTGGCATGGGTCTGCTGGCCAAGCTGCCGGACTCCATCGGGCTGCTGTTGTGGAACGCCATCAACGCCCTTTGTCTTTTTGCCGGTATACGTCTGCTACCGGGGCTGGATGACCGGAAAAAGGCCTGGATCCTTCTTTTCTGTCTGCTGGAGATGCTGCTTTCGATCCAGAACACCCAAAGCAATGGTTTGATGGCCGGTCTGACCATCCTTGGGTTTGCCCTGGCCGAACGTTCGAAATATTTCCTGTCAACCCTTTGCCTCGTATTCTCGTTCTATATAAAAATATACGGCGCATTGGCTTTTATCCTGTATCTCTTTTATCCCGGCAAGCTCCGCCTGGCGGGCTGGTCGCTCTTCTGGATGCTGTTCTTCGCCGTCCTGCCCCTGGTGGCGGTGGATGCACATCAGCTGGCCTTCCTTTACCGAAGCTGGCTGAACCTGCTGCTGAACGACCGTTCGGCTTCCATAGGACTATCGGTAATGGGTCTGCTGGAAAGCTGGTTTCATTGGAGCCCCTCCAAGAATGGGATAACGCTGGCGGGTCTCGTGTTGCTTTTACTTCCTCTTATCCATATCCGGCAATACAAGGATTATTCCTTTCGCCTGTTATATCTCGCCTCGCTGCTGATCTGGATGGTGATCTTCAATCATAAGGCGGAGTCGCCTACTTTTATCATTGTCATGAGCGGGATCGGCATCTGGTATTTTTCGCAACGTCCCGACCCGCTGAACCGGGTACTCCTGGCACTGGCGTTCCTGCTCATTTGCATGTCCGTGTCGGACCTGGTGCCTTCTTCTATCCGGAGCGGGTTTGTCCGCCCCTATGGGATAAAGGCCGTGATGGCCATCGTGATCTGGTGTAAGATCCTGTATGAGCAGCTGACCCTTCGGTACAAGCCACTTCCTCTTGCAGAAATCCCCCAGGTATGATAAAACGATCCACCGTACAATTACTGCGTCTCCCTTTCTCGTTTTTCCTGATGCCGGTATATTGGTTTGCCCTTGGCCAGGTCGTTCACAAGGATTGGGGCCGGGCCGGGCTGATCTTTTTTATATTGCATTTTCTGGTGTATCCGGCCAGTAATGGCTATAACAGCTATATGGACCGGGATACCACTCCTATCGGGGGGTTGGAGCATCCTTTGCAGCCGACACGGCAGCTCTTCCGGGTCACTATCCTGCTGGATCTGCTGGGGCTGGCGCTGGGCACATTCATCAGCTGGTATTTTGTGGCAGGATTGGCCCTCTATATCCTGGCATCCCGGGCCTATAGCTATCGGGGGATCCGTCTCAAGAAATATCCCATCATCGGGTGGCTGACGGTGATCAGCTGCCAGGGCGCCCTTGTCTTTTTCCTGGTATTCCAGGGAAGCCATTACCCGGCCGATCTGTCCGACAGCCTGCAGGTCCCGGTAGAGGCGATGATTGCCAGTTCCCTGCTGCTGGGCGGCTTTTATCCGTTGACACAGATCTACCAGCACGAAGCGGACCGCCGTGACGGCGTGAGGACCCTCAGCCTGCTTTTGGGGTATAGAGGAAGCTTTATTTTTACGGGTCTTGTCTACGCGATCGCCTTTTTGATCCTGGCACATTATTTTATTTCGGTCTTTCTTGGTTTAAGAGAATTTTCTGTTCTGGCAACCTGCATGCTCCCAATCCTCGTTTATTTCTTTATATGGGCCGTGAAGGTCTGGAAGGATCCCGGCCAGGCCAGTTTTACCAATACCATGCGAATGAACCTGCTAGCCTCCGTGTGCACCAATATTGGATTTATAGCCGTATTATTAATCACGTTGTAGGGCGCGCGCGGAGAGGATGCGATTCAGTGCCCTGGTTCCATCTTTGCAGGTAAATAGTACGTATATTAACCCAAGACTTGTATTTTGAGCAAAATCATCTCCATCGGAACGGCTGTTCCAGCCTGCAAACACTCACAGCATGAGATCCTCCCTTTTATGCAGCGTATCTATGCCCTGGGTGAAAGTGATAAGAGAAAGTTAAAGTTCCTATATCAGCAAAGCGGTATCGGCGCCCGGTATTCGGTGGTCCCGGATTATACGCGGCCAACCGCGGATTGGGTATTCTATCCTCCCACGGAGAACCTGGAGCCGTTCCCTTCGATCGAAAAAAGGATGGAATGGTACCGGCAACATGCGGCCCCTCTGTCCGTGCAGGCTATCCGCCGTTGTCTGGAAGGCAAGCTGGATGCACAGGACATTACCCATCTTATTACGGTGAGCTGTACGGGCATGAGCGCCCCCGGTCTGGACTTGGAACTGTTGGAATGTCTGGGTCTGCCCACGACGATCTTTCGCACTTCCGTTAATTTTATGGGTTGTTACGCGGCCGTGCATGCGCTGAAGCTGGCCGATGCGCTGTGCGGGTCCCAGCCCGGGTCCCGGGTGCTGATCGTCTGTACGGAACTGTGTACGCTCCATTTTCAGCAGGAACCGACGATGGATAATATGATGTCCGGCCTTTTGTTCTCCGATGGGTCCGCCGCTACGCTGGTCGTATCGGATGATCAACCGGGGAAGGGGTTGCGGCTAAAAACCTTTTATTCGGAGGTTGGGCTCGGGGGTAAAAAGGATATGACTTGGGATCTTTCTTCCACAGGTTTCCGGATGACGCTGACCAGCTATATACCCGACCTGATCGGGGCCGATTTTACCGCACTGGTGGGCAATGCCCTGAAAAAAAGCAGGATGAGCACGGATCATGTCAGTCACTGGTGTATGCACCCCGGCGGGAAAAAGATCCTGGACTCCATTCATAAAAGCCTGGCGCTTACCAGCGGGCACCTGGACAAAAGCTATGAAGTACTGCAGGAATATGGCAATATGTCTTCTCCCACCATTTTATTTGTCCTGCAACGGATCATGGAGACGCTCGACTATAACCGGCCAAACTGTATATTCGGGGCCGCTTTTGGTCCGGGGCTGACGATGGAAACCTTCATCGGGGAAACAGTATGATCTCTAAAGTAGATTTTTCGCGACGGAGCTACGAAAAAGAATTGCTCGACGGGGATGATATTCCTTTTGCCGATATCGAACGGAATATGCGGGAACTGGATGTCATCAATACCTGGCTGGGTGGTCATCGGATCAGCATCAAAGGTCTGAAGGGTTTGTTAAAAAACAAACAACATGTGACGATTTGTGAGATCGGATGCGGAGGGGGTGATAACTTACGGGTGCTTAGCCGTTATTGCCGCCGTCATCGGGTGGAGGTACAGGTGACGGGGATCGATTATAATGCCCATTGTATACGGGTGGCGGGGGAAAGATGGAAGGAAGGCAATGCTGTGTGGGTCCAGTCGGATTACCGGGAAGTGGCATTCGGCAACGGCAAGCCGGACATTATTTTCTCCTCGCTGTTCTGTCATCATTTCACGGAGGAGGAGTTGGTGGAGCAGTTGCGTTGGATGGAGGAGAATGCCCGCGTAGGTTGGTTTATCAATGACCTGCAGCGTCATCCGGTTGCCTGGTATGCCATCCGCCGGCTGACCCGGTGGTGGTCCCGGTCTTACCTGGTGAAGAACGATGCCCCTTTGTCGGTCCTGCGCGGATTCAGCCGGGGCGATTGGAAGGAATTATTACAAAAGGCCGGTATTGCACATTTTTCCCTGCAATGGAAATGGGCTTTCCGGTGGTTGATCATAGGAGAAGGGAAATAAGAATGTATCGACGTTGAATACTTCCACACCATACTTTGATTATGATGCTATCATAACGGGCGGGGGGCTGGCCGGGCTGGCGCTCTCCATTCAACTGGCAAAGGCCGGTTATACCGTTGCTCTTTTTGAGAAGGAGACCTATCCTTATCATAAGGTCTGCGGAGAGTATATCAGCCTCGAAAGCTGGAATTTCCTCGAGGAACTGGGATTACCCCTTAGCGACTGGAACCTTCCGATCATAAAACGGCTGCTGATCTCATCGCCCAATGGCGAATCGATAGAGCAGGAACTGCCCCTGGGTGGTTTTGGCATCAGCCGTTATAAGATCGATGCGGCGCTGGCCGATATCGCCCGTTCCAATGGAGTAATGGTGTTTGAATCGGTACGGGTGACCGATATCGTTTTTGAGCGGTCTTCCTTCCGGGTCAGGACGACGACGGGGGAATTTCTGTCGAAGATCGCCTGCGGGACCTTTGGCAAACGCAGTAACCTGGATATAAAATGGCGACGCGCCTTCACCCGTCAGCGATCCACCAAACTGAATAATTATGTCGCCGTAAAGTATCATGTACAGGCGGATCTTCCCCAGGACCTGATCGGTCTTCATTGTTTTACCCATGGCTATTGCGGGATCTCGAAGATAGAGGACGACAGGTATTGTCTTTGTTATATGACGACGGCCGAAAATCTGCAGATCAGCGGAAATTCGATCCCGTTGATGGAAAAGCAGATCCTGCGAAAGAACCCATTCCTGGAAAAGATCTTTTCTTCCACCAAATCGCTGTTTGACCAGCCGCTTACCATTTCCCAGATCAGTTTTGAGAAAAAGACGCAGGTGGAGGATCATCTCTTATTTATCGGCGATGCCGCCGGAATGGTCCCCCCGTTGTCTGGTAATGGGATGAGTATGGCCTTACACGGTAGCAAGATCGCCTATCACTGTATCGATGCCTTTCTCCGGGGGCAGATCGCCCGGCATGAAATGGAGCAGGAGTATATCGATCAGTGGAACAGGCAATTCGGCAGACGGCTCTGGGTGGGTCGTTTGTTACAACGTTGGTTCGGCAGTGCGTCGCAAACGAATCTTTTACTACATTCGCTGCAACCTTTTCCCGGATTGGTCTCGTTTTTGATCCGGCAAACGCACGGGCAACCATTTTGACCAGATAGCCGTATCTTCCATCATCCTGAAAGACTATCGTAACCTGCGCTATATTGTGAATAATAAAACCAAGACATATGAGGCGCGGAGCCTTCGTACTTTTATTGGGACTGGTTTACGCGGTGGGTAGCCGGGGGCAAAACTATAATGCGGTAAAGGGGTCTCCTTTTGCCGGAAGCCTGGGGGTATCCGACAATCCCGCCTCGATCCTGAATACGCCCTATCCCTGGGATATTACGTTATTTTCCATGCAGCTTCAGAATACGACGAATGCGGTCACCTTTCATCCCCTCTCCTATTTGTCGCATGCCGATTCGCTCGACTATAGTTATAAGGCGGGGAAGCTCAGCCGGTATGCTTCCTTCAATTACAACGTACACCTGTTGAATGTACGGCTGGCGCTGAACCGCCGGTCGGCGATCGCCTTTGGCGCCAACATGCGGGTTTATGGGGCCGCGAGGACCGGGCCGGCCAATTACAACGATACGCTGCAGAACATGAACCAGTTCTTTAACATCAACGAGGGTAACACCTTTAATGCCAACATGGTGAGCAGCAGCTGGCTGGAACTTTTCTTTACCTATAGCCGGACGCTGGTGGACAATGAGGTCGGGCGTTTGAACGGCGGGGTCACGCTGAAAGGCACGCGGGGTATCTCCGGCGCCTATGCGCAATTGAATGGCGGGTCGGTCGACCGCTCCGTGGCGGGGCTTCAGACCATTTATTTATTGAATGCGGGCAGCGCCCGTTATGGCTATTCTTCCAATTATGATTTTTGGCATAGCAACCGGAGTACGGGTCAGAACCTTTCGGATTTTCTGGGGCATACCCAGGGAGGGGCGGCGATAGATCTTGGCGTGGAATGGCTGGTAAAATCACAGGCGGTGACCAACTATGCCGACATGGATACCTATTACCATGAATATGAGTGGAAGATAAGCGTCAGCCTGCTGGATCTCGGTGCGAACCGGTATCAATACGGATCGCAAAGCCGGACGGCCAGCGGACCAAAGGCCGATGTTTCGGATTCCGCGCTCAACGCCAAGTTCGATGCGGTGGGTAGTCTCGCCAATTTCAATGACAGTCTTGCCACCATCGTCAACAATATCTCCGCCCTTACCGGCAGCTTTACCATCTGGAATCCGGCCAGACTGGCGATCAATATAGATCGTCCTTTACAGGACCGGTTCGCGGTCAATGCCGGGCTGACGCTCAACCTCGGCGGCGCCAACAAAGGCACAAGGCTTTTTGTAAAGGACATGAACCTGTTAACGGTGACGCCCCGGTGGGAGACCCGGAACCTGGGGGCCTATCTGCCGATGCTGGTGACGACCGATGGCAAGTTCTGGGTCGGAGGAGCTTTTAAAGCCGGGCCCGTTTTGTTTGGCATTCATAACTGGGCCAATGTCTTTTCGAAAAGCAAGATCCAGAATGGGGGATTTTACCTGGCGTTTACGATACGTCCGGGCAACGGGTTCTTTACAAAGGAGAATAAGAAATATTCCTGCCCGGTAAACTGATCTTTCTTTCAATATATTTTGAAAGTTCAGAAACTACGACTACCTTTGTCCCATGCAACTTGCAGAAGCCAAATCAAAGTTTATTGCCAATTGGGGCCGTTTTGGCACCAACTGGGGTATTAACAGGACGATGGCGCAGATCCATGCTTTATTACTGGTAAGCCCGGACCCGTTGAGTGCGGAGGATGTGATGGACCAATTGAATATCAGCCGTGGAAATGCGAATATGAACCTGCGGGAGCTGATCGATTGGGGGCTGGTGCAAAAAGTGATCATCTCCGGGGAGCGCAAGGAATTTTTTTCGGCGGAGAAAGATATCTGGAAGGTAGCCACCCAGATCATCCGGGAAAGAAAGAAAAGAGAGCTGGACCTGATGATCCCTGTGTTGAAGGAACTGAGTGAAGTGGAGGGTGACAAAAGGGACAAGGCCGTAAAGACCTTTACCGATACGATCCAGAATATCCGGAAATTCAGCGAGCAGGCCGATAAGACCCTGGATGCGATGATCCGGGCCGATGAACATTGGTTCCTGGGAAGCCTTGTGAAGCTGTTTGTGAGTAAATAGGAGGGAGAAAGTAGTTCGAACAAGAGGCATGGGTAAATTGTAATATTGTGAACGCGATGTCTATTTCATTGAAAAAAACACTGGTGATCGGCGCCTCCGATAATCCTCAGCGGTATAGTTATCTCGCGGTTACCCGTCTGCGTGGAAAGGGGCATCCTGTCGTCGCGATTGGCCGGAGATCCGTGAAGGTAGGAGATGTCGAAGTGGAGACCGGTAAAAAAGATTTCCCGGAGATCGACACCGTAACGCTCTATCTCAGTCCGCGTCTTCAAAAAGAATACTACGATTATATTATATCCCTTCATCCCCGACGCATCATCTTCAATCCCGGTACCGAGAATCCCGAATTGGAGGAGTTGGCGCAGGCAAATGGCATCCAGCCGCTGGAAGCCTGTACGCTTGTGATGCTGAGCACGGGGCAGTATTGACGGGTTGTTCCTTTTACACGTCGCCCGTTTACCCCGAACGGGGGAGTCCTTTTTGGCTGCGGTGCGGCCGTCGGGCCTTGGGAGGCATTGCGGCGGCATTGCTCTGGCATGGCGTTTTTGAGACAAAGGCGGAGAAAGAACAGCTGCCCGCCCGGTAGAGGTAGTTGCCCGCCCGATAAATGCGGCCAACGTTAATAAAACCATAATCTGCATACGATTTTGTGAATAGACGCTTTTTCGGTAAATTCGAAAAACCTTCTATAATATGTTATGGCGAAAATTTAATGGCGATCTGATCGACCTTCCCATCGCCGAGGCCGTTGAAAACGCAATCAGGCGTGAAACCGAAAAGGGGTATCGTCTGAAAGTCTGTATCGGCACTGATTCCCAGGTAAAAGGGCTTGAGACGGAATTTGCTACGGTGATCGTTTTTCTTCGTGAAGGACATGGCGGTTTCATGTTCATTCACAACGAGAAGACCCGGCACCAGTACAGCATCAAGGAGCGTATGCTGGTGGAAGTGGCAAAAAGCATCGAGATTGCCTACGAGCTGTGCAATCTCTTCAGCAAGTATGATGTCGACATGGAAGTACATGCCGATATCAATACGAACCCGCATTTCAAGAGCAACGATGCGCTGAAGGAGGCGATGGGTTATATACTCGGTATGGGCTTTGCCTTCAAGGCCAAGCCGGAAGCGTTTGCCAGCAGCAGCTGTGCGAATAAGGTCGTGAATTAATACCGGCGGCGCCGCCGATCGGACACCTTCGATGATCTACCCGTAAAAGTCGTGGCCCCACGACTCAAGGATTTGTCGCCCCTATGCACCCATTAAAATTATCCTTGCAAATCGAATATTTTATATTATAATTGCAAGGATGATTAAGCGACAAGCCCAGTCTGAAATCGCCCGTTTGCTGGAAGAATTTCCTGCCGTAGGCGTTCTTGGCCCCCGGCAGGTAGGAAAAACCACCCTGGCCGAGGAGATCGCGGCTTCCTTCAACCCCGAGCCAATATATCTTGATCTGGAAAGGCCCTCGGAGGCGGCAAGACTTAATGAACCGGAAGCATATTTTGAGCTACATAAGGGAAAGCTGATCATCCTGGACGAAATCCAGCGCGTCCCCGAGCTGTTTCAAATCCTGCGTGGCGTCATTGACCGACGTCGCCGGGAAGGAAATAGAACGGGCCAATTCCTCATCTTAGGATCCGCATCCCTTGATCTTCTGAAACAATCATCGGAATCGCTGGCCGGACGAATTGCTTATAAGGAACTATCCGGCTTTATAGTCGCAGAGATCGATAGTAAAACGCCCAAAGATCTTGACCGATTATGGTTGAGGGGAGGGTTTCCTGACAGCTTTCTGGCCAAAAATGACGAAGCCAGCCTCAGATGGCGGCTAAACTTTATAAGCACCTATCTGGAGCGTGACGTACCGCAATTTGGTCCCCGGATACCAGCTACTACGTTACGATTGCTCTGGACCATGTTAGCCCATAGTCAAGGGGGACAGCTAAATATCGCACAGTTAGCAAACAATCTTGACGTTACCGCACCCACCGCCAGACGATACGTCGAATTGCTGGAAGATCTACTATTGATCCGCTCGCTTCGTCCCTGGGCTGGAAATGTCAGCAAACGACTTGTCAAAGCACCTAAAGTATATATTCGTGATAGCGGCCTAACACATGCCTTACTCAATTTAACGACCCTCGATGATGTCATGGGGCATCCTGTCGTAGGCAGCAGTTGGGAGGGTTTTGTAATTGAAAATCTCTTGTCTTGTTTGCCTATCGGGGTTACTCCGTGTTTTTACCGGACCTCGGCCGGAGCAGAAATAGACCTTGTTATCGAGAAAAACAGTAAGGAGAGGTATGCGATTGAAATAAAACGCTCACAAGCACCATCCGTTTCGAAAGGATTCCACCTGGGATGCGAAGACGTTAAGGCCACGAAGCGATTCATTGTATACCCTGGTAAGGAACGCTTTCCGGTGACGAAGGAAATCACTGCCATCCCTATACCGGATATGATGAATGAACTACGAGGCGGAAAATAGCGAAAGGTCGGAATTTTTACCCTTCCGCCTGTTCAAACTCGGCGTTCATTTCATCGATGAGGTGCAGGATCTTGTCCCTTCCCATTTTTTTTACGACGCTGGTTACAAAGTGCTGGGGCAGGAACTGCCAGGTCTCCCGCATTTTATCCAGGAAGGCTTTTACGTTCATCGCGACGGTACGTTGGTTTTCCTTGTCCGCCTTTGTAAATGCCAGGCAGAACGGGACCTGCCATTTGCCCATTTTGCCGACGAATTCCAGGTCGATCTTTTGCGGAGTGTGACGGCTGTCGATCAGGATAAAAACGGTAACCAGGTTCTCTCTTTTCCGGAGATAGTCTTCGATCATCTTTTCCCATTTCTTCCGTTCGGTCAACGATCTTTTGGCATAGCCATAGCCGGGCAGGTCGACGAGATACCACGCATCATTGATATTGAAGTGATTGATCAACTGCGTCTTGCCAGGCGTGCCCGAGGTCTTTGCCAGCTTTTCGTTATTGGTGATCATATTGATCAGTGACGACTTGCCCACATTGCTGCGTCCGATGAACGCATATTCAGGCCGGTCCGGTTTTGGACATTGCGTATAATCCGGGCTGCTGATCACGTAGACGGAGGAATTGATGACCATATTGTTGAATGAGGCCGTAAGATACGCCTACCTGTCTTACCTTTGCCACCGCTATGGCAAAATATTCGCATGACAGGGTGGTCCCTTTCAAGGACTCGGAACTGGGGAAAAAGCAGCAGGTCGCCGATATGTTCGACAGGATCGCGTTCCGGTATGATTTTTTAAATCGTTTTCTTTCGGGGGGCATTGACATTTACTGGCGGCGGAGGGCGATCAGGGAACTGGCGAAGACGAAACCCCAACGGGTCCTCGATGTAGCGACGGGTACCGGTGACATGGCCATCATGCTGACAAAGTATATATCCTCCGTCCGGGTGACAGGTATCGATATCTCCAACGGCATGCTGGAGATAGGCCGGCAAAAGATCAACCGGTTGAAGCTGACACAGCAGATAGACCTTCTCGAAGGGGACAGCGAGGCCATCCGCTTCCCGGATAATCATTTCGATGCCGTCACGGTCGCCTTTGGCGTCCGCAATTTTGAGAACCTGGAAAAGGGTCTGCAGGAGATGTTGCGCGTATTGAAACCCGGCGGCCGCCTGGTCGTGCTGGAGTTCTCCCAGCCAAAGACCCCTGTCATCTGCCAGATCTATGACGGGTACCTGCGGCTGGTGGCCCCACGGGTGGGGAGAATGGTATCCAGCAGCCGGGAGGCTTATCAATACCTTAATGACTCGGTCCGTGCCTTCCCGGAAGGAGAGGACTTTGTCCGCATCCTCGACAAGACGGGGTATGTGCATACCGGTCTCCGGCGGCTAAGCCTTGGGATCTGTTCCCTTTATATGGGGGAAAAGGGCGTCCCCCTGTAAAGCCTGGCGGACCCGAAAAAGGAAGCTACAGGCAATTAATCGGCCCGGTTTTCGTTACATAGGTATCTTCAAATCACGCCTATTGAACCTATTTACCTTCTTTTTGTAAAATTTGCCAAGGGGCACTATTTAATTTGTTGATTTTAAACTGATTATAATTTTGCGTGTAGTATTGTTCCCAAAAAGAAAGCATATCTTTTTCGCCGTAGCCTTATGTGGTAGCCTAATGGCCGGGGAAGGCGTGTCGGCACAGCTGAGGGATTACCTGAATTTGCCGGACCATGACAGTAAAAAATATTATATAGGGATCAGCTTCATGTATCCGAACACCCATCTGCAGGTGAGTGCGCATCCGCAATTTTTGCAAAGCGATAGTATCCTGTATGTCAACCCCGGTAATTCGAGTGGCTTTGGGGTATCGGGGATGTTTACCTTCCGGCTGGCGGAGCACTTTGAATTCCGTTTTGCCTTCCCGGAGTTTATGTTTGCCTCCAACAGCATTTCCTATCATGTCAATTATCCCCCCGCCGGTGAATCGACCCTGGCGACCAAACAGATCCAATCCCTGCTGCTGGGCTTCCCGGCGCAGGTCAAATTCCTGTCGGACCGGATCAATAATTTCCGGGTCTATATGCTTGGGGGCTTTAATTACCGCTATGACCTGGCCTCCAACTCTTCTGCCCGGAAAGCGGAAAACCTGGTGAAGCTGCTGCCCTCCGATATGAGCCTCGAGGCAGGGGTGGGTTTTCAATTTTATTTTCCCGTGTTTATTTTGTCCCCGGAGCTGAAGATCAGCGAGGGCATAAAGAATATCCACAGCCGGGATCCGAACCTGCAATATTCCAATGTGATCGACAAGATCAAAAGCCGGATGATCATTTTCTCGTTGATCTTCGAGGGTTAGGAGCGGTTAATAGTCATATTCCCTTCTGAACATATTGATCCGCACACCGCCCGAAAACAGGGCGGAGTTCGAGCTATGATAGGTGTTGCCGGGATCATTGACGGAATAGTGCCGGTACGCGGCAGAAAGCTCGAGGAACAGGTTCTCCTTCCATTGATAGGAGATCAGACCGGACACATAGAGACAGGTCGCGGGAACACCGGAACCGATGCTGAAGCCATAGTCACGGGGACGCGTATTGTAGTTTTCGAAGATATCGCCGCCGAAATTCACCCCTGCCGAGTCAAGTCCCTGTTTATAATAGATGATCTTACCCTCCAGGTTCCATTTATAGACGGGCTGGTAACGGGCAATAGCGATAAACTCGGCAAAATTTGCACCCAGCGGATGCGCCAGCGGCTGGTTGTAATGAGAGTAGTTGGATACGGTATCGTCGTGCTGATAGGTGAAGGGGCGAACGATATTGGTCTCCAGCTGAAGGTCCAGGTTCTTTACCTCGAACGCATTGACATATTTGAATCCCAGCTGTAATCCTTGTTTGTTGGCCCAGAAACCATCGGAATAATGCAGGATCTGGTGGAGGATGAATTCGTTGATCAGCAACTGCCCGTAGAACTGGGTAGAGTGACCGATGTTGGCCTTGAAATCCAGTCCAGCCGTCGTTTTGTCGGGGCTGCCGTTCTGCTGTTGGGCGGAAACAAGAAAGATGACCGGATTGAGGTAGGAGAAATCATAGTGATCGGCGCGGCTAAAAACGACATTTTCATACAACCCCACATTCAGCCACCGGGTAGCGTTGATGTTCAGGTGGTGGACGACGGCGTATTTTTTGGGATATTGATAATCCCCAGCGGTATTATGCTGGCTGACCAGTTCCATATAGATCGTCTGGTAGTTGAGCTTCCAGATCCGGGTATTGAATTTCAGGAAAAGATAGGGCGCGCTATAATCACTCAGGAACAGGCTGCGGTAGCCGTTACCGATAAAATTCTTGTCATAGCCAAACTGGAAGTCCACATATTTCCAGGCATTGAAATAAATAGAGGCCCGGTTGTCGAAATAATCAAAACCCGTCGTCCCGAAATGCTTGTAATAACCGGCGCCGGGCACGGCATCGAATTGGGCGACCCGGCTCTGGAACCAGGAGGGGCCTCTTTCCTGGTTGTCCGTCAGGTAGGCGGAGAAACCCAGCTTGCCGGCGATCATCCCCCGGAGGGTCAGCCCCTTTGAATTCAGGTAAACCCGGGACTTATTACCGGTCTCATAGGATTGGGTCTGCTGGATGGCGGGGTTGATGGCCAGGAAAAAATCCTTTTCATTGACCTCATAAAAATTCGCCTTGTCGGTATAAAAGGCGTTGAGCCAGGGCCTTTTACTCTGAAAACTATCCTTATTGCCCCTCACCCATTCGGAATTGTTCATCAGCAGGGAGGAAAGGTTGGCCTGGTCTACCTTTGACAGGTGGTACAGATCGTCATACGGGTAAAATTTATGTAGCGAATCCGCTATTTCGGCCACCCGGACGGCCAGGCGGCGGCTGATCGGTTTGGCGGTGCTGATATTGAGGTCGGGGTCGGTCTGCTGGAGGATCTCCATCCGGTCGAGAAAATGGTCGAACTTTGAGCCCTGGGGCAAGAAGCTGGATTGGGCGGTTGCCGGAGCGGAAAAGAACAGGAAAGCCAACAGGATCCCGCAGCCTGCCGCGAGGGAAGGGAGCCGGCGTATGGTGGCAATCGGGGATGCGGAGGCGGGCAATCTTAAAATTATCCAGTGTCTTACAAGGGTTTTTTTAAATTGCGTCATGATGGTATTAGATAAAGAGTACGATCCAATTTTTCGTTATGCGTAATTACCTGATTAAAAACATCTCCATAGTTAACGAAGGTAAGATCAATCCTTCAGATTTATTACTCAAAAATGGACGGATCGAAAAAATAGCAACGGGTATCACTACCTCATCCGCCGTTACGGAGATCAACGGGGAGGGCAAGTATTTATTGCCCGGGGTGATCGACGACCAGGTTCATTTCCGTGAACCGGGACTCACGCATAAGGCTACCATTTATACAGAGGCCCGGGCCGCGGTAGCGGGAGGGATCACTTCTTTTATGGAAATGCCCAATACCCTGCCGCCGGCCTTTACACAGGAGTTGCTGGAGGAAAAATATGCCATCGGGGCCCGGAGCTCACTCGCCAACTATTCTTTTTATATGGGGACCTCCAATGACAATGCGGAGGAGGCGCTACGCACCAATGAGAAGAAGAAGGATATCTGCGGGATCAAGATCTTCATGGGATCTTCTACCGGAAACCTGCTGGTGGACAACTATCTTACCCTGGACAGGTTATTCCGTGAGAGCGAGGTCCTGATCGCCACCCATTGTGAAGAAGAGAAGATCATCCGTCAGAACCTGGAACGTATCCGGCGGGACGGACATGTCCTCGTGGCAGCCGACCATCCCCGGATCCGGGATGAGGAAGCCTGTTTCGAGTCTTCGCTAACGGCTATTCAATTTGCCCAAAAACACGGAAGCCGGCTGCATATCTTTCATCTTTCCACGGAAAAGGAGATGCAGCTGTTCAGCAACCTGCTGCCCCAGGAAGAAAAAAGGATCACGGCGGAAATATGCGTGCATCACCTGCATTTTACCAGTGACGACTATGCGACCCTGGGCAACCGGATCAAATGTAATCCTGCCATCAAGGCGCCGCATAACCGGGAGGCCCTGTGGGCGGCCTTGCTGGATGACCGGCTGGACCTGATCGCTACGGATCATGCGCCGCATACATTAGCCGAAAAAGGATTGGTTCGGAATGCAGACGGGACCCTGAAGGAGACGGACGACGGTACGGCGGGTCATGGAGGAGGCAGCGCCTATGAGCGTGCGCACGCGGGACTTCCCCTGGTACAGCATGCCCTTCCCTTAATGCTGCACTATGTAAAAGAAGGACGGATCAGCCTGGAAAAGGTCGTGGAGAAAATGAGCCATTCGGTGGCGAAATGTTTCCGGATCGCCGAACGGGGATATATACGGGAAGGCTACTTTGCCGACCTGGTGATTGTCGACCCGAACAGGACTTCGCGGGTCCATTCGGACAATATCCTTTATAAATGCGGCTGGAGTCCGCTGGAAGGGTTTGAGTTCCCTGCCACGGTGACCCATACTTTTGTAAACGGGCACCTGGTTTATGGAAATGGGTCCTTTGATGAATCTCAATGGGGTATGCGGTTACGTTTCGACCGGTGATGACCGGTGGGGCCTATAAATTAACGTCGTGTTTGCGAACAAAACCACCCGGGTAATGGAAATTGACAATATCACATTTGAAGATCTTTCCCTTTTCAGTCATGAAGAGGAATACTCCATTTTCCATAAGCTGGATTTTACCCGTACCACTGGCGGGAAGGATCAGCTGCTGGAATATTTCAGCCATCCCTTCAGCGACCTCGGGTCCATTTATGCCACGCAGCAGATCCTTTCCCTGATCGCAAGCAAGGTGGAGCAATGGCCGTCCGCCATCAGCAATGGCACGATCATGGTCATGGAACGGTTCTATGAAACGGCTATCGATGATCTGCCCCATGCAGCCGATCTGCCAAGAGCATACGCGTATAAGGTCTTCCATGCGCCGGATTATTCCATGGTACGATATTCCGTGGGGCATTTTGCGGATTTTGTGCGGGGCATGAGCCAGCTGGCGACACTGCTGGATGGTCCTAAATGCCCGCCGATGCTGGGTGAATTGTTAAAAAAGGCCCGTCAATTGCTGGATAACGAGATCCTGGAATCGCTGGCCAGGACAGCCCCGGGTGTCAAGCTGAATCCCGCCCAGGTGGTCCATTACGGGTATTATATCCGTAACCGCTTCAAGGCGCCCATGCAGGCCCTGATCCAGATCTACAACCGGTTGGATGCCTGGTATTCCATGGCCATGGCGGTCCGGAAACATAATTTGTCCATGCCCGTCTTCCTGGAACAGGAAGATCCCCTGATCGAGGCGCAATCGTTGTATCACCTGCTGCTGCCGGCGCCGGTAGCCTATGATGTGCTCCTGGACCGGTCGACCAATTTCCTTTTTCTCACCGGAGCCAATATGGCCGGTAAGAGCACTTTTATCCGGTCGGTGGGCGTGGTTGTCTTTCTTGCGCACCTGGGTATGGGGGTTCCGGCCAGGTCGATGCGGCTGAGCCTCTTCGACGGCATCCTCAGCAATATCAATGTTGTGGACAATATCTCCAAGGGTGAAAGTTTTTTCTTCAACGAAGTACAGCGTATACGCAATACCCTGCAAAAGATCAGCGGACAAAAAAAATGGCTGGTGCTGATCGACGAGCTGTTCAAAGGCACCAACGTACAGGATGCGATGAAGTGCTCTATTACCGTCATCAAGGGTCTGATCCGGATCCGGAGATCGCTGTTTATCCTGTCCACCCACCTCTATGAGATCGGGGATGAATTAAGACAATATCCCAACATCTCTTTCAACTATTTCGAGACCACGGTAAAAGACGACCAGCTCGAATTCAGCTACCAGCTGAAAGAAGGGATCAGCAATGACAGGATCGGTTACCTGATCCTGAAAAGGGAGAAAGTAGTGGAAATGCTGGAAAATTTGTAAATTCTGGCATACACTTCCTGCGCGTGGAACATTCTCCGTGAAACCTAAGACAGTTTTTTTCCTTTTGCGTTTGATTATTTTCTAGCTTCATCGGCCAAAAAATCCGATCGTCATGCTGGTGAAGACATTTGGCAGTGCCGTGTATGGTGTAGAGGCGATCACCATCACCGTCGAAGTAAATGTGACGGAAGGGCTGCATACGTTTGTGGTAGGATTGGCAGACAGTGCCGTCAAGGAAAGCATCCAACGAATAGAGAGCGCCATAAAAAGCAACGGCTTTTATATGCCCCGCACCAAGCTGGTGGTGAACCTGGCCCCGGCCGGTATCCGGAAATACGGATCGGCCTTCGATCTCCCCATTGCGATAGGGGTATTGGCGGCCAGCGGCCAGATCCCCGATCCGCAGAACCTACAGGATTATATGATCATGGGAGAGCTGGGGTTGGATGGCAGCATCCATCCAATCAAGGGAGTGCTTCCCATGGCGATACAGGCGGGCAAAGAGCCTTTTAAGGGTCTGATCGTTCCCCGTCAGAATGCTCCTGAGGCTGCCATCGTCCATCAATTATCTGTTTTTTCATTTACCCATCTCCGGGAGGTGATCGCCTTTTTCCGGGAAGGGGCCGCCGCTGGCGGGTCGGCTATTGGATATGCGACCGGCGCATCAATGGTCCAATGGGATGTCCCGGCGGATGAGTCCCCGTCCGATCTTGACTTCAGCGATGTAAAAGGACAGGAAGGCATCAAGCGGGCCCTGGAAATTATGGCGGCAGGAGGTCATAATGCCCTTCTGATCGGACCGCCCGGTGCGGGCAAAACGATGCTTGCCCGGCGATTGCCCGGCATCCTTCCACCGCTTAGTTTCCGGGAGGCGCTGGAGACGACCAGGATCCACAGTGTGGCGGGCAAAATACCCGGGAACACTCCTCTCCTCTCCCGCCGGCCATTCCGGAGTCCCCATCACACCATCTCTGCGAATGCGCTGGTCGGTGGAGGCACCATTCCCCAACCAGGTGAGATCTCGCTGGCCCATCACGGGGTCCTGTTCCTGGATGAGCTGCCGGAATTCAGCCGTCATGTGCTGGAGGTATTGCGACAGCCGATGGAGGACCGAAAGGTGACGATCAGCCGCGCAAAGATGTCTATCGATTTCCCTGCTTCTTTTATCCTTCTTGCTTCTATGAACCCCTGCCCCTGCGGTTATTACAATCATCCGTCCAGGGAATGCACCTGTCCTCCCAGGGCGGTCGCGAAATACCTCAACCAGATCTCCGGCCCGCTGTTCGACAGGATCGATCTGCAGGTGGAAGTGGTGCCGGTTCCTTATGTAGAATTATCGGATACCGGGGTCCGGGAAAGTTCCGGTCAGATACGGCAGCGGGTGGTGGCAGCGCGGGAGATACAGAGACGACGGTTTGAGGTGTTGGGAGAACAATCGGCCATCTATTGTAATGCGCAAATGAGCAGCCGGATGCTGAAACAGTTTTGCCGGACCGATGCAGACGGGGAAAGCCTGTTGCGTGCAGCCATGGAAAAGCTATGCCTGTCGGCCCGGGCGCATGACCATATCCTGAAAGTGGGTCGGACGATCGCGGACCTGGCTGGAAGCGAGGACATCCGGCCGGAGCATCTGGCGGAGGCGATCCAATACAGGAGTTTGGATAGGGAGGCGTGGGGGAAGTAGAGAGGAAAAAAATTATTAATTAATTTTAAAATTAACTTAAAAGTGAATACCTTTATGCTGGAAATGTGGGATGACGAAGGGGAAAAATGCACATTTTATACCGTTCGCAGGGATGAGGCCAGCCAGAATGAGGCTGACAGGTTCTTTACAAAATATGATGCGATACCGGCACTCAGACAATCTGTCCAGATTCTATTAAGTTTTATTCTCGATAGTATAGGGGAGGATCACGGAGCCGTCGACGCACTCTTTAACCGGTTTGAGAATGAGGTAACCGGCTTACCGAATAAAGGAAGGGTCACCGTTGGTGAGATCACCTTTCTTTATCCGAATTTTCCATTAAGGATATACGCCTTACGGGTAAATAACCGACCCGACCTGGTGGTCTTGTTTAACGGAGGTATGAAGTCCGCCCAAACCATCCAGGCAAGTAAGGCCCTGAGCTTAAAATGGAGAGAAGCCTGTCTGTTTGCCAGAAGGATCGAGAAAGCACTAAGGAATAAAGAGATCACCGTAGACGACGAGAAAAGAAGAATCATTTCCAACAACGGCGACGAAGAAATAATTTTATAAAACATCATCATATGCGAAGCAAAGTTGCAAAGAGGATCCAGGAAGAAACCCCGGACGAGATAAGGATCTTCGTACGCCAGTACACGGATATTGTGTTACGGATCAATCAGCTCCTGGTGGCAAAGGGCTATACTCAAAAGGACCTTGCGGATAAAATGAAAAAAAGACCTTCGGAGATCAACAAATGGTTGAAGGGAACCCATAACCTGACCCTAAGGACCATTGCAAAATTGGAGGCCGAATTAGGTGAACCCATTATTTATACCGCCAGCGAATATTTTCGCAAAAAATCAAAAAAACAATTAGCCTGAGAAACCAGCCCCTCAAATCTCCTTCGCCGGTGGAAAATCAATGGGTATTTTTGTTAACCGGTAAATGTAGTTGGTAAGGCTCATCACATTGATCAGGGATTACCAATCATTCTTTACCGATTGATTGACCCTCTCGGGGGTATCGGCGGGACGTTCTGCCCATTGCGGATCATAGTATACAAAAAAGTAAAGCCAGATGGCCCGCGACAGCCGCATTAATAAGGGTTGAAGGATCACCAGCAGGAGACCGTTGATACCGATCCACCAGAAGAGACGGTTGTCATGCAGGGACATCCCGATAAATACTTTCCAGGCGATAAAGCTGGCTATGCAGACGATCACGGAAAGCGCATAGCTGACGAATCCCGTTCCATAAAAAAATCCGACCTCTATCTCATATTGCTGGCCGCATACCGGGCAGCTTTCCGGCATTTGCATCATATGCCGTAGATCAAAAGGATTCTGGTATACGAATAAGTTACCCCGGCGGCAGCGGGGACATTTATTGGCGAACAAACTACGAAGCAATCCAGGTTTGTGGTCATTGGCTTTATCTGCACACATGTCTAATCGGTTTTATTGGTTTATGCTTATGATATGATACTGTTTTCTGAATTCTTCCGGCGTGTTGCCGGTATGTTTCTTAAAGAATCTCGAAAAATAGGAATTATCCTGGAAATTGAGCCGGTAGGCGATCTCCGTGATGCTCAGGGAGGCGTTGACCAGCAGCCGTTTGGCTTCGAGGATGACCCTTTCCCGTATGATCTCCCCCGCGGGAGTCCCAAGCACGTCCTGGCACAGCGAATTCAGGTAATTCGGGGTCACATAGAGCAGGGCGGCGTATTCCCTGGGCAGCTTTATCTTCATATAGTTCTCCTCCACGAGCTTTCGGAAGTTCTTCAATATAAGCCGGCTGGGCCGGGGCACCGGGTCGCTCTCCGGACGGCCTGCCACGAGGATCCGGTCGACAAGGATAAAGATCTGCAGCAGGAGGGTCAGGATCATGTCGGTGGACATTTCCTTTCGGTTGCGGACCTCATCCAGGATCTTTTCAAAGAGTTCGCTTACCTGCAGCTGCGCAGGAACGGACAGATCGACGACCTGTCCCGTAGCGGGACCGCCGAAGAAGGAGAACCGTTCCAGGTGATCGGGACTGGCAAGGAATAGCTGGAAAAGACGGGGCGAGAAGTTGACGATATAACCGTCCACGTCCCCCGAAAATGCCCAATGGTGTACCTGGCCGGGGCTCATAAAATAGATCTGGCCGCGGACAACGGGAAAATTGACAAAGTCGATGCTATGCGTTCCTTCTCCTTTTGTAAAATAGACCAGGTGATAAAAAGAATGGCGATGTGGCTGGAATAAATAATTCCGGGTGTGGAGATATTCCCCGAACCGGGTGGCGATCAGCTCTTGCGGCGTATGATCTTCCCCTTTTATCCGGTCGATGGAGTAATTTGGTATCTGCCCTTCTGCCATGCGACAAAGGTAATGTCCCTGTTCAACCCGGGTTGGTATTATTGATGACTTTCCTGGTATTTTTTACCTATTTTAGATTATGGACAGAAGAAATTTTCTAAAGAATACGGGGCTGGGCTCCCTGCCCCTTGTAACCGGCGGACTGGCCGGGCTGGCCTTCCGTCCGGCGGAGGAGATAGCGGACGGTCCCGTGGAAGAGGCAACCGTACATTTTACCCGTGACGGCATCGGTTATACACCGGCGGAATATATCAGCAAACTACAGGAGATCAATACGGCACACCCGGTAAAACCGGATTTCTATGGGACCCGGGGGACGGTGGAGGAACTGCTGAAAAAGTTCGCCGATATGACCGGCAAGGAGGTCGCCTTTTACATGCCTTCCGGGACGCTGGCCAATCAACTTGCCATCCAGGTGCTCAGCGCGGAGAATACAAAGGTCTTTGTCCAGGAGACCAGCCATGTCTTTCGTGATGAAGGGGATGCCGCCCAATCGCTCTTTAATAAAAGGCTGGTGCCGCTGGCCAGGGGTAAACATTTCTTTACCCTTGAAGAGCTGCAGCAGGAGATCGCCTATGATGCAAAGGAAGAATATTTCAAGACCGGTGTCGGGGCCATTTCGATAGAGATCCCTCTCCGGCGCAATGACAACGCGGTCTTTCCCATCGAAGAGATCAAAAAGATCTCGGCCTGGTGCCGGGAGAAAGGCTATAAGCTACACCTGGACGGGGCCCGGCTGCACCTGGCGGCTTCCTGGTCGGGGGTATCCGTCCATGAATATGCTTCTTATTTCGATACGGTCTATATGTGTCTGTACAAATACCTGGGTGCTACGTCGGGGGCCATCCTCTGCGGCTCCAAAGCCGTCATGGACCCTATGGAGCATTTGGTAAAGGTCCACGGAGGATCGATGTACCAGAACTGGACGAATGCGGCTATCGCCCTTCACAACCTGGAGGGGATCGAAGAAAGATTGCAGACGACCCGGGAAAAGGCGGAACGGTTGTTCAAGACCCTCAACCAGATAACGGGGATACATATCGAGGCGCCGCCGCAGAACAGCAATGTCTTTTATCTCCGGCTGGCAAAGGGATATGACGGGACGAAGTTTGCCGGGGTGCTTAGGGAACAGTATGCCGTACGGATTCCAAGTCCCGAGGCGGATGGGATCAGCCGCATACGGGTGAATGAATCCCTGCTTCTCCGGGAGGTGGATTCGATCGTGGCCGCCTTCCGGGCGGCGTTGCCGCTTGCAAAAGTATAGGTAGTTATCGCAAAAGGATCTTATAGATATATGTTTTACCAGAGCTATACATTACTTTAATCATATAAATCCCTCGTGCCAAACTTCCAACATTGAAATGGCGGCCGTTGTCTCCACTAACACTCTGCTCAAGCAATCTTCCTTCGATGGTCAATAATTGAACAACGGCCTTTTCATGCCCGGACGCGAGCATTATATGAACCTGGTCCTGTGCGGGGTTAGGATAAATAAGATCGTTTCCGTCCACCGTATCGATAATCGCTGCTTCATGTTGGGCCGGCAGCGGCATGCCATAAAAAGAAGACATCGAAATATTGCCCGGTATGATCCCCACTGCATCAATAAGATCGGTATTGTCACCGCTATTTGCTGCCGAAAAATAAATGGTATGAGAGCCGGCAGATAGATTCACGCCGGAGGTGGCATAATAGCCGAAAGTGCCGGAAGAAGGACTGTATGTGCCCAGTAAGTTCGTGTCTATTGATACCGTAAACGTCTGAGCATTTCCCCAATTCGCTCGTTTGGCTGCCCAAAAACCTATGGCATATACGCCCGTCTCCGCAACGTTCATCGTCTGACTGATGCCGGAGATCCCCTGGAGGTAGGCCGTTTGTACCCCATCGGGAGCGATTTGGGATCCGCTAAAGGCGCTTCCGTTATTTTGTATTCCGCTTCCGCCTGTGTATTGCCAGACAGTTCCGGATGGATTTGCCTGGACCCCCGCGGAATCAAGGGCGGGGCTTTCAAAACCGCCATCATTAACGACAGGCATTGCAGATACTCTTACATCGTCGATAAGATCGGTGTTATCGCCTACGGCTGATCCCGAAAAATAAATAGTATGCAGACCGGCGGTTATGGTAAAGGCCGGTGCGCTATAAAATTGGAATGTTCCTGATGAAGGCGTGTAGGTACCAAGTAAATTGGCATCTATCGACACAGTAAATGTCTGAGAACCTCCCCAATTGGCGCGTTTGGCTGCCTGAAAGCTTATAGCATAGGTGCCCCCTTCACTGAAATTGATCGTTTGTCCGAAACCGGATATTCCCTGCAACCAAGCCGTTTGTACCCCTTCAGGAGCAGTCTGGAGCCCGCTAAAGTCGCTGCCGTTGTTTTGTATGCCACTTTCCGCCGCAAATTGCCAGGGTGTAGCAGATGGGTCAGACTGAATGCCGGCAACGCCAACGGAAGGGGATTCAAAACCTCCATCTAAGAAAACGCTGTTGCCGGGAGTAGCAGGAGGTGACAAATAAATGGAGAATTCAAAAATAATGGGCGTCGCCTGGCCGTTCGTAAAAAATATCCTGGCCATCCTTCCCATTACAGGTGGAAAAGTAAAAGTGCTTCCAAGACCTATAGTGGTTCCGGAATAAGCTGTATCCCAAACGATGCCATCATTAGAATATTCGATCAGGAATCCGGAAGTCCGATCCCCATATTCACTTAGCCTGACGCTATCAAAAATAACCGGATGCCCAAAATTCACTTCCAGCCATTGACCGGTAAAACTTCCGCTGGCCGATTGCCATTCAGTGCCATTATCGCCGTCGAAGGCAAAACCGGCCGTTTGAGTTGTATCCCAGGAAGACGAAGCCGAATATTGACTATTTAACGCTATGTTGATTGCGCCGGAGGGTATCGTAACACTTCTTATGGCTTTAATCCTGGTGGAGTCCGGCACGCTATTATTCCCTACGGTAATGGTGGGACAGATCCATCCCCCTTCGTCATGTTCATTCCAGGCGTACATTATGAGCGTATGGGTTTCGGCAACAGTAGCATTCTGGCCTATCCAGTTGAAAGCCGTTTGAAGGTTCTGGGCTAATTGTGAAGGATCCGGATAGCCGGCTGATGCGGAGGAAGGATAGGAAGTATTCCAGGGGCAGTTTATATTATCTATCCTGGGTTGTGGCATCCAGCCGGTGGTGACCCAGGGTATCACCTTTTTTCCGGTAGCGGCTAATTCGTTCCACCCGTTATAATCAGCATTCGGTATGGCAGGAGCATAAGTTACTCCATTGTAATTACCGCTGCTTGCATAAGCGCTTACCGCATCGGCATTTATCTGGTTAGCCTGATCAGTGGACCCCATCACGACAATATAAGGCTGGGCAGATCCATTTTCTACGGCTATGTTCCTTAAAGAATTAATTTGCGCCAATGAAAAAGGCGGCGCAGAATTGTATTGCGGAAGAATATATAAAAGCGGTCTGCCGGTTAAAACCGTTTGATAGTTGGCCTCCGTAAATCTTTCGACCAGCCATGCCACATGCACGCTGTCGAATGGGAAATTCCCATCAAGGATATAACAGGCTTTGACATCATTCTTATTCGGATTGGCATTGTATAGGTTCCTTGCATAGTCTGCACCACTGCCATCCGGGTAGTATACAAATGCCCAGTAATCGATGCCGGCATATTTCGCATAAGCGATTTCCTGTGTCATGACAGTACTGCTGTTACCCTCAATCTGAACAGAATCTTCATTAATCTCGGTACTGAAAAAAGGGGCCCGGAAATGATATTTTGAAGGGCCGAGATCCGATTCAACCATCGGTCCGATCCATGCCAGATCACCGGAAGGGGCCGATGCATTTTGGCCAAACCAGGCATCCCAGCGAATCGCGCCAACGATAGGTCTTGAAGGCTGCGCCTTAGCCGATATCTGTAAAAAAAACAGTAGTACAATACATAACGATAAGGAGGGTGCTTTATTCATAAGAAAGGTTGTTATAGTCTAAAGTCAGGGACGGAATCTACGATTTTTTCCGTTATTTTTTTGATGAGGACTTGCCGCCTGAAGCTGCTGAAGCAGTTCCCTTCTGTGAAGCCGGCGAACCCGCTCCTTTCCCTGGCGACGATTTTCCCTTAGCGGTTCCTTCGGCAATCACCGGGGAAGGCTTCCTTTTTACGGCGGTGCCCTCCCACCGGCTGATCCAGACCGAGAGACGGGTCACCCATCCGTTGCAGGCAAGATACAATACGAAGAGCGGCATCAGCTTGAAAAGTGCCCGTTTTGTCGTTTCCAGCAGGTTCATCATGGGCAGGAGCCAGCCCAGGATACCGATCCCTATATAAAGCGCTGCGATGGCATACAGCCAGTTGCGGGCCTCCCTGCTAAAGCGGCGGAGAAAGAGCAGCTCCGCCAGGAAGAGGACCGCGAAAATATATTGGATATATCCCCACAGATGAGTGGCAAACACTCCTGTCAGCAGACGGGTAATGATCTCTCCGTATCGTTGGAACAAGGGGTGGAGATCGGAAAGATGCGTATTTATCAACCCGCCGACATCATAATGGACCGGCAGATAGTATTTGAGATATAATTGGGTCGTGAGATAATAGGCTGCCAGCGAAGGAGCGATAAACAGCGCATTGGTCCGGAGCATTTTCTTTACCGGAACCTTTTCCCGGAATTGCGTCAGCAGGATCAAGGGAACAAAGAGCAGCGACAGCGCCAGCGTTTCCGAACGGATATATGTTGCGATGCCCATCAGCAGACCGGAGAGGTATACCTGCCTGGGGATGCCCGGGGAGGCAGCAGGGGCCGGATCGGCCGGTGGCACAGCGGGTATTGGACCGGCCGGTACGGCTAAGGAAGGCCGGTTATTAAAATAATCGAAAAGAAAATACAGGCTGAGAAAAAAGAACACCATATTGGAGTAGTCGTACAGGATCATGAAGGTGTATGCATACATCTCCGGGGTCATCATAAGCAGCAGCAGCAGCAACCCTGCGATCACCGGGTGGACCCGTTGGCGGAGCGCGTGATAGAGGAACACCGTGAAGCTGATAAAGATGGTACTGAGCCATACCTGCCCGAAGGGGAAGCCGGCCATTTTATAGATCATCTGCAGGCTGACAAGATAGGGGGATTTAAAAGGATTGTTGGTAGACCAGAGATCGACCCTGAAAAACGAGTTTATCATGCTATGTTCCCGCACGGCATATTCCGCTATCGCTTCGGGTCCGGACAACGCATCCCGTGAGGTCGGCGGCAGGTAATAACATCTCCACACGCTGACAAAAACGAAAAATCCCAGGATCAGCAGGTACGGGATCTCATAAGGGCGGAGACGGAAACGACCGATGATAAAAGAGCGGCGAACGGTTCCGAAACCTTCCCGCCGGATGCGAAGAAAGGTCGGAATATTCAGCAGCAGGGCAGCGAGCACAAGCGCGCCAAAAACGAGAGGGCCCGTCAATAAAATATAAAATAACTGGAGCAGAAAGGGGACAAAGGAAGCTACGGCGACTCCCAGCAACAGGGAAAGGGTGATGGTAAAAGCCGTCGTCAGCCGGATCCTGAAAAGGGTGAGGATCCCGTATCCCGAAAGGAACTGGCAAAGGGTCAACAGCAGGAACGCTATAAAAGGCATACGGCTATGGTTATAATATGGGGGTGAATTTTTTGTAGCTCGCCAGGATCCGTTGTAATTCCTGGGGTGACCGGATGGCGTCGAGGTTTGCTCCTTTTTTGGAGATCCGGAGAATAAAGTTTGCCTGGCTGACATTGGGAGAATTTGTCCAGACGCCTTCGAGCCCGGTATAGTAATAGAAAACCGCCGGCTCCGGAACATGCAATGGCATGTGAAGCGAATCGCGGTAGTAGCTGTTGGGCTCGAAAAGGATGACGGGACGGGCGACTTTCTTTTGCTCTACGACCTGTCTGATCTTCAGGCAGATGGTATAGATGATCCCATAGCGCACTTTCATGATGCCTACCGCATCGGCCGTATCTTCTTTTTCTTTCTGGAAATCGCTCCAATACAGCAACGGCTTGGCATGGAACCATTCCTTATAGTAACCCGTATTCAGTACCAGGAAGATGAGGAAAAAGGAAATGACGGTTAATAAAAAGCTTTTCATAGTCATTGTTTATATGCCGGTTTCTCGCGCTAAAACTAAGCAAAAACCCGGCAAAACAAAAGAAATGGTATATTAGATAAAAATACACATGACTCCCAGGACCTGGCTTTTCGTTGCGTTGCTCCCCTTGTTTTTTGCTGCCTGTACTTCTCCTGTCTCTCCGACCACCGGCCCGGCGCCGGTAGGAAAGGACGGACCGGCTTTTGTCGATACGGCGGATATCGTTTGGGAAGAGGGGGCGCCGGCGGGTATGCAGGAACTGCAGATCCCTTCGGCGGGCAGCCTGTTACAGGGATTCCTTTATACGCCAAACGGGAAGCAGCCGCATCCGACGCTCTTGCTGTTGCATGGGTTCCCGGGCAACGAAAGAAACCTGGACCTTGCCCAGGCGATGCGGCGGCATGGCTGGAACGTGCTATATTTCGATTACCGGGGTTCCTGGGGGAGCCAGGGAACATTTTCCTACCGGCATTGTGTAGAGGATGTACAGCATGTCGTTGCCTGGTGCAAACAATATGCGGATTCCCTGCATATCGACACGGCCAATATCGCCTTATTCGGACATAGCATGGGAGGGTGGACCTGCTTGAAAGCCTTGCCCCTGCTGCCGGGAGTAAAGAAGGGGATCGCCTGTTCGGCCTGGGACCTGGGTGCGGAATTGACGGAGGCGCACCGTGGCGGCAATGATGCGGCAGCAGAAAAAAAGCTGGGACAATATTTTGTGCTCAACAGTTCCGGCAAACAGATGATGCAGGCGGTGCTGGCCGATACGAGCTTCCACGACCTGCGTCATCATGGAGCGGATCTGAAAGACAAACAGGTTTTTATGGTAGACGAGCATACCGGTAACGAGGCGCTGGCGGATTCTATCCGGACGTATAATAAGGGACTGCGATACGAGGTATGGAAGACGGATCATCCTTTCACCAACAAACGGCATGCATTGATCGCGGCGGTAATGGCCTTTCTCGAAGTAAAATAAGAAGTAAAATAAGCTTAGGCGATCTTTTTATTGGTTTCCCGGGAAGAAGACTCGGTTGCCTGGTCGCTGACGGAGTTGTCGCCGGGAATGGGTTTGTCCTTATGCAGCAGGGAGGTCAGCATCAGCCAGCCGGTCTCCGCCATGATCTTGCAATCGAGGATAAACCCGATATTCCGGATATAATAAGCATCCCATTGATACCGGCGGAAAATGCTCTGGAAAGTACTGGCAGGACCGCGGCAGCCTCTTACCTGTGACATGCCGGTGATCCCGGGCTTTGCGAGATTGCGGAATTTATAATTAGCGATTACGCTGGAGAATTCCCGTGAATCTTTTAACATGTGGGGCCGGGGGCCGACGATGCTCATATCCCCCAGGAGTACATTTATAAATTGGGGCAGCTCATCCAGTCCGGTATTGCGGAGGAACTTGCCGGCGCGGGTGACGCGGGGATCGTTCTTGATGGCCTGCCGGGTATCCGCCGCATCATTGACATACATCGTACGGAACTTATAGCACCAAAAGGTCTTTCCAAGAAAGCCTACCCGCCGCTGTTTGAAAAAGACGGGGCCGCTGGAATCCAGTTTGATAAGAAATATGATAATGGGGAAAAGCCAGGGGAACAGGAGCAATAATATCAAGAGAGAAGCAGCGATATCTGTCCCGCGCTTGAACACCAGGTAGCTGTGTTTGGAGTCAAGGTAGCGACGAATTGTAAGCTGTTTTCCATCCTCCCAATTCTGGTGGTAATAGACCGTCGATTCCAGGCTTGTACTGCGCATGCTGAATAAGGATTGGGTTTTCTTCTGATATTGACTGCTACTAACGGGAATTCCAAGCTTCTGGTATATTGACTATTATGCAATTCCACGCCTTTGCAAAGAAAACAATTAAAATTTACAATTTCGATACCACTAACTGGTATGTTATTTGAATTTCCATTGCTGTATATTAGGCCGCCAACGGATTTACAGGCAAGGATCGTACCCGATTTGACAGCCAAGCTACTTAAAACGTTGCATATCAGACATATTTAATAATTCGTTATGAATCCCCCGCCCTGGCCTCCCCTCAATCCTACTACTATGTTAATGGGTCTGTTTTGGTGGCCGTAAGGGTGGTGTATATGCGTGGATCTGCACACTTATGGTCAAAAATGACACGCTTATGGCCAAAAGTGACACGTTTATATAGTAGATGATCAAAGTCGGCATTTTTGTTTCTATCTTTGCAAATCGACTAATCCATGAAAGAAAGCCAACCCCTGTCTTTTGATTTCTATTTACTGATCCCCTACTATAATAATCTCCCCGGGCTGATAAGCTCCCTAAAAAGTATTTCCTATGACCCAACGCTTTATGCCCTTTTGATCGTAGATGATGGTAGCAGGGAAGCGTTGCGCCGGGAGGATCTTTCCCCTTATTTACCTGAACTTTTGTCGGTGACCATTCTCCGGCAGGCGAATAACCAGGGTATTACCCGGGCGCTGAATGCCGGGATGCAATGGCTGGACGAGCATGGTAATTGCAGGTATGTTGCCAGGCTGGATTGCGGGGATCTTTGCGATCCGACCCGTTTCCGGCAGCAGGTCGCCCTTCTGGATGAGCAGCCGGAGATCGACCTGGTAGGCAGCTGGTGCATCTTTAAAAACTTTGCGACCGGCGACTCGTATCGCTATGTCACCCCTACGGGATATAAAAAGATCATAAAAGGTATGCATTTCAGGAATATTTTCATCCATCCGACGGTAATGTGGAGGAGTGATGTCACCCGGAAAGCCGGCATTTATCCCGAAAATTTCCCTCATGCGGAGGATTATGGGTTCTTTTATGAAATTATTAGCAGGGGCAAAGCCGCGGTTATACCCGCTTATCTTGTCATCTGTGAGATCAATCCAAAGGGATTGTCCCTGTTTTTCCGCCAGGAGCAGCTGAAGAGTCGAATGAGAGTGGTGCGGCAATATGGAAAAAACAGGTTGTATAGTCTTATGGGGATCGTGAAGCTATGGATCTTGCTGGCTGTCCCCTATAAATTTGTTTTACAAACAAAAAATTTTGTATACGGAATTAAACGGAATGACGTTATCTGAAGTCAAGAGATTGAATATCCAGGAAGAATCACATATATAAAATACCGTTAATACGACTACCTGCCATGGAAAAGTGTAATGTATTTTATACACCTTATCAGAAGAACCAATGAAAATAGTACACGTCGTCGAACCTTTTGCCTCTGGAATTGCCACGTTCGTAAGATCGTTGGTGGAAAACCTGCAGGATGACATTCACATCATCGTTCATGGAGAACGGGAGTATGTGATGAGTTCCGCGGAAGTGAAGATGGATTTTCCGAAAAGCAATGTCCGGTTTATCCGATGGAAGTCGGCTCAACGGAGTCTCAGCATCCGGAAGGACACCGTCGCCTTCATGGAATTGTATACGATCCTGAAGCGGTTGAAAAAACAAAATAATATTGATGCCGTTCATTTACATTCTTCAAAAAGCGGTTTCCTGGGCCGGCTTGCCTGTAAGATGGCCAATATCGAAACGGTCGTGTATACGCCCAATGGCGCCCCCTTCTTGGGCGGCAGCTTCCGGCTCACCAACTATCTCTACAAACAACTGGAAAGACTAGGTTCCATTTTCGGCGGGCGCGTGGTATGCTGTTCTCCTTCCGAATGGAAGGCTTACCAGGCGCTGGGAATCGATGCAGTCAATATAAATAACGGGATCTCGATGCCGGACCGGCTCCCGGTGCTGCCTGCACAGGTCCCTGTTGCCAAGACGATTCCGGACCTGAAACCGGCCCGGTTCCGGGTTGCTACCAGCGGACGTATTGTCGGTCAGAAGAATCCCGCTCTTTTTAATGCCATCGCCCGCTATTTTGAAGAATTCGGGGACTTTGAATTCGTCTGGGTAGGCGATGGGGCCGACAGGGAAGAGTTGACCGCCAGGAATATCGTTGTCACCGGCTGGCTTTCTTCCAAAGAAAGCAAGGCCGTGATCGCCGCCTCCCATGTCTATTTATCCACCTCAAATTTTGAAGGCCTGCCTTTTGCGGTGCTGGAAGCGTTGGTCCTGAAAAAACCGGTGCTGCTGACGGATTGTGTCGGCAATCGCGACATCGTACACAAAGGACTAAATGGGGATCTTTTTACGAATGAGGATGAGGCGATTATAAAGATATTGCAATACCATAACAACAGGGATATGCTGGATGTGATGGGTGAATATTCTCAACAGTTCTGCGGCCAGGAATTTGATGTAAATTCGACATTTACCTCTTACAGGGACCTCTACAAAAGCTGACCCTTCTCTTAAGTAAGTGTTAATGCCTGCCGTTAAAATTGCACTTTAATGTCCAAAACATTATAAATTTGCCTGAAATGTACGCAGTGATTGAAGAAAACGGGAATAAGGCTCTTGAATTACAATCCATCCATGCAAGATTGGAGGAAATAAGGCTTTATCTCGAAAAAGAAATATCCTTCAAACAACGGATCATTGATGAGCAGGGTAATCAGATCCTCCAGTTAAAAGACATTGCGGAAGCAAAGGATCTTGCCGCGCAACGGTTGGAAAGCCAGTTACAGGAATGCCGGCAGACAAATGAAGGTACGCGGCAGTTGATCAATAAATTGCTGAACGATATCAGCAATTACCAAAAAGATATCGAATGGTATAAGAGGACTTATGAAAAAAGAAGTTTGTTGGGTACGATCCGGCAAAAATTGTTTCGAAAATGACCCCCGGTTTCCAGCCAGTAACTGCAGGCACTAAACCATTTTAACCTCCCTACTCCAATTTGTTGTCCTTAATTTTGCCTGATGCCCTCCTCTCGCATAATAAAAATTTCAATATTTATTATGCCCTCCCGATCCCTAAAGATTATAGCAGGATAATGACAATATTCTTTAGATTTGCGAAATTTTACCTGTTTATGGTCCAATCAATAAGGTAATAATTTAATGATTTCTGCATAAGTGACTTCTGCCCTATATTTTTCGCCATGTACCTTAAGAATAGATAAAATGAACGCTTTGATTGAAGTAAATAGCAAAGACTACTGGGATAACCGATTTGCCACTAATTGGGTTACAAACCAGGGAAAGCAGCAATCCGCTTTTTTCTCCAGGATAGCCCTTGACGCTTTTCCCGAGTGGCTTGTTACTTCTATACGAGAAAAAGGATGGACGATCTGCGACTGGGGATGCGCCCTGGGGGACGGTACTCATGAGCTGCATAATCATTTTCCGCAAAATCCTATAACCGGTATTGATTTCTCGTCTGCTGCTATCGAGCGGGCAAAGGAATTCTATCCTCTTATTCGTTTTGTCAGCGCAGATCTGTTAAATGAGCCATATCCGGAACAATATGATGTTTTCTTTTCTTCCAATACGCTGGAGCACTTTAGCAATCCTTGGGAACTATTAGACCGATTATCGAAGTATGTTACACAACATTTTGTTATCCTCATTCCCTATAAAGAATATGATAGGTATGCCGAACATCTTTACTCCTTTGACGAGGGCAATATACCCTCCCGGCTTAATCCTTCCTTTTCGTTAACCCAGGTGGCCATTATAAATGCCGGCGCTTACACGCCCAACTACTGGGGGGGGATGCAGGTCTTATTGAGCTATTCCTCTGAAAAGGCGATCCGCGAAAATAAATTAAAACCTATTTCCGATGTTGAAATCCGAGTCATTGAAGGACTATATGAGCAAAAAGAGCTGTTCAAGGAGATAAAAAGGGTGCGGGATCAGGTGATGGGCGGGGTCATAACAGAGCTTAGGGATTCTTTTTCGGCCTATCAAACTTCGATTTCGACTTATGAGCAGGGGCTCCGGGATATACAAAATAAATTGCCGGATTCCTTCCAATTGCTGACTACGAATAAAATGCTGGCGGAACAATTGGCGGAAAAAGAATTGCTGAATTTGTCCCTGAGAAAGGAGTTGGAGAATATAAGAGTACAAATGGAGGGCAAACAGGTACTGGAAGAGCGACTGGCTGGAAAAGATGAGCAACTGGCCCGGCAAAGACAGGCGTTGACAGATATGGCAGAAGAGCTCAGGAAGGTAAAGTCCGTGCTTTCCGCAAAAGAACTGCTGGAAAAGCAGCTAAGTGAAAGGGGCCAGATAATTGCCGGTCTGGAAAAAGATCTTGAAATCATGCGGTCTACCTCCATCGAAAACCTGAAAAAAGAAAAGCTGCTGGAAGAAGTACTGGTGGAAAAGGAATTACATGCCGCCGTTCTGCGAAAGGAGCTGGAAGATACAAAACTTCAGCTTAAAGACCATCGGCAGTTGGAGACTACGATGAAAGAACAGGAGCATTTAATAGCCGGCTTGAAGGATGAACAGTTCAAATTGGAACAATCACAGAAGGAAATCCTTGATTACTCTTCTGATTTTCAATCATATATACATAAACTTGAGAAACAGATAGCCTGGTATAAAGTAACTTTTGAAGAAAGGAGCGTCCTGGGAGTGATAAGATCCAAGTTACTGGACTCCTCGCGAAAAAAAGGATAAATGCTAAATTTTTAATAATTTTCAAATTCTAAGGTTATCATACTATAAACGATAATGGCTAAAATTCTATTCGTATTCGGCACCCGTCCAGAGGCTATTAAGATGGCTCCGCTCATAAATGCTATGAAAAACGACAAACTTTTTACCTGCAGGGTTTGCGTCACGGGTCAGCATCGTAAAATGCTGGATCAGGTCCTTGACTTTTTTGAGATCTCTCCCGACTATGATCTGCAGTTGATGAAAGAAAACCAAACATTGGCCGATATTACGGCGGACGTCGTAAAGGGAGTGGATTCTATCATCCGTCACCAGTTCATGCCTGATTATGTAATAGTGCAAGGAGATACCACGACTGCCATGGCGGGAGCCATGGCTGCGTTTTATTCGAAAGTAAAAGTTATCCATATCGAAGCAGGCCTTAGAAGCCATGAAAAATATTCTCCTTATCCAGAAGAGATCAACCGGGTACTGATCGGCAAAATAGCGGATCTGCATTTTGCTCCCACACAAAAAGCAGTGGACCATCTTTTATCCGATGGCGTGCCGGCGGAGGATATTTGGAATGTCGGCAATACGGTCATTGATGCCCTGCTCGCGGGGCTTGAAAAAATAAAAAAGCAGGATACTTCCGTATTTACTACTCATTTCAATTTTACTGATGGGAGTAAACGGATTATCCTGGTGACCGGGCATCGGCGGGAGAGTTTCGGTGAGCCTTTTGAAAATATATGCCGGGCGCTGAAGGCGATAGCACAACGCAATCCTGATGTCGAGATCATTTATCCAGTGCATCTGAACCCCAAGGTGAGGGAACCGGTGGATCGTCTATTGAGAAATGACCCCAGGATACACCTCATCGAGCCGCTTGACTATGCCCAGTTGATCTGGCTTCTCAACATGGCGACACTGGTTATCACCGATTCGGGCGGGATCCAGGAAGAAGCTCCTGCTCTTGGAAAACCGGTGCTGGTGATGCGGGAGGTAACGGAAAGGATGGAAGGCGTCGAAGCCGGAACGGCAAAACTGGTGGGGACCAACTATGAGAATATCGTTTCCGAATGTCAGGCATTGTTATCCGATGCGGAAAAATATAATAGAATGGCTCAGTCGGTAAATCCTTATGGGGATGGCACTTCGAGCATCCAGATAGTATCCATCCTAAAAAACATTCTCTCGTCAAAACACATTTTATTACCCCAATGAAAATTCGCTATTGAATCTTATTGAACCAAAACTAACAGCCGGTAGAGTAAAATTTGAAAACGAAAGCTCATCTTTCACTTTCAGGCTCGTTTTTGTAAACCCTTTCAACTTTTAAACCATGTTCCCTAAAGTCGGAATCGTGATTGTTTCCTATAATGCCTCCCCGGCAGTGAGGATTACATTAGCAAGTTTGCGTAGAGCCAGGAATATGACCCTTTCAAAAGTCATTTTGATCGACAACGCTTCGGAAAAGAGTGAGAGAGCCAATATCCGGAACGCCTTTGATAAACATGTTCTGAAAGGACAGGAAAATTGGAGCTATATACAATTGAGCAGAAACCTGGGGTTTGCCGGAGGGAATAATGTAGGGATTAAAATGTTTTTGAAAGATGCTGATATCACACATATTTGTTTACTGAACAGCGACGTTATCTTATCCGATTTCTGGCTGGACAGGCTGGTAGCCAAACAATCGCAGATCGTAAGCCCGGTTACTAATAAAGCTTACAGTGAACAATGTGTTCCGGTGAGCTATCAAATTGATCTTGGAGCCTGTCTGGATTGGGAGAATGACATCATGCCTGATCATTGCTTTAATACTATTAACGATTTTTCACAAAATTGGTATCGCACCTGGCGTGGCAATATGGTTCGCTCGGACGTTACTTTCTTCTGTGTATTACTGACCAGGGGGCTTGTCGAAAAGATCGGCTTGCTGGATGAAAAATTTTTTCCCGGAGGATATGAAGACGACGACTACTGTGAAAGAGTAAATGCAGAAGGCGTGGAGATACACCTCGCCCGGGACATATTTATGCACCACTTCGGATCGGCTTCCTTCGGTCAGTTGCAGCAACAGTATTTCAACCAAAAAGCGTCCAAGAATAAAGAGTACCTTGAAAAAAAGTACAATTTCATATGGAAGCGGCGGCCTGAGAAACCTATAACCTCTTACGGGCAGGACATTCTTTATGCCTTAAGGGGAAAGGGCAATCATGAACTGCAGCTCCATTACCATAAATTATATGCTGAGACATTGACCCAATTGATCAATCATGTCGAGAACGAGTTTTCCGCCATATATCATCATCTTATCCATTGCGGTCACCCTATCCCCGATGCCTTGATGGACAACGCTAAAAAAGCCGTCGCCTATGGAGACATAGCTGCTTTATGGGCCGAACTTCTCCGCGAGGTCGATAAGGGTTTGCATGGAGTCCCTTGTGACGAGCTTTTGATTCAGAAGATCGATCAAAACCTGGAGAAGCTGACAGATGCCGTTTATGCTAAAGCGGAAGCTAACCTGGCGATGGTCGATTACCTACGCGAAATCGGCGTATTCGGGGGTGGGCTCAGCCCTATCGCCAGGAAACCACTCCTGCAGAAGATCAAATGGCTGCTGCAAAGAGGGCTCTCCTTCTTATGGAACCTTAAGGGGATCGTATTTTTCGGCGGATATCCGTATCCGGAACGGGAAAAGGACGGTTATTTCCAGCGCATCCGGTCCATAGATGACCTTGTACAGGGGAAATGGCGCATATATGTCGACCATTATAGATTGCCGGGTAAGGATTCATGGTATGACCGGCCGGAGCCAAACGTGCTGGTGTTACACATGAACAACCACCGGTATCGCTGGTTTATGCGAATGCTCGTTACTCTGTGTGTACTGCGCAGCCGCAAGATCTATTTTCATAGCGTACTGCGAATGCAGGATAGCAAGTTCGGACGCTTCATGAGGTGGCCAGGCATTACCAGGGTCATCGATATTCATGGAGTAGTGCCGGAAGAATTCCGTATGCACAATGACTTTTTCAGTGCGCGGATCTATGACGCTCATGAGGAAATTGCCGTAAAGAAGGCGGATCATATCATCGTCGTCACGGAAGCGATGAAACAATACTTCAGGCAAAAGTACCAGGACATATCTTTTGAATCCAAAGTAATTGTTCTCCCGATATTCCCCAATATAAGCTCATCAGGGCAGGAGAAGCCTTATGTCAATGGGTTTCCGGTAGTCATCTATGCCGGCGGAACGCATAAATGGCAGCAGGTGCCGAAGATGGTCGACGCCATTATTGCGACAAAAGACTTCTGTATCCATAAATTCTTTTGCCCTCATCCCGGGGAAGTAACGGTGTTGTTTCCTGAAAGTCTTCGCCATCATCCGCACATTATTATCGACAGCAAGCCCTTTAAGGAGCTATTGGGTATTTATGAGCAGTGCCATTACGGATTCATCCTACGTGAAGATATAATCGTCAATCATGCAGCCTGCCCCACCAAATTGGTCGAATATGTTGCCATGAGGATTGTACCGATCGTAGATTGCGAAAAGATGGGTGATTTTGTATCCCTTGGAATGCAGTTCCTCCGGTTAAAGGATTTTCTTGCAGGAAACCTGCCGGACGAGCAAGAAAGGAACCGTATGGCAGAAACCAATTATACAGTCTATACAAAACTCCAGGACATTAATCATACCGGGAAAGAAATTCTTCGCCCCATCCTCACTCAAAATGGCATCGTGTCGACGACTCCTCTATGGAAAAGGCTTATATTAAAAACCCGTCACAAAGTAGGCGTTACTCTTACGCCTGCAAGCGTACCAGGTAGGCTGATGCGCAGGGTCTGGTGGGCGGCAAAACGTCTTCGCAATGAACCGAAGAAGAAACGATATGTCAACGAGCTAATCGCGGAGGCAGTTACCCTTCCCCACATCGTCTCCTGTGATATTCTCCTGCAGGTGGATAATTTCATGGTTGGCGGCCTGGAAAATGCCGTATTGGATCAGTTGCATACTTTTAAAAATGCAGGCATGAGTGTCGCCCTGCTGGTGCTGGGAGAAGCGGGCACCGCAGCGAGGCGGGCCTTAAATGACGACATACCGGTATGCATTACTCCTTATCATGCGGGTACTTATCTTGGGCTCCTGCGTAAAGCGGCTCCTAAAATTATCATCAGCCATTATTCCATACGGGGTACCGGTATTTCCAGTCAATTAGGGATCCCTTTCATCCAGGTAATCCAAAATACTTATATGTGGTTCACCGCCGAGGAGGCGTACCAGTTTTCGAAAGCCGCCAAGCAAACTGCCGCTTTTATTGCGGTATCAGATTATGCTAAAAAATACAGCCTGGCCCGGCTGGGTGTTCCCAAAGAAAGTTGTTTTGTAATCCCTAACAGTATTGATCTGTCCCCCTTTAAGAAAATAGACCGGGAAGGCGCACGCCTCTCCCTGCGCAAAATCCATGGTCTTTCGGACGATAATTTTGTTTTTTTAAGCGTCGGGTCGATCAATCATCAAAAGAATCATATCTGCTCGGTGCGTGCCTTCCACCTGGCGTTAAAGGATATGCCGGAGGCAAAACTGCTTATCCTGGGCAAGCTTTATGAGCCCCAGCTATGGAATGAAATCCTGGATTATATAAAGTCCCATCATTTGGAAGATCAGATCATATATGCCGGCGAGTCGGAAAATCCACCCGCCTACTATTTCATGGCGGATGCCTTCGTACACAGCGCCTTTTTCGAAGGTGGTCCGCTTTCCTTGCTGGAAGCCATTTCCGCTAATTTGCCGATCATTACCACGAATGTGGGCTTTTCCGAACATTTCAGGGGGAAGAAAGGATTTAGCGTCGTCCTCCCTCCTGTCGACATTATTGATTACTATGGTCCGATCTGGGAGCTAAAGTCCACCCACGCATGTGAAAACAATATCGCCTTAGAAATGGTAAAGGTTTTCAAGACCAGGACAAGGCCCGATCTGAGTGAAAGTGTCATTGAAATGTTCGATAGACATCATACGTACCGGCTTTATATCGACTTTATCAATAGGTACGTGAAAACAGGGGAGTTCCGTGTAGACACCTCTGTGGACTACTGGCCGAGTCTAATACTGAACGGAGAGAATATCTACTCCTCCGGGCTGTCGATTGAAAAGAAAAGTAGTTTTGAGACTGTCTCCCAGGTGGAAGGAGCAAGCTAATTAAAGCAATTTTCATGCAAATCCATAAGCTGGTTTCCATTGTTCTGCCAACTTATAATGGCAAAACATTTATAAAGCAGGCCCTTGAATGCTGCCTTAGGCAGACCTATGCCCACTTTGAGCTGATCGTGGTGGACGATCATTCGACGGATGGAACGGATGAGATTGTTAAAGAATATGCTGCCCGGGACCAGCGGGTTGCTTATTGGCGGAATGAGACCAATCAGCAGTTGCCAGCCTCTTTGAATAAAGGTTTTTCCCTCGCAAAAGGGGAATACTACACATGGACTTCCGATGACAATCTATTTGCGGAAAACGCTGTTGAGGAAATGGTGAAGGCCCTTGACAGTCAGGATCAGTATTCGTTGGTATATTCTTCCTACAAAATGATCAATGACAAGAATAAGATCATCGATGAGTACCGGGCCGTGCCGGAGTCTTTGTTATTTGGGTGTGCTGTAGGGGCCTGCTTCCTTTACAAAAAGGAAATTCATGAATCCCTTATGGGATATGATGAACAAAAATTCAGGATGGAAGACTATGATTTTTGGCTCAGGGCCTGCCTGCGATATAAATTCCTCTTTATCGATAGACCTGACCTATATTCCTACAGGAAGCACAAAGCCAACCTTTCCAGCAAGATCTTCCGGGATGAAGAGCTGTTCAGACGATATAAGGAGGATTACCTCCGGACCTTAACAACCTTTTTTGAAGGCATTGCACCGGGGTTTTCAAAAGAAGATATTGAAAACCATGTCGATATTTTTTTTAACAATTTGGTGCAGCAACGAAATTATACAGTTGATACGTCAGAAAACCTTCAAAAATTGCAGTTGCACTTCGAAAAGTTGAGAGCCATTCCCTGGGAAGAGACTTTTTTCAGTCCTGCCCGAATGCAGGCTGTTATCAATAACAAACAAAACGAATTATTGGTGGGCCTTGTGAATACCCTGTTATTTGAGAACCTTCAATTGAAGAGGCAGAATCCAAGGATAGCTAAACAATTAAACAAACCTCTTTTCTGGTATTACCGTGAATATGAAACTTTACCGGCCTGGTACAAAAAAGCAGGCCATATTATAAAAATTTTACAGGGAAACCGGCCTGTCCGAAAATCCGGAAATTAAAAAAACGCTTTGAAATACTGGTTACTCACAACGGAATACCCCCCTTTATATGGAGGCGGCATCAGCACTTATTGCTATCATACTGCCATTATGCTGGCACAAAAAGGCCATGCAATCACGGTATTCATTCCGGACGGCCAGGTGGCGGACCATGAGATTGCAGGCGATGGTTCTATCCGAATCATAAAGTTCAATGATAACAGGAGCAGTCTGCAGGATCACCTGGGTCATGTGGCGAGGCTCGCTTATGAGTTCGCCATCATCACAATGGAATTTATCCGAAAAGAGGGCAAACCCGATTATATCGAATCCCAGGAATACCTGGCAATCCCTTATTATCTCTTCCAGTTCAAATTATTGAAATATCCAGAATTTGAAGGCGTTCCTATCCTCCTCACTCTTCATTCACCTGCCTTTCTTTATCTATATTATAACCGGGAAGGCATTTACCAATTCCCCAACTACTGGATCGGCGAGATGGAAAGGAGCTGTATCCAAAGCGCTGATTGGATCTTTGCCCCCTCTCAATATATTGTCGAGGAGATTAGAAAGCATGCCTCGATCGATGAGGACAAGGTATCCGTCATGCGGAACCCCTACCCTGTTACCGATGACCTTCCTTTGCGGCAGCCGGTGCGACGGAATAAGATCGTTTTTTTTGGCAAGCTGTCCCCGCAGAAAGGCGTATTCGAGATGTTTGCCTATCTGAAAGAATTATGGGACAATGGCTTCCCTTATCCCATTACGATCATAGGAGGAACGGATAAGGTATATTATCCGGAGATGAAAACGATGGGGCAGCTTATAAAGGAGAAATATAAAGAATATATCCAGAAGGGGCTTGTTGAATTTGTCGGAAAGATCCCCCCTTCCGTAAGAGACCGGTATTTATCGGATGCCCACGTTATCCTTATTCCCAGCCTAAATGACAATCTCCCCTATTCGGCGATAGAAGCGATGAGCATCGGGAAAGTAGTGTTGGCTTCACGGCAAGGCGGACAAGCGGAGATCTTAGAGAATGGGGTGAATGGTTGGTTATTCGATCATCAAAGGCCTGCCAGTTTCGGAGAACAACTGATGCATGTCCTTACACTGGAGGACGAGGCTTTAAACAGGATAGGACAGGCTGCGATTGCTACTATAAAGGAAATTTTGAACTACGAGGCTGTTTATCGCCAGAAGATGGACTATCTGCACCGTATCGCCTCCGGGAAGGCCGGGGGGGCCATCTTTCCTTTTATCCGGCCCCTGCCTTTTATTGTCATTCCGGAGGAAATGGAATCGGTCCCGGAGTTGTTGAGCATAGTGATCCCTTACTTTAATATGGGACCATACGTCGAAGAATGTATAGCATCTGTCCTTGGATCCGTTTACAGTCCTCTCGAAATATTGATCATCAATGATGGCAGTACGGAGAAGGGTAGTATTGCTATCCTGAAAGAACTTGAAAAAAAACCTTTTGTCCGGGTAATCCATAAAAAAAATGAAGGCCTGGCCGAAACCCGGAATTGCGGGGCTAAGGCAGCCAGGGGCGAATTCCTCGCTTTCCTGGATGCGGATGACAAGGTGCATCCTTATTACTATAGTAAGGCGATCCCCGTGCTGAAACAATACGGGAACGTGTGCTTTGCAGGGTCCTGGGTGAAGTATTTCGGTACGAAGACAGGAGTGTGGCCTACCTGGAATCCGGAGCCTCCTTATATCCTTGTGCATAATTCCGTCAACAGCAGCGGTTTGGTCTATAAAAGAGCGGCTTTTCTCGCCGGGGGGCTGAATGATAAAGCTACCGATTATGGCATGGAAGACTACGAAAGTGTTATAAATATGCTAAATCATGGATATAGGGGAGTCGTCCTGCCCGAAAACCTCTTTCTCTACAGGGTCCGCAAAGGATCGATGTACAGGGGAATTACCCGCTACAAAATTTTGCATTCCCAGCAATATATATCCGGTAAACATGCTGATTTTTATGGTAGATTTGCCCCTGAAATTTTTAACCTTCTGAATGCCAACGGCCCTTCTTTCGTTTATGATAATCCAAGTTTTACTGTACAAACAGGTAGATGGAACAGATACAGGAACAAAATCGTCAATGGACTGAAAACCCGGGTAAAGAAGCATCCGGTTCTGAAAAGAAATCTTATCAAAATATACAAGTTCTTGAACACTAAAACAACACAACGAATATGGTAAAAGGGATACTAAAAGATTGGTTTAAAAGGTCCAATAAATTGGAGCGTCTCTGGCTCCTCGCCAAGATCGAGTTTAAACTGAGATACTATGAGAATAAATTGGGTTTATTATGGGCGCTTATTAAACCATTGATGGAGATAAGTATCTATTATATAGTTTTTCAAATCATTCTGAAACAGAATATCCCTTCTTTTGTCTCCTATCTTTTTATCGGGCTTATTCTCTGGAACTTTTTTCTGGAATCGACCACGGGCACCGTGCAAATCCTCAATACAAAAAAATACTTGTATGAATATAGCAATATGAATAAGCTCGAGATCTATGTGTCCACCTTATTCAGCAATACTATAGGGTTTTTCTTCAATTTCGTCATGTTCCTCATTTTTTATTATTTCCTGGAGCCCCGATCAATTGGCCCCAGCATTTGCAATTTATGGATCGTTGTAATCTTTATCCTGTTTTTTATTCTTTCGCTTGCTATGTCTTTGATCCTGTCCACACTATATGTTATTGCAAAGGATATCACTCAGATATGGCAGGTATTCGTCTCCTTCTTATTCTTCCTTTCTCCAATCTTTTATAAATTGTCTACTTTCAAGGAAGCCTTACCTAATTTCGATTATGCCAATCCCGTGGCGGGGGTGATCATCAATGCCCGCCGGGTAATGATGGAAGGAAAGAATCCTGATATGCATTTGTTGCTGTTTGACTTTGTTTTTGCCATATTCCTTTTGTTCATCGGCTTATTATTATTAAATAAATTAGGCTCCAAGGCCGCCGAAAAATTATAACCGTTATGAGTAACAATCACGATACTTCTATCCTCGCCAAAAATATCAGCAAAACGTTTCATATCACCGAGGACAGCCATAATACGGTGAAACATCGTCTTTTTAATCTTTTCAACCCCCCCCGGTCTAAAAGGGTGGAAGCTATCAAATTGATGAATTTTGAAGTTAAAAAGGGAGAATGCATCGGCCTGATCGGCAGGAACGGCAGTGGTAAGTCGACCCTTGTAAAGGTATTGGCAGGGGTATTCCCCACTGATAGCGGTTACATCGATATCACCGGGACAACTCTTTTGATGAACCTGGGCGTGGGCATGAGCGCTGAATTGACCGCCCGGGAAAATATATATATATCCGCATCCGTTCTGGGCATGAAGATCAAAGACGTCGATCAAATATTCGATAAGATCGTCAATTTCGCCGAAATACAGGATTTTGTCGATACAAAGATCAAATATTTCTCATCGGGGATGGTTGCCCGGCTGGGCTTCTCCATTGCCGTAAATGCCGGCGCCGATATTATGCTGCTGGATGAGATCTTTGCAGTGGGAGATGTGAAATTCCAGGAGAAGGCGGTAAAGGTATTTGAATCCAGTTGGATCGACGGCAAAACGGTGATCCTTGTCAGCCACAGCATGGATATAATCAGTAAATACTGCACAAGGACCGCTTTTATGAAGCATGGAAGCCTCGTTTATTACGGCGACACCGAAAAGGCGATAGAGTTGTATATGGATGACAACCATTAGGCCGTTTTAGGGTCTTGCGCTGCACTGATAAAGCTTAGGAAAAATCCAAGCATGAGACAGCCGATGGTCCGGTCCATATAAGTTTCGGTGAGCATGGCGACAGCAAGGGAGAGGAGAATGATCACCGCTAAGGTATCGGGCTCCCGGATCGCCTTCCGGAGAGGGATGACGAGGTAGCCCAGCAGGAAAATAAGAAAGCCTATCACGCCGAACGTACAGAATATGTCCAGGTAATTGTTGTGCATATTCCTGTGCGTATCGATAGCAAAGTCAAATCCCTTTGACCGGTAGACATCTGTCAGCCGGTCCTGTTTGTCGCCGAGCTGTGCGCCCAGCAGCCAGTATTTGGCGGCCAGTTCCCGCCCGCATTTCCATACTGCCAGCCGGATATTGGCGCCATTCCACTGATCTGCGGTCAGATCCATGTTATAATGGCTTTCTACTCCATGATTGTTGAATTGGTACCCCGGATAATTCAGCTCGTTGAATCGGTTCATCGTCTTGGGAAAGAATTTTACCAGGAGCACGGCACCAATGATCAGGCCCAATATCACCACGGATCCTTCGAGGTATTTCCTCCTTCGGACAATATAGATCATTCCATATACCAGGAAAACGGAATAAAGGATAATAATGGCGATACGGCTTGCCAGCATGAAGTGGAATACCAGTAGAAAGGCGATGCTAAGATAGGCAAGCCCGATATATTCTATGGCAAAGGATTTCTTTCTAAGCAGATAGATATAGCTGAAAAGAGCCATATTGACGAACATTGCAAAATAGATGGACTGCATATGGATCAGCAGCGTAAGGCTATCGTCATAGAGATGACCGGTATCATTGAATTGCCGGTACCGGTGGATAGCATAGACCAGGCAGGCAACGGAAATCAGCGTGATAATGATACTGAAAGCCAGCAGGATCCGCTCCTTCAATCCGTTCCGGATATACAGCAGTCCGATGGTCAACGGAAAGACCAGCAGCGGGGCCCGCAACGCCAGCATCTTCATTGCCTCGTCCCGGTTGACGGAAAAAAAGACACTGACGATATGCATCAGAAAGAAAAGGAGCATCAGGACGATCTCTTTCCGGTCTTTTAAAAGCCGGGCCTTTTCCCGGAACGGGTTGTAAAACAGGCTAAGTACGACAATACCCCCGATCACGACATTCTGCACCACGGGCATATCGGGCAGGCCAAGACTGATAAAAAAGGCCGCCAGGAGGAAATACAGCGCCTTTTCCCTTAGGGAGAAGATCTTGGCCGTCGGATCCAGTAATAGTATTGATCGCATCTTGTTATTTTTCCCGAAATTGTACCCGAAAATAAGCGGAAATTTTGATTTATCGATTGGGAATCCATCAGACTATTAAAAGACAAAACAACAAATGAAGATCCTGGTACATTACCTCAAGCCTTATAAATGGATGGTCCTGCTGGCCCTGGCGCTGGCGGCGATCAACCAGACATTTTCCATGCTCGATCCTTATTTCTTTGGAAAGGTGCTGGATAAATTTGCCGTACATCCCTATAAGACTGGGCACTATGGCCCCAATAAGGTCTTTATCCCGGAGGGGACCCGTACCCAGGCCGATTATATCTGGGGAGTATTGGGATATCTTGGCATCCTGGTAGGCGTTGCGATGGTATCGCGTATTGCCAAGGCCTTCCAGGATTATTTCGGGAACGTGATCGTCCAGAAATTCGGGGCCACCATCTTTACCATCGGTCTGCAGCACTCGATGGCGCTGCCTTTCAGCGAATTCGAGGATCAGCGCAGCGGCGAGACCCTCTCCATCCTTACCAAGGTGCGGACGGACACCGAAAAGTTTATCATTTCCTTTATCAATGTGTTGTTCGGGATCCTGGTAGGGGTGGTCTTTGTATCCGTCTACTCTTTCTGGCTGCACTGGTCCATCATGCCGATCTATGTATTGGGTATGGTCCTGCTGTCCTTTCTGACCAGCCTGCTCAGCCGCAAGATCAAGCGCATCCAGAAGACGATCGTAGCCGATACCAATGCCCTTGCAGGCAGCACCACCGAGTCGCTGCGGAATATCGAGCTGGTAAAGAGCCTGGGGTTGACGGAACAGGAAGTGGGGCGGCTCAATAAGAATACCTTCAAGATCCTGGACCTGGAACTGAGAAAGGTAAAGAGTATCCGGGCACTCAGCTTTGTCCAGGGCACTTTTGTGAATTTTCTCCGGCAGTGTATCATGTTCGTTCTGTTCTGGCTTGTCTTCAAAGGCAGGCTGACACCGGGGGAAGTGCTGACGATGGTGTTCTACTCCTTTTTTATCTTCGGCCCCCTGCAGGAACTGGGGAATATCATCCTTTCCTATCGCGAAGCGGAGGCTTCCCTGGCGAATTTTGACAAGCTGATGAAGAAGACCCCCGAGTTGCCACCACTCGACCCCAAGCCGCTGGGCCCGGTACGGGAACTTGCCTTCCGGGACGTCGTTTTCCGTCATCAGACCGCCCAGCACAATGCGATCGATCATATCAGCTTTGCGGCAAGACATGGGGAGACCATCGCCTTTGTAGGACCATCGGGCAGCGGCAAGACCACCCTGATGAAACTATTGGTCGGGCTCTATCGTCCGCAGGAAGGCAATGTGCTGTACAACGGGTTGGATGAAACGGCGATCAATTTTGACGATCTGCGCAGACAGATCGGCTTTGTCACCCAGGATACGCAGTTATTTGCGGGTACCATTAAAGAAAATCTCTTATTTGTCAGCCCTTCCGCCACGGAGGCCGATCTGATGGAGGCGTTGGAAAAAGCGTCCTGTCTTGGTCTGCTGGCAAGGGCGGAGAAAGGGATCGATACGATGATCGGCGAAGGAGGATTGAAATTATCCGGTGGAGAGAAACAGCGGTTGTCCATTGCCAGGGCGTTGTTACGACGACCGAAGCTGCTGATCTTTGACGAGGCCACGTCGGCCCTGGACTCCCTCACGGAAGAGGATATCACCCGTACGATCCGGGAAGTATCGTCCCATGGCGATCAGATCACCATCCTGATCGCCCATCGCCTGTCTACGATCATGCATGCCGACCGGATCTATGTGCTGGAGAAGGGGGAGGTGGAAGAGATGGGCACCCATTCCGACCTGTTGGCGTCCAAGGGGCTGTATTACGCCATGTGGAGACAGCAGATCGGGGAAAGAAAGTATGCCGCTACGAGTGCGATTTTATAAAAAGATTTTATATGTTTATGGCTTTAGCAGGCCCTGCGGGGATCTGAATACGTTAACAACGGCTGCATGAATTCCTTATCGGTGGTAATTATTACTTTTAATGAAGAAAAGAATATCGCGAGGTGCATGCACTCGGTGGAGGCCGTTGCCGATGAAATAATCGTTTTGGATTCGTACTCTACCGACTCAACGGAGATACTTGTACGGCGATCGGGTGGAAGGTTTTACCAGCAGGCCTTCTCCGGTTATGGTGATCAGAAAAATGCCGCCGCCTCTTTTGCCACCCATGACTATATCCTGTTCCTGGATGCCGACGAGTTCCTCAGTGAGGAGCTGGGGGCCAGCATCGGGATCGAAAAAGAAAAAGGGTTCCCCCATGACGGGTATACGATGAACCGGCTGAACAACTATTGCGGCCGGTGGATCCGGCATGGAAGCTGGTACCCGGATAAAAAGCTACGGCTGATCAGCCGGAAGAAAGGCGCCTGGAACGAGGACCTTGTGCATGAGTCGCTGGAACTGATGGAGGGGTCCCGGATCTTTCACCTGAAGGGGGACCTGCTGCACAACACCTATTCCAATTTTGACGAGCATATCGACAAGAACAACCGCTATAGCCGGCTTTCCGCTCAATTACTTTATCAAAAAGGAAAAAGGATCCATGGTATAAGGATCCTGATCAACCCATTTTGGGCGTTTTTCACCAGCTATTTTCTCCGGGCGGGTTTCCTGGATGGGTTTTATGGGTTCGTGATCGCCGTCAATATCGCCCATCTCACTTTTTTGAAATACATTAAATTATATCAACTTCAACAAGAAAGACCCTCATGAGCTGGTTATCTGATCTTTTTGGCGGGGGCAGGCCGATCCGGCAGGCATTGCGGGAAGGGGCGATGGTCATCGATCTTCGGACCGCCTATGAATATGACCAGGGACATATTCCCCGATCGCTGAACATCCCTGTCGACAGGATCCGGGCCAATATCGACCGGATCAGGGATCTGAAAAAGCCCGTCATCCTCTGCTGCTCCAATGGCACCCATTGCCTGGAAGCGTCGGAGATCCTGCGCAAGGCCGGCATTCTCCGGGTGATCAATGGCGGGAGCTGGCAGTCGGTATTGCGGAAGATGCAGTAGTCCTTGCTGCTACCTTTTGCAGCAGCTTTGTCTGCTGATCGCCTACATCGAGGCCGGTATTGGCATTATTTATATTGGGTTTGTATTGGTCAAATTTACCAGATATTTGCAGGTATGAACCAAAAGATACAAGGCATTATCAGCGAATCGCTGGCCGTGAAAAGCCAGGTCCTGAAGGATACCCGGCTAGTGGGGTTGGTCGGGGACCTGGTAAACCTGATCACGGATCGTTTCCGGCAGGGCAAGCATCTGTATTTCTGCGGCAACGGCGGGAGCGCGGCGGATGCGCAGCACCTGGCGGCCGAATTCTCCGGTAGATTTTATATCAACCGGGATGCCCTTCCTTCAGAAGCCCTTCATTGCAATACGTCCTATCTGACGGCCGTTGCCAACGACTTCAGCTATGACCTGATCTATTCCCGGCTGATCAAGGGGATCGGTAAACCGGGGGATATCCTTGTCGGGCTGTCTACCTCCGGCAATTCGGCCAACATCGTCAACGCCTTTGCCACTGCCCGGGAAAAAGGGATCACCACGATCGGGATGACCGGTGAAGGGGGTGGTAAAATGGCTCCGCTTTGTGATCACCTGATCAGCATCCCATCGAAGAACACGCCCCGTATCCAGGAAGCGCATATGCTGCTCGGGCATATTATCTGCCAGCTGGTGGAAGAGCAATATTTTACAAATTGATCCGGGAGGCGATCATATTGGCGGGCGGTCTGGGCACCCGGCTTCGTTCGGCCGTTCCCGATCTCCCCAAATGCATGGCGCCGGTAGCGGGCAGGCCTTTTATTGCCTATCTGACCGATTATTTCCGGGCCGCGGGGATCGAAAGATTCATCTTTGCGCTGGGATATAAGAGCAGCTATTTCGATGAACTTTTACAACGCGAATTGCCACCGGGCAGCTATGAAATATCTGTCGAGGAGGAGCCGCTTGGCACCGGGGGGGCCATTCAGCGGGCCTGCGGGCTGGCCCGCGACCGGACGGTCCTCGTGCTGAACGGGGATACTTTTTTTGGTATCGGGTTGCCGGCGCTCTCGGCTTTCCATGAAGACCGGAAGGCCGATTGTACGCTTTGTCTGCGGCCGATGGAAAACTTCGACCGGTTCGGCGTGGTGGAGCTTGGTCCGGATCAGCGGGTCATCGATTTCCGGGAGAAGCAATATTATACAAAGGGGCTTATCAATGGAGGCGTCTATGCATTGAATGTGGAGCGTTTTCTGGAGGAAGGGCTTCCGGAAAAATTCTCTTTCGAGAAAGACTGGCTGGAAGCTTTTTATACGCAGCGGCGATTCTTCGGACTGGAACAGGATTCCTATTTTATCGATATCGGCATCCCGGCGGATTATGAGCGGGTACAGAAGGAAGTGGGGATGATGACCATTAAAAAATAAACATGATCTACAGAAGCAAGGCTCCTTTACGGATCGGTCTGGCCGGCGGCGGTACGGATGTAAGCCCTTATAGTGACACTTACGGCGGGGCGATCCTGAATGCAACCCTCTCGCTCTACGCACATGCCACGATCGAGCCATTGACGGAAAATGTCATCATCGTACAGGGGCTCGACAGGAAGGAAGAGGAGCGATATGAAGGAGGGGCCGGCCTCGCCGCACTGCCTATTACCGGTAAGCTGGATCTGCTGAAAGGAGTATATAACCGCATCCGGAAGGAATATGGCCTGCCGGCCACCGGTTTCCGGTTATCCACCTTTGTGGATGCCCCAGCCGGTTCGGGTCTGGGTACCTCCTCTACGCTGGTGGTAGCCATTATCGGCGCCTTTACGGAAATGCTTCGCCTACCGCTGGGGGAATACGATATAGCGCATCTTGCCTATGATATCGAAAGAAAGGACCTGCAGATGGCCGGGGGCAAACAGGATCAATATGCAGCTACTTTTGGAGGAGTGAACTACATGGAATTCTATGGGGATGATAATGTCATCGTCAATCCTTTGCGGGTAAAACAACAATACCTGTTCGAGCTGGAAAATAATCTACTGCTGTATTATACCGCCACCAGCCGCGAGTCCGCAAAGATCATCGAAAAGCAAAGCCGCAATGTGGTAGACAAAAAGGAGAAGTCCATCGAGGCGATGCACCAGTTGAAACACCAGGCACGGCTGATGAAAGAGGCGATATTAAAGGGGCGGATCCATGAGATCGGGGAGATCCTCGACTTCGGTTTCCGCCAAAAACAAATGATGGCCGAAGGGATCTCCAATCCCTTTATCGACGATATTTACGAGCAGGCCAAAAAAGCAGGGGCTACCGGTGGAAAGATCTCCGGAGCCGGCGGTGGGGGCTTTATGACCTTTTACTGTCCGGCCATTTCCAAATACCGGGTCATGGAGGTCCTGTCAAGATTAGGAGGCCATTGCCAGCCCTATCAGTTCACCGGTCATGGGCTGACGACGTGGACGGTCTAGCGCGGCCACAGGCCAATAATGGGCGAGCTTGCGTGCAAAGCACGCATAAGTGAAATCTTTGTACTTTTATGCAATGCCCACACAAGAAAAGCCAAATTTTCTCTGGAGCCTTTTTACCATGAAATGTCCCCGTTGCCGCCGGGGCCCGATGTTCACCGTACCCAATCCCTGGAAATTGCGGACGACGTTGAAGATGCCCGGGACCTGCCCCGAATGCGGGCAACCCTACGAGCTGGAAGTTGGCTTCTGGTATGGCACGGGTTATGTCAGCTATGGACTCTCCTTTTTTATGTCGGTATTTTCCTTCCTGGCCTGGTGGCTGCTGATCGGGATCTCTACGGAGGACAATCGTTTTTTCTGGTGGATGGGGACCAATGGCGTGCTGCTGGTGGTCCTGCAGCCCTGGATCATGCGGCTCAGCAGGGCCGTCTATCTCTATATCTTTGTACCCTACGATCCGGATTATAAAAAGACGGCGGTGAAGCATTTCGATTATGAAACGGGAAGCTATTACCGGAAGGAAATATCGGATGGAGGGGAGGAGGATGGGAAGGGATAGCCCGATGGCGCAAAACAAAAAGCCATCCCTGACATTGATGGGACGGCTCTTTTTTACAATATACTAATTGGGTTAGTACTATATTAACGACCAATTTTGAATATTATTATTTACGCTACTGCGTAAAATACGATCTGGAGCCTGCCGGGTAGCCTTCTTTGAGCTTCTTACTCCGTACCTTCCGGCGCCGCACTTGCATGTTTCAGGGAGAAATCCAGCGGGAAATCCAGCTTCAGGCTGATATTCCGCCCCATATTATAGATCCCGTGACTGGGATTGGTATCGGTCGGGGAAAATAAGAAGTATTTCAGCCGGCTCAGGTGGTCATAATATGCTACATCAAAAAGATTGTTCCCCGTCAGATAGACATTCATAAAGGTCTTCCCGCTTTTGTTGGTGAACCCGCCTCCGATACCCGCGTTAAAAAGGGTATATCCCGCTGTAGGCGTCTCCGTATTATAGGCCAGGAAGGCCCGGTTCTGGGCGGCATAATATTCGAACTGGATCTTGACAAAGGCGTGTACCAGGTGCGATCTCTTTGCGGAAAATTCATATCGCAGCTCGGAGATCCCGTGCGTGGGGGGGATAAAGGGGAGATATTTTGCGCTGTCGCCAAGGGATTTTGGCTGTGTGCCCTTGTTGGTCCCGTTGACGATGGAAAGGCTGTTCTCAAAATGCAACGCCTTTATGGGATGGATGTCGATGGTAAATTCGCCGCCGTACAGTTGAGCCCTGGAGGCAACGAACTGGAAGTAAGTGTTGCCGCTGTTATCCATGGAGTCGGCGCCGTTGCCCTTCGTCAGTTTTTTATTATAGATATAGTTCGAGATAAAATTATTAAAGAGGTCCAGGGTGGCCACTACGTAATGGGACGAATAGACGAAGCCGATATCTTCCTGCAGGCTGAACTCGGGCTTGAAACCGGGGTTGCCTATCTGGTAGATATTCGTGCCGGGATGTACGCCATTGGCCGAGATCTCGGCGATATTCGGAGCGCGGAAACCCCGGGCGATATTTGCCTTGGCGGAAAAATGGTCGGAGAAATTATAGGTCGCTCCGAGGCTGCCGGAATATCCGCTAAAGGTCTTGCTGTAATTGGAGAAGGGGTGATCGGCGCCGGCGGTATCGGCCCCATAGACCGGTTTGTCGAAGCCGGTGACCGGATCGGGGGTGGTGTATAGTCCGGAATTAGTGAAGGCGCGGGTGTCAAAACGAAACCCGCCCGAGATATCCAGTTTGTCGAAACTGCGTTTGGCCAGCAGGAAGGGACCGAAGTCGAACTGGTGATAGGAAGGGATGATAAATTCCGTTCCGTTGGTGCTGGTATTATCCTGGTACATGCCATTGATCCCTACCGTTAAATTCCAGTCGTTGAATTCCGGGAGAAAGTATTTTATGTCGTAGGTATAGCTGTTGGATTGCAGATATAGTCCGGGAACGGTATAGAGGACGGGATGACTGAACTCGCGGCGGACGCTGCGCTGAAAGCCGAAGTTGACCTGCAGCCGGCCATATTCACCCAGGATAAAGCTGTTGCCGGAATAGACCCGGTAATGCTGTACGTGCTGGTGGAGCTTTTCGATCGAATAGCTGTCCAGGTCGTGCTGGGAGACGATCTGACGGACGGTATCGGCCTCGCTGATCTGGCGGGTGAACCGGCGGGTGGCGCTGTCGCGGCTGCCATCGGGTATTTCCTGCAGATCGTCATAGAGCACAAAGTCCAGGTGGGAATAGCCCCATTTGCGGTGAAGACCCAATGAAGCATTGGCATCCGTCTCATTGAAGGCGGTACCAAAAACGCGTCCATCGATCTTATCCTGGTAATCGACGGCCTGTTTGTGGGAGATACGGGCCATCCATTCCACGCCGTTCTTCGTGGCGCCCAGCATTGCGGAACCGCCGAAATATTTGTTGTTGGTCTGGTAGTCGACGGTGACATCCCCGATCATCTTTCCTTCCGCTGCCGGCTGGGTGGGGATGAGGTTGACGACGCCGGCAAGGGCATCCGAGCCAAAGCTCAGGCTGGCAGGTCCTTTGATCACTTCTACCCTTTCCACTCCATATTGATCCACTTCGATGCCATGTTCATCGCCCCATTGCTGTCCTTCCTGCCGGATGCCATCGTAGAGCGTGAGGATACGATTATAGCCCAATCCGCGGATAAAGGGCTTGGACACATTCGGTCCGGTGGTAACGGCCCGGACACCGGGTATTTTGGCGATGGCATCGATGGCGTTGGTGCTGAGATTTGTGACCAGGTAATCGTGGGAGACGGATACGATGGGGACCGGGCTTCTTTTGATCTGGGTCGCCTTGGACAGACCCGTGACCACGACAGGGCTCTCTTCCACATATTCATCGGTAAGCGTAAAATCCGCCGTGATAGGGCCGGAAACGGTAACGGTCTTTGTAATGGTCTTAAAACCGATGGAGTGTGCCTCGATAAGGTATTTGCCTGAAGGAAGGGAATTGAATTTGTAATACCCGGCCGTATCGGCTACGACACCCAGTTTCAGGTCCGGGATATAGACGGTGGCTCCGGATAGCGGGGCTCCTGTCTTGTCCACGATCCTGCCCGATAGGGTGCCGGTGCCGGGTGATGACCGGATAGCAGCCGGAATAGCAGCAGGTAAAGAATCAAGGGGGGAATCGATGGCGCCGGAAGACGAAGCAGCAGCTGTACTGCCAACCAACAGGATAAACGATAAAAAAAGCCCCGCGCCGGATAAAAGTCGATTCATAATTTTTGCTACAAGGTTTCAAATTTAGGCCAGCGGGCGTCTTCCGGCAAATTTTACCGGTGAATATTTGCGCCGATTGCTGTTAAAATTTAGCTCACCGGCGCAAGACCAGCAATGACGGCCCTTTCGGACGCGGGAACGGCGGTTTTACGACCGTTAATGACTTGTTATTTTTTTAGTACGACGGTAAAGACGGATCCATTTCCCGGGGAGCTTTCACAGCTTATCTGTCCATTGAGCTCTTCGCAGATCCGGCGGACGATGGCGAGTCCCAGCCCGGTGGACGGCTCACCGTTGGTGGGTTGTGAGGAGATCTTGCTGTATTTTGAAAAGAGATGGGGCAGCTCATCGGGCTGGATGCCGACGCCTTCATCCCGCACTTTGATGCTTATCGCATCTTTTTCATCGCTGACGCTTATCCATACGTTCTTTCCGGTGGAGGTATATTTAATGGCATTGGAAAGAAGATTTTCCAGCATCCGGCCCAGCAGCTGCCGGTCGCTCAGGAAGTATATGGACCGGTTGGGGCATTCCAGGTGCAGCTGGATCTCCTTTTTGGCAGCGGCGGGGGTGAAGTCTTCAAGGATCGTTTCGGTGAAGATCCTCAGGTCCAGGTTTTCCAGCTGGACCATACGCTGGTTGGTCTCTGCCTTTTCCACATCCAGGATACGGCGGATAAGTTTTTCGCCATATTGGGTGGCCTGTCCGATACGGTCCAGCGCCTTTTTCTGATCGGCGGTCAGGTTTTCGTCCTGCAGCAATTGATGCCACATGCCGATACTGGCGAATGGGGTGCTGAGGTCGTGCGAGACGATGCTGATCAGGGAGTTCTTTTCATAGTTCAGTTCGGACAGCCGTTCATTCTGCCGGATGACCAGGTCATTGGTGGCCTGTAATTTCCGGTTGACATTTCGTTTGACGATAAAGGCCAGGGCCGCGGCGATGGCGATCAGCAGCAGGCTGATGGCCATGATCATCATGATCCGGTAATGAAATTTCTGTTGGGTGATCTCCGACTGAAGAAGCAGGTTCCTGTTCTCGCTTTCCCGGGCTTCGTATTTCTGTTCCAGCTCGGCGATGGCTTTGTAGGTGTCGCTATTGACCAGCGCCGTATCCAGCGCATACCATTTACCCTGGTATTCCCAGGCTTTTTTATAGTCGCCCCGGTGTTGTTCCAGCTTGGAAAGGATCTGGTAGCTATCGGACTGTTTGCTTTTCGAGTCGAGCTGTTCGGACAGGCGCAGGGAAAGGTCGGCATATTTCCCTGCCGAATCGAAGGATCCTTTTTGCGTATAGGAATCGGCCATATTGAGGGCATCCAGCCAAAGGTCCGCCTGCCGGGTCGGAGCGTGCCCGGCCAGATCATTGCTGTAATTTTTCCGGAAGTAGACCAGGGCCGTATCATAATTCTTCAGGCAGTAATTTGTATTACCGATATTGTTATAGAGGCCGTACAGGTCTTCCGCACCTTTTTCGCCGAGTGGTTTGACGATCTGCAGTCCTTCCTTCAGGAAGAGGAGAGAGCTGTCATAAAGGCCCAGGTGGGTATAGATAGCACTGAGATTGACATAGGAAGCGACAATGGAATGGGGATCTCCCAGTCGTTGGTTCAGTTTTACACATTCCAGGTAAACTTCTTTCGCCTTCTGAGGCTGCTTCATATCCTGTGTGTACACGGCAGCCAGGTCCGTCAGGCATTTGATCTGGCTGGCGACATCCCCTATTTTGCGGGCTTCGTCAAGTGACTGGAGATAATAGTCGATCGCCTTTTTGTAATCCGCCTTATTCTCATAATAATATCCGTAGAGACTAAGGGCCATGACCTTTGCCTCCGGGTATTGTCCCTTCAGATAGACATGATTTATATAATCCGCGTAATACCCGATGGAGTCCGTCTGTGCCTCCGTAAGATGGACGGCCCTGTCATAAATACGTTCTAATGCAATGGTGTCCACCTGTCCGAAGAGGACAGCGGCTGTTAACAGGAGAGGAAAGAGGAGAAGGGACCGCTTCACAGCATGATTTGATTCTGATTCAAATGAGACAATTCAAGCCGCCGGTACATACCCGGCACGACTCCAAGATAATGATCTTTCTGCAGTCTTTAATCGATCAATTTATGCCGGAGGGCAAATTTTACAAGGCCTACGGTGTTATTGACGCCCAATTTGGCGATGAGGTTCTTGCGATGCGTCTCCACGGTGCTGACGCTGAGGAATAGTTTTTCGGCGATCTCCGCATTGCTGTATTCCTTACAGATCAGCCGGAGCACTTCCAGCTCCCGCCTCGAAAGGATCTCGTCGATCTGTTTGTCTTCGATGGTAATGGTATGGCGGAAGTCTTCGTCCCTGTCACCAATATGAACGTCCTTGCTGAAATAGCTGCCGCCGTCCCTGACGGTCCGGATGGCCTCCAGCAGTTCTCCGATGGAGGCGTTCTTCAACACATAACCCTGGATGATATGCTTGGTGAGCTTGTGGATATAACGGGTACCCCTGAGCAGGGTAAGATAGATGATCTTCAGATCGGGGCGAAGGGTCCGGATCTGCTGTAGCAGGTCTTCTTCTCCCATGTCCGGCAAATAAACATCCAGCAATAAAATATCGGCTTGCAGATCCTGGACCTCTCCCAGCAATTGTCGTCCCGATGCCGCCGTACCGACCACTTGTATGCCGTCCTGTTTGCCTAATAGTAAGGACAATCCTTCCAGATAAATCTCATGATCATCGGTAATAAAAACTCGAACCATGTTAGTTTAATAGATTCCGTAAGTGTTTCAACTACAAAGCAAGTTATAACTATTTATGATATGAGTAAATTAAAAAGACCCTCACCGGGCACTTTTTAAAAAATGAGTATTCGCCCGGCGCGACTAGTTAAGATTTTCTATAATACCTGCGATCCCTTGTCCGCCGCCTACGCAGGCCGTTACGATGCCATATTTTTTATTTTGCCGTTTCAGCTCATGGATGATCTGGATGGTAAGCTTGCAGCCGGTACAACCCAGGGGATGTCCGAGCGCAATGGCGCCGCCATTGGTATTGACCTTTGCCGGGTCCATTTCCAGTTTACGGATAACGGCCAGGGACTGCGAAGCAAAGGCTTCATTGAGCTCTATCAGGTCGATCTGCCCCAGGTTCATTCCCGCCTGCCGCAGCGCCTTCGGGACGGCTTCCACGGGTCCGATACCCATGATCCGCGGGTGTACCCCGGCGCTGGCGCAGGCCACCAACCGGGCGATGGGACGGAGTCCCAGCTCCTTGACCATCTTTTCCCCCATGACGATGACAAAGGCAGAGCCATCGCTGGTCTGCGAAGAGTTGCCGGCCGTTATACAGCCGCCGGCGGCGAAGACAGGTTTTAACCTGGCCAGGGCCTCCAGGGAGGTATCGCTCCGGGGACCCTCGTCCGTATCGACGATAAAGTTTCTTTTCTGCCGGCGTCCCTTGTCATCCACATAGATCTCTTCCACATTGAGCGGCAGGATACCGTCCTTGAAGTACCCGTTCTTTATTGCGTGGATGGCTTTTTGGTGGGAGTCATAAGAGAACTGGTCCTGGTCTTCGCGGCTCACGTTGAATTCTTTTGCCACCGCTTCGGCCGTAAGGCCCATATTGAGATAGTAGTCCGGGTCATCCGAGGCAATGGAATAGGAGGGTACCGTTTTCCAGCCTGCCTGCGGCACCATGGTCATGCTCTCGGTCCCCCCGGCGATGATACAGTCGGCCATACCGGTCCGGATCTTGGCCGTCGCCATGGCAATGGTCTCCAGACCGCTGGCGCAATAACGGTTGACGGTCACACCCGGTACATGGATGCCAACGGCGCGGGCGGCAATGATGCGGCCTACCTGTAAACCCTGTTCGGCTTCGGGTACGGCATTCCCCACGATAACGTCATCGACCCGGTGCGGGTCCAGTTGGGGAACGGTGGCCAGCAGCCCCTTTATGACGTCGATAGCCATGTCATCCGGTCGATAAAAACGAAATTTGCCCCGTTTGGACTTTCCGACGGCCGTGCGATAACCGGCCACTATATATGCTTCCTGCATGATGATTCGGTTTTAGTTGTTTATGCAACTGTCTATTTCAAAGATAAGATTTTACGATGGAAAAGTAAAGTGAAATATCTTCGCGCCGATATGTATAAGATACTGCGAACGATCCTGTTCTTTTTCCCTCCGGAAGGGGTGCATCATTTTTCCATGAAGCTGTTGAAGGGACTGTGTAGCTGGGGTTTATCAAGGAAGCTGGTCACCTGGATCTGTCTGCCGGAACCGGGAGAGGAAGGGAAGGGGCTGGAACGGGAAATATTTGGTCTGCCGTTCCGCAACCCGGTAGGTCTGGCGGCAGGGTTTGACAAGAATGCCCTTTATCTCCGGGAGCTGGAAGCCCTGGGGTTCGGGTCCGTGGAGATCGGGACCGTGACGCCCCTTCCGCAGGCGGGCAATGAGCAGCCGCGGCTGTTCCGTCTGCCGGAGGATCAGGCATTGATCAACAGGATGGGGTTCAACAACGAGGGGGTGGAAGTGATCGCGGCGCGGCTGAAACAATGGAGGGCCGGGCGGCGGCGGGCCGCCGGTAATGGACCGGCAGCGGCCTCCTCCCTGATCATCGGCGGGAACATCGGCAAAAACAAGGTCACTCCCAATGAAGAGGCGTGGAAGGACTATGAAATTTGTTTCCGGGAGCTGTTCGGTGAAGTGGATTATTTCGTGGTGAATGTCAGCTCGCCCAATACACCGGGGCTGCGGGAGTTACAGGAAAAGGGATCGTTGCGCAGGATCCTGACCCATCTGCAACGGATCAATGGGGAGCTGGCCGGGCAGAAAGGGATCCGTCCCCGGCCCTTGTTACTAAAGATCGCGCCCGATCTTAGCCGGCCGCAGATCGACGATGTCATCGGGCTGGCCCTTGAGATAAACCTGGACGGATTGGTCGCCGCCAACACGACCATCAGCCGGGAGGGATTGTTGAGCAGTTCCGCAAGATTGGAAACCATCGGGGCAGGCGGACTGAGCGGTGCGCCGCTGAGAGAACGGTCCACGGAGCTCGTCCGTTATATTCATGAGCAGACGGGGGGGCGCATCCCCGTTATTGCCTCGGGTGGGATCTTTACCGGGGAGGATGCCCGGGAGAAAATAGCGGCGGGGGCCGCCCTCGTCCAGGTATGGACGGGTTTTATTTATGAAGGGCCTTTTATTACCCGGCGGATCAGCCGCGCATTGTAGTATTTTTGCGGCACTCTTTAACTGACTATTTTATGGCCTCTCTTTTTACCATCGACTCGCTGATCAGCCTGCTGACCCTGACTGTCCTCGAAATCGTGCTGGGGATCGACAATGTGATCTTTGTATCGATCCTGATCGGGCGGCTTCCGCGTCCCCGGCAGCTGGATGCCCGGAGGGCCTGGATGATCGCCGGTATCCTGATCCGGTCCCTGCTGCTCTTCGGGCTCGGCTGGCTGGTCACCCGGGGTAATAAGGAACTTTTTTCCGTGGCCGGCTATGGCTTTAGCATCCGGAACCTGATCATGATGGCGGGGGGGCTGTTCCTGCTCTATAAAACGGTGAGAGAGATCCATGAGAAGCTGGAGGGCGAAGGGGCCGCTGCGGAGCCAGCTGCCGGTGAAGAAGGACCGGTTGGGTCTATTGCAGGAGACGAAGCCGGCGGTCCGGTCGCCAAAGTTGGACCCGGGATCGCATTCGGGGCCATCGTAACCCAGATCATCCTTGTCGATACGGTCTTTTCCTTTGATAGCATCATTACGGCGGTGGGATTGGCCCGGCAGGTGCCTGTCATGATCACGGCCGTGATCATCGCGATGGTCATCATGTTCTTTTTTTCGCAAAAGATCGCCGATTTTATCAACAGGCGTCCTACCCTGAAGATACTGGCCCTCTCCTTTTTGCTGATGGTGGGTTTCAGCCTTTTCTTCGAAGGCCTGGAGCCGGTGCATCACACGCATATCGATAAAGGGTATATCTATTTCTCGATGGCCTTTGCGTTCGGGGTGGAGTTATTGAACACCCGGATGAAAAAAGGGAAGGGAAAGAAATAACAAAAGCAAGAATCAAGAAACAATAGTGGAGAAGAAATAATAAATTAGGGGTATAAAAACCGTTCGTATGCCCGATAAAGATCCCCGTATAGATGCCTATATAAAGAAATCGCCCGATTTTGCCCGGCCCATTCTCGAGCATCTCCGCCAGCTCGTACACAAGGGCTGTCCCGATGTGCAGGAAACGATAAAATGGGGGCATGCCTTCTTCGATCATAAGGGTCTTCTCTGTAACATGGCCGCCTTTAAACAGCATTGCTCGTTCGGGTTCTGGAAGGCTTCGCTGCTGAGGGACCCGTCCGGCCTTTTACAGGTAGTGGATAAGGAATCCGCCGGTCACCTGGGACGGCTTACGTCTGTAAAGGACCTGCCTGCCGACAAGATCCTGGTAGCCTATATAAAGGAGGCGGCGGGATTGAATGAAATGGGCGCGAAAGCAGCGCCGGGCCGTACGCCAAACGCGGCGGGGGTCCCAAAAACGCCGGCGGCGCCCCTACCCGTGCCCGCGGAGCTGGGGGCCGCCCTAAAGAAAAATAAAAAGGCGCAGACGGTCTTTGACGCCTTTCCTCCTTCCCACCGGCGGGAATATATCGAATGGATCGCCGAAGCAAGGACGGCCGCCACAAAGGACAAGCGTGTAGCCACGACCATCGAATGGCTAACCGAAGGCAAGTCGAGAAACTGGAAGTATAAGACGAAATAAGGGCTTTTCAACGCAAAGTGTTCCTACCCGATACATAGCAAGGTGGCCGCCACGATCCCGGCCGTCTCCGTACGCAGCCGGTTCTCCCCCAGGGAGACAGGGAGGAATTTATGTTGCAAGGCCATTTCCACTTCTTTTGGGGAAAAATCGCCCTCGGGACCGATAAGGATGATCCGTGAGGTCTCCGGGTCCTTCGAAACGTCGGCTCTTACGGCATCCATGAGGAAGGCCCCGGGCCGGGTGTCCTCCAGGCAATGGGCGATAAAACGCTGATCCTGCCGGGCTTCGGGTATCCATTGCGCAAAAGGCGCCGGTTCCCGGAGAAGAGGCATCAGGGTTTGCTGCGACTGCAGCAGGGCGCTGACCAGGATATTATGCAGCCGGTCCTGCCGGACCTGGTGGCGCTCCGTACGCTCGCACCACAGGGGGACGATCCCGGTAACCCCTATTTCAGCGGCTTTTTCCAGGAACCATTCAAAGCGGGAGGCGTTCTTTAGTAAGGAGATGGCGATGGTGACGGATCGTCCTGCCGGGGGATGTAAAACAGTGGTCTTTACTTTTACGCGGCATTTCTTTTTATGATCGTCTATGATCGTAGCCGTCAGCAGGGTACCCTTTCCATCCGTCAGCTGCAGGTCTTCGCCTGTCCGCATGCGGAGGACCTGGATGATATGCCGGGAATTGTCTTCGTCAAGCGTTATTTCGCCGGTCCCGGGCTCATAAGACGAAAGATAGAAAAAAGGCAGCGCCATGTATGGGTTTTAAGCCACAAATCTAAACTATCCCTTACTCTTTGCGGCAACAGGATAACTATAGGCCCGATAGGAGGTCTGGACACCGAGGAACTCCCTGATCTTCTGACCTGTGACATAATTGACCTCCAGCATATAATTGCCGGTGCCGCCGCCTATAAAGTATTCTTCTCCCGATTTTTGGACGGAGCCCATCAACTGTGAAAAAGGTTCCGGGATAGTAAACGATTTGAAGCCCGTCACCTTTTTATTTTGTTCATCCAGTCTGAATTCGAGGACCCTGGACTCGGGCCGCTGGGTGATCTCCCCGTCATCAAAAAGCAATAAGGTCTTATTGCTATCCGTGAGCGTTGGGTTGTGCTGGCGAAGAAAACGCTGATCGGAGAAAAGAGGGAAATCGCTGTTCCTGCCGCCCAGTCTCCACAGTACGGCGCCGGTCTGCCGGCTGAGCTTGACCACCTGGTCCTGGTTACGGAAGGAGCAGATAAGGTTGTTGTCCTTTGGATCGAGATACATAGCGTTGATATGCATATAATCCTGCGTATTGACCGAATCCGCATAGTTATTTCCTTCGACGGCATTGGCATAGAAGGCGGTGTCCGAGCTTCCATCCCATTGCCAGGTGACCGCTCCGTTGTTCACCTCCTGGATCAGGGGTACCTGGAGCCGGACATTTGGCGAAGGGTTTATATAGGCGGGTATATTATCCGGGTGTTTGACGATATACGTGATCGTTAGATAATGGTCGTCCGACAGCAGGATAAAGTCATGCGCATCCAGGGATTGGCCGGCCGGAAAGGGATCCGGACCGTTGGGCAGGAAGTTCACCCGTTTTAGCGTTTGAAGGTTGCTGTCTGCGATGACCTCATAACCGGCGTAGCCGATGACGCCGGGCGCGCGAAATGCATGGACATCGTCCACAAACCAGGTATAGCGCGTCTGCCCGTTGATGATCCAACGGTTAAGATTAAATGCCGTCCCCCCGGTGGTTTGTTTCTGCAGCACTTTGCCGTCCTGGTCCATGATCAGCAACAGGCCCGGGGTGCCCTGTGACTCGGGCGCCGCAAGGTCAAACGGGGTGCAAAGGATGATGGCAGGCGATGAACTTCCTTCCGCGTTGATGGTATAGATATTCTGGGTAAGCGTATCTATCGGAGGGGGTGGCGAAGGAGGAGCAGCAGGAGGGTTGGGTCCATTGTCTTTATGACAACCGATAAAGGAAAGGAGGGTCACAAGGGCGACCGCATGCAAGCAGCAGTTATAGGCTCTCATAAAAGGTTTAGAAAAGCAAAACGGCAAACCCTTTAAGGACGGCCCGGCAAATGGATCAGCGGGGAAATAGTTGTTACGAGCGGCAATTTAGAACGGCGTATCGTCATCATCCATCGGCACGTCCTTCATCCGGCTGCCGGCCTGGATGTACAACCGGGCGCCGCCGCCTTCGTCGTCCTGCACCGGTTTCCAGCTACCGCCGGAGGGCATTCCGATCCCTCCGAAATCATCGGCGCCGTATTCGGTGAATTTTTGGATATGGAGGAGGGCCCTGAGCTTGATCGTCTCCAGGGAGCCATTACGGTGTTTGGCTATTTTGACGTGTGTCTCTCCTTTGTTGCTTTCTCCCATTTCGTTGGCCGTGATGCCATAATACTCGGGGCGATAAAGGAACATGACCATGTCCGCATCCTGTTCGATGGCGCCGGATTCACGCAGATCGCTGAGCTGGGGGATCTTCTCCCCTTCTTTCCGCGACTCAACGGCACGGGACAGCTGGGAAAGGGCGATGATCGGCACCTGCAGTTCCTTGGCCAGGCCTTTCAGATCCCGGCTGATCCGGCTGATCTCCTGTTCGCGGTTGCCGTTCTTGTTATCCCCGGCCCCGCTCATCAGCTGGAGGTAGTCGATGATGATGAATCCTACATTGTGTTTGTTCTTCAGACGGCGGCATTTAGCCCGTAGTTCGAAGATATTGAGGGCGGGGGTATCATCTATAAAAATGGGGGCTTTTGCCAGCCGGTCGATCCCCTTTTTGTACAGCTGTTTCATTTCATGCTCTTCCAGCCGGCCTCGGGCGATCTTTTCCATGAAGATCTCGCTCTCGGCGCTGAGGATACGTTGTACCAGCTGCGCCGAGCTCATTTCAAGGCTAAAGAAGGCGACGGCGGTAGGTTTGGTGGCGCTGAGGGCCGCGTTACGGGCCAGGTTGAGAGCAAAGGCCGTTTTACCCACCGAGGGGCGGGCCGCCAGGATGATCAGATCGGTGGGCTGCCAGCCATAGGTTATCTTATCCAGGGAGGCAAAGCCGCTGGGGACGCCGGTGATCTCCTCCTGTTTGTGCCGCATGTCCTCGATCCGTGCGATCGTCTTTACCAGTACGGTATCGATGCTGTCGAAGTTTTTGCGAAGGTGATTATTGGTGATCTCGAAAAGCTTGCTTTCTGCATCGTCCAGCAGATCGAATACATCGGTGCTGTCCTCATAGGCGTCGCCGATGATCTCGCCGCTGATGCGGATAAGCTCCCGCTGGATGAACTTCTGGAGGATGATACGCGAGTGGGTCTCGATATTGGCCGAGCTGACGACGGCATTCGTCAGTTTGGTCACATAATAGGGACCGCCGACGATCTCGAGCTCTTCCCGCATTTTCAGCTCTTCCACGACGGTAAGGATGTCGATGGGCTGGCTTTTTTGCGCCAGGCCCTGCATCGCCCGGTAGATCCGCTGATGGCCTTCCAGGTAGAAACACTCGGGTTTGAGGATCTCTACAACGGTGTCGAAGGCGCTTTTTTCCAGCATGATGGCGCCCAATACGGCTTCTTCCAATTCCTTGGCCTGGGGGGGCACCTTGCCGTATACCATGGTGCTAAGGTCCACAGAGGGCTTACGCCTGAGCTTGCTGCGGTCCTTGTTGAAATTAAGGTTAGTAAGATCCATTTGTAATAAACCGTCCAGAAAATTAAAAAATCGGGTGTCCAGCGAGCTCGTCGGGTTTGGGTTCGGCCACCCTTCCCTATTAAGGAATTGTTATGGCAAGATGAACTGAATGTTACCCCGTTGAGTCAGGAGGGCGAATATAGGTTCCAAAATCTTTTTCGGATACTTTTTTCTTTTTCAATATTTGTCCAATAGAAATACACAGGGTTATCCACAGCCGCCCAGGCCTTACGCACATCAATCCAAAGGCTATCCACAATTTAAAAAAGTTTTCAGCCATTTCCCGTTTTAAATTCACACCGCTTGTGCACAAAGATAGTAAACCAAATATTTTGCCAGGAAACCTAAACCACAGAATGCGGTTTAGGGGGTATTAGCGGGGTAAAGAGCCGTCGATGCCGCAGTGAAAGGCTCATTCCTCGCGGTTTTCCGGGAATGGGACCGAAACCGCTCCCCTTCCGCGGGGCGGACAGAAAAATGGCCGGCTTTTGAAAACCGGCCATCCTGCTGCATATCCGCGTATTTTGTTTATGACATGCGATCCTTTTGATCACTCTTTTTATGGGCGTCTGCGGACCGAATCCTGTCTGGGCGCCGGTCTGGGCGTATTCGGGGACGTGACCGGACGACCGGCCGGCTGAGCGGATTGTGGCTGTCCGCCATTCCGGTTAAAGCCCTGACGGTTGAGCGGTTGATTGGCCGGTTGTCCGCCAGGCTGCGCGGGTTGTTGATTTGGCAGCCGCCGGCCTGGGATCTGCTGGTTGTTTGGCTGCTGATTGGGCGGCTGTTGATTGTTCGAGGGTTGCCGGTTGAAGGGTTGACCCGAGGGTTGCTGATTGGACGGCTGTTGATTGGGCGGCTGCTGCCGGTTAAAGGGTTGACCCGAAGGCTGCTGACCAGCCTGCGGCTGGTTGGCAGGTTGTGTGGACGGCGGAAACGTTCTGCCCGGCCGGACAAAAGGACGACTATCCGGCTGCCCGGTGGATGGATTGGATCCGGGTTGCGTTGCCGGTTGATTGGCCGGCGGGGTCGAAGGCTGATTGGCGGGTTGGTTAAAGGGCCGCGTGGTTCCCTGGCTGGCAGGTGCGTTATAGGGTTGGGTAATGGGGCGGCGGTCACCGTTGTATATCGTGGTATTGACGGGTCGTGCATTGTTGAGCGGCTGGACCCGGGCGGGGGCAGAACCCGGACGGCCGCCATTGCCCGGATTATTTGCCGGAGGATTGCTATTTACCCGCGGACGATAGATCGTCAGGCTGCCATTACCCACCTGTTCGCCCGGCGTATGCCTTTCCTGCAATGCGATCGGCCGCAGGGTATTGCCGGTATACCGGCCTGCTTCATTGGCATCGGGACCACCCGCATAGAACCGGTTACGGTTATTACCCCCGTTATTGGCCCTGCCATTATTGTTGATCACCGTGGTGTTGTTTATGATGGTGACATTGCGCGTTTCATTTACGTAATAATTACGGATCTGCGGGCTCGTGACATATTGATGGGGGACAAAGCTCCAGTAATGCGGGGGAGGGCTATATCCGTCGCCAAAGGAGGCGTTGATACTGACCTCGGGACCCAGGGGCGCCCAACCATAATAATCGGGACTATTCCTCCAGCTTACCCAGGCGGGGGACCATTCCTGTCCGGGGAGCCACATCCATCCATAGCCGTCCTGGAAGAACCAGCGGCCATAATGGAAGGCGGCCCAGCCCCAGGGATAATCGGAGGCCCAGGTCCATCCTTCATCCGTATAGACCCAGTGTCCGTTGCTCGCATACGGCTTGAAATCGGGTCCGGCATCCGGCAACCAGACATACCCGTAATGAGGATCTTCGATCCATTGGCCATACGGACTTAACTGATCATAAAAATTCTGATAAGAGACGTCCTCCGGATCGGCCGGCGGAGGGGCCTGGGGAGGAGGGTCCTGGTGTACGACGTAGACCGGACCACAGGAATAGAGAAACAGGGCCATAACGGCCAGGAGCAATAGGTGTTTTTTCATACATCAGCTTTTGAGTTATTTGTAGGATAGCATTATCTATGCAAAGTAAAGCTTTCTTAAAAGTATTAACATTTGATTATCAAATGATAAACCCGTTAAGAGCGCTTTTTAGCCGGCATAGCTCCCTTCTGAACGAATTTATGACCCAAATATTTCCGGGATCGTCGCCGGCGTCTTCGCAGCAGACGGATTATCTTATCTTTGCGTTTTTAAGAACCGACGGCACGAACAAACCTATTTACTTCTCATGACCATCAGTTATAATTGGCTAAGTGATTATTTACCGGTGAAGATCGAACCCGAACGACTTTCCCGGATCCTGACCTCGGTCGGGCTCGAAGTGGAAAGCCTGGAAAAACAGGAAGCGGTAAAAGGCGGACTACAGGGGTTGGTGATCGGCGAGGTGCTGGAATGCGGGCCCCATCCGAACGCCGACAAGCTCAAATTGACAAAAGTGAATACCGGGGGTCCGGAACCCCTCTCCATTGTTTGCGGCGCTGCGAATGTAGCGGCGGGGCAAAAGGTGGTTGTTGCCCTTCCGGGTACGACCATCTACCCGGTCAAGGGAGAGCCCCTGACGCTAAAAGTAGCAAAGATCCGCGGCTCGGAAAGTCATGGGATGATCTGTGCCGAGGACGAGATCGGGCTGGGAGACAGCCATGCGGGCATAATGGTATTGCCCGCGACGGCAAAACCGGGCATGCCGGCAGCGACCTTTTTTAAGGACCGTCTTTACACCGACTATATCATAGAGATCGGCCTTACCCCCAATCATATGGACGCCATGAGCCATCTTGGTGTGGCCCGGGATGTCTGCGCCTGGCTCTCTCATCATGAGAATAAGGATTTCCGGCCCAAACAACCTTCGGTCAACGCCTTCAAGACCGATAATAATAGTCTGCCGGTTGCCGTGAGCATCCAGAACCGGAAGGGGTGCGAACGCTATTCCGGTCTCACGATCAAAGGCATCACGATCCGGGAATCCCCCCGATGGATGCAGGATAAATTAAAAGCCATCGGCATCCGTTCCATCAATAATATCGTCGATATCACCAATTTCATCCTCCAGGAGATGGGGCAGCCCCTTCATGCCTTTGACCTGGACGCCATCAAGGGAGGGAAGATCATCGTGAAGAACCTGCCGGATGGCACTCCATTCGTAACGCTGGATGGAAAGGAACGAAAATTATCTTCGGAAGACCTGGTCATCTGTAATGCGGAAGAACCTATGGCGCTGGCCGGCGTTTTTGGCGGTCTTCATAGCGGGATCAGCGATTCCACCATCAATATCTTCCTGGAGAGCGCCTGGTTCAATCCCATCGATATCCGGAAAACGTCGTTCCGCCACGGTCTTCGCACCGACGCAGCCGTTCATTTCGAGAAGGGAATGGACATTTCCGGCACGGTCAACGCCCTGAAAAGAGCGGCCCTGCTGATCAAAGAGCTGGCGGGGGGTGAGATCGCCTCCGAGATCATCGACGTCTATCCCGATCCGGGGAACAAACCCCAGGTCATCCTTAAACATCATTACCTGAAAAAGCTGAGCGGTAAGAATTATCATCCCGACGCGGTAAAGAATATCCTGCTGGGTCTTGGTTTCGAGATCATAAAAGAAGGGATCGACGCTATTTCCGTGGCCGTGCCCTGGCACAAACCGGATATCAGCCTTCCTGCCGATATCGTGGAGGAGATCATGCGGATAGATGGACTCGATAATATCGCCGTTCCCTCCGGTATCACGATCTCTCCTTCCGTGGAGAACGACCGGTCCCGGGCCGCCTGGAGGGCAGCCGTCGCCGGCTACCTCGTAGGCAGCGGATTTAACGAGATCCTCACCAACTCGATCACCAACAGCGCCTATTTTAGCGAAAAAGAGCTGGAAGGTTCGGTAAAGATGATCAATAGTCTCAGCGCGGAGCTGAATATCATGCGTCCTTCGCTGCTGGAGACCGGGTTGGAATCGATCGCCTGGAACCTGAACCGGAAAAGCGGCAACCTGCAGTTCTTCGAATTTGGCAAGTCATATCATACCGGCGGGGTAGGGAACTATACGGAGACCAACCACCTCTGTCTGTATATTACGGGTCAGACGCGGGATGACTCCTGGAAGGGAAAAGGGGCGCCGACGGATTTCTATTATGTAAAAGGACTTTGTGAGAATATCTTCCGGATCCTGGGGCTGGAAATGCCGGGACAGGGACAGGTAAGAATAGCACCACAGGAGAAGGAACTAATCCGTGCAACCCATTGGCAACCGGCAAAAAATCCCAAGTTGGCGGACGGGCTATCGCTCATGTTCAAAACGGTAGATGGAGACCAGGTTACCGAAGGGACGGTCGTGGAACTGGGGATGGTGAGCCCCGCTCTTCTGAAGCAATTCGACTGCCGGCAGGAGCTGTTCTTTGTCGATCTGAACTGGGACCTTCTCATCAGACAGGCATCCGGTCTGTCCACCGAATTCAGGGAGCTGCCCCGCCAGTTACCGGTCTACCGGGACCTGGCGATGGTAGTGGCAAAGTCACTGCCATTCGAAAAAGTGGAGAGGGCTATCCGGGGAGCGAAACTGGATAAATTGCAGGAAGTAAAGCTTTTTGATATATTTGAAAGTGAGAAGCTGGGTCTGGACAAAAAATCGTTGGCCGTCAGCTTTACTTTTCTGGATGAAGAAAAAACACTGACGGATAAGGAGATCGACGGCATGGTGGGAAAGATCATGGCGGCCCTGGAAAAGGATGTCCAGGCGGAGATCCGAAAATAAGCCCGGCCGGAGGATATCCGGCAACTGAGGTCCGATACCGAAGTCCAACATATCTAAATTGAGCGAATTCAACGATAACAAGCAGGCTGCTCCCGGCTCCCGGCCGGGGACGGAGCAAGGCAATGGTCTATCCGATCCCCCTCCCCCCTCCGGCGGCGAAGGCGTGGAATTGCAGGTCAGGCGGATCCAGGATAAGCTGCAGCAATTGCTGAAACAGCGGGATACTTTATTAAAGGAGAATGGGAAACTGAAGGAAGAGGTCCGTCAAATGCAGCAGGAACAGACCCGTCATGCCATAAGGCTCGAACAATTACAACAACAGGTGGAAATAGTAAAAGCAACGAAGGAGACGATGAGCGAGGGGGAAAAACGTGCGTTGGACAAACGCCTTGGCCAGTACATCCGGGAAATTGACCGGTGTATTGCTTTGCTGAGTGAGTGATACCGGTCAGACCCTTTTTACAAGGCGCATTTTCATCTCATCTTTTCCACGGGAGATCTCCAGGGTATACACACCATATGGAAGGTCGTTCAGGCCGCTCCAGTTCAGCTCCTGCTGATCCTTTTCCACTTCCGTCTCCATGGCGCCGCAGACGATGCCGGTGTCATCTTTGAGGACTGCTTTTAAAAAACATTTTTGGGCTTGGTCGACCTGGAATGTCAATCGGTCAATAAAGACGGGTGATTTGATTTTTAGAAACATGGTTGCTGTGGTTTTTTGATAGGGTATTGGTGAGCAAAAGTTATGTTTTTAAGAGGTACGTATTTTTTGTGGTGTGAATAAGCTGTGGATAAATTTAAAACAAGTATTTGAACTATGCAAGACTTAATACCAATAAATGTTGTGATCGGAGACCGGACCTACCGGATCAAGATCGAACCCCGGGATGAGGAGGTCGTCCGGCGGACCCTAAAGACCATCAATGATAAAATTATTGAATATAAGACCCAGTTCGCGGGCAAGGATATGCAGGATTATATCGCCATGGTGCTGCTCTGGTATGCGACCCAGGTATCCGGCAACGGTCCTTCGACGGGTCTGAGCCATACGGTGTTGGAGGCGTTGTCCCGTATGGAACAGCAGCTGGATAAGAGTTTGTAACATCATTTTTCATTATCTTCGCCAACTAACGTAAAAAACGGACCACAGGTCCAAACATTCATACAATCATGAACCTGAACAAGAAATATATGATTGTGAACTCTTTAAATTTAAGATTCAATGGATATAGTAGCCATTATAGCAGGGGTCGTCGCGTTGATAATCGGAGTTGTCGCGGGTAAGTTCCTTTTCGCAAAGAACACGCAAAAACAGATGGAAGATGCCGGGCATCAGGCCAGGAAGATCCTCGCCGATGCACAGACAACGGCGGAGAACCTGAAAAAAGAGAAACTGCTGGAAGCCAAGGAGAAGTTTGTACAACTGAAGGCGGAACACGATAAAGAGATCCTGGAGAAGAACCGGCGGATCAATGAAACGGAGGCACGCGCAAAGCAGAAAGAGCAGGGGATCACCCAAAAGGAGCAAGGCATCAACCAGAAACTGGAGAACCTGGACAAACAGGCTAAGGACAATGACGTCATAAAGGAAAACCTCAACCGGCAGATAGACGTCGTCAACCTCAAGCGGACGGAGCTGGAAAAACACCAGGAAGAGCATATCCGCCGGCTCGAAAAGATCGCTGCCCTGACGGCCGAAGAGGCAAGGGCGCAGCTGATCGAAAGCCTCAAGCAGGAAACGCAGACCAGGGCCCTGGCCATGCAGCAGGAGATCATCGACGATGCCAAACAAAAGGCGAATAAAGAAGCCCGGAAGATCATCATCCAGAGCATCCAGCGTACCGCCGCCGAACAGGCCATCGAGAATTCCATCACCGTATTCAACCTCGAAAGTGACGAAATAAAGGGACAGATCATCGGCCGGGAAGGTCGTAATATACGGGCCATCGAGGCCGCCACGGGGGTAGACCTCATCGTGGACGATACGCCCGAGGCCATCGTACTGTCCTCCTTCGATCCGCTGAGAAGGGAGATAGCCCGGTTGTCGCTGCAACGACTGGTGACGGACGGTCGTATCCACCCCGCCCGTATCGAAGAGATCGTGGAAAAGACCCGCAAACAGATCGAGGAGCAGGTCATGGAGATCGGGGAACGTACGGTCATCGAGCTGGGGATCCACGGATTGCACAAAGAGCTGGTCAGGATCGTGGGTAAAATGCGGTTCCGGTCCTCTTATGGACAGAACCTGCTGATGCACAGCCGGGAAGTAGCCAATCTTTGCGGGATCATGGCCGCAGAGCTGGGAATGAACCCCAAACTGGCCAAAAGGGCCGGTCTTCTGCATGATATCGGGAAGGTGCCGGACGAAGAAACGGAACTGAGCCATGCCCTCCTGGGGATGAAACTGGCCGAGAAATACGGGGAAAACCCTGCGGTCGTCAACGCCATCGGCGCCCACCATGACGAGGTGGAAATGCAATATGTCATTGCCCCGATCATCCAGGCCTGTGACGCCATCAGCGGCGCCCGCCCGGGAGCCCGGCGGGAGATCATGCAGCAGTACCTTCAGCGGATCAAGGACCTGGAGAACCTGGCCCTGGCCTATCCCGGTGTGGAAAAAGCCTATGCCATCCAGGCAGGCCGCGAACTGCGGGTCATCGTCGAGGCCGATAAGGTGACGGACATGGACAGCGATAAATTAAGCTTTGAAATAGCCCAGAAGATCCAGACGGAGATGACCTACCCGGGTCAGATCAAGGTGACGGTCATCCGGGAAAAGAGGGCCGTGAACGTAGCCCGCTAGAAGAACAGATCAATTTTTGCAAAGGATATTTGGCTTATTCCAGGAATAAACCTACCTTTGCCATCCCATAAAAAATTAGGTTATGAACGCTGCTGTATCTTTCGTACACGAGCAAATGACAGAAAAAAGAGAGTTTCCGAAGTTTAAGGCCGGTGATAACATCACTGTCAATTATAAGATCCAGGAAGGCAACAAGGAGCGTATCCAGAGCTTCAAAGGCGATGTGATCAAGCGTCAGGGCGAAGGTCATACGGCTACCTTTACCGTTCGTAAGATCTCCGACGGTGTGGGAGTGGAAAGGACCTTTCCGTTGTTCTCGCCCAATGTCGAGTCGATCGACCTGAATAAGGCCGGCCGGGTACGCAGGGCTAAGATCTACTTCCAGCGGGAACGCAGCGGTAAGAGCGCCCGTATCAAGGAAAAAAGACAGTCAGTGGCCTCCCTCGCCGCGCAGGCCGCCGCAAAATAAGCGTCAAAAAGCTATAAACAGAAGCCGTCCCTGCAAAGAGGCGGCTTTTTTTGTGCCGGTCCCTTTTGCAATAACAATTAATTACCGTTTAAAATAGGGGGTTATCGTTCATATTTAGTTAACTTTGTCCTCCTAAAGTCTTTGATTATGGTTATTAATATTCTGAATTGTATCTTTTTACTGGCAATGCCCGGTGGAAGCGAATGGTTCCTGATCATCATTGCAGTGCTGGTAATGTTCGGCGGAAAGAAGATCCCCGAGTTCATGCGTGGACTGGGTAAGGGTATCCGTGAGTTCAACGATGCCAAGAACAATGTAAAAGATGAATTGGAAAAAGGGATGAACGAGCCCAGGGAGACCAAGTCGGTAACTACTACAACGACCAATACCCCCCAGTAATAATTCTGTCCGACCTTTTTGTCGCTGGTTTCGATCATTTGTTTCTATCACGCTCTTACCAACCGGTCCCTGTTCATCGTACCGGGATCGTGACTGACCTTGTTTATATTTCATTCAATACAAGACTATCATAAAGCCTTAAGGGATGGGACTGTTTCCGCTGAAGAAGCAGTCCTTCACTATTTGAAGGAGATAGAAAATAACGGGCATCTCAATGCCTACGTACAGGTCTATGGAGAGGAGTCGCTGGAAAAGGCGCGTCTCCTGGACCGCCGGAGAAAAGAGGGGCAACCCATCGGTAAGCTGCATGGCGTCGTCATCGGATTGAAAGACGTGATCGCCTATAAGGACCATCCCCTCACCGCGGCTTCCCGCATTTTACAGGATTTTGTTTCTATTTATCATGCTACCGTCGTAGAGAAATTATTACAGGAGGAGGCGATCCTGATCGGCCACCTGAACTGTGATGAGTTTGCGATGGGGTCCACCAACGAGAATTCGGTTTATGGCAAGGTGCTGAATGCCCGGGACCCCGACCGGGTGCCCGGGGGATCTTCCGGTGGTTCTGCCGTAGCGGTCCAGGCGGGTCTTTGTATGGCCAGTCTTGGCAGTGATACGGGCGGATCGGTCCGGCAACCGGCTGATTTTTGCGGTGTCGTGGGTCTGAAACCTACTTACGGGCGGGTATCGAGATACGGGCTGATCGCCTATGCTTCCTCCTTTGACCAGGTAGGGATCTTTGGGCGGACGGTACCGGACGTGGCCCGGGTGCTGGATGTGATCGCCGGGGAAGATGACTTTGACAGTACGGTCCGGCCTGCCGACCCTCCTACCCCGGAGGCAGAAACAGGTAAAAACGCAAACGGGTGGCTGCAAATACCCCCCGGCCGGAAATACCGGATCGCCTATTTTAAGGAGGCGCTGGCCCATCCGGGTCTCGACCCCGAGATCCGGGACAGGATCCTGGGGCATCTCGAAGGGTTGCGGACAGCCGGTCATACCGTAGAGGCCATTGATTTTGAACTACTTGATTATATCGTTCCCGCCTATTATGTACTGACGACGGCGGAAGCCTCGTCCAACCTGGCCCGTATGGACGGGGTCCGCTATGGCTACCGCGCAAAGGACCCCGGTCTGGATTTAACAGAGTTTTACCGGCAAACCCGCAGCCAGGGCTTCGGGAAGGAGGTCAAACGACGTATCTTATTGGGAACCTTTGTGTTAAGTGCGGGCTACTATGATGCCTATTTTACCAAGGCCCAACAGGTGCGGAAATTGTTAGTTGATCGTACCGATCTGATATTCAAAGACTTTGATGTAATTCTCCTGCCCACCTCCCCTACCACTGCTTTTAGGATCGGGGAGAAGATGGACGATCCTATCGCGATGTATCTCGCTGATATCTACACTGTTTATGCAAATCTGACCGGAATTCCCGGTATTTCCATCCCGCTTTTCACCCACACAAATGGCATGCCTTTTGGTATTCAGGCTATGACTAACCGATTTAAAGAGTTATCTTTGTTGCAGTTCTCGCATCTGCTGATGCAACAATAAAGTCCTACGAAAATCCTACTCTATGCAACTGAGAGATCATCTTCTCTCCCCGTACCTATGAAAGATTGTAGACACCGATATAGGTCGTTTACCATCTTTAAAACGTTGGACAATGTACAACAAAAGACTTTTATTGTTGGGCATCACCATCATTGGATCAGGATGGATGCACCCTAATTTTACACAGGCCGACAATACGAATAGTTCGTTTTCTGTGGGTGATACGACCGAGAAAACGGGTGGAGTCGTTACCAATTTCCCGACCGTTGCCAATTCCAATTCTGAAAGCGTCATTTTCAATCAACTTTTTTTAGCCACCTCCGTAGGTGGAAGTAATGGTGTTCGTCTCAACCCCAAGGCATTCAGCTTTGTCCAGGACTATATGAAAGAGAACTGGGATGAGCTGCAGGGCATGCGGAGCTGGGGGAAGCCCTATTTTAACCTCATTGAGAATATCCTCACCCAATACGGCCTGCCCAGGGAATTGAAGTACCTGGCGGTCATTGAATCGAATTTAAAGCCCTCTGCCGTCTCCAATGTGGGCGCCGTAGGTCCCTGGCAGCTGATGCCGCAGACGGCCCGCGATCTGGGCTTAAAAGTGACCAGGGGCAACGATGAGCGCAAAAATTACACAAAAAGCACCCGCGCCGCCGCCCTGTATCTTCGCGATCTGTATAACGAGCTGGGAGACTGGCTGTTAGTCATTGCCGCCTATAATACGGGTACGATGCATGTATACCAGGCCATCCACCGGAGCGGCAGCCGCAATTTCTGGGACCTGCAATACTATCTGCCGGCCGAGTCCCGGATCCATGTAAAGAAGTTCATCGGCACACAATATACCTTTGAAGGACAGGGCAGCGTCACGACCCTTACCAAACAGGAGGCGACGGACCAGCTATCGGGTTCGTCCATGTATGTATTCCACCGCAAGCTGAGCCAGGAGGAGCTGAATAATGCAAAAACGGTCGCCGTATCCGGAAAATACTATTCGACGGTTATCGCACAGTATACGATGCTGGACATGGCTACCTTTTCCCGGTATAACCCCGACTTTGACAAGATAATGGCCGGCAACAATAACAGCTATGACCTGAAGCTGCCCGCCGATAAGATGGAGCTGTTTGCCTCCAATAAATACCAGATCCTCAACGAATCGATCCAGCTTATGCTGAATGGCGGTGCGGCCGAGGAGGACCAGAAAGTCGCAGTAAAATAAGGGGGGCGCTATTTTATACCTAATGCTTTTCTGATGCCTTCCGCCTTGACCTGGCATTCTTCATATTCCGATCCCGGATCGCTGTAGAAGGTGATGCCGGACCCAACTTGGTAGGAGAGATACTTACTCTCCGCGTTGTATAAAATACTTCTGATCACTACGTTGAAATCGAAATCACCCTCCGGTGTCACATAACCAACGGCGCCTGAAAAAATACCGCGGCGGGACCGTTCATATCGCCGGATCAGCTCCACGACCTTGTTCTTTGGGGCGCCTGTCATAGATCCCATCGGAAAGGTTGCCCGGAGCGCATCCACCCAGTGCGTATCGGGAGGCAATTCACCCTGGATCGAAGAGATCATTTGAAAGACCTGTGGAAAGGGATAGATGCCATAGAGCTCTTCCACGCGCACCGTATCCGGGAGACATATCCTGGACAGGTCATTGCGGACGAGGTCGACGACCATGACATTCTCCGACCGGTCTTTGGAGCTATGGTAGAGCCCGTCGCCGCTGGCCTGGTCCGCCGCAGGATCATCGGGGTGACGGGAGGAAGTGCCTTTGATCGGTTGGGAAAGAAGGATGTTCCCCGTCTTTTTCAGATAGCGCTCGGGGCTGGCGCAAAGCAAAAAACGCTGGTCCATCCGGTAAAAAGCGGAGAAGGGATTTGGAGAGGCGTCACTCAGCGAATGCCAGGCCTGCCAGGGGTCGATACGGGCGGGGCAGGAAAAAAACTCCTGGCAGAAATTGATCTCATAACAATCGCCCCGCAGAATATGCTGTTGCAGCCGACCGATGGTAGCCAGGTATTCCTCCCGGGAAAAACGGGGTGTAAAGACAGGAGGAGGCGCAGGGGAGACTTGCGGCGATGACAACGGCGCAGCCGTCTGAAGGATCTCTTGCCGGATCATACCTGCTTTGTCCTGTTTGTTATCGTCGTCATCCTCGCCGTCATGAAAAATGCCGATCCGAATTTCACCCTGCCGCAGTTCGATAATGATCTCCGGTATAAAAAAATAAAGATCGGGAAAGCCGATGGGGTTGGAAGCCTGGGCCGGGGCGATCGATAGGGATGGAAGGACCCTGGGGTCTTTTTTTAAAGGATGGGATGCGGATGAGGGTTCCGTCTCCGCGGCAAGATCATATCCCAGATGACCAAACAGCCAGTCCTGCCGGCCGGCCGCAAATTCTTTTAGCTGCTGAAAGGCGTCGCCTGCTTCGGTTTGTATGAAATCGACGGCGCCAACGGCCAGCAGGCATTCAAAAGAAGGGGAAATCCCTTTGTAGGACTGGCTATCCAAAAAGCAGCAAATGTCGAACCGGGAGGCCCAGTCCAACATTTGCTGCTTGATAAATGAGTGATCAGTTATGGGGAATGAAACAAACCTTCTTTTCGGATGATTGTCAGAAATCATCTTCTTCTTCATCAAATCCGCTGTCGTTAAATAAGTCCAGGTCTTTGAAATCGTCATCCAGTCCCAGATCGTCTTCGTCAGCGCCTTTGGCGGGCTTTTTGGAAGTGCTGCCGCCTGTGGCTTTTTTTGTCTTTGATTTGGGGATATCGAATTCATCGAAGTCGGGATCCCACTCTTCCTCTTCTTCTACCTTTTCCCATTCGTCCACTTCTTCGAAATCATCTTCGTCGTCGTCCTCTTCCTCATCGTCCTTTTTACCTTTGGGCGATGCCTTGGAAGCCTTTCCACCAGCGGGTTTCCCCGCTGCGGCTTTCCCACCGGCTGCTGACGCCGGACTATCGTCGTCGTCATCGCCCAGGGCGTCATCATCATCATCGTCATCCACTGGTTTCTTGGATTTCGGTGATGCCTTTTCCGGAGTTTCCTTTGGTGATTGAGGCGCGGATTTCTTTGAACCCTTTCCCTCCTTATCAGATTTTGGTGCCATGTCCAATAAGATTGTTATGTAAATTTTCAGCGAAGTTTTTAATCCGCCAAATTTTTTAAAGTAATTTTTTAAAGTAATTTTCTATACGTTCTCTATTAACTGATCCCGACCGGGGCCATTGGAAATATACGCAATTTTTACCCCAAGGAATTTGTTAATATATTGAAAGTATTCCTTCATCTTTTCAGGCAAGTTATCATATTTTTTCAAAGAAGTGGTATCCGATTTCCAACCTTCAAAAGACTCCAAAACCGGATCGATCTTCAAACGGTTCATTTGGAATGGGATCTCACTGGTCGTTTGCCCATCGATGCTGTAGGCGGTGCATATTTTCAGCTCCGGGAAGGCATCCAGGACATCCGCCTTTGTCATGACTATCTTGGTGACCCCGTTGATCATACAGGCAAATTTAAGGGCCACCCCGTCGATCCATCCGCAGCGGCGCGGCCGGCCGGTGGTAGCGCCAAATTCCATCCCTGTCTTGCGCAGCTCTTCCCCGGTCGCATCATTCAGCTCGGTGGGAAAAGGACCACTGCCCACCCGGGTGCAATAGGCCTTGCTGACGCCGATGACATCCCGGATCTGCTGTGGGGCGACCCCCAGACCGGTACAGACGCCGGCGGAAATGGTATTGGAGGAGGTCACAAAGGGAAAAGTGCCAAAATCGACGTCCAGCATGCTTCCCTGTGCGCCTTCCGCGAGAACCGTCTTCCCCTGGCTGATCTTATCATTTATAAAATATTCTCCGTTGACGATCTTGAACTGGCGCATGAATTCCAGGGCTTCGAAGAATTCCTCTTCCCACTCCGATATATCTTCGTGAAAATTAAGGCTATCCAGTAACTTCTGGTGCTTGAGACGCAGCTTTATATATTGGGTGGTAAAGCTTTTGTCCAGCAGGTCTCCGACCCTCAGGCCATTCCGGCCTGTTTTGTCCATATAGGCGGGACCGATCCCTTTCAGGGTGCTGCCGATCTTTTCCTGTCCTTTTGACACTTCTGATGCCTTGTCCAGCGCCCGGTGAGTGGGGAGGATCAGGTGTGCTCTTTGCGAAATATACAGGTTCTTCCGGTAGTCCACTCCAAAAGCCGCTACCGACTCACATTCCCTTTTCAGCGTTACGGGATCCAGGACGACGCCATTGCCGATCAGGTTAATGGTCTTTTCATGAAAGATCCCGGAAGGGATCTGGTGGAGAACGATCTTTTTATCCTTTACATACAAGGTATGCCCGGCGTTGGGGCCACCCTGAAAACGGGCTATCAGGTCATAGCGGGGGGCAAAATAATCCACTATTTTGCCTTTTCCTTCATCCCCCCACTGGAGGCCTAAGATTACATCAACCATTAATATAGATTTGCAAGTTATTTTATTCAAGGTCGGGCTCCCGGCCGGCAGATTGCGGCCCCCTATCCGAATGAGCGGCAAAAATAGGTGAATGGGCCCTATTGAAAAAACAATATTAATCTAGGGATTCTCCGCATCGTACCGTGTGACGGAATGGATGCCGCTAAGCTGTTTGAGCCTTGTCGCCAGCTCTTCCAGCTCTTCTTTATCATGCACATAGATCCGGATATTCCCTTCAAAGAGGCCTTCTTTTGCTTCGATGGTGATGGCATTGATGTTTAGTCTGAGCTCCCCGGAGATAAGGTTGGTGATCTTGTTGACGACGCCTACATCGTCCATTCCCACGATACGTACGCCGGTAAGGAAGGAGATCTCTTTATTCTTGGCCCACTTGGTCTTTACGACGCGATGCCCGTAATTGGCCATCAGTTTCGCCGCATTGGGGCAGTTGGTACGGTGTATGGTGAGGCCCTTGCCTACGGATACGAATCCAAATACGTCGTCACCGGGGATGGGTTTACAGCAATTGGCCAGGGTATAGACGATCCGGTCGCTGCTTTCTCCGAAGATGATCAGCTCCGTGTCTTTCCGGGGCACGTTGGAATGAGAGGCCGACGGCTCACCCAGCTTGAGATCGGCGGCCGGACGAATGGGCTTTGGCGGTTCCAGCCGGTCTCCCAGTAACTGGAATTCCTTTAGTTCTTTCAGATCGATGTTCTTTACCGACACCTGGTAAAAAAAGTCCAGCGAGGAGTTCAGCTTATAATAAGTGGTCAGTACATCGATATTGTGCTGGTTATAGGCAGCCCCGAAATTCTCCAGCTTGCGCTGTACGGTATACTTACCCTCATCGGCGATCTTTCGTTTTTCCTCTTTCAGCGCGTCCTTGATCTTGCTTTTCGCCTTGGCCGTCACGACGATGCCCAGCCAGTCCTCGTTGGGTTTTTGTTTGCCGGAAGTGATGATCTCCACCTGGTCGCCGCTCCGCAGCTTGTGGCTGAGGGGGACGAGCTTATGGTTCACCTTGGCGCCGATACACTGAACACCGATCGCACTGTGGATGGAAAAGGCAAAGTCCAGGGAAGTCGATCCAACGGGCAACATCTTTACATCGCCTTTTGGCGTATAGACATAGATCTCTTCGGCGAGGAAGCTGGTCTTAAAGTCCTGCAGGAAATCGACGGAGTCATTGTCCTCCGTATTCAGCACTTCCCGGATCTGCTGGAACCATTTGTCAAAGCGGCTTTCATCGGCGGCGCCTTCTTTGTATTTCCAGTGGGCGGCCAATCCTTTTTCTGCGATCTCGTTCATCCGCTTCGAGCGGATCTGAACTTCTACCCACTTTCCCTGGGGCCCCATTACGGTTGTGTGAAGGGCCTCGTATCCATTGGACTTTGGGTTGCTCAGCCAGTCCCTGAGCCGTTCAGGGGAAGGGTTATATTCGTCGGTTATCATGGAATAGACCTTCCAGCATTCTTCTTTTTCCTTCTCGGGGGACGAATCGAGGATCACCCGGATGGCAAAAAGATCATAGACCTCTTCAAAGGCGACCCCTTTTTTGCGCATTTTATTCCAGATGGAATGAATGCTCTTGGGACGGCCGTAAATATCGAAATTAAAGCCTCCTTTGTCGAGCTTGTCCTTCAGGGGCTTTATAAATTCATTGATAAAGCGGCTGCGCTCGCGTTTGGTCTCCGATAGCTTGCGCGCGATCTCCCGGTATTCTTCGGGCTCCAGGTATTTCATCGCCAGGTCCTCCATTTCCGTCTTGATGGTATACAAGCCCATGCGATGGGCCAGGGGAGCGTAGACATAGACGGTTTCGGAGGCGATCTTCAGCTGTTTTTCCCTTTTCATGCTGTCCAGGGTGCGCATATTGTGCAGACGATCGGCCAGCTTGATAAGAATGACCCGGGGGTCGTCCGTCAGCGTCAACAGGATCTTTTTGAAGTTCTCCGCCTGCCGGGAAGCGTTGACGTCGACGACGTTGGAGATCTTGGTGAGTCCGTCCACGATACGGGCGATCTCACCGCTGAACTCTCTTTCGATGTCTTCCAGGCTGATATCCGTATCTTCTACGGTGTCGTGCAAAAGGGCGCAAATGGTGGAACGGACTCCCAGACCGATCTCTTCCGAGCAGATCCTGGCCACCGCCAGGGGATGAAGGATATAGGGTTCTCCGCTCTTACGCCGCATGGTCTTGTGCGCCTCGGCAGCCATTTCAAAGGCCGTCCGGAGCAATTCCTTGTCGCCGAGCTTCAGTTTGGGCTTTAGTGAGCGGAGCAGGGCACGGTATTCCCGCAGGATCAGTTTTTTCTCCTGTTCTTCTGTCAGATTGTATTTCGGTATTGCGGCTACAGTTTCCATTTCCATACTCTACGAATTTACAAAAAAAAGCCTAGTTTTGCACGCTTCGGTGAAACGGAGTGCCGGGATGACATCCCGGGTTATCATGAACTGCGGGCGTGGCGAAATTGGCAGACGCACTAGACTTAGGATCTAGCGCCGCAAGGCATGTAGGTTCGACCCCTATCGCCCGCACAACGGCTACTCATCTCTTCTGAGTAGCCGTTCTTTTTTTGGTGCTGCTGAATTATAAGTATGACTATAATAACAGGGTAAAATGAGGAAAGTTATAAGTATACTTACAACTTTCTCGGCTTTGACGAGCGGTTAGTCGTTTTTTTTCTTCCTGTGATCATTTCTTCAAATAATTCCCTCCATTTTTGCCGTAGTAGGTTTTTATCCGGCAATTGTGTCTGATAAGCTGCGACCAGCGTCGGAGATAGACTCCTGTTCAGCGCATATTTCACGACTTCACTGTCCTGATCCTTGCAAAGCAGAATCCCGATACTCGGGTTTTCGTGAGACTTTTTTACATCCTGGTCCAGGGCTTCCTGATAGAAGTTCAATTGACCAAGATGTTCGGGTTTGAATTTTTCGGCCTTCAGCTCAAAAGCTACGAGACATTGAAGGCTCCGGTGAAAAAAAAGCAGATCGATCTCAAAGTCACTATTTCCCACTTGGATCCTGTATTCCTTACCTATAAATATGAAGTCTTTGCCTAACTCAAGAAGAAAGTCCTTCATTTGAGCGATCAATGCCTTTTGCAGATCCCCCTCGTTATGTTCTTTTGGCAGCTTAAGAAAATCAAATACGTAAGAGTCTTTGCACCGGTGGTGCGACAATCTCAATTAATTGATTATTATAATTTTGTAATTGTGTCACCGGTGGTGCCACAATTGATGAATTTATATATATGTCGTAGAATTGTTTCATTCGGTACAAGCCGCGTCTGTCATATCCTTTTAACTCAGGATGATTTTTTTCAATGAATTTAGCCAGATCGTCAATCGTCTTATCCCCCCAACTGGCAGTAGCGATCCGTTGGCTTAAATATGCTCCAACCATCCAATAACAATTGATCAATTCCTTATTTACCGCCTTATATGCATTGTCTCTTGTTTGTTTTATGAGCCCCACGATTTCCAAAAACTGATTCTCTCGTTTCATTTCTAAAAATTTTCTGTTAAAAAATAGAATGCCCTTCCGGCCTTGGCCGGCTATTATCATGGCATGCTTCGGCGTGTCATGATAGGGTTAACAGAAGAATTGCTGGTATGAAATACGAACTGTGGCTCTATAAATTTACGGCGGTTTCCTGAAATTTTCCGGCAAACTTTATTTGCTAACTTATCTTACAACGGTATCCGGTTGTCTTTTTTGGGCGTATCGAGCACGATGATGCTTTGCAGCTTTGCGATGTTGGGGATCTCTCCCAATTGCTGTATAAAAAAACGCCGGTAGGCAGTCATATCCGGGACGATCACCTTGATCATAAAATCATGTTCTCCGCCGATCACATGAAATTCCACCACTTCGGGAAAGGAAGTGATCTGCCGGATAAACTCTCCGCCCAGGCGGGTGGAATGCTCCTTAAGAACGATGTTTACAAAGAAAATGATAAGCTGGCCGATCTTTCCCGTATTGATCACCGCCGCATAATGATCGATGACCCCCGAAGCCTCCAGCCGTTTTAGACGCTCATGGACCGGCGTCGGTGAAAGACCCGCTCTTTTTGCCAGTTCCCGCACCGAGAGCCGCCCGTCCTCCTGGAGCAGGTTCAGGATCCGGATATCGATGGCATCAAGAGAAGAAGAGGATACGGTGCCGGGGGAAGAGGTCGCAGTTCCGGGGGAAGGGGGCACGGACCGGGAAGAAGGTGGTCCCGGATCGGGTGGTTCATAGCCTGGCTGGTGAAATTGTTCTTTTTCCATGGTACAATGGGGGTAAAAAATGACGAATACACTTAATGGAGGTCCAAAAAGAAGCATTTGTCCTAAAATTAAATAATTTACAGGACAAAATGAACCTGTCCTTAGATTGTGTGCATGAAATCCCCCTTTAGCCTGCGGCAACGCATCCTCCTCTGGCTGGCCTGTTCGGCCATTTTTTTTGAGGCATTCGACGTCTCGGTCGTCAACCTGGCATTACCCCTGATAGCGGCGGACCTGCATGTCCCGCTGGGGGCTGCCCAGTGGATACAGACCCTTTACCTGCTAAGCTTTGGCGGTTTTCTTTTGCTGGGCGGTCGTCTTTGTGATCATTATGGCAGCCGGCCTGTCTTCCTTGCCGGCATGCTGGTCTTTGGAGGGGCCTCCGCGCTTGCCTCCTTTGGCCATCATCTATGGTGGCTGCTGCCCGCCCGGGCGGGTCAGGGGATCGGGGCGGCCCTGGCCATGCCGGCGGGTATTTCCCTGCTGTCCCGGCATTTCCGGGAAGGAGAACAGCAACGGACGGCCTTCGGGATCTTTGGCGCCTTTGCCGCGGTCGGTTTTGCCGGGGGGTTGGCCCTGGGTGGGCTGATCGCGTCCCTTTTCAACTGGCACTGGATCTTTGGGATCAATGTCCCCGTGATCGGGCTGGTAGTGATCATGGGATATTCGGCCATACCGGGGGAAAAGGCGGCGGCCCCTCAGCCGCTGAATGGATGGATGGCGGCCTGGCTCACTGCAACCCTGTTGTTATTTTGTTATGGCGTTCATGAGTCGGTCCGGCTCGGCTGGAAGACCCTCCTTCTCCTTCTGGCGGCGGGTGTGTCGGGGGCGTTGTTACGGAAGTTTGACCGAAGGCAGGCCCGGCCTTTCTTTGGATCGAACGTTTACACCTCTCCCGCAGCCTATCGGGCGCTTGGCGCCTTTACCATCCTTGGGGCCTGCTTTATCCCTTTTGTTTTTATCTGTACGCTAAGCGTTTATGAGACGATGGGCTGGGGTATCCGGTCGACGGGGCTGTTGCTCTTCCCCTATAGCATCGGTTCGGCCCTGGTATCAAAATTCCTGTTGCCCCGGCTTTTTCAACGGCTGACCGTATCGCAGGTGGGTCTCCTGGCCATGATCTGTCTGCTGGTTGGCGATGGGCTGCTGCTGCTCGGGGTCGTCACCCACTGGCTGGTCTGTTACCTTGGCGCCCTGCTGCTGGTAAACAGCCTTTGCATAGCGATCGGCTACCCGGCCTTTACCCTTCTGTCCCTTGCCGGGGTCCAGCCGGAAAAACAGGGTATCGCGGCGGGTCTGCAGTCCTCCCTGTATACGGTGGGGACGGGTGTCGGGCTGTCCCTGACCGGTCTCTGTCTGCAGTCCTTTCCCCCCGGGGCGGTAGGCGCCCCCCTGGCGGCCGGCTGCGGAGTGATCGGATTGCTATGCGGGGCGTCATTGTGGCTGCTAAAAAAGTCCTACCTTTGCCCCCCGATTTAAAATAAATATATTATGGCAACAGTAACCAGGGAGAATGTTGGGCTTTTGACAGACAAGATCACCGTCAATATCGCAAAGGGTGATTACCTGCCGTCTTTCGATAAAGCACTGAAAAATTATGGTAAACAGGCGAATATTCCCGGCTTCCGCAAAGGGATGGTACCCGCCGGCCTCATCAAAAAGATGTATGGCAATTCGGTGTTCACCGACGAGGTATTACGGACCGTGGAAAAAGAGCTGACGACTTATATGTCCAATGAGAAACTGGAGATCTTCGCGCAACCATTGCCTTTACCGGAGAACGATGCACGACAGATCGATATGGGCAATCCCGCCGATTATTCCTTTGCCTTCGAAGTAGGATTGAAGCCCGCCTTTGCCCTGGCGGATCTCGGATCGGCCCCCCTGACCTTTTATAAGGTGGACGTCACCTCAGAAATGGTCGAAGAAGAAGTAGAGCGTCTGCAGACCCGCAATGGTAAAATGACCGAGCCCGAAACGGTAGCCGGCGATGAGAATGTGCTGAATCTCCATTTTACGGAGACGGATGCCAGCGGCCAACCGGTAGAAGGTGGCATCAGCAAGGACAATTCCCTGCTGGTAAAATATTTCAATGAAACCACCCGCCCGAAATGGATCGGGTTGAAAAAAGGCGACTTTATCGTGCTCCAGCCTTCTGCCGCCTTTGATGAAAAGGAAAGGGAGTGGGTGTTGAACGATCTTGGCCTGGCAAAGGAAGACGCCGCCGGCGCGGATAAATATTTCAAGGCGGAGATCACAAAGGTAGGGCTGATCGAAAAGGCGGAATTCAATGAAGAGCTCTTCAAAGCCGTATACCCCGACCAGGACATCACCACCGAAGCCGCCTTCCGCGAGAGCGTAAAGGCCGGGATCCAGGCCCAATGGGATGCACAGAGCCGCAACCAGCTGCAGCATTCGCTGTACCATGCCCTGCTCGATCAGACCCGTATCGAATTCCCTGAAGATTTTCTCAAACGCTGGATGCAGACGGGCGGAGAAAAGCCCAAAAGCCAGTCGGAAGTAGAGCAGGAGTTCCCTTCTTTTGTAAATCAGCTGAAGTGGACCCTGATCGTGGACAAGATCGTCCATGAGAACGCGATCGAAGTAGGTCCGGATGAGATCAAGGCTTTTGCCCGGCAGCAGCTGCTGGGATATATGGGAGGACAGCTGGGTCAGCTCGGCGACGATCAGCCCTGGATCGCGGACTATGTACAACGCATGATGCAGGACCGCAAATTCGTAGAAGACACGATGCACCGGATCCAGACCGATAAGGTATTCGGCTGGGCAGAGACGCAGATCCGGCCGACGGAAAAGCCGATCAGCCGGGAGGAATTCCAGCACCTGGTAGAGGCCCATCAGCACCAGCACTAAATAATCAGATAAAAAAGAGCCCCGGTTAACCGGGGTTCTTTTTTTAGGCCCAACCTGCAACTCTGTCAGTTTTTTGGCAATTTGAAAGTTTGGACGGAGATTTGAAAGGAAGTTCCGGGGCCTGCGCTTTAGAATGGGCATTAAAACATTGAAAAATATAATTATGAATCCAGTAAACGAGTTTGAAAAGTACGCTGTAAAACACCGTGGTATTTCCAGCAATACGCTGAACGATTACAACAAATACGTTGTCACCAACCTTACACCCAACATTATTGAAGAACGCCCGATGAATGTCGCCGTCATGGACGTTTATAGCCGGCTTATGATGGACCGCATTATCTTCCTCGGATATCCGATCAACGACGAAGTGGCCAATATCGTGACGGCCCAGCTGCTGTTCCTGGACAGCACCGATCGTCACCGCGACATACAGATGTATATCAATTGCCCGGGAGGCAGTGTCTATTCCGGCCTTGGGGTCTATGACACGATGCAATACGTAACACCGGACGTATCCACGATTTGTATCGGGATGGCGGCCAGTATGGGACAGGTGCTGATGTGCGCCGGCACCAAGGGCAAACGGACGGCCCTGAAACATAGCCGGATCATGATGCACCAGCCCAGCGGCTCGATCGGCGGCCAGGCTACGGACATCGAGATCACCGTCAACGAGATCAAAAAGCTCCGGAAAGAGCTCTACGATATCACTGCCTTTCATACCGGCAAGACGGCCAAACAGGTGGAAAAGGACAGCGATCGCGACTACTGGCTGACCGCCGCCGAGGCCAAGGAATACGGGCTGGTGGACGAGGTCCTGCTGCTGAATCCCCGAAAGGAAAACAAGGAGTAGCCGGATCCGCCGGATGCGAAGAGCGCCAAAAAACTTTTTTTGTACGATAAAAACAACAACGATGAGTTATTCAAAATATCAGGTAATGCCGATGTACATGGATGATGAACCAGACGAAAAGGAGCCAAAGGAAGACAAACAGCCCGACCTGGGCATGCTGGCGAAAAAGATGGAGAAATACTTTTTTGAGAACCGGACGGTAGAGCTATGGGGACCCGTGGAAGACAAGTCGGCAAGGGAAGTGGTCACCAAGATGCGGCTGCTGGATGCAGACAAGCCCGGCGAAGAGATCAAATTCTTTATCAATAGCCCCGGAGGGGTCGTCACTTCGGGTATGATCATCTATGACACGATGAAAATGCTGAAAAGCCCGGTGAGCACGATCTGTATGGGTCTGGCCGCCTCCATGGGCTCGATCCTGCTCAGCGGGGGGGTAAAAGGACGGAGATTTGTCTATCCCCATTCCGAGATCATGATCCACCAGCCCAGCCTGGGTGGGTATATGCAGGGGGTGAGCATCGACCTGGAGATCACCGCCAAGCAGACCAAACGGGTAAAAGAGATCAGCGCCCGGATCCTGGCGGAAAATTGTGGTAAGAAATTTGAACAGATCATGAAGGATTTCGATCGCGACTACTGGATGGACGCCAAAGAGGCTATCGAATATGGCATCGTAGATCATATTTTTGACAAAATTTAATCTAAATATCTCTTCCTCAATCACTTACATATAAACTTACTCAAACAGTCCCGAAATAATTTCGGGACTGTTTGTCCACTGCACTGGCATAATCCAATAAGTTGGGTAACTTTGTAGTTCATTTGATAATTCGGTTATAATGGCAAAAAATACGCTTCATTGTTCTTTCTGCGGACGAAGCCGGGATGAGGTAAAGATCCTTATAGCGGGGCAGGAGGGACATATCTGCGAGAACTGTGTCGAGCATGCGCAGGAGATCATTCAACAGGAGCTGATGATCCGGGAAGACACCCCGGGCAGCAGCACGTTCAAGTTAACGGTTAAGAAACCCATCGAGATCAAACGGATCCTCGACGAATATATCATTGGCCAGGACGATGCGAAGAAGGTATTGTCCGTCGCCGTTTATAATCACTACAAGCGTCTTCAGCAGAAGGTACAGGAGAACGAGGTGGAGATCGAGAAGAGCAATATCATCATGGTCGGTGAGACCGGTACCGGTAAGACTTTGCTGGCAAAGACGATCGCCAAATTATTAAACGTTCCCTTTGCTATCGTGGATGCGACGGTCTTTACGGAAGCAGGCTATGTGGGAGAGGACGTGGAAAGCATCCTTACCCGGCTGCTGCAGGTCTGTAATTATGACGTGACGGCTGCGGAAAGAGGGATCGTTTATATCGATGAGATCGACAAGATCGCCCGCAAGGGGGACAATCCTTCGATCACGAGGGATGTGAGCGGCGAGGGCGTTCAGCAGGGACTCCTGAAGCTGCTGGAAGGAACGGATGTGCTGGTACCCCCGCAAGGAGGCAGAAAGCATCCCGAGCAGAAGCTGATCAAGATCAACACCCAGAATATCCTTTTTATCTGTGGAGGCGCCTTCGACGGGGTCGACAAGATCATTGCCCGCCGGATCAACACAAACGCAATAGGTTTCAATGTCAATAAGGAACAACAGGAACAGGCCAAGAAGAATCTGTTGGCTTATGTCAATGCGCCCGATCTGAAGTCTTTTGGATTGATCCCCGAGTTGCTGGGACGTCTGCCGGTAGTGACGCATCTTGATCCGCTGGATAAGACGACCTTACGGTCCATCCTTACGGAACCCAAGAACTCCCTTATCCGCCAGTATAAGAAATTATTCGAGCTGGAAGGCATCCAGCTGAGCTTCGACGACGATGTGTTCGATTTCATGGTCGATAAGGCCGTGGAATTTAAGCTGGGTGCCCGCGGCTTGCGGAGCATCTGTGAAAGCATCCTTACGGACTCCATGTTCGAATTGCCTTCCGCCAAGGAGACCAAGTTCCACCTGGACCTGGAATATGCGCAGAAGAAATTCGATAAGAGCAAGATGAACCTGCTAAAGGTAGCTTAATCAATAAAATTATAAACGACCTGCCCACCGGCGGGTCGTTTGCTTTAAAAAAGATCTTATATGCTGGAATTGATCGATCGCATGAAGGCCGAGGGCCTTACCGAAGAGCAGGCCTATAAAGCCATCGAGATAGTAAAAGTATTTACAAAGGAAAAGTTCCCTCTTTTTGCGGGTGCGATCGACAAGCTTTTCGACAAGTATGGCACGAAGGCCGAGGATGATTTTATGCCCTGACGCAATACGCGCCGCGCCGCTAGTCCTTCAGCACTTCCCTTGCGATCACTATCTTTTGAATTTCGGAAGTGCCTTCCCCGATCGTACAGAGCTTGCTGTCCCGGTAAAACTTCTCTACCGGAAAGTCCTTTGTATATCCATAGCCTCCAAAGATCTGTACGGCTTCCGTAGAAGCTCTTACGGCCACTTCGCTGGCATAATATTTTGCCATGGCCGCCTCTTTGGTCATGGGCAGGTGTTTATTCTTCCGGTCTGCCGCCTGCAGGGTCAATAGCTCCGCCGCAGCGATCTCCGTGGCCATATCGGCTAATTTGAAGGAAATACCCTGGAAATTCGAGATCGGCTGATCAAACTGATGCCGTTCTTTTGAATATTGCAAAGCGGCATCCAGGGCGCCTTTTGCGATCCCCAGCGAAAGGGCGGCAATGGAGATCCTTCCCCCGTCCAGTACCTTCAGGGCCTGGTGAAAACCATCGCCGATATTGCCCAGCCGGTTGGCGTCGGGGATCCGGCAATTATCGAAGATCATCTCTGCCGTCTCACTGGCACGCATACCCAGTTTATTTTCCTTTTTACCGCCGGTGAACCCATTGGTCCCTCTTTCCACGATAAAGGCCGTGGCATTGTTCTTTGTCCGGGGCTCTCCCGTCCGGGTCACTACCACGGCGATATCACCGCTGATGCCATGGGTGATCCAGTTCTTGGTACCGTTCAATACCCATTCCGCACCGTCTTTTACGGCCGTACACCGCATATTGCCGGCATCGCTGCCGGTATTGGCTTCGGTCAATCCCCAGGCGCCCAGCTTCTGTCCGGAGGCCAGGGCGGGGAGATATTTCTTCTTTTGTTCTTCGCTCCCAAAGGCAAGGATATGACCCGTACACAGCGAGTTATGGGCCGCCACGCTAAGGCCGACGGCGCCGCATACCCTGGCTATCTCAACGATGACGGCTACATATTCGATGTAGGAAAGACCCGACCCGCCATATTCTTCCGGGACAAGGACCCCCATCAAACCCAGCCGTCCCAGCTCTTTAAAGACCTCATGGGGGAAATGCTGGGCTTCATCCCATTCCATCACATGGGGCCGGATGTATTGAGCGGCAAAATCGCGGGCGGTGTGGGCTACCTGTTGTGTCAATTCTTCGGTTACAAATTCCATGTGGATCTCTTTGGTTGCGCCCCGCAGGGCTAGGTTCTGACTTTAAAAAAACCAGGCAACAACCTGACGGCTATTGCCTGGCAACACTGGCAAACAATCGTTAATCGATGTAAACTTCTTCAGGACTAATTCTATTGCAAGGTAACAAAAGTTTTTCTTAAAAACTAACGTTTGTTAGTATCGGGTCAAAAAAGCCATAAAAAAACCCCGCCTCTCAGCGGGGTCCTCTAGTAAGAGGGCATGGATCAATTGTATGTTGGGATCGTAGTGACTAGTAATAGTATCGATAATAACGGGGACCCGGGCGTCTGGCCGGCCGGCGATATACCGGTTCGGAGAGCACCCGGCCAAGACCGATGATCAATCCGCCGCTAAAGCCGAACTGGTAGATCGAAGAATAGGTATTGATCCCTGTACCGACGCCATAGTTGCTGAAATAAAAGCCGCCGCCGGAGCCATCTACGGGGGATAAGAGCTGGGCTTTTAGCTGCAGACCGACACGGGGCGAGAAATAGATATTTGTACCCAGCTGAAATCCCATGGCAAAACGGGTATCGCTGGTATTGTAATTGTTGGAATTAGCACCCGGTGTAAAGATCGCTGCACCCAGCAGGACGCCGATAAAGGGCCTTACCGTGGAATTGGGGATATTAAAGGACTGCACCGGTCCGGCCATGATATAATCCAGGCCGAGGTTACCGCCGGCCAGTTGTGTATGGTCGCCGTACTGGTAAATGCCTGAGGTGGTATTCATGTGGTTATAGAGCACTTCAATACCGACATTCCGGTTGATATTGAATTTTATGGCGCCACCCAGGTTGAGACCGCCGTCGATGCGGCCATAGTTGTTATAGAAATCGGTACGGCTGGCAAAGGTATATCCTGCCTGGGGGATCAGTTCGACGGAGGTCTGTGCAAAGGAGTTTATCGCTATCAAAAAGACCGCCGGCAGAAGTATTATTATTTTTCTCATACACGCAACTTTTGTGTCATTATAGACGCAAAAACCTGCCGGAAGTTTAACCGGATCCTGTACTTACAAAAGCTTAACGTTTGTTAAAAGATTGCAAAAGGCCTCTATTCGTTGATCACCAGCCCGTCATAGGCCAGTTCCATGCCGGGCGGCAGGGTGGGGTTGACATCGGCATGTTTGCCCAGCTGATGGCTGATATGGGTGAACCAGGCCAGCGGTATGTCCAGTTCGCGGACTTCTTCGATGGCTTCCTGCAGGTTGAAGTGAGAGACGTGCTTTTCATGCCGCAGGGCATTCAGTACGATCTGTTTGCTGCCCCTGATCTTTTCTTTTTCGCCTTCTTCGATGCGGTTGGCATCGGTGATATAGGTAAAATTGCCAAACCGGAAACCCAGGACGGGCATTTTCAGGTGCCATACCTGGATGGGAAGGATCTCGATGTCTCCTATCCGGAAGGGGTCTTTTTCGATCCGTTTCAGCCGGAGGTCCGGGATACCGGGATATTTTATATCGGCAAAGGCATAGGGGAATTCACGGATGATGGCCTCCTGTGTCATTTCATTGGCATAGAGGTCCATGGGCCGGTGCTGGAAAAAATTAAAGGCCCTGACATCATCCAGACCGGCCATATGGTCTTTATGGGGATGGGTGAAGATAACGGCGTCCAGTTGCCGGACTTTTTCCCGCAGCATCTGGTAACGAAAATCGGGTGTGGTATCGACGACGATGGTGGTGGTGGGAGATTGAACGAGAATGCTCGAACGAAGCCGTTTGTCCTTTTTGTCGGTCGAGGCGCATACTTCACAGGGGCAGGCGATCATAGGAACTCCGGTGCTCGTGCCGGTACCCAGGAAAGTGATTTTTAATGGGGGATTGCTCACTTGTCAAATTTACGGAATTTGTCGGCGCATGGGGTCATTCCTGAAAATTTGCGCCGGGGGCATCATCCTTCGCTCACCTGGTGAGCGGAAACGACGTCGTCATAGAACCTCCGGGTTTCGGGTGCAAGATTTTCCGGGTGGATGCGTAATTGCGGGATAATGTCGATGAGGGTATTGATCCGGCCGTCCATCTGGAGGAATTTATTCAGCACGACGACCTTTCGCTGTTCCAGGATACAGTAGCCGCTCTGGAAGGTCCCTCTTTCATAGCGAACGATATATTCCGCCTCGTCCAGTATTCTTTCGATCTTATCGAGCGTCGTTTGTGTATACTTGATCATACGCATCCAAAGTTACTAAATAACAGTGCCTTAGGGTAATTACCGCTTTCTATTTTATCCACAGCAAAATCCGTAATGTGGAAAGATAACCGCCTGCCGCGCAGGACGGCCGGATGCTTAGCCCTTGGTGGTCATTCTCACTACGGGAATGATCATTTCTTCCAGGCTTATGCCTCCATGCTGGAAGGTGTTACGGTAATAGTTGACGTAATGGTTGTAGTTATTCGGGTAGCAAAGAAAGCCATCTCCCCGTGCAAAAATAAAGGAGGAGTTCACCGTGGGCACCGGCAGACCGGCTTCTTTGGGGTCCCGGAAGGCCAGGACCTCCTTTGCCTCGTAATTCAGGTTACGTCCATGTTTATAACGGAGATTGGTGGTCGTCTGTTTGTCCCCGATGACCCTGTAGGGTGTTTTTACCCGGACGCTGCCGTGATCGGTGGCCAGGATCAGGTTGATCTTTTTATCGGCGATCTTTTTCAGGGCTTGGTGCAGGGGGGAATGCTCGAACCAGCTGGTGGTGATGCTGCGATAGCTGATCTCGTCGCTGGCCAGTTCCTTCAGCACTTCCATTTCGGTACGTGCATGACTAAGCATGTCGACGAAATTATAGACGATGATATTTATGTCGTTGTTCAGCAGGTTGTGGATATTGTTCACCAGCTCCTGTCCTGCCTGGTAATTCAGCACCTTTGTATAAGAGAACTTCAGGTTGTCCTTTTTCAGCCGTTTCAGCTGGGCCCGGAAAAATTCTTCTTCAAAAAGGTTTTTTCCGCCATCCTCGTCGTCATTCTTCCATTGGGAAGGAAATTGTTTTTCGATGTCTATCGGCATCAACCCCGCGAAAATGGCGTTGCGGCTGTATTGGGTGGCGGTCGGCAGGATGCTGTAGAAGCTGTCTTCTTCCAGGATCCGGAAACTTTCGGCGAAGATCGGCTGGATGGCCTTCCACTGGTCGACCCGCAGGTTATCCAGGAGGATAAAGAAGGTAGGTATTCCTTTTTCGACGTGTGGCAATACCTTGAACTGGAACAGCGAATGCGACATGATCGGGCTTTCGTCCGATTTTGGGTTTACCCAGCGGGCGTAGTTCTTTGATACGAATTTAAAGAACTCCGTGTTGGCCTCCTGTTTCTGTGTCTGGAAGACTTCCCGCATTTCCGGGCTGTCCGACTTTTCCATTTCCAGCTCCCAATAGACCAGCTTTTTATAGATATCCATCCATTCGTTGTAATCGGGATTGCTGTTGAGGGCCATGAACAGGTTCCGGAACTGTTGCTGGTAGGCTGTGGTGGTTTTCTCCGCTACCAGCCGTTTGTTATCGATGATCTTTTTCAGGCTCAGGAGGACCTGGTTGGGATTGACCGGCTTTATGAGATAGTCCGTGATCTGGCTGCCGATGGCGTCGTCCATCAGGTTTTCGGTCTCGTTCTTTGTGATGAGGACGATGGGGATCTGCTGGTTCGTTTCCTTGATCTTCGCCAGGGTTTCCAGGCCGGTAATGCCGGGCATGGTCTCGTCCAGCAGTACTACGTCGACGACGTTCTCCTTTACAAAATCGATCGCGTCAAAACCATTTGTCATTGCCTTTACCTCGTATCCCTTGTTCTCCAGGAAGAGGATATGCGAATGCAAACTTTCTATTTCGTCGTCTACCCAGAGTATTTTTGCTAATGCCATATCCCACAAACTACAAACTACCAGCCAATTTTAAGTAGATTTGTCCCTTGTTTTAGCCGTTTTAACAAAATCAAAACAGCCGAATGGCCCAATTATCGCGTAAGATCATCAATGACCCGGTATATGGCTTTATTACGCTGGATCACCCGCTGTTGCTGGACATCGTCGCGCATCCCTTTTATCAGCGTCTGAGGCGGATACACCAGATGGCCTTTGCTCACCTGGTATATCCCGGTGCGGTGCATACCCGTCTGCATCATTCGCTGGGCGCCTATCACCTGATGTGCAATGCCCTGGTGGAGCTGCAGCGAAAGGGGTTCCCGATCGAACCGGAGGAAGTATTAGGGGCGAAGATCGCCATCCTGTTGCATGATATCGGTCATGGTCCCTTCTCCCATGCTTTGGAAAATGTCCTGATCCGGGACGTGCATCACGAGTCGATCTCGCTGTCCATCATGCGTGCCCTGAACAGGGACTTCAATGGCCGGCTGGAGACGGCTATCCGTATTTTTACGAACGATCACCCCTTGCATTTCCTCCATCAGCTGGTATCCGGGCAACTGGATATGGACCGGATGGATTACCTGACGCGTGATAGCTTTTTTACGGGCGTTTCGGAGGGGGTGATCGGATATGACCGGATCCTGAAAATGCTGACGGTCCATAACGGCAACCTTATGGTGGAGGAAAAGGCGATCTATTCCATCGAAAAGTTCCTCGTCTCCCGTCGACTGATGTACTGGCAGGTCTATCTGCACAAGACGGTGCTGAGCGCGGAAAAGATGCTGGTGAAGATCCTAGAACGGGCGAAGGAGCTGATCCTCCGGGGGGTATCCGTCCCCGCCTCTTCCCCGGTGCTTGACTTTTTCCTGCAGGACGGCGGAAGGTCTATCCCCGTGGAAGAGCACCTGGACAAGTTCTGTCTGCTGGACGATTTTGATGTCATGGGCACGATCAAGAACTGGATGTTCCATTCCGACAAGGTGCTGTCGCTGCTTTGCCGGGCATTGATCGACAGACGGCTGTTAAAAGCCCGGTTGCAGGCAACTCCTTTTGATCAAAATTACGTACAGGAATTAAAAGAGACAGTGGCCAGGCAGCTATCGGTGAGCCGGGAGGAAGCAGGTTATTTTGTTTTTACCGGGCAGGCTACCAATACCACCTATAATCCTTTGGATGAGAAGATCAATATCCTGTTCAGGGATGGATCGGTAAAAGATATATCGGAAGTCGACAATGCCCTGATCCAGCAAACACTGGCAAGCGCCGTGAAAAAATTTTATATTTGCCATTTAAGTATTTCATAAGAAACCGCCAACTAAGAAACCATGACATTTTCTGCCGCACAAATAGCAATGCTGATCAATGGTAAGACGGAGGGAGACCCCAATGCCTCCGTGGGCTCATTCGGGAAGATCGAAGAGGCCGTGGAAGGGCAGCTTGCATTTCTTGCAAACCCCAAATACGAAGAATATCTCTATACGACGGGGGCCTCGGTGATCATCGTGAACGAGACCCTGGATCTGAAGCAACCTGTCAACGCCACTCTCATACGGGTGCCGGACGCTTATACCGCCTTTGCCAGCCTCCTGGCCAAGTACCAGGAAATAGAGGCCCAGCAGCTGGCCGGCATCCAGGAGCCTTCCTATATATCCAAGACGGCAAAAGTGGGTGCAAATGTTTTTGTAGGCGCCTTTGCCTATCTCGGGGAAAGGGTTGTGGTCGGCAATAATGTAAAGATCCATCCGCAGGTTTATATCGGCAACAATGTAAAAATAGGTGACAATACCGTTCTTCATCCCGGTGTCAAGATCTATCATGACTGCGTCATCGGCGGCCATGTGACGATCCACGCCGGCTCCGTCATCGGCAGCGATGGATTCGGCTTTGCCCCGCAGGCCGATGGCACCTTCAAGAAAGTGCCCCAGATCGGGAACGTACTGGTGGAAGATTATGTGGAGATCGGCTCCAATGCCACGATCGACAGGGCGACGATCGGATCGACCATCATCCGGACGGGCGCCAAGCTCGACAACCTGATCCAGATCGCCCATAACGTGGAAATAGGGCATCATACCGTGATCGCCGCCCAGGCAGGGATCAGCGGCAGCACCAAGATCGGGAGCGGGGTCATGATCGGCGGACAGGCAGGCATCGTAGGTCACCTGCAGATCGCAGACGGTGCGCGTATCAACGCGCAGAGCGGTGTCAGCAAATCCATAAAAACACCCGGCGGCGCTGTCACCGGCAGCCCGGCATACGATTATACCAGCGCACTCCGCAGCCAGGCCATCAGCCGTAATCTGCCCGAGCTGGAGAAGAGGGTAAAAGAATTGGAGGAGATCATCCGGCAGTTGATGGCGGAAAAAGTGTAGAAATAAATATCAGATATTTTTGGTCTTTTTAGGCCGCATAATGAAAATCTTATTATCTTTGTATGGAAAATATTTCTCTCGTCAATAGGAATCTGCCGATTTGTTTGACGTACGAGGGGCCCAATACCTACTCTCTGTAGGGTTGGGCTCGCTTATGCTTGTACGTCTAGGCTTCGGCAGAGCCTCTATTGGACAACTGGGTGGGCTTCAACCCTACAGGGAATGGGTTAAATTCCTCTTCACCATGCCCCCCAAAACGCATCTTTCTCCCACCGGAACACTCATAACTATTGAAGCCGTTTTCACCATCCATCTTGCCCAAAAACGGGAGACGCATAAGAAGAAAAGAAAGCCCGCTCCAAAGAAAAAAACTATCATCTCCCAAACCTCGTATCGGAAAACAGAAAACTATTAGCCGCGCAGGCAATTATCGCAGATGCCGCAATCAACGGCCTCTTTATCCCCGAAATAATTAGCCAGGTACCGGCTCCGGCATTTCCCGGAGAGATCCAGGTACCGGATCATGGTGCGGACACGGGTGGCATACCGCTCCTTTCTTTCCCGGTAAGCGACAGGATCGATATACAGGTCTTCGGCATTTGGCCGGTCGCGTAGAAAGCATAGCTGCGGCGTATCCTTTGGCGGCGTATAATCGATGATGCCAAAGCCCTGTAACTGGGCCAGGCCGGCGCTGATCTCCGCTGCGGTCTTCCGGGTGACCCAGGCCAGCTGCTTCTCCCGTATGGTCACGGGGTGATCGAAGATGCCCTCATAGGTGCGCAGGAGGGCATGGATTAGCGGTTCGAGTACGGGATGATCCCGTTCGAAGGCATACAGCGTTTCCTTCCCTGTGGTCATACTTACTTTTGGAGGAAGGTACACCTGCTGGAGAAAGCTGAACAGTCCTTCCTGTTCCAATACCTTTATCACATTCAGCGCCGTCGCCGTCTCCAATCCGAAGCGGTCGGCAAATCCATTGAGCTCGAAGTCATAATAGTTGTTCTCCCCCGAGCCGGCGGGAAGCTGCAGATAGTTCATCAGGTGCTGGTAGACCGGCCGGATAACGGACATGGAAGGGTACCGGGTATCGGGCAATGTCTCCAGCCGGGTCTTGTCTCCTTCATCGCACAACAATACCGCATAGGCTTTCTGACCATCGCGGCCCGCGCGGCCCGCCTCCTGGTAATAGTTCTCCACCGATTCGGGGGGATCGGTATGAATGACCGTACGTACGGCGGATTTATCGATACCCATGCCAAAGGCGTTGGTGCTCACGATGACCCGTACCCGATCTTTTACCCAGTCCTCCTGTCGTTGTGTCCTTTCCTCCCGGGTCAGACCCGCATGATAGGCGGCGGCGCTGATGCCCTGCCGCATAAGGAGCTCGCTGATCTCCCGGGTGGCGCGGCGGGTCTTGCAATAGACGATGCCGCTGCCGGGGACCTTTTGCAGGATCTCGGTGACCTTCCGGACCTTGTTATCTACTTTAAAAAAGCTGTAGGAAAGATTGGGCCGGGTAAAGGGGCGGCGGAACAGGGCGGGGTCCCGGAGCTCCAGCTTGTCCCCGATATCGTGTAGCACTTCCGGCGTGGCGGAGGCGGTCAGCGCCAGCATGGGTATATCCGGCAATACTTTTCGCAAGGCCGCGATCCGGAGATAGGGGGGACGGAAATCGTAGCCCCATTGTGAGACGCAGTGTGCCTCGTCGACTGCGACCAGGTTGACGGCCAGCGAAGGCAGGTATTCGAGGAACAGGTCGGTTTCCAGGCGTTCGGGGGATACATAGAGGAACTTGCAGTTGCTGCCCGCGGCCAGCTGGAAGGTATTGATCACCTCTTTGCGGCTCATCCCGGAATGAAGCGAAAAGGCGGTGATATTTTTTTTCCGCAGGTGGTCGGTCTGATCTTTCATCAGCGCCACCAGGGGGCTGACCACCAGGCACAGACCCGGACGGACCATGGCAGGCACCTGGAAACACAGCGATTTCCCGCCTCCCGTCGGCAGAAGGGCGATGGTATCCTTTCCTTCCAGCACGGACGCTATGATCTCCTCCTGCACGGGAAGAAAGGAGGCATGCTGCCAGTACTGCCGTAATATATCGATCGGTTGAAGCATCAATCCACCTTTTTTATATATAGTCTGACCGAGTTGAGCACGAGCACCACGTCACTGAAACCCATTACGAGCGCAGCCAGGGCGGGTGTAAGCCAGCCGACGGCGGCCACGGGGATGGCCACGACATTGTAGAAGAAGGCCCAGAACAGGTTCTGCCGGATGGTGCCATAGGTATGCCGGCCCAGCCCCAGTGCAGCGGGAAGATGCCGTAGTCCATGGTTCATCAATACGACGTCGGCCGTCTGTACGGCCAGCTGTGAAGCATCACTCATCGACAGTCCTACCGTCGCAGCGGCAAGGGCGGGCGCATCATTGACGCCATCTCCGACCATCGCAACGGGAGCCGCCGCATTAAGACGGGTGACCTCTTCCAGCTTTTGCGCGGGGGTACGTTCCGCCAGCACTTCATCGATCCCCAGCGTAGCCGCCAGCTGACGGCAGGTTTCCTCCCGATCGCCGCTGAGCAGCACCGTCCCGATCCCTTTTGCATGCAGCCATTGTACGACGGTGGCCGCTTCGGGACGGAGGGTATCTTTTACATCGATCCAGCCGAGAAGCCGGTCATTATGGACGATATAGACATTGTGTTTGTCATCGGGGGTCAGGGACGACGCTACTTTATAAGAACCGGCCTGGTAGACCTCGCCGGTCTTTGTCTCCGCCCGCATGCCCAGGCCTTTTATTTCTTCGACCTTTGCCCAGCGGAGGTCCGTCTTGACCTTCCACTCACGGGTAATGCTTTTTGCGATGGGGTGGGTGGAATATTTTTCCAGTGAAAAGGCGATCTGTTTGAATTCGTCCGGGGTGACGGAGGGATCGATCTGCCATCCGCTGATGGCAAATTCTCCTGTCGTCAGGGTCCCCGTCTTATCGAACACCACCTGGCGGATATCCTTGAACGATTCAAGGCTGCGGGCGTTCCGGAAAAGGATGCCCTGCCGGGCGGCACGGCCCAGTCCAACGGCGATGGCAGCGGGAGTAGCCAGTCCCATGGCACAGGGGCAGGCGATGACCAGGACCGCGATGGCCCGCATCAGGGAGGGGGCAAATTCCCGCAGATAGAGATAGTTGCCAAAAAAGGCCAGGAGCGCGATCCCCAGGACGACGGGGACAAAAACGGCGCTGATCCGGTCGGCAAGCTGCTGGACCGGGGGTTTTTCCCCCTGCGCCTGTTGTACCAGCCGCACGATGCCGGCCAGCACGGAATTTTCACCTGCCGCCGTCACCTGTGCCCGTACGGCCCCGGATACCAGCAGGCTGCCCCCGATAAGGGTATCCTTTGCTTTTTTGTCGACGGGCAGGCTTTCCCCGGTAAGGATGGCCTCATTTACACCGGCCTCGCCCCAGAGGATCTTGCAATCGGCCGGTACGGGCTCTCCCGTCCGGATGAGGACGAGGTCTCCGCTCCGAAGCTGGGTATTCTCGACGGGGAAAAGGACCTCCTGGTGCTGGTCGTCAAAGGCGATCATGTTGGCCATCGTCTTTTGCGATCGGGCCAGGCTGTTCAGGGATCGTTGTGTGGCCCCGACGGAAGCGTCCTCGATATAATACCCCAAAAAAACGATGGTGATGATCGAGGCGGCCGTCTCATAAAAGAGATAGGCCGGTCCCAGTCCCAGCACTGTGCCCGTCAGGCTATAGACAAAGGCGGCCGTCGCACCGGCGGCAATGAGCACGTTCATGTTTGGCAGCCCGTTTTGCAGGCTCTTTACAGCGCTGCGCCCGAAGAACTGCATCCCGATCAGGTAGACGGGCAGACAAAGAGAGAACTGGACCCAGGGATGCATGAGCCAGTGGAGGGGCAGTACCCCATCGATCATATGCAGGAGCAGTACCAGCGTAAAGGGCAGGCAAAGCAGTAAATAGCGCAGGTGCTTGTTCATCGGCTTTTTGGCCGTCCCGCCGGGTCCTTCTTTTACGATGCTGTATCCCAGGTCGCTGATACCCTTTTGGATCTGCTGTTTGTCCAGCTGTTCCATGGCCTCGAAGCTGACATCACCGCTGGCCAGGCTGACCTTGACATTGTGAAGACCTTTTTTTTCGAGATATTTCCCGATGGTGAGCGCACAGGTAGAGCAGCTCATCCCTTCTATTTTCCAGTTAATTGTTTCCATTTAGTGTTGTCTTTGGAGGTAAACGGACTGTTTAGTCCGACCGGTAAAGTTACAGATAGTAAAAGTAATCGGTCATTAACCAATATCTTTGCGTCATGGAAATTCGTTTTCAACTGCCCGGGATTGGGACCACAGCTGAAAAATTTTGGCAACAGTTCCCCGGGAAGACTGTTTTTGCCTTTCATGGCGGCATGGGCGCCGGAAAAACGACCTTTATCCATGCCCTTTGTGCAGCCCGGGGCGTCACCGATACCGTTGGCAGTCCGACCTTTTCTATCATAAATGAATACAAATATCCCGGAGGAAAGATCTATCACCTGGATCTTTACCGGCTAAAAGACGAGGAGGAGGCCTTGCGGGCAGGTGTGGAAGATGTGCTGTTCAGCGGAGATCTTTGTTTCGTGGAATGGCCGGACCGGGCGCCCGGTATTTTGCCGCCGGGAACGGTCGACGTACGGATCGAAATATTGGATCCGGACACGCGCAAAATTATAATTTGAAATTATAGTTTGAGGAGGAAAATCAATTTTAAATTGTAATTTGACAGACAATATATGTCGCAGCAAAAACCACTCATCAGTACCTCTTTCAGCTACGAAACATTAGAAGAAACCCTGGACGTCAAGCCCAAAGGAGTGCCGCTGCATATCGGTATTCCCAAAGAAACGGCCTTCCAGGAGAACCGCATTGCCCTGACGCCGGATGCGGTAGGCGTATTGGTCAGCAACGGACATGAGGTCGTAATCGAGCATAACGCCGGTGAAGCCTCCCATTACCGGGATAAGGATTATAGCGAGGCCGGCGCCCGGATCCTATATGACAAGTCGGAGGTATTGAAGGCGCCTATACTGGTAAAGAGCGCTCCGGTCATCGAAGAGGACCTTCCTCTTCTGCAATTGAACCAGATCATCATCTCCCCCATCCATCTCTCCGCCATGAAGGCGGAGCTGCTGCAAAAGATGATGGACAAACGAATAACGGGCATTTCATTTGAGAACCTGAAAGACGATAGCGGGACTTACCCGATCGTACGAAGCATGAGCGAGATCGCCGGCAGCGCCGTCATGCTGGTCGCGGGTCAGTACCTCAGTTCGGCCAACCATGGCAAAGGGGTGTTGCTCGGGGGCATCTCCGGTATTCCGCCCACCAAGGTCATCATCCTGGGTGCGGGGATCGTAGGGGAGTTTGCCGCGCGTGCGGCCCTGGCCCTGGGAGCCTCCGTAAAAGTATTCGACAACAGCGTATACCGGCTGAAACGGCTGCAGAACAATATCGGGCAGCGCATGTGGACTTCCGTGATGGAACCCCGCATCCTGGCCAAACAGCTGAAGACCTGCGAGATCGCCGTAGGGGCTCTTTCTTCCCAGACCGGCAAGACGCCGGTGGTCGTCACCGATGAGATGGTGAGCAATATGCGGCCGGGGAGCGTGATCATCGATGTCAGCATCGACCGTGGCGGTTGTTTCGAGACCTCCGAGATCACGACGCACGAACACCCCATCTTTATGAAATATGGCGTGATCCATTATTGCGTTCCGAATATCCCTTCAGGTTTTGCCCGTACGGCCTCCCATGCCATCAGCAATGTGCTGATGCCCTTATTGCTGGAAGCCGGGGAAGAGGGGGGATTCGAGAACCTGGTATGGCATAAGATCCATCTTCGCAGCGGCATCTATCTCTTCAAGGGAGCCCTGACAAACTTTCATCTCAGTCAACGCTTCGATCTGAAGTATACGGACCTGAACCTGCTGATCGCCAGTCAGCGTTAGCTTCCTGCCGAAAGAAAGCATGTGTCGATGATCGTTACCGTGCGGAAGAAGGCCGCCGGGCCTCCTGTTTGTACTCCAGGATGGAGATCGTCCTTTCACAAAAATCATATTCCTGCAGGTCATTGGAACTGACGACCACGAGCCGTCCGTCCGCATGCTCCCGTATGAGCTGCCGGTAGAGGGCGATCCCTTCGCTGTCCAGGTTGGTACAGGGTTCATCGAGGAGGAGAATGGGGGTGTCGGAAAAAATGGCCTGGGCCAGCTTGACCCGCTGTTTCATCCCGGAAGAATAATAACGGATCTGTTTGTGTGCGGCGCTGTCGAGCCCCACCCGGGTAATTATATATTCAATGGAACAATCGACGATCAGGGGTTTGAAGGACCGGTGGAACCCGAGAAATTCCGTGACGGTCATTTCTTCGATCACATCGAGATAAGGGGCGGCGAGGGCTATATGGCGATACACCTGGTCGGGGGAGATCTCTCCATACTTTATAGCCCCTTCACTGATACCGATGGCGCCTCCGATGGCCTGGAGCAGGGTGGATTTGCCCGAACCATTTGGCCCGGTGATCGCATAGCTATGTCCGGAGGTAAATTCGTAACTGAGATGACGAAAGATCCAGTCGCGGTTGAAGCGCCGGCCGGCATCAGTCAGCGTAATCTTCATCAAAACTGCTTTTGCTGAAGCGTTTAATAATGCCGCGGCCGCTCTCCCGGATAAAGGTGACGATCTCGTCCCGCTCGTCGCTGGCGGGGAACTCTTCTTCCAGGTATTCGAGGGCCTGGCTGGTATTCATCCCTTTATTATAAATGACCCGGTAGATATCGAGGATGTGGTTGATCTTGTCGATGGTAAAACCCCGGCGTTTGAGACCGACGGAATTGACGCCGGAGTAGCTCAGGGGGAGACGGGCTGCCTTTATATAGGGGGGGATATCCTTGCCTACAAGGGAACCGCCGCCGATAAAAACATGGGGACCGACCTTTACGAACTGGTGGATGGCGCACATGCCGCCCAGGATCACCCAGTCGCCCATGGTCACATGTCCTGCAACCTGGGAGTTGTTGCTGAGGATACAATTATCGCCGATGATACAGTCATGGGCAATATGGCTATAGGCCAGGATCATACAATTCTTACCGACTTTTGTCGTCCAGCGGTCCCGGGTGCCCCGGTGTATGGTCACAAATTCACGAATGGTAGTGTTATCGCCTATCTGTACGGTGGTCTCTTCTCCGTCGAACTTAAGATCCTGAGGATCAGCGGATACAACGGCTCCAGGATAGATCCGGCAGTTTTTCCCGATCCGGGCGCCTTCCATGATCGTTACATTGCTGCCAATCCAGGTCCCTGAACCAATTTCCACATTTTTATGAATCATCGTGAACGGATCCACTTTTACATCTGCTGCGAGACGGGCGTCCGGGTGAATAGAGGTAAAGGAATGGATCATTCTTCGGTCAATTGATTGATTTTCAGTTTCTTGGATCATTATAACGTCTTCCTTTCGGGTTGCTGTTTTTTTCATAAAAAATGCTGAGGGACGCCCAGCATCTCACAAAAATAAACTTATTTGGTGCAATTACCCTAAATAAACTTCTCTTAGCCAGCTGTTAACTTCTCTTTACAAGCTGGGCCATGAGATCGGCTTCCGTCGCCACTTTATTGCCGACATAGACCGTTCCCCGCATTTCGCAGATCCCCCGGCGGATGGGATTGAGCAGCTCCATCTTCAGGATCATGGTATCGCCCGGGACCACTTTGTGTTTGAACTTGCAGTTGTCGATCTTCAGGAAATAGGTATCGTATTCCCCCTGCGGCATGGCGTTGATACAAAGGATCCCCCCGGTCTGGGCCAGGGCTTCGATCTGTAATACGCCCGGCATGACGGGATTACCCGGGAAATGGCCTACAAAGAAGGGCTCATTGAACGTGACATTCTTGATCCCCACGATCTGCCGGTCCGTGATCTCGATGATCTTATCTACCAGCAGGAAGGGGTACCGGTGAGGCAGCGTTTTTTCGATCTGCTGTGTGTTGAATACGGGGGGTTGGTTGGGATCGTAAATGGGGGTATTTTTAAGGTGTTTGTTCTTTTTGATATACTGTTTGATCTTTTTGGCAAAATCCACATTGGTAGAGTGTCCCGGACGATTGGCGATGATATGGCCTTTGATGGGGTAGCCGATCAGTGCCAGGTCACCGATCACATCCAGCAGTTTATGCCGGGCCGGCTCGTTGGGGAAACGCAGTTCCAGGTTATTCAGATATCCCTCGCTCTTGATCTCGATCTTGTCCCTTTTAAAGGCCTTGGCCAGCCTTGCCATTTCTTCCGGGGTGACGGGCTTGTCCACCACGACGATGGCGTTGTTGATGTCCCCGCCCTTGACCAGGTTGTGTTCCAGCAGCATTTCCAGCTCGTGGAGGAAGCAAAACGTGCGGCAGGGAGAGATCTCCGCCTTAAAATCGCGCATGGTCTTCAGACCGGCGTGCTGGGTGCCCAGGACCGGGCTATTGAAGTCGATGAGGGTCGTGACCTTGTACTCCATGGCAGGCATAACGACCATTTCGACGCGTTTTTTCTCGTCATAGTGACTGATATTGGTGTCGATGCTGTACCAGGCCTTGGAGGCATCCTGTTCCAGTACACCCGCCTCTTCGATGATCTCCACAAAGGGCTGGGAGCTGCCGTCGATGATCGGGATCTCCGGCCCGTTGATCTCCAGCAGGCAATTATCGACCCCCATACCCACCAGGGCAGCCAGTATATGCTCTACGGTGCTGACCTTGGCCCCACTATCTTCCAGGGTAGTGCCCCGGGAAGTATCGGTAACCAAGTCACAATCAGCCTTTATGATCGGCTGGCCCGGCAGATCGATCCGCTGGAACTGGTAACCAAATCCCGGATTGGCAGGCTTCAGCGTCATATCTACTTTGATGCCCGTGTGAAGGCCGGTGCCGGAAATACTCACTACCGATGCTAATGTGTGTTGTTTGTCAGGATTGAAATTTGCGTCCATTCGATTTTCTTAGTTCTTACAATTGTGGGCCGACAAAGATAGGGAATCGTGGCCTAATCATGCCCGAACCGGCGAAACAGCCGTCAGACGGGAAGGAACGGCCTTTGAGAACCAATTATTAACAAAATATTAGTCGCGTGAACTGGTTCCCCGGGAATGAATTAATTTTATTTGTACTTAAATTCATGAAAAATGGAAGGAAAGAAGCCTAAAATATTGTTGTGCGAAGACGACCCTAACCTGGGAATGGTTTTAAAAAATTACCTGGAGCTGAGCGATTTTGATGTGACCCTCGAACGCGACGGCCGGCTGGGACTCGCCGCCTTTCAAAGGGAACGGTTCGATCTCTGTCTGCTGGATATCATGATGCCGCATATGGATGGCTTTACCCTGGCCGAAGAGATCAGGGATGTGGATCCCGATATTCCCCTCTTCTTCCTCAGTGCAAAGACGATGAAGGAAGACATCATCCAGGGTTATAAGCTGGGAGCCGATGATTATATCACCAAGCCTTTCGACAGCGAGGTGCTGCTGCTCAAGATGAAGGCGATCTTAAAACGGAATGACGACCTGAACAAGGAATCGGACAACAAGGAATTTGAAATGGGGTCTTATCATTTCAATCCCAAATTGCGGGAGCTAAGCCATAAAGGACAGATGCAGACCCTATCCCCGAAAGAGAATGAGCTGTTGAAGATGCTGGCCGAACATATGAACGACCTGCTGCCGCGGGAACAGGCATTGAAAAAGATCTGGGGCAGTGATACGTATTTCAACGGCCGCAGCATGGACGTATACATCGCCAAGCTGCGCAAATATCTGAAGGACGATAACCAGATCGAGATCGTGAATATACACGGCAATGGATTCCGGCTTGTTGCCCCGGTGGTGGCGTAATATAAGTATCGAATTCCGGCTGGTCGTTCCGATAATAGTACTATCTAATGATGGGCCATCGGCAAAACGCTGTTGCGCTCTTGACTTGGACGGAAGAAAAATTGAGCTAATAGAAACAAAGACAAGAGATTAGTAGGTTTTGTAAATACCCTCGAAAAAAAGTAAATTTGTTCTAATAAAACGGAGAATTTCATGGCAAAAGTATTAGAACAGGAATTATTTCAGTATTTCCTTCAGCTCAATGAGGCGGAGAAAAGATCTATATTGCAGATGCTGAAAACTTTTGTTAAAGGTCGCGAAAAAAAACCTTCCCGTGTTAGCATTGAGCAATACAATAAAGAAATCGACGAAGCTATCACCAGAGTCGAGGCTGGTGAATTTTATACCCAGGAGGAGGTAGAACAGATGTCAAAAGAATGGTAATGAAGAAGAGGAAAATTAGCTGGGACAAACAGGCTATCCATTATTTTCGTGAGGCGATCAAGTATATTCGCAAAGATTCCCCCCAAAATGCCGACAAGGTCAAAAAGGAAGTTCTTGAAAGAATAAGCGAACTTTCAAAACGACCTGAAATTCATAATCCAGACAAATACAAGGTAAATAATTCTGGTAATTACAGAGCATTTGAGTTACACCGTTTCAGGATTGGCTATTTGGTCAAAGATGAAGAAATTATTATCGCCAGGATCAGGAACACGAACCAGGAGCCGCTTGACTATTAATCTAATGGTTTTCAAGGGCGATTCCATGGATTGTAATTACTCGCTGACTAAATGCAGTCAAAGTTATTTGCGATAACTTTGAAGAAACTCCCAGAAATGAATATTTTGGATGCCCTAAAGTTGGATCAGAATAGCATCTGTTCTCCTTCCCTCCCTGGTCTTTTTTTGCCGAGATGTTCATAGGCCTTTGCCGTGACCTCGCGGCCTCTTGGCGTACGCATGAGGAAGCCTTCCTGGATAAGGAAAGGCTCATAGACCTCTTCCAGCGTACCCGTTTCTTCTCCGACGGCAGTGGCGATGGTGGTGATCCCTACGGGGCCTCCTTTAAACTTTTCGATGATCGTGGACAGGATACGGTTGTCCATCTCGTCGAGTCCATGTTCATCCACGTTCAGGGCCCGGAGGGCATGCTGGGTGATCCCCAGATCGATGACGCCGTTGCTCAGCACCTGCGCAAAGTCGCGGACCCTTCGAAGAAGACCGTTTGCGATACGGGGTGTCCCCCGGCTCCGGCGCGAGATCTCCCCGGAGGCATCGGAGGTGATCTTTGTATTGAGGATGCCGGCACTGCGAAGGATGATCTTTTGCAGCGTATCCGCGTGATAATATTCCAATCGTGATTTGATGCCAAAACGGGATAACAATGGCGCCGTCAGCAAGCCGCTGCGGGTGGTGGCGCCTACCAGGGTAAAAGGGTGGATCGTCAGCTGGATGCTGCGTGCATTGGGTCCGCTGTCGATCATGATATCGATGCGATAGTCCTCCATGGCGGCATACAGGTATTCCTCCACCACGGTGCTCAGGCGATGGATCTCGTCGATAAAAAGGACGTCGTTTGGTTCCAGGTTGGTCAGCAGACCGGCCAGGTCACCGGGCTTTTCGATGACGGGACCCGAAGTCTCCTTGATATTTACACCCAGCTCATTGGCCACGATCCGCGAAAGAGTGGTCTTGCCAAGTCCCGGGGGGCCATGGAACAGGATATGGTCCAGCGCCTCCCCTCTCATTTTGGCTGCCTTTATAAAGACCTTCAGATTCTCGATCAACTGAGGCTGTCCGGAGAATTCTTCGATGGCAGCGGGGCGGATATTGTTCTCAAACTCCTTATCCAGGGGGCTTAAAGCATCTTTGTCGTTGTTGAGATTGAGATTGGTCATGAAATGGTGGAATTGGGCTATGACAAAGATAAGAAGGAATGTCCGGCGGCGGACGGGAAATCCGGCCGGGGTTGACGATATTTGTTGCCGGCAAAAAGAAACTTTTATGGAAACATCCGCAGCAGGCAGGAAGATAGATCCGGCATACATGGAAAAGGCGATGAGTTATGAAGCCTATAAGACAATGGTCGAGGACTTACTGGCACAGGGCAAGACGACGGGCCCTAATCAATCCGAAGGTTTTATACACTACACCCAATTGAATCAGCAACGGGTGCATCGCCTGGAAAAGACCACCGAAGTGTTACCTGCCGTACGAGAGTCTATCGGCTCGATCCTCCGCCCGCAAACCTGGCTGGTGCTGACGGAAGCCTGGTGCGGAGACGCGGCACAGAGCCTTCCTGTTATCTATACTCTTGCAAAATTGAATCCCCTGATCGATCTGCGATTGTTGTTACGCGACGAGAACCTGGAATTGATGGATCAATACCTGACCAATGGGGCCAGCCGGAGCATTCCCAAGCTGATCGGCCTGGATACTGTCACGCGGGAGGAGCTCTTTACCTGGGGTCCCCGGCCCACGGCCTTGCAGGAAAGCTTTATGGGAATGCGAAGCGAGGGGCTTTCCTACGACGTGATCAAGGAAGAGTTACAACGCTGGTATAACAAGGATAAGACCGTCTCGATCCAGCAGGAAATGGGTGCGCTGGTGTCCGGGCGTCCCATAACGGCAGCATCCTGACGAAATCTGCCGTGCCCTTTGCAACAGCGATTACATCCGCTGCCATAATACATCGGCAAACCATTTCTTACCGTCATAGAAGGTCTCTACCGGCTCAAACCCGGACTGGATGGCCATGAAGTCTATTTCCGGCATCGCATATTTCTGCGAGATCTCCATGTATACCGGTTCATGTTCGCGAAAGTCGACGATCTTGTCGGATCCGATATGGACTCTTTGCGTCTTGCCGCTGACGAGATAGCTCTTGCAGGCGCCGGTACCCGGATCATATACTGGATAATGGCCGAACTGCTCCGGATCGAAGTCTGCATCCAGTTCCCGGTTGATACGGGTCAGCAGGTTCAGGTTGAATGCCCGGGTGATCCCCTGCCGGTCATTGTAGGCGTCGAGGATGGTCTTTGGATCCTTTTTCAGATCGAACCCGATAAGCAAGAGATCGCCCGGCCGCATACGGTCGTGCAGCTGCCGGCAAAAAAGTGTGGCCTGCTGCATGGTCATGTTGCCGATATTGGCTCCCATGAACAATACGATCTTCCGGTTCATGGAAAGGGTATCCACCTGTTCCATCTTTTCCAGGTATTCCCCGTTGAGCCCCTTCATCTGCAGACCCTCCAGGCTGGCAGGCAAACGATTTTCCAGCCAGTTGATCACATTGGAAGAGATATCGATCGGATAGTAGGTAAAAGGGGCCTTTATCTTCAGCAGCTCCCCTAAGAGGAACCAGGATTTGGTGGCATCCCCGGGTCCCAGCTCCACGAGGTCAAACCGCGAACCCGGCGCATTAAACAGCCGCGCCATGGATCCCGACTGATGCTGCAGGATCTCCATCTCGCAACGGGTGGGATAATATTCCGGGCAGGCCATGATCTGCTGGAAGAGTTTATCACCTGCCTCGTCATAGAAATATTTTGAAGGAAGATATTTATTTTCCGCTCTTAAGCCATTGATGACTTCGTTGTAAAAGACGGAGTGACCCCGTCCTGCGATCTTCCCGTTAATGGTAGTGGTGGCAGACAGCATAAATAGACCTTTATTTATTTTAGTAAAAGACGTTTTGTTCTCCGCCGATGCGGCCAAATCATTGAGCAAGACGTATGCCAGTAAACTGCCATCTTAATGAAGGATGGAAGAAATTCCTGTACGTATTCCTGCTATGTCCTGCCGGGGTCGCAACAGAAGCCCCCCGCAGCACCATCTGGCTGACCATGAACTTACCGTTATATTCTCCCACGGCGCCTTCGGCCTTTTTAAAACCCGGATATGGCAGATAGGCGCTCTCCGTCCATTCCCATCGCTTTCCCCAGTCAAACCCGGCAGATGCGGCCTCCCATTCCCACTCGGTGGGTAACCGGCGCCCCTTCCAGGCAGCATAGGCGATCGCCTCATAATAACTGATATGACATACCGGCTGATCCATGACCAGGGGCCGGAGTCCCCCCATCGTATAGCTACACCATTCACCCTCAATCAGATGCCAGTATAGGGGGGCTTCTACGTGCTGCGTCTTTACCCAATCCCAGCCTTCCGCATGCCAATAGATAAAATTTTTATACCCGCCCGCCTTTATAAATCTCAGGTATTCCTCATTGGTGACCAGCGAATCGGCTATCTGGAAATCATTCAGGTATACTTTATGACGGGCCAGCTCATTATCAAAACAAAATCCATCGCCCGCATAACCGATCTCGTAGATACCTGCCGGGATGGAGATATATTCACAGGAGTCCGGGGAAGGTCCCTTCACCCCCACCTCATCGATGTCATGGTCCGACCAGGCCGGGAACAGCGGGTTATGTCCCAATATGTATTTGATATCCGTATAGAGCAATTCCTGGTGCTGCTGCTCATGATTGAGGCCCAGCACAATGATCGCCGCCAGCTCATCGCCGGGTTGCTTCGACAACAGTTCCGCCATCGCTTCATCTACATATTTCCGGTAGCGGTATACGTCCTCCACCGATGGCCGGCTCAGGTTGCCCCTGTCGGTCCGTATGACCCGGGCGCCGATGGTCTCGTAATAGCTGTTGAAGACAAAATTGTAGTCGGGGTTGTATACCTTATACCCCGGATGGTGCGGTACCAGCACGAACGTCTCCCAGAACCAGGTGATATGTCCCAGGTGCCATTTTGGGGGGCTCACGTCGACGACGGGCTGCACGACATAGTCCTCGATCTGCAGCGGTTGGCAAATGTCCTCACTGGCTTTCCTGACCGAACGGTATTGCTCCAATAGGTTCATGACTTATCCTTTTTCAAATAAATAGTTAGATCGGATATGGTCTTTATGCCCAGCCGCTGTGCCTGCTCCCGGCGCATCATCAGGGCATAGGCATTATTAAAGCCTATGGGTTCCAGCCAGGTAAGTCCGTATTGCGTAGCAAAGCCGCGGCTTACGAAGCTATATACGCTGTCCCTGTTGGGGGTCAACCGGCTGATCTCGGCATCCGTCGGATGGAGGATGGCCAGCAGGGCGGTACCGGTATATTCGGGGTACATATCGATCTTGTCGTTGATTAACGCTTCAAAGCAGATCTTTGTTCCCCCCAAACCCGTTTTTGTGTCTACCTGCAGATCGGTATAGCCGCGTATGAGCATGGCATACATGTTCGTAAGGATATATTGTTCGGGAAATATTTTTGAGCCCAGGCGTACGATCCCTTTCGTTCCGTTCCGGGGCGACCGGTAAAGCCCCTGCGCTGCCAGGAAGTCATGGGCGCATTGTTCGGGGGACTGGTGCAGGTATTCGACCCGGTAATTCAGTTCCGTCATGATCGAGTCATCGATCTTTCCCGCCAGCCTGTTCAGGACGGGCGCCAGCTCCGTATACCGGGCCAGGATCTCCTTGCGAATGACCGGCGCCGCATAATAGGGGGGAAAGATCTTTTTATCGTCTTCCAATACCATAAGGTCATAGGCCTTTAATCTTCCGTCGGTACTATAGCCGCTGATGACGTCCAGCTTTTTATCATATGCGGCCTTGTACATGACGGCATCGCTGATCACCACGGTCCGGATCCGCAGGCCATATACGGAGCGAAGGCCGATATCGCCATCCTTCCTTCCCATAAATTCCGGTGTAAAGCCGGCCAGGAGACGGGTGCCATAGGCCAGGGGCAGCACATAAAAAGAAGAGAAGAGCACGAGGATCAGGGGCATGACCCATAGGGCCGTCCGTCGTTTACGGCTGCTCATTTTCTGAAGCAGCGACAGGATAAAATCCAGCGTGATCGCCAGCAGGGCGGCGGGTATGGCGCCGGCCAGGATCATATTGGTATTGTTGAGCGCAATGCCGCCAAAGATAAATTCTCCCAGCCCGCCCGCCGCTATATAGGCGGCCAGGGTGCCGACCCCTACATTGATCACGGTGGCGGTCCGGATCCCGGCCATAATGACCGGGAAGGCCAGGATCAGCTCGACCCGGAACAGCCGTTGGACGCCCGTCATGCCCATCGCAATGGCGGCTTCCTTTACGACGGGATCTACGCCTTCGATCCCCGTATACGTATTGCGAATGATCGGCAGGAGGGCGTATAAAAAGAGGGCGGTGATGGCAGGAATGGGGCCGATACCCAGCAGGGGGATCATAAAGCCCAGCAGGGCGATGCTGGGGATGGTCTGTAATACGCCGGCCAGGCCCAGGACAAACCCGGCAGCCTTTTTATTCCGGGTGATATAGATCCCGAGCGGTAGACCGATAAGGACGGCGATCAGCAGCGAGATAAAGGTCAGCCCGATATGCTGGAGCGTCTGTTGCAGCAGCTTGGCGGATTGCTGATGCATGAATTGCCAAAGATCTTCCGTCTGGTCCATCAGCTTTGCCGGTTCTTAAAGTGATCGAATGCATGCATAAGGGCGGGATAATCGGTGGGGGCGATCCGGGCCGCCTCCAGCTGAAAACGCTGATCGTCGAAAAAGCTTTGTACATATTCGTTAGCCGGCTGAAAAAGGAGCTGATCGGGCGTCCCCTCCTGTACGATCTTTCCTTTATCGAGCAGGAAGATCCGGTCTGCCAGCTCAAAGGCTTCCTGTACATCATGGGTGACGAGGATGATCGTCTTTGTCTTTAATTCATCCAGCTCTTTAAAATCTTTTTTTACATGGGCGCGGGTGATAGGGTCCAATGCCCCGAAGGGCTCATCCATCAGCAATACCGGAGGATAGGCCGCCAGCGCCCTGGCGATCCCCACCCGTTGCTGCTGACCGCCGCTTAAATGCGCCGGATAGGAGGCCGCATATTTCTCCGGGGAAAGATGCAATTTTTCCATCAGGGCCAGGGCTCTTGTCCGAATGGCCGTCGCATCCCAGCCCAGCAGACGGGGTACCGTACCGATATTTTCCGCGATCGTATAATGAGGGAAAAGGCCGTTGTTCTGGAAGACGTAGCCGATCTTTTTTCGGAGGTCTTCGGGTCGCTGGTCGTTGATCTTTTGTCCGTTAATCCATACTTCACCGGAACTGGGCTCGATCAGGCGGTTGATCATTTTGAGAAGGGTCGTTTTTCCGCAGCCGCTCATGCCCAGGAATACGATGGTTTCCCCCTCTTCCACCGTAAAGGAAATATTATCGACGGCCTTATACCCGTCGAAAGTTTTGGTAATATTTTTTACAACGATCATTCCTTCCTATTTCTTTGTGTCCAGTCCGGCAAAAAGATTGTTCAACGATTCGGCGAAAGTGGGATGGGCGAAAATAGTATCCCTCAACACATCATAGGTAATGCCTCCCAGCATAGCCATCTGCAAAAGGCTCATCAGTTCCCCGCCATTGGAAGAGAGAGCAGCCGCCCCGATTATTTTTTTTGTATCGGCATCGACGATGGCTTTTAGCATTCCCCGGGTATCTCCATTCTCCAGGGCGCGGGCGATATGGCTGGCCGGCAGGGTAGCTATCTTTATATTCAATCCTTTTTCCCTTGCCTCTTTTTCCGTAAGTCCCACCCTGCCCAGCTCGGGATCGGTAAACAGACAATAGATGGGTATCCTGCCTGCGATAGACTGGTTTCCGTTCTCTAAAAGGTTTTTATACACTACCAGGTGATCGTTATAGGAAATATGGGTGAACTGGGGACCGCCTTTGCAGTCTCCCAGGGCATAGACGCCGGGGACATTTGTCTCCAAACGGTCATTAACGTCTATGAATCCTCTTTTGTTCACCGCGATACCACCGGCAGCCGGGTTTAGCCCCCGGGTATCGGCCTCGCGGCCGGTGGCGACCAGCAGATGAGAGCCGGTAAGGGGATCTCCGGCCGTCAAGTCGATCCGGACCTGTCCATTCGTGAATGCCGCCTGTGCAGCATGGGCGCCGGTCAGGATACGGATGCCGTCTTCTTCCAGGATCTTTTTTATTTCCGCGGCGATATCTTCATCCTCCTTTGGCAGGAAATGATCGCTGCTTTCTATGATGGTCACTTCGCTGCCCAGCCTCCGGTAGAGCTGTCCGAATTCCAGGGCGATATAGCTGCCGCCAAGGATCAGCAGATGGGCCGGGATCTCCGGCAGGTCCATGATGGAGGTGGAGGTGAGATAGGGGATCTTCTCCAATCCGGTCAGCGGGGGGATGATAGGCTGGGTGCCGGTATTAAGAAAGATCTTTTCTGCGGTAAGCGTTTCCGTCGAACCGTCTTCTTTTGTGACCGTCACCTCTTTATGACCCGAAAAGGCGGCGTTGCCAAAGATCAGGTCCAGGTTCTCCGTCCCGGTCAGACCACGGGTAGAGGAGTCCCGGTAGGACAATACCACGCCGTTCTTGCGTTGGATCACTTCTTCGATGTTGATGGATACCCCGGTGGTATGGACCCCGAAGTCGGCGCTTCTTTTTGCCAGGTAGGCGACGCGGCCGGAGGCGATCATGGTTTTTGTGGGTGTGCATCCTACGTTTATACAGGTGCCCCCTACCCATTTCTTTTCTATAACAGCCGTTTTCCAGCCGGCGGCGGCGAGTTTCTTTGCCAGCGGATTACCCGCCTGGCCGGAGCCGATGATGAGGGCGTCGTATTTTTTCATACCCGGTTATTATTTTGCAATTACTATACCATCGCCCTCTGTTACCGCGCTATCGTTCCGTGTGTCCGATCTATTGAACGCTTACGAGTGTAATATCGAAGAAGATCGGGCTGTTCGGAGGGATAGGACCCGATCCCTGGCATCCATAGCCATATTGAGAAGGGATCAGCAATTTGATACGGCCGCCTGCCTGGATCTTTGGCAGGCCTAATTGCCAGCCGAAAATAAGGCCGTTCAGTTTAAAGCCTGTTTTGGCCGGATTGGTCGTCGAGTCGAAGATGGTACTATCCATAAGGGTCCCCGTATAGGTAATGAATACCGTTGAATTGGCGGTGGGTGTGGCCCCGGTACCCTGGTTAATCACCTGGTAATAAAGCCCGAGCGTATCTTTCAGGGAAGTGATCCCATGTGCTTTTGCAAAACTGAGAAGGGCAGGCGAATCTGCGGTGGGGGGCAGCCCGCCACAATCATTGACGCCGGTAGTATTATTCTTACCACAGGCGACAAACACCATCAGGGCCAGACCGGCTAAAAGAAAAAACACGAAAATATTCCTTTGCATACGATTCATTTCCGGCAAAACTAAGCATTATTCGACGGATGTCTTCACCCCGTGATCTTCACTCCCTTCCAAAATGCTATATAATCTTTTATTTCTTTTGCTGCATCCTTTGGCTGCGGATAAAACCAGGCGGCATCCTTATTCAGCTTCCCGTCGACCTCGATGTCGAAATAAGAGGCTTCGCCTTTCCAGGGGCAGGTGGAATGGGTATAGGAGAGTTTAAAAAACTCCTTTTTTACTGCTGCCGGAGGGAAATAGTGATTGTTCTCTATTACGATCGTCTCATTGCTGTCCGCGATAACGGTGTGATTCCAGGTTGCCTGCATATTGTCAAAAATTATAGACCCTAAATTTAGGCAATTATTGGTTTATCGCCTACTCTTTCCCCACCAGATAATAAACCCGGTCACGGGAAGGCTGGCGCATATGAGACTGGCAATAAAGGCAATGATCTTTCCCGTTAGTCCGCCGATGGCGCCGACATGGATGTCGTAATTCATTTCGACCAGGCGTTCGCCGGCATTCTTTTCCCTGTTCTTCCTCCGGTGCAGCAGGCTCCCGGTATATTGATCGAACTGAAAAACATCGGAACCATAATAGGTCTCGTCGTCACCATACCCCGCAACATAAATGACGCCTTCCCTGCCAATGGCGGGCGAAACCACGATGCGACGGGCAGCCGGCAATTGTTCCTGCGCCAGCTGGAAGGCCTTGTCGAGAGGCGTCTCTATCTGCACCGCTATACGATCAGGGGGAAGGGACCGGGCGACGATGGGCGCCGGAGCCGTCGCCGATCCGGAAGCAAGGAAATAAACCAGTGCCGTGATCCGGTTAAAGGAAAAGACAAGCCCCGTCAGGGAGATGACCAACGCAGGCAGCAGGCTGTAAAAACCAGGCACATTGTGCAGGTCATAGTTCACGCGTTTAAAGGATGCCTTCCATTTTACGGTAAAGCTCCGGTTGCGGGCGGATCGGTTCCATTTCTTTGGCCACCAGAGTATAAGACCGGTGACCAGGAGCAGGACAAAGATCAGGGTGCTCCATCCGACGATGGGCTGACCATAGGAAGTATTGAGCAATAAGCTCCAGTGAATGTATTTGACGATGGAAAAGAAATCATATTTATAATTCCGGAGACCGGTGACTGCGCCGGTATAGGGATCGAGATAGACGGACCGGTAATAATCGAAGGTCCCAAAGTATGTAATGGCCGTATCATTTGTCCGGTAGGCCATAAATTCCCAGCTGCGATCGGGTTGCCGGTAGGTCGTGATGTTCTGGACCGGCTGACCGGCCCCCAGGACCTGTTGCGCCTTTTGCTGCAACCGGCTTAGCGGAAGCGGGACAGCGGAGGGGCCCCCTTCCCCTGTGGCGGCGGCCGGCGGCTTTATAAAATACCATTCCTTGTGCAATCGCCGGGTAATCTCGTTTTGAAAGACAAAAAGACAACCGGTAATGCTGACGATCAGCACCACCAGCCCGGCAATAAGCCCGAGCCAGCGGTGCATAAACAGGATCCAGTATCTCAGGGAAGGGCGTCGCTGCATACAGGTGTTTAAAATTTAAAGGCGATGCTTGCGATGGCGCTTCTCAATTTCTGGGGATTGACCGTCGTATAGCCTACCCAGTATTTCTGATTGCCGATGTTATCGGATTTGACGGTGAACCGGAAACGGGAATAATCGTAGAATACGGAAGCATTTATCGACGTATAGGAAGGAAGGATAAAAATGCCCTGGCTTATGCTGTTTATGATCTTATTATCGCTGGCATAATTACCCCCAAGACCCGCGCCCAGTCCCTTGAGGGGTCCGGAAGGAAGCCGGTAGCTGATCCATAGATTGGCGGTATAGGGCGAGGCGGCGGTAGCGGGACGGCGTCCGATGATATCGGCATCGGCCTTTTCATATTTGGAGTCATTATAGGAAAACCCGGCCACAATATTCAGACCCCGGAAAGGATTGGCGATCACCTCCGTCTCGATGCCTTTACTTCTTTGCGTCCCGTCCTGGATCTGCGGGTTGGCAGGAAGGCCGGGATCGGGTATGGCTGGGACATAGGCGCGTACGATATCCTGTACCCTGATGTCGTACAGGCTGAGAGTGCCGGTCAGTCTGCCGCCGAAGAGGTCCAGCTTGACGCCGGCTTCCGCCTGGTAAGCCTGCTCGGGCCGGAAGGGCTTTCCCGTATAGTCCGTCCCCGCCTCATTTGTAAATCCCTCCTGGTAATTGGCGAACAGGGATACCTTATCCTTCACCGGCTGGTATACGATACCGAACTTAGGGGCCAATGCCGTCTGATGATATCCTCCGCTGTTCGTCCCCGTATTTACGTCATAGTTGCCCTGGTTGACAAAATGGTCGATGCGCACCGCGGCCAGCACCATCAGGTTGCCGGTGAGGTTCAGCACATCGGAGGCATAGGCGCCATACGTATTGGAAATATAATCGACGGGATAGTAAAAATCCACTCCCTTTGAGGCATAGAGCTTTTGAAGACTGGTCCTGTTGAAGTCCCGGTATGCAGGGATATCGCCATGGTTGGCAATCGTATCATAGGTGCCGCCGCTAAAAAGCTGGTTGCTGTTGTGATTAAAGAAATCCAGGCCTGCGACCACGCGGTTCCTCAGCGAGCCGATATTGAATTGCCCGTTAAGGTTCTGCTGGATCTCCAGCATCCGGTCCCTGCTGTTGGCCGTGAACTGGTCATTGCGGGAAATATAATCGGCGCCTATGTCCGAGGCATTGCCCGTGACGGCCGCATTGGACAGCAGGTAAAAATAGGGAGAGGGCCCGTCCGAATAGCTGTTTGTTATCGTCACATTTGTTTGCATGCTCCAGCCAGAAGATATTTTGTACTGTAGCCGTGCAAAAAAATTGCTATTGGCGGACTGTTGTGAAAGATCGTCGCTGAAGAAGCTACGCCGGTAATCGATAGGCAGCTTATCGGCCCTCGATACGCCCAGAGAGGCGACGGTCTGTCCATAAGGAAAGAAGAAAATGGGAGTGCCCAGGTTACGGCCCCTGTAGATCTCCGCATCGAAAAGGAGGGATACCCGGTCATTGATGTTATAGGAAATGCTGGGCGCCAGTACAAAGCTTCTGTTGAAGCCATTGTCCTGGAAGCTACCTTCATCCGTATAGGCCGTGTTGATGCGCATCAAAACGTTGCCTTCCCGATCGAGCGGTGCGTTGATATCGGCGCTGATACGATTGAATCCGAAATTGCCCCCGGCATAGGATACCTCTCCGCCTGCCGTCTCATAGGGCTTTTTGGTGACGCGGTTTATCAATCCGCCATAAGAGCTGAGGGTGCTTCCGAATAAGGTGGCAGACGGTCCTTTAAGGACTTCGATCCTTTCCAGGTTAGCGGCATCTATTTTGCTGGTAATATTTCCGGCGATGCCATTCCGAAGCTGGCTTTGCAAGATAAAACCCCTGGCATTATAGTAACCGCCGCCGTCTCCGCTACGGCCGGTGGCATCCCACATTTTCTGAAGGCCGGGGGCATTGCGGAGCGCATCGTCAACGGAAAACAGCAGCTGATCGGCGAGCAGATCTTTTGTTATAGTGGTATAGACCTGTGGATTTTCGAGGTTCTTCAGCGGCATCTTTGCGACATCGTCGCTGCTGTCGCGGGCAAATTTGTTGATCGTGGCGGCGGTCACGATGACTTCCTGTAAGGGCCGTGCGACGGGGACTTGCGCCTTCAGCGGGTTAAAAGATATCAAACAGGCGAAAAGAAAAATGACTATTATCAGGATGTTTCTCATAATTACAATTGTTTGTTGCCGCAAAATTGCAGGTCACAAACAGCAATAAGGATAGCAATCGGGAAAAACCATTTACGCAAAAAGGAAGAAGAAATTTTTTAGGGGGGAAGCATATGAAATTAGCACAGTTCAAGGCGACGTTACCGGATGAACATCCGCCGATGGGTATCACCCGTAGTCTGGTTGCCTTATGGTATGCAGGGAGGGGAGATTGGGAACAGGCGCATGCGATCGCACAGGATGTCCCGACCAATGACGGTTCCTGGGTCCATGCTTATCTTCATCGACAGGAAGGAGATCAATGGAACGCCAACTACTGGTACAACCGTGCCGGCCGGAAAATGCCCGATCTTTCATTGGAAAAAGAATGGGAGGAGATCGTGTCGGCGCTGTTGTAAGCCGATGGAAGTTTAACATTTTTTAAAGTTAACGGAAGGGCGTCCCGCTCAAATATGTTCTACCTTTCCGCCGTCTGATTAACGGTTATACATACTTGCTGTATAGCAATCTTTCTTAATACATGAAAAGTAGTTTTTTCCTGGTCCTGTTGTTGGCGGGTGGCGGGGCTGTAGCTCAATGCCCCGATGTTAGCCTTACCGGAACAGGAAATCATTGTGCCGGTGATACCCTGACGGTACATGCCGACGGCCCGCTGAGCCAGATCGTATGGTACGATGGAAGCACGATCGTAAAAACTTCCGATGCGGACGTTACCGTTTCCTCTTCCATTATCGTTGCGGGTGGAAATGGCGTCGGGCAGGCAGGCAACCAGTTCTATCTACCCGCACAGATCACCTTCGATGCCGCCGGCAACCTCTATGTGGCGGATGATGGCAACGGGCGGATACAAAAATTCCCACCCGGCTCTACCAGCGCCACCTATGGCGTCACGGTCGCCAAGCCTACTGTATCGAATAGTTTCAACATTGGCGTCTGCCTGGATAGCAAGGGAGATATCTTTTTTGCAGACACGGGTCCCGGGACCATCTCGGAATGGACACCCGGCGCAACGAGTCCCTTACAGGTTGGCATCGTGAATGAGCCTGGTGTTATCACCAATAACATCGGACAGCTCTTTATCGATGCGGCAGGGTATATCTATGTGCCGGAAAATAACCGTATCCTGAAATTGAACCCTGCCACCGGTGTAAGTGTGATCGTAGCAGGAGGAAGCGTGGCCGGTTATGGCCCCGACCAGTTGTCTGCGCCGACAGGCGTCTGGGTAGATAATACCGGGAATATATATATCGCCGATAACGGCAATCACCGGATCCAGAAATGGGCGCCCGGTGCGACGGCCGGTATAACGGTGGCCGGCGGCAATGGGGAGGGCAGCAAACCCAATCAATTGGATCATCCGGAGAATCTTTGTCTCGATGCGGCGGGGAATATGTATATCGCCGATTGCTTTAATAGCCGGATCCAGGAATGGAAGCCCGGCGCGACGGAGGGGATAACCGTAGCGGGAGATGTAAATGCAGGCAGCGGGATCGATCAGCTGAATTATCCCTCCGACGTACTGATAGATAGTAAAGGGGACCTGTATATCAGTGATAATTACAATCAGCGTGTCGTGAAATGGCAGCTGGAAACTACCTCCTCTATCGACAGCACCTATATCACCGATGCAGCCGGTACGTATACAGCGGTCATCAGCGCCGGTACCTGTACGCTGACGACGAACCCGGTAATCATTCAGCCCAATATCCATCCCGGCCTCAGCATCACCGCCACTCCCGACCCTGTATGCGCCAATGACTCGGTCCTTTTTACCGCTGTGACCGGCAATACGGGTCTGACCCCTTCTTATCAATGGCTTGTGAATGGGGCGTCCACCGGCGGCAATGGTTCCGTCTACACCGACCGGCAGCCAAAGAACGGAGACATCATCACCTGTAAAATGAGTGACGAAGCCGTCTGTGCCCTCTCGAGGTCGGACCCCGATACCATAACCGTCAACCCTTTGCCGGAGGCAGGACCCGGACAGGAGGTATCCCTGCCATATGGACAAAGCGTTGTGCTGTCGCCGGCGCTTGCAGGAGATGTCAGCAACTATACTTATTCCTGGAGTCCTGCTGCCGGGCTTTCCGACACGACGATCGCCGACCCTATCGCCGATCCCGTGGTCACGACGCAGTATACATTACAGGTGACCGGACCGGGCGGTTGTACGGCCAATACCGCTATTACGGTAAAAGTCTTTACGCAGCTGCGCATTCCAAATGCCTTTACTCCAAATGGAGACGGGGCCAACGATATTTTCTATGTAATGGGGGGACCTCCAAACAGCGTCATAAAGAATTTTGCCGTCTTCAACCGCTGGGGGCAGCGGATCTTCCAGGTCCATGGCGTCGCGCCCGGTGATCCGGCCTATGGCTGGAATGGTTATTACCAGGGGGCGCCCGCTCCCGGCGGCACCTATGTATATATTGTCGAGATGAGTTCCGGCAATGGTCCGTCGCAGGTTTTTAAGGGGACGGTCCTGCTGATAAGATAGGTAATTGACCCGGGGGACGGGAGGTCAGCGGCGGATCAGCCCGCATATTGCAACAGCTGCAATACCAGGTCCGGGTCGGGGCAGCTGTCCAGCCATTGCTGTTTTTCCGAAAATTTACAGACGCCGGGGTAGTCGCCTTTCCATCCCTGCAGATCCCCGATGAGCTGGAAATGCAGATGCGGGGGCCAGTTGCCATTCTCGAACCGCATGCCGAACTCGGCGATCACTTCCCCGGCCTGGATATTCTTTCCCTCGTAGAGGTTCTTTAGCGAGTTGAGGCTCAGATGGCCATAGAGCGTATGGAAACCGATCCCATCGAGGTTATGCGTCAGTATCAGGGTGGCGCCATAATCACTGTCGTTGTTGTTGAAGGCGAAGCTGTGGACGACGGCATTCATGGGCGACATCACCTTTGTACCGGCGGGTCCCCAGATATCGATACCCAGGTGGAGACGGCGGGGCTCGTCGCCTCCAAAATGCCGGCTGCGGGCGTAGAGCGTGCGATTTTCACCATAGCCGCCGATACCATACCGGGCATTGGCTAACCGGAGTGTCTGATTGATATAGTTGGCAAAGCGTTCGGTATCGGCGATCTGATCCGTCGTCAGATCGGTATTCTTCTCCGTAAAGTCGAAGGCATACAGCTTATCCCTGGCCGGGTCGAAGGGGACCACGGGGTGAAAATCGGACTGATGCTGTTGCAGAACGGATAATATAGAGGCCGATGAGCTCATATCACTACATTGATCATTTTATTCCTTACATAGATGACCTTTTTTGGGGAATTGCCTTCCAGCCATTTTTTTACGGTCTCGTCCGCCAGGACCATCGCTTCTACCTGCTGTTGGGTCGCGTCGAGGGCTATGTTGAGTTCGGTACGTGTTTTTCCGTTGATGGCAATGGGGTAGTTCTTGGCCGTTTCCACCAGGTATTTCTCTTCCACTTTTGGATAGGGAGCATCCAGGATGGAGCCGGGATTGCCGATAAGCTGCCAGAGCTCTTCCGCCACATGCGGGGCGTAGGGGGTCAGGATGACGATCAGCTTTTCCAGCACTTCCTTCTTATGGCATTTCAGGTCGGTGAGCTCGTTGACGCCGATCATCAGGGCGCTGACGCCGGTATTGAAGGAAAACCGTTCGGTGTCTTCTTCTACTTTTTTTATCGTTTTGTAGAGGCTTTTCAGTTCTGCCGGTGTCGCCTGCTCCGTTGTCCAGATCTTTCCTTTGTTCTCGTCGAAGAACAGCCGCCAGAGCTTGCGGAGGAAACGATGTACGCCTTCGATACCCTTCGTATCCCAGGGTTTGCTTTGTTCGACGGGACCGAGGAACATTTCGTACATACGGAAGGTATCGGCGCCGTACCTGTTCACCAGGTCGTCGGGGTTGACGGTGTTGAACTTGGATTTGCTCATTTTCTCTACCTCCGTCCCGCAGACATATTTGCCGTCTTCGAGCATGAACTGTGCATTGGCATATTCAGCCCGCCATTTTTTAAAAGCCTCCGTATCTAGCTCGGACCCATCGACGATATTCACGTCGACATGGAGGGTCGATACAGCGATGCTGTCCAGCTCCAGCGATGGTTCGTTGAAGATATTCCGCACGCCCAGGGTCACCAGCTCATGAAATTCGGGTTCGCCTTCGATGTTCCGGATCCCATAGGTAATAAAAACGGGGGTTTTTTTTATCCGTTCTTCTACCTGGTGGGTCCCTTTCAATTCCAGGCGGTAGACAAACCGGCTGCTGCCCTGGATCATACCCTGGTTGACCAGCCTTTTATAGGGCTCGTCATGACCGATCAATCCGAGATCGTACAGCGCCTTGGTCCACATGCGGCTATAGAGCAGGTGGCCAACCGCGTGTTCGGTGCCCCCGATGTACAGGTCTACCTGTCCCCAGTAGTCGGATGCCGCGCGGCTGCAGAACACTTCGTCATTATGGGGGTCCATATAGCGAAGGAAATACCAGCTGCTGCCGGCATATCCGGGCATGGTATTGGTTTCGAGATGACGGGCCGTCCAGGCGGGCACATTGGCCAGGGGACCCTCTCCTTCCGGACCGGGGCCATATTTCTCTACATGCGGTAATTTCAGCGGCAGCTCCTTTTCATCAAGGGGGATGGCGATGCCGTCCTGCCAAATGATCGGAAAGGGTTCGCCCCAGTAACGCTGACGGCTAAAGGAGGCGTCGCGCATACGGTAGTTGACCTTACGGGTGCCGATGCCTTTTTGTTCGAGCTTTTCGATCATGAACACGATGGCGTCTTTCATGACGATACCGTCCAGGAAACCGCTGTTCTCGAGCTTTGCTTCCTTGGTCGGATTCGCTTCCGTTCCGTTGAAGTGCTCACCGATGATATTTGTGATCGGAATATTGAAATACTGAGCGAACTTAAAATCCCGCTCGTCCCCGCAGGGCACCGCCATGATGGCGCCGGTGCCATAACCTGCCAGGACATATTCGGAGATCCAGATCGGGATATGGAGCCCGGTAAAAGGGTGGACGGCATAGGCGCCGGTAAAACAGCCGGTGATCTTCTTTTCCGCCATACGTTCCCGCTCGCTGCGGCTTTTTACATAGGCGATATATTCCTCCACGGTCGTGTGTTGCTCCGCAGACGTGATCTTTTCTATCAGTTCGTGTTCGGGCGCCACTACCATAAAGTCGACTCCAAAAAGGGTATCGGGTCGGGTCGTGTAGACGGTGAGCCGATGGGGGGCGGGGGTGATGCCGGACCTGGTGGTGTGGGTTGCAAGGCTGGGGTCGCCGGGGGGATGTGCCGCGAACCCGGTTACATGCGAGGTAGGCGGGGCGCCGGGGGCGGCCGGAGTGGTATCGGGGGCATAGACATCAAAGGTGATCTCCGCGCCAAAGCTTTTCCCGATCCAGTTGGATTGCATCTCCTTCATGGAATCGCTGAAGTCGACCTTTTCAAGACCTTCCAGCAACCGGTCGGCATAATCGGTGATCCGCAGGTACCACTGGCGCAATTTCTTTTTTACGACGGGAAAGCCGCCCCGTTCGCTGACGCCGTTGATCACTTCGTCATTGGCGAGGACCGTGCCCAGGGCCTCGCACCAGTTGACCTCCCCATAGCCGCAATAGGCCAGGCGGTAGTTCATGAGGATCTCTTCCTGGCGGCGGTGGTCGAAACCCTTCCATTCCGCCGCGGTGAAGCGGGTAGCCGTATTGCCGGGGCAGGGGTGGGCGAGATTGCCTTCTTTTTCAAAGATCCCGACCAGGTCTTCGACCGGCATGGCCTTGCCCTGCCGGCGGTCATACCAGCTCTTGAACAACTGCAGGAAGATCCATTGCGTCCATTTATAGTATTTGGCATCGGAGGTGCGGACTTCGCGGTCCCAGTCATAACAGAAACCAATATTGTCATATTGCTTACGGAAGCTGCGGATGTTGGCGTCCGTCGATACGGCGGGGTGGATGCCATGATCGATGGCATATTGCTCGGCGGGCAGTCCAAAGGCGTCATACCCCATCGGGTGCAGGACGTTAAAGCCTTTCAGCCGTTTAAAACGGGCATAGACATCGCTGGCAATATAGCCGAGCGGATGGCCCACATGAAGACCGGCGCCGCTGGGATAGGGGAACATATCCAGCACATAGTATTTTGGTCGGGAAGGATCGGTCTTCACCTTATATCTTCCATCCACGGTCCATTGGTGCTGCCATTTCTTTTCAATATCGCTGAAATTATACTCCATTGCTTTTTATATAGGGGATAAAAATGGTTGGGAAAAAGTTAAAAGCGCCCCTTCCATTAAAATAATGCGGCCGCCACATCGTTACGTATATGACGGCAATGCGCTTGGAGGAAAATAGCGCATTTCCGCCAAAGCATTGACATCTGACCTTCGGTCGAACCGCCTCCAGCGGTTCCTGAAGGGTAACAAAAATACGAAAACGAGGGGGATTTCGGGTGTAAAAGAGCGTGAAGATGGGTTCAAATCCGTTATTTTTGTACTAACCCAATAAATTTTTATTAAATCATGGCGCAATTCGGAAAAGGATATGCTAAACGCTCGACTCCTTCGTATTTTATGGCCATCGTGGGCGTTTCCGTTGTTTTATTCCTGCTGGGTCTGCTCGGGTGGATGGTGATCAACGCCAATAAGCTGGGCGAAAATTTCAAGGAGAATGTGGAAGTGCAGGTATACGTCCGTGAAAATGTTTCCCCCAAGGACAGCGCGACCCTGGTGCAATATATCGCCGCACAGCCTTATACCAAGTCATATGAGTACCTGACGAAGGAACTGGCCCGCAAACATTGGCTATCCGACGGCAATTCCGATTTCTCGACGGTATTGGATAAGAACCCCCTCCCGGCCAGCGTCAATTTCAAGATCCGGAGCGCCTATGCCGATCCCGATTCCCTCAATAAGATAAAGACCGACCTGGCCCAGAATATCGCGGTCAGCGAGGTACAATATAACAAGGCGCTGGTATCCCATCTGAGCACCATCCTCAACGAAGTCAGCCTGGTGCTGCTGGTAGTGGTCATCGCCATCTCCATCATGGTCATCATCCTGATCGATAATACGATCCGCCTGGCGATGTTCAGCAACCGGTTTCTGATCAAGACCATGCAAATGGTGGGCGCCACCCGTGGTTTTATCGCCAAACCCATGGACATCCGGGCCCTGATCAATGGGCTTATCAGCGGACTGATCGCCATCGGGGGCATCCTGGGGGTCATCCTGATCAGTGAAAAGCTGATCCCGGAAATAAAGGCGCTACGGGACTATACGCTGCTTTCGGTCATGTTTGGGGTCATCGTCCTGCTGGGGATCTGTATATCCTTTATCAGTACCCACCGGAGTGTGCTGAAATACCTGAAAATGAAGCTGGACGACCTCTACTGAGCGCTCCAGGGGGTTTTTGAAAATGTACCCCTTTCGCGCTCAATGTCTAATGATGGACCTTCGGTCAGTGGACCCGTGGTCCACCTTGGAACCTTCGGTCAGCCTCGCTGTGCTCGGCTTTTGATCCTGTTTTTGGCGAAACCCCGGATTGCCGTATATTGCAAGCCCAATCATCAACTTATTTCATTCATGGCAACGACCACGACCAAAAAAGCAACTCCCTCCCCATCCAGGACCGCCGCTTCCTCACCCCGGCAAAATGCGCCTTTATTCGGGAAGGAGAATTATCGCTGGATGCTGATCGGTATCGTCATCATAGCCCTGGGGCTGTTCCTTATGGGCGGCGGCAAAAGCAAGGACCCGAATGTCTTCAATCCCAAGGAAGTATACAGTTTTACCCGGATCACCCTCGCCCCCATACTGATCCTCGGCGGATTTGCGCTGGAGATCTTTGCCATTTTCCGCAAAGACAAGAAGACCGCTCAATAGGATCCGGGTCGCTGATATTCCCGGCGTTAGCCTGGCCAACCTTGTAATCTCAATTAATCGCTAGTTACCATGACTATCATTCAGGCTATTATTCTTGCGATCGTGGAAGGGCTGACGGAGTTCCTGCCTGTTTCCTCCACCGCGCACATGAAAATGACCAACCCGATCATCGGGGTCGTGCCCACTCCTTTTTCGGATATGTTTGAGATCGTTATCCAGCTGGCGGCGATCCTGGCGGTTGTAGTCGTTTATTACAAGAAATTCTTCGACTTTTCCCGTTTTGCTTTTTATATCAAGCTGATCATTGCCCTGATACCGGCCATTATCTTTGGCCTGCTTCTCAAGAAACATATCGATAACGCCCTGGGTAACCTGTATTTTATCGCCGTCGTGATGATCGGCGGAGGCATCCTTTTCCTGTTCGTCGACAAATGGTTTACGAATCCCACTATCGATGACGAAAAACAGGTATCCAACGGAGCCGCATTCAAGATCGGCTGTTTCCAGGTCTTATCCATCGTCCTTCCGGGTTTTAGCCGTAGCGGCGCTACCATCATCGGCGGGATGAGCCAGAAACTGACCCGCAAAGCGGCGGCGGAATTTTCTTTCTTCCTTGCCGTCCCCACCCTGCTGGCCGCCTCGGTGAAGAGCCTTTGGGACGTACATAAAGAACATGCCGACGTGCTCTCCAAAGATAATTTCATCATTTTGGGCATCAGCAGCATCGTTTGTTTTATCGTATCGATCATCGTCATCCGCTTTTTTATCGGTTTCCTTCAGAAGCATGGGTTTAAGGTCTGGGGATATTACCGGATCATCGTCGGGCTGGTGATGCTGATCCTCTTATGGAGGGGCATTGTATGATCCAAACCGCGCCCAAAAAAGTGATCAATGGATGGGCCATGTATGACTGGGCCAATTCGGTGTATAACCTCGTCATCACCACCACCTTTTTCCCGATCTATTTTACGGCGGCGACCCATCATTTTTTTAAGAGCGACAATATCCCGTTCCTCGGGCACACCTTTATTAACTCCTCCCTCTATAGCTATTCGCTGGCAGCAGCCTACCTGATCATCTCCCTCTTCTATCCCATCCTCACCTCCATAGCGGACACCCGGGGGAACAAGAAGAATTTCATGCGCTTTTTCTGTTATATGGGCGCATTGGGTTGTAGCTGTCTGTATTTTTTCGATGGCGCCAACCTGGGCTGGGGCATCCTTTGCTTTATCCTCGCCTCGATGGGCTATATAGGCAGCATCGTATTCTATAACGCTTATCTGCCCGAGATCGCGGCGCCGGAAGACCAGGACAGTGTCAGCGCCAAGGGATATGCCTATGGCTATATCGGCAGTGTGATCCTGCAGATCATTGGCTTTGTGCTGGTGCTGACGATCCACAGCGATCCGTTCCTTGGTCCCCGCCTTACCTTTTTGCTGGTGGGTGTCTGGTGGGCCGGTTTTGCCCAGTTCACTTTTTCCGTTCTGCCAAAGGTGGTGCGGCCGGAAAAGATAAAAACAAATGTATTGACGGCCGGTTTTGCCGAAATGCGCAAGATATATGGCGAGATAAAGAAGATGGGCGTTCTCAAACGCTATCTCCGGGGTTTCTTTTTCTACAGCATGGGCGTACAGACGGTAATGATGGCCGCCACCCTCTTTGGCAGCAAACTGCTGGGGCTGGATGACACCAAGCTGATCGTCACGGTGGTGCTGATCCAGATGGTGGCGATAGTAGGCGCGGTCTGGATGAGCCGTCTGTCTGCCAGATATGGAAATATACGGGTATTGATGGGAGTGGTCGTTTTTTGGATCCTCATCTGTGTGTCGGCCTATACGACGGCGGGCATGGCGGAGCACCTGAAGCCTTTCCATGATAAGATCTCCGAGCTGCAGCAGAAGAAAGAGGACCTGGCAGTCCTGCATAAGGAAGATGCCATGATCGAAGGAGAGCTGTCCCGTTGGAAAAGCGATCTGGCGCCGCACCAGGAGCCGATCGAGTATTCCTTTTATGGCATCGCGCTGGCCGTCGGGCTGGTAATGGGAGGGATCCAGTCCCTCAGCCGGTCCACCTATTCCAAGCTGATGCCGGAGACAAAGGATACCGCCTCTTATTTCAGCTATTATGACCTCACCGAGAAGATCGCCATCGTGATCGGGATGTTCAGCTTTGGGTTTATCGAAGAGATGACGGGGAGCATGAAGGATTCCGTGATCTTCCTGATCATCTTCTTTGTCATCGGCCTGGTGTGGTTGTATTCCGCATTGGTAAAACAGAAGAAGCTGGCCATCCCGGCCTAGCTCCTGCCTTTTTAAATATCATACGTATGCAGTTATATTCGATCGATACCGGTTTCTTCAAATTAGACGGAGGGGCCATGTTTGGCGTCGTTCCGAAGTCGATGTGGAGCAAGATCAATCCTCCTGACGACAACAACCTCTGCACCTGGGCGATGCGTTGTCTGCTGATCGAGGACGGCGACCGGCTGATCCTGGTGGACAATGGGGTCGGCGACAAACAGGACGCAAAATTCTTTAGTCATTATCATCTGCATGGAGACGCTACGCTCGACTCCTCCCTGGCCGCCCATGGATTCCATCGCAACGATATTACCGACGTATTTCTGACGCACCTTCATTTTGATCATTGCGGCGGCAGTATCGTACGACAGGGAGACCGGCTGGTCCCAGCTTTTCCCAACGCCACCTATTGGAGTAACGAACGGCACTGGAAATGGGCGACGGAGCCGAATGACCGCGAGAAGGCGTCGTTCCTGCGTGATAATATATTGCCGATACAGGAAAGCGGGCAGTTGAAGATGATCGATCTGAACGCAAAGACGCATATCATACCCCAGCTTTCGATCCGGCTGGCCAATGGGCATACGGATGCGATGATGCTGCCACAGCTCGCCTATAAAGGAAAGACGCTCGTCTTTATGGCGGACCTTCTCCCATCGATCGGTCATATTCCTTTGCCCTATGTGATGGCCTATGATATGTTCCCATTGACGACTTTGCAGGAGAAAAAAGCATTCTTTGAGGAAGCCGTAGCCGGGGAGTATGTGCTGTTCTTTGAGCATGATCCAATCAATGAGTGCTGTATCCTGGAAAGGACGGAGAAGGGAATTAAGGGGGGCAAGGGGTTCCGGTTATCCGATCAGTTATAAGAGAAACTGATACGGTTTTGTTGATATTCTACGCGAATATTAATTCATGTTTTCCCGTGTCTGAAATCTATTTAATATTAGTTTGCCGAAAAGGCTAATTAATATTAAAAACCTTATCATGAAAATTAATTTTACGTGCTTGCTGGCCGGGATACTGCCCCTGCTCACTCTTTCTACCAATGGCCAATCCATCTTACCTTCCACTTCCACGGCCTCTTGTCCGGGATCCACGGTCTCTTTTACCGTTACGTTGCCTACCGGCGCCTACTATGGTGCACAGGCGTATGGTTGGCCGATCGTAGGTGTGAGTGGCTGCCAGGCAGCCAGCATCAACTCAGGTACTGCGCCATTAAATCACAACGTCCTTACTTTTAGTGGCAGTTTTATTGACTGGGATGGCCCGCAGGGTATGCAGCTGACTTGCTATGACGCCAGTGGTACCCTGCGTACGTTTGATTTCCATTATGACAGGATCGAATCATTTAATACTCCCGATGTTGCATCCGAGCCGGTGCCCTCGCCGGCAACCGTTACAGCGCCCCGTTGTCAAACGGCTGCATTCAATATCAGTTTCCCAAAAGTAGTCTATGCAGATCCGTGGACGGCTACAAAACTCACTTATGGTACGGTGACAACATATGAATACTTACTGCCAGTGGGCTGGTCGATAGGAAGTAGCGTTTCTGACGGGTCGACCTGGATACCGGGGTCTTCCGCTGTTACGGTGAACGCCGATGCGGCGGACGGCATTGCCTACAGATCGATCAGCGAACTGAGCGGATACCGCAGGTTGTGGTAATTGGTCATGTCGACGGAGACTTTACCGACGGTGATCGGGCTTTCCACGCGCAGGGCAATATGATTTGGGTCATCGCTGACCCAGACCGACATTTTCTCCCCTCCTTCGAACATGGTCCCTTTGATCAGCAGCGGTTTGAACTTGATCGCACGGAACTTACCGTATTTGGTCCGGATCGTTTCTTTGCCCAGGTAGCGGATATACAAGGACCATACCTTCCGGTCCAGGAACATATCGAAGGGGATGGTATCGTTCTTTTTGTAATGATTGAAGTTGATATTCCGGGCATAGAAGATGGCGCTGAGCACATCCTGGATACAGGGCGGCACCTTAAAAACCCCCTGGGCCATCACGGCCGTTCCCGCACTCTTTACAAAGGTGATATTCTCGTAGGTCTTATAGCCCCCTTCATTGACGTCCCGTATGAATTTATAGGGTTGCAGGGTGCTTGTGTCGATATAGGTCTCGTACCGATCCCGCACCCGGAAGAATTTATCATAAAAAGGGTAGGTGGTGCCGTCCGCGACAACATGATATACATCCTTTCCGTTGAATTTTTCGAGCGTGGTGTTGAAGTTGGCTTCCCCGGCATTGGCGACCGAGACACCCGCTACCACATAAGATACTTTATACGTAAGTTTTTCTCCTGCCCAGAATGCCGTGTTACGAATACCGCCACAGAAATCATCATCCGCTCTTATTGGTAAAGACAACCCGACCAGCAACAAAGTACAAACCGTAATAAATACTCTCATCTGTTTCTGAATAATTTGATGCTCACAATTAATAAACTTCCTATCAAAGCCGGTATGATAAGGTTGATCAGCCATATAGCAAAAGAGGCGGCAAAGATCCCTACGGTATTGGCGCTAAACAACTCGAGCACCTGTATGCTTGCCCCCCACCTGAGTCCCAACTCCGTCAGGAACGTAAAGGTAGGGACAACGGCCATTACCAGGAATACCACGGACATGCCCCCCCACACCTGCCCAAATCCCATGGATACTCCAAAAACGGGGAATACCAGGGCATATTGGACAATAAACACAATATATCTGCCAAAAGATAAGAACAAAATCTTCAATAAGGTCGCCGTCTCAAAATTTTCTAAAACTTTTACATAGGCCAGGTACTTCCCTGCACCCGGTATCTTATTCAAGATCCTCACCATCCGGGAAAGGCGGAAATAAATAATTGTTAAACTTGCCATCAGCAGGAAAACGAGGCCCAGCAAGGCATTCAGCCCCCATTCCAGTTGATGGGGCGCCGTCGGTGACACCGGCGCGTGCAGGGAATGCCGCAGATAGAGGACGCCCACGGTTCCGACCCCCAGGGTGACGAGCAGCTGTGCTATGCTGCAGACGATGGTAAGAGAAATGGCGGCGATGCGTCTTCCTTCTTTTACGTAGAGAATGCGCCCCAGGTATTCCCCCATCCGGTTGGGTGTAAATGATGCCATGGTGGTCCCGGTGAAGATGGCCTTAAAAGCGTCCCGGAAGGAAATGCCCCCGTCCGAGCGCAATGCCAGCTGCCATTTGCGGGCTTCGATCCCCCAGTTGAGCGGCATCAATGCCACGACCAGCCATAGCTTCCATTGCCGGGGACCGGTTATCGCATGTAAGACCCGGTCCATCGATCCCCTCCAGTTCGGCTGGCGAAGCACCTGACAATAGATAAAATAGGAAAGAAGCAGGAATACAAGCGGTCCCAGGCAATACTTGACTATTATTTTGATATTTTTGTTCAAAGGCACGCTCAACGTGTGTCAAAAATAATCTTCCCGTTGCAAAAGCAATCTAAAATAATTCTGGGCATCGATCCGGGCACGGTCGTGATGGGTTTTGGACTGATCCTTTGTACCGACAACCGGCTTAGCCTGATCGAAATGGGCGTGCTGCGGCTCCCGACCCGGGAGGACAGCTTTGAACGGCTTAAGCTCATCCATCAGAAAGTAAAGGAGCTTATCCGTTGTCACCAGCCCCATGACTTTGCCATCGAAGCCCCTTTCTTTGGAAAGAACGTACAAAGCATGCTAAAATTGGGAAGGGCACAGGGGGTCGCCATCGCCACTGCCATGCATGCCGGCCTTCCCGTCACCGAATACTCCCCCAAAAAGGTCAAACAATCGATCACCGGCAATGGTAACTCCGAAAAGGAACAGGTATGGAAGATGTTGCAGCGGATCCTTGAGCTGGAAGCCGAAACCCCGGTCTATGACGCTTCCGACGCCCTCGCGGTAGCGGTATGTCATCATTTTCAGCATCAGCTGGAAGAAAGGATGCCCCTGGCGGGCGGAGAAACGACCTCCCCCAAAAAAGGGACGAAAAAAGCCGGGGGGTGGGAAGATTTCATCCGTAAAAACCCGGGCAAGATAAAAACGAGGTAAGCTATTGAATGCGTGTATAATAAATAAGAGTAAATATTGGAAAAGAAATTAGGAAAATTGCCGGATTTCATTATTTTTACTTCCAATAAAATCAACGCATTTATGAAGAAAATCCTGTTCCTCTCCCTTATCTGTCTTTCTTCCGTCTGCACATTTGCAGCAAACAGCAGCCAGTATGTGATCGATGACCAGAAAGTAGAGCAGTTGTTTACCAACAGCGTGGACGCCAGCCTTTCTGCTCTTTCCGATAACAACACCCTGCTGAACGCGGGCAGCCAGTTCGATTTCAGCAAAGCTGCTAAATTCAGGAGCAGTGATAAGAACTTTGTTGCCGCCCTTTTGCTGGACCTTTTCCTGGGTGGTCTTGGTATTCACCGCCTTTATATGGGTACTGCGACCATGACCTGGATCGGCTATATCCTGACCTGCGGTGGGATTTTCGGGATCGTTCCCTTTGTGGATCTGATCGTGCTGATCGTTCACAACGACGATATCAGCGCCTATGTGGACAACACCAAGTTCTTCATGTGGGGTTAGAAGTGCAGAGAAATCGTTTTTGATAATATTTCGGGTATTCCCGGAAGAGAGGCGCCCAAAAGGGCGCTTTTCTTTTTATGTATCTTTATCCAACGTATGAGCCTGGCTGACCATTTCAAAAAATACAAATTCCTCCATTGGATCTATAACCTGGTCCATTATAAAAGCCTTGCGCATAATAAAGCCGCCTACAAAAAATACGACCTCCATCAGCCGGTCATCGCCTCTATCTCGAGTAAGGACTTTCCCGATAAGGAGTCAAGGGCCTGGCTGGACACGGGGCATTCCCGGGATCTCGTGTCCGCCAAAGAAGGTTTCCGGCAATTCCCCGCCGAAATACAGGCTTCTTTGCCCGACTGGTCCGATAAAGGCTATATGATCCTGGAGCATTTTTTCAGCGACCAGGAAGTGAATGTTATTTTACGGGAGATCGACAGGCTGGTCGGGCAACATAAGCTGCACCCCACACCGGATAATAAATTACTTTTTGCCAACAGGGTATCGGACGAGATCCGCGACATCACGCAGGAGAAAAGGCTGACCAGCCTGCTGGGCTTTATCCTTGACAAGGAAGTCGTTCCCTTTCAAACCATTAATTTTTTATATGGCAGCAGTCAGCGGGCGCATTCGGATAGCATCCATATGACCACGTACCCGCTGGGTTACCTGATCGCCGTGTGGATCGCGCTGGAAGATACAAACCCCGATAACGGCCCCCTGTTCTATTATCCCGGCAGCCATCGTCTTCCCTATCTGCTGAACAACGATTTCAACGAAGGAGAGACAAGCCTTCGCCTGGGCAAAAAGGATTATGGAGATTATGAAGATAAGATAGAGGAATTGATCCGGGAGAAGGACCTGCAAAAAGAGATCTTTCTGGCAAAAAAAGGAGATATCCTGATCTGGCATGCCAACCTCATCCACGGAGGACTGCCGGTCGTCAACCCGGCGCTGACAAGAAAAAGTATGGTGATCCACTATTACGCGACGGATGTGATCAAATACCACGAGATCACGGAGCGGCCGTCCCTCCTGAAATGACGAACCGCCAAAGGCCCGTCATACAGGCGCCTCTCAGTGCAGAAGGGATAACAACTGCGTCCTCACTTTCTCATTAAAGGCGATGGTCTTCTTCCGGTTATACCGCTGTACCAACACCTCCGCCCGGCGCACCCCACCCATATGAAAAGCCCCGAACAGGGCCGCTCCTATCAACCATGCCGACACATAATAATGCTGCTCGAAGCTAAGCACCCCGAAATAAATACCCGCGGCCTGTACCAGGATGCTGAAGATCGCCTCTCCGGGTCTTCCCGCATAGAACTGGCCCGCCCCGGGGATAAAGGTCGACAGCGCCTCGGCCTTGCTCACACTCTTCAGATGGGGGATCTGCGTGTAAAGATCAGGCGGCGCAGCAGACAGCTGCCGGGCAGCGATAAAGGAACGATAGGCATCGCCGGCCTCTTTCCATCTTTCAAGCTCATTCAGGGAAAGGATCTTCAGGATCCCCAGCAAGGGAGCAGGAGACACGCCGGCCTGCTCATGCGGCCAGCGGTCGACCAGGGATACGACGCTTTCGAAATGCCCGCCCAGGTAGGTACAAAGGATCAGTTGGTAATGGATGCCGGCCCGGTCGCTGTCGGGGAAAGGAAAAGCCTGCCAGTTCTCCAGGAAGCTGACGGCGGGGTCGAAGAGTCCCTCCTGTTTCAGACATTCCGTTTTGCCCTGGATGGCCGCCACCTGCTGATGCGGGTCGTTGTTTTCAAACAATACCCGCTCCCAGGCAATCGATGCCTCGAAGTACCGGCCGGCCTGGTACAGTGCAGCAGCCTGCTCCGTCTGCGCCTCAGTTAAAAAAATTGCGCAAAGGAATATGCAGGTCAAAAAGGATCTTTGTATCATATGCCTTATAAAATTCGTTTTTACGGATCTTGACCGCCAGGGTGCTGCCCCAGATATTCCCGATATAAAATACGCTGAAGAGGCTGCCAAAACCAATGAACCGGGCGCTGCGGACCCCGTCTTTCCGGTAGGCTTCATAGGTGAGCGCGGCCAGGCTGATGATCGGAAGGAAGGCGGCGATGCCCTGCTTTTTCTTTCCGGCATAGAACTTCCCCAGACCGGGAACGATCGCGCTATACAGACCTGCCAGCACCGGCGAACGATGACGGAAACCTTTTAGCTTATCATAGTAGTCCTTCATCCGCTGTTCTTCTTTGCTGTCTATATAAGAGGAAAAGGTGAACCGCTTTTCCCTTTCCTTGTAACCCGGATAATCCCTTTGCAGCAGGGCGATGCCCGCCAGCTCGAAGTTATGCAGCTCAAGGAGGGTGGTATCCCGCTCCGATATTCTATGTTGTTGCTGCAGCAGAAGGGCCGCCGCCGTGTCCCTTCGTCCCTGAAAGGCTTCGCAGTATGCGGAAAAAAAACGGGCCTTATTATACAGCGGAAAATCCGGGCTCACCTTCAGCAGGTTTATAATGGACGTATCCAGCCGTTTGGCGCCGTAGGCCGCCCATCCCAGCATAAAGAACAACGAATCCTTTTGTACTGGGGACAGACCGGTCGTATCTATCCGTTCGAGGACATGGATCGCCTCCGGTCCCGCGTCTTTGTCCTGCAGGTATTGAGCAAAACGCAGTTCTTTGGAAAATTCAAATTGCTGGGCCCGGAGCCCGAAGGAAAAGAGAAGGGCGAACAGGAGGAGCGCCGGCAGACGGACGGACGGCCAGATGGTATGCGACGGACGACATCGGTTCCCTCTCATCGGTACATATTGGGGGAATCAATGATGGCCCCGCTGGCCGGGTTGATATTGAGCGGGGAAACGTCCAGCAACGCGATCCGGTTACAACGAAGGATCCTGTCGGCGCTGATGAATACGCCTTTAAAGATGCCATAGTCCCGGATAGACTGTTTGCTGAAATTCGAGCAGGTGATCTCATAGGGACAGCTCCTCGCCAGTTGTTCGGATACCAGTTTCTGATAACCCAGCAAGGCTCCTTTCAGGACCAATGACACGGGATTGTATTGTGCGATAAAACTCTGATGCCGGTTCTGCAGGACCTGTTCGCTGTTGCCGGCGCCATGATAATGGGCAAATTCATCGGGGGATCCAAAATGCCGGTCACCGACCAGCCGGAGGTCGCCGGCAGTCTGTGCGCTTGCGCCAAGGCCCGCTGTCAGCAGCAGGGCTGCAAAGAAGGAGACCAGGATCCGGCGGCGGGGCCGGGACAAGGGCGTTGCCATTATTGTTCGATTTTTGCGTTGGCGGGTATGGAAAAATTAAAATAGGGGCCGGATGCCTGCTCATTCACCTTGAAGTCTTTATAATTGGTCTTGGAGACCACGGAGTCCCCTCTGTCATATACGATCTCGGTGGTGGTAGACGGAAAGGAGTATACGTCCAGCACCTGGTAGTTATAATAATAAACCTTGCGGAAGACCTTGCCCGTGCCTTCCTCGTAATGCATATAGACAGGCCGCTGTCCGTCATAGACGATCCGGATGCGCTGGATGGCGGTCTTTTTATTGGGCGTTTTTAGTTTCCATTCGGTCACCAGCAGGCTGCCGTCATAATAGGTCTTATCCTGTACATAACCGCTATGGGTAAGGCCCATATCGGCTATTTTACCCGTGAAAAAATAATAGAACTGGGTGGACTGGGTGCTGAACAGGAAATTCTGGTATTGGAGAACGGAGTTGTGCACGGGGTCATAGATCTTTGTCTCTCCCAGCTTGTTGGCGATGACCATATATTCCCGTGGGTAAACGAAATGCGTGACCATATTCCCGTTCCGCTGGTAGTAGATCTCTCCGCGCAGGGTCACCGACTTACCTTGCTGTACCTGGCGGCTCTCCATGGAGGCGGAGATCCTGTCGATCGCAAAGGGGGCAGGGCGACGGGTCGTGGGATGGGCGCCGTGGAGGCCGGGTCCGGGTACAAAGGAGCCCCCCAGCCATATCAGCAACAACAGAAAGCAAGGCAAAAGGCGTCTTTGCATATCAAACGGAAGTATTGAGGTGACGGAGGATCTTTTCCTGCGAGGTCTTTAATTGTTCAGGGCTTAGCTTTAGCTTACCCCGGGTAAAGTTCAGGTCATCGGCCTGATCGATGGGCACCAGGTGGAGATGTGCATGCGGCACTTCCAATCCTATCACGGAGAGACCACAGCGATTGCAGTCATATGCTTTTTCGATGGCCCGGGCGATGGGCCGGGCAAATAGTAACATACTTGCCAGGTAGTCATCCGGCAGATCGAAGAATTTGTCCACTTCCATTTTCGGCACCACCAGCACATGCCCCTCCCGGAGGGGGAAGATGTCCAGGAAGGCAAAGAACTGTTTGTCCTCCGCGATCCTATACGCAGGAATTTCCCCGGCAATGATCTTTGAGAAAATGGTCACACGGTAATGTTTTCTACTTTGAATTTCAGCATGCCGGCAGGCACCTGTACTTCGGCTACCTGGCCGATCTCCTTGCCCAGCAGCCCCTTGCCGATGGGAGAGGTAACGGAGATCTTGCCCAGTTTCAGATCGGCTTCTTTTTCCGATACCAGGTGGTAGGTCATCTGTTTTTTATTGGTCAGGTTTGTTACCGTCACTTTTGTCAGGATCGACACTTTGCTGGTATCGATGGTTCCTTCATCCATGACCCGGGCATTGGCCAGGTCGCTCTCCAGCTTCTGGATCTTGGCTTCCAGCAGGCCCTGTGCCTCCTTGGCAGCATCATATTCGGCATTCTCCCGCAGGTCTCCCTTTTCGCGGGCTTCGGCAATGGCCTTGGAAGCCGCCTGCCGGTCCGTGGTTTTCAACCGCTGCAGTTCTTTTTTTAACTGGTCCAGCACATCTTTTGTGAAGTAAGTAAAACCACTCATAGTACCCTCCTTTGGTTTACAATAAAGAAAAAAATACAACGCCTCGGAAGAGTTCCAAAGCGTTGCACTATTTGAACAAAGATAAAAAAAAATTACACATGCCGGATATCCCGTATTGTTAAAATGGGACGAACCGGGCGATGGGATGGTCAGATACCCAGTTTCCCGAGGATAACCTTTGCCATTTTAAAAAAGGCCTCGTGGGTATATCCGGCGATATGGGGGGTGATCAGCACATCCGGGCGGTCGAGGAGCCAGTCCAGCTGCTGCCGCTGTTCCGGGGTATAGGTATCCAGCCGCTCGTTCTCCAATACGTCCAGGGCGGCGCCGGCGATCTTACCATTTTCCAGCGCCCGGATCAGGGCCGCCGTATCATGGATCTTCCCGCGGGAAGCATTGATAAACCATGGCTTACGCTCCAGGGAGTTAAAGAAAGCATCCCCCGCCATATGAAAGGTCTCGTCGGTCAGGGGCACATGAAAACTGATCACATCGGCATAACGGGCCAGCTGTTCGAGAGAGGCCTCCCGGACATGGCCCCCGGCGAAGCCAAAAGTATATCTATCGTAGGCCAGGATGGTCACGTCAAAAGAAGCCAGGAGCTTGGCCAATGCGCCGCCGGCATTCCCAAAACCCACAATACCAACCGTTTTGCCTGTCAGTTCCGTACCCCGGTTGGCATCCCGGATCCATTTGCCTTCCCTGACCTCCCGGCTGCTGCCGGCGATCTTGTTCATCAGGCCCAACAGCATCCCCAGGGCATGTTCTGCCACGGCATTCCTATTGCCTTCCGGGCTGCTTACGCAGAGGATGCCCTTCTTTTCCGCATACCCGGTGTCGATCAGCTCCATTCCGCTGCCCAGCCGTCCGATCCATTTGAGGGCCGGCGCCTTGTCGAGCATTTCCCTGTCGATCTTCAGCCTTGTCGTTACGATCAGCCCTTCTACGTCTCCGATCACGGTCTGCAGCTCTTCATAGGTGATCTGGGGCGCATATTGTACGGTATATCCCTTTTCCAGTAGCCGTTCCGGGAGATAGTCATGTACTTTCGCGGTAATAATAACTTTTTGCATAGTGTTGGTTATTGGGTATTATCTCATCTTCCAGGTCAGTTGGGCGAAGTCGTCGATGGTCAGCTGTTCGGCCCGTTGACCGAAAAGGGGGTCTTGTAAGACGGCATCTTCGAAAAGCGGCTTTACCGCGTTGCGCAGGGTCTTTCTCCGTTGGTTAAACGCCGTCTTTACCAGCAGGAAGAACTTTCTCTCGTCCCGGAATGCCGGGGCCGGTCTTGGCCGAAGCCGGATCACGGCGCTCTTCACCTTCGGCGGCGGATTAAAGCACTGTTCGTGTACTTCGAACATATATTCGACGTCAAAAAAGGCCTGGATCAGCACGCTCAGCACCCCATACACCTTATTTCCCTCCCGGGCTGCCACCCGTTGTGCCACCTCTTTCTGGAACATACCCGTCATACTTAACAGGTTTTCCTTCCATTCCAGCATTTTAAACAGGATCTGCGTAGAAATATTGTAGGGGAAGTTGCCCACGACCGTGAAGGGTCCGTCGAAGGGTTGGCCGATCTCCAGGATACTGGCATGAAGGATCTTCCCTTCCAGTACCGGCCAGGTTTTTTGGAGATATTGAACTTTTTCCATGTCCAGCTCCACGGCCTTGAAGTCGATGCCCTCCGTCTCCAGGATATATTTTGTCAGCGCCCCGGCCCCCGGGCCCACTTCCAGCAGGCGGTTCCTGCCCGGTTCGCCGGGAGTAAAGGGAGTATCCCCCAGGGAGGTCACGATCTTGCGGGCAATGTTCTCATCCCGGAGAAAGTGCTGGCCAAGGGATTTCTTCAAAGTATACATGGGGCGCCAAAGGTAAATAAATCATACCTTTACCCCTGAAAAATTAGCGCATGAGCCTTCAACTACAAAGACCCATTATAGGAATTTCCGTCGGCGACCTGAATGGGATCGGTACGGAACTGATCATAAAGACCTTTTCCGACCACCGGCTGCTGGAACTGTGTACCCCTCTTATCTTCGGATCGAATAAGCTGATCAATTTCTATCGCAAGTCCCTCCCGGAGATCAATCTCAACTATCAGAATGTCAAGGATCTCACCCGCATCACCCCCAAACAGGTCAATATCTTCAATTGCTGGGAAGAGGAAATAGCCATCGTTCCCGGACAATTGACGGACATCGGGGGTAGCTATGCCGTCAAATCCCTGGTGGCCGCCGTAGAAGCCCTGCGCGACAAAAAGATCCAGGGCCTGGTAACGGCGCCCATCCATAAAAAGAATACGCAATCCCCCTCCTTTGACTTCACGGGGCATACCCCCTACCTGAAATCCGCTTTCCGTACGAATGATGTGCTGATGCTGATGGTGTCGGATAACTTCCGGGTGGGTCTGGTCACCGAGCATGTACCGGTAAAGGATATCGCCCAGAGTATCACCCGGGAAGCCATCCTGTCCAAGCTGAATATCCTGCGTGACAGCCTGGTAAAGGATTTCGGGATCGACAAACCCCGGATCGCCGTCCTGGGCCTCAACCCGCACGCCGGGGATGAAGGTCTGATCGGCAAGGAAGACGAGGAGATCATCAAACCCGCCATCAAGGACGCAAAACATAGCATGATGGTCTTCGGGCCTTATAGCGCCGATGCCTTTTTTGCCCGTGGCTATCATGCCCGTTTCGATGCGGTGCTGGCCATGTACCACGACCAGGGTCTGATCCCGTTCAAATCGCTGTCCACCGGTGAAGGAGTGAATTATACGGCCGGTCTGCCGATGGTACGGACCTCTCCCGACCATGGCACCGCTTTTGACATCGCCGGCAAGAATAAGGCAGATACTTCTTCCTTTATTTCCGCCATCTATGCCGCCCTCGACATCATCCGCAACCGGCAGGAGTATGAGGACAACCGGAGCAATCCCATGAAAAAGATGGGCGCCCAGGTCCTCGGGAATGCCACGGATGAAAAGATCGACGAGTCAGGGCGTACTACCCGGCGCGATCTTACTTTTTAAACGTCGTCGTGATCCTACCGTAGATCCAACAGCATCTGCCGGTCCTGCAAGGACCCCTCCAACATATTCTGCACTAAAAGATTCCACCCCACAAAACCGGTAAATACCCCGTTTTTGGATTGTGCCGCCGTAGGCGCCAGCGGCGCACCGGTATCTGCATCATAGTCTTCATGCATGGACCCGCAGGCCTCTACGTCATGCAATACCATGCTGCCCAGCGTCAGCGATAGCTCCCGGGCTTCTTTCTTAAACCCATATTTTTCCAGCCCGATAAAGTATAAATAGTTCGCGATCACCCATACCGGGCCCTGCCAGTTGGAATAAGGAGTGATGATCGCCCTGTTATTATAGGCGCTGTCCTGCTTTGACAGGGACCGCAACCCGAAACCGGCCAGCATATGATCTTTATTCAATAAATATTTTTTGATCATCTCCCGGCCCTCCGCCTCGGGCAACAGCTCCACCCCCTCTATCAAGGGAACGAAATTTGAATAGCTGATACGCCTGAGGGGCCTTCCATTATCCCGGCGGATATTAAAGAACGAATGCTCTTTGGGAAACCACAGATGCCCCATGATCGCCTTTTTCAGCTTGTCCGCCTTTGCCGCATAAGCCGCCTCATCGGACGGGTGGCCAAGCGCGGCAGCGATCCTGCTCATGCTTCGATATTCCCGAAGCTGGAAGGTATTGATATCCGTTCCCAGTATGGCGGCCTGGTCCTTCGGGTCGTTGGTCAGCGCCACGTTGTTATCCGCCCCGGATTGCATGGCATTGTCCCAGAAAAACAGCCCATAGGCAGGATCATATTGCGTCGACTCCCGATAGCGTAACACCGATCTCAGCCGGTCATAGATCGCAGGCGTGATCCAGCCGAAGTCATTGCTCCATTTTGATGCAAGATAGGTCCCCTGCGAAAGAAAGGGTTTCATGGAAAACTTCCCGAAAATGGGACGCGGGCCCTCCGTTGTGATACATCCGGATACATATCCCGCCGTATCGGCGCTATTGGCAAAATTAAGCACCCATTCTTTCAGATATTTGATATTCCCCTTGTTTTCGGAAGCCAGGTGACAACCGATAAAAAAACCATCCCAGTCCCACATTTGCTTATAATAGCCCGCCGGTATCAGGTAGTCATGGCGGAGATACCCTTCCGCAGGACGGATACATTTAGACTGCAATGTCATAAATGCGGAAGTGACTGCTTTTAATAGTGCCTGCGGGCTGATCGTCGTACCGGCGCCGGCGCCGTACGATGCATGGGCCGCCCGGACCGTATCTACTGATAGCCCATATGGGCTCAGCACCAGGCTTTTCCTTTCAAAGGGTGCAGGGTAGGCGGTGATCCACACTTCCGGTTTGAAAGCCGGCAACCCGTTCTTCATCCCCAGGACGACTGCATCTATCTTCTTCCCTTTCATATCTTCCGTCAGGGGAATATAATACGTATAATCGGCTCCTTTTTCTTTAACCCTGTATTCCCAGGTATTGCTTGCATAAGAGACACTCCGGTCGGGCGCCCCAACCGGCTTCCCGTCCACGCGGATGGCCGCATACGCTCCCTCGATCCCATGTGAGCCGTTCAGCGCGATACAGAGATAAGATCCTTTGGGGATCTCGTTTAGCGTAAAGGTGGTACTCCAGGCCTTTGTCGCCTTTACCGCCCGCCAGCCGGCAAACAGGTTGGAGGCACGCCAGCGGGAACGGTCCGCCGCCACGCCATTTTTATAGCCGTTGATCTCCAATAACCGGTCAAAGTCTTCCCGGAACCGGAAATCGCGTACGGGGATATTCGGATCCAGGCCGATCTCCATGGTCTTACCCACGAGAAAGGTGATCGCCTTCCACGCCTTCCCATCGGACGAGACCTCCACGACGGCCGCTTCATCGATCTTCAGCGGCTGGAGGTCATATTCTCCTGCCGCCTGCAACACCAGCTTATCCAACGATACGGCCTGTCCCAGGTCCAGGCGGAACACGCCTGCCGGCGGGGTTCCGAAGCGACGGCTGATCGAGAACCCCGTGGTAAGGTCCCCGTCGAAAAGATATTTGTCCCAGAGCCCCCGTTCCCGGAACAGCGGCTGATCAAAGAAGGCAGCACGCGCCGCCTCCACCTGCGGAATATGCGTAGGGCCCGAACGATAAAGCGACCGGACTTCCAGCGCATTGTTATCCGCCGCAAAACAGGTCGCCTCATATAAAGCCTCCGCATCGGCAGGCAGCTCAACCGGAAGAAGATCCCCAAGTTTCCGATGCCAGGCCTCCTTTAAGGGCGTCCCGGGGAAAGTTATCGTAAGTGATCTTCCCTTCAGCAATGATGGCGCCGGCGTTCCATCGAGCGCTGCGGAAGCATAGGTAGCCGGAGCATCCAGCCGGATGACCGATCGCTGTCCCGGCATTCCCAGGAGGTCTATATGCAGCGGCCGGTCTTTTTGTCCATCCACCACCTCATAGTCACAGCCTTCGATCCCGATCTCATCCCAGGGAGCCGATGAGACCCCGATCATACAGGACCGGAAGGGCAAAACGTTTACGGCTACTTTTTGTCCCCGGCGGAAACGGCCGATGATCTTCTCCGTCGGATAGAATTGCCGTACGATAAGCCGATCGCCTTTTGCAAGCCCGATCTCCCCATCGAGACTGATCGTATCCGTAACGGTCTCCCAGCTCATGTTGCGTAAGGTAATAAAGCGCGTGCTGCTGTCGCCTCTCGAAACAGCCTTATCCCCATAATGCGATGCGGGCAGCAACAGCCCGTTGACGAGGATCCGGCCATATTGCCGATGGAGATTGAAGATCCTTGCCAGCCGCGGATACTCGTCATCCCGTAGCAGCCAGGGGTTGCCATAGATCTCCGGGGCAAGGATCAGGCTCCGGTTAAAGGCCTGCAGGAGGAGGTCATCATCCCAATAATCCAGGCAGGAAGAAAGGCAGACGCCATGATCCTCGGTAAGCCGCCTCAGCCCGGGCACTTCCTCCCTGGCCAGCGCTCCCTGCCGGTGATGGGGCGCCGTTCGCGTATTGGACATATGCACGTCGATATAGGTCTCGTCCGAGCCCAAAAGAAAAGTAGTGGCGTATGGCAACGCCTTCCCCAGGTTGAGCCGATGGTTCAACAGGATCAGGTCAGGGCTGTACCGGCGGCAGGCTTTCATCATCTCTATAAAGGCATCCTGCTTCTCCGTTCGCAGATCGCCATTCACCTGGTCGAATTTGAAGAGTTCGAACTTATAATCCCGGCAAAGGCTAACCATCATGTCTATTCGTGCCTGCTGGGAGGCCGGGGTATTCCCAAAACAATCCGGTCCGCCCCAAATGCCGAGACGGGTATCCAGGGAAGCCGCCTTTTTATAAATGTTGTCAAAGCTGTTTGGGAACTGCCGTTTGAACCTTTCCGAGCTCATGCTGCCGCAGAAACCTTTGCCGTCAATATTACCGGCGTCCATGGCATAGATATCGAGATGCATCCCATAGGTATCGCGCAGCCATTTGAAAAAATCCAGGTTGATCAGGGTCTGTTTTTCCGTGCTTCCTTCATTGGTATTATTGATCCAGGAAAAGTATTCGGCCCGGGAGGGCGTCTGCTCATCGGCGCCGGGATATACTTTTTCAGGGGCCTGGGCACAGAGCATGGAAGAGGTCAACGTTATTATTGCAATAATAAACGCAAACCGGTATTTTATACCTTTCATCGGCTATTTGAGATTGTATGTTTTGTGATATTGTTTGGTCAGGCTGTCCATCAGGTTCGGGTTAAAGAACGACTTTTCAAAAAGCGTGTCGAAGTTGGAAAGGTATTGCCGGAAGGTCTCCTGTCTGTCTTTCATTACTTCGGTGTAATTGGGATTATAATAAGGATTTATCAGCGGGATCTTTGCGTCCGTGGCCTTTTTCCATTTATTCAGCAGCTCCAGCAATTGCCCGGTCTTGTCCGGGAAGGCATAGGCCAGATCGCGCTGTTCCCGGATATCCCAGGCCAGGTTGTAGAGCTCGATCCTGTTATCTTCATAGAACTGGACGAGCTTCCAGTCACCCGCCCTTATGGCGGAGCTGGGGCTTCCACCCTGGTTGCTGTAATGGGGATAGTGCCAATAAAGCATGGATTGGACGGCGGGCGCGCCCCCTTTTAACAACGGGGCCATGCTGACGCCGTCTTTATGCTGTTCCGGCAGGAGCGGCATGCCGGCCATTTGTAAAAAAGTAGGGTACAGATCCATATTGATCACGGGGTCGTGACAGAGGGAGCCCGCCGCAGTGACCTGCGGCCATTTGATGATCAATGGCACCCGCACTCCGCCTTCATAGTTCCAGCCCTTTCCATATCGTAGGGGGGCGTTGGAGGTCGGCGATCCTTCGGAAGTGGAAAGCCCCCCGTTATCGGAAGTAAAGACGACGATGGTATTATCGGCAAGACCGGCCTCCTTCAGCGTCGTCATGATCCTTCCCACATTTTCATCGACGCTGTAAAGAAGACCCGCATAGACCGGGTTCGCCTGGATGATGCGTTCCTTTCCGCCGGGCCGCATCCAGGGATCCCTTACAAACTGTTGCACGCTGTCCAGTCCCATTGCATGCGCCTTCTCTTTGAACTTTTCGATATAGGCCTGTTTGGCTTCCAGTGGGGTATGCACCGCGTAAAAGGCCAGCTCAACAAAGAACGGCTTCCCGGTGTTCCGGTTTTGAAGGATATATTGTATGGCTTCGGTCGTTAACCGGTCGGTTAAGAATTCGCCTTTGGGCCCGTCCGGCAGACGTGGATTGTGATAGGGGCTAAAATATCCGCCCATGCCATAATCCTTTGGGTTACCCGCGGCCCAGCCGCCCTTGTTGACATCAAAACCCTGGCGCTCCGGCCAATAGGCTTCCGTCATTCCCAGGTGCCATTTCCCGGCAAAAAAAGTCCTATATCCCCCCTGTTTTAACGCCTCGGCGATCGTCACCTGCGCCGTGTCGAGGTTGAAGGCAAAGGGCAGGGGCAGGAGCTTGTCGCCCGGCGTCGGGCCTTCCTGGTTCTGTCTTCCCACGATCCAATCCGTGATGTCGGTCCGGGTGGGTGATTGCCCGGTCAGGATGCTCGAACGGGAAGGCGAGCAGATAGGACTGCCTGCATAGGCATCGGTGAAGCGCATGCCTTCCGCGGCAAGCCGGTCGAGGTTCGGCGTCTCATAAAACGTGCTCCCATATACGCCCAGATCTTTCCAGCCGAGATCATCGACAAGGATAAATATGATATTCGGCTTTGCGCTATTCTTATGCTTTTGCGGAAATACGGAATGCGGTGAGAACAGGCAAAAGGACAGGAATAGGCAGCAAAGGAAGATTCGGTAGTTTCCCTTCATAACACAATAATTTTGTTGTCCGGGACACTCAGTACCCCGGATTCTGCTTTAGATTGGGATTCGCATCGATCTCCGGCTGGGGGATAGGATATAAGACCTGGTAATCATGGGCGGTCTTTCCCCGGAGGACGGCGCCGGAAATAAATTTATTCATCCGGATGAGATCGTCCCTGCGCATTCCTTCCCCATAAAATTCCCAGGCCCTTTCCTGTAGCAGCCAGTCCCGCAGTGCATCTTTGCTGCCGAAATTAGCCAGGCTTAGAAGAGATACCCCGGCCCTTTGTCTGACCTGGTTGACCAGGTCGATGGATTCCTGGTTTGGACCATTCAGCTCATTCAGCGCCTCCGCGCGGCTTAGCAGGATATCGGCATAACGGATCACGGGGATGTCATTACCGTTATTCTGGCCTTGCGCGTCGGGGTCCGGTGTGTATTTAAAGCTTCTTGAATCGTCCAGGGGTTTACCGAGTGTATCCTGCAAGAGGTTATGATAAACGCCATTTATATCGGTATAGAACGTGATGATCATCCGCAGCCTTCTGTCGGCCGGATCAAAAGACTTTACAAAGGAAGTATATAAGGCGATCTGCGCGCCGAAGTTCTCCCAGTTGCTTTGGATCGGGTAATTGGGCGGAAAGGCATGAGGCATGTAATCATTCTCATACAGGTATTGATTTACACAGGGGTAGACGAAGATATATTCGTTGTTGTTCTCATTCTGAACGGCGAAGAGATTTTCGATGGCGGGGAATAGTCCGTATGCCTGCAGGTCCATCACGCTTTTTGCCGCGTCTGCCGCCTTTTGCCATTGCAGGGTATTGAGATAGAACTTGCACAGCATGGCTAAGGCGGCCCCCTTTGTAGCCTGACCGCTCAGCGCCTGTTTTACGGGAAGGTCCTGCGCCGCCGCGGTCAATTCCGTCTCTATGAATGTACGGAATGCGTCATCGGTGGGCCGGGAAGGAGAAAGGTCCAATGTCTTCGAAGACGTTATCAATGGCACGGCGCCAAAGTACCGGTATAAATGCTCCAGGGCCGCGGCCCGGATAAAGCGCGCCTCGGCAATATATTCCGCCGCCCTGCTCTGCGGGATCGACTTTATCAGGGAGATATTATCCAACAGCATATTCGAATTCAATACGGCATTGTACATCTGCGACCAGATCTGTTCAAAAAAGACGGAAGTGGGGTCCCAGTTAAAATTTAAGAAGGGCACCGCCAGCTGTTCGAACCCACCGGCATATTCGCGGAAATCATCGCAGGGAAATTCGGGCAGGGTGAACTGATCATCCCGCATGTTCATAGTGCCGTCCGTCACCTGCAACCGGCTATAGGCGCCTACCAGGACCTTTTGTATGCCGTCTTCCGTGCTAAGGAAGGGTCCGGGATCATATTCCGTATATACGTCCTCCTTCAGGAACTTCTTACAGCCCGAAAAGGTAAGTAAGACGGATCCGGCAAAAAATATGATCAGTGATCTAATATATCTTTTCATCTTTCAATGTTTTATTATTCGATTAAAATGTAAGGTTGGCTCCTATCCTGATCGTCCTGCTCAGCGGATAACTGTTATACACCGCTCTTTCCACGCCTGTCCCGGATGCATTGGCATCGGGGTTATTACCGGCGAACCGGGTGATGGTGAATAAATTATCGCCGGCTACATAGACCGATGCCGATTTGAACAGGTTCTTCTTTTGCAACGGCAGGTCATATGAAAGGGTCGCCGTTTGCAGCCTGATAAAGGAGGCATCCGTGATCGTCAGCGAATTGATGGACAGCGCCCCGCCATAAGAGCTTGGATTTATGCCGGAGGGATAAGGGGTCTTCGTATTGGTGGGTGTCCAGCGGTCCAGGTAATACTTTGCGATCCTGTTCCTGTTGAAGTTGATGGGGTATAATGATTCCACGATATCGTTGTCCAATACCTTTACGCCCTGTTCGCTCGTAAACAGGACGCTCAGGCCAAATCTTTTATAGGCAAAGCTGTTGTTCAGCCCAATGGTATATTTCGGAAAGGGGTTTCCCAGCACGGTCCTATCATTGGCGTCTATCTTTCCATCGTGGTTCTGGTCCTTGAACTCCGGGTCGCCGGGATGGGCCGTGGGCTGGGCGGAATGTGCGATATCGTCTCCCTGCTGAAAGATCCTGCTGATCTGGTACCCGTAAAAAGACTGCATAGGCAGACCCGCCTTTACCAGCGTGTATCCTTGCGTGAAATAGGAAACGCCTCCTCCGATGATCTGTGGGATAAAGTCGGGCAGCCGGATGACCTTGTTCTGCAGGGTGGATAAGGTAGCCGTCGTGGTCCATTTGAATTTGCCGGTCGTGTTATGCGATTCCAGCAAGAGGTCCAATCCCTGGTTACGAACGTCGCCGAAGTTAACCAGTATGCTGGTATACCCCGTTGTGGTGGGCAGGGGTTTGTCGAAGAGCTGGTCCTTTGTGTTTTTTATATAATATTCCACGGAACCCGTCACTCTTCCTTTCAGGATACCAAAATCGACCCCGATATTATATTCTTCCGTCGTCTCCCATTTCAGGTCCGGGTTTGGGACCCGGGCAGGCCCGACTCCCTGTACGAGGGTATTGCCCAGGATCGCGATCGTATTCCTTCCGCCGGCCGTAAAGGTCTGCTGGGTCTCGTAATTGGGGATCGCCTGGTTTCCCATTTGTCCATAGCTTCCCCTCAGCTTTAATTCACTGAAGATGCCGGTATTGGCTATAAAAGGCTCTTCCAGGAGACGCCATCCCAGGGCTACCGATGGGAAAACGGCATATTTATGCTTGTCGGAGAACCGGGAAGTGCCATCCGCCCGGATGGAAGCGGTCAACAGGAATTTGTTATACAGCGTATAATTCACCCGGCCCAGGTAAGAGTTCAGCTTATTGGAGGAACGGCCGCTGGAGACATTATCCCCGTCGACCCCATCCCCGCTCTGTAACAGGTTCGTGCTCGTGATATCCGAGAGAAAATCCTGAGAGCTGGCGTTTACGCTTCTGTCATCCTCTCTTTCGAATGTAACGCCGCCCAATAAGGTCAGATGCTGGACTTTACCGATGTTCTTATCATAGGTGGCCAGAAATTCCGCTATCCAGTGATTGGACTCGCTGGAAGTGATCGAGGCGATCCCTCCTGCCGCGAGACCGCTGATGGTGGTGCGGCTGTTATAGTTGTCGGAGCGCTGGTTCATCAGGTCCGCTCCCAATCTTACCGTCGCCTTAAATCCGTCGAAGATGGAATAATCGCCCGTAACCGTTCCAAAGGTCCGGTTGGTGACGGTTTCCTGGTGGATCCCATTGACGGAGGCCAACGGGTTATCCAGGGCGATAAGTGGATTTTGCTGGTATCTGCCGTTTGAATCCAGCGCGGTGGACAGCGTCGGATCGAACTCTACCGATGCGTTGCCATTGCCCGAGCTGCTAAGGGCGCCGCTGCGGTTATCGGTATGGTTGCTGTTCAGGTGGACCCCTACTTTGAATTTATCCGAAGGGCTGACTTCGTAATTGATACGTGCATTATACTTCTGAAGGTTGGAGTTCAGGACGATCCCATCCTGGTTAAGATAGTTAAGCCCGATATAATAGTTCGACTTATCCGAAGCGCCGGAAAAGGATAGGTTATGGTTCTGGGCGATCGCGGTCCTATAAATGGCGTCCTGCCAGTTCGTGCCTTTTCCGATGGCATCGATCTGGGTCTGGGTATACAGGGGGCTCTGCCCCTGGGCTGTGCTGAGATCGTTGAGCACCTGCATATATTGCCGCCCGTTCAGGACGTCGATCTCCTTTCCCACGTTCTGAATACCCAGGTAGCCGTTATAGTTCACCGCCACCGGGCCATTCTTTCCTTTTTTTGTGGTAATGATCACGACGCCGTTGGAGGCCCTGGAGCCATAGATGGCGGCCGCGGATGCGTCTTTGAGCACTTCAACCGAGGCGATGTCATTGGGACTCAGGGAAGTGGGGTCCCCGCCGGTCAGTCCATCGATCACGATCAGCGGGTCATTGCTGCTATTAATAGAACCCGCCCCCCGGATCTTGATGCTGACGGCTCCGCCGGGCGCGGCATCCGATTGGCTTATCTGTACGCCTGCGGCATGTCCGTTGATAAGGTCCAGCGCATTGCTCGTGATCCCCTGTGTAAAATCCTTCTCCTGCACGACCGCGACGGACCCGGTCAGATCGGATTTTTTCTGTGTTCCATATCCCACTACGACCACATCATTCAATTCCGCATTTGTCTCTTCGAGCGTAATGCTGATGTCGGTCTGTTTGCCGAGCTTTATCGTTTGCGATTGAAATCCTACGCTGGAAACCTGTAGTATTTTATTTTGACCATCCGGGATCGTCACCGTAAACCTTCCGTCCTTATCCGTGATGGTCCCCTTTTGTGTGCCGGCGATAAAAACGGACACTCCCTGTAACGGATTGCCTTCTTTGTTTACGATCCTTCCTTTGATGGTAACGGGAGGAGGCGGAGGATCTGGGACGGATGGAGGGGTGGAAGTCTCAGCGGTAAGCACTTTTCTTGGCTGGATAACGATCGTATTCCTGACGATGGAATAAATAAGCGGTTGGTTCTTCAGACAGGCCGATAAAGCCTCTTCCAGCGTCACATTTTTCAGGTTGACATCGATCGGCGGGATGGACCGGATCAGGTCCTTGTCGTAGAAGAACAAAAAATCCGTTTGCCGTTCGATCGTTTTGAAGATCTTTGACAGGGCGACATTTTTCCCTACTATATTGACCTTCTGTGCATAGCCATTTGCGCTGACGCGGAACGTGAAAAAAAGCAACAATGCAATCATGAGCCTCATAATCATTCCCGTTTTGGTTCGTGTCGATAGGCTACCCCTTTTGTTTTGGTAGGCTGCAGTTAAAATCATACCTTTAAATTGACTTTTTAGGTGATAAAATTTGTTGAACAGACAATTTTTTGCCTCATGACCGACGATGCTGAGAACATCGCCGGTTTTTTTTGGCCCGATACGAAAAGTTTGAGTTTATATGGTGAATAATGGGTTTACTGTACGATGATCTTTCGTCCTTCCATCGAAAATTTTACATTGCTCAACTCCAATATTTGCAATACGTCCGATAATGCCGCGCTCCTGCTTATCTTTCCTTCGAATCGTTTGTCCGGGATCTTGCCCGAGAATTCAATTTCGACGTCATACCAGCGGCCGATCTGTCGCATAATGGTCGTAATATCGGCCCCATCGAACTGGAATAATCCATTCTTCCAGGCCATCACTTCATCCATATCGGCATCGGTTATTTCCAGACCGGCTTTTCCTTTATCCAGCATAGCCTGCTGTCCCGGTTTTAAGAGACCGGATGCGCCGTCTTCCGTTATCTTCACGCTCCCTTCGAGAAGGCTGGCCCGTATGGCCTTTTCATCCGGATAGGCATTCACATTGAAATGCGTGCCCAACACTTTGATCTGCATATCGCCGGCCACTACGCGAAAGGGCTTTTCCCTGTTTTGCGCCACTTCAAAATAGGCTTCCCCCGTCACCCGTACTTCCCGCTCACCCCCGGCAAACGCCGTCGGGAAGTATAGAGAAGAAGCCGCATTAAGCCAAACCTTTGTGCCATCGGACAATACGACCCGGTACTGTCCGCCCTTTGGCGTGGTGACCGTATTATAGGCGACGGGCGCATCGGAAGGGATACCGGTCGAAGCGGGCGAACGATAGGTCAATAAACCAGCCTGGTTCTTTATTTGGGCGCCTCCCTGCCGGAATGTTTTGTCCGGCAGACTATCGAGTACAACGGTACTTCCATCCGACATGGTAAGCAGGGCACGGTCGCCCCCCGGCGAAACCGGAACGCGCTTTTTTACCGCCGCGACGGCTGCAGGACCCGTTGCCGCATTTTTATAAACAACCCACCAGGCGGCGGTTCCCGCCATCAAAAGGATCACCACGGCAGCCGCACGCATCCGGGGGAAGAAGATCGTCTTTTTCCTATTGATAGGAATTACATCGCCCTTATCCTTTTCCAGGATATTTTTCAGAACGGAGGCAGCCGCCTGATCCGGCATCTGTTTTTCCGATCCGGTGTTTTCAATGAGCCTTTCGATCAACCGCTGCACGACATGCTCATTTTCCGGCAGCGCCAGTAAGGACATCAGCTCTTCCTGCTCTTTTTGATCACAATCGTAATTTGTATAACGGTCAAATAAATGTTCCAATCGGGATAAAGGCATGTCTGTTTTGTTATGGTTGCAAAAGGCCTTGAATAAGGTTTACTCTTCTATAAGAGTCCTTTTGAATACCGTTGGGTGGGCGGAAGACGCGATTTATTTTATGATAGCAGACCGGGGAGGGACAGGAAGACGGTAAAACCCAGGAACAGACCCAGGTAGGGGGCGCAAAAACTGCGGATATTTTTCATCGCCTGGGCAAGATGGAACTTCACGGTCTCGGGCTGAAGATGAAGGAGATCGGCCACTTCTTCCCGCTTTAATTTCTGTTCCTTTATCAATTGATAGACCTGTTTCTGCTGGTTTGGCAGGCGGTCGATGGCGTTCTGCAGCAAGCTGTTATACTCTTTCCCAAGGATATAGTTCTCGGTATCGTTGTATCCCGGCGATTGGGCTTCCCGCGCTATCGACCCGGCCTTGTAGCTGCGTGCGATATGTTTCAGGGCCCGATAGGCTTCGTTGCGAGTCACTATAAAAAGATAGGCGCTAAAGTTCTCTATTTCTATCAGCCGCGCTCTTTTTATCCAGATGGTCAGAAAGATATCCTGTACGATCTCCTCGGACAGGGTGGAGGAATGTGTGAGCCGGAAGGCGATGCTATAGATCCTGTCCCGGTAAAGCCTGAACAACCCGGTGAATGCCGGTTCATCACCTTCCGCTACAAGAGCCAGCAATTCCCGTTCATTATATATTTTGTCCTTTGGCAAGAGTCGACATGTTGTAAGGACTAAATTAAGCAATATGAAATAAATGAACAATTCAAACTGCCCCGGCCTTTATAAATTATCACCCGCTCATTGAAAAACGCTGTCCGGCACTCCCTTATTGATGATATAGGAGGAATAGTCCAGCTCTACTTTTCCTTTTGAGGCCCCGGCAACGGGTTGTGTCTTTTTTGATCCGTCATCATAATCGAACGTGATACCCTTTGGGAGTTTGTAGTCTTTTGTATTGAATGTAAAGACCACTTTATCGGGCAATGCATAGGCGATATATTTACCATAGGTCATCTCTACTTCATAGGTACCGTTCTCCCGGGTCGTTGTCCGGGCTTTTACGATCAAAAGACGTGTCTCGTCGATATAAAGCGTGGACAGTACAAGATCCGCGTTGTCGTCCTGTGGCAGCAGCTTTATCACTTTTACTTTATGCCCGGCGAGCATATCGGTCCCTGCGTCCAGTGTCGTATAGGCGCCCTTCAGCAAATTGTTGAGGCTTACGGTCACGGCTCCTTTCGGGACCAGGGAGATACCCTTATCATTGCGGATCTTTAGCTTATCCGGTCGTTTGAAATAGACAGCCACGGTGGCTTCGGGTACTTTCAGGAAGGAGACATTCGTTTTCATGATCCCGGTAGCCTGGTAGTCATTGACCTGGTCGAGCCGGGCCCTGACTTTTTGTAAAAGGGCCGCAGCATCGGGTGTCTGTGCGGGAACCTGTAAGAAGGGAAGGAGCAGGAAAAGAAAGAGGATCTTTTTCATGGTTCGTTATATTAACTCAGGATGTCTTTTTTTGAAAAGGTCCATATGGCCGTCGTTACGAATGCGGCGATATAGGCGAGCAGAACGCCCAGGCTCCGCAGGATGGCCGGAAGATTTTCCACCGTACCGGGAAGGGCGGCGCCTTTTCCATCGGATTGCGAATAGAAAAACCCTTTCCAGGCCAGCATATGCGAGGTGAACAACCAGGGCTTGATCGTATTATCATACAAGGGGATCCGCATCTCCGACAGGATCGTCAGCACGATGACGATGCTGATGGTGGAGACGATCGGACCGATCGAGTTCTCCGCAAAGACCGACAGCAGGAAGGCCAGGGCCGCCACCGTGCTCAGCGCCACGGTGGCATATCCGAATGCGGCGATATAACGCCATAGCACATCGTTGCGACGGATCTCCTCCATCACGGTGTTCCTTGCGATAAGCATATCGTTGGTGCCAAAGAGCAGCATGCTCAGGAATAAGGCCAGCACCGCCATCCACACCAGCAGCAGCACCGTATAGATGACCGAGGCGCCGTATTTGACCAGCATTAGTTTTGTACGGCTCACCGGACGGATGACCAGCAATCGCAGCGTGCCCATATTGGCCTCGCCTGCGACGACATCCCCGGCGACCAGCGCTACCAGCAGGGGGACCTGGATCAGCAGGGTGTTGAGGATGACAAAGGCGACAAGATAGCCGTTCATGATCATGCCATAGGGTATATAAAAGGAATCGGACAGGCTGCTCATCATCAGCTCCAGGTAGGACTTACCATCGAATTTGAGACCCAGCTGGATGATCAGGACCATGGCGGCGATCGCTGCAAAGGGAATATAGGTACGGGGGCGCCGGAAGATCTTGAATAGCTCAATTTGTAAAAGCGTCCACATGCTGGTTAGCGGTTGTCAGTGATAAAAAATAATCTTCGAGCGAATGCCGGGGACGAAGGGCAAGCACCTGTACCCCTCCCTGCACCAGGTCCCGGGTAAGGTCCGGGATCCGGTTCCTGTCCATTTTCAACAGGAATTTCCCGGCCTGCCGCTCCTGCAGAAAGGGCTGCCATTCCGAGCGGGCCAGTACGGCGCCGGTAAAGTCCGGGTCGACGGTATCCAGCTCGACAATGGTGCCGGCAGGATCAAATAAGGTGGATACGGCCCCTTCCGCCACTTTCCGGCCTTTATCGATAATAAGCATCCGGGTGGCGATCAGCTCCATTTCACTGAGCAGATGGGAGGAGACCAGGAGGGTTTTTTTGCGATGGCTGCTCAAGTGGAGGATCAGGTTGCGGATATCCGCTATACCCTGGGGGTCGAGCCCGTTGGTGGGTTCGTCCAGGATGACGAGATCGGGGTCATGGATGAGGGCGGTGGCGATGCCCAGCCGCTGTTTCATGCCCTGGGAAAAGGTATTGACGGGGCTATGGGCCCTTTCCGCCAGCCCTACCAGCTCCAGCTGCTGCATGAGTAACGACTTGGCCGGTTTGATCCCGCTCATCCGGGCAAAAAGGGAAAGGTTCTCATAGGCCGTGAGGTATTTATAGAGGTCGGGCCTTTCTATGACGGCACCCACCTTTCGAAGGATCTCCTGGCGATGGGTCCGGAGGTTCATCCCAAAGACCTCTATTTCCCCCGCGGTAGGGGTGATCAGGGTAAGCAGCATACGGATGGTGGTCGACTTACCGGCGCCATTCTGCCCCAGGAAACCGTATACGTCCGCCGGCTGTACGGTAAAGGACAGGTCGTTGACGGCCTGGTGGTCCCTGAAATGTTTTGTAAGATGCGTAACCTGGATGACGGGGGACATAGAGTTGATTATCAGTGATATTTAGAAAGGAATGTACAAAGGAAGGGATTTTTTGGGCAAAGGCTTGCAAAAACAGAATCCCTTCTCTATCTTTGATCCATCACCCTTTCAGGGATCTATCATCTCCAGCCTATCGGAAGACCCGACCCAATACTCCCCTTCGCTTAAACTACTATCCCCTCGAAAAACAGCCCAAGAGCCTATTTAGTTGTCATTTTATTCGTTTTATTATAGTCATGAGTTCCTTCCTTTGAATAGCCCCGTGTTACCGTAGAGTCTATTATTATCATCACCTTCTGAAAATCACAAAGATGAAAAGGAACTTATTTACGCTATTGTTCACACCTGCGCTGGCCCTTCTTCTCCAGACCGCATCAGCAGAAATTTCCGACAACTTCAATTCCCGCAGCGGCATCCGGCTTTCCGAGGTAAAGGGATATTTGCAAGGTAATTGCTGGTTCTTCTCCGATTTCGACGTCAACCGCAACGGATGGACGCCTAATATGGAAGGCGACGGAGCCATGGTATCCGGGACCGGCGCCAGCGCAACCGAGCGGACGGGCATTTATACTCCCCTGTTGGACCTTCCTGCCAGTACTCCCCTTTCCTTCTCTTATAAGTTCAATATACCGGTACAGGACCGGAGATGGATCAAGGTCTATGCGGTCGATGCCAGTGAGCACAGCCAGCTGCTGGACAGCCTGGAACTGACAGGATCTGATAATACACAGGTTTACAGCTATCATAGATCATTGTCCGTGCCCGTTGCCGGTCAATATAAATTATACATCAACTACCAGGGTATCGGCGGCAGCGAGCGGATCGCCATCGACCAGCTGTCGATCGGGGCAGCTCCTCATTACCAGTCCACCTGTAATACGGCGCCGGTGGCCCTCCGTGACAAGTTCACCGGTACGGCTTCTCATACCGCCGGCGGGAACGTGCTCAGCAATGACTACGACCCCAACCACGAAACGATGACGGCCTATTTATTATCGGAGTCCCCCGATGGCCGCGTGGATCTTGAAAAGGACGGAAAGTTCGTTTTTACCCCCAAGGAAGGGTTTACCGGTAGCTCCACGCATTTCTCTTATAAGGTCTGTGATAATGGTTCTCCCGCGTTGTGCTCGATCACCACCACGGCGACCCTCCTTTTCCCTGCCCGCAGCGCGCTTGTCAGTTTCCAGGCCATGTACCGGAAATCGGCAGTAGATATCAACTGGAATACGGCCGGGGACAATCATAGCAACCGTTTTGAGGTGGAGAGAAGCCTGGATGGCAATAATTTTGAGAAGATCGGAGAGGTAGCTGCAACGACTGCCGGCAATGAATATGCTTTTACCGATAAGGTGCATGACCGGATGGCCCGTGGCTATGATCTGTTCTACCGGATCCGGCAGCTGGATGCGGCTAGCCGGGTGACCTATTCGAAAGTGCTGATCGTACGGACCTATGAGACAAAATCGGTAACATCGGTAAGCGTTACTCCCGATCCGGGCGCGAACGATATCCAGGTGAATGTACAATTGAAAGAGAAATCCTTTGTGATGATGCGGGTGACGGATAATAACGGCAGTGAGCTGATCAAACAGACCGCTTTTGGTGAGAATGGGGCAAATATCTATAATGTGGAAGGAACGTCCGGTTTGCAACCGGGTATGTACCAGCTGGAAGTGATCATCAACAGCAACGAGCGGCTGACGATGAAGCTGGCAAAAAGTTAAGCTGCTGCCGGCACCTGCCTCCTTTGCAGCGTGCTCAAAATGTATTGAATGGTTGGTTTAATGGTCAAAGAGACCGGCTCAAACTATAAAAATAGAGCCGGTCATCTTTTTATCTAATGTCTGGTAAATGCCCTGGCATTTACGGCAATGGGTCGTCGAAAGACGGCCCTATTTTTTTATATTCAGATAGGACTGGAGGTCTTTTACATATTCTTCGAAGGCGGCGACGCCGGGGGCAGTGATCTTGCAAATGGTCTGGGGGTAGTTGTCCTTAAAGGATTTGGAGACATCGATGTAGCCGGCCTCTTTCAGCTTATTGATCTGGACGCTGAGATTGCCGGCCGTGGAGCCCGTCTTTTCCCGGAGATAGGTAAATTCCGCCTCTTTGACCGAGATCAGGATGCTGACGACGGCCAGTCGCAGCTGAGAATGCAATATCGGGTTGAGGTCTTTAAACATGTTGTCTTTTTGCTTTCAGATAGCGTCTTCTCAGGATGAGACCGGGTATGAACCAGGCCAACTGAGCAGCGGCTGCCGGGTAGAGTATCGTATAGGGCCAGGAAGAGAAAGTGCTTAAAATAGCAAATACCCAGCAGGCGATGCCGCCGATGATCATGGGGCGAAAACGCCGTGCATAACCGGTGGTAAACGTCGGGATCCCATAGATGACGAGGAACAGGCAGGCTTCCTGTGGTACCTGGTAAACGCTGGAGTACCAGGACAGGAGGAACATCGCTATGGCGAAGCTGATCCAGATACCGCCCATGAGCTCATCTTCATAGGCCTTATGTTTTCTGTTCCTGCTTTCCCGGATGGAAACAATGACCTGTGGTATCACCGCTGCAAAGGTGAGGAACCAGATATAGCCCAGCCATTCCCATTTCAGGTAGCTGTTCAAAAAAGTAACGAGGCTGCAAAAGGTGATAACGCTGCCCCAAAGGAGCCCGCTCACCCCCGTATCGCGGTAATCCCTTTTGGCCGTACTGATCATACGGGCGATCAATTCCAGGCTTTCCCTGCCTGAAAGTTCCTGGTCTGATTCCTGCTCATTTCTTTCGTCAGTCATGTAGACAAACTTTTATATGTTTTTTAAGGATGTGACCCGTTCGCTGGAATTATCCAGTGAACAAAAATGAGTTATTAATAATAACGGAGGAAAGCCTGTGCATAATAGATATGCACAGGCTTTGCCCACTTTCGACCTTTATTGACATTGTGCAAGCATGTTCACTGCCTGGTCCTGTCCCCAATGCGGGTACAACGGTTTTGGTTGTGCCGCTTTGTACAGGGCTACCGATCTTTCAAACAGGGGCTTGGCCTTATCCTTACCACCGCCGAACTGGGGAGGCGTACCAAACAGGCTCATACCTTGTAAGTAGTACAGACGGGGGTTATTAGGATCGACCTGCATTCCTTTCTGCAGTGCGGTAGCGGCATCCTTTCCGTTGGTCATATAACGGCTCTGGGGGTCCACCAGCATTTGCTGGGTTGCGGACATATTCTCCACCGCATAGAGCTCTCCGTTCTTTTCGATGGCTTCGGCCTTGGCCAGGTAGGCATTGATCTTTGCCGAGTTTGCGTCCTTATCCTTTGTGGCGGGATTCCAGCCGATCCAGGTCTGGGCCAGGGCGGCATAGTAATAGGGCAGCCATTGGGTCTTTTCCGCGTCCCCGATCCGCTCAAAGGTGGCAGCCAGGCTTTCGAGCTGGTCCGTGCTCTTGGCGGAATCCAGCAGGGCGATATTTTTTTGCATTGCCTGGACATATTTGTCCGATTGTGCTCTTGCTGCGAAGGTGATCAACAGAACGAGAGCGAGAAGTGTTTTTTGCATGGTGTGAGTTTTTATTTTAAAAAATTAAATATGTCGTCTTATAAATTATTGTTGATCGCATCCTGTGAGCGGTCGACGCCCCAGCTCAGGAAGCAGCCGATAAAATAGAACCGGTTAGCGGGGGGAACGATCGGCTGTTTGTACAGTCCGCTATAGGAGTAATTATACCCATACACGGCATTGTAGCCCAGGACATTGCTCACGCTGGCAAACAGTACCACAAAGGTCTTTGCCTTGGTGTTCCCGACGGAAGGGACCCATTCCGCGCTAAAGTTCAGGCTGTTGTAGTCTTTTGTCTTCCCCTGGTCCGCCAGGTTGTATTTGGTGCCCACGAGCATGAAGTTATAATAGGGGCGGCCGGTGGCATAGGTATAGGTGAGGTTGACGCCGGATTTGATCTTTGTAAAAAAGCGTTTGACAACGATGGATGCGGTATGTGTAGCCGCAAAATTGGGCATCAGCTGTTCGGTATAGTTGAGGTAATTCCTTTTTGTGTCGAGGTAGGAATAGCTGATCCAGTAGTCCAGGTCCTTTATGGATTTCTTATCCCGCCAGAAGAGTTCTATCCCTTTTGCATATCCGCTGCCGCTGTTGTTAAAGGTGGAATAGAAATAATTAACGGGAACGGTCTTGATAAGGTCTTCATATTTTTTATAATAGGCTTCCACGCGGAAGATCCTTTCCGTGGTCATCTTCTGGTAGTTGATGATATAATGGGTCGCCTTTGTGAAACCTACGTTGGTCGTATAAAACAGCTGGCTGTTCTCGGGTTTTTGATAAAAGATGCCATAGGCCAGGGACACCTGTGCATCCCGTCCCGTTTTGTAGGCCAGGCTGGCGCGGGGGGCAAGGTCCGACCTGTTGATGACTGAAGAATGTTCATACCGTACACCCAGCTTGGCTGCCAGCTCGTTGGTCAGGAAGATGTCGGATTCCGCGAACACGGCGTTGAAGTTGTCTTTAAATTTATACAGGGTGTCGATGTTATATTGCGGGGTGCGGAATTTCTGGTAATTGTATGCATACCAGTACTCGCTGCCAAAACGAATGGAACTGATCCCCCCCAGCTTTTTATCAAAGACCGCCTTGATCTGTGAGAGGTCCTGCCGCTGGTCGATGCCGAATTGTTTGAAGTTCATCCAAAAGACGGAGTCGGGGTAGGTTTTTTTCTGGTTGTTCGCGTCCTGCAGCTGCTGTCCGAGGTTATCCAGGTTTGTGCTATAGCCGGCGCCCAGGTCCATTTTCCAGCCGTTGTTGAGATATTCCCTCCAGCTCAGGTTATTGTACCAGTTATGGTTGGTAAGGGAAAAAGCGTCTTTCTGGTTCAGGCTGTCCACATCCTGGCGGCGGAGGCCCAGGTTATTGTAAGCAAAAGTGGTGTAGTATTTTATGATACCTCCATTCTTTGTCTTGATCCGGAAGTTCGCGTCGCCGTTATGGAACTGCGGCATATTGAAATAATCGGGCACCTGTTTGATGGCCTTGAAATAAAGACCAACGTTTACATAGTCGTAGCTGAACCCATAGGAGGATCTTTTATCCTTTGCCACCTGCTGGGTGCCAAGACCGACGATGATCGGGGAAAGAGTGGCGTCGATCTCGGACTTTTCGGGGATATCGATCGATTCCAGCAATACGACGGAGGACAGGGCCTGTCCGTAGAGGGCGGAATAGCCGCCGGTGCTGAAAACGGTGCCTTTAAAGAGGAAGGGGCTGAACCGGCCTCTTTGTGCGATGTCCGGAACGCTGGTAAAATAGGGGTTATTGACCAATGTGCCGTCGATATACTGTTTGGCTTCATAGCCCGCGCCGCCGCGGACGAAGAGTCCTTCCTGTTCGCCTACCTGCTGCGCACCCGGTAAGGTCTTCAGGGCGGCGGTGATATCGGCGTTGGAGCCGGCGGTAGTCGCTATATCAAGTGAACTAAGGACGGCGCCCCTCCGGGCATCGCCGGCGGTAAAGGAGCCGGCCGTGATGGTGACGGCCTTTAGCTCGCTGAGCTGCTCTTTTAAGACGATGCGTAATTCGACGGGGGTTCCGGCGAGGGTAATGGGCTGTTCGACCCCATTATAGCCGATATTCGTGACGGTCAGGGTAAAATTGCCCTTTCCGGAGGCCTGGAAGCGGAAATTCCCAAGGGAGTCGGCGGTGGCGCCGTCATAGGAGTCTTTTATGGTGACGCTGGCGCCCCGGACGGGGTGGCCTTTGGCATCTTTAACCGTGCCTGAGACCAGCGTTTGGGCGGGAAGCCAGCCGGCCAGGCAAAGAAGTATGATAAATAAGCAGGTGTGTTTCATTTTGTCATAAATATATTGCCAAAGTAGACTAGTTTATTTTATAAACCAAATTAAAACAAAAGAATTTTTTAGAATAGGGGCAAAAAAAAGCCAGGCTTAGAAAAGCCCGGCGGTTGTTGATCGTACCCTTTAAAACTAAAAACTTAACTATAATGATTTATAAAATGCTGATTGAGAGCTGGCTGCACCTGGAAAAACAGAAAGTTCCCCTCGCTGCCTTCCAGTAAGAATATGATGGATTGAAAAGAAGAAAATGGCGGATGGCAGTACGGATTGACTTGTTTCATGCGTATTTTATAGGGTCACTGGACGATCCTTTTATACAAAGACGGGAAGTCATAAGGTATAACCGGGGTCGCACGTGAGACCGGGTGAACTGTCTGTAAAAGAAGAGGATTGGAAATAAAAAGAAAACGGATTGTTTTTCGGGAGCTTGGAGGGTTAGTGTCGGATGACGATGTAAAGATTGCCAAAAGTTTTCGAATCTGCAAGGGTTTACGTTTATTTTTTTCTCCTAAAAATGCGAGCCTCCGGTCCGCCGTGTGTAAGCAGGCAAAGCAAAAAAAGGGCCCGGACATTGCCGGGCCTCGTTTTACTATCGGGAGTAACGTTTTACTTATACTGAGGGATCAGGCTATTCGCCAGATCGACCATCTTCTTCACGCCATCGTCCGGCAGGTTTCCTTTCTTGAAGGCAGCCAGTACATCCGGCAGTTTGTTCTCCATCTCCAGCATGAAATGATCTTCGAACTCTCTTACCTTACGCACCGCTACCTGGCGCAGCAGGCCCTGTGTACCCAGGTAGATGATGGCCACCTGTTTTTCAACGGGCATGGGTGAGTACTGAGGTTGCTTCAGGATCTCCACATTACGCGCACCTTTATCGATAACGAGTTTGGTTGCGGCATCCAGGTCTCCACCGAATTTGGAGAAGGCCTCCATTTCCCGGTACAGCGCCTGGTCGAGCTTCAGGGTACCGGCCACTTTCTTCATCGACTTGATCTGGGCATTACCACCTACCCGGCTAACGGAGATCCCTACGTTAATAGCAGGGCGGATACCGGCGTTGAAGAGGTTACCTTCGAGGAAGATCTGTCCGTCGGTAATGGAGATCACGTTGGTAGGGATATAGGCGGATACGTCGCCGGCCTGTGTCTCGATGATCGGGAGTGCCGTCAACGAACCACCGCCTTTCACGAGATGCCGGATGGATTCGGGGAGATCGTTCATGTTCTTTGCCACGTTATCATCGGTGATGATCTTGGCGGCACGTTCCAGCAGACGGCTATGCAGATAGAATACGTCGCCGGGATAGGCTTCGCGGCCGGGCGGGCGGCGGAGCAGCAGGGATACTTCCCGGTAAGCGACGGCCTGTTTGGAAAGATCATCAAAAATGATCAGGGCAGGGCGACCGCTATCCCGGAAGAATTCACCGATGGCGGCACCGGCAAAGGGAGCATAGAACTGTAACGGGGCGGGATCGGAGGCCGATGCGGCTACGATCACGGTGTATTCCATGGCGCCGTTGTCGGCCAGGGTCTTCATCACACCGGCAACGGTGGAGGCTTTCTGACCGATGGCGACATAGATACAATAAACCGTTTTATTGGCTTTAAAGAATTCTTTCTGGTTGATGATCGTATCGATGGCGATGGCCGTCTTACCGGTCTGACGGTCACCGATGATCAGTTCGCGCTGTCCGCGACCGATGGGGATCATCGCATCGATGGCCTTGATACCGGTCTGGAGGGGCTCCTTTACCGGTTCCCGGAAGATAACGCCCGGCGCCTTACGTTCCAGGGGCATTTCAAACCGATCCCCGGTGATCGGGCCTTTCCCGTCGATCGGTTCGCCAAGGGTATTGACCACACGGCCCACCATTCCTTCGCCGACGTTGATCGAGGCGATCTTACCGGTCCGGCGGACTTTGGAACCTTCTTTGATATCCCCACTCTCTCCCATCAGTACCACCCCTACGTTGTCCTCTTCGAGGTTGAGGGCGATGGCTCTTACACCATTCTCAAATTCCACCAGCTCACCGCTGCTCACGCTGCTCAACCCGTATACGCGGGCAATCCCGTCGCCCACCTGCAATACGGTGCCCACTTCTTCCAGCTCAGCGGTAACATCGAAGTTGCTCAACTGCTGGCGCAGTATCGCTGAAATTTCATCCGGTTTGATCTCTGCCATAATTGTATGTATTCAGTTTGAAGTTTGTTTGTTGTTGAGAGCAGGTCACCACCAGCCTTTGGCCGGTCGTACTACCTGATCTTATAGATAAAGTCGTTGTTCTCGAATTGTTTTTTAATATTGTTCAGCTCATAGGAGACGCTGGCATCCACCAGCTGATCGCCGAGCTCGAGCACAAAGCCGCCGATCAATGCCTCGTCCACAACCGTATGCAGCTCGATCTTTTGAATGTGCTGCGCACCTTTCACTTTGTCCAGGATAGACTGCTTCAATTCCTCGCTGACGGGCATCGCAGTGGTCAGCTTCGCCGTATGAATGCCCTGGTGTACTTTGTATTGGTCGATAAAGGCGACGACGATCTCGGGCAGATAGGACTCGCGGCCTTTCCGTAACAAAAGCTTATTGAAGGTCGTTGTGATAACGGATATTCTTCCGGCGCCGATGGCATCGAGGATCTTATCCTTCTTATCGGCCTTGATGATAGGGCTTTTCAGGAGGACGACCAGCTCGCGGCTGCTTTTGAAAGCGGCCTGCAGGAATAGCATGTCATTGTAGACAGCCTCCAGCTGATCCTTTTCTATCGCCAGGTCGAGGACCGACTTGGCATATCTTGCGGCTAAACGGGGATTGGGCAACGCCATAGGTTAGTTCAGTTTCACTTCGTTGGATAATTGCCGGATATAATTTTCCTGCTCGGCTTTATTGGACAGTTCGCGGCGTAAGATCTTTTCCGCCACTTCCACGACGAGGACCCCTACCTGGTTCTTTACTTCGGTGAGGGCCGCCATTTTCTGCGATTCGATGGCCGCCTGGGCATCGGTGATGATCTTTCCGGCTTCCAGCTTCGCCTGTTCCTTTGCCTCGTTGATGATCTTGTCCTTTGTTTCCCTTGCTTCTTTCAGCAGCAGGGCACGTTCCTCACGGGCCTTGGCCAGGAGGGCTTCATTCTCATTCTTCAGCTGGGCCATCTCCGTCTTTACTCTTTCGGCGGTTGCGAGGGAGTCGGAGATCCCCTTCTCCCTTTCATCGAGGGACTTCAGGATCGGCTTCCAGGCCGTCGCCTTCAGGATAAAGAATAAGATAAGGAATCCCAGGAGGTTCCAGACAAACAAGCCTAAATCGGGCACTAATAAATCCATATTCTTATAAAAATTAAGTCAGTGATAAAAATACTGCATCCTCGGCCCTGTGCGTCGGATGCAGTACGATTTTTACGTGCCGGTCGTCTATTTGACCGCAACGAGCAGACCTGCTACGGCAGCGAGAAGGGCAACACCTTCTACCAGGGCCGCAGCCAGGATCATGTTTGCACGAATGTCGTTCGAAGCTTCCGGTTGGCGGGCAATGGCTTCTACGGCACCTTTACCGATCTGTCCGATACCGATACCGGCACCCATCGCGGCAAGGCCTGCGCCAATTGCACCATAACCAGGCTGAGCAATGTCCAGCAAAGTTGTCATCAACGTCATGATTCTTGGTTTTTGTAATTAAAAAAAATGTACTATACAACTACGGCATCGTCATGATGACCTTCCCCATGCGCATCGTGGCTTCCTTCGAAGGCCTGCCCGATGAATACGGCGGTAAGGTTAGCAAAGATGAATGCCTGTATAAATGCGACTAATATTTCGATCAGGTAAATAAAGACCGCCAGTGCGACAAAGAAGGGAGAAGTCCCCCAACCAAGGGCGGTATTCATGGCGCCAAAGATGAAGATCAGGCATATAAAGCTGAGAATGATGATATGCCCGGAAACCATATTGGCAAAAAGACGAATGATCAGGGCGAAGGGCTTTGTAAAAATGCCCATGATCTCCACGGGTACCATGATCGGTTTTACACCGAGCGGCACCGGCGGGTTAACGATATGTCCCCAGTAATGTTTGTTGGTGCTGAACATAATGACGATGAACGAGACGATCCCCAGCACGCCCGTGAAGGCGATATTTCCCGTCACATTAGCCGTTCCCGGTATCAGACCGATCAGGCTGTTGATCAAAATAAAAAAGAAGATGGTCAGCAGCAGGGGCATGTACTTCTCATATTTGTTACCCAGGTTGGACTTACCTACCTCATCGCGTACAAAGGTGATCACCGGCTCGATGGCGTTCTGGAAACCCGAAGGGGCGCTGGTAACACCTTTCCCGTTCTTGTACTTCCCGGCAACGGAGCCCATGATCCAGATCAGCAGCAGCACCGAGATCAGCATCTGCACCGCGTTGCGTCCCAGGGAAAGGTCATAGACCTTAACGGAGGCGGTCGGCGCGCCGGAAGCATCGGCGACATAGATCCTGCCGGTCTTGAAGATAGCAGGGTCCAGCTTGTGCTCTTCGGCATATTCTTCGTCAACCAAACGGTAACCGTCATAAACTACGCTGCCATGTTCAAAACGGGAGGCCGAAAAGAGCGACCACCCTTTTTCCGGGGAATAAAGGATCACCGGGAGGGGGATGCTGACGGGTTTTTTATGGAGGGTAAAAAAGTGAAATTCATGGGAATCGCCGACGTGCTCAAAGATGATCTTGGCGGGGTCCAGTTTGGGTGCTTCCTTTCTCTCCGTTTCCTCATGGACAGGGGTAGAATCCTGCGCCCGGGACATAGTAGAAAAAAACAAGCTACTCAGGCTGAAAGCCGCCACCAATAAAGATTTCAAGCGTCTGGATACCATATCTTCCCTAAAATTTGCCGCAAAGATACGGGGGGAGGGGCAGAATATGAAAATAAGATTAAAAAAAAGGGGGAATTGCCCGTCCGGGCAGGGTTTCAGGACGCCCTCCGTTCCGCGGGCAGTTGCTTGCCTTGCATCTCAGGGTTTTTCTGCAAAATTTAACCCTTCGCTGCAAATTCATTTTTGTCGGAGACCTTCGTCAGAGCTTCGTTCCTTGCTCTTCCTCGGTCGTAACCTTCGCATTCGCTCGGTTACGGACGCCGGACCCGTGGTCCGTCTTGAACTGCATCTCATGGAGTTTAGCATAAAAGCCTCCTTTTTCCAACAATTCTTCGTGGGTGCCGATCTCCCGGATCTCGCCCTTATCCAGCACGATGATCTGGTTCGCCTTGCGGATGGTGGAAAGACGGTGGGCGATGACGATGGAGCTGCGACCGGCGATCAGCTTGTCGATGGCTTCCTGGATCAGCTGTTCGGATTCGGTATCCACGGAAGAAGTGGCCTCGTCCAGGATCAGGATAGAAGGGTCGTATAGCAGCGCCCGGATAAAGGACAGCAATTGCCGCTGCCCCAGGGAAAGGGAGCTGCCTCTTTCCATGACATTATAATGATAGCCCCCGGGCAGCCGCATGATAAAATCATGCAGGCCGATCAGCCTGGCGGCCTCTATTACCTTCTCCATGGGGATCTCTTCATTACGCAGGGTGATATTGTCGGCTACGGAACCGGAAAATAAAAAGACATCCTGCAGCACGACCCCGATGCTCTTTCTCAACACGTCCAGCTTATAGTCTTCGATCCGCACGTCGTCGATACGGATCTCCCCCTCCTGGATATGGTAGAGGCGATTCATAAGGCTGATGATGGACGTTTTACCGCTGCCGGTATGCCCCACGATGGCGATGGTCTGGCCCGGCTGCATGGTGAAGGAGATATTTTTCAGCACGTACCGGTCCCCCGTATATGCGAAATTGACATGATCGAATTCGACCTTTCCCTTTATCCGGGCGGGGGCATAGGTTCCTTCCGTCGTGATGGTGTCGTCGTTGTCCAAAACCCGGAATACCCGTTCGCTGGCGACCATGCCCATTTGCAACACGTTGAATTTATCGGCGATCACACGAAGGGGTCGGAACAGGAGGTTGAGATACAGGAAGAAGGCGACGATCTTACCGCTGAGCTCCCGGGCCTGGATCTCGGGCAGGTGCATGACCCGGGTGGCGCCCCACCAGACCAGCAGACCAGTGGATACGGCCAGGATGATCTCGACGATCGGAAAAAAGACGGAATAGGCGAAGATTGCATTGATATTGGCGTTGCGATGCTCTTTATTGATCTTTTTGAATTTGGTCTGTTCCCGGCCTTCTGCGGCAAAAGCCTGAACGATTGCCATCCCGGTGATATGCTCCTGTACAAAAGCATTGAGGGCCGCTACGGCGTTCCGTACCCGGATAAAGGACTTGTTGACGGATTCCTTGAACAGCCAGGTGGCCAGCAGGAGAAGGGGAAAAGGAGCAAGCGAGACCAGGGTCAGCCGCCAGTCCACCATGAACATAAAGAGCAGGACGCTGACGATAGACAGCAGATCGGCGACGATGGGGATCAATCCGTCCGAGAAGATATCGTTGATCGACTCGATGTCGTTGATCGTACGGGTGGTGAGGACGCCGATGGGCGTTTTATCGAACTGGGCAAGGTTCAAACCCAGGATCTTCCTATAGACATCCACCCGCAGGTCCTTTACCACGGTCTGCCCCAGCCACGCGGTGATAAAGGAAAAGTAAAACCGGGATACGGTCTCCACCAGGAGCAGGGCGACCTGTAATACGGTGACCCAGATGACAAGCTCTTCCATTCGCTGCCGCAGGGAAAGATCGGGGCCCGCCCCTTTCCGGATATAATCGTTGATGGTCACCTGTATAAGAAAGGGACGCAGGGGGGAGAGGATGGCCAGGACGATGGACAAGGCCACTGAGATGTAGAGCCTTCTTTTGTAAGGGGCCGCATAGCGGAAGACCCTTTTCAACAAGCTGAAATCAAATATCTTTTTTTTCTTCGTCTGCTCTGGTACTACTGACATAATGGTGGATGCAAAGGTACGAAGGAAAACTTTACTCGTCAGAGTCCATGGCTTTCCGGTAGGCCTTTATAAAGATCGCACCCAGGTTCTTATACGGCGGGATATAATCGTCGAATTTCTCCCTGGCGGCCGGGTCCTTCTGAAAGCCTGCCTGGAGGTCCCTCCACATCGGCAGCCATTCGATGTCTTTTCCGGCGATCAGGGTATTGTTGATGGCCTGCAGGATCGGCTCATTAACGGTTTTGGTACCGACCTGTTTGGAAGAGATGATATGGGCGTCTTCGCTGATTTTCAGCACTTCGCTTAGGTTATTATACCCCCCGCAGGAGCCCAGGACCACAATACGGGCCGTAGCCGGCATCTGCTCGATGGTATATTTTACATGATAGCTATGACCCCGGTGGATGACGATGGTCGGCTTCAGGTGATGGTCATAGATAAAATCCCCCAGCGCCTTCTGCGCCCTGGCATCGGGGTCGTCGTCGCCCAGCAGGGGTTTGTTGGCCAGGATGAGGACCGGCTTCCCCCGGATAGAGCTGATGGTGACCCATTGGGGGTTCTCGGTGATCTTCCATTCCGGCCTGACATGCGGTTTGGCCCGGAACAGCGACATGAAGTCGAGATAGGAGTTCTGCCCGTCCTTATCCTTGTCCCCATAAAAAAAGACCTGCTGGACAACCCGGCCGCTATCATCGGTCAGCGAGTTATAATCGACGGAATAGATAGGCGGAATGCCCAGCTTGGCCGATACATCGGTCTTGCTTGCCGTATCGGCCGATTCGAACAGGGTCTGGAGCAGGTTATAGATGATGATCCCTTTTTTATTCCCCGCCGCTACGTTCTTGTCATAGTTCCATTTTACCTCCCCCAGGATAAAGCGGGCCAGGGCGGGATTTTTCTCAAAGATGCTGCTATAGGAGTCCGCCACGTCCACCGCCTCTTCTTCATGGGCGTTCTCGAGGTGGATGACAAAGGATTTCATGATGGTGCCGGCGTTCTGCTTGTCCATGGTCCCCAGGAAATGGTCCAGCTTGTTATAGGCAGCCGCCATTTTTATAAATTTCCGGAAATAGTCGCCATGGACCTGCATGATAAGGCTATCGCCATAAGGCGCCTTCATCCGCTGAAAGATCCGGTCATAGACCCCGAGGTAACTGGAGGTATAGATCTCGTCTTCGCTGAGGACGATGAGGTAATAAAGCTCTTCCGGCGTCAGGGGGTCCAGGATCTTGAACCGGATGGCAGGGTTGTCCACCGTATGCAGCGCATTGATCTCCCCGACAAAGACCTGCTTGCCTTTCTTTTCGAGCATCTCCGTCAGGGCATTCATTTCCAACGGGGTGTCCCTCAGGGGCGGCAGGACCCGGGCGGCATAATCCAGCCGGGTATTGACCAGGAGACGGTAATAGCCCAGGTCGTCTCCCTTTACTTTATCGATGTCTTCCAGGGTGATCTTCCCCCGGATCAGGTTATCCAGAAAAGGTAAATAAAGCTGCCCGCTCTTGCTGTTGGCCAGCATGGCGACGGTATGGACCAGCGAGTCCTTGCTATTGCGGATATGGACCCCCAGGTCGTTGTTGCCGGGAGCGAAATCATAGAGCTGTCGTAAATTATAATGACCGGCCACGATGATCAGGCTATCCTCAAAAGGCAGGTCCGGATGGGACCTTAGATAATTGAGGATGAGGTTCGGGTGCATTTCGCAATACCGCCTGGTCAGCAGGAGACGGGAAGGCTCCACGCCGGGGTTCATCGAAGGATAGATAAAACAATCCGCTGCGATGATCTTTCCAATGGGGTAGCTGTTATCGGCGACGACGGGCTCGATGCTCTGCCCCTTTTTATCCAGCTGCATGGCGCTGTCAAAGGCCGTGATAAGGGCCGGGGCCGAAGCAGCCGGGATCTCCCGGGCCTGGTAAGCCCGGTCGAATTCCGCCAAAAGGAAGGCCAGGCCTTTTAGATAGCGTTTTTTACCATTCGTATTGAGTGTGGAATCGAGCTCGATCTGCTGTTGTAGTTCATCGACCCGGCGGCCGAGCGCATCTGTGATGTGAAGATTGACGGTCTCGTCCCTGGACAGCCGGATCATGCTGTCGTTCTTCCCACCACCCAGGATGACCAGCTTCTGCTGCTCCTGGTCCACTTTGTCATGCCAGATGAGACGATCCTGCGCGATCTTATACGGAGAGGAGCTTGGCTGTCCTATTCCTTTGAAAAAGAGGGTCATCAAGGGTATCGTCACCGCCACTGCCCTTAAAAAAGATCGTAAAAATGGATTCATAAACTACGTTTCACGGATAATGGTGCAAAAATACGACCAATGTAGATCAAAGCTAAATTTAAGCTAATATATCTGAATATGTTATATTTTTAGACCAGGGCCGGTTTCCGGGTTTAGGGAATGCGGCTGTGTTATTTATGTATTAAGAAATTGTAAACTGATCCGGCAAAAACCTGACCGACGCTTTATTTCCAGTAGGTTTGCGTAAATTTTTCGTAAAAATGGAATCCAAAGGTAAGAAGATACTGATTGCTGATGACGAGCCCGATATCCTGGAGATCATTCAATACAATCTTACAAAAGAAGGGTATGAGGTGATCACCGCCAAGGATGGGGACGAGGCGATCGCGAAAGCCAAGATCGTCCGGCCCGATCTGATCATCCTGGATATCATGATGCCAAAGAAAAATGGCGTGGAAGTCTGTGAGATCCTGCGATCCCAGCCTTCTTTTAAAGAGACGCTGATCATTTTCCTGACGGCGCTGAGTGACGAGGGATCACATGTCCGGGGGCTGGAGACAGGCGCCGACGATTATGTGACCAAGCCCATCAGCCCCAAGGTCCTGATCAGCCGGGTCAACGCCCTTTTCCGCCGGGTCAACAAGGAGCCGGAAGATAAGGTGCTGAAGATAGAGAACCTGACCATCGATCCCTCGAAGTTCGAGGTAACGGTCGACAGCAAGGATGTCACGCTTGCCAAAAAGGAATTCGAGCTGCTCTACCTGCTGGCCTCCCGGCCGGGAAGGGTATTCCTCCGCAATGAGATCCTGAACCAGGTCTGGGGCAACGAGGTGATCGTCGGAGACCGTACGATCGACGTCCATATCCGCAAGATCCGGCAGAAATTGGGATTGGATTGTATCACCACCGTAAAAGGAGTAGGGTATAAATTTAATCTCTGATCCCTGTCCGTACCCGTACCCATAATGGGCGATCCGCCGGCGGCAGATGAACAACCAACCGGCGAATTTTGTAATTAAATCATCCATGCCTTCCACTAAAAATCTATCCCCCAGACAATTATCCGCCCTCACCGCCGTTCTGCTGGCCCTGCCCATCTCCCTGGGCATCTATGCGCTTACCGGTAACCGGCTCGTGGGAGCCATTTCCCTGCTGATCATTTTCTCCGGCAGCTATGGGCTTATCCTGTTCACGCTGGAAAAGTTCATCTACCGGAAGATCAAGCTGATCTATAAACTGATCCATCAGACCAAGGCCACGAAAAAGGAAGAGGTCTATTTCAAGTATATCCTCCCCCAGAAGAGTATCGATGAAGTGCGTGAAGACGTCGAAAAATGGGGAGAGAAAAGGAATGAGGAGATCGAGCTGCTGAAGAAGAACGAGGCCTACCGCAAGGAATTCCTGCAAAACCTGGCGCACGAGTTCAAAACGCCCATTTTCGCCATCCAGGGCTATGTCGATACCCTGCTGAACGGGGCGATGGACGATTCGGTGATCCGTAAAAAATTCCTGGAGAACGCCGCCAAGAATGTAGACCGGCTGGTGAACCTTATGAATGACCTGGATGAGATCTCCACGCTGGAACGCGGAGAACAGCTGTTGTACAAACAAAATTTTATCATCCAGGACCTGATCCGCGAGATCTTCGAATCCCTTTCCATAAAGACGCACAATAAAAACATCCGGACCGCCATCAAAAAAGGCTGCGAGTCGCCTATCACCGTTTTTGCCGATAAGGAAAAGATACGGATGGTGCTGATCAACCTGGTGGAGAACGCCACCAAATACGGCAAACCCGGAGGAACCATCGTAGCCAGCGTATATAAGATCGACGAAAAGAATATGCTGATCGAGGTCAGCGATGACGGGATCGGCATCGAAGAGGAGCACCTGATGCGGATCTTCGAGCGGTTCTACCGGACCGATGCCGCCCGCAGCCGGGACCGGGGAGGCACGGGGCTCGGACTGGCCATCTGCAAACATATCATCGAAGCGCACGGACAATCCGTCCATGTCCGCAGCACGCCGGACGTAGGCACGACCATCGGGTTCACCCTCGAATCCAGGAGGGATTAGCAGTGATTTCACATGAACCTGCGCCAGCGAAGAAGGGCGGCGTTGGGGTAAAATCGTTTTTACGTACCTTTGCCGCTTTGCGGTACCCGCCTAAGGGCGCCGGCTAACCAAAAAATCCATATAGTGACGACCACGACCCAAATATTCGATTACAGCAAATGGAATAGTCAACTCGCCGATCTAGGCAAAAAATACCAGGGGGCCAGTCCCTATCCGCATATCGTATTGGAAAACTTCCTGAACCCCGAAGTCCTGGACGAATGCATCGCCGAGTTCAACAAGCTGAACGAGACCAACGGATGGATCAACTATAAACATTACAACGAGGACAAACGGGGTCTGAACAAGATCGACCTACTGCCCCCAACGATCAAAAGCACTATCAACGAGCTGAACTCCCCCGCCTTCCTGGAATGGCTCAGCGCGATCACGGGTATCAAGGGGCTGCAAAAGGACGACGGACTGGAAGGCGGCGGCATCCACCAATCGACCCGGGGCGGCTATCTGAACGTCCATGCAGATTTTACGGTACACCCGCATCACCGCAACTGGCAACGCCGGGTGAACGTGCTGGTATACCTGAACAAAGACTGGAAGGAAGAATATGGCGGTAAGCTGGAATTGTGGGATACGGAGATGAAGGCCTGTGAAGAAAAAGTATTGCCGGTACTAAACCGTTGCGTCATTTTTAATACGGATGCCGATTCCTATCACGGTCATCCCGACCCGATGACCTGTCCCGAAGGCGTCTATCGCCGGTCCATCGCACTCTATTATTATACCGTCGAAGAAAACCCCTATCGCAGGGCGACCTACTACCAGGCCCGGCCGGGTGAGGGCGGGAAAAAATTCCTGGTCAAGCTGGACAACATGCTCGTCGCTACCTATACCGCGATCAAAGGGAAGCTGGGCGCCAATGACAAGGTGATCAGCAATATCCTGCGGTTCTTTTCAGGAAAGAAGAAATAGATCATTTTGCGGGTACCTCTCTTTTCAAAAAAACGAAACCGTTCTTCCGGTACAGTTCCTTTACTTCCGGGAATTGATATTTTTCTATCCGGTCCACTTTCGTGACAAAATAGACGGGTTTGTCGATAGGGCCCGTTTCCAACCAGCTTTCATTATAAGAATTTGGGTTGGCCGGTTTTTCCTTATGCGTATAAAAAAGGTCTCCGTAGCTCTTGTACCCCAACGTATGGACATAGCAGTCTTCTCCCTGCCGGGCAATGAAGAAATCGATGGCCGCACCCTGGCTATAGCGTTCCACCTTGGGGACGATGATCGCGCTGGCAAAAAAGATGACGAGGGCCGTCCCCACGAAAAACACCCGGGCGGCACGGATATACGCCTGCCGGGACAGGTCCCGGATACCGACGATCAGCGTGACGACCAGCAGGATGCCGATCAGACCTTCCCAGCCCGACCAATGCACTTCGGCCTCCATATTCCCCCTTGCAAAAGTGTCCTCTACATAGGGCGCCAGCCTTTTTATATTCAGACCGATAACGGCCACTCCCAGCAGTAACAGCGAGATAAGCCCGCCAAGAATGCCGGTGAAGATCCCCACGTATTTTTTGTAGCTCATCTCGCGCCGGTCCCATTTATAAATGGAATATGCCGCAAGAAAGGTGACGGGGAACCAGGCGAGGGCCGAATAGTGAATGATCCGCGACTGGACGATGGTGAACAGGATGGTCACTACCCAGAACAGGAAGAGCATCCACTTTTTAAAATCCTTGTCGGAGCGGCTGGTATATTTTGCCTTGAAAAAGGAGGGAATGGCGAGGAGCGACGCAGGAAAACAGCCGATGAGGAGCACGATAAAATGATATCCGAAAAAACCGGCCTGGTCCGCATCATGCGTGGTAAAAAGACGATATTGGTATTTCAGGAACTCGTTGATGAACCAGGGACCTCTTTTTATGGTCTCATACCCATACCAGGTGGAGGTGACCAGGCAGGCGACCAGCAGGAAAAGAAAGGCATGGCCCCAGTTGAAATAGATCTTAAAGCGGTTATAGATCCAGTAGACCCCGAGACATAGTAAGAAGATCATCAGGGCCACCTGTCCTTTCATAAGAACGGCCAGCCCCATAAACACCGCCGAACACAAGACATAATACAGCTGGCTTTTCTTTACGCCCGGATGATCGAATCCATTGCGGCGCCAGTGATAGAGGACAAAATAGAAAATGGACAGAAAGGTAAAAAGGTTGAACCAGGGGTCGATGATCCCCGATTTGAAATACATATTGGGAAAAAGGGAACCGCCATAGGCCAGGGCCCAGAGGATGCCGAATTTCCGGTCATAGATCCGGGACCCGCAAAGAAAAACGACGATCAGGGTGACGATCCCGCAAAGGGCATTGGGGAAGCGGGCTGCAAATTCCGTTATGCCAAAGATCTTCATGGCGCTGCTTTGCATCCAGAAGAACATGGGCGGCTTTTCCCAAAAGGGCTTAAAGTCTATATATACCCGGGTGTAATCGTCCATTTTTATCATTTCCCGGGAAGCTTCCGCGAAATTGATCTCATCCCAGTCGAAGAGATGGACGTGCCCGAGGAAGGGAATAAAAAGGAGGGCGGCGGCAAGGGCAATCAGCAGGATAGTGGTCGGCTTATTAAATGACATATTAAGCGGAGATTTGCCGCAAATATACTTTAAAATGCGACCGGAGGCATGGGTCTTTGGGGCGGAGGTCAGGTCAGCGGCTTGTACATCTTGTTCTTCAGCACCCCCCATTTGCAAAGGCGGTGAACGACGGAGACCTTCAGCACTCCCAGCCCATAGACGACGCTTCGGCGGAAATTGATGCTGGAAGCCTCTTCAAAATAACGGGTGGGGCAGGTGATCTCCGCGATCTCATATCCCAGGTAGATGATCTGGGAGAGCATTTGATTATCAAAAACAAAGTCTTCGGAGTTGATCTCGTAGTTGATCCTTTGCAGGATCTCCCGGGAAAAGGCCCGGTAACCGGTATGGTATTCGGCCAGCTTCTGCCGCAGCATGACGTTCTCAAAAAAGGTCAGGGCCCGGTTAAAGAAATATTTGTACAGGGGCATGCCTCCGTGAAGGGCTCCCTTACCCAGGGTCCGGGAACCCAGGACGACCTGGTAGACGTTATTGGCGATCAGGTAAGCCATGGACGGGATGAGCTTGGGCGTGTATTGATAGTCCGGGTGGAGCATGATGACAATATCGCCGCCCAGCTCCAGCGCCTTGTTATAGCAGCTTTTCTGGTTGCCTCCATATCCCCGGTTCTTGTCGTGCCGGATGATATGCTCGATACCCAGCTCCCTGGCAACCGCTACGGTATGGTCCCTGCTGTTGTCATCGACCAGCACGACCTCATCCACAATATCGAAAGGGATCTCCGCATACGTCTTACGGAGAGTAAGTTCCGCATTATAAGCGGGAAGAACGATCACCAGTTTTTTTCCAAGAATCATATGAAGAACACCATTAATATAGACGGCATTCCCGGGGGGGCCGCAAAGAAAAATTGTGGGCAAACCTAGTTAAATCGGTCGAGAGAACGAAATTTTTTGGCAAACAACCAGTACACTCCGACGGCCGTCAGGATCCCTATCACCGAGCCCATCAGCACGTCTCCCAGGAAATGCTGTCCCAGGTAGATCCGGGAGTACCCCACCGCCACGGCGCCAAAGAGATAGGCGATATTCCATTTTTTATTCTTTTCGAACAAAGCCAGCAAGGTTGCCAGGGCAAAGATGGTCGTGCTGTGACCGGAAGGGAAGCTGGCAAATCCGACATGGGTGACACCGGGAATAAAGTAGGCATACTGTCCGGGCGGGAAGAACTGTTTTGGCCGGGGCATCGAAAAAATATTCTTCAGGATCTGCGACACCAGCGCCGAAAGCAGGAAGGCGGTGATCACCTGGATGGCCGGGGACCAGCGCCGCATCAGCAGGAACAGGACACACACGAGGACCGTAAAGAGGCCGTCACCCAAAAAGGTCACCCACATAAAGAGGGTGTCCAGGGTACTGTAATGCAAGGGATTCAGATAGATGAACGTGGTTGCCTTCCCTTCGGTGAGCAGGAAGATCAGCCCTACCCCAAAGAAAAAAAGGAACGACAAAAAGAACCGGCGGTTATCAGTAAATATGGATCGAAAGACGGACATGGCCGCAAAAATATTACAATCCGGCCACTAATTCCTCCGCCAGTCCAAAAGAGAGGGTCATGCCGGCCCCTCCCAATCCATTTATGATATATACATAGGGCTCGGGAGAGAAGAAAAGATCCCCCTCTCCGTCCGTCAGTTTCGCATAGATCCCATTCCAGGTCCCCGAGACGGACCAATCGCGAAAACGCGCAAATGTGCGGAGATAGTCCAGGATCAGGCGGTTGATGAATTCCCTGTCGAACGGGTCATGGGTAAGGCCATACTCGTGCGAATCCCCTACCGTCAGCTCGCCGCTGCCGTTCTGTGATACCATGACATGGATCCCCCACCGGAGATAGTCCGGCATTTCTTCGGCATACCGCTGCCGCAGGGCGGGTAGAGAAGGCGCCGCCTTAAAGCTGTTGTAATGGGTGAGCGAGAGACCGCCGCAAAGGGCGGGACCGATCCGCCAGTCCCCCGGCTGTGTGACAAGCCGCATCATCTGCAGCTTGCATTTGGTGACGGGCAAACGGGAGAATTGTTCGGGATAGAGCGTCCCGAGGTCGGCGCCATTACAGACAAAGACCAGGTCGGCGGCGTGCTCTTCCTCGTTACCGATATATACGATCTGGCCGGAGATATAGGAGGCGCATTTGCCCCAGAAGAACTGTACGCCGAATTTCTCCGATAAATACCCGGGAAGGGCGGCGATGGCTTCCCTCGGGTCGACGATCAGTTCGTCGCGGCTATATAGCCCGCCCAATAGCCCTTCGGTTACTACAGCCGGTGAGCAGGCGGCGACGGCCGCGCTGTCCAGCAACTGTACCGGACGGCCTTCCTGCCGGAATGTCTCCGCCAGTTCCTGCAGGACCTGCCACTCATCCGGCCGGTAGGCCAGGTGAAGACTGCCTGCCGGTTCCTGCCAGAAACCCGCTATAGGTGCGATCTCTTTCCATACATCCCTGCTGCGGACGGCCCTGTCATACATTTTTCCGGCGGGCTGACCGATGGGCCAGATCATGCCGAAGTTGCGGATGGATGCGCCTACGGCCCGTTCCGATCTTTCAATGACTTTCACGGCAAAGCCTCTCAATGCCAGGGCCCTTGCGGTAGCCAGCCCGACGATGCCTGCTCCTATAACGATTGCGGATCGCGAATGCATAAAGTTGGATGATTACGATGATTGATTCCTGTAAATTTTTGCATAAAGAACGGAGCCCCATACTACCAGCACGATTCCTCCCACAGCGGCGGCATAGAACATGATCGTAAAGAAATCGACCCAGGAATATTTTATCCTGACAAACTCCTTGACCAGGAGGACGACCACGGTGCCGAGATAACCAAAGGCATCCGCGATATAGATCAGGAACCCGACATTACCCGGTATCTTATACGCTGCCAGCATCCGCTCGAAATAAAAACAATTGTAGGGTACATATCCCAGGTAGAGACCGGCGGAAGCGGAGATGATCCAGGCGACGGATGAGATCAGGTGAAGGTGATAGAGGGCCGTGGACCCGGCAGCGAGGATAAAACCCCCGATGATGATGACGTTGTTGAGCTGGAAGGCGCGGTAATTATTCTTTATAAGAAAGAAGCCGCCGATCACGGCCAGTATGATGAGGCTGACGATGGTGCCGGTGCCGGCAAATACATCGGCATTGTCCCGGTAGCCGGTCTCTGCCCATAGTTCGTTGGCAAAGTCCTCGGTGAAATCACGCAGGATGGTCAGGATAACATAGGCGATGACGACGGGGATGAGGGCAACGCCAAATTTTTTTAGGAAGTCTTTCCGTTCCTGTCGTTCCATAGGCCGCCGGATGGTCCGTTGGGCCACGTCTTCCGGTGTGGGGGGCGGGGTCTGGTTCAACAGCCAGGTGCTAAGCAGCAGGGGGCCTACAAATACGGCGCCGGCAACAAAGGGCATCCACCACTGACTGACGCCGGCGTATAACATCAGTCCTTTCCCAACGGTCTTGGCAAGACCGGATGCAAAGATAAAGCTGGTGGACAGGACCGCGCCCATCAGCTCGGTCACCTTTCTCCCTTCGACAAAGCTGAATACCAGTCCCCAGACCATGCCCAGCGGCAGACCGTTGATAAACAAAAAAACAAAATTATAGGGGGCGGGCACCAGGCCAAAAAGCAAGAGGGAACCCCAGGCGGTAAGGACGAGCCGGATGATAAAACCGGCTCTCCTGGAAGGCTGCATGGTAGCGATAAAACGGATCCCATAGAATTTGCTCAGCATATACCCGATGACCTGGGAGATGACGAGCACGACCTTGTAAGAGATCCCGAACAGGTAGATGCCGTCGAAAGAAGCCGCCGTAAAAGGCTTGCGGAAACCATACATACAGGTGTAGACCACAAAGGAGGACAGGGACACATAGAGAATGAACGCCCAGGCAGGAGATCGCTGTAGCCAGGTCCCGATGCGGGTGGGATGACGGGACTGACCGGCGGGGGGCAGCGTGCTTCCGGATGGCAGTTGCATAGCGGGTACTTTAAGCCTTTTCGATAATGGGGAGCAATTCTGACAGATCGTCGATGATATAGTCGGGATGATATTCTTCCAGCTGTTCCCGCGTATAGGCGCCGGTGGTGACGCTGACCACTATCCCACAACCCGCCCCTCTGCCTTCGAGCACATCCACCTCCGTATCCCCGACCTTGAGGACCTGTTCCGGGGAGGCAATGTCCAGCGCCGATATCAGGGCATTGACCATATCCGGGGAAGGCCGTCCGACCGGCACCTCATCGCTGCAGATGACCCGGTCGATATTCTTATTGCGGTTGTCCCAGCGAAGACGGTGCAGGATGGCATCGGTGATGGAACGGGTAAAACCGGTGTTCAACGCCACCTTGATCCCTTTTTTCTGCAGGGCGGCAAATACTTTTTCCGCATGGGGAAGGGGCGCCAGTTCCTCGTCATTGCGATAAAAAGCGATCATGGTATCGATAAAACGGGTATGGATGCGATCGATAAGCATTTCGCCGGCTTTCTTTTCCGGGGCGAATTTGTCCAGCAGCATCGCAATGGCATCGATCTTCCGGAAACCCATTACTTTTTTTACTTCCGGAAGGGGCATGTTAAACCCAAAATCCCGGAAGGCCGATATAAAGGAACCGGCCACATTACCTTTATCACACACCGTAGTGCCTGCGATGTCAAAAACGACGAGTTGTATAGAGCTCATATTAATGGGATTCAAGATGGTGCTGCATCATTTTTTTATAATGTGCCAGGTCCGGCAGGGGTTTGTTCCGGATCTTCGCCTGTTCGTCCCATTTGCGCATGTCGATGATCAGCGAAAAAAGGGGATATTTTTCAAAGGCGTCGGCCTCCTCCTTCGCCATGGGTCCTCCCTGGTATTCGAGGGTCTTCCTGCTGGCTTCGGATAACTGCGCGTAATAGGAGGGGTCTTTGACGGTAAGATATCTTTTTGCTTCGACATGGGATTCCACCAGCCGGACGATCTTTTTCGAGAACCCCTTTTTCCGCAGGAATTCAGCGCCCAGCTCCTCATGGTCCTTTATCCCGAATCCGTCCATCTCGTTGTCACCTTTTGCCGCTTCCGAGATATGACCGATATCATGCAGGAAGGCCGCAAGGATCACTTCTTCTTCGGATCCCTGCTCTTCCGCCAGTTGGGCCGCCTGGACCATGTGCTCCAGCTGGGAGACCTTTTCGCCGGCATATTCCGCTCCGCCATAATTCTCATAAAGCTCGAAGATCTCATCCGTGATCTGTTTGGCTTGTTCCGTGGTCATGTACCTTTTGTTTTATATTATTATATATGATCTTGAAAAGGTATCGAAAATGCCCGTAGGGCCTGATCCCTCACTATTAAGTTATGTTTAAGAGTTAATGGGCCAGGAAATCTGCGAGCTGGTGGATATGGTCCGTATTGATGAAGTCGACCTGCAGCTGCATCAGCTGGGTCCAGGCATTGGGGAAATCCGGGGCATCCCAGAGACGGACGGGTTTTTTCAGCGCGTGTGCGCGGCTGATGACCTGTTGCAGGGCCGGCAGGTCGGCCGCGGGGATATTCGTCAGGCCATTCCAATGCGTATAATGGTGGAGGTCGTCGCTCATCATGACGATCCTGCTCAGCGCCTCCGTGCTGTACTCATCACGCAGGATGCCGTCGAATTCGATAAAGGAGGGGTAGGAGGTATAGAGGGAGGGAATGGGACGACGGCCGCTGATCACCCAATGTATCGAGGGGGTGTTGACCAGGGGCGGATATTTCTTTAACAGGCCGATCAGCGCATTGAGCGTGGCAATGGAATCGGTCTTGACGTCGATCAGCATCTGCAGCTCGCGGGTGGTATCGGCGTAGGGATGACCGTTGTTTTTCTGCAGGCAGGAGAGTAGGGGCTTAAGATAGTATTCCTCGAGGGTACGCCCGTTCTTTATCTCTTCCAGGTTATGCCCGACGAGCATTTGCCCGTTCAGCCAGAAAATGTCGGCCTCGATGGAGCCGAATTGCTGTCCCCAGGCCAGCCAGAAGGGTGTGGCCTGTTCATAATCGTTATGCGAATGCGTATTGGCTACCGTGTAAGGATGGTGGCCGTCCATCAGCTGAAGCGCGGGCTGGGTGCGGCCTGTAGCGGACGGCTGTGCGGATGCCGGTGTGGGTGCAGCCTGCTGTGCAATGGCATCGGCCGATGAAATGACCGATAACAGGCAAAGGAAGACGATGTTTCGTTTCATAAGCGGGAGGAAGCCTTTTTTCATGGGCGCAAAGGTAATTTAACCCTTCCGGTTAATATTGAGTTCACATAAAACTCACAATTTGTTAACGCACAGTTAAAGCAGCAGTCATAACTTCTTTGGAACTTTGGGAAACCTCTGGTAATGGAAAAACGTCCCTTAGATGTAGTTGTTTTATCTGACATTCACCTTGGAACCTACGGATGCCGTGCCAAGGAACTTGTCAACTACCTCAAAAGCATCACCCCGAACATTCTCATCCTCAACGGTGACATTATCGACGGCTGGCAATTCTCCAAGCGATATTTTCCCCTTGCACATATCATGGTCATCAAGGAGATCATCCAATGTATTACCAACGGCACCCGGGTCTTTTATATAACCGGCAATCATGATGAGATGATGCGCCGCTATTCGGATATCCAGATGGGAAACTTTACGCTGACCGACAAGCTGGTGCTGGAGATCGACAATAAGATGACCTGGATCTTCCACGGGGATGTTTTTGACAACACTACAAAAGGGGGCGCCAAGATACTGGCCAAGCTGGGCAGCAGCGGATACAGCCTGTTGATCCGGTTCAACCGGATGATCAATTTTATCCTGAAGATCTTTGGACAGGAGCGGGTATCTATTTCAAAAAGGGTGATGGCCGGCGTCAATAAGGCCGTCAGCAAGATCAATGATTTCGAATTGATCGCCGCCGAGCTGGCCATTGAAAAAAAATATGATTATGTCATCTGCGGTCATATCCACCAGCCCTGTCAGAAGGTCGTAGAGACGGAGGATGGGAAGGTAACCTATCTGAACTCGGGGGATTGGGTGGAACATTGTACGGCATTGGAGTACCAGCAGAACGAGTGGACGATCTTCGAATACAACGAGAAGGATTTCCCGGCGACGCAGACGGTCGAAATGAAACCCTCTCTTACCGTGATGACGGACGAGATCAATTTTTACATTAATTCCCTGGCGGCTATTTAACCCGGCCGGCCAACTATAATCGTTTATGAAGATGAAGATCCTATATGCAGTACAGGCAACGGGCAACGGCCATATCAGCCGGGCCATGGAGATCCTGCCTTACCTTGAACGGTATGGCAAGGTGGATATTTTCCTCAGCGGCGCCAACAATAGTCTTCAACTGGACGCTTCGGTAAAATACCGGAGCAAGGGGTTGAGCCTGTTCTATACAAACGGAGGCGGGCTCAACTACTGGCAGATCGCCCGCCGGTTCGCTCCCCTGCGCATCTGGCAAGAAGTAAGGGACCTGCCCGTGGAAAAATATGACCTGGTCATAAATGATTTCGAAAGCATCACCTCCCTGGCCTGCGCCTATAAGAAAGTCCCCTCCGTCAATTTCGGTCACCAGGCAAGTTTTGTCTCTCCCAAGTCACCCCGGCCGGAGAACAGGGAATGGATGGGTGAATGGATCCTCCGGAACTATGCCCGTGCCACGCAATATATCGGTCTTCATTTTAAACAATACGACGACTTTATCCTTCCCCCGGTGATCAAGAAGGAGATCCTGCAGGCGGAACCCCAGGACAAAGGCTATATTTCGGTTTATCTCTCCTCGTACAGCGATGCGGTAGTACGCCAGTACCTGCAACCTTTAAGGGAATTCCGTTTCCAGGTATTCTCCAAAGAGGTAAGACAACCGACACAGGACGGAAATATCCTTTTTATTCCCGTAGGCAAGGCCGCCTTTAACCGAAGCCTGATCAATTGTAAGGCCATCATCACGGGCGCAGGTTTTGAAACGCCGGCCGAGGCCCTGTATCTCGGCAAAAAGCTGCTGGTGATCCCGATCCGGGGGCAGTATGAACAGTTTTGCAATGCGGCCGCCCTGCAAAAGATGGGGATCCCTGTCCTGAAGGCGCTGGATGCCGGGTTTGGGGAGGTCTTTTATCCCTGGATGGAGCTTCGGAAGAAGCCCGCCCTTCATCTCGATCATTCCACGGAGTCCATCGTCAGCTATCTTATGCATAATTGTACCGGGGAGCGGAAGGATGCGCTGGATCTGCTTTACCCGGAGTGTGTGTTCAATTAAACGCTGTTTATTGATTATAATAAAAAAGTCCCTTCATGGAAATGAGGGGACTTCTGCATGAGAAAATTCAACTCTACATATATAAACCATCGATTAACAGGTAACTAACCAATTAATACCCTACAAAAGTAAACTCCCCGTATTATGGGGAGTTTACTGAATAGTTATGGTAATATTAATACGTATGGCGGGTGGTGCCGGAAGCTATACGAATTTGCCTTTGTGCTTGAGAACTTTTGCTTCCAGATAAAAAATGATCTCTTCGGCGATGTTCTTCGATTGATCTCCTACCCTTTCCAGCTTGCGGATGATGGATAAGATCCAGAGAGCCTGTGCCGTATCTTCGGGGTGTTTCTCGAGGTGCTGTTCCAATGCTTTATTGGAGGATTTGTTGACATTGTCCAGGAAGTCATCCTTCTTGAACACGCTGCGGGCCAGGACGGTGTCCTCTTTTTCAAAGGCTTCCTGGGTATCTTCCAGCATCCGGACGGATTCCTCGTACATGGGCAGGATCCGGGTGGCCTCCAGCATATCCTTACCGAAGGGGCCATCCGCGTCGATGATATATTTGGCGATGCCTTCGGCGATGTCCCCGATGCGTTCGAGATTCGAGTTGATCTTCAGGACGGCGAGGAGGAAGCGGAGGTCGATGGCCACGGGGCAGAAAAGCGCAAAGATGTTCTCGCAGTCGCGATCGATCTTCAATTCGCTGCCATTCACTCTTTTTTCTTTCAACACCACTTCCCGGGCGAGGTCTTTGTCAAAGTTGAGGAAAGCGAGACGGGCCTTGCTCAACTGGGAGTTGACCAGGCTCCACATATTGACGGCCTCTGTTTTAAGGAGTTGTAGTTCGGTTTCGATTTGTGCCATGGGTAGAAAATACTAAGATGAGTGTAAAATAAAATTACTAAAAATCAGCTGAAACGGCCGGTGATATAATTTTGGGTGCGATTGTCCTTTGGATTGGTGAACATGATCTTTGTCTCGTCATATTCCACCAGCTCGCCCAGGTAGAAGAAGGCCGTTTTATCGCTGACCCTGGCCGCCTGCTGCATGTTATGCGTCACGATGATCAGGGTATAGTTGGCTTTCAGCTCATGGAACAGCTCTTCCACGGTCGAGGTGGAGATGGGGTCGAGGGCGGAGGTAGGCTCGTCAAAAAGAAGCACTTCCGGTTCCATGGCCACGGCCCGGGCGATACAGAGACGCTGCTGCTGACCGCCGGAAAGAAAGGAACCCTTCTTTGTCAGGGAGTCCTTTACTTCGTTCCACAAGGCCACCCGGGTGAGGGAATGTTCCACGATCCGGTCTCTTTCCGCCTTTGGCAGCTTGATGCCGTTCAGCTTATACCCGGCAATGACGTTGTCATAGATGCTCAGGTTTGGAAAGGGGTTGGGGCGCTGGAACACCATGCCGATCTTCAGCCGGACGAAGATGGGGTGCATCTCATATATGTTCTCGTCATTCAGGTTCATCTCGCCGCTGCAGGTGGCGCCGGGGATCAGCTCATGCATGCGGTTGATACAACGCAGATAGGTCGTTTTTCCACAGCCGGAAGGGCCCATGACGGCGATCACATGATTCCGGGGAATATCGATGTTGACGTTCTTGACGACGTGATTCGCTCCGAAGGAAGCATTGAAATTCCGGCTTTTTATAATTGTACTTTCCATTTTCTTGTTAAGATCTTTGTGAAAATATTGAGGAATAAGACCCACATCAATAAGATGAGGGAGGCGCCCCATGCCAGGTCATGCCAGTCATTGTACGGGCTGGTAGCATAGTTGAAGATCAGCAGCGGCAGGCTCTGCATGGGTTTTGTAACATTGGTGGAAAGATAAGGGTTCCCGAAGGCGGTAAAAAGCAGGGGCGCCGTCTCGCCGGTGATACGGGCGATGGAGAGCATGACGCCGGAAAGGATGCCGCTGACCCCGACCGGGACGATCACCTTGAAGATGACCCGGTGGAAGGGCATGCCCAGTGCGAAAGCGGCTTCTTTCAGGGAATCGGGCAGGAGCTTTAGTGTCTCTTCGGTGGAACGGACGATGATCGGCAGCATCATGATGGCCAGCGCCACGCTGCCCGAAAGCGCGGAGAATCCGCCCAACGGCTTTACCAGCCAGAAATAGGCGATGATGCCGATCACGATGGAGGGCACGCCCTGGAGGATATCCACGGAAAGACGGGCCCAATAGGCGAGACGGCTCTTCCGGTTCTCGCTGAGATAGATGCCGGTCAGGATCCCGATGGGGACGGCGATGACCGAGGCACAGGCGATGATGATGATGCTGCCTACCAGCGCATTGGCGATACCGCCGCCTGATTCCCCTACGGCTTTGGGGACATTGACAAGGAAGTGCCAGTTGATCTTCGTGATGCCTGCCTTTATGATAAAGATCAGGATGAAGATCAGGGGAACGACACAGGCAAAGGCGAGGACGATCGTCAGTATCTGGGCGCCATAGCTTTTCCCGATCCGGTATTTTACGCTGCCTATTTCCATAATTTATTCATTAGTGAAGCGATCGATGATCCTTTTACCGATCATATTGATCACGACGGTGACAAGAAAGAGCACCAGTCCGAGCTCGATAAGGGCGGAAAGATAGACCGCTTTATCGGCTTCGGTAAATTCGTTGGCGATCACGCTGGCCATGGTATTGCCGGGCGCGAAGATGCTCTTGGGGATGATGCTTGTGTTCCCGATCACCATGGTGACGGCCATGGTCTCGCCCAGGGCGCGACCAAGGGACAGAAGCACGCCGGCAAAAAGACCGGACTTTGTATACGGAAGGATGACGCTGCGGATCACTTCCCATCGGGTGGCGCCCAGGCCATAGGCAGCCTCTTTCAATGGGGAAGGCACCATCGAGATCATCGATCGGCCCAGGGAGGCCGCGTAGGGAATGATCATGACCGCCAGGATGAGAGAGGAGCTGAAGATCCCTACACCGACCGGTTCCACCCCGATATGGGATTCGAGGTTGCGGACGATGGGTACCAGCACGGCCAGGCCCCAGAAACCATAGATAACGGATGGCACGGCGGCGATCAGCTCTACGGTATTCTTCAGGAGATTGGGCAGCCAGCCCTTCGGATAATATTCACCGAGGAAGACAGCAACGGCAATGGAAAACGGGATGGAGATGATCAGCGCCAGGAAGGAGCTGAGCAGGGTCCCCAGCAAAAAGGGCCACGCTCCGTAAACATCCTGTACCGGATCCCAAACCCTTCCCCAGAGATACTTGGGCCCGAGGGCCTTGATCGAAGGAAGGGACTGGACCACCAGGGTCAGAAAGACCCCAAGGACGAGGATGACCATCAGAATGCCCATGATGATCAGCGTACGTTTAAAAACGTTTTCCGTGCGGATCTGGCGAAAAGACCGCCTTACCCTGCCCTTTGCTTTCGCTATGGCCTCGGGTGCATTAGAATTAATTACCCGCAGCGGTAGCTCGCTGCGGGTAACCATACCATTCTCTACAGATGTATCCATAAAAGTTCGTTTCAATCAGTTACTGTAAGATCGGCTTGCCATCATAGGTAGCAGACTTCAGGATCGCGTCGGCGGTGCTGACGGCAGCAGGAGAAAGGGGCGCATAGTTCAGCGCTCCGCTGAATTGCTGACCATCGTGGATCATCCAGGACAACAGCTTCAGCAGCTTGGTGGCCCGGTCCTGGCTACGGTCATTATACTTCTGCTCCTTGTAGATGATCACCCAGGAGAAACCGGAGATGGGGTAGCCATCGGCGGCATCCGTATTGGTCAGCGACACTTTCGAATCGGCAGGGATCTGGATATTGGCGGCAGCCGTTACGCTGGCAATGGACGGAGTAATGAAATTCCCCGATTTGTTCTGCATTTTTGCGTAAGGCATGCTATTCTGGATGGCATAAGCCAGCTCGATATAACCAATGGAACCGGGCGTCTGTTTGATCAGACCGGCCACGCCTTCATTGCCTTTTCCGCCCAGACCTACGGGCCAGTTGACGGAAGAGCCCTTTCCTACTTTGGACATCCAGTCTGCGCTGACCTTGGAAAGATAGGTAGTGAAGATATTCGAAGTACCGCTGCCGTCGGAACGGTGGGCGATCAGGATGCTGGTGGAAGGCAGCTTGACGCCTTTATTGATGGCAGTGATCTTGGGATCGTTCCATTTTGTGATCGTTCCCAGGAAGATCCCTGCGAGTACGTCGGGAGACAGCATTAATGTGTCTTTTACTTCGGGCAGGTTGTAGCTCAGTACTACTGCGCCGGCCGTAATCGGGATGTGGATGGCCGGGGCGGACAGGGCGGAATCCTGTTTGCCGTTCATCGGCGCATCGGAAGCGCCAAAGTCGACGGTCTTGCTCGTCAGCTGGGAGATCCCGGCGCCAGACCCTACGGACTGATAGTTGACCTTCAGGCCGTTGGTCTTGTTATACTCGGAAAATTGTTTGGAGAACAGCGGGTAATCAAAGGAGCTGCCGGCGCCGATCAGGGCATCAGTGTTGGAGGAAGCCGTGCTGTCGGAACCGGAGGTGCTGCCACCGCCGCCGCAGGATACCAGGCTTGCGCTAAGAATAGCGAAGAAAGCGCCAGTTAAGAGAGAGCTCTTGATTGTGAAAGGAGTTAATTTCATTGTTGTTGCTTGTGGTAGTTAAGAATATGAAACGTTAACATTTTTATTTACCAAAGGTGAAAAAGAAGGTCATCCGCCAGACCAGGTCATAGTCACCGTTCTTGTTTGCCAGCTGGGTGTTATAATGGTTGTACCAGATATTGGGCATAAAGTGCACATTCTTGGCAGGCGTAAAGTCCAGACCGGCAGTGATGAACCCTTGTTTGTAGGTCTCGTCGCCGGTTGCCGCGGTACCGGCGGCATAGGAGTTGTCATTGTAGTTGCCGGTAGTCTGTGCATATTTGCTATAGATGCTGTTGTCCACCTTATTATTGGGGTTGAACATATCATAGCGGGCGAAGAAACGAAGTTTGGTGGGGATGATATCGCCATGGATATAATAGCTGACACCTACTGCCTTTACAGAGAGCAGATCGGTACCGCCGGCGATCTTGGTAGCGGTAACATCGTTCTTCAGGTTGTTTACAAACCCTTCCACACCGATAGTAAGACCGGGGGTGTTATAGGCTACATATCCTTTGATCATCTGGCGGCTATGATGCAGCTGCGGGGTCCAGGTCAGCCTTTCATAATCGGCATACAGATCGACAACGAGTTTCTTGTCCATGAACATACCATATACGTCACCATAGAACCATTTGAAGTTGTCACCCTCCGGTTTGGCGCTGCTGCCGTTGCCGACCAGCAGGTCATATCCGAAATTACCTTTGGCGTCGAATTTACCCTGTAAGGAGGCGCCAAGGTCATAAGAAGGAGTACGGCGGATATCGGAGATGGTCCTTTCGATCGAACGATAGGCCCAGATCTTTTCCGATAACAGCGGGAAGGCGGGGGTAGCGACCTGACCAACGATAAGGTCCGTCCCTTTCCAGATGTTCTTCCAGCGGATATTCGCCAGCTTTATATAAAAGGTCAGCTTGTTGTTCTGTGTCTCATCCCCGGAGGCGGTTGCGGCGCCGACAGGCTGTCCGGCCGGGAAATTGTCCTCGGCGGCTAACAACAGCTCGGCCGAGAATTTGCTTGTGATATTATAGTCATATCCCAGGTAGATACGACGGAACTGGAAGGCATTGCGGTTCTTTGGGATGCCGGTGTATTGATTGGAACCACCGCGGGCCAGGGAGTCGCTATGACTCTTATAGTAAGCATCTCCAAACATATATCCCCAGAGACGACCGGAATTGGCGGATCCTGCCTTAAAAGCAGAATCGGAATTCCAGAGATACTGGGCTTGAGAAGAAGCGGTCAGGATGAGCAGGGAAGCAATTAGTAGAAGTTGCTTTGCAGAAATGCGTTTCATAAATGTCTTGGTTCGTTAAAAAAATAGTTAGGTTCTATTGTGTCGTTGTGTACTACTGAATTGGATGCAAAAGAATGTTTAAGCAATGACCCGAATGTTACCGGAATATTACCTTAATGTTAACAGTTCTAAAAAGGGAGCGCGAGCGGCGGAAGAAGGCATTTTTGTGTGCTGGCTATTAACTAGTTACAAATATGCATATAAAATATTCTCTAAAACCCGGCAAGGGTTGCCTCATCATTTGTTTTTTTGTATTGTCTTAATGTTAAGAAATTATTACCAAATGCCTTTTTGCAAAATACCCGCGCACATTCCGTTTATTTTGTTTAAAACGCTTTCTGATGAAGGGATTCAATGCATTTGTTCAGTTATTCATGCCAAAGGACAAGGTCTTTTATTCCCTGTTCGAGGAGGTGGCGGACAGTGTGGCCCGGATGGGGGAGTTGTTGAAGGAGGTAGTCAGGGAACCGGATTATGATCGCCGGGCGACATTGATCCTGCAGCTGGAGACACAGGAACATGTAAATGACGAATTCACGCACCGGATCTTTACGGAATTGGGCCGCAATTTTATCACTCCTTTCGACCGGGAGGATATCCATTACCTGGCAAGCGCCCTGGATGATATCTGTGACTATATCTATGCGGCGGCCAAAAAGATCAACTTTTATAAGGTAGACCCAAACGATCCGGGGATCCAGAAAATGGCCGACCTGATCGAGCAGGGAGCCCGGCAGATACGGGGGGCGGTAAGGGAGTTGCGGAATATGCGGGATATGAGAATGATCACCGATGCCCTTGTCCGGGTAAATAGTATTGAGAACCAGGCCGATGATGTCTTCGACAGGAGTATCGAGCGTCTTTTTGAGACGGAGCCGGACGCCAAGGAGGTGATCAAGAAACGGGATATCTACCAGGTAATGGAGATCGTAACGGATAAATGCGAGGATGCCACAAATGTGATCGAATCCATTATTATTAAATACGCATAGAAGGGTCAAGCCCATTAACCCATGACCTTTCTCATTGTCATCATTATACTGGCCCTTTTCTTTGATTACATCAACGGATTCCATGACGCCGCCATTTCGATCGCGACCATCGTCTCCACCAAGGTGCTCACTCCCTTCCAGGCCGTGCTCTGGGCAGCGATCTTCAATTTTGCCGCCTTTTTTATCTTTAAGTATTTTATCGGGGAATTCCGGATCGGCAATACGATCGCGCATTTTGTCTCCCGCGATTTTATTACGCTGCCGGTCATTTTTGCCGGGCTGATCGCGGCCATTTGCTGGAACCTGCTGACCTGGTGGTTTGGTATTCCTTCCAGCTCTTCCCATACGCTGCTGGGTGGTTTTGTCGGGGCGGCCCTGGCCCATGCCGGCGGGTGGAGCGTCCATGGACAGAACGTGATCGACTATGGCAGTGTGATCCCCACTTTTCTTTTTATCGTGCTGGCGCCCCTGATCGGAATGATCGTGGCCCTGATCATCACGATCCTGATCGTAAACCTGTTCCAGAAGAGCAATCCTTACCGGGCGGAGAAATGGTTTCGCCGGATGCAGCTGTTGTCTTCCGCCCTGCTGAGCCTGGGACATGGGGGCAATGACGCACAAAAGGTGCTGGGGATCATTGCCGCCGCCATGGTAGCCCATGGCGACCTGGACAATATCCGGAACATCCCCAATTGGGTGCCGGCGGCTTGTTTTTCCGCCATTGCCCTGGGTACGATGAGCGGAGGCTGGAGGATCGTAAAGACGATGGGGACCCGGATCACAAAGGTCAGCCCGCTCGAAGGAGTTTGTGCGGAGACGGCGGGGGCCATTACCCTGTTCCTCACCCAATCCCTGGGCATACCGGTCAGTACGACGCATACGATCACCGGCGCCATCGTAGGAGTAGGCGCCACCAAACGGATGTCGGCAGTCCGATGGGGGGTGACGATCAACCTGGTCTGGGCCTGGATCCTGACGATCCCCGTCAGCGCGCTGCTGGCAGCACTGGTCTATAAATTGCTGCAGCTGTTCCTGTAAATCCTCCTTTTATTAATATGTTAACCAATTAATGGCTAATTTTACGGACAAGAATGGTAAAGAAAGCACATAGCGTCTTATTTCACACCCTATTGCTATCGGTGTATGCCGTTTTCTTTTCCGTACAGTTCTTCTTTAATTTCGACGGGCCCGGCCCGGGCAATTATTCGCCCAATATTTTCACACAGGCCGCGGCCGTACATCATTCTCCTCTTCCTCCTACCGGCACGCATACCATCCGGCTGAATAAGCGGTTCCACCAGGAAAATATCACACCCTGTGACGTATTCTTCGTGGATGTTCCGACGCCTTATATTATGCGGCGAACCCTCGGAGACTTCCGGGATGTGTTCCTGCCCTCTTTTACCCCCATCTATCGCCCGTTGCGCGGGCCTCCCATCGTTGCCTGATCACGCAAAGCTTTACAAGCAACATTCTTCATTTTAAACATACTATATGGTTACTTTCTGTAACAGAAAGTTTCTCCGGGCCCTCGGTACCCTATTACTGATGCCCGCGCTTTCATTATTTGCACAGGAAAAAAAATATTCATTACCCGATCTTGTCGATTCCGCACAGCGTCATTTGCCGGTCCTTTTGCAGAAAAAGGCCCTCGTGGAAGCCGCAAGGGCAGGGGTTACCGATGCCCGGCATCGTTTTCTGCCCGCCTCTTATATAGGGGATGAGGTGACCGCAGGATCGGACAATTCCCTACCCGGGTCTTATACCACTTTTGGGATCATCCCTTCGACTTCGAGCGGTCTTCGTGCCGACAATGTCTATCAATCGGCCATCGGCAATATAGGTTTCTTTTATAACCAATATGAGCTGGAGGATTTTGGACTGAAAAAGGCCACTATCCACCAGGCCGAAGCCTATGTCAACCTTAGCCAGGCAGACCTGGAGAGACAGCGTTACCTGGTAAAATGGCAGGTCGGGAAATTATATCTCGATATTCTTAAGGATCAATTCCAGCTTGGCATCGATAGCGAGAACGTCAGCCGGTACGAGACCATTTATACGGTCATCCAGGCGGTAACGCGGAGCGGGATCAAACCGGGAGCGGATTCCGCGCTGGCCATGGCCGAACTATCAAAGACCCGGATCACCTATAATCAGACCGAAGGACAGGTGAGACAGTTACAGCAGCAGCTTAGTTATCTGACCGGCATCCGGGCAGACGATATAGCGATCGATACGGCCCGGGCCGCCCAAAACCTACCGGGCGGAGCGATAGCAGGCGCCGGGAATCCGGCTGCACAGGCCAATCCGCTGATCGATTATTACGATAAGCAAAAGTCCCTCTATCTGCAAACGGAAACCCTGGTAAAGAAAAGCTATCTGCCGAAGATCGTGCTGACGGGGGTGGCCTGGGCCAGGGGGTCCAGCATCGATTACCTGGGAAATTATAAATCCGCGGCCACCGGGCTGGGTTATCAACGGTTCAATTACCTGGGAGGTCTTACCCTGGAATATGATCTTTTTAACACGGTGCACCGGAAAGATAAGGAGGCCATCGCCCGGAACAACACGCTGGCCAGCGATTATGATCTGTTGCAACAGCAACAATCCTTGCAAAACGTCGGCAATAAGGCCGACGAGGGTATCCGGACCGCCTTGAAGGATCTGGCGGAGATTCCTGTACAGGTGGGCGCCGCCCAGGATGCCTATGCGCAGAAGACTGCCCAGTATAAGGCGGGCATCATCAACCTGGTCGATCTTACCAATGCTTCTTTTGTACTCTATCGGTCTCAATCGGACTTTGTGCAGGCCCTGAGCGACTGGCTGCTGGCCAACCTTGACAAATCCGCCTCGACCGGTAACCTGGATCAATTTATTCAAACTATCAAATAATTATATAATGGTACGAGCAGCTTTAAAAAGACCCATTACCGTCCTGGTCCTGTTTATGGGTCTTTTGTTGTTCTCGGTAATGGCTATCCGAACGATCCCTATCGATATATTCCCCAAACTGAACGCTCCCACTATTTATGTGATCGAGCAGTATGGGGGAATGTCGGCGCAGCAGATGGAAGGTTTTTTTGCTACGCGTATGCAGGATCAGTTCCTTTATGTCAACGGGATCAAAAATATCGAGAGTAAAAATATACAGGGTTTAGCCCTTATCAAACTGACCTTTTACGAAGGTACGGATATGGCGGAGGCATCGGCGCAGGTGGCCCTCCAGGTGAACCGGTCCGCGGCCTTCTTTCCCCCGGGCGCCTTGCCGCCCCAGGTAGTCCGTTTTGATGCTTCTTCCCTCCCTGTGGGAGAGCTGGTATTCAGCAGCAAGACCCGGCCGCTGAAGGATATCTTTGACCTTGCGCTCACCCGGGTGCGTCCTTTGTTCGCAACGGTGCCGGGATTGTCCGCGCCGCCGCCTTTTGGTTCCAACGCGCGGTCGGTGCTTATCAATGTCAGCCCGGAGAAGCTGCGCATGTATAATTTATCCGCCGACGAAGTCGTACAGGCGATCGCGCAGAACAATGCCATCACCCCGTCCGGCAATCTTCGACAGGACAGTATCATGTATGTCACGTCTATTAACTCCCTGGAACCTGCCGTCCAGCATTTCGAGGATATTCCCATCAAGAGTAACGGGTCCACTTCCATCTTTGTCCGGGATGTAGCCAACGTGGCCGATGGCGCCGATATCACCGTGGATTATGCATTGGTGAACGGCAAACGGTCGGTATATATCCCGGTGGTCAAAACGGCCGATGCCTCGACCTGGGAGGTAGTGCAGACGCTCCGCACGAAAATACCGGAAATGAAGAGCCTGCTGCCGGACGATGTGGATATCAGCTATGAGTTCGACCAATCCATCTTCGTGATCAATTCGGCCAAGAGCCTGATGACGGAGGGGATCCTGGGAGCCATCCTGACCGGGCTGATGGTGCTGTTATTCCTCCGCGACTGGCGGAGCAGCCTGGTCGTTATCATTACGATCCCCGTCGCGGTGATGAGCGCGGTATTTTTTCTAAAGCTGGCAGGACAGACGGTCAATATCATGACCCTGAGCGGACTCTCCCTTGCCATCGGGATCCTGGTCGACCAGGCGACGGTGACCATTGAAAATATACACCAGCACCTGGAGATGGGAAAAAATAAACGACAAGCGATATTGGATGCCTGTTCGGAGATCTCCTTTCCCCTGCTGCTCATCCTGCTCTGTATCCTCGCCGTTTTTGCCCCCGCCTTTGTCATGAGCGGCGTACCAAAAGCCATGTTCCTTCCCTTGTCTTTATCCATCGCGTTTGCCATGATCGTCAGTTTTATCGCGGCCCAGACGCTGGTGCCGGTCATTTCGGTCTGGCTGCTGAAAGCGGAAAGATTTCAATATCATCATCATCAGCCCCATGCACATGCGGGATTGGCCCTGAGCCAGGAGGAGATCGGGGAGATCGACACGCACAGACGAAAAGACGAGATCCATACGGAAGAAAACGATTTTTTCCAGCGTATCAAGAACGGACTTGCTTCCCGGCTGGAGAAATGGATGCCCAAAAGAAAGCTGATCGTAGGGATCTATTTTATCGCGGCCTTTGGAGCGGCTGCCTTTTGCTATGTGGTGATCGGCAAGGACCTCCTGCCGAAAACCAATAACGGCCAGCTGCAATTACGCATCCGGGAACCGGATGGCACCCGGTTGGAAGTAACGGAAAAGGCTACGCAGGGTGTCCTGGACATCATCGATTCGACCGTGCATCACCAGGTAGCTATCTCTTCCGCTTATGTGGGGCTGGTGCCAAGCAACTTCGGTACGAGCAACCTGTATATTTTCAATAGCGGCACACATGAGGCGGTGATACAGGTAAACCTGAACGAAGATTATAAGGTGAAGATGGAGGACCTGAAGGAAGAATTACGAAAGAATATCGGAGAGCATTACCCGGGACTCCGGATCTCGTTCGAGCCGATCGAGCTGACGGAAAAGATCATGGCGCAGGGAGCTTCCACTCCTATCGAAGTGCGGATCGCGGGTAAGAATATGGCGGACATAAAAAGCTATGGCACGAAGCTGGTGGAGAAAATGAAAGCGATCCCTTTCCTGCGGGACGTGCAGATCGCCCAGCCGCTGAATTTTCCCACGATCGACATTTCGGTCGACCGGAACAAGCTGGCCCTCATGGGCCTTTCCATGGACAACATCTCCAAAAGCATCACGGATGTCACCTCCTCGAGCCGTTATACCAATAAGAACCTGTGGCTGGATACGAGATCGGCGTATACCTACCAGACGCAGATCCAGGTGCCGGAATATATCATGAATTCCGTAGGGCAATTACAATCCGTCTCGCTGGTCAAAGGGCAGATGCGGCCTGTATTGTCGGATGTGGCCGAGCTCCGGATCGACACCCTGCCGGGGGAATATGATCGTAGCGGTCCGCGCCGGTTTATTACCGTCAGCGCCAATATCTATAAAAAAGACCTGGGCGCCGCAACGGCCGCAGTTCAAAAGGCTGTCGACGAAATGGGCACTCCCCCCACCGGCCTGGTACCGGAAATAAAGGGAATGTCCTCTTTGCTGACCGAGACCCTGAACTCCCTGCAAAGCGGATTGCTTGCAGCTATCGTTGTCATCCTCCTCTTACTGGCCGCCAATTACCAGTCCTTTGGTTTGTCCATCACGGTACTGGCCACCGTCCCGGCAGTATTGCTGGGTGCGATGCTGCTCTTGCTGGCGACGGGGGCTACGCTGAACCTGCAATCTTATATGGGCCTTATTATGGCGGTCGGGGTATCGGTGGCCAACGCGATCCTGATCGTCACCAATGCCGAGCAATTGCGCCTGGAGTATCGCGATCCGTTTAAGGCCGCCATAGTAGCGGCAAGCGTCCGTCTCCGACCCATCCTGATGACCAGCCTGGCCATGATCGCGGGTATGATCCCCATGGCCAGTGGATTGGGGGAGGCCGGTGATCAGTCCGCTCCGCTGGGACGTGCCGTGATCGGGGGCTTAGCCGCATCCACGTTTTCGGCCTTGTTCATCGTTCCGCTGGTCTATGGATGGATCATGCAAAAAACAAGTTTTAATTCTGTCTCCTTATTACCGGAAGATCCCTCTAAATAAAAAAATATGAACAAACAATCTTTTTTGATCGTACTACTCGCTGCTGTATTCGCATACGGCTGTTCGGATAATAAAGCCGCGGACAAAAAACCGGCGGCGCCCGTCGCCGCGCCGCATCTTACCCTTGTGAAGGCAGAGCGGCAGAACGTAGAGCAAACGCTTAAACTACCCGCCCAGCTGGCAGCTTACCAGGAAGTGAGCATATTCCCAAAAGTAAATGGCTATGTGAACACCGTATTGGTCGATATCGGTTCGCACGTACGGCAGGGACAGCTATTAATGGTGCTGGATGCCCCGGAATTGCAACAGGCCGTCATGCAGGCAAAAGAAAAATACGCCCGGGCAGTATCGGATTACGCGATCAACCGGGATAATTATGAAAGACTGGTGGAGGCAGCCCGGACGCCGGGAGCTATTTCTCCAATGGACCTGGCCTCAGCCAAAGCAAAAAAGGATGCCGACAGCTCGCTCAGCAATGCGGAAAAGGCCAATTGGCAGATGCAGCAGACGATGATGGCCTATCTCCGGGTCACAGCCCCGTTCAGCGGCGTCATCACACAACGGAATGTACATCCGGGAGCCCTCGTGAGCGCCGAAAGCAAAGACAAGCCGATGCTTGAATTAAAGGAAGTGGACCATCTGCGGCTACAGGTTGATATACCTGAAAGCATTGCCGCTACGTTGCGGACCAACCAGGAAATATCGTTTTTCCTCAGTGCCTACCCGGGGAAAAAGATGACCGGTCGTATCAGCCGTGTCTCGATGAATATCAATATGCAATTTCGTACCGAACGGGTGGAGCTGGACATCTATAATAAAGACGAGACGTTGACCCCCGGCATGTATGCGGATGTGCTGTTCGATTCGAAAGGCATTCCGAATGCCCTTTCCGTACCCAAGTCGGCCGTGGTCACCTCGACAGAACGAAAGTATGTGATCGTCGTTCGTAATAACAGGGCCGTCAGGGTCGATGTCACTACCGGCAACGAAAATAAGGACAGGATCGAGATCGTGGGCGCGGTACAACCCGGGGAAGAAGTGGTCCGGGATGCGAATGACGAGATCAAAGAAGGAACAACCATAGAATAAAATAAGACCCCCTCCCGACGAGAGGGGGTCTTTATTATTTAATCATTTTACGGCAAAAACGGTTTAATAATTACCACGTTCCTACCCTATATCGTATTGGACAAATTAATGTAGGTTTGCAGCGCCAACATGACAATCCTTTTATTCACTGCTATTCTTTTTCTGGGCGCCCTGATGGCTGGTCTGCTGGGGTCGCTTACGGGGTTGGGAGGGGGAGTCGTGTTGATCCCCCTCCTTACCTTATTGTTCAAGGTGGATATCCATTATGCCATCGGGACCTCACTGATCAGCGTGATCGCCACCTCATCGGGAGCGGCGGCTGCCTATGTAAAGGAAGGTATTACCAATATCCGGCTTGGGATGTTCCTCGAGCTGGCTACCACGGCGGGAGCCATCGCCGGCGCTTTTTTGTCGACCTATCTGCCTACTTCCTTTATCGCGATCCTGTTTGGCATCATCCTGATCCTGTCGGCCATCATGTCCTTTATGAAGCTAAAGGACCCGGACGATACGGGATCGCCGGGGCTCTTGTCGAGGGTACTGAAACTGAATGGCAGCTATCCCACTCCTGCCGGGAAATTAAGCTATACCGTCCGCAATGTGGTGGGCGGGTTCCTGATGATGAACGTAGCGGGGATCATCTCCGGGCTGCTGGGCATCGGATCGGGCGCATTAAAAGTCATCGCCATGGACAATGTCATGCGGATCCCCTTCAAGGTGTCCACTACGACAAGCAACTTTATGATCGGGGTGACGGCCGCAGCCAGCGTGGGTATTTATCTTAAGAGGGGATATATCGATCCGGGGCTGTCCATGCCCGTGGTGCTGGGCGTATTGCTGGGAGCCTTTATCGGTTCGAAGATCCTGACCACGACGAGTACCGCCCGGCTAAAGATCCTGTTTGCGGTTGTGGTCTTTTTCCTCGCCCTGGAAATGATCTATAACGGATACACGCATAAAATCTAAAGCGCATGCCCTTGTTAAAGAAAAAAATACAGGATGCGGATCTGGAGCTGGTGATCGGGCAGCTGCTGCGGTATGGCGTGCTGCTTTCTTCCGTCATCGTGGCCGCGGGTGGGATCGTATACCTGTTCCGGCATGGCGGCGAATCTCCGATGTACCACCAGTTCAAGGGCGAACCCTCCAAAATGAAAGAGATCGGTCCGCTATGGCAGGCGGTCTGGCGGGGAGAAGGCCGTCCGCTGATCCAGCTGGGCCTGCTGGTCCTGCTCGCCACCCCAATAGCGAGGATCGCCCTTTCCGTCGTTGGTTATCTCCTGGAAAAGGACTATCTGTATGTGACCATCACCGTGGTGGTGCTGGCGGTCATACTTTGGAATTTATGAGCCGGCCCTGATCCCCGGCATGTACTATATTGCATTGTAAATCAAGACCCATGAGTACTATCGTCCGCGCCATCCCTTCTTTTCCCCGTTGTCCGGGGCTGATCATCCTTGGTCTGGTCATCTTTACCGGCTGGCCGGGAAATCCCGTCTCTGCGCAGTCCGGCTCCGGGAACCGGAATGCCCGGGTGGACCGCAACAGCCAGCGCACGCATATTCCGTATGACGACAGCAGTCTGACTACGAACCGGGTGCCGGATCCGGCCGGGAACAGGGACAGCGTGCCGGCGCCGCCCTTTGCCATGCCGTATAACCGATGGATCGATCCGGCGGGAACGGTGGTACGTTTCGGAGATCCCAAACTCGAGAATCATAGCCTGGACGCCATCCTGTTGCCGGGCAAGAAAGTCCTGGCAGTGGAAGACCGGTATGGCATCATTCTCTTTAATACAGCCGACCGTCATCCGATCGCCCGGTATCATTTTCCCGGCGACCCGAACTATAAAGGCCTGATGAGCCTTTATTCCGGTATAAAGGCGATCGAATATAACGGGGCCGTTCATATCTTCTGGGGGGCAGGTCTCCCGGGCAAGCATGATTCCTATGTGATGGAGGCGGTATGGGACGGCAAACGCCTGGAGCTGTTGCAGGCTATTCCTTTTCAGCCGCTGGACCCGGCGCCGATGGCGTTGCCCAACGAGGTGGCGGTCCGGGTGGAAGAAGGAGAGCTATACTTATATGTAGTATTGAATGGAAATAACCAACTGACGAAAATGCGGGTAAGAGACCGGGCCGTCGTCTGGACGGCGCCTACCGGCGTAGCTCCTTTTGGTCTTACGATCGCGGGTGGCAGGGCCTATGTGACGAATTGGGCCGGACCGGCGCCGGTGGATACGACCGGTAAGGAGACCTCCGGCGTACCCTGGGGACTTGCGTATACGGATCCCCGCACGGGCGCTACGATCCGGGGCACGGTGACCGTCGTCGATCCTTCCACCGGGAATGTGCTGAAGGAGATCGAAGTGGGGCTGCATCCCAGTGCGATCCTGCACAGCCCCGATGAAAGCACGGTCTTTGTAGCCAATGGCAACAGCGATAATATTTCCATCATCAGCACGGCTACGATGGAGACCGTGGGTGTCATTCCCGTGTCGCCGTTCGAAAAGAGCGATCATTATGCCGGCAGTACGCCGGATGCGCTGGCTATCGATAGTACGGGAGAGCATTTATATGTGGCCAATGGGTTGAATAATGCCGTGGCGATCATCGGTCGAAGTCGGACGGGCGCCAAAACAGCGGGTGCCGACGGTCCGACGGAGTGGGCCGGTGCGCAGGTGCTTGGGTTCATCCCGACGGAAGCATATCCTTCCGGTATTGCCTGCGATGGGAATACCCTCTATGTGACCAACCTGGAGGCGATCGGATCCCGTTCGCGGCAGAACGGCGCTTACAATTCACATTGGGAGGAGGCCTCCGTCAGCTTTATCCCTCTCCCCGATCAGCAGCAATTGAACCGGTATACGGAGAAGGTCCGGCAACTGAATCTTTCCTTCCGGGAGCTGCTATCCCGACAGCTGCCAAGGCCGCGGGTCCGCCCGCTGCCGGTGCCCGAACGGATCGGCGAGCCGTCGGTATTCAAACACGTGGTCTATATCATAAAGGAAAACCGTACCTATGACCAGGTTTTGGGGGATGTGTCCCAGGGCAGGGGAATGCCTTCTTTCTGTGTTTTCGGGGATAGCGTCACTCCTAACGAACACCAATTGGCAAGGGATTTCAGTCTGCTGGATAACTATTATGCGTCCGGTAAGTCATCGGCGGAAGGGCACCAATGGACGGATGCCGCTATGGTGACCGATTATGTCGAGAGGATGGTAAGAGCGTGGTTCCGCAGCTACCCGCATGCACAATATGATGCAATGGTCTATGACAAGGAAGGATTTATCTGGAATAATGCACTGGACCATGGTAAATCGGTTCGGATCTATGGCGAGGCCTGCCGGACGGAGATGGACAAGCAGCTGAACTGGACGCAGATCTACCAGTCCTACCAGGCGCATACTCCGTTCGAATTCAGGAATGTCACAACCATTTCCAGGGTGAGGCCCATTCTTTCGGGTACCTATCCCGGTTATGACGATCCCCGGATCACGGATCAGTGGAGGGCCGGGGCCTTTATAAAGGAGATGAAGGAATACGAGGCAAAGCCCGGAGACGAATGGCCGGAGCTGATGGTGATGTCCCTGCCTAACGATCATACGACCGGCATGAGTCCCGGGTTCCCGACCCCGAGGGCAATGGTGGCGGACAACGACCTGGCATTGGGCCGGATCGTCGAGGCGATCAGTAAAAGCCGGTTCTGGGATTCCACGGTGATCTTCGTCACGGAAGACGATTCCCAGGCGGGCTGGGATCATATCTCGGCCTACCGGACGACGGGATTCGTCATCAGCCCTTATTCACGGTTACAGAAGACCGTTTCTACCAATTATAACCAGACATCGCTGGTTCGCACGATCGAACAGATCTTGGGGATACCGCCTATGAATGCGATGGATGCAACAGCGCTGCCCATGTTCGATTGCTTCACCGCGAAGCCGGACCCTGCTTATTCCTTCACCGTTCTTCCCAATAAGATCCCCCTGACTGAAATGAATCGTTCCTTATCGCAGCTCAAAGGCCGTGATCTTCATTTTGCCAGGTTGTCCCAAAAGGAAAAGCTGGATGAGATCGACGAAGGGGACGACGACGTCTTCAACCGGATCCTCTGGTGGGTGACAAAAGGTTCACGGCATTACCCCGCATCCATAAACCATCAACGACAGGGGGGTGCGGAATAGAGCACTACCCTTCCGTTTCTTCTTCGTAATATTCTTCCGTGGTTTCGGGCTGCTGATAAAGGCTTTCGAACTGCTGTGCCGTTTCCTCATCCAGCGCTTCGATCAGCTTAAAAATGGATTCGTCCTGGTATTTGAAGAAATCTTCCGTCTGGGGCAGATAGCTGCGCAGCAGCACCGTTTCCTTTGTCTGGAATATAACGGATACCACTTCGATATCAGATTCTGCATCGACCTGGATAAGATAGTAAGTGCCTGGTTTTAATTCTCCGAAACTGGCCATGATGATTTGATTTAGTTGGTAAATTTCCCTCTTTCCATATTAACGGAGTATAAAGTTTTTGGTTCGGAAAGGGCTAAAAAAGGACCGTCCGCCTGGAGGGCGGACGGATGCGTTCAAATAAGATCCCGGTGGATTATTTTTTAGGCGCTGCCTTTGCTGTCTTACCTGCTTTTTTGGGCGCCTTCTTCTTTGTCGCCTTCTGTTTTTTGCTGATCTTCAGCAAGTCGCGGCTGATCAGTTTGCTCACCTTCTTTACACGGGTAGCCAGCTTCTTTTCTCCCAGTTCCTGTTTGTACTCGGCCAGGGCTCCCGCCAGCTTCTCCCCGATCTCCTTTCGTACCTGCTTTTTATTAGCAGTCAAAGGAGCGGCTGTTTCTTGTTGACTCATACGAATAATGTTTTTTGATAATAATTTGATAATATAAAGTTAACATTAAAGCCCCTAAGCCAATGTTAAGTTTTCAGGCCCGGCGGGTCGGAATCTTTCTTTTTAAGCTGCTGACATAAGGCTGTCACTGGACGGTAGTTACTTTGAAATATAAACAAAAACTACTCGATCATGACAACGATCCAACCGCTCTTAAAGGAGCTCGACCAGGAAGCCGAAACCACCCGTAAAATGCTCGAACGCGTTCCTACTGAGTATTTTGACTGGCAGCCGCACCGGAAAAGCATGACCATCCAGCGGCTGGCGACACATATCGCCGAGCTGCCCTCCTGGATTACGATGACCGTGACTACGGATGGGCTGGACTTTGCCAGCAACCCATATGAACAGGAGATGGTCGGTAATACGGCCGAATTACTGGCCTATTTTGAACGGTCGCTGGCCGACGGGCGGAAGCACCTGGAAGAGGCGACCGGGGAAAAGCTGGAAGAGAACTGGACCCTGAGCAATGGTGGCCAGGTCCTTCAAGTCGCCACCAAAGGAGAGATCATCCGGATGACCTATTGCCAGATCGTACATCATCGTGCCCAGCTTGGGGTATTCCTTCGTCTGCTGGACATCCCGATCCCCGGGAGCTATGGTCCCAGCGCAGATGAGCACGAGGGATCGATGGATTCGGTACACGAGACCGGTGCGGTCGGGCAGCAGGCATAAAGCCCGCCTGCCGGCAGCTCATCGTCCTGGCCCTGGTTGCCGCCCGACCCATAGGATCGAATACCATTCGAGCGTGGAATCCCGGGTCCTGTAGTCAATAAATTCCCCGGTCAGCTGGCTGACATGGAAATTGGGGAAACGCCGCAGGCTCGCGACCCGGAAACCTTTCCTTTTGAATGTATCGGCCCAGGACGAAGGAGAAAAGATATATACAGGGCCTTTGTCCAGCAGGGCAGACAGGCTATCCGAAGATACGCGGATGACGGGCCGGGGACAATAAAATTCAAAAGAGTAATTGACAGGGCCTTCTGCCGGCATATAGATGGGTGATGGGGCAACCCGTCCGGCCTGTGTACCGGCCTGGTATTGCAGGACCGCAGGATAAAGGCAGAAATTTACAAAAGCACAGGCGATCAGCGAGAGACAATAGCTTCGACCGATCGACGCCGGCAGCTCCCTGCCCCTGAAGAGCCAAAAGGACAACAGGGACAGGAGCACCACCCCGGTCGCCAGCAGCACCCAGGCGTTAAAATGATACCACCACGTAAAGAAAAGCAGGAGGGTGGGAAGGAGGATGTTGATGATGCCCTGTGCGATGCGTATGATCTTCTGTGTCAGCCGCCGGCGGATGCCATAGAGGTAGCCTGCCGTCAGGATGGAGAAAAACGGGAAGAGGATATTCAGGTAATGGGGCAACTGAAAACGGGACATCGAGAACAAGGCGAAGCTGACCAGCGTCGCGCCCAGGGGGATGTTGTCTCCGGTGACAGCAGGGGTGTGTTGCGGCCCGGCTTTGCCGGCAGGGGTACGTAGCAGCCCCCTGCATTTCTGTACCACGGCCGCATACAATAACAATGACCAGGGAAGAAATGCCCAGAGCAGGGTGTGGAAATAAAAAAGGGGATCGCCGCTGCCTTTGATCGGGCCCGTATTAAAAAAACGACCAAACTGGCTATCCCAGAAAAAGAAGCGGATCCCGGATACGCCCGTATGACCAAAAACGATCTTCTCCGGGTGGAGATCGAACTGGACATACAGACAGTATAATTCCGGCAGGGTGAATAAGGCCGTGAGCAGGACTGCGACGGTCAACGATCTTATGGCGATCCAGCCGGACCGGAGATCCCGGAAGACCGATCCTTCTTTTCCGGCGATCCAGTCCAGGATAAAACCGGCGGAGATCGTGATCATGACAAAGGGACCCTTTGTCATGACGGCACAGGCGGCGAGCAGTGAACCGGCCACCAGGTGAAGGCCCTGCCCGGAAAGGAAGGCGCGTGATCCCGGTCTTATCCGCGAGGCCCTGTAAAAATGATAGACGGACCCGATGATCAGACCGGTAAGATAAGGTTCGGCCCGCACGTCGTTATTGGAGATGACGAGATGTGCCGCCGATACATAGATGAGTGTGGAGATCTGTGCGACGGGCCGGCCATAGAGGGCCAGCGCCAGTTTCCAGGTATACCAGGCGCCTGCACCCCAGAACAGGAGGGCAGGAAGCTTGTAGGCGAAACCATGGATCCCAAAGACCCGGAAGCTGAGCGCGGCCATCCAGAAAGGGAAATGAGGTTTGTCCAGCCAATCTTTTCCTTCCACCCGCAGATCGATAAAATCGCCGGTACGGGCGATGGTCCTGGCGATGGTGGCATACAGGGCACCATCCGGTTCCAGGATAGTAACAAATAATCCACCCGCATTCACCAGGATGGCGGGGATCAGCAATCCGATAAACCATTTTTTCAACCAGGCTTCCCAGGGGGAGACGTGAGGATCGATCATTTATTAAAGATACAGCGAACCGTGTGGCTTAAAGATAGTACGTTCCCCCAGCCGGCTCTCCCAGTATACAAAAAGCCGGGACATACCCAGACCCGTTAGGAAACCCGTAACGGCGCCGGCCAGGATATCGAAAGGATAGTGTTTGCCTACATAGACCTGTGCATAACAAATGGCGGCGGCCCAGAACCAGAGCCATTTCCATTTTCGTCCTCCCGTCGCGCGGATCGAGAAATACCAGAAGGCGGCAAGCCCGAAGTGATTGGCTGCATGGTTGGAAGGCATGGAATACAGACCGCCGCAGTCTACCAATCCTCTTACAAAAGCATGCATCTCCGGATCGAAACAGGGGCGGAGCCGGCCGAAGAGCGGTTTGAGCACCTGTGCCGTAAGACTGTCGGTGATGGCAAAGGTGAGCACGCTCAGCACGACAAAGGGCCAGGCCCTGTTCCGGCCCTTGCGGAACGCATAATACAGCAGGAACAGATACAGGGGGATCCAGGTGTATGGATTGCGAAGTACGAGCATCACCGGATCGAGCAGGGCATGATCCGAATCACGCTGGATCAGCGCGGACATCACTTTATCGATATGGTCCAACCATTTTAACAGGGACATAGGCACTGATTTGTATGGCTAAAACTATGCCGCAGCGCTTACGGCAGGGTTACCGGAAGATTATGAATACGTTAAAAGAATAATGCCGGGCTTTCGGCTATCCGATCGTGGCCGGATAACATAAAAGTAATCTTCCCGTAATCATGGGATCATGTGACCGGCGTAGTTTTGACAAACCCATTACAATGAAATCCTTCCTACCTTTTCCCGCGGCGCTGCTGGCTATTTTCCTGGCCGCAGTCCCGCCTTCCGCCCACGCACAAAGACATCTTTTTATCATCACCATCGATGGATTCCGCTGGCAGGAGATCTTTAGCGGGGCGGACCCTTCTCTGGCCGGCAATGCAGAATACGTGCGGGATACGACGCTGACCCGTCAGCTTTATGGGGATTCTACGGCGGAGTTGCGCAGACGGCGGCTGATGCCGTTCTTCTGGACGGTGATCGCGGAAAAAGGACAGCTCTATGGCAATCGGGCCTATGGCAATAAGGTAAATGTAAAGAATTGGTATAAGATCTCGTACCCGGGTTACAACGAGATCTTTACGGGTCATACCGATGCCTTTTCCAGCCCTAACCTGCCTATCAATAACAAGAATGTAAATGTGCTGGAATACCTCAACGCCAGCGCACCCTACCATGGAAAGGTGGCGGTCTTTACTTCCTGGAATGTATTTCCATTTATACTGAACGAAACGCGCAGCCACCTGCCGGTCAACAGCGGATATACGCCTTTGGGGGAGAAAGGAGATACGACGGCAGGTCTGATAGACAGCGTACAGGAAACGATGCGTCACAGCAAGACCCGTCACGATCTTCTTACTTATCTGAGCGCCCGTGAATATATCGACCAGCATCACCCATCCGTCCTGTTCCTGGGTTTTGGAGAGACCGATGAGTATGCACATGCCGGGCGGTATGATCTTTACCTGGAGCAGGCGGCGAACATCGACCGGATGATCTCCGATCTCTGGTATGCCGTGCAGACGGACCCTTATTATAAAGACAGCACGACCTTCCTGATCACCACCGATCATGGCAGGGGGTGGAAGGATAATAAATGGACCACCCATGGTTTTTGGGCAAAGGGATCGGGGGATATCTGGATGGCCCTGCTGGGACCCGGCATTCTGCCCGAAGGGGAACTAAAGACCCCGGGCCAGGTCTACCAGCGGCAGCTGGCGGCTACGATGGCTTCGTTGCTGGGGGACCCCGTCGCACCCGGTCATCCGCCGGGCAAGGCGATCAGCCTGCCTTCCACGTTGTTCAATATGGTACCCTCTGCCGCGGTCGTACAAAAAGGGTCTTATATGGTCGAATAGTTCTATTTTTGCGCAAAATTCTGTGCATGGCTTTCAATTCGATCATGAAACTGTTCACCCCAAAGGACCGCGTATTCTATTCCTTATTTGAAGAAGTGGCAGACAGCGTAGGCAGGATGGGGAAGCTGATGAAAGAAGTAGTCGCGGAACCGGATTACGACAAGAGGGCCGCCGTCATTTCCCAGGTAGAAGACCAGGAACACGTCAATGACGATCTTACCCACCGCATCTTTACCGAGCTCGGCCGGAATTTTATAACGCCTTTTGACAGGGAAGACATCCATTACCTTGCCAGCGCCCTCGACGATATCTGTGATTATATCTTTGCTACGGCCAAGAAGATCAATTTCTATAAGGTCAATCCCAACGATATGGGCATCCAGAAAATGGCCGACCTGATCGAGCAGGGCGCCGCCCAGATCCAGATCGCCGTAAAGGAGCTTCGGAATATGCGGGACATGCGCAAGATCACGGATGCGCTGGTAAAGGTGAACAGCATCGAGAACCAGGCGGATGATATTTTCGACCTGAGCATCGAACGGTTATTCGAGACGGAACCCGATGCCAAGGAGGTGATCAAGAAAAGAGAGATCTACCAGGTGATGGAGATCGTTACCGATAAGTGCGAAGACGCAGCGAACGTAATAGAGTCCATCATTATTAAATATGCGTGATCCCGTATGAGCTTCCTGGTAGTTATCATCATCCTCGCCCTTGTATTCGACTATATCAACGGGTTTCACGATGCCGCCAACTCGATCGCAACGATCGTCTCCACAAAAGTGCTCACGCCCTTCCAGGCGGTGCTGTGGGCGGCGTTCTGGAATTTCGCGGCCTTCTTTATCGCCCGGTACCTGCTCCGCGAATTCAAGATCGGCAATACGATCGCCAGTTCCGTAAACAAGGACTTCATCAACCTGGAAGTCATCTTCTCCGGTCTGATAGCGGCCATCTGCTGGAACCTGCTGACCTGGTGGTTTGGTATCCCCTCCAGCTCTTCCCATACCCTGCTGGGAGGCTTTATGGGTGCGGCGCTGGCGCATGCCGGGGCGATTTCCCGGCATGGAGTAGCCGTCATTAATTATGCAAAGGTGATCCCCACCTTCCTCTTTATTTTTCTGGCGCCCCTCATAGGGATGATCATCGGATTTATCATTACCATCGTCATCGTCAATATCTGCCGGAGAGCCAATCCTTACCGGGCGGATAACTGGTTCAGAAGACTGCAGCTGGTCTCTTCCGGTCTGCTGAGCCTGGGTCATGGAAGCAATGATGCCCAGAAAGTCATGGGGATCATCGGGGCGGCCATGATCTGGTATGAAAAGTCGAAGGGACATGAACTTTCTTTCCGGCAGTTTATCGATGGCAATATGTGGGTGCCGCTGGCGAGCTTTACGGCGATCGCGCTGGGGACGATGAGCGGCGGCTGGAAGATCGTAAAGACGATGGGGACCCGGATCACAAAGGTCACCCCGCTGGAAGGCGTCAGTGCGGAAACGGCCGGGGCCCTGACCCTGTTCATCTCGGATAAGCTGGGCATCCCGGTCAGCACTACACATACCATCACCGGTTCGATCATCGGCGTGGGCGCTACCCGCCGTCTTTCGGCTGTTCGCTGGGGCGTAACGATCAACCTGCTCTGGGCCTGGATCCTGACGATCCCTGTAAGCGCATTGCTGGCGGCTATCGTTTATTTTATCGTTACCCTTTTGCGTTAACCATATCTTTAACTATTTTCGGAGCGTTTTTAAAACAACTACCGACACACATATGAAGGGAATCATTCTGGCAGGAGGATCAGGGACACGTTTGCACCCGATCACCTATGCGATCAGCAAGCAGATCATGCCTATCTATGATAAGCCGATGATCTATTATCCCCTTTCCACCCTGATGCTGGCAGGGATCAGGGAAATACTCATCATTTCCACTCCCCATGACCTTCCCCTGTTCAAAAAGCTATTTGGTGACGGCTCCCAGCTGGGTCTCTCTCTTTCCTATGCCGAACAGCCCCTGCCGAATGGATTGGCCCAGGCCTTTGTCATAGGCGAGCGCTTTATCGGCAATGACTCCGTGGCACTGGTCCTGGGGGACAATATATTTTATGGTGCAGGGCTGGGCAAACAGCTGGAAAATAACACCCACCCCACCGGGGGGATCGTATATGCTTACCAGGTCAGCGATCCCCAGCGATATGGAGTGGTGGAATTTGATAGCAGCAACAAGGCGATCTCAATCGAAGAAAAGCCTGTCAAGCCAAAAAGCAACTACGCGGTTCCCGGTTTGTATTTCTATGACAACGAAGTAGTAAGCATTTCGAAGGACCTGAAACCAAGCCCGAGGGGCGAATATGAGATCACCGATGTGAACAGGGAATACCTGCGGCAGGGGAAATTAAAAGTATCGATCCTCGATCGTGGCACAGCCTGGCTGGACACGGGGACCTTCGATTCGCTGATGCAGGCCTCCCTGTTCGTCCAGGTGATCGAGCAACGACAGGGCATCAAGATCGCCTGTATCGAAGAGATCGCCTACCGGAAAGGATTTATCGATAAGACCCAGTTGGAAAAAATGGCACAGCCGTTGCTAAAGAGCGGTTACGGCGAGTACCTCATCAACCTAATTTAATGTAATTTCAGCCTCTATGCAAAAGATCCTTGTTACCGGCGGGTGCGGCTATATAGGTTCACACACGATCGTAGACCTCATCACCAATGGGTTTGAAGTCATCTGCGTCGATAATAATAGCCGTTCATCCCCCCGCATCCTGGAGGGCGTGGAGAAGATCACCGGAAAAAAGATCAAGAACTATAAGGTCGATCTCTGTAATTATGACGACACCTTCGCCATTTTCCAGGAGAACGATAATATAGCCGGCATCATCCATTTTGCCGCCTTTAAGGCCGTAGGCGAATCCGTCGAGCAGCCATTGATGTATTTCGAGAACAACCTGCTTTCCCTGATCAACCTCCTGAAATGCGTACAGGAATTTGAGATCCCTCATTTTGTATTCTCTTCCTCCTGTACCGTCTATGGCAACCCGGACGTGATCCCGGTGACGGAACTGACGCCCCCCAAACCAGCCGAGTCTCCCTATGGATATACCAAGCAAATGGGGGAACAGATCATCAATGAATTCTCCAAGGCCACCAAGCAGACGAAGTGCATCTTATTACGTTATTTTAATCCGGCAGGCGCCCATCCGAGCATCCTGATCGGGGAGATGCCGATCGGCCGGCCGAGCCAGCTGGTGCCGGTCATCACCCAGACCGCCATCGGACGGCTACCCATGGTGACCGTCTATGGCGATGATTATCCGACACGCGACGGGTCCTGTATCCGGGATTATATCCATGTCAGCGATATCGCCCATGCGCATACCCTGGCCCTTCAATATATGCTGGACGGGAAGATCACCAAGAACGCGGAGGTATACAACCTGGGCACGGGCAACGGGGTCACGGTCCTGGAGGCGATCAGGGCCTTTGAAAAGGTGAGCGGCGTCAAGCTGAACTACCAGATCGGTCCCCGGCGTCCGGGTGACGTCATCGCCATTTATGCCAATAATGACCTGGCCCGGAAGCAATTAGGCTGGAAAACGGAATACAGCCTGGAAGATATGATGGCCACGGCCTGGAAATGGGAGCAAAAGCTGAAGACCGACGAGAAATTCTACAACGGCAAATTTTCGGAATTTAACTAATCTCCTTTACTTTGCACGACCAAACCAGGGATTATACGCCCCGATATTGATGACATTCATTTTATCACCCTCAATTTTTTGATTCCATGTTAAAGGATATACAAGTGACCGGACAGAAAGATACACGCAGCGGATTTGGAGATGGAATAGTGGAAGCCGGCCGGAAGAACCCGAATATCGTGGCCCTGACGGCCGATCTGCTTGGATCGATGAAACTGAATCAATTTATTAAGGAATTCCCCGAAAGATTTGTACAATGCGGGATCGCGGAGGCCAATATGATCGGTATCGCATCGGGTCTGACGATCGGCGGAAAAATCCCCTTTACCACCACCTTTGCCAATTTCTCTACCGGCCGTGTATATGACCAGATCCGCCAGTCGGTCGCCTATTCCGGCAAGAATGTAAAAATATGCGCCTCACATGCCGGTGTTACGCTGGGTGAGGACGGGGCGACACACCAGATCCTGGAAGATATCGGGCTGATGAAAATGCTGCCCGGGATGACCGTGATCGTCCCCTGCGACTATGCCCAGACCAAGGCGGCCACCATGGCCATTGCCGACTATGTCGGACCGGTCTACCTTCGTTTTGGACGTCCCGTCTGGCCCATCTTTACCGATGGCCTGCCTTTCGAGATCGGCAAGGCCCAGGTATTCTCCGAGGGAACGGATGTATCCATCTTCGCCTGCGGCCACCTGGTATGGAAGGCCATCGAAGCCGGAAAGATCCTCCAGGAAAAAGGCATCTCGGTGGAGATCATCAATCTGCATACCATCAAGCCCCTGGATACGGCAGCGATCCTGAAATCCGTCCAAAAAACCCGCTGCGCCGTAACGGCGGAAGAACATAATGTCATTGGCGGACTTGGTGATGCCGTTGCGCAAACTGTCGCCCGGAACTTCCCCATCCCGATCGAATATGTAGGCACCAACGATACTTTTGGAGAAAGTGGCACCCCTACCGAGCTGTTGAAAAAATACGGGCTGGATACGCCAAATATAGTCGCTGCGGTAGAAAAGGTTATAGCAAGGAAAAATAAGTAATATGGGGTCCTCCATCCAAGATACTGAGTTGTTGTTGCAATTCCGGGACCCTAACACAAAAGAGAAGGCCTTCACTGCTATTATAAAGAAATACCAGGAAAAACTATATTGGCATATACGCCGGATGGTGGTGGAGCATGAGGACGCGAATGACGTATTGCAAAATGTATTCATACGTGTCTGGAATGGTCTTGAGAATTTCCGGGAAGACTCGCAGTTATATACCTGGCTTTACCGCATCGCTACCAATGAATGTCTGAGCTACCTGGACCAGCAAAAACGAAAATCCTCCCTTTCCTTTGATGAGATGGAATCCGGCCTAAGCAATAAGATCGTGGCTGATAAGTTCTTCGATCCCAACAAATTAGAATGGAAATTACAATTGGCCATCCAGCAACTCCCTGAAAAACAACGGGTTGTGTTTACCCTTCGCTATTACGACGAGATGCCTTATGAGGAGATGAGCCGGGTGCTGGATACGTCGGAGGGGGCCTTAAAGGCGTCCTATCATCATGCGGTGAAGAAAATAGAGGATTATATCCTGAATCGCTAGTCCCGTCCCTAAAAAAATAGGAATTATCGGGTCAATCATTAAACTTTGATTAACGAAAGGGGTCTGAAAATAGATGCAACCGAAGAATGAAATATCGGAAGAGTTGAGGTCGCTGAGCGTCATGGTAGATGAAATAAGCCGGCAAATGCCTTATGGGCTGCCGGAAGGGTATTTCGATGACTTTGCCATGCGGGTGGTGGATCGTATTACCGGTATTGAGGGGATGAAGGGCGTCGGGTCTCCTTTCCAGGTTCCGGAGGGATATTTCGATGGGTTTGCGGGAGGTGTATTGGCCCGGATAAAGGCGGGGAATGCAGCGATGCTGCGGTCCGAGGCAGCCGAAGAATTAGCCTTGCTCTCCCCCCTGCTAAGCGGGATGGAGCGTAAGGCTCCCTACCAGGCGCCGGAAGGTTATTTCGGGGAATTGGCCCCGATCCTGGCCGGTCTTCAGCATAAGTCGCTGTATAAGGTCCCCGAGGGTTATTTTGACGGGTTAGCCGGCAAGATAGCGGCCCGGGTAACAGAAGTCCCGGCCATTGCCCGGCACACCCCGGCCAGGGTTGTCTCTTTTGGCCGCAGGGGTTGGTGGAAATACTCGGCGGCGGCGGTGGTTGCCGGTCTTATCCTGACGATCGGATGGTTGCGTTTGCATACCGGCAACGGAAGAAATGCAGTACCCACTGACGTAGCGCACAGCCTCTATGCCGTTAGCGATCAGGAAATACAAAATTACCTTGACAATCATAATGTTACCCCCCTGGCAGAGCCGGATTCAATCGTGAACAGCAATGCCGCCCTGAATGTAGATGAGAACGATGTAAAAAGTCTTTTGGGGGACGTACCCGATGGTGAATTGAAACAATACCTGGAGGAGCACGGAGGGGAAAAAGATGTAGCCACGAATTAGACCCAACAATGAAAAAGTTACTTTCCGTATTGGTGTTACTCAGTTGTCTGGCCCTTCCGGCTATGTCTCAGGGTGGAGGCGGCGGCAAACGCCAGGGTGGCGCCATAGAAGCCTGGAAAACGGCTTTTATCACCCGAAGGCTGGACCTCAGCACGGAAGAAGCGCAACGATTCTGGCCTATCTATAATGTATACTCGGCAGAGGTGCGCCAGGCCTATTTTAACTACCGGTCCAACAACAACGAGATCCAGTTGGATGAGTCCTTACTGAATATCCGGAAAAAATACAGCATAGAATTTACAAAGGCCCTTTCCCCGGGCAAGGTCAATGATTTCTTCCGGGCCGAAAAGGATTTTAATACACTTGTCATAAAAGAGCAACAAAGACGGCAAAATATGCGGCGGCCCTTTCCCGGACCATAATCAACCGCAATATTTTCCTTATTGACCGATTAATTTTACAAACAGTCCCCTGAATAACGATATTTGAACTTGGTGTTTTTCATAGGTTAGCAACGGCCGGCTCTTTCCAGGGCAGGCCTTTTTTCTTTAATCCCACTTTAATGTCGGGCACGTGCCCGACTGGCCGAAGGCCCATCATTAGATCTTTGCGTGAAGGGTTACATTTCAGATCGCCCTGAAACGCAAAGACATGTGCGCCGCTCCCAGCGGGCATTTCAGGGCTCCTTTTTTTATTCCGTAGTTTTGCGGAATGAAGATCATTCCATTGTCCGAAGGAGCATTTACAATCGACAAAACAAAATTATTCGTACCCTTCGATACCGCTGCCGACGATCTGCAACAACGGCCCGTGGGCAGTCTGTTGGTAGAGGTCCAGCCCTTCGCCGTCGTCACCACCGACGATATCCTCGTCCTCGATACGGGGCTGGGTTTTGAAAAAGAGGGTATGTTACAGATCCACCGGAACCTCCTCGATGCCGGTATCGACCCTTCAAAAGTGACAAAGGTATTGATGAGCCATCTTCATAAAGATCATGCCGGCGGTCTTGGCAGGGATGGACAATTATCCTTTACGAATGCTACCTATTATGTACAGCGAAAAGAATTGGAATATGCCTTTGAAAAAGGACCATCCTCCTATCTCACGGAAGAGCTGGAGGTCCTGAAAACATCGCCCCGCGTCACTTTTCTCGACGGCGATGGCGTGCTCGACGGCTATATCAGATATGCCGTCACCGGCGCGCATTGTCCTTATCACCAGGCTTTCTGGATCGTGGATGGCGGAGAGACGACCTTTTTCGGGGGAGATGTGGCCCCGCAGCTGCAGCAGATGAAAAGCAGGTTCGTCGCCAAATATGATTATGACGGGAAAAGAGCCATGGAGCTACGGCAGGAATGGTGGCAGAAAGGACAGGACGAGGGATGGACCTTTTTGTTCTATCACGACGTGAGGAGCCCCGTCTGGCCCATACTACCGTAACACCATCTGCCGGTCGGCATCCAGGCGGATCATGATAAAAAGCATAATGCTGAACGTGAGCAGCGAAGTCCCTCCATAGCTCACAAAGGGCAGGGGAATACCGATCACCGGCGCCAGCCCGATCGTCATACAAACGTTGATGACGATATGAAAGAATAGCACGCTGGCGACCCCATAGGCATAACAACGGCTAAAAACGCTTCGTTGTCGTTCTGCCACCGCCACGATCCGCATGAGCAGCAACACATAAATTCCCAGGAAGAGGATGCTGCCGGTAAAGCCAAATCCCTCCCCGATGGTACAGAAGATAAAATCGGTCTTTTGTTCCGGCACGAAATCATAACGGGTCTGGGTACCTTTCAACAGTCCCTTCCCGATAAGCCCGCCGCTGCCGATGGCGATCTTGCTTTGTTTTACGTTGTAGTTATTATCCTTCTTTTTACCGCTGGTCTTTTGCTCGTTCTCGAGGGCGGTTTCGGTCGCCTGGTCTTTTGGCACATAGTCTTTACCGATAGCGTCATAGATCCGTTTGACCTGGTAAGGCTGGAAGACATGATCGAAGGCAAAGGGCACGACAAAACGCTGTACACCCACACAAACGAACCAGATCCCCACGATGAGGAAGAGGACAGACCGTGCCCGCTTGATCTGTCTTCGCAGGATATAGATGGCCAGGATGGCGATCGCCGTCAGGACAAGCGCCAGGGTATTGGGCTCCACCAGCAGCGTGGCTACGACCAGCACGGAGAACGAAAACCCGATCACCAGCACGGAGGGGGGCAGACCTTCCCGGAACATCACGAGAAAAAAGGAGAAATAGACGAGGGCCAGACCGGTCTCTTTTTGCATGATGCTGAGCATGGCCGGCACCAGCGCGATAACGGCGGCGATCAGTTGCGAACGCGGGCGGGTAAAATTTGTCTCCACCCGGGATAAATACTTCGCCAGGGCTAGATTGACAAAGATCTTACAGAGATCGGCCGGTTGCAGCTGGAAGGCGCTGCCAAAACGGATGATCGATTCCGTCCCCTTTACCCGGGAGTGGAAGGGGAATACCAGCAAGAGCAGGAATATGCCAAAGGCATAGCCCAGGTTGGCGGTCGCGGTAAAGAATTTGCTGTCCGTCAGCAGGATGAACGTACCAACGATACCTGCTATGATAAGGAACAGCAGCTGACGGCTATAGTCCGTTTTTAAGGAAATAAAACCCGATACGATATTGTCCCCGTCGTGATAGGAGGCGGCGAAGATGCTGGTGACGCCGATGGCGCAGAGGGTGAACCAGATCCACACCAGTGACCAGTCAACGCCTTTCGATATGGTTGGGTTTCTTTGACTCATAATATTATCGGGTAGAATCTTTTGGAGTGGGTTTGGTCCCTCCCATCGAATCCTTCTTCGGCAACAGCGCCGGAGAGGCGGGTGTCCGGCGGACCGGCGGCGGACGATGGTTCGAATCGGTTGACAAGGCCGGTGAAGGGCGCCGTCCATTTGTATCCGATGCTGCAGGGACAGGGACGGGGACGGGAGCCGCAGCGGCGGCATTTGCGGCGGCGGCGGCATTAGCGGCGGCGGCGGCTTTCAGCCGGGCCATTCTCTCCGCCAGCGCGCTCTTATACGGCAGCACTTTTTTCAGGTTCAGCAACAGCGGGCTCTTCGAACCATAGGACGTATCCAGCATCATGGCCCGGATGGAGGGTGTCTGATATTTTATCCAGCGGGAGCTGTCCCCGTTCTGGCGGGCCCATTCGGCAGCCCGGGTGGAGTCGGCCTTGAATTGCACGCGGACAAGGTATTTTGGCATGAGGTTGCGCCCGGTCACATCGTCCTCCAGCGCCAGTCTTTCGGTGCGGATCGTATCGTTGAGATATTTTTCCACGAGGAGGGAGGCGATGGGGGCAGCCTGTGCGGCGCCATGCCCGCCGTTCTCTACTATGACGGCAACGGCTATTTTCGGGTTTTCCCGGGGCGCGAAACAAACAAACAGCGAGTGGTTATTCAGGACGACGACCCGGCCGTCGATCCGTTGCTTATTCTGCGCCGTACCCGTCTTGCCGCACATATTGATCCCGGGGATCCGGGCCGAACGGCCGGTCCCGATCTCGATCACGTCCTGCATGCCGCTCTGTACGACTTCAAAGTCCGCTTCGGAAATATGTGACACCGGCTCATGCTTTACGTGGAAGCGGCTCAGCAGGGTATCGTCTTCGGGTGCGCCTTCGATGCTCTTTACAAAATGCGGCGTATAGTAGAATCCTTTATTGGCGACGATGCATATGGCATTGGCTATTTGCAGGGGAGTCACCTGCATTTTATCCTGGCCAATACCCATGGTCACCATGGTACAGGAGTTCCAGGTATGATTGTATTCCTTATCATAAACGGTCGTATCGGGGATATTGCCGCCGTCTTCGCTGGGCAGATCCACGCCAACCCGGTGTCCGAGCCCAAAGGCGTTGACATATTCCTTCCATCGCATCAAACCCAGTCGGGCACTATGATATTGCGGGTTATCTACTTCCAGACGAAAAGTATTATAAAAAAAGGAGTTGCAGGAATGCGCAATGGCCAGCCGGAGATTGTCGGCATGACCGGGGGCGCTCTCGTCACATTTGTAGGTCCGGGTGCAACCATAGTAGGTCCCCAGGCATTTGATACCGCTGGCGGGGGTGATGACGCCCTCGTCCAATCCGATCAGCGCCCCTACCGGTTTGTATGTCGAACCTGCCGCATATTGCCCTTTGATGGCCCGGTTCAGCAGGGGACCCGAGACATCCAGGGCCAGCTTGGCATAATTGGATTGTTTGTCCGGTCCGGTGAGGGTATTGGGGTCATAGTTGGGTCCGGAGGCCATGGCCAGGATCCCGCCGGTGGAGGGCTCGATCGCTACGACGGCACCCGTTTTACCCGACAGGAGCCGTTCGGCGAGCTGCTGTAATTCGATGTCCATATAGGTATGGAGGTTCTTACCGGCAATGGCGGGGGTGTCCAGCGCCTTGTTCTGATAAGGGCCTACCAGCCGGTTCTTATTGTCCTTGATCCAGAACTCGATACCCCGCTGGCCCATCAGCGCCTTTTCATAATATTGTTCCAGCCCGCTGCGGCCTACATAGTCACCAAGCTGATAAAAATTATTGGAGCGCCGGAGGATGGCGGAATCCACTTCCCCGACATACCCCATGATATGGGCGGCGGCATTATAGGGATAGACCCGGACGGGGCGTTCCTGGAGGTTGAAACCGGGGAATTTCCATATATTCTCTTCCAGCCGGGCATACATATCCGGAGGCAGGAGGTCTTCGAAGATGGTGGGGCGAAAAGGACCGTTCCGGAATTTCGCGTCCAGGATCCGGCTGCGGAATTCCACTGTATCGATGCCCAGCAGCTGGCAGAAATAGGGGGTATCGATATTCTTGACCTGGGCGGGAGTGACCATCAGGTCATATAAAATGGTATTGTTCAGGATGGCCCTGTCCTTCCGGTCATAGATGATCCCCCGGGTCGGGTAGACGGACTTTCGGAAAAGGGCGTTTTCCTGGGCCTGTTGTTTGTATTTTTTGGAAATGATCTGTAAATGGAATAATTGCGCTGCAATGACCAGGAACATGCCTGCGAAAATGAGGCGGATGATATTACTACGGGATTGATTGAATACAGACACGACCTAACAATTTACGAAGTACCGGGTTATAAACGTGCAAAGAAGGATAATCATATTGTATTGGTCCTGAATTTTTGTTTTCGGAAAAACAACAATTCAGTGAGCAGGATCAGCAGCAGGCTGACGGCCGATGAAGCGATCACTTTACCCACAAAATACAGGAGGGATCCAAAATTCATCCATTCCAGCAATACGAGATAAGTATGATGCAGCAGGGTCAAAACGATGACGTAGGTGGCATAGGGGGCCCATCCCATACTAACAAAGGAAGGGGCGATATAGTTCTTGTCGGCGCCCTCCTGGGAGATCAGGAGTCCGATCACAAACGGGCGGACATAGGCGATCAGGGTACAGGCGGCGGCATGAAGACCCGGCGTCTTTGTAAAATAATCCAGGCAAAGGCCATAAAAAAAGCCGATAAAGGTGATAGAGGTCCGGGACAGGTTAAAGGGCAGCCAGAGGATGAATAGAAAATAGAGATAGGGGGTGATAAACCGGTGCAGGGGCGGCATCTTGAAAAGGATGAACACCTGGACCAGGATGAACAGGATAAACCGGATCGTATTTTTCAGCAATTCACTCATTGTACTTTTTTACTGGTTGAATCCTCCAGCTTCTTTTGCTCGTCAATTTGAAGATTATCAATCACATACGCATATTCAATCGTAAAGAAATTCGTGGACGGGCGGACCTTCAGGGTATAGAAATTACTGGTGTTGTCGGGGACGATCTCATAGACCGTACCCACCATGATGTTGGCAGGGAAAAGAGAGGAGGTCTGGCTGGTCAGGACGGTATCCCCTACCGCTACTTTGGCGCTGCGGGGAATGGACCGGAGGGTGACAAACATCGGGCTAAGTCCGTCCCACTCGATGGTACCCGTTTCCCGGCCGTTCTTTAGCTTGGCCACTACCTTGAATTGCCGGTGCAGCAGGCTCATGACGGTAGCATAATTCTCGCTGACGGTGATCACGGACCCGACGATCCCCTGGGGGCTGATGACGCCCATATTGGGATGAACCCCCTGGGCAAAGCCCCGGTGGATCGTAAGATAATTGGCTTGCAGCGCGGTGGTATAGGAGACCACTTTCGCCTCCATGATCTTGTATTTCAGGATGGATTTGCCGGAATCTGTTCGTAACGTGTCATAGATGAGCCGGCGGGCGGAGTCCGGGCCTTCATAATTCTCTTTTAATTGCTGACGGAGGGCCAGGTTTTCCCGGAGCAGCGATTCGTTGGTCTTTTTGAGCTGGAAATAATATTCGATCCCGTTGTATTTCTCGTTGATACGGCCGGTAAGTTCCGTGGTAACGTTCATAAAAGCGGCTTCATGGAATTTATTGAAGCGGAAAAGGAAGGAAAGGCTTATTATCTGCAACACCAGGAAGAAGAGAAAGTTAAAATGCCTTCTGATGAAGAGAAAAACGTTACGCACCGGTGTGTAGTTTACGCAAATTCAAAATTTGTGGTTCTATCTCATTACGAACGGGTATCGGTCGTAGTTCTTCAGCGCGATGCCTGTTCCCCGTACGACGCTCTTTAGCGGGTCATCGGCGATATGGACGGGTAATTTTATCTTTTGGCTAAGCCGTTTGTCCAGTCCGCGGAGTAAGGCGCCGCCACCGGTCAGGTAAAGACCACGGCGATAGATATCTCCTGCCAGCTCCGGCGGGGTGGTCTCCAGCGCTTTCAGGATCGCCTCTTCGATCTTGAAGATGCTTTTGTCCAGGGCTTCTGCGATCTCCTGGTAGCTGACCATGATCTGTTTGGGGATACCGGTCACCAGGTCGCGGCCATTGACGGGGATATCATCAGGGGGGTTGTCGAGGTCTTTTAATGCGGCGCCGATCTGTATTTTGATCTGTTCGGCGGTCCTTTCCCCGATCAGCAGGCTATGATAACGGCGCAGGGCCTCCATGATGTCGGCGGTGAATTCGTCCCCCGCGATACGGATCGACTGATCACAGACGATGCCGGCAAGGGCGATGACGGTGATACCGGTCGTACCGCCGCCGATATCGATGATCATGTTCCCGACGGGCTCTTCTACATCGATACCGATACCCAGTGCGGCGGCCATCGGCTCATGGATGAGATAGACCTCTTTGGCGCCGGCCTGTTCCGCGCTGTCGCGAACGGCTCTTTTCTCCACTTCCGTGATACTGGAAGGTATACAGATCATCATTCTCCAACTGGGGGGGAACAGCGGCTTCTTGGGATAGATCATCTTGATCATTTCCCGGATCATCAGCTCTGCCGCGTTAAAGTCTGCGATAACACCGTCTTTCAGGGGACGGACGGTACGAATGCTCTCATGCGTTTTTTCATGCATCATCAGCGCCCGTTTACCCACTGCCAGTACCGTTTTGGGGTTGTTGCGGTCGAGCGCAACGATACTCGGCTCATTCACCACTATTTCATCGTTATGTATGATCAGGGTATTAGCCGTACCCAGGTCCATGGCTATTTCTTGTGTAAGGAAATTGAATAATCCCATTTTATATAAAGGTCAGATTTTAGATATCGGTTTTGTTTGCCAGGTCTGGTTTGTCCGAAAATTAACCCATCCCTGACAAACTTCTAATAATGGTCTTTCGGACAGCGAACCAGTGGTTCGCTTTTGATCCTCTTTTAATTGTCAGCAAAATTGAAGGAAAAAGTTTGAATTAACAAGGTGAAACCCTTGATTTACCGGATTATTTTCCACAACCTGGTAACTACCAAATTTTTTTTTGAACCTGCAACATGCGTTGAAAAAATAGAGTGTATCCAAATAACGACAAAACAGTCCGCATCGTATTTGAAGAGAATATAAAAACTTACCGCCGCAAGGATCGTCGTGATCACACCGCAACAAAACCCAATCGTCTCTCCATTTCCGGGCTTAGTTCCGGCAGTTTTCTCCGTTCGATAAGAAAGCTGGAGAGCCCGGCGATCTCTTTGAACAGGTGATGGCGTTCGAGCGCCGATCCCAGGTAATCCTTGCCTGTACTGCCTCCTGTGCCGATACGGGTGCCGATCATCCGATGCACCATGCTCATATGGCGATAACGCCAGGTGCTGAGCTGCTCATCGATCTCCAGCAGCTGATGAAGCACCTGGAAGGGTAGCTGCAACAGCGGGTATCCCCGGTAAAGCATGATGAAAAGGGCGGAGCGGCAGGCGGCAGGAGAGAGACTGCGCCGTTCCTTCGTCTCTGGTTGGGGGTCCGGGCCAGCCCCGCCAAAGAATACCGCATCGAATCGTTGTCCATTGGTCTTCTCCGGATCGGCTAAACTTTGCTGGTAGCGGTCACGATAGTCGGACCAGAAACGCCTGTCGGCTTCCTCGTCAGGACCTGACGGCTGGTCCGGGGTTTGCGGACCACGCGTCCAGACGGAAGGCATCCGTTCCAGCCAGCCATTCAGCAGCTGCAGAAGGGAGGGTTCGTTCTCGGCTGCCCGGATAATATCGACCTCGGGCTGACGGAGCTGGGAAAGATAATACTGCTGTCCGTACCGGTGCTCGTATTTCAGTCCCAGCCGGGCTTCCAGCAGTTTGAACTGCCAGCTCTGGAAGCCGGAGGCAGGGCGCAGCATATCGCGGAAATCCAGGAAATCCATGGGGGTCATGGTCTCCATGATGTCTATCTGGTGTACCAGCACTTTCAGGATGGCGGCACAACGGGAAAGCCGGTGGACGATGGTCTGCAGTTCCGGGGAATTATCGTTAAGGGAGGGCTGTCCCAGGATCCCGATGACGGAATCCGTCTCGTAGAGGAGTTGCCGGAACCACAGCTCATACGCCTGGTGGATGACGATAAAGAGCATTTCATCGTGGGCGGGCTGTCCCCGTCTGTCACTTTCGGGATGTTGCGCATGCAGGATCTTATCCAGCTCGAGGTAGTCACTGTAATGCATAGTCAATCGTTGTGTTCCGCCGTCCCGGCCGGAATGATGGTTCTTTACAAAAACTCGTAGCCTATATCCCGCCGGTAGTAGATGCCTTCAAAATAGATCTTTTCCAGTACATCCCTTGACCGGTCGACGGCTTCATAGACCGTCTCCGCAAAGGAGGTGACACATAATACCCTCCCTCCATTGGTAAGGACAGCTTCTTTATCCGTTCTGGTCCCGGCGTGAAAAACGAAGCTTTCCTGGTCGCCCGCCGGTTGTTCCTCCAGCCCTGAAATGGGCAATCCCTTCTCATAGGAACCGGGATAACCGCCGCTGACGGCCACGATCGTACAGGCGATCCGTTCGTCTTTTTCGATGACGACCTCGTCCAGCCGTCCGGCGGCCGTCGCCTGGAATAAGGTTACGAGGTCGTTCTTCAGCCGGGGCAATACTACTTCCGTCTCCGGGTCGCCCATCCGGCAATTGTATTCGATCACATAGGGGTCATCCCCTACCTTTATTATACCGACAAAAATAAATCCTTTGTAGTCGATCTCCTCTTTGGAAAGTCCTTGCACGGTAGGGACAATGATCCGCTCGGTTATTTTCGTCATGAACGGTTCATCGGCAAAGGGCACGGGGCTTACGGCTCCCATTCCACCGGTATTGGGTCCTTTGTCGCCTTCCCCTACCCGTTTGTAGTCCTTTGCCTCGGGCAGGACCACAAAATGCTTCCCATCGGTCAGCACGAATACGGAAAGCTCGATGCCTTCCAGGAACTCCTCCACGACCACTTTGTTGCCGGCTTCCCCGTACTTGTTGCCCTGGAGCATCAGCTCGAACTCTGCTACCGCCTCGATATGGTTCATACAGATTACCACCCCCTTGCCGGCGGCCAGCCCGTCGGCTTTCAGGACGATGGGAAGGGAGTGTTGCTGTAACCAGGCGACCCCTTCTGCAAAATTGCCGGAATTGAACTCCCGGTAAGCGGCCGTCGGGATCCCGTGCCGCAGCATGAATTTCTTGGAGAAAGCCTTGCTGCCTTCGAGCAGGGCGCCTTTGGCGGAGGGGCCTATCACCGGGATCTTCTGAAGAGCGGGGTCGGCGGCAAAGAAATCAACAATGCCCTTTACCAGCGGCTCTTCCGGTCCTACGACCACCATTTCGATCTTTTCCCGGATGCAGAATTTTTTTATGCCCTCGAAATCCACCGGCGCCAGATCCACATTGGTGCCGCATTGTGCAGTGCCCGCGTTGCCCGGGGCAATAAAAAGTTCCGAACAATGGCTGCTTTGAAGGAGTTTCCAAGCCAGCGCATGTTCCCTACCGCCGGAGCCTAACAATAAAATCTTCATGTGTATTCAGATAAAGCGGACCGAGGTCCGAAATTAATAATTTCGGGATTACAAGTCCCGAAATTCGAAATTCGAAAGCACATTGTAAAAAAAGAATTTTATGAAGGTAGTCAAAGCGGCAGGGATTTATCTGTATTTTAGGTGCTAATTCTTTTAAAAGCATGAGCCAACCGACGATTGCAACCGGCCGACATCCAAGGGCCCTGTATGTACTTTTTTTAACGGAAATGTGGGAGCGTTTCGCCTATTATCTCCTCGCTGGTATCCTGCTCCTGTACCTGAAGGAAGGAAAGGGAATGTCGCCAAGATCGGCGGCGGATATCACCGGGACCTTTATTGCGTTGATCTGGCTCCCCCTCTTTATCGGGGGTATGATCGCCGACCGTTACCTGGGCTATGTCAAATCCATCTTTATCGGAGGCGGTCTGCTGGCCGCGGGCTACCTGGGGCTTACCCTTCCGGGGGATACGGCCATGTATATCTCCCTGGGGCTGATCATTTGCGGCAACGGGTTCTTCAAGCCCAATATCAGCACCCTTCTGGGTAATATTTATAACCGGGACGATCTGAAGCCCTTAAAGGACAATGCCTATAATATCTTCTATATGGGCATCAACATAGGTGCGCTGGTCTGCAATTTCGCGGCGGCTTATTTACGTAATAAATATGGCTGGGGCTATGCTTTTGGCGCCGCAGGGGTAGGAATGGTCATCGGGCTGATCAATTTTGGATTGAACGTAAAGCACGTAAAGGTAGGGGATGTGCGCAGAGAACCGGAGAAAGGGGACATGTCCCTTGGACAGATCCTGCTGTATGTTTTTGTCCCCGGCATGATCGCAGCCCTGATCGGCTATACCCTCCCCGGTAAGCTGTTGCATACGACGATCATGGGGAGCGCCTCCAGCGACGCCTTTATTTTCGGCTGTGTACCCGTTATTGCCTTTTTCATATCGCTATGGACCAGGGCCAAAGGACAAGACAGGAAAGGGATCGGTTCGCTGCTCTTTATCTTTGCCGTTTCCGTTATATTCTGGGCCATCTATTATCAGAACTTCACCGCCTATACGCTTTGGGCGGAGCAGCATACGGACCGGACGATCTCTTCTCCCATGGTCGAAAAAGGAGCGGATTGGCTGGGGATGATGCAAAAAGTGAATACGGAGCCAAGACCCATAACCCGGGTAGATGCTTACCTGGCGCCGGTCCTGGACGACAGCGGAAGGGTCACGACCACCATGGGACCCGACCCTTATTTCCTGAACATCCCAAAAGACAAATGGCCCCCGGCAGGTCAGAGTATCAAGCTGGTGAATACGGAGCTGTTCGAAAGCATCGGTCCCTTTTTTATCGTGACGCTGACGCCGCTCCTGGTAGGGCTGTTCAGCTGGCTGCGAAAAAGAGGCAAGGAGCCTACGACGGCTTCGAAATTCGGCATCGCCCTCTTTCTTTCGGGTTTCTCTTCCCTTGTCATGCTGCTGGCGGTTATTTCGGTGGCTTCGATCTACCAGTATAAGGTGTCGCCGGGATGGTTATGGGGCACTTATTTCGTTATCACTGCCGCCGAGGTCTTTTGCAGCCCGATCGGACTGTCACTGGTGTCCAAGCTGGCGCCGGCAAGGCTCACCGCCCTGCTGATGGGGGGCTGGTTCCTGACGATGTCGCTGGGCAGCAAGGTAGCGGGGCTGATGACAAGCTCCTGGGACAAGTTCCCGGACAAACGGATCTATTTTATCATCTGGTTCGTAGCTGCCGTGATCGGAGGCGTCCTCATCTATAGCCGGATCGGATCACTAAACCGGATCATGCGCGAAAAGACCGGGGAGGCATAAGACCAGGGCCCGCAGACTACCGGCCGGCCGATCGGATCAGCACGCGTGATCCTAACCAAAACCATAAACGAGCACCATATGAGTGAAAAGACTTTCCAGCCCTTTGTCAGCGCAGAAACGGACATGAAGGAATTTACCTTCAAGGCCCTTCTTATGGGCAGTATCTTCGGGATCCTCTTTGGCGCCTCCACGGTGTACCTGGCATTAAAGGCAGGGCTGACCGTATCGGCCTCTATCCCCATCGCCGTTCTGGCTATCACCCTGGGCAGGAAGTTGTTTAAGACGACCATCCTCGAAAATAATATCATCCAGACGACAGGCAGCGCCAGCGAAAGCATCGCGGCGGGTGTGGTCTTTACGCTGCCGGGGTTTCTCTTCCTGTCGACGGCCGATTCTGCCAACTATTTCGATTATATGGTCATCTTCATCCTGGCCATCTTTGGCGGGATGCTGGGTACGCTGATGATGATCCCCCTGCGCCGGTCGCTGATCGTAAAGGAACATGAGACCCTGCCTTATCCCGAGGGTACGGCCTGCGCCTCTGTCCTGAAGGCAGGGGAGAAGGGGGGAGAATTTGCAAAGACCGCTTTCCGGGGACTGGGACTGGCTTTTGTCTATGCCCTGCTGCAGAAGATGTTCAAGCTTATCGCCGACACACCTTTATTCGATACGATAAGATCCAAGGGACTCTCCAAAGTATTTCCGGGGGCCCAGATCTCTGCCGATATCACGCCCGAGTATATGGGAGTAGGCTATATCATCGGGCCAAAGATCGCCGGGGTGCTGGTGGCGGGCAGCGTATTGAGCTGGCTGGTATTGCAACCGTTACTGGCCTCACTGGTCGATCCCGTTCAGATTGCGATCCAGCAGGTGAAGCTGGGCTATCTGGCCGACATCCATATGAAAGGCGGTTATGGCGGATGGGACCCATTGACCCGGACCTTTGCCGACCCGGCATCGGCCATCTATCGCTCTTATATCCGCGAGATCGGTGCGGGAGCCGTTGCGATGGGCGGGTTTATGACCTTATTAAAAACGATCCCCACGATCATTTCCTCTTTTAAGGAAAGCATCGGGTCGGTAAAAGAAAAGGGAGGTCCCGCCCGTCTGCGGACAGAGCGTGACCTCAACATAAAAGTGGTGTTGTTTGGCAGCCTCGGGCTGATAGTCCTGATCGGGCTGTTGAATTTTATCCCGGGCGATTCCTTTTTCCAGCGGCTGCTGATCGGGGTGCTGATCGTGATCTTCGGCGCCTTTTTCGTCACCGTCTCTTCCCGGATCGTAGGACTGATCGGCAATTCCAATAACCCGATCTCCGGTATGACCATTGCCACGGTCATGAGCACCTGCCTGATCTTCCTGGCCGTGGGCTGGGGAGGGAAGGTCTATGAACCCATGGCGCTGGTGGTGGGTGGAATGGTCTGTATTGCCGCTGCAAATGCCGGCGCCACCTCACAGGACCTGAAGACCGGCTACCTGGTAGGGGCCACACCCCGGTACCAGCAGCTGGCCCTGTTCATCGGCGTGATCGTCTCCGCCATCGCCATCGGTTTTACGGTAAAGACCCTGGATACCCCCAGCGCGGAAATGGCGGCCAACGGCATCCATCACGCGATCGGCAGTAAATACAATGCGCCGCAGGCCACGCTGATGGCTACCCTGATAAAGGGGATCCTTTCCAAGAACCTGGACTGGAATTTTGTGCTGGCGGGCGCTTTCCTCGCTTTCGTCGTAGAGCTCTGCGGAGTGCGGGCGCTTAGCTTTGCCATCGGCGTATACCTGCCTTTGTCCACTACCCTGCCTATATTTATCGGCGGCGCCATCAAGGGGGTCGTCAACTGGAGAAAAAAGAATAGAGGGGATATTGCAAAGGAAGGAGAAGAGGATCTCGAAAAAGGGAATCTCTTTGCCACCGGCCTGGTAGCCGGCGGGTCGCTGATGGGCGTCCTGTTCGCCTTCCTGAATATACCGGAGAAGGTAAAACATTTTATGGATGGGCTCAGCCTCGACAAGGCATTGACCAGCGGATTGGGTGAGACGGGTTATTATCTGCTGGGCGTCGCCTTCTTTGCCGCGATGGGCTATACATTATACCGGATCGGCGTCTCCAGGGATAAGACAGATGTAACGCTGGCAACCGAACGAGGGACTGATGGAGGGATCTGAGCCTCCGGGGCAAGGGAGCCTCCGGCAGGGGAGCCGCCGGCAGGTAATGACACTTACTTAATTCATTTTGAAGGGAACGATCATTTCAAAGACAGGTATGTTTACCTCGAAGGTCTGTTTGTTATTGAGATTCTCCATCGTGTAGGAGCCATACATCTTGCCCATCTCGGTGCGAAGATTGCAACCGCTTACATATTGGTATCGTTCTCCCGGATGAAGGATTGGCTGAACGCCGACGACGCCCTCTCCTTCCACCTCCCGGGAGCTGCCGTTGCTGTCGAAGATATGCCAGTGACGGCGATGTAATTTGACGGAAAAATTATTGTGATTTTCGATAGTGATCCGATAGGCAAACATGTACTCTCCCGAAATTGGGTTGGAGTAATCCGGCTGATAAAAGGTCTCCACGCTCACCTCCACCCCTTCTGAGATCTTGTTTGCCATCTAATCAAATTTTTCTAAAATTAATCAAAATAGGGAGACAAATAGGACCTAATTTTGCGCCTCTGGTCCGCTTGGTTGCGCCTCGGGCCGCGGAAAAAATTTGACCTACGCGCAAATAGGAATCAATCCAATCAGATATAAAAATTTAATATATGAAGATCGCTGTTGCCAAAGGAGATGGAATAGGCCCGGAAATCATGGATGCGGTACTGCAAATCTTCCAGGCGGGCAAGGTTCCCCTGGAATTTGAATTCGTGGATATGGGTAAATGGGTGTTTGACAAGGGGTTTTCAAATGGCATGACACCGGAGGCCAAACACACGATCGAAGAGCTGGGGATCCTCTTCAAGGGACCGATGGAGACGCCCAAGGGAAAGGGAGTAAAAAGCGTGAATGTCACGGCCCGCAAGACCTGGAACACTTATGCGAACAAACGGGTATTTCAGACCTTGCATGGTGTAGATACCGTTTTTTCCAGGGCGGGCATTCCCATCGATCTTACGATCGTACGGGAGAATATCGAGGATACCTATGGAGGGATCGAGCATATGCTGACGCATGACGTAGCCCTGAGCCGTCGTTTTATTACCCGGCCGGGCAGTCTGCAGGTGATCAAATATGCCTTTGAGATGGCCAAGAAGAATGGCGCCCGGCGGATAACCTGCGGGCATAAGGCAAATATCATGAAACTGACGGATGGGCTTTTCCTTGAATGTTTCCAGGAGGTGGCAAAGGAATACCCCGGGCTGAAGGCGGACGATGTCATCGTGGATGACCTGGCAATGAAGCTGGTCGTGCGCCCCCAGGAGTTCGATGTGGTCGTGCTCACCAACCTGCAGGGAGATATTATTTCCGATCTCTGCGCCGGTCTTGTCGGGGGGCTTGGTTTCGCGCCTTCCGCAAATATCGGGGACCATATTGCCATTTTCGAAGCCGTGCACGGGACGGCCCCGGATATCGCCGGGAAGAATATTGCCAATCCTACGGCGTTGTTACTCAGTGGCATCGCCATGTTACGTCACCTGGGCATGATGCAAAACGCTGCCGTTATCGAGAACGCCCTTTTATACACCCTCGAGCAGGGCATCCATACCGGCGATTTCGGGGACAAGTCCATCCCGGCAAAAAATACGACGGAATTCGCCGCGGCGATCATCGCCAATTTCGGAAAATTACCGGAACACGGCGCCAAGCCCATCCTCCCGAATATGCCCCCGACGCCGACCAATTTCAAGCTCGGCCGCAATGAAATGATGGTCACCGAAGAGACCCAGAAAGAATATATCGTAGGGGTGGATCTTTTTATCGAGAGCTCGGGGCAACCGGAATTTATCGCCAAAAAATGCCAGCGGCATGCCGGCGTGAAATTCAACCTGATCAGCATCAGCAACCGGGGTACACAGGTATGGCCGACGGGATCGGTATATACCAACCTTGTGAATCAATACAATGTGCGTTTTGAAAGTATCGATGGTTCTCCCCTGAACCAACAGGACGTACTGGGGCTGTATGTGAGCCTGAGCGGGGATTTTAAGATCTGCTCCTCCGAGCTGCTGAATCTGTGGGGAGGCAAAAAAGCCTACTCGCTCGCACAGGGACAATAATCAATAAATGTTACTACAGATATCGCCGGGATCTTCAAAAAAATTCCGCGGCGCGGCAGTTATTGGCATGAATTTGGCGAGAGATAGACTCCAAAGTTTACCCATCCTAAGCAAAAGTCCCGTACCCACCTCACTGATCTTTGCTTGCTCCCTATTCTTACTCCCGTAGAAAGTTGTTTGTTGTAGGAATCACCTTGTAATCGATTAATTAATGCTGTTTATGAAGGAATTGTACAAATTCTTACGGGCTTCCCCGTTCTGTGTAGTGATGTCATTATTGATTGCGCAACAAGGCGTTGCACAAACCCTTACTCCCCGTTATATAACGACCTGCCCATCCAGCAACGGGTTTTATGAGTATTTGCCGGCAGGATATAATCCCGCTTCCTCCACGAAATATCCGTTGATCTTATTCCTGCATGGGACCGGGGAAATCGGCAATGGCGTTTCGCAACTTCCTGCCGTATTGGACAATGGGACCGCGCGGTTGATCGCGAACCATACCTTCCCATCATCTTTTACGGTGAACGGGCAGACTTCTTCCTTTATCGTCCTCATTCCTCAATTCAATGACTGGCCGGTGTCGACGGATGTCGATAATATCCTGGACTATGCCAACGCACATTATAATGTAGACCAAAACCGGGTCTATCTCACCGGTCTGAGCATGGGCGGCGGGGTTACCTGGGCCTATGCCTCCGCCCAGCCCTCCTATGCCAACCGCCTGGCCGCGATCCTGGTCGTATCCGGCGCTTACACCCTTGGCCAGGGAGCTGCGCAGATCATTGCCTCGTCAAACCTGCCGGTCTTTGCCACCCATAATTCACAGGATAACGAAGTAAGTCCTACCAATACGACCATCAGCGTCGCTGCGATCAACAGTTCGAAACCACCGCCCACTATCCTGGCGCTGGATACGATCTTCCAGGTCTCCTCCCCGCAACATGACGCCTGGACAAAAACCTATGACCCTACCATCCCGATGCACAACGGGCTGAATGTCTATCAATGGATGTTGCAATATAGCCGGAACATAACAGCCGTGGGCACCCCGTTGCCGGTAACGCTGATCGATTACACCGCCACTCCCGTCGCGGGCGAACAGGAAGTAGTGGTCGACTGGACGACGACCTTCGAGCAAAACAATAAATATTTTATCCTGCAGCGTTCCGCGGACGGAAAGCAATTTTCGGATATCGATACCATACCGCCTTTCGATCCCTCCGGCAGTGGTCATTCCTATACATATACCGACAGGAGTCCCCTGTCCGGCAATGATTTTTACCGGCTGACACAAACCGATCTCGACGGCAAAGTAACCTATTACGATATCCTGAAAGTAAGTCTTTCGGCTACGGGCACTGCCGGATTGCATCTGAGTCCGAATCCTACCTCCGGGAATGTTTTCCTTGAACTGGTACATCCGGAGCTGGGCGCCATCGAGGTCAGTGTAGTGGATCTGCAGGGCAGGACCCTAAAGAAATGGGCCTATCAAAAAGGAACGATAACCTGGGATCAAACCATTAACCTGGCAGGAGTAGCCGCCGGCACTTATTTTATCCGGGTACAGGGCGATTCTTTCCGGGAAGTACAGCAGGTCATCAAGAAATAGATCAATCGGTGATTGGGGATCTGTAGGAGGTTCAGGACGCCGAAAGGGCCGATCAGATTCGTTTGGAGGAGGTAAATCCGTTGTTCTGCAGCCATTGCACGACCTTATCCCGCTGATCGCCCTGGATGATGATGCCGCCCTCTTTTACCGAGCCGCCGGTGCCGCAATGGGTCTTTAATTTTTTGCCCAGCTCTTCCAGCGCTGACTCCTTCCCGATAAAGCCTTCAACCAATGTCACGGCCTTTCCCGCGCGTTGACGGGTGTCAAGCCGTACTTTCAGTTTCTGCTGTTTGGGCGTCGGGGTTTCCAGGGGGGTCGATTCCTCTTCTTCCATCTTGAAATCCGGGTTGGTGGAATAGACGATCCCGCTGTGGGCAGGGCCTTTTTTCTTATTCATGGTCGTGCTTTTTTATTCCGGTCGTTACTTTTTGTTTCCGTTGATCACTGCCTTAAAGCTCAGGTCCAGGCTCCTGGCCTGGTGGATCAGGGCGCCGATGCTGACATAATCCACTCCTGTACGCGCATAGTCCTCGATATTGCTTAGGTTGATGCCGCCGCTGGCCTCCGTCTCGAAACGTTCCCGGATCAGCGACAAGGCTTCGGCGATCTGTCGCGGGGTGAAGTTGTCCAGCATGATCCTGTCGATCTTACCGATGGCCAGTACTCTTTTGACTTCTTCTATATTCCGGGTCTCTACTTCTATCTTTAAATGAGGTTTATATGCCTGCCGGTAGACGCTGGCCTTTTCAATGGCGATCTCGATGCTGCCGGCATAATCGATATGGTTGTCCTTTAGCAGGATCATATCATAAAGACCAACGCGGTGATTGAGGCCACCTCCTATCCGGACGGCTTCTTTTTCAAGAAGACGAAAATTGGGCGTGGTCTTGCGGGTGTCCAGGATACGGGTCTTATATTTCTGCACCCGGTCGACATACTGACGGGTGAGCGTGGCGATGCCGCTCATGCGCTGCATGCAGTTCAGGATAAGCCGTTCGCATTGCAGAAGGGTATGAACGGTCGCCTCTGCCAGGAAGGCTTCCTGTCCGTCCCGCATATGATCGCCGTCGCGCAGGTAGGGGGTGAACCGTGCGGAGGGTTCTTTGATCTTCAGGATCTTCTCCGCGATCTCCATTCCCGCGAGGATGCCATCCTGTTTGATATGGAGAATAGCCGTCCCCCGGGCTTCGGGAGGAATACAGGATAAGGTGGTGTGATCGCCGTCGCCGACGTCTTCCTGCAGGGCATTACGAACGAGGGATTCCAGTTGGTCGTCAAAATGTGACATGGGACAAAGATAGACAAAGCGAACCACAGGTTCCCGTCCCCGGCAAAAAAGAGCCCGAACCGGAGCAAGCTCCGGATCGGGCATATAAATCAGCTAATAGGAATCTTCTTATTGAACTGCCTGGAACCGGAGTTCCTGTAATAATTGCCGGTCTCCCTTCTGTTTCATAAATAAGGTGGTGCGATAGTCGCCATTGCGCGTCTGCAGCACTCCCACACAAAATTCAGCCCCGCCATTGCCTCCCTTATGTTTCACCAGGAAATTCTGAACGACATTCGTGCTGAAGAAATCCCGGATGATCATCTCCGCCTGTATCTTGCTGTAGGAATCGGTTTTCTCCGGGAGAGAGATATCTACCCGGTTGTCGAGGTATCTCGAGAGTTCCCCGGCGTTGCCCGAGCGCATGGCGACGGTGACTTCGTCAAGCGTGAACAGAGGGCGGAAGGAAACGAGGACGAGCGAGAACGTAAGAATCGCTAATCCAAGTATGCTTTTCATATAATAGAATATTAGTCGGCTCGCTTAGTTCCAAAAATATGCCAAACTTTATCCGGACGTGAAAAATACCACAAAGAGGTCAGGGACGACGCTAAAAATGTACCTTCGAAAACTAAAATTGTAAAAGCTGTCTCTTATGTCAAACAAAAAGAAAGTCATCCTCGTCATCATGGATGGCTGGGGGATCGGTCAGCAGACGTCTTCCGATGCGATCCGGCATGCCCGGGTACCCTTTGTCAGTTCTTTATATCAGCAGTATCCGAATACGACCCTGGTGACCTATGGTGAAGCCGTCGGTCTGCCGGAAGGCCAGATGGGCAATTCCGAAGTGGGCCACCTGAACCTGGGTGCCGGCCGGATCGTCAACCAGGAGCTGCAACGGATCAACGTAGCGATCCGGGACGGCTCTTTTGCAAAGAACCCCGTGTTGCTGGCCGCTATCCGGGGGGCAAAGGAAACGGGAAGACCCTTGCACCTGCTCGGGCTGGTCAGCGACGGGGGCGTGCATTCCCATATCAACCATCTAAAGGCCATCACCAGTATCTGTCAGCAGGAAGGACTAAAAGAGGTATTTATCCATGCTTTTACCGACGGACGGGATACGGACCCGAAGAGCGGGCTCGGCTTTATCCGGGAATTGCAGGAACATCTGAATAAAACGACCGGCCGGATCGCCACCGTCAGCGGCCGGTATTATGCGATGGACAGGGACAAACGTTGGGAACGGGTCAAAAAGACCTATGACGCCCTGGTGAAGGGAACCGGCGAAAAGGCGACGGATGGCCTGGCGGCTGTCGAACGCTCCTATACGTCAGGGGTCACCGACGAATTTATCCTGCCGACCGTTATTATCGGATCCGACCAGCAGCCGCTGGCGACGATCCGGAACGGGGACTATGCCCTTTGCTTCAATTTCCGGACGGACCGTTGCCGGGAGATCACCGAAGCGCTGACCCAGACCGATATCTCCAATGCCGGTGGGGACGGGCAGGACATGAAAAAGCTATCCCTGCACTATACGACCATGACCCAATACGACCAGCGCTTCAAAGACGTCAATGTGATCTTTGAGAATGACGATCTGAAAAACACGCTGGGAGAGATCATTGCCGCGAAAGGACTCAAACAGATCCGGATCGCGGAGACGGAAAAATACCCTCATGTGAGCTTTTTCTTCAGCGGCGGCCGGGAGACTCCCTTTGAAGGAGAGCAACGCATCATGCGTCCCTCCCCCAAGGTAGCCACCTATGATCTCCAGCCGGAGATGAGCGCCGTAGAGCTGGCGGACGCCATCGTCCCGGAGATCCAAAACAAAACGGCCGATTTTATCTGCCTGAACTTTGCCAATACCGATATGGTAGGCCATACGGGGGTCTGGGAAGCCGTCATCAAGGCGGCGGAAACGGTGGACCGCTGCGTGGAAAGAGTGGTGGGGGCGGCGTTGGAGAATGGATATACCGTTTTTTTGACGGCCGACCACGGGAATGCCGACTTTATGATCAACCAGGACGGCAGCCCGAATACCGCCCATTCGATGAATCCTGTCCCCTTCTTTATCATCGATAAGACATGGAAGGGGGGCATCCGGACCGGCGGCAAGCTGGGCGATCTGGCTCCTACAATACTGACAATGATGGGGTTAGACATCCCCCCCGAAATGACGGGAACGATATTGATCTAAAGACAAGCACTTATCCGCTGTAACCCACGATGGTTGCGGCCTATAACGAAAACAGCGCCGCCCGTTTTTTTCCTTCGGACGGCTCTGTTTTTTATTAGTAATGCAGCTTTACGTCATATAAATTGTCTAAATTACAGGGCAACCAACGCGGTTCTTATTATGACCGAAGAAGCCATTTTACAAGGCTGTTTAAAAAATGAGGCGGCTGCCCAGCGGGAACTATACAACAGGTATAGTCCTAAAATGCTTGCCGTCTGTTACCGTTTCGCCCATAACCGGGAAGACGCGGAAGACATGTTGCAGGAAGGGTTCATAAAAGTATTTTCACAGATGCATACCTTTCAGAATAAGGGTGCATTCGAGGGTTGGATCAGGAGGATCATCGTACATACCTGTATCAACAATCTGAAAAAGAACAAGCGGTTCAATGAAAGCCTGGATATCGTTCATGCGCACGGCGTCCAGGTTAGAGAGGAAAGCGTTCCGTCCATCGTACAGGCCAAACAGGTAGTGGAATGTATCCGGATCCTGCCCATCGGCTACCGAACGGTACTGAACCTGTACGCGATCGAAGGGTATTCACACCGGGAGATCGCCGAAATGCTGGATATCGAGGAGAGCACAAGCCGCTCGCAGTATACGAGGGCCAAACAAATGCTGGAGGATATCCTTGTCAAAAAGAAGATCATCCTGAAACCGCGGGAGAAAGGCGAATTGCTGGTCGCGGTCCGGTGATAGAAAAAGGGACGCAAAATAAAATTTACTGCTATCCGGGTTACGATCCGGAATGATAAAAGTGAGAGTCATCGTTACGCTGGATCCAAATCTATGAAATACCCTAAAACTGATTGACAAAATGAAGGAGAGCAACTTCTATAGTGATGAATTTGAGCAACTGATCCGGGAAAAGACCGAACAATATAAAATGTACCCTTCGGAGAAAGTATGGAAGGGTGTCCACAGTTCATTGCATACGAAGAGAAAATGGTTTATAGGTTCCATGTCCCTCCTGGTGACAGGCATCCTGTTCCTTGCCGGTAAAGAGTTGCTCGCACCATCGGCGCACAGTGGCCTTCTCGTCAAGATGCCGATCGCGGCAACGGGGCCTTCGGAGAACAGCCCTTCGAAGACCGTTTATGAAAATATCGTCCGACCCCCCTTCTCCGTCCTTCGGTCCACCGCTCCTTCTTCGGAGACGGTTAGCCGAAACGGCGATGCCAGGGAGACTCCTGCCGGCAATTCTTCTTCCGGCGAACAGCCTTATAAAGGAATTACCGTCGCTATCACCCGCCCGGAATCCAGCCTGCCGGAGCTTTCCGAGATCCTGAACATCGGCGGCAATTTACCGGCGGAAGCCCCGGCCCTGCCCGGTATCGCGGCCCGCCAGGGAATACCGGCATCATCATTAGCGGACGCAACAGGAGCGGTAGCCGCAGCGGGAACCGTAACAGGCGCAACCGCGATCATAGGAACAGCCGGAACAACAACGGGCACGACAACGACGACCACCACGGAAAAGAGTTCGGATATAACGGATAATAATGTCGCTGTCCGCAGCATGCTGGAAAACCTGGGTGCGCGCAGCGCCGCAGATAGCCGGGGCAACCGGGTCAGCCACAACGGTCTGGCGATGGTAAAACCCGGACAGGAGCCGATCCGGAAAGGAGGCATATCGGGTCAGGAAGGGGAGACCGCCCCGACCTCCGCCACAATGATCGCCGAAGCCGTCGACAGACAACGGGTCAACTGGTTGCAGGATTATGCAGTCTATACCCTCACCTCGCCGGCGAAGGGTCCCAGGACCTATCTGCAGCTTTCCTTATCCCCCACCGTCAATTACCGGACCCTGTCCGGCGGCGATTTCTCTCCCCCCAAGATCACCCTGCAGAACGGCCCCGTGGCGATCATGCATCCGGGAGACGCCAAGAATTATGTGGACCATTCGCCGGCCCTTGGATTTGAGCTGGGAGGAAGCCTTCTGTACCGGGTAACACGCAACCTTTCCATCAAGGGCGGTCTGCAATTCAATTTCAGCCGCTATAAGATAAATGCCTATGCGTCTAATCCGCAGCAGGCCACCATCACCCTGAATTCCTATTATGGCTATTACCTGGATTCCCTTACTTCCGTTACCAACGTCGGCAACTTTGGAGGCAAGACCCAGGAAACGCTCAACAACGATTATTACCAGCTGTCCGCGCCCATCGGCTTCGAACTGCGGGTATTGGGCAACGAACGGCTGCAATTCAATGTGGGTGCGACGATCCAGCCTACCTATCTGCTCAATACGAACTCCTACATGCTCACCTCGGATTATACGAACTATACCAAGGAGCCTTCTCTTTTCAGGAGATGGAATGTCAACGGCGGCGTAGAAGCCTTCCTGACCTATAAGACCAGCAGCGGCATCCGCTGGCAGGTCGGACCCGAGTTCCGCTACCAGCTCCTTTCCACCTATAACAGCTCCTATCCGATCCACGAGAACCTGAAAGGGTATGGCATCAAGATCGGGATCACCAAGGTCATTCCATAAGTATTTCGATGTATTTTTGCGGGATGAAACATCTTGTTGTCTTTTTCCTGGCAGGCAGCCTGTTATTAGCCAGCGCCTGTAAAAACCACCCCCAATCTACCACCGATACCCCGACCGACTCCCTTGCCGCAAAGGATTCGACAGCAAATGTCTTCTTCCCCGTCGCCGATTATCTCGAGACGGAGATCCTTTATGTCGACTCCACGCCGCTGGCCGTCAAAAAGTATACGATCCAGGATGACCACAAAGACTCCGGGTATATACAGCCGGCTGAATTCAATATGATTGCCAAAGCGTTTCTGCTCCCGGAGTTCAGGAATGGAAGCTTTCAAAAGAATTACCAGGAAACCTCTTTTATCGACAAGTCGAGCCAGACGGCGACCTTTACCTATTCGACCACCGACAAGACGCTGCCCTTGCAACGGGTAGATGTCATTACCGTTCCCAACAATGGGTCCAGCCGGGTAAAAAGCGTTTATCTGCAAAAGCACTTCCGGACAGGCGATACGGTGGTCGTTCAAAAAATGTACTGGAGGGCCGGCCGGAGCTTTCAGATCCTTACGGAAACCAACGTTTCCGGCAAACCATCGGTGGAGAAACAGGTACAGGTCGTCTGGAACGATGACGAAGAACAATAAAACTTCCGGATGCAATACCGGGAAGGAGACAGAATAAAAACACATGACATCCGAACAATTCAGTCATATTGCCGCTACGATCCCGGTGGATCCGGGCATCTACAAATATTACGACGAAAAGGAGGAGTTGGTCTATGTCGGGAAGGCCAAGAACCTGCGTAAACGGGTCAGCTCTTATTTCAGCAAGACCTTTACGACCTATAAGACCCATGAACTGGTACAGCGGATCCGGCGCATCGAATTCACCATCGTAAATTCGGAACAGGACGCCTTTCTGCTGGAGAACTCACTGATCAAGCAGTTCCAGCCCCGGTTCAACATCAACCTGAAAGACGATAAGACCTATCCCTATATCGTCATCAAGAACGAGCCCTTCCCCCGCGTATTCCTTACCCGGCGCAAGATCAATGACGGATCGGAATACCTGGGTCCCTTTACCTCGGTCGGGAGGGTCCGGGAATTACTTGATTTTGTAAAAAGCAATATCCGGCTGCGGACCTGCCAATTGAACCTCACGGAAAACAAT